>NZ_JAGIBH010000100.1 GCF_017744445.1 Caulobacter sp.
GGCGGGGCGTCGACGTCCAGGAACTTCAGCCCCTCGCGCGGGGGTCCGAACGGCTTGACCCCGAACGGCAGGCGCTTGAGCGTGGTGGCCAGCACCATGAAGCGGTCGGCCGTGCGGGTCTCCTCGCCGTCGATGGCCAGGCACAGCGGCACGCCGGCCCGCCACTGGTCGCGCTTGCCGCCCATGACGGTGCCGACCAGGGCGCCCAGCACGCTCATCGCCACGGCGATGCTGTGGAAGGCGCCGGTCTTGTGGACCGTCTGGGCCAGGCTGGTGGCGCGCACGAAGGCGCCCAGGCCGAAGACGAAGCCCCGCAGGCTGGGCCGCCCGTCGTCCCAGCGCACCTCCAGCGGCGCGCGGTGCTTGATCACGGCGTCGGGCGACTTGGCCGCCGCCAGGGCCTTGGCCAGGGTCCAGTCGCGGGGCACGCCCAGGTCGATGGCCAGCACGTTGGTCTTGCCCGACGGGATCAGGGCGATCAGCGGCATGGCCTCGCCGAAGATGGTCGCCGCGCGGCTCAGCACGTCGCGGATCGTACCGTCGCCGCCGTCGATCACCAGCATCTTCACGCCGCACTGGGCGAAGGCCTGCAGGTCCTGCTCCAGCGCCTCGGGCGTGGCCGGCTCGACCAGCAGCACCGCGT
>NZ_JAGIBH010000101.1 GCF_017744445.1 Caulobacter sp.
TGCCGCCGACCCCGATGCTGACCGCGCCGTAGACACCGACCGCGCCGCCGGCGCCGAAGCCGCCGTCACCGCCGCCGCCGCCCACCGACTGGGCGTAGATGGCCGTCGCCCGGTCGCCGGCCGTGGCGATCAGACCGTCGTTGTCGACGGTGACGTCGCCGCCCCGGCTGGCCGTCCCCCCGGCGCCGCCGACGGACAGGTTCACGAACAGGCTGGTGCTGACGGAGTCGCCGCCGGCCCCGCCGCCGCCGCCGACCGACTGGGCGAAGACGCCGACCGAACCGTCCAGGTCGGTCGTGATCGCGCCGTGGTTGGTGACATTGACCGCGCCGCCCAGGCCGCCGCCCGAGCCGTCGCCGCCGATCGCGAAGCTGCCGCCCGCGCCGCCGCCGGCGCCGCCGCCGCCGCCCACGCTCTGGGCGAAGACGGCGTGGGAGTCGTAACCGTGGGTGATCAGCTCGCCGCTGTTGACGACGGTCACCGTGTCGGCGTCGCCGCCCGCGCCGCCCTTGCCGCCAATGGCCAGCAGACCGCCGGCGCCGGCGCCGGAGCCCCCGCCGCCGCCGACCGACTGAGCGAACACCGAGAAGGCCAGCTTGCCGTCGGTCTCCACCGTGCCGTTGTTCAAGACGGTGACGGAT
>NZ_JAGIBH010000102.1 GCF_017744445.1 Caulobacter sp.
GGTTCGAGCCGGTCAGCGACAGCTTGAGGTCGTTGGCGAACGTGTAGCTGATCTGCGCATCGACCGTCTCGCGCGGCGCCCGGTAGTTGTCGAGGTCAGGGTTCTCGCCGAACGAGCTGCCCGTCGCATCGCCCTGATAGGACCACGCGACCCGCGCCGACAGGCCGCCGCGCTCGTAGTAGAGCTGCAGGTTGTAGATCTCGTCGGCCTGGTTGAAGAACGGCACGTGACCATCGGGGCGGCCTGGCACGTCGATCAGGACTTCGGAGTCGATCAGCGCGGCATTGGCGTAGATGCCGAAGCTGTCGAACGGCGCCGGCAGGAAGGTGAAGTCCTTCTGCAGGCTGAGCTCGATGCCCTGGATGTGGCCCGAGGCCCAGTGGCCGCCGTTCTGGGTCAGGGGCGGCGGCGCGGCGGCGGCGAGCCCAGCCGGAGCGACGGGGGCCAGGAGAGAGGCCAGCAGCAGGGCGGGGAGGGCGCGCGTTTTCATTGGGACACGGACTTTCGCGGGGCGACGCGGCCCGCTTAACGCCATTGGATCACAGCTTTGCGACGCCACGCGTCGGCTCGACTGCGCAATGGCCTTTCACAATATGAGATTGTTTCCTATAGAGTGGAATGAAGTAAGCCGG
>NZ_JAGIBH010000103.1 GCF_017744445.1 Caulobacter sp.
CATTAGAGCTTTATTCGCCCCTCACCTCGCACGGGGTCATCCAGCGAGATCGCGCAATCCCCATCAGCGGCCTTGCGTCGCCGGGGAGCACGGTGACTGTTACCATCGGTAACGAGAGCTATCCGACAAACGCCGACGCGCAAGGGCACTGGCTCGCCACGCTTCCCGCGCGCGGCGCCGGTGGGCCCTATGTTCTCGAAGTCCGCAGCGGGAACGACGCGATCAGGCTCGACGATGTCCTGGTTGGCGATGTCTGGCTTTGCTCGGGCCAGTCGAACATGGAGTTCACGCTGCGCCACGCGACCAATTCGGATGGAGAGGTGGGCGGGTCATCCAACGGGAACCTGCGACTGTTCAATGTCCCGCGCCAAAGCAGCCCGACGCCGCAAGCGCGGTTCGCTAGCCCGACTTCATGGCAGGTTTCAGGACCGACTTCCGCCGCCGACTTTTCAGCCGCCTGCTTCATCATGGGCCGCGAGCTGCAGGCCCATCAGAAGATCCCGATCGGCCTTGTTGCCGCCAGCTGGGGCGGATCGCCGATCGAGGAGTGGATCAGCCGCGAGGCACTGCAAACGATCCCCCGCTTTGCTGGCGAACTGGCCTTGCTCGACCAATATGCCCAGGATCCGC
>NZ_JAGIBH010000104.1 GCF_017744445.1 Caulobacter sp.
GTCCTACGCCCAGGATTGCGGCGGCGGGGGCAACAACGAGCGCCAGTGCTATGTGGCCTCGCCCGACACCGTGGCGGTCAAGGACGGCCTGCTGCGGCTGAGGGCGATCAAGCGGCCGACCACCGGCCTGGCCAATCCGTGGAACGGTTCGAAGGCCACGCGGACCCTGGACTACGCCTCGGGCAAGATCCTGACCAAGGGCAAGGCGTCCTGGCGCTATGGCAAGGTCGAGGTCCGGGCGCGGGTCCCGGGCGGGCAGGGCGTCTGGCCGGCGATCTGGATGATGCCCGAGACGGGCGTCTACGGCGGCTGGCCGCGCTCGGGCGAGATCGACATCCTGGAGACGGTCAATCTGGGCGCGCCGTGCGGAACCTGCGCGGGCGGGCGCGAGGACCGGATCTTCGGCACGATCCATTTCGGCGAGGACGGCGGCGCGGGACATCGCCACAAGGGCGGCAACGTCGCGCCGGCCCCGACGGCCGACGGCTTCCATGTCTACGCGGTCGAATGGTCGCCGGGCGAGATCGTCTGGCTCGTCGACGGCCAGCGCTACTTCCAGGCCGAACCCGAGGACTGGAAGCCGGCGACCGGCGAGGCGGGACCAGCGCCGTTCGACCAGCCGTTCCACC
>NZ_JAGIBH010000105.1 GCF_017744445.1 Caulobacter sp.
GTGCGGCCCCGCCCTTCATAGAGGAAGGCATCGATCCCGGCTTCGCGCAGATGGTGGAGCGCGGTGAGGCCGGCGATGCCGCCGCCGATGATCGCCACCCGGCCCGCAGGCCGCGCCGCTGCCGGGCGCGAAGCTGTCGACCACCCCCTCGAACATCCGATCGGGATAGCCGTCGACGCGGACCACCGCGCGCTGGCCCGGGCGGATCCGCGCCAGCTGCGTTTCCTTGAAATTAGCGACCACGTAGACCCCGGCGACGGAGACGATGTCGAGCAATCGCACGCCCGGAGCGACCAGCCGGCCGACGCGCACCTGGCGATCGCCGACCACGCCGGCGACGGGCGCGCGGACCACGGTGTTGTCGAGATCGATGCGGGCGAGCTCGCGCACCGCCTCAGCCTGCGCCAGCGCGGCAGCGGCCGCCTCGCTCTGCGCGCCGAGCACTTCGATCCGCTGGCGCTGCGCGTCGATGGCAGCGGACGACGCCTTGGCGTCGGCGCTCGCTCGCGTCCGGCCCGCTTCGGCCTCGTCGAGCCGCGCCCGGCTGACCCAGCCCTGCGCGGCGAGCTCACGGTGGCGCGTGGCGGTGGTGGTGGCGAGGTCGAGCGCGGCGAGAGCGGCGCTGCGT
>NZ_JAGIBH010000106.1 GCF_017744445.1 Caulobacter sp.
GGACGCGACCTAGCCAAGCTTGAACTTCAACATCGCCTGAAGCTCCTCAAGGCTCTCGACTATGAACTGGGGAATCCACGCCTAAGCGAAATAGAATAACCTCGGCTAAGATCAGCATGAGGGAGTTATGGCGTGGCTTCCCGCGCCCCGGCGCACATGCCTCTTTACATCTCACGGCGAGACGATCGCAGGGCGGTACGGGTTGCTCAAGGACCGCCCGGAGGGCGGCCGCGGCGCGGCGGCGCGGAGCGCCGTCCTTGACCAACCCGTACCGTCCTGCACGCTGCAGCCTCCAAGAGATGTAAGGGGCGCTCCGACCTCGGGAGGTCGGGCGGGGCAGGGGGTTTGGCTTTTAAAGCTCCGTCATTCCCGCCCTTGTGGCGGGAAGCCCTCTGTCCGCCGCAGGTGCAGTGGGGTGGCGCGCCAGCGCGCCATGGCGGCTCACTTGCGGGCTGAACGAGGGGTTCCCGCCACAAGGGCGGGAATGACGGTTGAGAGGTGGGTGGATGAAGGGGCCGAGCTGTGGCCGTTCGCGGGGATAGACCCACCTCCATCCTTAAGCCATCCGCCCCAAACCCCAGCCCAATCAACGCTCTAAAAAATCTCGACCCGAACTTATCC
>NZ_JAGIBH010000107.1 GCF_017744445.1 Caulobacter sp.
ATCCGCTAGTTCGGCGGATTGCGCTTTTCGATGAAGGCGATCGCCGCCGTCAGTTTCTGCAGGCGCGTGGCGCTGCTCGACATCCAGTGGTCCTCGCCGTCCAGCACCACGAACTCGTAGGGCTTGCTGGCCTTCTTCAGCGCCGAGGCCATGGCCGTGGCGTGGGCGAATGGCACGACGGTGTCGTCCTTGCCGTGGATCAGCAGGATCGGCGCATCCGCGTCCGCGGCGTGTTCATCTGGCGAACGGGCGTCCAGCTTCGGGTCGGAAAGAGACTCGACCCCGAACAGGCGCTTTTCGTCCCGCACCCACGCGTTGCGTTCGCCGTATTTGAGCGTGTCGTCACGCACCATGCGGCCCACGTCGCTGACGGCCGAGACCGCCACCGAGCAGCGATAGACACCCTTCTGCAGCGTTACGCCGGCCAGGGCCGCGTAGCCGCCGTAGCTCGAGCCCATAATGCAGACCCGCTTGGGGTCGACGATCCCCTGGGCCGCCAGATAGGTCACGCCGTCGGAGAGGTCGGTCTGCATCTTGCCGCCCCACTCGCCGTAGCCGGCGGCCACGAACTTCTGGCCGTAACCAGTCGAGCCGCGGAAGTTGGGTTTCAGCACCGCGTAGC
>NZ_JAGIBH010000108.1 GCF_017744445.1 Caulobacter sp.
GCGCTGGAGAGCCCGCGCGCTCGCGACGTCCTGCTGGAGGCCGCCGCCTGGCTGGAAGCCGGCGCCTGGACCCGCGACCCGGCCCTGAAGGATCTCCGCAACGGCAGAGCGGACGCCTATGCCGCCGATGTGCTCGAGCATCGCCGCCAGCAGATGAAGAAACGCGCCAAGCATTTCGCCGACCTCGACGCCCATGCGCGCCACAAGCTGCGCCTGAAGGGCAAGACCCTGCGCTACGCCGCCGAGGATCTCGCGGTGCTGTTTCCGGACCATCCGAAACGCGCCGAAGCTTTCATCGAGGCCTCGAAGCTCGTGCAGGACCGGCTAGGCGAACTCAACGACCGCAGCGTCCGTGAAGCCCTGGTCGAAACCGCCGCCCATGGCGATGCGATGCTCGCCCGCGACGCTGCTCGCGTGGTGCTGGCCGATGACCAAGGCGATCTGCTGAAAGCCGCCAGCAAGGCGCTGGACGACCTGCTCGACGCCAAGCCGTTCTGGTGAGCCGGGAACAAAGATCTAGAAACGAAAAAAGCCGCCCGAAGGCGGCTATTTCGTAAAAGACCCTTGGGTGCGGGGACAGGATTTGAACCTGTGACCTTCAGGTTATGAGCCTGACG
>NZ_JAGIBH010000109.1 GCF_017744445.1 Caulobacter sp.
CGGCTCCAGCGCGCTGACGCTGTATATCGAGACGAACGCCACAAACCTGGAGACGGTCACCGTGACCGGCGCGGGCGCCTTCAACGCCGGCGATCTCTCGAGCTTCACCAACCTGACCACGTTCGACGCCTCGACCGCCTCCGGCGCGATCACCGTCGAGGTCGACGCTGCCGTCACCGAGATCTCGACCGGCTCGGGCGCGGACACGGTCTCGCACCAAGGCAGCGGCGCGGTCACCCAGGCGGTCTCGCTGGGCGGCGGCGACGACACCTTTTTCCTGGGTGGTTACCTGACCAGCGCGGCGATCAACGGCGGCCAGGGGACCGACACGATCTGGCTGGACGGCAGCACCGCCGCGGCCGCTTCCGGCTCGTCGACCTTCGCGGGCCTGGTCACCGGCTTCGAGCGCCTGCACATCGACAACGCCAACAACGAAATCATCGATCTGGTCGCCCTGGGCGGCTACCACTATGTCGAGGCCGAGGACGGCGCCGGCGTGACGCTGAACGGGCTCGTCTCCGGCGACACCCTGGCGCTGATGAAGGACGGCACGTCCTATGTCGTGGGCTCGGCCAACTTCGGCGGCGCCAGCGACAGCTTCAACATCAAGCTCACC
>NZ_JAGIBH010000010.1 GCF_017744445.1 Caulobacter sp.
CCCTGGACCCGTGACGTGGTGTCGGTGAACGCCTTCCACGTCGACGTCCCGGCCGTCTCTACCAGACGACCACCGCAGGCGGCACGGTAACCCGCTATCTCTACGACAACACCAACATCATCGGCGAATACGACGCCTCCAACACTCTGCTGCGCCGTTACGTGCACGGCCCAGGCACGGACGAGCCGCTGGCGCGTTACACCGGTGACGGAACCACCGCCGAGTGGCTGCTGCCCGACCATCAAGGCTCGATCGTGGCCGTGACCAACACCAGCGGCGCGATCGCCACCACCACCGTCAACAGCACCACCGTACGGCTGACCTACGCCTATGACGAATACGGCGCGCCCGGAGCCAGCAATGTCGGCCTCTTCCAATACACCGGCCAGATCTATCTCGCTGACCTGTCGCTCTATCACTACAAGGCCCGCGCCTATTCGCCCTTCTATGGCCGCTTCCTACAGACCGACCCCACCGGCTATGACGACGGCCTCAACTGGTACGCCTATGTCGGCAACGACCCAATGAACAAGAGTGATCCAACGGGAGAGACGACCTTAAACGTGGGCTTTGGCGCCGCTTTCGTTACCCCTTTCTCCGGTGACTCCGAAGAAGTGGGCGTTTGGGTCAGCCTTGATAAGGGGCAGGTGGACGCTGGCCTCTACCGATCAGGAAGCGACCAATTGCGCGGGGCGATGCTCTCTGCTGGACCATCGTTTGGGGCCGCTCGCGGTGGGGTGAACGAACTGCGAGGGGTCAATAATACTAGAAGCTATGCCCTTGGAGCCACGATCACGCGATCCACGCCTGCGGATACTGAGAAAAGAACATCCGGCGTTTCTACGGACGCAACAATAGGCAAGGGGCCCGGCATCCCCAAAAGCTTTGACGTCAGAGGCCGCGCCAACACCTCAGAGCGGATCGGTGTCGGTTATGCGAAGGGACCCGTGACGACACAGGCTGTATCCGTCAGAGAAACCGTGTCAGACTTAAAGAACAAAGTAACAGGGTTTATTGCGCAGGCTGCAGAAGCAGCTAAGCAAGCGGTCTGCCCAGACCCAAAGGTATGCCGTTAGGAACACGATGAAAACCTTTCTCAAGGCTGTCCCATGGCAAACTTGGCTCGTCATGGTCGGGTACGTCATCTATTCCAACTTCTTCGCGCCGCAAAAGTGGGTAGAAAATGATCTATGGCTAATCGGCGGCATCGCAATATTCTGGATTAGCTTCTTTTCGTTTCGTGCGCTTAATGTTCGGAAACGTCTTTAGTCGGGTATAAAGGTTCGCTACCGACGGTGCGTTTCTGCATCCTGGGAAGAGGATGACGGGCTGAAGGTGCTTACCACACCTGAGGCACTCACTTCGAAGCGTCGTGATCGAGGGGGCTCTGCACCATGTGTGGAGCCCTCAGCGCGCGTTCGTCTGGTTTCGAGACAATCTTCAGACGATAGCGACGCTGGATCGGTCGGTCCGGAGAGCCAGCGAACTGGTTGCTCAGCTGGAAGCGCTTCTGATCCGGGCCTCGGGGATGGTCGACACGCGAACTGTAACCTTGATCGGCTGAGAACGCGGCGATTGCCAACGGCCACCTCAAGCCGGGGATGCACGTTCTCAGCAAGCCGTTCCCGATGGATGAGCTGGCGGCCCGGATCGAATCGATCATAGAGAACTAAGCCGGCTTTTGCGCTGTTTGTACGCATCCGGTGAGCACCGCGGCACCTAGGGTCGACCAGCGAATGTGTACCCCGGGGTAGATGCTGGATGCTGTTCATGTGAGGTTTGGGAACCCCAAACGCAGGCCGAAAGTCGATGATGGATTTGGCTCAGAGTGACGACTTTCACGACGGAAACATGCTTGCGATCGATCTCGATCTGGCACGAGGTGTTCTGACTTGTCGTCTAGAGGTCTATCTATCAGCACAGACGCCGCGCAGTCGCACACCGATCAAGGTCGAGTTCCAGAATGTGCGGAACTTCTCTGCAACTGCTGATTTGGCGACGCTCCGCGAACATACGGCCTTTGGCAATATAGCGCATTGGACACCGCGCAAGGGCTTCAATCTGATCAGCTTGGCCGCAGGCGCTATGACCTTCGAGGCGAGTGAATTCGAGGTTGCAGCTGCCGGCCCGCTCTAAGGCGGTCTATCCGTCAGGCCGCCCGCGCTGATGCGGCACTGGATCGCCAATTCCACGGCAGGAGCTCGTCGATCTGCTGAGCGTGATGCTCGGCGATGCGGGCCAGGACGTCGGCGAGCCAAACCTGCGGATCGACGTCATTCATCTTGGCTGTGACGATCAGGCTGTAGAGGGTCGCCGCGCGCTGGCCGCCGCGATCCGAGCCGCAGAACAGCCAAGACTTGCGGCCGAGAGCGATGCCGCGCAGCGCGCGCTCGGCGGCGTTGTTGCTGAGACAGACGCGGCCATCGTCGAGGAAGCGAACGAACGAGGGCCAGCGCCGCAGCATGTAGTGGATGGCCTTGGCCAGGTCGTGAGCGCGGGTGAGCTTGTCGCGCGTTTCGTGCAGCCAGGCCTCCAATTCGGCGACCAAGGGCTTGCTGCGGGCTTGCCGGACCTCTTTTCGCTCCACAGGCGAAAGGCCCAAGATCTCGCGCTCGATGGCGAAGATGGCGTCGATGCGCACCACGGCTTCGAGGGCCAACGGGTAAACCGACTTCGGCTTCTGCCCGCGCGCCTTGCTGTGCGCGGCGGCCTCGACATCGGCCAGCTCGAAGAACTTGCGCCGGGCGTGGGCCCAGCGGCCAGCCTCGAGCACGGGCGCGGGCTGGCGGCCTGGTGCGTAGAGCTCGCCATAGCCGCCGTAGGCGTCGGCCTGCAGGACGCCCGACCATGTCGCCAGATGGCCGATGGGATGAGCGCCGCGCCGATCGCGCGAATAGTAGAAGATCGCTGCTGGCGGCGCTGGCCCCGCGAAGGGCTTGTCGTCGCGGACATAGACCCACAATCGACCGGTGTCGGTCTTGCCCTTGGCCAGGACCGGGACCGTGGTGTCGTCGCCATGCAGTCGCTCGGCGGCCAAGACGTGGGCCTCGATGCGCTGGAAGAGCGGCATCAGAACCGCGGCGCAGGCCCCGACCTGATCGGCCAGGGTAGAGAGGCTAAGCGGCACACCCTCCTTGGCGTAGCGCTCGGCCTGGCGATTGAGCGGCTGATGCTGGCCGAACTTCTCAAACAGGATCATGGCCAGGAGGCTGGGCCGGCCCAGCCGCGAGCGATGACATGGAAGGGCGCGGGCGCCTGGCTGATCGCCTCGCAGTCCCGGCACGTGAACTTCTCGCGCACGTGCTGGATGACCTTCCACTGGCGCGGCACGACCTCCAGCGTCTCGGTGATGTCCTCGCCCAGTTTGGACAGACGCGTGCCGCCACAGGCGACGCAGGCGCACGGCCCCTCGATGACGACGCGCTCGCGCGGCAGGTGCTCGGGGAAGGGCTTTCTGGATGGCCGCTTGCGCTCGAACGGAGCGACCTTCGTCGTCTTGGCCGCGGCGATCTCTGCCGCCAGCTCGTCCTCGCTGGCTGAGGCTTCCAGCTCCTCCAGCTGCAGCTCCAACTGATCGAGCAGCCGATCGGTGCGCTCCGAGGACGCGCCAAAGCGCTCGCGTCGCAGCTTGGCGATCTGCAGCTTCAGATGGGCGATGAGCGCCTGAGAATCCGAGACCTGCGCCTTGGCCTCGGCGGCTTCGGCCTGAATGATATCGAGCTTGTCCCTGGCAACGGCGAGCGCAGCCTCCGCCAGATCAGCTCTGGCCCGCATGGCCGCCAGCGCCGCCTTCAGCGCTTCGACATCATCCGGCAGGGCCTCTGGCATGGCGTCCATAGCTCGATGGAATCATAAATCCGATCGCTTGTGGCGCCCCTAAATGCAGGCCCGGCGAAGAAAGATCAGGGCCTATCCCGCGCTGACCGGACGCCAGGTGTGCTGGGGGTTACGCCAGTCGATGCCTTCCAGCATGTAGCCCAACTGGGCACCCGTCAGCGCCACGGCGCCGCCCTTGGCGACGGGCCAAACGAAGCGTCCGCGATCCAGGCGCTTGGCATAGAGCGACATGCCCAGGCCGTCGTGCCACAGGACTTTCACCAGGCTGCCGCCGCGGCCACGAAACACGAAGAGATCGCCGGCGTGCGGATCGCGCTTGAGCTGCTCCTGGACCAGCAGGGCCAAGCCTTGCATGCCCTTCCTCATGTCCGTGTGGCCTGTGGCGATCCAGATCCGCACCCCGCTGGGGATGGCGATCATCGCAGGGCTCGCAGCGTCGCTGTCACCAAGCTAGCAGGCGCCTCAGCACTGATGCTGACCCTCGTGCCGCCGGCCAGCTCGACAACGATTGAACCTTGCTCAGCACATACCTGCGGCCGCCGGCCTTCCTCCACCAAGAGCGCCGGCGCGAAGGCCGGGGCAGCGCTCATCCCAATGGCCTCCTGGCGCCACTTGTAGATCAAGCTCGTCGAAATCTCGTACTCGCGCGCCACCTCAACGACGATGGCGCCAGGCGCAAAGGCAGCCTCCAGGACCGCCCGCTTGGCCTCGGCAGACCATCGCCGACGCCGCTCCGGGCCCATGATCAATGTCGAATGGCTCATGCCTGCTGCTTTGCGTACTCGTAAGGACGTCCTTACGAGCGCAGCATCAGCAAACCCGCCCCCACGACAAGGCGGCCCTCACCGCAGGGTTACGATACTCAAGCGCCCCGCACCGTCACGGTGCGAGGTCGATAGAGTGGTGGCGCTGTAGCTTGGGCGTGCCGCTGAGGCCGGGCCGGGCTACGCTCTGCCGAAGCCGCCGCCGTTGGCGCGTCCAACTTGATCATGCTTGGCCTTGCGATCAACGCGTTAGCGGCCTTTCCTAACCGATCGAACGTACTGCCCGCTAAGGATCGATCTCGCCCCCGCGCCTGGTGGGCTGAACGTCGTCTTCCTGGAGATGCGCCAAACGTCCGGTGATGGCGCAACGCGCGCGCAACTACTCGTCGCCTACCCGTCGAGCTAGGGCTTGCGCGTGTCGCCCAGCAAGCGTGGGTCAAATTGGAAGGCCTCGTTCTTTATCAGGCGCACCTCGGCGAACGCTGCATGGCGCGGGTTGATCAGCGTGTTGATCTCTTGAGGCACCACGAGGCTAGGCACGCGTAGGGTCAGAGCCTGTCCGAACTCGAGGAAAGCATCGCCGGTAGCAACAGTGTTGTCCGGCAGAGCCTCCAGCAACTGAGTCGGCGCATCGTCCGGCGTCTCGATGGAGAGCAATCGGTAATCGTTGGGGATCAATTCCGGTGGCAGGTCCAAGTGGACCAAGACCTCCAGCACCGCTAGGCTCGGATTGGCGGCGGTGTAGAGCATCGGCCGCCCTGGCGAGTTCCACCGCCCGCCAAAAAGGCGAGCGCCTTCGCCGTCCAGGCCGACGAAAGCCGCCTTCGCGATGCGATGGACTATCAAGCCGCCAAGCCGTGAGCGATCTGGCCAAGCAGTCGTTCGACACTTTGCGCGCCAAAATCCGTGTCGGCCATCGACATGGGCGCCTGACCCTCAAGGGCGCGATTTGGGCGCTCGAGCCAAGTCATGGCTCGTTCGCGGTCGCCGATAGTCTCCTCGGCGGCGGCGACCATCCGAGCGATCCGAACCATCCGGTCGGACTCGGAGGTGTCGAGCGGTTGATTGGCGTCTCGCCGGCGCACGAACGTGCGGCGCGCCATCACATAGGGTTCGATCGCCGAGAACGGTTGATGTGTTGCGGCGAGAAATTCGTCCACGGCCGCCGCAGGCAGGCCGCGACGCACCAGGCGCACGATGTCGAACTCCGTGACCAGGCGACCGATGACGGCCTCTCCGCCAAGCAGCTCCTGGATTTTCGCGACGGGCGCCATTTTTCTGCATGCCAAACGCCGCCATATCGGCGGCATTTTGAACATAGTCGGTTATGTCTATAGCGGCAAGGCACGCGTAGCCTTTGCCAAACGGATGTGGCGCTGGTCTTTGAGACGTCTAGCAATCTGCGCGCATGCCGCCTTCGACTCGGGACCAGGAAGCTTGAGAGCACGGTCTGAAAGTCAGGCATCGAGGTTGATGACGCCCATGAAGTCTCAGATCGACCTCTAGCTCGCGAATTCCACCCGCGTAGCGGCAGAGGCTCTTTTGCTGCGCGCGCTCATGAATGTCGGGCTCCTGGAGCGCATCAATGTCGGCGCCTGGCGCAGCGCAGTCGGTGATGCGGACCTTCGGATCGGCTGCGAAGGGTGGCTAGGAGGCCTTCCGGCTTCCGACCGATCGCTCGAACAGGGCTAGCCTTCTAAGAAGCTCACGGCGGAGGCGTCGAGCAAATTGACGGATTGCGCCCCGCCCGCACGAGGCCAAGACCAGAGCTATCGCGCGAGCGCGGACCCCTTCCAAGCTGGCCTACGGTAGTTTCCCGACATTCAGCCTCCAGGAAGGATAAGGGCGGCTAGGGCGTGATGCCGGGAATTATTGGATCAAGTCCCGCCGGCAGCTCGGGCAGAGGGCTCGGGCACTTCGACGTCCAGTTGGCCCGGAATGCCGTGGTCGCGTTCCATTGCTCGATCACGCCCATGCTAACGCCGGGTTGTAGCGGCTCCCGCGGCGTCTCTGGCTCCAAGTCCGCGCTGCCGCCCTCGACGATGAAGTGACGGAAGCCGACGTAAGCCCCAAACGCGTTCTTGCCGTCGACCTCGCCGCATACGGCCTGGTCCGACTTCTTCACGTCTCGAAACTGCGCCGAGGCGGGATCGCGTAGGCTTGCTGCAACGAGCTTCTTCGCCTCGGCGGGTCGATCGTCGTGCGTCAAGGCGAAGAACACGCCCCAGATCGCAACCGCGCCCACGGCAAGAGCGCCGGTCTTCCAGTCGATCGCCATTTCCCCTCCAACAAGGATAAGGGCAGCTAGATAGCCGCCGCCCCCTCCCGGGCCTAGCCGCCGAAGATGAAGTCGGTTTTGTAGTAACCCTTGGCGGGATCGAGGATATCGATCGCGAACGGGGCTGAGCCGTCGGCAAGATCCAGCAGCCAGGCGTCATTCGACTTCGCCATGACACCGACGTTGGCTTTCACCGCCTCTGCCAGCAGCCAGCCGACCATTGCCGCTTTGGTCCCCTGGCCGTTGACGCCATCGCCGCCGTAGCTCGCAAAGTAATCGACGCGTGTGTCGATCAGGGCGTGGACCTTGGCGTCGGTCGGAGTGGCGCCGAAGATGGTCGCGTAGGCCTTCTTGGTGGCGTCGAGAAGCGAGAGGCTACCGTAATCGGCCGTGAACTTGGTGGCGCCTTCGCCGACCTTGCCGAGGTTCACTGCGAAGTTGATGTAACGGTTTTCCAGATTGAACGACTGGTAGTAGGCGCTGTTGAGGTTGTTGGCGTTCGGGCCCGTCGGCGAGACCAGATAGTCGACACCCGTCTGGCCAGGGATTTTACCGGTGAAGAACTCATAGGCCATGGTCGCCACCGAAGTCGTCGCATCGGCGGCGTTGATTATGGAGGTGATGGCCGCGCTGGCCGTGATCTTGCCACCGGTGTAGTCCGCCAGAACGCCGGCGGTGAAGCTGCTGTTGGCGCGAAGGATCGCAAGGCCAGCTGCTTCGATTGACGTTGATGTGCCATCATTTTTGTTATTTGCGTAATAGTCAACAACACCAGACAGTCCGTAAACGCCTGTAGTTGTTAGATTGCTATAGAAGATTGAGAGTTTGTAGGTGCCGGAATAATCCGGCTTGAAGTTGATGATGGAGTCGGTCGGATATTTGTCATAAAGTCCGATGTCGTCACCATCTGTGAACAGTAGAAGATAGCCATCGGCATCGTAGATCGATAACGATACTTGGTAGGTTCCCGTCGCCACGAAGGTGTAGCTCGAGCCGGCCGTAAGATTCACCGTGATGTAGTCGATGACCTCGCCGGAGGTGAATTGGCCGCCCAGGCTTCCAATGCCGTCAAAAGTTGTCGCGGTCGGATCCGGCGAGAACGTCAGGGCGGCGTCTGGAAACTGCCAAGACGAAGACCCAACCACCGTCGCCACGTTCGACGTGGTCCAAAAAGGATTCCTTGGCACTCGTTCCCCTCGACCGCTACGCGGCCCCAAACCCCTGCGCCGACAGTTGGGCAGGTCAATTGCTCAGCCTTAGATGGCGAAACGCTACCATAGCGAGGCCAAACTCCGTTGGGCAACTACCGGAAAGCGCAGAACGGGGAGGGCGAGGTTCTCGGTCGCGATCCTCGGGCACTAGCCATAGTGGATCGAGTTGCAAGCGAGGGGAGAGGTGATCCCTGCTCCGGCGCGCCGTCGCCAGCAGCTGCTCGTAGATGGTCTCGACGGGATCATCCGCCAAGGCCAGATCGGCCAGGGAACTGCAGGAGCGGCATTGCGGACGATCCAGACGGCCGGGGACGGTCGATCACGCCCGTGTACATGGCGCGCTGAATGTCAGGTTCTTGGAAGGGAGCCAACGTCAGCAACTGGCGCGGCCCGGCCGGTGCACGGCGGGCGAGCAGCTCCGATCTCTTGCCATGGATTGGAGCTCAGGCAAGCACAGCGCGAGGTTCCAGGTAGGCCTCTAATCCAAACCGGCCGTATTCACGGCCGATGCCGGACTGCTTGAAGCCGCCGAAAGGCGCCAGCGGTTCGTGCGGCGCGCCATTGATGACCACCCGCCCGCTTTCCAGCCGATCGGCCACGGCGCGCGCATGATCCAGGTCGGAGCTCGCCACATAGGCCTGCAGGCCGTAGGTCGTGTCGTTGGCGATGGCGATGGCCTCTTCTTCATCCTCGTACGGGATGACGCAGAGCACCGGCCCGAAGATCTCCTCGCGAGCGATTCGCATAACGTTAGTGACGCCGACGAAGACCGTCGGCCGCACGAACCAGCCCCGGTCCAAACCTTCCGGGCGGCCTTCGCCGCCGATCAGCAGCTGCGCGCCTTCTCTCTGGCCCAGGCGGATGTAGCCCTGTACGCGGTCCCATTGGCTCTGGCTGACCATGGGGCCGATCATGACCGTCGGATCGGTGGTCTCGCCAACCTTGATGCTCCCGACAACCGCTCTGAGCCGCTCGAGGATTTCCGGCAGGCGCGACTTCGGCGCCAGGATTCGGGTCCCTGCTACGCAGGCCTGGCCGCTGTTGCCAAGCCCCATCATCGCCGCCGTCGGGATCGCGGCGTCCAGGTCGGCGTCCTCCAGGATGAGGTTGGGGCCCTTGCCGCCCAGCTCCAAGGTCACCCGTTTCATGGTCTCGGAGGCGGCGCGCAGGATTGCGCGGCCCACAGCCGTCGAGCCGGTGAAGCTGACCTTGGCGATATCGGGGTGCGCGCTCAACTCGGCGCCGACAACCTCGCCGCGGCCGTTGACGATGTTGAAGGCGCCTGGTGGCAGGCCCGCCTCGTGCAAGGCGCGCATCAGGACGTCGGTCTGGCTGGCGCTCATCTCGCTGGGCTTGACGACCATGGTGCAGCCGGCGGCGATGGCGGTCGCGAGCTTGCCGCAGATGAAGCCGTAATTGCTGTTCCAAGGCGTGATCGCGGCCGCCACGCCCAGCGGCTGCAGGGTGACCGCGGCCCGGCCAATGGTCTGGCTGAAGTCGAAGTCCTCGAGGGTCTTGGCCATGTCGAGGAAGACGCTCGCGGAACGCCGCGCCGAGAAGTCCACGAAATAGGCCGGCGCGCCGTATTCCTCGACCATGGCGGCGGCCAGGGCGTCGGCGTGCGGAGCGACCGCGTCGTGCAGGCCACGCAGCATCGCGATCCGCTCGGTCTTGCTGGTGCGCGAGAAGGCGGGGAAGGCGCGCTTGGCCGCGGCGACCGCGGCGCGGGCGTCTTCCACATCGCCCAGACGGACCTGGCCGATCTTCTCCTCGGTGGCGGGGTTGAAGAGGTCGAACAGCTCATCGCCGCGCGGCGTGACGAACTGACCGTCGATGTAGATTTTGTCGAGGGTGCGCATGGCGGGTTCCTTCCTCTGGGGACGGCTAGAAAGGTGACCTCGCGCCGCTGATCTGATAAGCCGATCAAATCGCCACAGACTGATGCAGAAAATCGCGCAATGAGAGCCAGCCAGATTGAGCTCGAAGTCGTGGTGGCCGTAGCGCGGCGGGGGGGCTTTCGGGCTGCGGCGCGCGAACTGGGGATGGCGTCATCGGCGCTCAGTCACGCGGTGCGGGCTCTAGAGACGCGGCTAGGCGTGCGCCTGTTCAATCGCACAACCCGCAGCGTCGCCCTGTCGGTGGAGGGCGAGCAGTTTGTCGCTGAGGTCGCGCCAGCGCTGGCGGCGATCAGCGCGGCGATCGCGCGGATCGAAGCGCATCGCGCCGAGCCCTCGGGTCAGTTGCGGCTGAATATGGCGCCGGGCGCGGCGCGCATGATCCTGACGTCCATCATCTTCGAATATATGCGGCAATACCCGCAGGTCGACGTCGAGATCGTCACCGAAGGCGCCTTGGTCGACATCGTGGGCCAGGGCTTCGACGCCGGCGTGCGGCTGGCCGAGTTCGTTCCGCCGGACATGATCCCCGTGCCGATCTCGCGCACGATGCGCTCGATCGTCGTCGGCTCCCCGGCCTATTTCGAAGGGAGGCCACGGCCGAAGACCCCACAGGACCTGCTCGCGCACCGCTGCATCCGCGCGCGCATGGCCAGCGGGGCGATCTACCGCTGGGAGTTCGAAAGGCGCGGTCGAAGTCTCCAGCTGGACGTGCCTGGCGACCTGACATTGGACGAGAGCGATCTGATGCTCACGGCCGCCCTGGCCGGTCAGGGGCTGGCCTATCTTTCGGAGCCGTCCACCGCACAGCACATCGCTGCCGGGCGACTGGTGGCGGTGCTGGAGGACTGGTCGCCGGCCTATCCAGGCCTTTGTCTATATTATCCCAGCGGGCGCAACATTCCGGCGCGGTTGAGGACGTTCATCGACTTTATCCGAAAGGGAAGCTGATCTTCGGTTGGCGGTTGCGGCCGAGCACCGCTGGCGAGCTTGATCACCGCTGGTGACCGACGCAGAGGCCGCCAATTGCGACCACGCCGCAGGCGGCGATACGGGAAACGCTCAGACGCTTATTGAGGAAGAAGCGGGCGTCAGCTGCAACAGGTCGGTGCTGAGCACCTTAAGCGCCGCCCTAAACGTCGCCGTTCTGGAGCGACGCCAACCTAAGGTGATGGCGCGCAGCCGAAAGAACGGGAAGGACGAATACGGCCCAAACCCGCTTTCGTGAAATAATACCATTTCGATGACGGAAACCGCGCGGGCCTGCATCGCTCCCTGTAAGACAAAGAAGCGTTTGACGCAGGAGGAAGGTGTTTGGACGGGCGCGCGCGCGTAGTGGCGTGGCTGGGACGGGAAATCCTGCCCCATGAAGCGAGCGTGCGCGTGTGGTTGCGGCGCTCATTCGCCGCCGCGGGCGAGGTCGATGATATCCTTCAGGAGACCTATTGCCGCTTGGCCGCCCTTAGCACCACCGATCACATCGCCGAGCCCCGCGCCTACTTCTTCCAGGCCGCGCGTAGCGTGGCCTTGGAGCAGATTCGCCGCGCGCGGGTCGTGCGGATCGACACCGTCAGCGAGATCGAGGCGCTGGACCTGGCGGTGGAGGACCCCTCGGCCGAGCGGATCGTTTCGGGCCGGCGAGAGCTGGAGCGGGTGCGCCGACTGATCGCGGCCTTGCCGGACCGTTGCCGCCGGATCTTCGAAATGCGCAAGATCGAGGGTGTGTCCCAGCGTGAGATCGCTCAGCGGCTAGGGGTGACCGAGCATGTCGTCGAGAACGAGGCGGTAAGGGGGCTTCGCGCCATCCTCGCGGCCATGACCGAACAGGACGCGCCCGCCGGCGCTCAGGAACCGAGAAAGACGACAGATGGTCGAACGCGAAAGCGCCGCTGACATCGAGGCGGACGCCGCCCGGTGGGTGGTCCGCGTCGATCGCGACCCCAAACTGCGCGCCGAACTGGAGACCTGGCTTGCTGGCGATCGCCGCCGCGTGGGCGCCTACGCTCGGGCCGAGGCCGGCTGGACGCATTTGGATCGCGCGAGCGTGTTGGCGGCCGAGGCGCCGCGGGCAAGGCCGCTCCTGCGCCGTCGCGGGGTCATCGGCGGCCTTGGGGCCGTGGCGGCCGGCCTGGCCGCCAGCCTCGTCGCGCCGCGTCTGTTGGCCCGGCGTTACGAGACGGCCTTGGGAGAGATCCGCCGCGTGCCGATGGCCGACGGCTCGGTGGCGGCGATCAACACCAGCTCCGAGCTGGAAGTGAGCATGCAGCCGCGCCTGCGCGCCGTGAGGCTGGAGCGCGGCGAAGCCTGGTTCGCCGTGGCCAAGGATCCAGGCCGCCCGTTCGTGGTCGAAAGTGGTCCGGTTCGGGTGCGGGCGGTCGGCACCGCCTTCTCGGTGCGCAAGCGCGAGGGTGGCAGCGACATCTTGGTGACCGAGGGTGTGGTCGAGGTATGGACCGAGGATGGCAAGACGCCGCCGCGTCGCGTGGCCGCCGGTGAGCGGGTCTTCGCCGACAACGGCTCCGGCGTCCTGTCGCCGCCCAAGGCCGACGCCGATCTGAGCCGGCAGCTGGCTTGGCGCGATGGTCAGATCGTGCTCGACGGCCAGACGCTGACCGAGGCCGCCGCCGAGTTCAACCGCTACAATGATCGCAAGATCGAGGTCGCCGACGCGCGCCTGGCCGACGAGCGCTTCGTCGGCTGGTTCCGGACCAACGATCCTGAAGGCTTCGCCGAAGCCGCCGCCACCACCTTCAACGGCAAGGTCAGTCTGCGTGGCGACGCCATCGTGCTGCGGGGCGGTTGAGGCGTTTCATAAAAAATTCGCCGATGTCTGACGGAAACCGGTTTCCGCGTCATCGCTCAAGACAGGCGCTCCCAGAAGCGCCGCTTGAAACGAAACCGAGAGGGAGGGCCCGCATGCGAACGTCGCTGCGTATCCAAGACAAGTTCTATCTGATGCTCGCGGCTAGCGCGACGACGCTGCTGGTCGCGTCCGGCGCGCATGCGCAAGTGCGCAAGTTCGACATTTCCGAACAGCCCGCCGCCACCGGCATTCCCCAATTTGGCAAGCAAGCCGAGCTGCAGATCCTGGCCCCGCAGGGCGTGGTCCATGGCAAGCGCGTCAATGCCGTTCGCGGGGCCTATACCGTCGAGGAAGGCCTGGCGCGCCTGCTGCGCGGCGGCGACCTGACCGTCGTTTCCAATAACGGCCGCACCGCGGTGCTGGGCCAGACGGCCTCGCTGCAGCTGGCGTCCAACGCCGCCGTGCCGATGATCGCCGCCCAGGCCGCGGCTCCTATCGCCGCGACGCAGGAAGACGACACCGCGTCCGAGGTCGACGCCATCGTGGTCACCGGCTTTCGCGCGAGCCTGCAGAGCGCCATGAACATCAAGCGCCGGTCCAGCGGCGTGGTCGACGTCATCAAGGCCGAGGACATCGCCGACTTCCCGGACGCCAACCTGGCGGAATCGATCCAACGCGTCCCGGGCGTCTCGATCGCCCGCGACGCCGGCGAGGGCCGCCAGATCACGGTTCGGGGTCTGGGGCCGCAGTTCACGCGCGTGCGCATCAACGGCGTCGAAGGTCAGAGCACGGCCAGCGGCACCGACAGTTCGGGCGGGGCCAACCGCAACCGCGCCTTCGACTTCAACGTCTTCGCCTCGGAGCTCTTCAACAGCATCACCGTGCGCAAGACAGCCTCGGCCCAGACCGAGGAGGGCTCGCTGGGCGCGACGGTCGACCTGCAGACCGGCCGGCCGTTCGACTACAAGGGCGCCACCCTCGTGGTCTCGGCTCAGGAGGGCTACAACGATCTCTCCAAGTCGTGGGATCCGCGCTTGGCGGTGCTGGCCTCCAACACCTGGTTCGACGGCAAGCTGGGGGCGCTGGTCTCGGTGGCCTACACCGAGCGCGGCCTGCTCGAGGAAGGCCACGGCTCGGGCGGCTGGTTGAACGGCGCGGAAGTGGGCGGCTTCAGCCCGGCCTCCACCTTCACCCAGGCCAGTTCGGCCTCGGTGTTCACCCCGCGCTTCCCGCGCTATGGCCGTCTGACCCACGAGCAAAAGCGCCTGGGGATCACCGGCTCGTTCCAGATGCGTCCGGACGAGCGCACCCTGATCGGCCTGGACGTCCTTTATTCGGACTTCAAGGCCACCCGCGAGGAGAACTGGCTAGAGGCCCTGTCCTTCGCCCGCAACGCCTCGCAGGGCGGGCGTCCGGAGATCATCGTCCGTGACGGCGTGGTCAATGCGAAAGGCGACATGGTCTACGGCCTGTTCGACGACGTCGATGTCGAGAGCGAGACCCGGTTCGACAAGCTCGACACCGAATATACCCAAGCCACCTTCACCGCCGAGCACCAGTTCGGCGACCGCTTCAAGCTGAGCGGCCTGGCCGGTTTCTCGAAGTCGGACTTCAACAACCCGATCCAGACCACCGTGATCCTGAACCGCGAGAACGCCGACGGCTTCTCGTACGACTACCGCAAAAACGCCAACCTGCCGTCGATGACCTTCGGCTTCGATGTCACCGACCCGCTGGCCTACAATTTCGGCGCCGCGCGGTCGGAGATCCGCCTGCGGCCGCAGGGCGTGACCAACAAGATCGCCACCGCCCAGCTGGACGGCGACTATCGCCTGGCCGACGGTCTGAACCTGAAGGTCGGCGTCAACTTCAAGACGTACGACTTCGACTCGTGGGCCCTGGCCCGGGTCAACGAGTCGGTCGTGCCGACCCTGCCGGCCGGCGTCAGCCTGACCAGCCTGACCAAGCTCGTCTCGGGTTTTGGCAAGGGCCTGGGGGCTACGGGCATCCCGACGAGCTGGGCCGCCCCGGACCTGAACGCCTTCGCCAAGCTTTACAACATCTATAGCGGCGCGGGCCTCTTCGAACTCAGCGGCGCCACCAACGCCAACGCCCGCGGCAACATCCGCAGCGTGGAAGAGAAGGACAGCGCCGCCTACGCGCAGCTGGACTTCCAGACCGAGACCTTCGCCTGGCCAATCCGCGGCGATATCGGCGTGCGCTACGTCAAGACCGAGCAGAGCTCGACGGGCTATCAACTGGTGGCCGGGGCGGCGCAGCAGACGACGGTCAAGCGCGACTACGACGATATCCTGCCGGCGCTGAACCTGACGGCGGAAGTGACGCCGGACTTCCTGCTGCGCTTTGGCGCGGCCAAGGTCATGACCCGCCCGAACCTGGGCAGCTTGACCCCCGGCGGCAGCCTGTCGACCGTGGGCGTGTTCAGCGTCAGCTCGGGCAATCCGAACCTGAAACCGATCCGCGCCACGACCTACGACCTGTCGGCCGAATGGTACTTCGCCAAGGATGGCTTGCTGTCGGTCGGCCTGTTCTACAAGGACATCGACAGCTACATCCAGACCTCGCGGATCTCACAGCCGTTCAGCGCCTCGGGCCTGCCGGTCAGCCTTCTGGACGGCCTGGGCGTCTCGGCCAGCGACACCTTCCTGTTCAGTCAGCCGGTCAATACCAAGGGCGGCCCGCTGAAGGGGATCGAGGTCAGCTACCAGCAGCCGTTCAGCTTCCTGCCGGGCGTGCTCAAGCACACCGGCGCGATCCTCAACGCCACGATCGTCGACTCCAAGATCGACTACATCTCGGCCCGCTCGCCGACCGGCTTCGTGCAGAACGACCTGGTCGGCCTGTCGAAGAACGCCTTCAACGTCACCCTCTACTACGAGGACGAGGCGTTCAGCGCCCGCGTGTCGGCGGCCTATCGCGACAAGTACCTGACCGCCGTGCCCAGCGGCACCAGCACCAACGACATCGATGGCGTGCGCTCGATCACCACGATCGACGCCTCGGCGTCCTACGCGATCAACAAGCAGCTGAAGCTGACGTTCGAGGGGCTGAACCTGACCGACGCCTTCAACAATCAGTACACCGACAGCAACCGCGACAGCGTCTACGTCTATTCGCATACCGGCCGACAGTTCAATTTCGGTCTGAGGTACAGCTTCTAGGCCTTTCATTCCTCCTCCCCGAGGATCTATCAGGGCGTCGGCTGTCCTCCCGGCCGGCGCCCGCCCTCTTTCGAAAGAGGCCTCATGTCGCAGATTTCTCCCTCACGCCGGGGCGTCGTCGCCGGGGCGGCGCTCATCGTCCCGGGCGTGGCGCTGGCCGCGCCCGGCTTTGACGCGGTGCTCTGGCGCGGCGCGGGGCGGCCTCCAGTCGCCGCGCCCGCCTATGTCAGCCTGTCGGCGGCCGTCGCGGCCGCGCCGGCGAGCGGAACCAAGCCGTTTCGTATCCTGGTGACGCGCGGCGTCTGGGACGAGCAGGTCGTCATCGACAAGCCGTTCGTCCATCTGGTCGGTGAAAGCCGCACGGCCTCGGTGATCAGCCACCTGGCCGCTTCGGGCCTGACCGCGCCGGACGGCAAGCGCTGGGGCACGTTCCGCACGCCAACCCTGTTCGTCCGCGCGCCCGACTTTGCGGCCCACAACCTGACCATCCAGAACGCCTTTGACGGCTTGGCCGAGATGACCAAACCTGGCGGCCTGCACTCGCATGACGGCGGCGGGCCCCAGGCGGTGGCCTTGATGCTGGACAAGGGCTCGGACCGCGCCAGGTTCACCGAGGTGGATATCCTGGGCTACCAGGACACGCTGTTTCCCGATGCCGGCCGCGCCCTGTTTCAGCGCTGCCTAATCACGGGCAGCTACGACTTCATCTTCGGGGCCGGCCGCGCCTATTTCGAGGGCTGCGAAATTCGATCCCGACCGCGGCCCGTCGATCCGGTCGATGGCTACATCGTTGCGCCCAGCACGCCGATCGACCAGCCCTTTGGCTTTGTGTTTCAGAGCTGCCGCCTGACCAAGGAGGCCGGAACCCGAAAGGCGTCGGTCTATTTGGGGCGGCCCTGGCGGCCGTCCAGCCCGTTCCCCGACGGTCGCTATGGCGATCCCAGATATGTGGGCATGAGCGCCTTCCTCGATTGCTGGATGGACGACCACATCGCGCCCGCCGGTTGGACGGAGATGTGGTACACCGGCAAAGACGGCAATCCGCGCACCATGCTGCAGCCCGAGGACGCTCGCTTCTGGCAGTACCGCCCCGCGGGGCCCGGAGCTGGCGCGTTGTCCCGTGGGCGATGGCTTTCGCGCAGTCAGGCTAAGGCCATGACAAAGGCCAAGGTGCTTGCGGCCGTGACGACGCCTTAGCGTCCGCCGGGCGGTTGGCCCAGGCGCCCTATGCCGCAAGGGTGCGCCGGCCCCAGTCTTCCGCTTGGGCTGAGCCCTAGGGCGTATCGGAGGACGCGCATTTTTGTGTGCGGGCGTCTTGACGCCTCTTGGCGGCGCCCTAATTCATCGCGTGCTTGCCGGGCGTCGACAGGGCCTGGCCTCTGGGGCGCACGGCGTTTGGCTCAGCGCCCCTCATGTCCAACTTGCTTTCGAGGAGATGGAAATGAGCACCGCGTTTGATTTCGCCCCCCTCTACAGCTCGATGATTGGTGTCGATCGCATGGTCGATCTCGTCGAGACAGCGCTGCGCACTGAAGCGAGCGCCAGCTATCCGCCGTACGACATCGAAAAGACTGGTGAGGCCGCCTACCGCATTTCGCTCGCGGTCGCGGGCTTTGCGCCGAAGGATCTCGAGGTCGTGGCCGAGCCGAACCTCTTGGTGATCAAGGGCCGAAGGGCGGCGAACGAAGGCCAGGGCGCGCGAACCTTCCTGCACCAGGGCCTGGCCCAGCGCGCTTTCGAGCGCCGGTTCGAGCTGGCCGACTATGTCGTCGTTAAGGACGCCGTCCATGCGCACGGCGTCTTGTCGATCGATCTGGCCCGTGAAGTGCCAGAGGCCTTGAAGCCAAAGCAAATCCCGATCGGCGTCGGCGCGCGCCAGCAGGTGCTGGCGCTCAAGCCCGCCAAGACGCGCAAGGCGGCCTAAGGGAGGGCGCCGTGCGCACGGACACCCATGCGACCGACCGGGCGCGTCGATGGCTCGTTCGACCGGCGGTCGGCTTTCTGCATCCGTTGGAGGTGGTCAAGGACAGGGAACTCGATCTGGCCGAAAAGCGCGAAATCCTGGCGGCCTGGGCTTCCGATGCGAGCGCGGTCGAGCATCGACCCAGTCAGAGATGGCTCTTGGGAACGCCCGCGCCGGTGCCGCTCAGCGAGGTCCTTTCCGCGCTGCGCCGCCTGGATCGCGACCTGTTCTCTTGAGTTGGGGCGGGCGGCCGGTCTGCGCAGGACCGGCCGCCATTCGGCCCTGTTTGCTAATTTACGTTCTGACCATGCCCTGTTTGATTTTTGTCGAGCCGTCGGGTGACGGCTGGATCGTTCGCGGCGACTTCCATGACAGTCCCCTGACGTACCCCACCGGCGCCCGGGCCGAGCAGGCCGCGCGGAACTTGGCCCATCGCCTGGCGGACGCCGGCGATCCTGTGGTCTTGGAGATTCGCCTGCGCAATGGCGCGCGCGCCGGCCGGTTCCTGTTTCCACCTCATGCGGTGGAGGCAGCGGCCTTAGCGCTACGCGCCTAGCTAGGCCGCGAGCGTTTCGGCTGTCGCCCGCATCCGCCTTAGGGCGGCGCTCAAGTCTGAAAACGCCATGGCGAAAGGCGAGCCCTGGCGGAGCGATCTCTGAGCTTCGGCCCATTGCCCGCGATGGATTTGGTCGGCGATCAGCCCGGCTTGCTGGTGGAAGGCGCGATGGGCCTCAAGCAGGCCTAGGAAGGCATGGTTGCCGGCCCAGCGCCTTGCGCCTTCGCCGTGGATCCAGCAGCCGGTCGGGCAAGAGCGATCCGATCGCATGGCGGCGGGATCGACGGGGCGGCGCTCGTGGAGGGCCGCGACGAGCGCTTCGCGGATGTGATGATGTTGGTTTGCGTGTTCCTGAAAATCCATGGCCAAACCTCTCGGCTTAATCCCATGGCCGCGTTTTCGCGCAGGATGGTTTCGGGTTGGTTTTCCTCTGGAGCCCTATCCACAGTTTTGGAGATCCGGCGTTGATAGCTCTGTCATCGAGCCTGCTCCGGTGTCGGTTGGGCTGCTCCTTTCGCGCGGAACGTCCCGTTCCTGGAGGTGCGCCAACGGCGACTTGTGGCGTTTCGATCCGGCGGGCGATCTACAGGGGCAAGCTTGGCGCGGCTTGCGCCACCAAACGCTGAATGAACCAAGCGCCCGCGGGGCCAGGTGGCGCGTCGGTTCGGTACATGGCCTGCAGCGGATAGGCGCCGCTGGGCATCTCCGGCAGGTCCAGATGGATGAGACGGCCGGCGGCGATGTCGTCGCGCACGACCGGCTGGGGCATGTAGCCCCAGCCCATGCCGGCCAGCAGCAGGGTGTGCTTGGCGCCCAGGTCGGCCAAGGGCCAGGTCTGCGGCGCGAAGACGTTGACGTCGCCGCCCTGCTGAAAAGCGGTGCGCACGGTCAGGATCAATTGGCGGTGACGGCGCGCGGCCCCGACGACGCCAGCCTCGGAGCCGGCGAGCGGGTGGTCGGGTCTCGCCACCGGGATCATCAGCACGTCGCCGACGGCCACGGTCTCCAGCCCGACCTCGGCGGTGTGCAACGCGCCGCCGATCCCCAGGGTGGCCATGCCGCGCTGGACCAGTTGCGAGACGGCGCTCAAGGCCTCCATGTTCAGCCGCAGGGTCACGGTGGGAAACTGCGCCTCGAAGGCTTGCACCGCATCGACCAGCCGCTGGGACGGCAGCATGACGTCGACCACCAGGGTCAGCTCGGCCTCCAGGCCCGCGCGCATGCCCGCGACGCGCGCCTTCAGGTCGTCGATGTCGCTGGTCACGCCGCGCGCCTTGGCCAGCACGGTCTGGCCAGCTTGGGTCAGGCTGGGCCGGCGGGGATTGCCGCGGTCGAACAGCGCCAGCCCCAGCTGCGCCTCCAACGCCGAGATCGTGTAGCTGATCGCCGAGGTCGCCCGGTTCAACCGCCGCCCCGCCGCCGCGAAACTGCCCTCGTCGACGACGGCGATCAGCACCTGCAGCTGGTCCAGCGAGGGGGTCCCGACCGTCGCCATGCGTTCAATCCATTCGAACAATTTGACCGGTAGTTTACGGCTATTGCGAACGACGTCACGGGCGGAAATTCAATCCGTCGAGCAAATGGTGCTCGCGCCCTTCGGCGGGTCCCCGCCGGTCCTCGAAAGGACCTTCGTCATGCACAAGAAAGCCTTCACCCCCGACAACGCGGCCATGCTGCTGATCGACCACCAAATCGGCACCATGTCCTGGACCCACTCGCACGACATCAACCTGGTCAAGGCCAACGCCGTGAAGCTGGCCAAGATCGCCGCCGGCTCCCAGATCCCGGTGCTCCTGACCACCAGCATGGAAGACCACGTCCAGGGCCCGCTGATCCCGGAACTGGCCGAGATCCTCCCCGAGGCCTACGAAAAGCGCATCCAGCGCCCGGGCATCGTCAACGCCATGCACCACGACGCGTTCAACGCCGCCGTGAAGGCGCTGGGCCGCAAGAAGCTGATCGTCGCCGGCATCACCACCGAGATCTGCGTGCTGTTCCCCGTCCTACAGATGCTCGACGAGGGCTATGAGGTGCAGGTCGCCGCGGACGCCTCGGCCTCCTACACCAAGTATGGTGACGAGATCGCCCTGCGCCGCATGCAGCAGGCCGGCGCCACGATCATCACCCACGACCAGCTGATCTCCGAGCTCGCCGTCGATTGGCGCACCCCGCTCGGCCAGAAGCTGTCGGGCATCCTGAACTACCACTGATCCATCTCGTGGACGGGCGCGCCCAGCGCGCCCGCCCCGCAATCTTGAAATTCGCCATGACTGTCCAGAGCCCCGCGCCGGCGCGCACCCTCGCCGTGCGCCGGCGGCGTCGAGTGGATCCAGGCCGGCCCGGGCTTGGCGCGGCGGCGGCCCCCATGTGGTCGCCCGAACGCGCGGCTTTGGCTGAAATCCTGCCGCGCATCGGCCCCGCGGCCTTGGTGCTTGGGCCCTATGGCGGCCAAGCCAACCCGACCCCATCGCCGGTGGCGGCCATCTGTTCGTGCGTGAAGGCCGGCGCGCGTTGGACCTATGCGCCGCCAAGAGGTTATCGCGCGCCATGGACCAGCCAGGCCTGCGGCATGGGCGGCCGAAGAGGGCAGCCGCGATCGGGCCTGTGGGAAAGCGTTGCTGACGACGCGCTTGGTCTCTGCGCCGCGCGCCGCGGCGTGCCATCGGTTTTGCCGCGAGGCCCTAGATGCGGTCCACGCCCACCGATGTCGCGCCAGACGGTAAAGGCCCCCGCGCCCGCCCACCGCGTGATCCTGCCGCTGGCGACGCCGTGGCCTGCTTGACGCGCGTGTGCGCCGTTAGGCCTTTTCCTTCCCGCGGCCCTTGGTCGGGGCGGATCCGCCCGCGCGCCCCGCCTGGGCGGCGAGATCGCGGCTTCTGGAAAAGCTGCGTTTTTCGGCGGGGACCGCCGCCCCGCCCTTGGCGGCGATTTCCCGCCGCCGTTCCGGGGACATCGCGGCAAAGCCGCGCTTTGGCTTGTTACTGGTGGTGTCGCCTTGCCGAGCCATCGTGACCTCCGAGTCTCTTTAACAAGGATCCAGGTCCGGCATGGTTCCGGCGCCTGGAATGGCCAGCCGCGGCTTGAGAAGCTGGGACCCGGCGCACTAGAAAGTGAAGTCTGCACTTGACTATCATCGAGACGCCTTGTTAGTGAAGTCCACACTTCATCTTTCGGGGGCCGGCTATGTCCGTCAAGTTCGACAGCTTCGCGATGGAGGAGGCGTTTGCCTGCTCGGTGCACAAGCTCTTCTCCGCCTTCACCGACCCCATGACAAAGCGCGCCTGGTATGTCGACGGCGCCCATGCCGACACGCACGAGACGCTGGCGTACACGCTCGATCCGACGGTCGGCGGCAAGGAGGTCTTCCGGCTTGTCCTGAACAGCAAGACCCCGGCTGCGGGCCTGGAGATCCAAATGGTGGGCGAGTGCGTGGCGCGCGTCGACGAGGCGCTGCTCGTCTATGCCTCGCGGATGATCGCGCGCGGCGCTATCGTCTCGATCACCAACGAGACCTTCGAGTTCTCCGCCCGCGGCGAGGGCTCGCGGCTACGCTTGACCCAGCAGGGCGTCTACCTGGACGGCTCGGATGGGCCGGAGCTGCGCCGACGGGGACACGAGCAGTTGCTCGCGGGTCTTCGGCAGTACCTGGGCGGCTGAGCATGTCGCCCGCAATCGAAGGCCTGGCGCCGAGCGCCGTCGAGCCCCTCTTCGTCGCGCTCGGCGACAGCACCCGGAGAAGCATCTTCTTCTCGTTGATGGAGCGCGAGCAGTCGATCAAGGAACTGGCTTCGCCCCTGGGGATCACCCTGACGGGTCTGGGCCAGCACATCCGAGTGCTCGAGGCCGCGCAGCTTGTCAGCAGCCGCAAGGTCGGGCGCGAGCGGCGATGCGCGGTCGATCCGGCGGGACTGGAACGCCTTGAGGCCTTCGCGCGGCTCCAGCGGTCGCTTTGGCGTTCGCGCTTTGACGCGCTGCGCCACATCGTCGAGGGGCCGTAAGAGAACCTCTTTACGTTAGTGGGCTGTAGCGCGCGGGCGTTTGCCCGCCCCTAAGATCGGCGACAGCCCCAAGAGGCGTCGCTAAGCGCTGCCGCTCTCGGGCGAATTGGCGCTGATGACGTCCAGTCTCTCCCCCGGCAGCCTGATGAAGGTGTCGAAGGGCGCGCGCATGGCCATGCCGCATGAGGGCAGGGCGCTGCTCAGCGCCGGCTTGCTCTCGATGGCGTCGCGCACGGGGCGGCCGAAGAGAGCAGCCGCAAGCGCGGGGATGTCGTCGCCGCCACAGCGCTAAGCTCAACTTCCTCCAAAGATGAAATCGGCCTTGTAGTAGCCTCTCGCCGGGTCGAGGATGTCAATGGCGAACGGGGCCGAGCCGTCCGAGAGGTCGGTCAGCCAGGCGTCGTTGGATTTGGCCATGACGCCGACATCGGCCTTGACGGCTTCGGCCAGCAGCCAGCCGACCATGGCCGCCTTGGTGCCGATCCCGTTCGCCCCGTCGCCGCCGTAGCTGGCGAAATAATCGGTCCGGGTGTCGATCAGGGCGTGGATCTTAGCGTCGGTGGGGGCCGCGCCGAAGATGGTCTTGTAGGCCTCGCGGGTGGCGTCGAAGAGCGAGAGCGACCCGTACTTGGCCTCGAACTGCACCTTGCCCTCGCCGACCTTACCCAGATTGACCGCGAAGTTGATGTAGCGATTTTCCAGGTTGAACGACTGATAGTATGGGCTGTTGAGGTTATTGGTGTTGGGGCCCGTGGGCGAGACCAGGTAATCCACCCCTGCTTGCCCCGGAATCTTTCCCGTGAAGAACTCATAGGCCAGGACCGCCACTGAGGTCGAGGCGCCCGCGACCTTGATGATCTCGGTCGTCGCGGCGGCGCTGGTCAGAACGCCGGCGCTGACTTTTGAGGATAGCGTCGAGGTCAGGACCGGATCGACCATGCGCAGGAGCGAACGCGTCGCCTGGCTTAACGCGGGCAGGGACATGCCCGGCGCGGCGGCGGTGTTGATAACCGTGTAGGCGGTGAACTCCGCCGGCTCGGTCGTTGGCCAGCGCGTGAACGGTGTCTGAACCGTGCCGATGAAGTCGATCGCGCCGGATTTGTCGATATCGATGGGGAACAACCGCGCCAGGAAGTCCCTTTGCTGGAAGGGCTCCGCGCTCTCAGAACCGGTCAATTGATAGCTCTTGACGTCGGCGAACACAGCTTGTGGGAGCCAGGTAAAGACGCCTGTTCCATCGTTGACCGCTACGGCGACGCCGCCGCCAACGATCTTGCCGGCGCTGTCATAGGTCCAGTCGGCGCCGTGGACCAGGTCGATGTCGCCGTCGCCGTCGATATCGACCATGTCCAGCTGGCCTTCGCCGTGCCACTTGTCGCGCGGCATGTTGTCGATGCGCGCCGCGGTCTCGTCGGCGAACTTGCCCTGCCCCTTGTTGACCAGGACCTGCAGCGCCGCGCCCTGATAATAGGGCTCAGCGCGCGTCACGCTGACGATGATGTCGAGAAGGCCATCGCCATTGATGTCGGCGACGGCGGCGTCGTTGGGTTTGGTGTTGGCGCCGAAGAGGGCGGTTGGGGCTGCGGCGACCTGCCAGCCTGTCTCGGCCCCGTTCCACCGCGACAGCGCCACATACTGGGCGCCGTCGAGATAGGCGGCGAAGATGTCGGCCTTGCCGTCGCCGTCGAAGTCGCCCAATGCCGAGGCGGTCAGGATCGTGCTCGTTGGACGAACTTGGCTTGGCAGGGCGTTGGCCGCGTTGGTGAAGTTGGCCTTGCCGTCGTTAAGGAACAGGATCCGGCCGCTGAAGAGATCCAGATCGCCATCGCCGTCGACGTCGCCGAGCGAGATTTCGTGACCGACGCCATAGCCAGCGGCCGGGCCGCCGCTCTCCTGGCCCTGGATTTTCGCCGTGCCGTTGACCAGCTTTCCGCCCGGCGCCGAGAGCAGCATGATGATCGGGTCGTACTTGGTCGTGTATGTGCCGTCAGCGTTGCGCTGGTTGAGCCCCTCGCTGGCCTGGACGATGTCGTCGATCCCGTCCCCGTTGAGGTCGCCGACGGCAAACCTCTGGCCCTTCGTGACTATCGGGATCGTTTCGACCTCGGCGACGGTGGCCAGGCGAAGGCCGCCCTGCTGGTCATTGAGGTAGACGGCGGGCCGGATCGCGGTTTGATGCGGCACCGTGTGCGGATAGACAGTCCAGCTGACGATGGCGTCCTGGAAGCCGTCGCCGTTGAAATCGCCCACGGCGCTGTAGGTCATGTTGACCGTGAATATGCCCGGCTCGTGGCGGTCCGCCGCCGTCGGATAGTAATAGGCGCCGTAGTCCTCGCGGATCGACACTGTCTCAACGCCAAATTGGCCGATCTTGTAATAGGCGGTCGAAACCGGCGGCTTCTGAGCGCTGAGGGTGACGGGCAAGGCGATCTCCACGGTGGACCGGAGGAGGGCCTCCGCACCGCTTGATCTCAGCCCAGGCCAGTGCGCGCATCGCCGATTGTAGGGTGTCGCGGGTCTCGAAGGCGCGCCAATGGCGGAAACTGGCGTGACAGCCCCGGAAGCACCGTCGCCGCGACGGACGGCTTAGGGGCGTTCCTGCGCCCCCAGACCTGCCGCGCTGCATGTCGGGTTCTGGAAGGGGCGAGCGGCGGCCAGCGGCGCGGGCCGCCTTCGGCGTCGACCAGACCTGCCAGACAAGGGCCTAGCGACCCTGGTCGGCCCCCACCGGCGGCAATCGGCGCGGCGCCAACGGCGGGGCCTTCTTCTTCCTGGAGCTTCCGGTCTCGCAGCTGGAAGTCGACCTGCCGCTGATCGCCCGCTTTGCCGTGACGCGTCTGCCGGACGCGGCGATCGCGCCTGAGATCGCCGTGGCCACCACGGCGCGCGACACCGACATCGGCCGGGATCGGCAGAGGGGGGCGGCGACGCGCCATCGTCTTCGATCATGACCGCCCCAACATCGCTCGGCTGGACCTGAGTATCGAACGAACGACACGCGGGCGGTCAATTCCGACCGCCCTCGGTTCCTTGCGGCGGCTAAGCCCGCGACGTGCTGGCGACGACAGCGTTCGCAAACGCACGATAGCTGCGCAGCGGCCGTCCCAGGATCGTGGTCAGACGCGCGACGTCGCCGGCCTCCGGGACCATGCCGTCGCTGACATAGCGCTCGGCCATCAGGCGCATCTCATAGGCCATCCATTTGGGCATGAAGGCCGAGACACTCTGCTCGAAGCCGCTGGGATCGTCGCCGCCATAGACGATCGGACGGCCCAGCACGTCGGACCAGATCGCGGCGACGTCCGCGCCCGTCAGGGTGTCGGGGCCGACCAGGTTCAGGGTCTCGACCGGCAGCAGGCCCGGCGCCTGGTCGCGGCGGATCAGCTCGAGGGCGGCGACCTCGGCGATGTCGCGAGCATCGACCATGGCGACGCCCTTCCCGCCGATCGGCATCGGATAGACGCCGTGCTGCAGGACCACGTCCTTGATCATCAGTTCGTTGTCGATGAAGTAGGCCGGACGCAGAATCGTGGCGGAAAAGCCCATCTGCCGGATCATCCGCTCGGCCCCGGACTTCACCGCGAAGTGCGGCACGTTCACGAAGCGGTCGGCATGCAGCACCGACAGGTAGACGACACGGTCGACGCCGCACTCGCGGGCGATGTTCAGTGTGACCAGCGCCTGGGTGAATTCGTCGCCCGCCACAGCGTTCAGCAGGAACAGCGTCTTCACGCCCTTGAAGGCGCTGCGCAGTGCGTCGAGATCGAGCAGGTCGCCCTTGGCGATCTCGACGCGGGTCGGGAAGTCGGCCTTGGCCGGATCGCGGACCAGGACGCGGACCTTGGCGCCGCGATCGATCAGCTGCTGGACGACATGGCGGCCGACACGGCCCGTGGCGCCGGTAACGAGGATGGTCATCGGAAAATCTCCGGGTTGGGGTGGTTGACGCCCAGAGAAATGATCGATCCAACTGCGGGCCAATAGACGCCGATTTTGGACAATCCGTCTCATCGATGGAACATATGGATCTTCTGGCCCTCGCCGACTTCAATCTCGTCGCCCGCCATGGCGGCTTCGGCCGCGCTGCCCGCGAGGCGGGCCGGCCCAAGGCCACGCTCTCGCGCCGGGTGGCCGAGCTGGAGGCCAGCCTCGACCTGCGCCTGTTCGAGCGCGGGCGCGTGCTGAAGCTGACGGAGGAGGGCCGGGCGCTCTACGCGCGCACCGGCGCCCTGCTGGCCGAACTGGACGAGGCCGCCGCCGCCATCGCCTCCGGCGGCGAGACCCCGCGCGGTCGCCTGCGGATTAGCGCGCCGCTGCTGTTCTCCCAAACCGCCATGGGGCGCCTCGCCGCCGACTTCGCGCGCCAATATCCGCAGGTGCGGCTGGAAGTGACCACCGACGATCGCCAGGTCGACATGGTCGAGGAAGGCTACGACTTGGTGATCCGGGTGAACCCGAACCCGGATGCAGGCCTGATTGGCCGCACCTTCCTGCGCGACCGGCTGGTGGTCGTCGCTGCTCCGGATCTGGCGCGCCCCAGCGATGGTGCGCCGGTTCGGGCCGTGGTGCGCGGCGCCGGCGGCGACGCCGAGACCTGGGACGTGGGGTCTTCCAAGATTGCGGTCGAGCCGGTCCTGCGGCTTTCATCGCTGATCATGGTCCGCGACGCGGTCCGGGCGGGCGTCGGGATCGCGCGCCTGCCGATCTCGCTGGTTAGCCACGACCTTGAGGCCGGCCGGCTGGCTTCTTGGGGCGAGATCACCGACTCCGCGATCGCGCTCTGGGCTCTTTACCCGTCGCGACGCCTACTAAGCGCGCGCGTCGCGGCGTTTCTGGACCACCTGAAAGCCGCGTTTCCGACGGGCGCGCCCGAAGAGCTCGCACGGTACGTCGAAAAGCGCTGAAGCTTATGAACAGCGCTCGTCCGTCACGCGCGCTCCCGACACAAAGGTCAGTCGTGGCGCTTTTCGTCGTCGCTGGCTTGGAACGCGCGCTTGTCTTGAGGATCGTGGCGGTGATGGACGTCGCGCTCACCGCCGCCGCCCGAGACGCGGGCATGCTGCCCGGCGTGATCGGGATCGTCGCGATCCTCCACGGCGCGATCGGGGCGCGGCTTGTCGCGGTCCTCATGGCTGGCGCCGGGGCCGCCTCAGCGATCGACTTTCTGCTCACCTGATATAATTTGCTCTTCCTGGTTCTAGAACGGTTAGGTCGACCTACGGCCCGCCACGGCCGCCGACGGCGGCGAAGACCTGGCCGGTCGAGTAGCTGGCCTCGCCGGAGGCCAGCAGCACGTAGATCCCCGCCAGCTCGGCCGGCTGACCTGGACGCCCCATGGGGCTGTCGGCGCCGAACTGCGGCAGCTTGTCGACGGGCTGGCCGCCGGTGACCTGCAGCGGCGTCCAGAACGGGCCAGGCGCCACGGCATTGACGCGCACGCCCTTGGGAGCCAGCTGCTTGGCCAGGCCCTTGCTGAAGATCATGATCGCGCCCTTGGTCGACGCGTAGTCCAAGAGATTCTCGCTGGGCTCATACGCATTGACCGAGGCGGTATTGATGATCGCCGAGCCGGGCTTCAGATGCGGGACCGCCGCCTTGGTGATCCAGAACATGGCGTAGACATTGGTCTTGTAGGTCTCGTCGAACTCGGCTGTCGTGATGTCCAGGATCGAGTCCCGCGAGAACTGCCGCGCGGCGTTGTTGACCAGGATGTCCAGACCGCCCAGGTCACGGGCGGCGCGCTCAACCAGGTGCTGGCAGAAGGCCTCGTCCTTGATGTCGCCGGGGATCAGCACCGCCTTGCGCCCGGCGTCGCGGATCAGCTTGGCGACCTCCTGGGCGTCGGGCTCCTCGGCGGGCAGGTAGTTGATGGCGACATCGGCGCCTTCACGGGCGAAGGCGATGGCCGCGGCGCGGCCGATGCCGCTGTCGCCGCCCGTCAGAAGCGCCTTGCGGCCCTGAAGTCGGCCCGAACCCTTGTAGCTGGTCTCGCCATGGTCGGGGCGGGGATCCATCTGGCTGGTGAGGCCCGGCCAGGGTTGCTGCTGCTTGGGGAAGGGCGGCTTGGCGTAAGCCGTGGTCGGATCGGGCGGCGCGCCCACGGGACGACCTTTCGGGGTCTGGGCGGCGGAGGATCCGGCCATGGCCAGGCCGCCGGTGGCGGCGGCGGCGAGAACGAGGCGGCGGTCGGGATGGGTCATCGGGGCTCCAAGGAAAAGGGCCGCTCGAAGCGAGCGGCCCATCATCCGATCTAGCGTTCGGCGCCGCCGTCGCCGGTGCGGCCCGGCCGCAGGTCGCCGCCGATGTCGACGCCACCGACCGCGCCGTTGTCGAGGTCGTCTTGGCCGGTCCCTTCAACGCCCTCGTCGGCGCGCCGGTCGCGATCGGCCTGCTGGTTCTGCTGGTCCGGCTGAGGCTGCTGGCGCTCGTTCGATTGCTGTGGCGGCGATCGGGTTTCGGCCTGCTGGTTTTGCTGACCGGCTTGCTGACGCTGGGCGTCGCTTTGCTGCTGTTGCAGGCCGTTGTTGTCGCGGCTCTCGTTCATGATCGTGTTTCCGTCCCTGGCCCTGGCCAAGGCGCGGCAAGGTAGGACCGCAACGGGGCGGCGAGGGCTTACGTTCCTGCCGGCGTCAAGAGGTTATCCAAGCTAAGCCTTTGACTTTACTATAGGAACCCTTGTTTGGCCGGGGAGCTATCGGGGAGCGGACGCGCTGTCCGCGTCCGCAGGAGAATGTCATGCCCCGAGGTGACAAGAGCGCCTATACCGACAAGCAGGAGCGCAAAGCCGACCACATCGCCGAGTCCTACGAGGACAAGGGGGTGTCGACCAAGGAGGCCGAGCGGCGCGCCTGGGCCACCGTCAACAAGGATGACGGCGGCGGCAAGAAATCTGGCTCGGGCCGCGGCAAGCACACCGGCCATCCCGCCGCTCACAAGGGCGGCAAGGAAGGCGGCAAGGCCTCGGCCAACCGTAGCGCCGCCGAGCGATCGGCCTCGGCCAAGAAAGCCGCCGCCACCCGCAAGCGCAACGCCGAGCATCACGCGCACCACTGAGCCGGGCATCGATCGTCGCTGCCTCCGCGCCGGCGGACATTCCAAGCCTCATGGCCATGGCGACGGCGGCGTGGTTTCCGGCCAGGCGCGAGCGCTGCGCCCATCGCGCCGATCGAAGGGGCGAGTCTCGACGTTATGTGTTGGCGGGGGCGGCGGCAGGCTTAGTGCGTTTTCAAACGCCGATCGGCGCAAGCAAACGCAGAGCTGCGCCCGCCCGCAAAGCCCCGCCGTGCGCGGGGCGGGCAGATTCACGAGCGATCGCCCCGCGCAACGCCTGAACCAATCCGCGCGCGCTTGAGCCAGGGCCGCGAGTGTCATCGGCCTGCGCGCCTTAACGGCCGGGGCCGCTCGAGCCCTGCAAAGCTTCCAGGCCGTCAGCCAACGGCCGTTGGAGGCTCAGGCGAGCGTGAGGTGCGCCTCGACGCCGTCGGTCTTGCCGGCCAGCCCGGGAACCTCGTCGAGCTGGCGAAGGCTCGTGAACCGGCCCCGTTCCTCGCGATAGCGCACCACCTCGAAGCCGTGACCGCGCAGGATCGAAAGCGTGTCGAGCTCTTCGGCCGTGGCGGTGTTCAAGTTCAACATCGGGCGGATGCTCCAAGCTTGACGGGCCCGTAGAACGCCTGATCGCTCAGGTGGTTCTGGTCCGAATGGGGGCGCCGCGCGTTTCGAGGCCATGAGCCAAGTTTCAGATCGGACCGGTGGATGCGCTTGCGGCGCCGTGCGGTTCAAGACCCGCGGTGAGCCCAAGCGCGGCGGGCTTTGCCATTGCATGACCTGCCGCAAGGCCCACGCCAGCGCCTTCAATCCGTTCGTGGTCTTCGAGCCGGCGGCCGTCGAGATTTCGGGTCTCACCGCGGGCTGGGAAAGCTCGCCGGGTTACGTCCGAGCGTTCTGCCCGGTCTGTGGCTCACGCGTCGTGGCAGTGAACGATCATGGAGAGGGCGGCCGCGAGATCGAGCTGTCCTTGGGCAGTTTCGACGAGGCCGGTTGGTTTCGTCCGGACTATGAAAGCTGGACGGTGCGACGAGAGCCTTGGCTTCAACCGCTTTGCGCCCCGCAGTTCGCGCGAGAGCGGACGCGTTAGGCGCGTCTGGCCTAGCGCCGCCGAGAGGCGGGGAGAAGGCGTTGGGGTTTTGAAAGCCGCCTCGGCGACCCGCTCGTCAGCGTGGCGGGCAAGGGAGGCGAGAGATCGTCCAAAGCCATTGGCGGCGGGCGCGACGTGCAACCGAACGACGGCTTGCGCGCTCATGGCTCCGGTTATTGGAATCGCCAACATGCACGCCTTTGAAATCGACCTCGACGGATGCCGCTACACCGGGCTGTGGGAGGCTGGCGCCTACGACCGCCTCAGCGTGCGGAGCGACTTTGGGACGACCTATGCCTATCTCGACGGACGCGATCCGGAGACCTTGGCCCACTCGCTTTTGGCCCAGCTCGTACGTCGCGACCAGCGCCGCGCCGGCTAGTTTCCGCTCGAACCGATCAATGGTTATCAAAGGTCGATGGCCGCCTCCTTTCGCGGCGGCCAAGTGATCGCGCCCCGGAAGATCCGGGGCGCTGGTGTCGCTCAAGCCGGTGGGCGAGCGCTTAAGGCCATAGGCCTCGTGGTCGAGATCGGGGGCGCGGCCTGACGCGGGTTGGGCGTCAGGCGATCACGGTTGCAGGCGCGAAACGGGGCGGCGGCGCGGTGATGTCCGATCGCGGCGGCTCCCGGAAAGGCCGTCGGCCCATTGGGCCTGATCAGTCCTGGTCGAGACTTGAGGGGACATGGTCGAACCTCCCGCTGCGTGACTTCGAAGAGCGCTTGCCCCTGGCCGCCATTAGCCGCCGGGGGCGCCGCACACTCAATCTACGCTTTGAGCGCGCGGCCGTTCCCGCAAAGTGATCCTCGCGGCCGGACGGCTATCTCGCCTCGGAGGTCGACCTTGGCGTTGTCGCCCATCTGCGGGGCCGCGCCCGTCACCGCCGCCATCACCATCTTGACCAGCGCCACGGCCTTTCCGGGCTGTCCCAAAGCTCGCCATTGTCCGGCGTGGAGGTGACGAGGCGGATGGAAGGATCGCTAGCCCTAGGCGATACCGGCTCCGCCCGTCACGCCATAGACCTCTCCGGTAATGAAGCTGGCCTCCTGCGAAGCCAACAGCACATAGACGGGAGCGATCTCGACCGGCTGGCCAGGGCGGCCAAATTGGCTGTGCTCGCCGAAGTGCTGCACCTTCTCCTGGGTCTGGCCGCCGCTGGGCTGCAGCGCCGTCCAGAACGGGCCCGGCGCGACAACGTTGGCCCGCACGCCGTTCTTGATCAGCTGCTTGGCCAACGCCTTGGTGAAGGCCACGATCCCAGCCTTGGTGGTGGCGTAGTCCAGGAGGTTCTCCGAGGGCTCATAAGCCTGAACCGATGCGGTGTTGATGACCGCCGCGCCAGGCTTGAGGTGGGGCTTGGCGGCCTGGGTGATCCAGAACATGGCGTAGAGATTGGTCTTCAGGGTCTGGTCGAACTGGTCACTGTCGATGGCGCCGATGTCAGGCCGGCTGACCTGTTTGCCGGCGTTGTTGACCAAGATGTCTAGACCCCCCAGGCCCTCGACCGCCTTGGCCACCAGTTCCTGGCAAAAAGCCTCATCCTTGATATCGCCGGGCAGGGCGATGGCCTTGCGACCTTCCGCTTCGATGAGGGCGATCACCTCACGCGCATCGCTCTCCTCGCTGGGAAGATAACCGATGGCCACGTCCGCGCCTTCCCGCGCGAATGCTATGGCGGCGGCCCGACCGATGCCGGAGTCCGCCCCCGTGATCAGGGCCTTTCGACCGACGAGCTTCCCAGACCCCCGGTAGCTTTCCTCGCCATGGTCTGGTTGGGGGTGCATCTTCGCGGCGAGACCCGGGGCAGGTTGCGGCTGAGCCGGGAAGGGCGGTTTGGGATACTGCGCGCGCGGATCCTGGATGCGTAGTCGGTCGTCCGGGCTCATGGATCGTCTCCTGTTGAGAGGGGCTCCGATCCAACGAGGCGCTCGGGCGCGTGTTCCCGTCGATGATCAAAGCCATCTCTTGGAGAGCGATTGCCGCTCATGGCTAACTTGGACCACTGCGTGCACGACGCGCCAGGTCAGACGTCGGCGGCGACCCGGACGACCGCTAACGACCCTAGTCGGACCAACGTGAGCTCGGCTATGGACCTGGTCTCGCAAGTCCGCCTTTGATCGGCGGCAGCACGGAGTGGGCGACATCAGTGGAGACTGGCCTTCGCTTTCAGCACCCCATCCGCCTGAAGGCGGAGCGAAAATACGATGCATCCTGCGGCGTCGCGTACACGGACAATCCAACTGGCTGTGGATCGGTATTCCTCTGGAGACTCACGCAGCAGCTCACCGGAGAGTTGAACCGCTGCCGATTGAGCTGCTCTGAGGTTTGGGCACTCAGTTCCTGTGTCATCCTCGTGGATCACGCCATCATGGACGTCAAAGAAGTAGAGCGGCATGGCAAACCTGCGCTGTCGTTGATCGTCCCGAAGACGGAACGCGACTAGCCCGTTGCAGGCACCGGCGCGCATCAAATCACAGTATTTCTTTGTCCCGTCGAGAAGAGAGAGTTCAGCTCCCCACCCTTTGCGGAACTTGGCGCCGCCGGCTCTATGAGCTTCAGGCGCGACGTGCAGAGTAGGAGACATGCCCTAGTATAAGTTTGAATGGCACATCGGTGGCCGGAAGGTCCGACTTGGCACCTTGACCTTTAACGATGACGAGGCGGCCATTTCGGAAGTGGCCAAGGTCTGCCGTCGCGAAGGGCTTGGCGCCACGATCACACGACCTGTTCGCAAACTCACCGTAGCGACTATCGCCGGGCCGGAGTTCTGCTGACCACCCTTCTCAGGCCTACGGGGAGAGTGCTTTCTGGGTAGCGGCGAAGCCTGACACTCAAGGGCAGTTGCTGTTGTCGCGGGCGCAAGCAGCGATCAACTGCCGATCCTGATGGAGCTGATAAATCGCGGGGGCGCGCCGTATGAGGAAGGCGGCCGACGCGACTAAGCCGATGCTCAAGGCGATGCGAGTCCGCTGCTTCATCTGCCCACGGTAGCCGCGCCCACGCCTGCCTTCCGCCCTGTCCAGAATTTGAAACCCCCTGCGCTGGACCTATCCGTCGCAGTGCTAGCGGAGGGGCTAAGAGAGCGGCGTCGCCCTCCGACGACAGGGGCTAAGTTCGCGACGTTCCACGACTTGAAGTGCTGTTTCGGCGGACCTATCGCACCGCCCGAAGCCGCGTCACTTCATACGTCGGGATCAAAGCCAGGGGTTCTCGCTCTCCGGCCGCCGAGGCCAACCAGCGGGCGAGGGGCTTGAGGCTGATGGGGGCTTGGAAGGTGCGACCATCCTTGACCACGGCGATCGACGGCGTCTCGGCTTCGCGGAAATCGACGGCCAGGTCGAGCGCTTTGGGTGGGCCGCCCGAGCGCGTCGCCGTCCAGTCGATGCTGGTGGGGCCAAGCCGGCTGGGCCGGTCCAGCACGAGTCGCTCAGGCTCGTAGCCCGCGCCGCGCAGGGCCGCCAACGCCAGATAGAGCTTTTCTTCGTAGTCGATCATGACCCTGGTCACCGCGCCCCTCCCCAGAAGCCAGACCATGGACGCGCCGATCTTGGGTCCTGTCAACCAAGCCAGACCGCGACCAACGGTCTCAGGTGACGGCCGCCCAGAAGGGCGCGCCATCGGTGAGCTCGGCGATCGGGCGGCCATCGGGGAGGGCGGTGTCGGCCCACCAGTCGGGCGCGATCTTAGGCGTGCGTGAGGCCAGGCACGCCGGCGCACAGCCCACCGCGGCGACGACCAACAGCCGCTCGGATCCGGAATGGCGCTCGAACGCCACCGTCTGGCTGGCGCGACGACCCTGAAGCGTGACCGGCCGCAGTGGCGCATTGAATACCGACGGATGCGCGCGGCGCAGCGCCAAGAGGTCCTTGATGAGCGTCTGCTTGGTCGCGCCGTCGCGCCAGTCGACGGTTTTGCGACCATGCATCAGCCCGGCTTGTCGCGCCGCGTAGTCGACGGGGCGGCGGTTGTCGGGATCCACCAGACTGAAGTCCCAGAACTCCGCGCCCTGGAAGAGGTCTGGCACACCCGGCAGGGTCAGCCGCAGCCCCGCCTGCACCAGACTGTTGGCGACGCCGGCCGGTGCGATGGCGGCGACCAAGTCGGCGCACTCTTGGCGGAACGTCGGGCTCGCACCGGTCAGGAGGTCCCGCAGGTAGTCTTCACAGGCTTGTTCATAGGCTTCGTCAGGAACGGTCCAGGATGTGCGCAGCTTGGCCTCTCGCAGAGCCTTGCGTTGCCAGCCGGTCAAACGGTCCGCGAAAGCGGTCAGGCCGGACTGATCGTCGGGCGACAGCTCGAGGGGCCAGGCGCCGAGGATGGACTGGTGAAGGATATGGGCGTCGGCCGGGTCCATGAAGCCGAGCGGCGCCAGGTTGAGCCACGCCCGGGCGCGAGCCGCCCAGGTGTCTGGCATATGGCTCAGGACCGCTAGACGCGCGCGCACATCCTCGCCGCGCTTGTGGTCGTGGGTGGCGGTGGTCAGCAGGCCGTGTGGAAAGGCCTCGCCGCGCGCGGCCGCGAGCGCCAGGAAATCGGCTGGCGAGGTCGAAAAGCGTCCAGGGTCGAAGCCGACGTCGTTGCGCGAGAGCAGGCGGCCATAGCGGTAGAAGGCGGTGTCCTCCACCGCCTTGGCGGCGACGGGGGCGCTCAGCTGCTCGAAGCGGCGGATGGCTTCGGTGCGTAGTGACTGAGGGAACTGTCCATCGCCCGCCAACCAGCGGCCGATCTGAGCCAGGGCCGCGGCGGAGGCGGGCTCGTCGGCGGCGGCGCGATCCAACGCCGCTTGCGGCGCCAGGCCTGTCTCAGCCGCGTACGATCGATAGCGCGTGAAGGCGACGACGAGGGCGACCAGGGCTCGGCGCAGCGCCGGCAGGGGCAGATCGCGAGTGGCGATCTCGGCTCGGGCCAGACGATGGAACGCCGCGGCGGCGGCGTCCAGCTGCGCGGCGAAATCCCGGGTCAGGACTTCGCGGCGCGCGGCGCGCTCTTCGTCGGCGAAGCTTTCCGACCGTCCGCTGATCGCGCCCCAGAGCGCGGCGAGCGGCTCGGCCCCGGCGGGGTCGTGCTGGACGGCCGAGATCTCGTTCATCACCTCATAGCCGGTGGTTCCATCGACGCCCCAGTCGGCCGACAAGGCCTCGCCGCGCCCCAGGATCTTCTCGACGACGAGCCAAGGCTCTTTATCGGGCGCGGCCGCTTGAAGGGCTTGGCGTAGCCGTCGGCCATAGGCGCCAGGCTGGGCCAGGCCGTCGACATGGTCGACACGCAGACCGTCGATCAGGCCTTCGCGATAGAGCCGCAGGGGCAGGGCGTGCACGGCATCGAAAACCGCGGGATCTTCGATGCGCAGGCCGGCCAGCTCGGTGATGTCGAAGAACCGTCGCCAGTTGATGGCGTCGCCCGCCGTTCGCCACCAGGCGAGCCGATAGTGCTGTTCCTCCAGCAGCGCGTGCAGGGCGCTTGCGTCGTAGGCCTTTGCGAGGCTTTGGCGATCGATCTTGGCGACCGCGTCTACCCGGACAGCCGACAGGACCTGCTCATAGCTTTCGCGCCGCAGAGGGAAACGATGCGCGCCGTGCGCCAGGATCGACAGGCGGCCAAGGTCTGGCTCGACGTCGAGCGCGATATCGCCCGCCGCCAGAGCCTGGGCATAGGGCGCGCCCAGGAAGGGGGCGAGCACCTTGCCCTGAAGTTCGCGATCGGCGGGCGACCAGTCGATGTCGAAATAGCGGGCGTAGGGACTGGCGGGGCCTTTTTCGAGGACGTCGAGCCACCAGGGATTGTCGGCGCCGCCGACGGCGACGTGGTTGGGGACGATATCGAGCACCACGCCAAGCCCCTGGCCGCGCAGGGCCTCGACCAGGGCCCGAAAGCCGGTCTCGCCGCCGAGCGCCGGATTGATCGTGGTTGGGTCGATGACGTCGTAGCCGTGCGTCGAGCCCTGGCGGGCGGTGGCGATCGGCGAGGCATAGAGATGGCTGATCCCCAAAGCCGCCCAATAGGGCGCCAGGGCCGCGGCGTCGGCGAAGGTGAAGCCAGCGTGGAATTGGACGCGGTAGGTGGCGGTCGGGATCATTGCGGTCTCTGGGCGCGCAGGCGCCTAAGACGCGCGGCGACGGAAGGCGAAGAAAGCAGGGCGGCGCTGGGCGCTGGAAGGCGTCTGCGCCAGTTGGGATGGCCATCGACGACGCCGGGCAGGTTCGGAGCCTCGTCCAGTCCCGCCAGATCCTCGATCGGGATCAGCGCGAGGTCGCAGGGCGTCCGAGCCACCATCGTCAGGGCCGCATCGACCGCAGCGTCGGGCGCGACTGTCGCGGGCTGGGATCCTGTGGTCGGATCAGCGTCCCGGGCCGCGGCCCAAAGGGCCTGGCGATCCTTGGCGCGCGCTGCGGTTTCGGCGTCGCGGTCGCCGGCCGCGCCCAACTGGCCGCGCCACTCAATGTCGCGCCCCCGCCACCAGCCGGCGACCGGCGCCAGATCGTGCGTACTGGTCATCGCCACGGCCAGGGCGTCCCATTCGCCCGGCGGGATGAACGCGCCGTCGGCCTGGCGTTCGAACGGCAGCACCCGCATGCCCAGAAGGCCGCGCTCGGCCAAGCGCTCGCGCAGGCCCGGCGGCACGACGCCCAGATCCTCGCCGATGACCACAGCGCCGGCCCGATGTGACTCCAGCGCGATCAGGCCCAGTAGATCGTCGATCGGATAGCGCAGATAGGCGCCCTGGTCGGCGCGGGCGCCATCAGGCACAACCCAGAGCCGGCCCAGGCCCAGGGCGTGGTCGATGCGCACGCCGCCAGCATGGCGCAGTGTTGCGCGCAAGGTCGTCAGGAAGGGCCCATAGCCCTGCTGGACGAGGGCGTCGGGTGAAAAGCTGGTGATGCCCCAGCCCTGGCCGGCGGACTGGAAGGCGTCGGGCGGCGCGCCCAGGGTCAGGCCCATCATCAGGTCTTGAGGGCGGCGCCAAGCGTGCGAGCCGCCGGGATCGAGGCCCACGGCCAGGTCGGCGATCAAGCCGAGCCCGATCCCGGCGGCTTTCGCGGCCGCCTGGCCCTTCGCGAGACCAAGGTCGGCCAGCCAGTGGGCGAACAGGAAAAAGCCGATGCGGTCGCCCAGGCCCAGGGCGTCGGCCTCGCGCTCGGCCGTGTCGGGGCTTTGGAACGGGGCGGGCCAGCGCCGCCAGTTGCCGGCCCCGAGCGTCGGCGCGAACCGCTCCTCGAGGGCTTCGAAGAGCGCATGCCGGCGCAGTTCCTGGCCGCCGGCGGCGATGAACGCGTCCAGACGCGGATCGCCAGCGAACACATGATAGGCGGCATTGAGCCGGGCGAGCTTGGCGGCCGCGCCGGAAGTCCAATCGATCAGCGGCCCGAGCGATGGGCTTGGGGCGGCCGCGCCAATGACGCTCGGATCGCCCAAGAGGATGTTCAGATGATCGCGACTGGAGGGTGAATAGGGGCTGCAACGCTCGGGCGCGGATGGGAAGAGGGCGTTGGCGGGGCTGATGGCCAAGGCGTCGGCGCCGGCTTGTCCGGCGGCGGTCGCCAAGGGAGCCAGCGACGCGAAATCGCCGAACGGCCCATAGTCGGCCAGGGCATAGAGCTGGACCCCAAGACCCCAGCCGCGTCGGCCAAGAAGATCGCGCGGGGTCAGGCAGCGGGCAGGGCATGCCGCCAGGGTCAGGCGGCGCTCGTCGAGGTCTAGCGTGTGGTAGCCGGGCGCATCGACCTTGGCGCTCAGCACGCCGTCGCTGGGCCGCAGATCGATGCCGTGGCCATCCTCGAGGGTCAGTCGGGCATGGTCCGACGTGGCGGGGAGGGTGAAGGCCTTGCCGGCCTGGACGACCATCAGGTCGCTGGCGGGGCGCGACCGCCACTGCGCGAGGGCCCCTTGCGGCGCTCGGGGATCATGACCCAGGGCCGCCAGCACGGCCCGGATGGTGTCGCGCCCCACTCGGCGTTCGACGCCGCCAAAATCGGTCCAGTCGACCTGCACGCCGACGGCGTGCGCGAGCGACAAAAGACGGTCTTGGGTCATGGCGTGGCCTCCAGCCAGGCGACAAGGCTCGCCGCGGCCAAGAGCCCGCGCACCGGTTCTTGTCCGACCAGGGCCAGCGGCGGCCCTGGCGGCGCGCGCGACAGGAGAACAGGCTTGTCGCCAAGATTGACCGCCAGAGTGTAGGTCTTTGTCTCCAGGCGCCATTTGGCCTGCACGGCCTTGGAGCCGATGGCCTCGGCGCCCAGACTGACAGCGGCGTCGAGATGGGGCGCTAGATGTTCTCGGCGCAGGCGAAGGAGGTGGCCCAGCAAGGCGCGCCAGGCCGCCGCGTCCGAGCCCGGCTTTGGCCGGGAGGCCTCGAAGGTGCTTTGGGCGTTGGGGTCGGGGATGGTCGCGCGCGCGGCCGGATCGGCAAAGGCTGGAAACTTGGCGAACTCGCGCCGGCGCCCCTCACGCACGGCGTCGGCCAGCGCGTCGTGGAAGTCGGTGAAGAACAGGAAGGGGCTGGTCGCGCCGTCCTCCTCGCCCATGAACAGCATCGGGATCTGCGGAGCCAGCAGCAGCAGGCCCATGGCCGCGCGCAACTGGTCGGGCGCGACGAGGCGCGTCAGGCGCTCACCCAGCGCCCGGTTGCCGACCTGGTCGTGGTTTTGCAGGAAGTTGACGAAGGCGGTTGGCGGCAGGTGGCCGCTGGCCATGCCGCGCGGACGCCCGTCGTGATGGGGCGAGGGCTGGCCCTGATAGACGAAGCCCTCGGCCAGGCAGCGCGCCAAGCGCTCGGCGGGCCGCTCGGCGAAGTCCTGGTAGTAGCTGCTGGTCTCCCCCGTCAGCAGGACGTGAAGGACGTTGTGGAAGTCGTCGTTCCATTGGGCGTCAAAGCCCGCGGTCAGGCGCGCGGCGTCATTGGCTTCATTCTCGAGCACCAGATGGATCGGGCGCTCGGCGATGCGGCCGCGGATCTCCGCGGCCATGGCGTCGAGGAAGCCGTTGTCGCCGATGGCGTGGACCGCGTCGAAGCGCAGACCGTCGAGCTTGTAGGTCTCCAGCCAATAGAGCGCGTTGTCGATGAAGTAGCGCGCCACCGCGGGTTTTTGGAAGGCGATCGCCGGACCCCAAGGCGTGTCGCGGCCCTCGTCGAAGAAGGCGCCGGCATAAAGTGGCAGATAGTTTCCGTCCGGGCCGAAGTGGTTGTAGACCACGTCCAGCAGCACCATCATCCCCAGGCCGTGGGCGGTGTCGACGAGGCCCTTGAGCGCGTCGGGTGAGCCGTAGGCCGGCGCGACCGCATAGGGCAGGACGCCGTCATAGCCCCAGTTGCGGGTCCCAGAGAACGCGTTGACGGGCATCAGCTGCAGGGCGGTGACGCCGAGCCGCGCAAGGTCGGGCAGACGTTCGGCAAGGCCGTCAAAGCCGCCCAGGACGCCGGGGTGGGCCTCATAGAGCACCGCTTCGCGCCATGGCCGTCCGGGCCAGTCGGCGTGGCGCCAGGCATAGGCGTCGTGCGACACCAGAAGGCTCCAGCCATGGACGTCGCTGGCCAGGGCTTGGCCGGCCGGATCGGGGACGGTCAGTTCGTCCTCCAGGCGAAAACGATAGCGCGCGCCCGGGGCCGCGTCGGCCTCCAGGGCAAACCAGCCCTCGTCGAGCCGATCCATGGGCTGGGCGGGCGCGCCATCGAGCTCAAGCCCGACGGCGTCACGGCTCGGCGCCCACAGCGTGAACCGCGCCCGGCCAGCGCGCACCCATGACGGACCGGCGCGCGGGCTCATGAAAGGGTTCCGGCCGCGCGCAGCAGCACCGCGCCCCCGCCAGCGACCTCAAGACTCGCCCCGACCTCGCCGCAGGCCGCGTCCGGCTGGGTGCTGTCGATCAGACGTTCGAACACCAGCCCCTCGCTTGGCAGATGGAAGGTCAGGGCCTCGGCCGCGCCGTTCAGCACCAGCGCGATCAGTTCCAGGCCGCCATCGTCCAGCCGGCGCGCGCGGCGCATGACCAGCGCCCGGCCGTCGGGGTTTTGCCAGTCGCTTTGCGACAGACGCTCGCCGCGCTCGTCGAACCAGTCGATGTCCAGCACGCCGGGGGCGACCTCATCCTGCCCATAAAGGAAGGCGCCAGCCCGCAGCAGCGGATGGGCTTTGCGTAGGGCGATCAGCCGGGCGGTGAAGGCGCTCAGCGCGCGGCCTTGCGGGCTCGCCGCCAAGGCCCAGTCGAACCAGCTGATGGCGTTGTCCTGGCAGTAGGCGTTGTTGTTGCCCTGTTGGCTGCGGCCAAACTCGTCGCCGCCCAGCAGCATGGGCGTGCCCAGCGACGTCATCAGGGTGGTGAGCATCGAGCGCTGGATCCGCCCGCGCTGGTCCAGGATGGCGTGGTCCTCGGTGGGGCCTTCGGCGCCCCAGTTGCGCGAGTAGTTCTCGCTATGGCCGTCCTGGCCGTTCTCGCCATTGGCGTCGTTGTGACGGCCGTCGTAACTGACCACGTCCTGCAGCGTCATGCCGTCATGGGCGGTCAGCATGTTGACGCTGGCCCAGGGGCGGCGAGCGCGGCGATCGAAGAGGTCGCCCGAGCCCGACAGACGGGCGGCCAGGTCCGGCCGCTGGCCCGCGTCGCCGCGCCAAAAACGTCGGGTGGTGTCGCGAAACTTGTCGTTCCATTCGGCGAAGCTGGGCGGATGATGACCCAGCTGGTAGCCGCCCGGGCCGATGTCCCAAGGTTCGGAGATCAGCTTGAGGCGCCCCAGGACCGGATCCTGGCGCAGCACGTCGAAGAACGCCGCCCCCGGCGAGAAGCCGGCGTCGCCCTCGCGGCCCAGGGTCACGCCCAGATCGAAGCGGAAGCCGTCGACACGGAACGACTGGGCCCAATAGCGCAGGGAGTCGGCCACCATCTGGATGACCCGGGCCGAGGCCATGTTCAGTGAATTGCCGGTGCCGGTGTCGTTGATGCAGTGGCGCGGGTTGTCGGCGACCAGGCGGTAGTAGGTGGCGTTGTCCAGGCCCCGCAGGGAGAGGGTGGGACCCATCTCGCTGCCTTCGGCGGTATGGTTGTAGACGACGTCGAGGATCACCTCGATGCCGCTGGCGTGCAGCCGGCGCACGGCCAGCCGAAACTCGTCGTGGCTGCCGCTAGCCAGGTATCGGGCCTCGGGCGCGAAGAAGGCCAGGGTGTTGTAGCCCCAGTAGTTGGAGAGTCCGCGTTCCTGCAGGAAGCGATCTTGGGTGAAGGCGTGGACGGGCAGGAGCTCCAGCGCCGTCACCCCAAGGCGCTTGAGATGGTCGATGACCTTGGGATGAGAGAGGGCGGCGAAGGTGCCGCGATCCTTGGGGCCGACCTCCTCCAGCAGCGCCGTCAGGCCCTTGACGTGGGCCTCGTAGATCACGGTTTCCGACCAGGGCGTGCTGGGACGGCGGTCGCCGTCCCAGTCGAAGGCGTCGGCGGTCACCACCGACTTGGGCATGGCCGGGGCGCTGTCGCGGCGGTCGAAGGAGAGATCCGCGCGCGGAGAGCCAACATGGTAGCCATGCAAGGCGTCGGTCCAGCGCAGTTGGCCGGCCAGGCGCCGGGCGTAGGGGTCCAAGAGCAGCTTGTTGGGATTGAAGCGGTGGCCTTGCTCGGGCGCGTAGGGGCCATAGGCGCGAAACCCGTAGAGCTGGCCAGGGCGCGCGTGCGGCAGGTAGCCGTGCCAGACCTCGTCGGTGCATTCGGGCAACGGATAGCGGGCCAGCTCCTTGCGGCCAGACGGGTCAAAGAGGCAAAGATCGATCCGCTCGGCATTGGCCGAGAAGACGGCGAAGTTGACGCCAAGACCATCGAAGGTCGCGCCCAGCGGGTAGGGTGATCCGGCTTCGAGACGTTCGGGCGAAGGGGTCAAGCGCTAGGTCCTTGATAGCGGAGGAAGACGGCCGCCAGCGGCGGCAGGGTCAGGTCGAGCGCCGCGCCGTCAGGCTCGGACAATGCGGTCACCGCGCCCTGGTTGCCGATGTCGCCGCCGCCATAAAGCGCCGCGTCGGTGTTGAGGATCTCGGACCAGCGGCCGGCGTGGGCCACGCGCACGCGGCGCTGGTGTTGCGGCTCAGGGGTCATGTTGACCGCCACGAGGATCGGCGCGCCGCCGTGGAACGAGCAGCGCTCGAAGACGAAAACGCCGTCGCGATCGTGGTTCTCGGCGATCCACGAAAAGCCGCGCGGGTCGGCGTCGGTGTGATGTAAGGCCCCTTCCTGGCGGTAGATGCGGTTGAGATCGCCGACCAGGCGCTGCAGGCCCGCGTGCTCGGCCTCCTCGAGCAGGGCCCAGTCGAGTTCGCCGTCGTGATTCCACTCGCGTCGCTGGCCGATCTCGCCGCCCATGAACAGCAGCTTCTTGCCCGGATGGGCCCACATCAGCGCCAGGAGCGCGCGCAGGTTGGCGAACTGGCGCCAGCGATCGCCCGGCATCTTGGATAGGAGCGAGCCCTTGCCGTGCACGACCTCGTCATGGCTGAGCGGCAGGACGAAGCGCTCGGAGAAGGCGTAGGTCAGGCCAAAACCCAGGTCGCCGCCATGCCAGCCGCGATGAACCGGATCGCGGCGCATGTAGCGCAGGGTGTCGTTCATCCACCCCATGTTCCATTTGAACGAGAAGCCCAGGCCGCCTTGATCGACGGGCGTGGTGACCCCGGGCCAGGCGGTCGATTCCTCGGCGATGGTGATGGCGCCGGGGACATGCTCGCCGACCGCGGCGTTGAGCCGGCGCAGGAAGGCGATCGACTCCAGGTTCTCGCGGCCGCCGTGGATGTTGGGCGTCCACTCGCCGGCCTTGCGACTGTAGTCGCGATAGAGCATCGAGGCGACCGCATCGACGCGCAGGCCATCGATGTGAAAGCGTTCGAGCCAATAAAGCGCCGAGGCGATCAGGAAGGTCGCCACCTCATCGCGCCCGAGGTTGTAGATCAGCGTGTTCCAGTCGGGGTGGAAGCCTTCCTTGGGATCGGCATGTTCGTAGAGGGCCGTGCCGTCGAAACGCTCCAGGCCGTGGGCGTCGCTGGGAAAGTGGGCCGGCACCCAGTCGAGGAGGACGCCAAGACCCGCCTGGTGACAGCGATCGACGAAGCGGGCCAGGGCCTTGGCCGAACCATAGCGGGCCGACGGCGAAAACTGGCCCAGCGGCTGGTAGCCCCAGGAGCCGCCGAACGGATGCTCCATGATCGGCATCAGCTGGACGTGGGTGAAGCCCAGGCCGGTGACGTAGGGGATGAGCTGATCGGCCAGGGCGTCCCAGTCGTGGAAGGCATGGCCGTCCCAGGGGCGTCGCCAGGAGCCAGCATGGATCTCGTAGATCGAGATCGCCGCGCCGGCATGATGGCGCCCGGCGCGGCCGGCCATCCAGTCCTGGTCGGCCCAAGCATGCTCGAGCGGCGGGGCGACAATCGAGGCGGTGGCCGGCGGGGTCTCGCTGGCCCGCGCCATCGGGTCGGCCTTGCGCCGCACGACGCCATCGGCGCCGTGGATGTCGAACTTGTAGCGCTCGCCCGCGACCAGGCGCGGAATGAAGATCTCCCAGACCCCGGCCTCATGGCGCAGGCGCATGGGGTGGCGCGCGCCATCCCAGCTGTTGAAGTCGCCGACCAGGCTGACGCGCCGGGCATTGGGCGCCCAGACGCTGAAGGCCACGCCCTCGACGCCGTCCAGGACCCATGGGCGCGCGCCGAGGCGGTCGTCCAGGGCCACGGGCTCGCCGCCGCGGATCGCCTCCAGATCGGCCTGGGACAGAACCGGCCCGAAGCCGTAGACGTCCTCGGTGACCTGGGCGCGGCCGGGCCACAGGATTTTCAGGGCGTAGGGCGTGGAGGGTTTGATCTCGCCGCGAAAAAGGCCAGGCGAGACCTCGCTCAGCTGGCCCAGGCGCCGACCAGTCTTTGGAGAAACAAACTCGATCCCGAGGGCGCCAGGCTGGAAGGCGCGCACGACGCCGTCATGGCGCCCCAGGTAGCCGAACGGATCCGACGCCCACGACACCTCACTGACCGACCCCACCCCGACGCCTCCAAATTGCTGCGAGTGCACAACGGACGGGCGGCCAATCTGTGCCGCGCACCATCAAAAAATATCGGCGGAACCCTTGGTCATGTCCGTTGTTTCCGGGACATCTCACGGAGTTGCGGCGATGGCGTTCGGGGCGTGGCAAGGTTTATTGTGCGGGTGCGAAGCGCCGCGGGTGATGCAGCGCGCTGGCGCACGGCGATGAGCGGCCCCAGCGTTCTGTCGGTCGCGGCCGAAATCTTCCCCCTGGTGAAGACCGGCGGCCTGGCCGACGTGGTCGGGGCCCTGCCACTGGCCCTGGCCCGCGAGGGCGTCGCGGTCGTCACCCTGGTCCCGGGCTATCCGGCGGTCATGGCCGCGCTCGAAGCGCCGGTCGTCGTCCACCGGTTCACCAGCTTGATGGGCGGTCGGGCGCGCTTGCTGCGCGGCCGGGCCGGGGGTTTGGATCTCCTGGTCATCGACGCGCCGCATCTCTACGCGCGGCCCGGCAATCCCTACCTGCAAGCGCCCGGCGTGGCCTGGCCCGACAACGGTCTGCGTTTTGCGGCCCTGGCCAAGGTGGCCGCGGACATCGGTCTGGGGCTGCTGGACGGCTACCGGCCAGGCGTCATCCAGGCCCACGACTGGCATGCGGGCCTGACCCCGGCCTATCTCCACTACGCCAAGATCAAGAGTGGCCATCGCGACGTCCCGCCCGTGGTCCTGTCGATCCACAATCTCGCCTTCCAAGGCCTTTTCCCCGCCGCGATGCTCGGCAAGCTCGGCCTCCCGCCCGAGGCCATGGGCATCGACGGGGTCGAATACTGGGGCGACATCGGGTTCCTGAAGGCCGGCATCCAGTTCGCCGATCAGGTGACGACCGTCTCGCCCAGCTATGCGGCGGAGATCACCACCGACGAGGGCGGCATGGGTCTTGGCGGGCTCTTGAAGGCGCGCGCCAGGTCGCTGGTCGGCATCCTCAACGGCATCGACGCGGACGTCTGGAATCCCGAGACCGACCCGGACATCAGCGCGCGCTACACCGCCGAAACCCTCGAGCAGCGCGCGATCAACAAGCTGGCGCTGCAGGCCAAGTTCGGGCTGAGGGCCGACGCCGAGGCGCCGCTCTTTGGGATCCTCAGCCGCCTTACGGACCAGAAGGGCGTTGATCTGCTGCTGGGGGCGCTGCCGGTGCTGTTTGGCGAGGGGGCGCAACTGATCGTCTGCGGCCAGGGCGAACCGCGCTACGAGGCCGCGTTCGCCGAGGCGGCCGAGCGCTATCCGGGCGCGATGGGCCGCTTCCTCGGCTATCGCGAGGATCTGGCCCACCTGATCCAGGCCGGGGCCGATGCGATCCTGGCCCCGTCGCGGTTCGAGCCTTGCGGCCTAACCCAGCTTTGCGCCATGCGCTACGGGGCCATTCCCGTGGTTTCGCGCACGGGCGGACTCTCGGACACGATCATCGACGCCAACACCGCCGGCATCGCGCGATCGGCCGCGACAGGCGTCCAGTTCGCGCCGGCCACCCAGGACATGCTCGAGGACGCGATCCGTCGCACCTGCGCGCTCTACCGCGATCCGGTCAGCTGGCGGCGGGTGCAGCTCAACGCCATGGCGTCCGATAGCTCCTGGCGGGTATCGGCGGCCGAGTACGCCGCGCTCTTCGCTCGGCTCGCGGCCCGCTCCGCTCGCGCCGCGGCCAACGACGCGATCGGCCAGGTCGCAGCGATCACCGCGCCCCAGACGCCCGGGGAGCCGCGCAGCTTTGCGACCTATGACGGCGGGGAGAGCCCTCAGCCGGGTCCCGGACCAAGACGCGCTCCGACCCGGCGCAATCCGCCAAGGCCGAAGGCGGCCGCGCCCGCCCTGCGACGGGTCGAGGAGCGATGATCGTCGCCGACCTCATCAAGCTGTTGCAGGGGTGCCATCCCCAGGCGGTGGTCCTGATCCCGGCCGATCCGTCGATGGGGCAGGCGTGCGAGCCGCTGGCCGATGTCGCCAAGATCGACGCCGCCCAGTTCAGCGAGGGCCCGGCCGCCAAGGGCGGGGTGGTGCGGCTGTCGGGTTTTCCGATCGCGCTCCTGGTCAATGGCTTCGAGGCTGTCGAACGCAGAGGGTAGGCGCGAGCCTTTGGGCTGCGCCTCAAGGTCATGGTCCGCTGTCGGCGATGGCGGCGCGCGCGCGACGTCCAGTCTGCTGGGATGGCCATGCTTGGCGGCCCAAGGCCCCAATGCCATGCACGCTCAAAGACCGGCTGATCTGTTGGCCAGGTTGACCGTCCAGCCCGCGGCGTTCGCGGCCCTCACCGCTTTTTTCGGGACTTTCACGCGGACCACAATCCTCACGTGAGCGCGACCGCGGCGCATCCGTGTCGGCGCGAACAAGCGCTTTTGCAAGGTCGACGAGCACGACCTTGATCTCTGCCTGGCCTCGCCGGAGCGAGTCGATCCGGCCGTGTCCCGGCGGGCCGTGACCCTGACGCTGGAGAGGACCGCCGCAGGTCGCCTATCGGGGCGGCGATCCGCCCGTTCCAAGGCCTGTGTCGGAAGGCGCGGCGACTTCATCACGGCGCGTTGGGGCCGACGGATCCGATGAAGATCGCCTGCCCTCTAAGGCCCAAGGTTTGCGGGGTCGGCGCGCGTTGGAACTGTCGCTGCGCGCGCGAATTGACGCCTCATGATCGCCAGCCGCGCCGACATCTGCAAAGCTTTTTACCAATTCCAAGACGACCTCGACGCCGACGGCGTGGCGTTTGACTGGGCGTTCGAAGAGGTGAAACAGGCTTTCGAAGACTGGCTCGCGCGGGTCCAGTCGCGTCGAGTGGCGTGGACTCAGGCGCAAGAGCACGCGGTCGCCACAGCGATGAGCCAGCGCTGCCAGCCCTATCTCGTCTCGGACCGACGTTGGTTTCGCTAGCAGGCGCTGAGCGCGCCGCCCAAGAACCCGTACGCGTCGGCAGCGCCCGCGTATCCAGAGCAGACATGGCCGTCGCGCAAGCCTTGGGTCGGCGCATCGATCCAAGCGCTCGAAGGTGACGATCCGCATATTCGCAAAGCCGCTGCTGGAACGATCTTTCCGACCGCTTCTTTTGCCAGGAGGCGACCAGCAGAGGGCCATGGCGACAGCGCATGGACGATATGGAAGACGAGGCCGAGGCGTTGCTCGCGCGGATCATGATGATCCGGGATGATCTCAACGCCGGACGTCTCGCGCCCGACCAGGTCGCGCGCTATCGGGAACTTGGGCGCCGGGTGGCGCGGATCACCGCCGACATGGACGCGGCCGCCGACATCGACGCGGCCTATGCGCTCTGGCGCAAGGGCGCGGACATGATCGACGCGTTCCTGGCCGAGCACTTTCCCCAGCCGACACGCCACTAGCGCCGCGCCCGCATGAGGGCGGGGTCGGGGCGGCCGTGCGGCTTCGCGCAGTATAGGTTGGCGACGCTCATGGACGGCGCCTCTTTGGGCTCGGCTCGGCGCCTCTTAGCGCGGCCATGTCAGACGCGACGAGGCGTCGAGCGGCCAGGAACGATCCGCGCGGGCCATGGTTTCTTGTTGCCGGGCGCGCGCAGTGCCGCGCCCTTCTCATATCAGGGCAAGATCATGACCGACTATCGCAGCGCCGACGATGAGGCCTTCATCGGGGAACTGGGCGGCGACCTGGGCGGGCCGCTGAACGGCGCCGGCGCGAAGGCCGAGGCCGTCGCCAGTTTCAAGGCCGCCAAGACCTCGGCCAAGGCCGCCGCCGCCAGCGTCAAAGAGGCCGCCGGCGTGGCGATCGACCAAGCGCGCGAGCGCCTGCGCGGGGTCGCCGGGGGCGCGGCTGGCGAGATCCAACACCGGTACGGTGATCTGGAGGCGTGGGTGCAGCTCAAGCCGGCCAGGGCTCTGGGCATCGCCGCCGGCGTCGGCGTCCTTTTGGGCCTGCTGCTGCGCGGGCCCACCACGCGGGTGGTCTATCTGCGCGACCACTAGGGGCCAAGCGGCCATCATTTGATTGTTCAGGCCAGGACGCCGGAGAAATTTCCATGTCGGACGACAAGGACCTGCGCGGTCCGCAGGACGCATCGCGCATCAGTCTTAGCGAGGCCTATGAGGTCGAATACTGGACCAAGACGCTGGGGGTCGATCGCGATGCATTGGCCAAGGCCGTGGTCGCGGTGGGCAATGGCGCCAAGGCCGTCCGCGCCTACCTCCAGCGCGGCGTCCACTAAGTGGCCAGCCCGCGCCGCGCCAGACGCACCAAGGCCGCGCGCCCGCGCGCGGCATTGATGGCGGTGATCCTGGTGGGCCTGGACGCCGCGCCGGTCTTCGCGCTCGGCGATGGCGCGCGGCCCGGCGGCGGCCTGCCGCTCTGTTCGCGCCGATGAGCGCGCGCGCCGTCGGCGCGACTTGGGCCGCGCGAGCCGGCCGGCCCGCCCTTGAACGGCTCGCGCGGGTCATGGCGCGCTTGACCCGCGCTGGCCGCCCCGCGCCGAGGGCGCCGGCGATGGGACCGCTGACGGTCGGGGCGCTGATCGCTCATCTGCGGCGCTTTGATCCTGACCTGCGAGTGATCATGCCGGGCGAGACCGAGGATTGGACCGACGTCCACGCGGCGGGGCTCGACATCTTCTCGCCTCAGCCGCGGAGTCCAAATCGCTTGCAGCTCGCCGACGACGATGATCCGAAGGCCCTCTCGATGGTGCGCCTGTTCGGTGATCCCGATACGGCCTGATCGAGACCAGCCTCGCAGGCTGGGTCGCTTCAGGATCGGGCGCCATGACAGGGAGCTTTGGGCTGACGCGCGGGTTTTCCCGCTCGTGTCAGGCGAAGTTGACCCACTCCGGCTCGCGCACGAACGCGTGTTGCGGCAGGCCTGTCATCGCTCGCAGCCTTCCGATGTCGAGAAGCGTGATCGTGCGCATGCCCCGCCGGATCAGGCCGGCGCGCTCCATCGCCCCCAACTTGCGGCTGACATGAACGGGGCTGAGACCGACGAGGTCGCCGATCTGGCCTTGGGTCAGCGGCAAGGGCAGGGTTCCGTGCTCGGCCAAGCCCAAGGCGGCCAGGCGGTCGAAAAGATCGATCAGCATGCCGGCGATGCGCACCGCGCCATCGGTCTGTCCCATTAGGGCCAGCGCTTCCATCAGCACCACCCGCTCGCGTTGGGCGCCCAGGAACTGGGCGGCGGCGATGCGGGGAAACCGCGCCAGCACCCCCATGAAGTCGGCGCGCGACATCGGCCGGACAGTCACGGGCGTGATCGACGTCAGGCACTCGGCCGTGCGGGTGACGCAAAGGCTCGGGGCGCCCAGAAGGTCGGTAGGCAGATGGATCTTGACCGTCTGCTGGCGGCCCGACACCACGGCGATCGACGAGGCCACCCAGCCCTCCACGAGGACGAAAAGATGGGTCGGCTCGGCGCCGTCGCGCTTGAGCACGTAGTCGCGCGGCAGCTGCAGCGGCCGGCCCTGTATGGTCGCCAGCGCCGCGCGCTCGCTCTCGGTCAGGTCGAAGACTTCATCATGGCGTCCCTTCGGCGCCCCGGGCGCGACGGCGCGCCCAACTGCTTGCTCATCCATGGTCCCCGTTTGCCAAGGCGCCCGGACGGCGCATTATCCTAGGTTATGGTTTGGGACGATGACGCGCGCGCGGGGCGAGATTGGCGTCAGGCGGTGACGCGTTCGTCTTCGCACAGCGTCAGGCGCGCTCTGGCCGAACCCAGGTTGGTCCTCGATGCGCGCGATTTGCCGCCGACGCCCAAATCAAGGACATCCCGGCGCGATCGGGCGCGCGAGGGCGGACGGGCTAGCCCGCGACTCGCGCGGCGTCGGCAAGCGCTTCGGCCTCCTGGGTCAGTCGATCCGCCAGCCTCAAGGCTCCCCGCCGAAAGGCGGCGGCCGCGCCACGCCTCAACAGGCGCTCGGCGGCGGCGGGAAACCGGCGTCGCAGCTTGCCAGCCCAAGTCTCGGCCAGTTCGGGGTCAAGGCGGGCGTCCTGCCCGCGCGCCAGGATCATCGCGCTGGCCTCGGGCAGGGCGGGCCAGGCCATCAGCACCGACAGGCCCTTTTGGAAATCGTCCTGCGCGGCGGCCATTGCAAAAATCCGACCCTCGGCCTCGACGTCGTCGAAATCGCCAAGCCGAGCAACATAGGCCTTGGCCCGCGAGGCCTCCAGGGTCCGCTGAAAGGACGCCCAGCGCACGGCCTGGGCCGCGTCGCGTTCGCCGGCCGCATCCAGATAATCGATCCAGGCGCTCTCCCAGTCGAAATCGGGCGCCGCCAGCCGCCCCAGGAGACCCTTGGGCTTGGGCGCGGCCAGGCGTAGGGCCGCGCCGGCCTCATCGGTCCGGCCGGTCGCCAGCCAGCGCCGGGCGACCTCCACGGCCACCGGCGGGGTCGCCAGCGCGCTGTCGCTGAAGGTCTGGGCGTAGGCGGAGGTGTCGGCGGCGGCATCGGCCAGATGGCGGATGAAGATGGTCCAGCCGGGCGCGGCGCGGGGACGGGCCTGAGCCAACGCGAGCGCGACGCGGCTCGCGGCCGCGGTGAGGGGGGGCAGTGCGGCCGGCGCCCAGGCCGCCCACGCCTGCGGCGCGCCGGCGGCGGCCTCGACCAAGGCGTTGGCGGCCAGGTGGGGATCGTGCTGGGCCAGCAAGGCGCCCAGGTCCCGAGCGGCGGCCTGGTAGACCGCCTCGAACGCCTCGTCTCGGTCCTTCAGGCGCCTGGCGGTCTGGCCGTGGGCGCCCAGGAAACGCCACAGACGCTCCAAGGCGGCGTCCGAGTCGGCCGCGCCGAGACGCTCGGCGATGAGACTCCGCAAAGCCTCGAGATCGCGCAGAAACGCCGGCTTCTGGCGCCAGCCGACCTGACCGCGACTGGTTTCCAAGGCGCTTAGCCGCTTGTCGATCTCGGCGACCAGATGGCCCGGGCCCAGATCGGCGGCCAGCTCCATGCGCAGGCGACGCTTGAGATCGGTGCGGCTCTGCGCCACCTCGAACAGGATCTGCGCCAGACGCTCGGCGCCAAGACCGGCCAGGTTCTCCGGCGTCACCTTCTTCTGGCTGGCGAGGCTGGGCTTGGCCATGGAGACCCGCGTCCCTAGTCGGCGCCGCCAGACAGCAACGCGAAGACTTCCAGGCGCGCGCAGGCGGCGGTGTGGGCGACCGCCGCATCGCGCGTGTGGACGAAGTCGATCTGGAAGGCGGTCACCGCCGCGCGCAAGGCCTGACAAAAGGGGACGCCATGCAGATGCGCGACCGCGGCCGCCTCGCTGGCCAGGTCGTCGAACAGGAACCGGGCATGCTCGCGCCGCCCGCCCAACTGCTCTGCCAGGCGATCGATGTCGCGTTCGAACGGGGCGAAGGCGGGTCTGGTCATGCGCTAGGCGATCCTGAGGGCTGGGCGGCTGGGGCCACGGGGCGTCTCAAGACAACGATGCGCGGCCAGGGTCGATCCCCCCGACCCTCCGGTGAGGGGCGTGATCATCGCCGCGCGCGCGAGGGTCCGTCGGGGCGACGGCCAGGTCCTGGTCGCTGCTTGCCCGGGGGCGGCCGGCCTTGGCGCGGCGCTCGTGGTCGCGGCGTCGACGCCCGTCGCGCCTGCGTCCTTGCCCGCGTGTTTTTGAGGAACCGCGGGTTTGCCAGGTGCGTTTCCGACGCCGCTAGCCGCGGCGCTCGTCTAGGCGACGCAGCCGGCGCCGGCCGCCCGGTGGGGGAACATCGGCGGCCGGCTGCCGCCTGGGCTCGCCTCGCCGACGCCCTGGCGCTGTCGCCCTATCTGGGCCAGCGCATGGCCGCCGGACGGCTCTTGGACAAGGCGGTGTTTCTGCGCGAGCTGATGCCGCAAGACATAAAGCTGGAGATCGTCGGCCTGGCGCCGGCCCAGGCGATGGACGCCGCCCGCGCCATGGCGCGGGTCGTGGGTCAACGCCCATGGCCGGCAGACGGATGGCGCCACGCGCAAGGGCTGGATCGCCGATCTCTCGCGCGGCCGCTCGGGCGCGCTCGATGCGCCGTCCTGGCTATCGTCCAGCGTCGTCGACCTGGTGGCCGTGCACGAGGCGGCCTATCTCGAGCACCGCCGACGCTACGCGCTGGAATTGACCCCGGCCTGAAAGATCAACAACCCAGGAGGGCGAGCCCTAAGGCGCGCGGCGAGGGCGCATCTCAGGGCGCCGAGGCGCGCAGGCGCTTGTGAATGTCGGTGGCCGCGATGGCCGCCTCGGCGGCCGCCACCGCGATCTGGTTTAGCCCGCGCACGACATCGCCCGCCGCGTAGAGCCCGTCGATCGAGGTCTCCTGGTGGCCGTTGACCACCAAGTTGCCGTCGGCGTCGTGCGCCGCGCCGACCGCCAGCGCCAAGCGGCTCTGCATCTCGCAGCCCAGCGCCAGATAGAGGCAGTCGAAAGCCTGCGAGGCTTGGCCAGCCTGCCTCACGACGACGGCGTCCGCGCCCACCGAAAGATCGCCAAGCGTGGTCGGCGTCACCGCAACGCCGTGATCGGCCAGGGTTTGGCGATCGCTCAGCGTGGCGATATCGCCCAGGTGCAGCAGGGTCACCCGATCGGAATAGGTGGTCAGGAACGCCGCTTCGTGCGCGCCCAGGTCGCCGTCGCCGAGGACGGCGATGGCTTGGTCGATCGCCTCATAGGCGTCGCAGATCGGGCACATGCGCACCCGGGACGCCCGGATCGCCGCCTCGACGCCGTCCAGCGCCGGCAGGCGGTCGACGAGGCCGGTGGCGAGCAGCACGAACCGCGCGCTCAGAAGGGCAGCGTCGGTGTCGTCGGGGACGTCACCCGCCGCCTCGATCGCCACCTCGAAACCTTCGGCGCCGGGCGACAGACTGACGGCCTTGGCCGTGCGCCGTTCAGCGCCGTAGAGCCCGGCTTGACGGCCCATGTCGGCGAGCAGCTGACGGCCGCCCACGCCGCCGGCGAAGCCGGGCGTGTTGTGACTTTCGGGAATCCAGTCGGCGCGAGGACGGCCGCCGTCCAAGACCAGCACCTTGCGGCGAAACCGGCCCAGATAGGTCGCCGCCGTCAGCCCGGCCGGACCCGCGCCGACAATGATCACGTCGTAGTCGGGCGGAGCGGCGGCTTTCGTCATCGCGGGCGTGTCATCCAGACATGTTTTGGGGGGCGGCCGGGCGCTTAACGAGCACTTGAGGCGACCGTTCCACGCGGCGGCGTTTGGCCGGCGGCGCCGTCGCCCGCGCCGGCGCCAACGCCGGCGGCCGCCGCGCCGCCCGCCTCGGTTGATGTCGAAGCCGTCCTGACCGCGATGGCCGAGATCGATGGCGGCGGCGTCAACTGGCGCACCTCGATCGTCGACCTCCTCAAGCTCCTCAAGCTCGACTCGAGCCTGGAGGCGCGTAAAGAGCTGGCCGACGAGCTTGGCGTCCACGCTGGCGAGGCCGGCAGCGCCGAGCAGAACATCGCGCTGCACAAGGCGGTGATGAAAAAGCTGGCCGAGAACGGCGGCCAGGTCCCCGACAGTCTCTACGCCTAGGCTTGGTCGCTATCGGGGCGGCGGCGTGGCGATCATCGTCCACGCCGTCCGTCTCGTCGGTGGAGAGGCCGCCAGCCGTCGGCGACGGATCACCAGCCCGGCTTACCCGTTAGGCTTCCTCGGAGGAGCCGTCATGGCGCAGAACAAGCTCAAGCAGTATCAGGCGATGCGCGATTTCACCCAGACGGCCGAGCCGTCGGGCCGCGCCAAGGTCGCCGCCGCCAAGGCGCTGCGCTTCGTGATCCAGAAGCATGCCGCAAGCCACCTGCATTTCGACCTGCGTCTGGAATACGACGGGGTCTTCCGGTCCTGGGCGGCGCCGAAGGGCCCCTCGCTCGACCCGGCCGACCGGCGTCTGGCCATGGAGGTGGAAGACCATCCCCTCGACTATGGCGATTTCGAAGGCACGATCCTCAAGGGCCAGTATGGCGGCGGCACGGTGATGCTGTGGGATCGCGGCTACTGGGCCCCGGAAAAGGGCTTTGAGAAGATCGGCGCGGCCCTGGCCAAGGGCGAGCTGAAGTTCGTCATGGAAGGCGGGCGGATGCATGGCTCTTGGGTGCTTGTGCGCACCAAGCGCGACGGTCGCGGCCGGGCCAGCTGGATGCTGATCAAGCATCGTGACGAGGCCGCCCAGCCAGGCAATCCCAACGGCCCCACCGACGCCGATCGCTCGATCGCCTCGGGACGGTCGATGGCCGAGATCGCGGGCGGCAAGGGCAAGGCCGCCACGCCGTTCATGACCGGGGAGGGCGTCCGGGCCGGGGCGATCTGGCGGAGCGACCGCGACGCCAGCGCGCCGGCCGGGCTGATCCAGCCGGCCAAGGCCGCCCGGGTGGCGACCAAGCGCGTCAAGGTCTTGCCCGACTTCATCGAACCGCAGCTGACCAAGCCGGCCGACAAGCCGCCGTCGGGGCCGGGCTGGGCCCACGAGATCAAGTTCGACGGCTACCGCATGCAACTGCGCACGCAAGGCGGCAAGGCGGTCCTGCGCACCCGCAAGGGCCTGGACTGGTCGGCCAAGTTCCCCGAGATCACGCAGGCGGGGGCGGGCTTAAGCGATGGTGTCGTCGATGGCGAGGTCGTGGCCCTGGACCACACCGGCGCCCCCGACTTCGCCGCCCTGCAGGCGGCGATCTCCCAGAAGAACACCGCCGATCTGGTGTTCTTCGTCTTCGACCAGTTGTTCGATGGCCTGGAGGACCTGCGCGCGTTGCCGCTGTCGGCGCGCAAGGAGAGGCTGGCGGCCCATCTGGAGGGGGCCGACCCGATCCTGCGCTTTGTCGATCACTTCATCACCGCCGGCGATGCGGTGCTGTTGTCGGCTTGCCGGATGGACTTGGAGGGCATCGTCTCCAAGCGGCTGGACGCGCCCTACCGCTCGGGCCGCGGCGAGACCTGGACAAAGTCCAAGTGCCGGGCCGGGCATGAGGTGGTGATCGGCGGCTACACGACGACAGGCGGCGCTTTTCGATCCTTGATCGCCGGGGTGTTCTCCGACGGCCAGCTTGTCCATGTCGGTCGCATCGGCGCCGGCTTTGGACGCGACAAGCTTTCGACCCTTTTGCCCAGGCTAAAGGCCCTGGAAGCCGACAAGAGTCCCTTCGCCGGGAAGGGCTCGCCGCGCGGCGCCGGCGAAATCCATTGGCTGAAACCCCACCTGGTGGCCGAGATCGAATATGAGGGTTTCACCGCCGATGGCCTCCTTCGACAGGCCGCCTTCAAGGGTCTGCGCGAGGACAAGCCCGCCGCCGAGGTGGAGGCCGAGACGCCCGCGCCGCCCACCACCAAGGCCGCCGCGCCCAAGGCCCAGAAGGCCGGGGCGGTCGCGGTCAGGACCGCCAGCGTCAGCGCGCGAGGCTCGGCGGTGGTGATGGGCCAGACGCTGTCCAACGCCGGCAAGCCCCTGTGGCCGGACGCAGGCGACGAGCGGCCGGTGACCAAGCTAGACCTTGCCCAATATTACGAGGCGGTCGGCGACTGGATGATCGAGCATGTACGCGGGCGACCCTGCTCGATGATCCGCATGCCCGATGGCGTCGAGGGCGAGCAGAAGTTCTTCCAGCGCCATAGCGGCAAGGGCCAATCGGCCCTGATCTCCGAGGTCACGGTCTGGGGCGACCGCAAACCCTATCTGCAGTTCGACAAGGTCGAGGCCCTGGTCGCGGCCGCCCAGGTCGGGGCCCTGGAGCTGCATCCCTGGAACTGCGAACCCTTCCTGCCCGAGCAACCCGGCCGTCTGGTCTTCGATCTCGACCCGGCCCCCGACGTGGCGTTCGAACGGGTGATCGACGGCGCGCGTGAGGTGCGTGACCGCCTGGCCGATCTGGGCCTTATGTCCTTTTGCAAGACCACGGGCGGCAAGGGCCTGCACGTGGTCACGCCGCTGGCGGCCGAAGGCCTGGACTGGAACATCGCCAAGGCCTTCGCCCGCGACGTCTGCAAGGCCATGGCCCAGGATGATCCGGCCAACTATCTGATCGAGATGGCCAAGGCTAAGCGCGGCGGGAAGATCTTCCTGGACTACCTGCGCAACGACCGCATGGCCACGGCCGTCGCGCCGCTCTCGCCGCGCGGGCGGCCCGGCGCCCCGGTGTCGATGCCGCTGACCTGGACCCAGGTGAAGAAGGGCCTGGATCCGGCCAAGTACACGGTGCGCACCGTCCCGGCCCTGGTGCGCAAGCTGACCGCCTGGGAGGACTACTGCGAGGGCGAGCGGCCCTTGGCCGCGGCCATAGCCCGGCTGGGCAAGGTCTAGGCGATGGGCAAGGCGCCTGCGCCGCGGCGGCTGAAGGTCTACCAGGCCCAGTTTGGCTTTCATGACAGCGTGGTGGCCGCGCCCAACCAGGCCGCGGCCCTGGCCGCCTGGGGCACGCGGCAGAACCTTTTCGCCGAAGGTCGGGCCAAGGTCAGCGACGATCCAGACGCGACGGCCGCGGCCCTGGCCCATCCCGAGGTTCCGTTGCGCAGGGCGGTGGGCTCCAAGGATCCGTTCAGTCTCGAGCCGGGCCTGCCGCAGGTTCCGGCGCCCGCGCGCCGTGGCAAGCCGGCCTTGAAGGTGGTGGCCAAGACCGCGCCCGCCGCCCCCGCGCCGCCGCCGCCCGATCGCTCGGCCCTGGATGCGGCGCAAAAGGCGCTCACGGCGATCAACGCCCGCCGGCTGGAGGAAGAGAAGGACCTTGAACGTAGGCGCGAGGCGTTGGAAGCCGAGGCCCTGGCCGCGCGCCAGGCCTGGGCCAAGGCCCGCAAGGCCGCCGAGGGGGCGCTGGAGGCGGCCCGCCGGGCCTATCGCGCCGCCGGGGGCGACGCTTAGCCGGCCTTGCGGGCCTTGTGCGCCGCGGCGGTCTTGGCCGCGGGCTTGGCCTTGGCGGGGGCCTTGGACGTGGCCTTGCTCTTTTCCGCGGGCTTGGCCTTGGCGCGCGACTTGGCTGGAGCCTTGTCCTTGCCGCCGAGGCTGGCGCGCAGGGCCGCCATCAGGTCGACGACATTGGTGTCCTCGGGCTCTTCGACCTTGGCGACCTTGTGGCCCTTCTGCTTGGCCTTGATCAGATCCTTCAGCGCTTCTTCGTACCGGTCGACGAACTGGCTGGGATCGAAGGGGCCTTCCTGCTGTTCGATGATCTTCTGGGCGATGGCGATCATTTGAGGATCGGCGCTCTTGTCGCTGATCGACTCGAACACCTCGTCGGCCTTGCGCACCTCCGCGTCGGTGCGCAGCGTATAGGCCAGGATGCCCTTGCCGCGCGGTTCCAGGGCCAGGAGGCGCTCGCGCGTCGACATCACCACCCGCCCCAGCGCGATCTGGCCCGAACGCGCCATCGACTCGCGGATGACCGCGAAGGCCTCCTGGGCCAGCTTGCCGTCCGGGGCGAGGTAGTAGGGGTTGTCCCAGTAGATCCGGTCGATGTCCTCGGCCGGCACGAACCGCTCGATGTCGATGGTCTTGGTGCTCTCCAGCTTGACGGCGTTGATCTCGTCCTGGCTCAGCAGGACGTACTCGCCCTTGGAGACCTCGTAGCCCTTGACCAGCTTGCTGCGCTCGATCGGGCCGGTGTCGGGGTCGGTGGTGACCATCTTGATCCGATTGTGGGTGTCAGGATTGATCAGGTTGAAATGCACCTCGCCGCCGCTGTTGGTGGCGGTGTAGAGCGCCACCGGGCAGGTCACGAGCGAGAGCCGAAGATGTCCTTGCCAAGTCGGGCGGTAAGCCATGTCGAGATCCTTGCCGCCCACCGGGACGCTGGGACTCAACGACGGGCGAGGTGATTCGTTCTCAGGCGCCGCAAGGGGCGGTTTCGCCCGTTTCCAAGTCGATGCGGAAGCAATGCTCGCCGCCGGTGTCGAGATCGCGGACCACGACGCTAATCTCGCCGTCCTCGTCGGGGGCATCGGCCAGGTCCTCGACATAGGCCACGGCCGCGGCCTCGAAGGAGGGCTCGTGGACGACCCGCGCATGATGGGGGCCCGCGTGGCGGGCGTGGACGCTGAAGCGCCGATCGTCGTTGGCGGCGTTGGTCATCGCGGTCTCCTCAGGGCTTGAACGCACGAACCGGCCGAAGGATTCCTTGAACGCCGGAAAGCGGCGTGGCGCGAGTCTGACCCGGTGCGTCTCTAAGTCAGCCGATCGACCGCCCTCGGCATGGACGATGATCGCCACCGCGAAAAGCTTGCCGTCCTCCTGGTTCAGTTGCGGCTGGCGCTGCGGCAGTGCGCCGGCAATCGCACGCGGCGGATGTCTGCAAAGGGTGGCGAGCGGACGTCGCCACTCACACCGAACAACCGTCATTCCCGCCCGAGAGCCCTCTGGGACGGCCAAGCGTTTAGGAAGCCTAGTAACCCAAGCCTCAACCTGTAATTTCTACTGTCGAGGAGCCGATGCCCTTGTTCCCAGGCTTTTAAGCCCCTAGCTTCAGTAAAGCCCTGTTGCTTGGAGCGTTCTACGATGAGCGTGAAGTTCGGGACGGCGAAGTTCAGGAAGCGTCTTTCCAATTTACTGGCGACGCGCTCGCGTCTGGGGGCTGTCGCCACAGACCCATCAGTATTTCTTTGCCATGCTAGTTGCGACAAGCCTACGGTCAAATCGATCGGTGAAAAGCTGGAGTCCCTCGGAGTTCGGGCATGGATCGACGAGTGGGAAATTGGTCCCGGCGATACACTGTTCGAGAAGATCGGCGAGGGTATTTCCTCAACAGGTACTTTCGTTGCGGTTCTCTCTAAGGCGGCGCTCGAGTCGAGGTGGTGCAAGACCGAATTGCTGGAGGCGCTCCAACAGCGCCTCATTGATGGCAAAAACATCGTCCCGTTTATGATTGAAGAGGTCAAAGCGCCCGCTTTTATTAGCGGCACGCACTATCTTTCATTGGAGCGAGGGATAGACCGGGAGACGTTCAGGCTCGCCAGTAAGGTTTTTGGCTGCAGCGAGCGGGTTGTTTCTGAGATCGTTGATTTCTTCCCTGAGATGACAGACCGGCAGGCAAGCCAAGCCATCAATTTCATTCGTCAGGACCGCAGGGTGCATTTCGGCGACGATTGGCGCGCGCTTCAGGCGGTGCTTGCTAGGCGTGGAATTGCTCGTTCAACTGAGTATCTGATCCAGGATAAGAACGGCGACCGATACAAAGCCTGCTGAGCAAAAGCGGATACGGGGCCGAAGAGGCTGCTACGGCCGATTTCATCCCCCGAGCCGTATGACTATCGACTTGTGCGTAGGCATGGTCTGGAGACGGCGCTTCTGGTGAGGCCCCAGAGATCGTCCGTCTCTAATCTCCGCTATGGGTGGTGAGCGGTCATGAGGACCGCCCGCGATCTAGCGATCCATACGCAACCGCAGTTCCGGATGATCGAGCATCCATTGGACGGTACAGTGAAGCGGACGGGGGTCTTTCGTTGAGAAGATCACCGAACGCCATTCCCCCACAGCGGCAGGCCTTCGCGCGAAACGACTGAGGCCGCATTTCCTGGCCGCGCTCTCGAATGCTTCGGCACTTCTTGACGCGCCCGCCACCGACAGTTCGCCTTCATCAGGGGGCGAAGTCTCTCCCTGGCAAGCGCCTAAAGTCAGCACCATTCCGAGCGCTAGAATTCGACCTGATCGCATCGCCATCCCTAAAGATGGACCACGCAACCAGACGCAACGCAGTTCCGCAACGGGTGGAAGATGGACATCGAGGGAAATCTCAAAGTTGGACGCCAAAACGTTGGGGCGATCCACATCATAGCCAGGTAAGCGCAACCGTGAGACCGTATCCAGCCACCAGAGCGAGCCAAAACGCCACCCCGTGACGAGCAAAAAGGGAATGGGCAGGAACATCGGCAGCGATGGCAGAACATACCAAAAGGTCTGGATACTTCTCTTCCGGCCCCACCGACCTGACCTTGAACTAAGGTCATCCACCACCTCGAAAATGAGGGCCATGAGCCGTAGTCCGGCGCGTCAGCACGAGCATTGGCGCATGCGGGCTTCCTGACATTGCGCGCCTTTCGGCGTCTCGAGGCTGGCCTCGGCGAGCTGCATCGTGCTGTCCACAGGAGTTTGCTGAACGGTAGTAAAACCGCCCTATGCAATCTCTAATCTCCATGCATTGCTCAGCTTCTCAATCTCGGGGTGAGTTCCCACAAGCGGGTGGAGAGTGGCGATGTACGTGAAGGATTTCGGCGCCGGCAACGACACCTATGCCGGCGATGAAGGCGCGCCCGATCTGGTCGGCCTGGTGAACGGCGGAGCGGGCGACGATGTGCTGGCCGGCGGGCAGGGCGCTGACACCCTGAACGGCGAGGACGACAACGACACGCTCGATGGCGGGGCCGGCGACGACATCCTGAACGGCGGCGCGGGCGATGACACCGCGGTCTTCTCGGGCGGGGCGGGCGACTATGTCTGGAGCGGCGACAACGTCTCGGCCACGATCACCGGCCCCGACGGCGCGGACACCCTGCTGAACATCGAGCACCTGAAGTTCGGCTCGACCATCATCACCCTCTCGGCGCCGAACACCGCGCCCGGCGCGCCGACCGACGGCGACAGCGCCGCCAACACCGTTTCCGAAGACGCCCTCAATGGCGCGGCCATCGCCGGCCTGACGCTGGCCGCCATCGATCCCGACGCCGGCCAGACCCTGACGTGGTCGTTGCTGGACGACGCCGGCGGCCGCTTCGCCATCGACCCCGCCACGGGCGCGGTCACGGTGGCCGACGCTTCCAAGCTGAACTTCGAGACCGCGACCTCGCACCAGATCACCGTGCAGGTCAGCGACGGGACGGCGACCTCGTCGGCCAATTTCACGATCAATCTGGCCAATGCGGCGCCGACCGCGCCGGCGGACGCCAATGCGGCGGCCAATACGGTGTCGGAAGCGGCGATCAATGGCGCGGTGGTGGCCGGCCTGGCGATCGGGGCGACCGATCCGAACGGCGGGACCGTCACCTACAGCCTGGTCGACGACGCCGGCGGCCGGTTCACGATCAATGCGACGACGGGCGTGGTGACGGTGGCCGACGCCAGCCTGTTCGACCATGACGCAGCGACTTCGCACCAGATCACCGTGCGGGCCAGCGACGGGACGGCCAGCAGCGACAGCAGCTTCACCATCGACGTCACCAACGCCGCGCCCAGCGCGCCGGTCGACGCGGACACGGGCGCCAACACCGTCTCGGAAGGCGCCGCCAACGGCGCCGGCGTCGGGATCACCGCCTCGGCGACCGAGGCCAAGACCGGCGCGGTGACTTACAGCCTGACCGACGACGCCGGCGGCCGCTTCGCCATCGACGCCGTGACCGGCGTGGTGACCGTGGCCGACGGGACCAAGCTGAACTTCGAAGCCGCCGCCTCGCACCAGATCACAGTGCGCGCGGCCGACGCCCAGGGCGCGTCGAGCAGCCAGACCTTCACCATCGCCGTGTCCAACGTCGCCAACGACGCGCCGCAGGACACCGACCCCGCCGCCAACGCCATTTCCGAAGGCGCGGTGAACGGCGACGTCGTCACGGGCCTGGCGATCATCGCGCCGGACATCAATGGCGGCCCGCTGGTCTACAGCCTGCTGGATGACGCTAGCGGCCGGTTCACGATCAATGCGACGACGGGCGCGGTCACCGTGGCCGACGCGACCAAGCTGAACTTCGAGGGAGCCACCTCGCACCAGATCGTCGTCCAGGCCGCCAGCGGCTCGGAAAGCGCTTCGTCCAGTTTCACCATCAACGTGACCAACGCCGCGCCGGTCGCGACCGACACCAACGGGGCGGCCAATACGGTGTCGGAAAAGGCGACCAACGGCACGGTGGTCGCCGGACTGACCATCGCCGCGCCCGATCCGAACGGCGGGACCACGACCTATACGCTGCTCAACAACGCCGGCGGCCGTTTCGCGCTCAACACCACGACCGGCGTAGTCACGGTCGCTAACGCCGCCCTGCTGGACCACGACACCCAGGCCAGCCACACGATCACCGTCCAGGCCAGCGATGGCCTGCTGACCAGCACCACCGACTTCGTCATCAACCTGGTCGACCAGATCGACTTCTTCTGGGTGGGCACGGCGTCGGCCGACACCTACAGCGTCTCGGCGTCCGACGTGCAGGACTGGCAGCTGGAAGGGGGGAGCGGCAACGACACCCTCAGCGGCGGCGCTGGTGACGACGTCATCGCCGGCGGGGTCGGCGACGACACCCTGGCTGGCGGCGGAGGCAACGACACCTTCGTCATCGGTCAAGGCGATGGGACCGACTCGTTCAATGGCGGCGCCGGCTACGACGTGATCAAGGCCAATTGGCACAGCGTCACGATCGCCATCAGGTCGTTAAGCGGCATCGAGGCTTTCTCGCAAGGCGGCTACAGCGGCACCAACCTGGCGGCCACCACCGGCAACGACACCCTGGATTTCACGAACATTTCGATCCCGTGGACGCCCCAGATCCTGGCCGGCGCGGGCGATGACACGATCACGGGCACGACCGGCGTCGACAATATCCTGGGCGAGGCCGGCAACGACACGCTGAACGGCGGGCTCGGGGCCGACACGCTGCAGGGCGGTGACGGCAACGATGTCCTGAACGGCGGCGACGGCAATGACATCCTGCACGGCAATCTCGGCAACGACACCTACAGCGGCGGCGCCGGTGACGATGTCTTCGTGATCGGTGGGACCGAGGGCACGGAGATCTTCGACGGCGGGGCTGGCTACGACGTCATCCGGGCGGCGGGCAACAACACCGTCATCGGCATGGCCGGCATTACCGGCGTCGAGGAGATTTCCGCCAACGGCTTCTACAATGTGACCGTCGTCGGCACGACCGGCGCCGACAACTTCAACCTGAGCGGCGCCACGCTCACCGGCAGCATCATCATCGGCATGGGGGCGGGCGCCGACACGGTCACGGGCACGGCCGGTGACGACGCCATCCGGGGCGAGGCCGGGGCCGACACCATCAATGGCGGGGCCGGCAACGACACTCTGGACGGCGGCGCCGACAACGACACCATCGATGGCGGCCTGGGCGCCGACGTGATCATCGGCGGTGACGGCGCCGACATCATGAACGGCGGCGACGGCAACGACACGTTGTCCGGCAATCTCGGCAACGACACCTGGAACGGCGGCGCCGGCGACGACGTCTTCCTGGTCGGCGGGACCGAGGGTTCGGAAAACTTCGACGGCGGGGCTGGCTACGACATCATCAAGGCGGCGGGCATCAACACCGTCATCGGCATCGCCTCGATCGTGAACGTCGAAGAGATCTCCGGCAACGGCTTCTCCAACGTGACCATCGCCGGCACCACCGGCAATGACACGATCAACCTGGGCGCCGTCACGCTGGTCGGCAGCATCTTCATCAGTGGCGGCGCGGGCGCCGATGCGATCACCGGTACGGTCGGCGACGACAAGATCACCGGCGAGGCCGGGGCCGACACGATCAACGGCGGGGCCGGCAACGACACTCTGGACGGCGGGGCCGACAACGACACCATCGACGGCGGCGCGGGTGTCGACGTGATCGTCGGCGGCGACGGCGCCGACATCCTGAGCGGCGGCGATGGCAACGACACGCTGTCCGGCAACGCCGGCAACGACACCATGAACGGCGGGGCCGGCGACGACGTCTTCATCGTCGGCGGGACGGCCGAGGGCGCGGAGACCATCGACGGCGGGGCCGGCTACGACATTCTAAAGGCGGCGTACCACAACACCGTCATTGGCCTCGCCTCGATCGTGAACGTCGAGGAAGTCTCCGCCAACGGCTATGGCAACGTGACCATCGCCGCCACCTCCGGCGCCGACGTCATCAACCTGGGCAGCGTCACCACGCTCACGGGCATCGTGCTCAGCGGCCTGGCGGGCGATGACACGATCACGGGCGCGGCCAGCGACGACAAGATCAATGGCGACGCCGGCAACGACACGCTGAACGGCGGGGCGGGGGCCGATCTGATCCAGGGCGGCGATGGCAACGACGCTCTGAACGGCGGCGACGGCAACGACACCCTGCACGGCAATTTCGGCAACGACACCTATAACGGCGGCGCCGGCGACGACACCTTCGTGGTCGGCGGGGTCGAGGGGACGGAGATCTTCGACGGCGGGGCGGGCTACGACATCATCAAGGTGTCGGGCGCCAACACCGTCATCGGCATGGCCGGTATCGTCGGCGTCGAGGAGATCTCCAGCAACGGCTTTGGCGGCGTGACCATCGTCGGTACGGCCAATGGCGAGACCCTGGACTTCGGCGCGACCAAGATCTCGGCTGGGATCACCATCGACATGGGCGCCGGCAACGACATTGTCTGGGGGACGGAAGGCAACGACACGATCATCGCCGGGCTCGGCAACGACACTGTCAACGGCAATGCCGGGGATGACACCTACCTGGTCGGCGTCGGGGCGGGGAACGACGAGTACAACGGCGGCACGGGCTACGACACCATCAAGGCCTCGGCCGACAACACGGTGATCAACATCGGCTGGACGTTCAACAGTGTCGAAGCCATCTCGGGCGGCGGCTATTCGAACGTGACGATCACCGGCAATAGCGGCGGGACGGGCGCCGACACGCTGGACTTCGCCAACACCGTGCTGACCGGGATCGCCGCCCTGGTGGGCGCCGCCGGCGACGACTACATCCGGGGCTCGGCGGGCGCTGACGTCTTGCGGGGCGACGCCGGCGCCGACTGGCTGTTCGGCAACGGCGGCAATGACATCATCGAAGGCGGCGTCGGGGTCGACTGGCTGGTCGGGGGCGACGGCGACGACGTGTTCCTGGTCGGCGCCAGCGCGGGCATCGACGACTATGAAGGCGGGGCGGGCTACGACACGATCAAGGCCACGGCCAACAATGTCATCATCACCATGGGGCCGTACACGTCCTTCGCGAGCATCGAGGCCCTGTCCAATGGCGGCTTCACGGGCGTGACGGTCGCCGGCACCACCGGCGCCGACGACATGAACTTCAGCGGCTTCGTCACCACCGGCGGCATCAGCATCGGTGGCGGCTCGGGCAATGACAACATGATCGGCTCCAACGATGTCGACATCCTCAAGGGCGACGCCGGTCTCGACTCGATCTCTGGCGGCGGCGGCAATGACCAGATCGACGGCGGCGCCGATGCCGACACGATCTATGGCGGGGCCGGCGACGACAGCCTGCTGGGCAGCGCCGGTCTAGACGAGATCCATGGCGATGCCGGCAATGACACCATCGATGGCGGGGCGGACGCCGACGCCATCGACGGCGGCGACGGCAACGACACGATCATCGGCGGCGCGGCCAACGACGTCCTGGCGGGCGGCGCGGGCGACGACGTCTTCCTGATCGGCGCCAGCGCCGGTGCGGACAGCTTCGACGGCGGCTCGGGCTACGACACCATCAAGGCCTCGGCCAACAATGTCGTGCTAAGCTTCACCTCGATCACGGGCATCGAGGCCTTCTCGAACGGTGGCTTCACGGGCGTCACGATCGCGGGCAGCTCCGGCAATGACGAGATGGACCTCCGCGGCGTTCTGACCACCGGCGGGATGGGCATCAGCGGCGGAGCCGGCAACGACACGATCTGGGGCACCAACGACGTCGACATCCTCAAGGGCGACGCCGGCAACGACACCATCTACGGCGAGGCCGGCAACGACCTGATCGACGGCGGCACGGGCGCGGAAAACCTGTACGGCGGCGATGGCGACGACATCTTCCTGGTTGGTGTCGACGCCACCTTGGGACGCGACAACTTCGAGGGCGGCGCCGGGATCGACACGATCCAGGCCACGGCCAACAATGTCGCGATCTACATGGCCGGCGCGGACCAGATCGAGATCATCTCCAGCGGCGGTTTCACCGGCGTGACCGTCGCCGGGACCAGCGGCGCCGACGATTGGAACTTCGCCGGCAAGACGCTGATCGGCGTGGTCGTCAATGGTCTGGGCGGCAACGACACGCTCACCGGCGGCAGCGGCGCGGACGACCTGCGCGGCGGTGACGGCAATGACGGGATTTCGGGCGCCGGCGGCGATGACATGCTGTACGGCGACGCCGGGATCGACGTCCTGGACGGCGGCGACGGCAACGACATCCTCAACGGCGGGACGGGCTCCGACATCGACACCCTCCGTGGCGGGGCCGGGGACGACATCCTGATTGGCTCCGCCGGCGGCTTGGACATCTTCGAAGGCGGCGACGGTTTCGACGAGGTCCGCGCCAACGGGAACAACACCTCGATCCTGTTCACCAGCCTGAGCGGCATCGAGAAGATCAGCGGGGGCGGTTTCTCAAACGTCTTGATCAAGTACTCGACCGCCGCCGACTGGGACTTCACCAACTATGAACTGGACGGTGTGGCGTGGATTTCCGGAAGCGGGCAGAACGACACCATCACCGGTAGTAAGGGCAACGACGGGCTCTTTGGTAACAATGGCGCCGACATTCTCAACGGCGGGCAGGGGGATGACACGTTTGGCTACGGTCCGGCTCCCGACGGCGCTGGTTTTTACGACATCGTCAATGGCGGCGAGGGCTGGGACAAGCTGCTCGCGACGACGGACTACGCGACCATCCAGATAGATTCGATGACGGGTGTCGAGGAGATCTCCTCGGGTGGCTTCAAGGGCGTGATCTTCGCCAGTTCCAACGGGGCCAACACGATCGACCTTCGCGACATGGTCATTACCGGGACCATCACCACCTTCAACCTGAACGGCGGCGACGACGTCTTCTACGGCACGGCCGGGGCCGACATCGTCGACGGCGGCGGCGGCGCCGACTTCATCGACACCGGCGATGGCGACGACATCATCCGGATGTCCTACGGCAACGGTTGGGACACGATCCAGGGCGGCGCGGGCTATGACAAGGTCGTGTCCATGGGCGGCGGAATGATCTACCTGCCCTACAATATGCAGGGCATTGAGGAGATCGCGGGCCTCCAGACCTCGCCAGTGGAGATCCATGGTACGGGCGCTGACGACTTCATCGACCTGCGCGGCTTGATCACAAGCTACGTTCGCACGACCAACGGCGAACTGGGCGACGACACGATCCACGGTACGTACGGCAATGACACGATCACCGGCGATCGTGGCAACGACACGATCTACGGTGAGAGCGGCGACGACTGGATCATGTTCTTGGCCTCTGGCGACACCGACGCAGTCGATGGCGGCGATGGCTACGACACCATCTCTGTCTGGAATCCCGGTGTGCGCATCGGCATCAGCGCGCTCAACGGCGTCGAGGCCATCAATGTCCAGGGCTTCGCTAGCGTCGGACTGGGGTTCACGGACGGCGACGATACGTTCGACTTCACGAACATCGCGGTCAGCGGCCTCAGCTATATCGACCTGCAGAGCGGCAACGATAATTTCAAGGGGTCGTCCGGTCGCGACTTCATCATGGCCGGCCTGGGTACGGACACGATCGCGGGCGGTGGCGGAACCGACTTTTTCGACTTCAACACCGTTGCGGAAGCTGATGGCGACGTGATCACGGACTTCGTCCGCGGCACGGACATTATCGACCTGTCCACGATCGACGCCACGCCGGACTATTGGCAGACCAACAACTTTACCTGGATGGGGGCGGGAGGCTTCACCAAGTCCGCGGGCCAGCTGCGTTACGAGGTCACCGCCGAGGGCGTTGTCGTTTCCGGTGACATAACCGGTGACGGGGTGGCCGACTTCAGCCTTACGCTGCTGGGCGTCACGACCCTGACCGCGAGCGACTTTTACCTCTAGTCCGAGGTCTGAGCGCTATTTCGTTCCGGAAGGGGCCGTGCCGCCAGCGCGGCCCTTTTTCGTCATTAACCCTGGATGCGTCATTCGGCCGCAGAGGTGCGCCCAAAAGCGCAACCGTAAAGGGTGACTCCAGGCCGCAGCGGCCGTTGAGGGGCGCCAACTTGGCCTTGCACAGGGTCTGGCGGCAAATTGCCGCTCCGCCTCAGGTTGTCCGGTTTACCTTACCTTAAGGCTAATCCCCACAAAGTTTCCACAAGCGAATATTCCGCATAACGGCGATATATATTTGCTGTGGGGGCGACTGTATTGTCTGAGGTCGGAGAGAGAACGATTTCGTTCGCCGGTGAGGTGACGATTTCCAATATCGGTGAGGCTCACGAGCAGCTCGGCGCTTTGCTGCGCGAGCAGGAGGCCGTGCTCATCGATGTCGAGGACCTCACTGAAACTGATCTGACATTCGTCCAACTCTTGGAATCTGCTCGTCGCAAGGCGGGCGAAAGCGGCGTCGGCTTGTCGCTCAACAAGCCGGCCGCCGGCGCTCTACTGGAAGTCCTCCGGCGCGGTGGGTTCCTCGACGACGAAACCTCGGACCGCGCCAAGTTCTGGCTTCAAGGGGCAGCTCAATGACCGCCATCCTCACCGTCGATGACTCCGCCTCCATTCGCCAGGCGATCAAGATCGCTCTGAGCGGCGAAGGCTATGCCGTGACCGAGGCCGTGAACGGCCAGGATGGCCTGGACAAGGGCAGCGCCGGCGGTTTCGACCTGATCGTCACGGATCTGAACATGCCCGTCATGGACGGCCTGGCCATGATCCGCGAGCTGCGCCAGCGCCCGGCCGGGGCCGGCGTGCCGATCCTGTTCCTGACCACCGAGTCGGACGCCGAGATCAAGGCGCAGGCGAAAGCGGCCGGCGCGACCGGCTGGCTGACCAAACCCTTCGACCCTGAACAGCTGGTCCGGGTCGTGAAGAAGGTCCTCGCCAAGTGAGCGGCCAGGATCCCGTCGAGATTTTCCGCCAGGAAGCGCAGGAGCTGTTCGAGGACATCGAGCAGGGCCTGCTGGACCTGGCGCACCGCCCCGGCGACCGTGATCTGGTCGACGCGGTGTTCCGCGGGCTCCACACCCTGAAGGGCTCGGGCGCCATGTTCGGCTTTGACGCCTTGGCCGCCTTCACCCACCACTGCGAAACCGCCTTCGACCGCGTCCGCAAGGGCGAAGTCGCCGCGACGTCCGAGCTGGTCGGCGCCGTCCTGGCCTGTCAGGACCACATGCGCGCCCTGGCCGAGGGCCGTCCCGCCGAGCAGGCCGAGGGCGACGCCCTGCTGGCCGAGCTGCACCGCGTGGTCGCCAGCGCCGGCGGTTCCACCGCCGATGCGCCCGCCGCCACGGCCGCCGCCGTTTCGACCGCGACGCCCGCCGCGCCCGGCCTGAAGACCTGGCGCGTGAAGTTCAGCCTGCCGGCCGACGCCCTGGTCAACGGCACCCGCCCCCTGCCGCTGCTGGACGAGCTGCGCGAGTTGGGCGAGTGCACGGTCGCCGCCGTCACCGACGCCATTCCCGATTTCGACACGCTGGTCCCGACCGAGTGCCACCTGGCCTGGGACGTGACCCTGGTCACCAAGCACGGCCGCGACGCGATCGAGGACGTCTTCATCTTCGTGATCGACGACATGACTCTGGACATCCAGGACATGACCCCCGCGCCGGCCGAGACCGTCGCAGAGGTCGTCGTCGAAGTCGCGCCGGTCGCCCAAGCCACGCAAGCCGCCGCCCCCGTCGAGGCCGCCAACGAAGGCCGCGCCGCCAAGGCTGGCGGTGACACCGTCCGTGTCCCGGCCGAGCGCCTGGACGAGATGATGGACCGCGTCGGCGAACTGGTGATCGCCCAGTCGCGCCTCAAGCAGCTGGCCGCCAGCAGCAGCGACATCGCCCTGCGCGCCGTGGCCGAGGAAATCGAGCGCCTGGCCTCGGAAATGCGCGACACCATGATGGTCGTCCGCATGGTGCCGATCGCCCAGCTGTTCGGCCGCTTCCGCCGCCTGATCCACGACCTGGCCCGCGACACCGGCAAGACCATCGAGCTCTCCACCGAGGGCGAGGCCACCGAGCTGGACAAGACGGTCATCGAGCGCCTGGCCGATCCGCTGATCCACCTGATCCGCAACTCGGCCGACCATGGCCTGGAGACTCCGGAGCAGCGCCTGGCGTCTGGCAAGCCCGCCGCCGGCCACATCGTGCTGGCCGCCCGCCAGTCGGGCGCCGAGGTGGTGATCACCATCACCGACGATGGCCGCGGCGTCGACCGCGCCCGCGTGCGCGCCAAGGCCGAAGAGAACGGCCTGATCCAGCCCGGCCAGGTGCTGAGCGACAACGAGCTGCTGCAGCTGATCTTTGCCCCCGGTTTCTCGACCGCGGCGGCGATCACCAACCTGTCGGGTCGCGGCGTCGGCATGGACGTCGTCAAGAAGACCATCGAGGGCCTGCGCGGTTCGATCGAGATCACCAGCACGCCGGGCCACGGCTCGGTGGTGTCGCTGCGAATCCCGCTGACCCTGGCGATCATCGACGGCCTGCTCGTGCGGGTCGGGACCAGCCGCTACGTCATCCCGCTGTCCTCGGTCGAGGAGTGCGTGGAGCTGTCGGTCGAGCAGGACATCCGTTCGGCGGGCCGCAGCCTGATCACCCTGCGCGACCAGCTGGTGCCATTCATCCGCTTGCGGAACATGTTCAAGACGGGCCTGGCGCCCGATCCGCACCAGAAGATCGTCGTGGTCTCCACGGGCCAGGAGCGCGTGGGTCTGGTCGTCGACCAGATCCTGGGCGACCACCAGACCGTCATCAAGCCGCTGTCGCCCTTCCACGCCGATGTCGGCGCCTTCTCGGGCGCGACGATCCTGGGCGACGGGGGCGTGGCGCTGATCCTCGACATCGGCAGCCTGGTGGCGGCCGGCCAACGCCAGGACGCGCAACTGCGCGCCGCCGGCTGAGGAGGGACCGGGACATGAACACCGAACTTGCCGACGGCCCGATCGAAGCCCTGACCTTCGACCTGTATGGCGAGACCTTCGCTCTCGAGGCCGGTCTGGTGCGCGAAGTGCTGGATCTCTTGCCGGAGACCGGCGTGCCGGGCGCTCCGGCCTTCGTCAACGCCGTGATCAATTTCCGCGGCCGGGTCATCCCGCTGATCGACCTGCGCGTGGCCTTCGACATGGACGCCCGTGAGCCGACGATCGACAGCCGCATCGTCGTCATCGAGCACGCCCTGGACGGCGAGCCCACCCTGATCGGCCTGCGCGCCGACAAGGTGCACGAGGTCACCACCATTCATCGCGACATCACCGAGGAGGCGCCTCGCGTCGGCCTGAAGTGGCGCGCGGACTTCATTCGCCTGCTGGCGCGCCGGGACGGCGACGTGATCGTCATCCCCGACCTCGACCAGATCTTCGCGGCGCGCGGACAGACCGCCTCCGTCACCCCCATCAACGCGCTGCAAGCCTGAGCCGGAACTCCAAGATGCGCTTCACGATCAAACTCAAGCTCGGACTGGCTTTCGGCCTGGTCACCTTGCTGGCCATGTTGATGGCCGGTCTCGGCATCGCTCAACTGGCGTCGCTGAACACCGCGATCACCAATCTCATGAACGGGCCGGTTGTCCAGGCTCGTGTGGCCAACACCGCTTACAATGATTTCAACGCGATCATGAGGTCGGAAAAGAACATCATCATTGCTCAAGATCCGAAGGAAATTCAGGAAATTGACGACCGGATCGTCGCGCAGAGAGCAACGGTCGTCAAAGATCTCGAGGAATTCGAAGCCGTCGCGACGCCTGAAATGAAGTCGCGCCTGGCCGATTTCCGGTCGGAGCTGTCTTCATACACCACGACCCAGGACCGGATCCGCGAACTGGCGAGAGCCAACACCACCGAAAGCAATGCGCGCGCCGGTGACATGACCCGGGGTCAGCAAGCCGCCGCTGGGAAGCGACTGTTCGCCATTCTGGACGACATCTGCGCGCTGGCCGACAACGCCATCAAGCAGGTCAACAGCGACACCGATAAGCAGTACGCGAATGCTCGCACCCTGCTGCTGACCACCGCGGCGCTGATCCTGATCGTGTCGGCCGCCGCCGGGGTGTGGATCTCGCTCACCGTCGCTCGTGGCCTGAAGAGCGCTATCGGTATGGCCCAGGCCGTCGCGACCGGCGATCTCAACCAGTCGGTGGAGGTCAAGAACAACGACGAGATCAAGGACCTGATCGACAACTTCAACGTCATGGCGTCCAACCTGCGCGCCACGGCCGCCGTGGCCGACAAGGTGGCCGATGGCGATCTGACCGTCGAAACCAAGCCGCTGTCGGACAAGGACACCCTGGGTATCGCCCTCCAGCGCATGGTTGAGCGTCTGCGCGGCGTGGTCTCGGACGCCATCTCGGCCTCGGAAAACGTCTCGGCGGGCAGCCAGGAACTCTCGGCCGCCTCGGAGCAGGTGTCGCAGGGCGCCACCGAGCAGGCCTCGTCGGCCGAAGAGGCCTCGGCCTCGATGGAAGAGATGGCCGCCAACATCAAGCAGAACGCCGACAACGCCGCCCAGACCGAAAAGATCGCTCGCCAGTCGGCTCAGGACGCCGAGGCCTCGGGCAACGCCGTCAACCGCGCCGTCGACGCCATGCAGACGATCGCCGAGAAGATCGCGATCGTGCAGGAAATCGCCCGCCAGACCGACCTCTTGGCTCTGAACGCCGCCGTCGAGGCTGCCCGGGCCGGTGAGCACGGCCGCGGCTTCGCCGTCGTCGCCTCGGAAGTGCGCAAGCTGGCCGAGCGCTCGCAGACCGCCGCCACCGAGATCAGCGCCGTGTCTTCGGACACCGTCAAGGCCGCCCAGTCGGCCGGCGAGATGCTGACGACCCTGGTGCCGAACATCCGCAAGACCGCCGAGCTGGTCTCGGAAATCAGCGCCGCCTGCCGCGAGCAGGACATCGGCGCCTCGCAGATCAACGAAGCCATCCAGCAGCTGGACAAGGTCACCCAACAGAACGCTTCGGCTTCGGAGCAGATGTCGGCGACCTCGGAAGAACTGGCCGCCCAGGCCGAAGAGCTGCAGACCTCGATCGCCTACTTCCGTCTGTCGAATGGCGGCTCGGCCAGCCGCAAGCCGACCGCTCCGGTGGTCCGTCTGCCGGCCCGCGCCGCGAAGCCCGCTGTCTCGAAGGCTCCGGCCCGCAAGCCGCCGCGCGCCGTCGCCGCTCAGCAGGCTCGCGCCCAGGGTTTCGCCCTGGACCTGAGCCAGGGCGGCCCGGACGCCGACGACCGCGAATTCACCGAATACTAGACCCCTGTTTCACTGACCCTCGACCCGCTCACGCCGAAGGACCCAGACCATGCGTTTCACCATCAAGCTACAGCTCGGTCTGGCCTTCGGCCTGATCATCGCCCTGCTCCTGACGGCCACCCTGTTCGGGGTGAACAGCCTGTCTTCGACCAATCGCGACATGAACGCGATGGTCGACGGCCCGGCCGTGCGCCTTCAGGCCGCCCAGCAGCTGAACATTCACCTGCTGAACGTGGTCCGGTTCGAGAAGAACATGGTCCTGGTCGACACCGCCGAGGAAGTTAAGACCCTCGAGGCTTCGGTCGAGAAGGAAAAGAAGGCGTTTGAAGCCCTGCTGGCCAAGGCCGAGGGCCTGGCGACCATCGAGGGCAAGCCTAAGTGGCAGTCGCTGGGCAGCGCCTTCGAACGCCTGATCGCCGCGCACGACACGGTCTACGGCCTGGCCCTGACCAACAACGACGTGGCCGCCACCGCCGTGTCGATGGGCGAAGGCCGCAAGTCGGTCACCGAGGCCGCCGCCCAGGTGCAGGAACTGGTCGAGCTGTCGCAAGCCCAGCTGAACGCCGCCACCGACAAGGCCGATGCCGACTTCGAGAAGGTCCGCACCAGCCTGATCGTCCTGGCCGTCGTCTCGCTGCTGATCGCCGCCGCCGCCGCCGTCTACATTTCGACCATGGTCAGCAAGGGCCTGAACCGCGCTTCGGACGCCGTCCGCGCCGTGGCCGAGGGCGACCTGACCAAGACCATCGAGGTCACCACCAAGGACGAGATCGCCGATCTGCTGGGCCATGTGAACATCATGATCGAGCGTCTGCGCGGCGTGGTGTCGGACGCCATCTCGGCCTCGGAGAACGTCTCGGCGGGCAGCCAGGAACTCTCGGCCGCCTCGGAGCAGGTGTCGCAGGGCGCCACCGAGCAGGCCTCGTCGGCCGAAGAGGCCTCGGCCTCAATGGAAGAGATGGCCGCCAACATCAAGCAGAACGCCGACAACGCCGCCCAGACCGAAAAGATCGCCCGCCAGTCGGCCCAGGACGCCGAGATCTCGGGCCAGGCCGTGAGCAAGGCCGTCGACGCCATGCAGACGATCGCCGAGAAGATCACGATCGTGCAGGAGATCGCTCGCCAGACCGACCTGCTGGCCCTGAACGCCGCCGTCGAGGCTGCCCGGGCTGGTGAACACGGCCGCGGCTTCGCCGTCGTCGCTTCGGAAGTGCGCAAGCTGGCCGAGCGCTCGCAGACCGCCGCCGCCGAGATCAGCGCCGTGTCTTCCGACACCGTGAAGGCCGCCCAGCAAGCCGGCGAGATGCTGACCACCCTGGTGCCGAACATCCGCAAGACCGCCGAGCTGGTCTCGGAAATCAGCGCCGCCTGCCGCGAACAGGACATCGGCGCCTCGCAGATCAACGAGGCTATTCAGCAGCTGGACAAGGTCACCCAACAGAACGCCTCGGCCTCCGAGGAAATGTCGGCGACCTCGGAAGAACTGGCCGCCCAGGCCGAGGAGTTGCAGACCTCGATCGCCTACTTCCGCACCAACACCAACGGCGCCTCGGTTCAGCGTCGCCCGGCCGCTCGCCCCGCCATCAAGCGTCCGGCCGCCACGGCCACCCGCAAGCCGGCCGCCGCGCCCAGCCGCAACACGGTCGCCGCCCAGCAGGCCCGCGCCAACGGCTTCGCCCTGGACCTGACCAATGGCGGCCCGGACGCCGACGACGCCGACTTCCGCGAGTATGCCTGATGGCCGGCGCCGCTGATCTCCAGTTCGTCACGCTGGGCCTCGGCGCCGAGGTCTTCGCGGTTCCCGTCTCGCACGTGCGCGAAATCCTGGACTACCAGGCGCCGTTCGCGATCCCGGAAGGGCCCAACTATCTGATGGGCCTGACCGACGTGCGTGGCCGGGGCACCCCGACGATCGACCTGCGCCTGAAGCTGGGCTTGCCGCCCGTTCCGCCGAACGGCGCGACCCGCATCCTGGTGCTGGACGTGCCGCTGGAGGACCGCGTGCTGTCGCTGGGCCTGATCGCCGACCGCGTCATCGAGGTCGTGGCCTTCTCCGAAGGCCAGGTCGAGGCCGCGCCGGACATCGGCGTGCCGTGGCGCTCGGAGTACATCAAGGGCGTGGTGCGGCGTGAGAGCGGCTTCGTCGTGATCTTCGACCTCGCCCGCCTGCTGACCAGCCAAGACGCCGCCGCCCTCAGCCAGGCGGCCTGACGATCCCTTCGGTGGTCCAGAAGGGACCGCCCGCCATCAACGGCGCGTAGACGCCGCGAACGGAGAACCCCGTGTCGAGACAAGCCGCCGCCGCGCTCCAGGCGAACGAAATCGAACAGCTCAGCGCCCGCAATTTTCAGCGGTTGGCGACGTTCATCCAGGACTACAGCGGCATCAAGATGCCGGCCAACAAGCGTACCATGCTGGAAGGCCGCCTGCGCCGCCGCATGCGCGCCACCCGGATCGGCGACGTCAACGACTACTGCCGCTTCCTGTTCGACGAGGATGGCCTGGCCTCCGAGACGATCCACCTGATCGACGCGGTGACGACCAACAAGACCGAGTTCTTCCGCGAGCCGGCTCACTTTGACTTCATGATTGCGAAGGGCTTGCCGGCCCTGGCCGCCAAGGGCAAGCGCGATATCAAGATCTGGAGCTCGGCCTGCTCGACAGGCGCCGAGCCCTATACGATCGCCATGGTCATGGACGAGTTCTGCGAAAAGCAGCGCGGCGTCGACTATTCGATCCTGTGCACCGACATCTGCACCGAGGTGCTGGACCAGGCCATCGCCGGCCGCTTCGCCGAGGCGATGATCGAGCCGGTCTCGATGGCCCGCCGCCAGCGCTACGTGATGCGCTCGCGCGACGCTGCCTCGCACGAGGTGCGGATCACCCCGGACCTGCGCAGCAAGCTGTCGTTCGCCCGCCTGAACCTGATGGACGACGCCTATCCAATCGAGAACGACCTCGACATCATCTTCTGCCGCAACATCCTGATCTATTTCGACAAGCCCACCCAGGCCAAGGTGCTCAAGCGCCTGTGCAACCATCTGGCCCCTGGCGGGTATTTGTTCCTGGGGCACTCTGAATCGATCGTCGGCATCGACCTGCCGGTCGTCCAGATCGCCAACACCGTGTTCCAGAAGCGGTAGGAGTCTCCATGGTCGTGGCCCGGAAGATCCGAGTTCTGATCATCGACGATTCCGCCACCGTGCGGCAGACCCTGGCCTCGATCCTGTCGGAGGACCCGCAGATCGAGGTGCTGGGCGTGGCGTCCGACCCGTTCGTGGCCGCCCGCCGGATCGCCGAGGAAATCCCCGACGTCATCACTCTGGACGTTGAGATGCCGCGCATGGACGGCATCACCTTCCTGCGCAAGCTGATGGCTCAGCGGCCGATCCCGGTGGTGATGTGCTCGTCCCTGACCGAGGCGGGGTCGGAGACCCTGCTGCAGGCCCTGGAGGCCGGCGCGGTCGACATCATCCTCAAGCCCAAGATGGGCGTGGCCGACCACCTGCTCGAGTCGAAGATCCGCATCTGCGACGCGGTGAAGGCCGCGGCCGGGGCCAAGATCGCCGGCTCCAAGCGCGTGATCCCACAGATCCCGCGACCGGACCACGAGCCGCAGAAGAAGCTGACCGCCGACGCCATGCTGCCGCCGCCGGTGGCCACGCGGGCCATGGCGCGCACGACCGAGTCGATCATCTGCATCGGCGCCTCGACCGGCGGCACCGAGGCCCTGCGCGTGCTGCTGGAAGGCCTGCCGCTGGACTCGCCGGGCGTGGTCATCGTCCAGCACATGCCCGAGAAGTTCACCGCCTCGTTCGCCAAGCGCCTGGACAGCCTGTGCGCGGTCGAGGTGAAGGAAGCCGAGGATGGCGACACCGTCCGCCGCGGCCGGGTGCTGATCGCGCCGGGCAACAAGCACACCCTGCTGGAGCGCTCGGGCGCCCGCTACTACGTCACGGTCAAGGACGGCCCGCTGGTCTCGCGCCACCGGCCGTCGGTCGACGTGCTGTTCCGCTCGGCCACCCGCTCGGCCGGCTCCAACGCCGTCGGCGTGATCATGACCGGCATGGGCGATGACGGCGCCAAGGGCATGTCTGAGATGAAGGCGGCCGGCGCCTTCACGCTCGCACAGGACGAGGCGACCTCGGTGGTGTTCGGCATGCCGAAGGAAGCGATCGCGCTGGGGTGCGTGGACCGGGTGGTTCCGCTGCAGAATCTGGCGACCGAGATGCTGCGGGCGGCGGACCGGTAACTCCCACACACACCAAAAATACATCCGTCATTCCCGCCCTTGTGGCGGGAACCCCTAATTCAGCCCGCACGTGAGCGGCAGGCTGACCCTCAGTGGATCACCCACATTTTCACCTGCGGCGGATAGAGGGGTTCCCGCCACAAGGGCGGGAATGACGGTAAGTTTTAGGGGCTAGAGGCTAGGCCCTCAGAACAACAGGTCGTCGTCCTCGACGACCGCCGCCTCGGCCTCGACCTCGACAGCCCCTTCCCCCAAACCCTCGGTCAGCGCGCGGTGAACCTCGCGCTCCTGGGCCATGGTGTACTGCTTGGCCAGCTTGTCCGTTAGCGGACGCAGAGCGCCGGCGATGTCGCCGGTCTCGATCGCGTCGTCGCCAGCCATGTCCAGCAGCTGGTTGGCGGCGGCGTCCAGCACCGAGCCGATCTGCTTGTGGAAGTCGAAGCGCTGCGAGGCGCGGCGCAGCATGTCGACGACCTCGGCGCCCTGGCGAGCCACGGCGGTGAGGGCGGTTTCGACGCCGTCGCCGGCCTTGCCGATGCGGGTGACGGCGTCGGTCAGGACGTTGGCGGCCGCGGCGGCCTTGCCATCCTCGCCCTCTTGCGCGGCTTCGCGCTGACCCAGGGCCTCGGCGGCGTTGAACAGGCCTTCCAGGGCGCTGGTCGTGTGGGCGGCGGACTTTTCCAGGTGGATGGCGTGCTGGCGCAGCTCGATGGCGATGACGCCCAGGGGCTTGCCGGTCTCGCCGATGCGGCTGCACTTCAGCGTAGTGTTCAGCGCCATCATCTGCACGTCGGCGCGGATGTTCTGGATGCCGGCGATGCGCTCGGACAGGTCGCGGGCCGAGACGGCGGCCGAGCGGCTGACGTCCTCGGCGGCCTGCTCGCCGGCGGTCATGTCGCCGACCAGCTCCAGGGCCTGGCCGACATTGCCTTCCAGGTTGCGCAGGAAGTTGGTCTCTTTGCCATCGGTCTGGCCCGAGGCCAGGTCGCGCAAGCGCAGCAGTTCGGTCGCGTCGGCGGCCATGCCGATGACGTTCTGGCCAATGCGCGTGACGTCGCGGTGGAAGTCCTCGGCCGTCGCGACCAGCTGGGCGCCCAGCAGGCGATGGACGAAGGCGTGGGCGCGAACGCGGGGCTCGGCGTCCAGGGCGGCGATCTCGGCGGACTCGTCCAGATACTGCAGACCCGCCTGGACGTGTTCGATCCGCTGGCGGGTGATGTCGCCGATCTGCAGGGCCGCGAGACCCGAGCCGACCTTCTTCTGGACGTCGCGCGCCAGGCTGGCCACGCTCTGGGCGACCTGGGCGATCTTGGTGTGGTGCTCGGCGATGGCGCCGGCGCTGGCGGTCAGGGCGTCAGGCACGGCCGGCAGCAGAGCCACACAGTCGCGGGCCAGCTCGTGCTCGTGCGTCAGGGCGCCGCGCAGGGTGTGGTCCAGGCCCGCCAGTTCGCCGGCGAAGGCGTCCAGCTGGGTGCGGCCCATGTCGATGCAGTCGTAGATCTCCTGGGCGAAGATCGCGAACTCCGGCCCGGCGGCGGCGATGCCGCCCGAGGTGATCTTGATGTTGATGGCGAAGACCCGGAGATAGGCCAGGTGCTGGCGCATCTCCTCGATGCAGGCGCCCAGGCGGTCGCCGAACTTCACCAGTTCGCTGACCCGCTCGCGACGGGCCCCCAAGCTGTCGGGCAGAGACTTCAGGGACTCGGCCGCGCGGGCCAGGTCGGCGGTGGTGCTGGACACCGTCGCGGCGTCCAGATTGCCGCTCATGCTGTCCAGGCCCGCGATCAGGGCGCTGACGCCGTCGACCGCGCGGGACAGGACGTCGCCGGCTTCCAGGAAACGGCTTTCGACCACCTGACGGGCGGACTCCAGGCGCTGGCTGATCCGTGCGCCTTCGCCGGACGCCGCCGTGGTCTCCGAGACCGTCGCTTCTGCTGACAAGCCCATGAATTCGCCGATTGTTTTTCTCGAGCGACACTATCGCGTGGGATGTGCGAAGGCGGGGTAAAGATCGGCGGAAAATTTAGGCGCTTCAGCGACTTTAGGCCGGTATCGCCGTGTCCTGATCATTGTCCGCGCGCACCTCCATGGCCTCGCCGATCGCGGCGAACAGGGCGGCGCTGGTGATCGGCTTTTGCAGGTGGACGTCGGCCCCGGCCTCGCGGCTGGCCTGGACATGTTCGGGCCGGGCATTGGCCGTCAGCATGATGATCGGCGCGCGCGGCGCCCCGCGCGAGGCTTCCAGGGCGCGGATCCGGCGGACGGCTTCCAGGCCATCCATGACCGGCATCTGCATGTCCATCAGGACGAGGTCGGGCGGCGACAGGCCGTACATCTCGACCGCCTCGAGGCCGTTCTCGACCGTGACGATGTCGGCGACCTCGGCCAGCATCAGTTCGACGACCTTGCGGTTGGTCGGATGGTCGTCGGCGACCAAGACGCGCGGCGCGCCAGACGGGGCTTCGGCGATTTCCTCGACCTGCGGCGCACTCTCGGCGCAGGGCGTCAACGGCAGGGAGAACCAGAACGACGAGCCGACATTGGGCGTGCTGTCGCAATCAAGCGCGCCGCCCATCAGCTCGATCAGCTCGCGCGAGATGGCTAGGCCCAGGCCCGTGCCGCCGAAGCGGCGGGTGAACGAGGCGTCGGCCTGCTGGAAGCGTTCGCAGATCCGGGCCTTGGTGTCTTCGTCGAAGCCGATGCCGGTGTCGGTGACCGTGAAGCGCGTGCGGCCGTCGGCGTCCAGGGTCACGGTCAGGGCGACCTCGCCGCGATCGGTGAACTTGACGGCGTTGCTGAGCAGGTTGGTCAGCACCTGGCGCAGGCGGGCGCTGTCGCCGGTGACGGCCCGGTCGGCGTCGATCTCGACGGCCACGCTCATGCGCACGCCCTTCTCGTCGGCGCGCAGCGCGCACAGCGAGGCGACCGAGCGGGCCATGTCGCCCAGTTCGAACGGCGCGGTCTCGATCAGCATCTGGCCGGCCTCGATGCGGACCAGGTCCAGCACGTCCGACAGCAGGCGCTCAAGGCTGCGGCCCGAGGCCGAGATGATGTCGACCAGCTCGCGAGCGCGCGGGTCCGTGGACATCTTCGACAGCAGGTCCGCGCCGGCGATGATGCCGTTCAGCGGCGTGCGGATCTCGTGGCTCATATTGGCCAGGAAGGCGCTTTTGGCCTGGCTGGCTTGCTCGGCCTGATCAAGCGCCGCGCGCAAGGCGACGGCGGCGGCGCGGCGGGCGGTAATGTCCTCGCCCAGGGTGATCATGTGGCGCGCGCCGATATCGTCGTAGGTCGCCAGGGTCTTGATCATCAGGTGACGGGTCTCGCCGCCGATCTCGATCGGCTCCTCGACCACCTGCATTTCGCCGTTGCGCAGGACGGCGGCTTCGATCGCGTGGGTGCGTTCGGCGCGCTTGGCGGGCAGCACCTCGTCGACGGTCTTGCCGATCGCTTCGTCGGCGACCAGGTCGAGGACGTCCTCGGCGGCGCGGTTGATCAGGACGTAGCGGCGGTCCTCGACGTTCTTGACCGTCAGCGGCAATGGCAGCAGCTGCAGGACGGTGCGCAGGAAGCCTTGGGTTTCCACCTCTTCGGTCACGTCGCGGGCGGTGGCCAGCAGGCGGACGATGCGGCCCTGGGCGTCGCGCATCGGCGCGATGGTGGTGTCGCAATAGACCCGGGCCTTGGACACCCCGCCCAGGAAGGCGCGGAAACGGGCGACCGTGCCGTCGGCGGCCAGATTGAACGAGCGGTCCAGCGAGAAACGGCTTTCCTCGGGCCACAGGGCGCGCCAGTCGGCGGCGACATCCGAGGGCGCTCCGAACAAGGCGAGGGCTTTCTGGTTGGCGTGTTCGACGACGCCGTCGGTCCGCAGGATCCAGGCGCTGTCCTGGTTGGCTTCGAGCAGGCTCAGATAACCGTAGGCGCAGGTCGAGTCTGAAGAGGCTTGGGGCTCGAATTCAGAATCTGGTGGCGACATGAAGTCCCGCGACCTCCGGTCCAGCATAGGCGCACAACGGGCTGAAAAGAGCGTTAAGTGTTGAAGCCGACAGGACAGCTGTTCACACTCGCCGTCTTTCGAATCCGGCAGGACCTCGCATGACCGACATCGACGACCGTATCGCCGCGGCGGCCTTCCGCCGTCTGGTCGAGCACCTGCGCATGCGGACCGACGCCCAGAATGTCGACCTGATGGGCCTGGCCGGGTTCTGCCGCAACTGCCTGGGCGACTGGCTGCACGAGGCCTCGGACGGCGCGCTCAGCAAGGAGGCCGGGCGCGAGGCCGTCTATGGCATGACCCTGGCCGAGTGGAAGGCCAGTCACCAGACGCCGGCGACGCCCGAGCAGCTGGCGCGTATGGAAGAGAGCGTGGCGCTGAACAAGAAACTGCGGGGCGAATGATGAGCGGGCCGAGCCGTCGCGGAATCCTCGGCAGCTCGGCCGCGCTGGCCTTGGCGAGCGGCGCGGCCGGCGCGCCTCGGAAGATATCTCCGCTGGCGCCGACCCCGCCGATGGGTTGGAACAGCTGGAACAGCTTCGCCACCACGATCAACGAGTCCCAGACCCTGGAGCAGGCCGCGATCATGGCTCGCGACCTGCGGCCGGCCGGCTACGACATCCTGACCGTCGATATCCAGTGGTACGAGCCCGGCGCCAGCAGCTACGCGTACGCCAAGACGCCCGTCCCGACGATGGACGAGCACGGCCGCCTGCTGCCGGCTCCCAACCGCTTTCCGTCCAGCGCCGGAGGCCAGGGCTTCAAACCGCTGGCCGACAAGATCCGCGCGCAAGGCCTGCGCTTCGGCGTCCACCTGATGCGCGGCGCCCCGCGCCTGGCGGTCGAGCGGGGACTGAAGGTGGTCGGTGCGAACATCCCGATCGCCGACATCGTCGACAAGCGCAGCGTCTGTTCCTGGAATCCCGACATGTACGGGGTCGACATGAGCAAGCCCGGCGCCCAGGCCTACTACGACAGCGTCTTCGCGCTGCTGGCGTCCTGGGGCGTGGACTTCGTCAAGGTCGACGATCTCTCGCGGCCCTACGACGCCCACGCGGCCGAGATCGAGGCGATCCACCGCGCCATCGGTCGTGCGGGCCGGCCGATGATTCTGTCGATGTCGCCCGGTGAGACGCCGGTGATCCGCGGCGCCCACGCCAAGCAGCACGCCCAGATGTGGCGGATCTCGGACGACTTCTGGGACGACTGGAAGATGCTGGAGGCCCAGTTTACCCGGCTGGAGAACTGGTCGCCCTTCATCGGCGACGGCGGCTGGCCCGACGCCGACATGCTGCCGCTGGGCCGTCTGGCCCTGGGCGAGCGCGACACCAGGTTCACGCCGGACGAACAGCGCACCCTGATGAGCCTGTGGTCGATCGCCCGCTCGCCGTTGATCATGGGCGGGGATCTGCGCCACCTGGACGCCGCGACCAAGGCCCTGCTGACCAATCCCGAGGTCATCGCGGTCAACCAGGCCTCGAGCCAGAACCGCCCGCACTTCGTCGAGGACGGTGTCCGGGTCTGGACCGCCAAGGCGGCGAACGGCGACGACTACCTGGCGCTCTTCAACACCGGCGGGAAACCGCGTGAAGTGAGTGTCGACCTGAAGGCCCTGGGCCTGCCGGCTTCGATCGCGGTGCGTGACCTCTGGAGCCGAAGCGAGGCGGGCCGCGCCTCGGTGCGCTTCGCCGTCGCGCTGCCGCCGCACGGCGCGGGGCTCTACCGCCTGCGCAGATAGGCCTCAGCGATCGCCAGGTTCGGGACCCAGCACAGGAACGAGATGGCGCGGTACCAGGGCAGGAACGGCAGGTCGAGGACCATGACCGTCGGCAGGTAGAGCCGCAGAGTCATCGCCGCCAGGGTCAGGGCCCAGGAACGGATCATCCAGCGGCGATGCTCGGCAAAGCGCCCCTGCAACGCCGCGCGCCAGCCCAGCAGGTTCACCGCGATCCAGAGGATCGCGAGACTTCCAAAACCCAGCGAGGCGATCGGACCGGCCGAGGAGCCGGGCGCCAGAATCAGGCCCGCGGCGCCGCCGACCAGGCAGCCCAGCACATAGGTCCGGCCGATCCAACGGTGGGCGCCGGCTCGGCGCAGTACGGGCAGGAACTGCAACGAGCCCAGCACCAGGGCGGTGACCGCGCCGACGATGTGGACGACCAGCCAGGGGACGCCCAGCGGATTGCCCAGCGCCTCTTTCGGCGTGGTGGGCGGGTGCAGCAGATAGCGCGCGGAATAGGCGGCGACGCCCAGGCAGAGCAGGGCGGCCAGCAGCCAGAAGGCGCGGGCGGGCCAGCGGGGCGGGGTCAGGGCGGCGGTGGTCAAGGCGGGTCCTCGGCGTGATCTCGCCGAACGTCGTTGCGGCGATCGCCCCGGCTCGCTAGGCCTTGCTTCGCGAACGGCGCCAGGGCTGCGCGAACGGGATCGGGGATGGCGGAGAGCACCAGCGCGAGGCGGCAATGGGCGGTCGACCTGGCGGTGCTGGTCGCCATTGGCCTGCTGATGGGCTTCCTCGGACCCTATGGCACCGTGCACATGCCGGCCGTGCCCGGCTACGTCTATTGGATGGCGTGCATGGTCGGCAGCGGCCTGATCGGCATCGTGCTGGATCATTTGCTGGCGGGGCGTCTGACCCACACTTGGCTGCGCGTTGTCCTGGTTACGGCGCTGATGACCCCGCTGTGCGCTTTGCTGGTAATGACCAGCGCGGTGATCATCTTCCACGACCGCTACAGCTGGGCCGGGTTCTGGAGGTTGCTGCCGCAGGTATGGCCGATCGCCCTGGCGGTGATGGCCGTGCGCGCCCTGGTCTGGCGACCCCGGCCCCATCGCGTCGAGACCCGCACCGTCGTCGAACCGCCCCTGCCCGAGGCCGAAGCAGCCTTCCGCAAACGCCTGTCGGCCAAGCGGCGCGGCGCCCGGCTGATCGCCGTCGAAGCTCACGACCATTACCTCAAGGTCCACACCGACGCCGGCGAGGAGCTGATCACCCTGCGCTTCGCCGACGCCCTGGACGAACTGGCCAAGGTCCACGGCTGGCGCGTCCACCGCTCCTGGTGGGTCGCCGCCGAGGCGGTCGAAGGCGTGCGCTGGCGACGCGGGGCAGGGGAGGTGCGCCTCGTCGGCGGTCTGGAGGTTCCGGTCAGCCGGACATATGCGCCGGTGCTGAAAGAGGCGGGCTGGTTCTAGCCGCCGCACGACTCCCGCACGATCAGGTCGGTCGGCAGGGTCTCGGGCCCGTGGTCACCGGTCTGGTCCAGGATGCGGGAGACCAACAGGCGGCCGGCCTTGGAGGTGTCCTGCTTGATGGTGCTGAGGGCGGGGGTCGAGAGGCGGCTCAGCAGCATGTCGTCATAGCCGACCACCGAGACGTCTTCGGGCGCGCGCAGGCCGGCCTTCTGCAGGGCGCGGATGGCGCCCAGGGCGATCAGGTCGGACGAGGCGAAGATGGCGTCGAAGGTCGCGCCTCGGCGTAGCAGGCGGCTGACGGCGGCTTCGGCGGACTCCATCTCGAAGTCGACGGGCAGCACCAGGGACGGCTCGGGCTCAAGGCCACTTTCGCGCAGGGCGTCCAGATAACCTTCGCGGCGCTGGGTGGCCTCGGGGTGGGTCTCGCCGAGAAACACGATCTTCTTGCGGCCCAGGCGGGCCAGGTGGAGCGTGGCGCGGCGGCCCCCCAGGAAGTTGTCCGAGCCGATCGAGCAGTATTTCTGGCCCGGCAGCTGGGCGCCCCAGACCACGAAGCGGGCGTCGGTGGCGGCCAGTTGGTTGAAGGCCTCGTGCAGGTCGCCTTGGCCCAGGAAGATCGTGCCATTGGCCCGGCTGGCGGTGACCGCCAGATAGAGGTCGTCATAGCTGGCCGGGGCCGTGTGACTGACGGTGAAGTCGCAGCCGCGATCGCGAGCGGCCTCGCCGATATTGGCCAAGAGCTCCAGGAAGAACGGGTGCGACAGCGGCAGCGGCCGGCCGTGGGTGCGCGGCAGGACGATGGCGATCGCCCCCTCGGCCCCAATCGGGGCTGCGGGCATGTAGCGGCGGAACGAGTAGCCGCGCTCCTTGGCCAGGGCCCAGATCTTCTGCTTGGTCTTGGTGCTGATCGAGTGGTGGTCGTTCAGCGCCCGCGAGACGGTCGAGACCGAAACTCCGGCTATCGCCGCCAGGTCTTCAAGCGTGATGTTGTTGCTGTTATCGTCGGCCATTGAGCCCTAGCTAACAAAAATAGGGCCGTAAGGCCGGGGGATAAGGAAGCTTTGCCAGGAGAGCCGCAAGACCTTGCGGGCGTGGCCTCGGCCGCGTCGCCGCCGGCCAAGGCCCGCCTGAGCTTCCTTCAGATCTGGAACATGTGCTGTGGCCTGTTCGGCGTGCAGATCGTCTGGGGTCTGCAGAACGTCAACACCAGCCGGATCTTCCAGACCCTGGGCGCGGACGTCAACGAACTGGCCATCCTGTGGATCGCCGCGCCCATCACGGGTCTCCTGGTGCAGCCGGTCATCGGCCATCTGAGCGACCGGACCTGGGGGCGGCTGGGGCGTCGCCGACCCTACCTGCTGTACGGCTCGATCCTGACGGCCATGGCGCTGGTGCTGATGCCCAACGCCCCGACGGTGATCACCGCGAGTCTCGCGCTGTGGCTGCTGACCGCCTCGATCAATGTCGCCATGGAGCCGTTCCGGGCCTTCGTCGCCGACAGCCTGCCCGACGAGCAGCGCACGGCGGGCTTCGCCATGCAGGTGTTCTTCATCGGCGCGGGGGCGGTGTTCGCCTCGGCCTTGCCGTGGCTGCTGTCGCATGGCTTCGGCGTCTCGAGCCAGGCCGCGCCGGGTGTCCTGCCGCCGTCGGTGCACGCGGCCTTTTATGTCGGCGCCGCCGGCCTGATGATCGCGGTGCTGTGGACCGTGTTCACCACCACCGAGACGCCGCCCGAGCGCCTGGCCTCGGGCGCGCCGGCCATTCCCGCCCGCACCCCGTCGCCGGAGACGGTGGTCTGGATGCGGAGCAGCGGTCTGTTGTGGATCGCCGGCGCGGCCGTCGTCGGCCTGTGCGCCTTCCTGGGCCACTGGGGGCGCGAGATCTATGTGCTGGCGATCATGGGGGTGATCTTCGGCGCGGCCCAGCTGGCGACCAGCTGGCAACGCGGTCGAGGCCGCACCTCCGTCGGGCTGCTGGAGGTCGTGGAGGACATCGTTCACATGCCGCAGGTGCTCAAGCGCCTGGCGGTGGTGCAGTTCTTCACCTGGTTCGGGCTGTTCGCCCTGTGGATCTACGCCACGCCCGCCGTGACCGCCCGTCACTACGACACGGTCGACACCGCTTCGGCCGCCTACAATGCCGGAGCCGACTGGGTGGGGGTGCTGTTTGCAGGCTATAACGGCGTGGCCGCACTGGCTGCCCTGGCTTTGCCGCTGCTGGCCCGCCGGGTAGGACGGCCCGCCAGTCACGCCATCTGCCTGGCCCTGGGCGCGGCGGGGTTCGCCGGTTTCGTGCTGATCGACGATCCGGTGCTGCTGTGGATCCCCATCGTCGGCATCGGCCTGGCCTGGGCGTCGATCATGTCGGCCCCCTACGCCATGCTCTCCAGCGCCGTGCCGCCCGGCAAGATGGGCGTCTATATGGGGATCCATAACCTGTTCCTGGTGATCCCCCAGATGGTGGCCGCCACCATCCTGGGCCCGCTGGTCGCGCGCGTGCTGGGCGGCCAGGTGATCCTGGCCCTGGCCCTGGCCGCCGGGGCCTTCGCCATCGCCGCCGTGCTGGCCCTGACCGTGCGCGACCACGCCGAGCGCGGCTGACCTCAGCCCATCCGATTTTGCGAGACGCCCCGTCATGGAGCGTCACTATCAGCTCTACGCAAAAATTGCGCAACAACTTTGCGTAACGCGGGTCGCAAAGTCTTATCTTATAAGGATCTTGCGTGCCATTGCGCCCCTTTTTGCGTAAATTTTCGTAACGCTGCTATTGCAACCGGCGCAAATTGGCGCAAAAACAACGCAACACGAGAGCGCGGCGGTCCACGGCGATCGCCAAGAATTGCGCAAAAATTGCGTAAATCTCTCGCGGGGGAACGAAGGAGGGAACGGCGCTGCGGGCGCGCCTGTCCGGCTGGCGGGCACGAAGCGCGGCCGGATCATCGACATCACAAGATCAACCAACGTCGGCCCGCGCGGTGGGATCGGCGTGAACCGAACACAAAACGACCCGCGGTTCAGGCGCGGGCGCAAAGACCTTAGGGAGCAGAGGGATGAGGAAGTTCGATTTCGGCCCCGGCCGGAAGTCGGTCCTGCGGGGGACTGTTTCGCTGGTGGCCCTGGCGACCATCGGCATGGCCGGCCAGGCCTACGCACAGGCGACCGCCAAGAGCGATCCGGCCGACACCGTCGACGAGGTCGTCGTGGTGGGCGTGCGCAAGTCGCTGGAGACGGCGCAGAACATCAAGAAGAATTCCGACACGGTGGTCGACTCGATCACCGCGACCGACATCGGGGCCTTCCCCGACAAGTCCGTGGCCGAAGCGCTACAGCGCGTGCCCGGCATCACCGTCTCGCGCCTGCAGTCCAGCGACGACAGCTCGCACTTCTCGGCCGAGCCGGCCAGCGTGCTGATCCGCGGCCTGACCCAGGTGCGCACCGAGTTCAACGGCCGTGACAGTTTCTCGGCCGACGCCAATCGCGGCCTGAACTTCAACGACATCTCGCCGGAACTGATGGCCGGCGTCGACAGCTACAAGAACCAGACGGCCGAGATGATCGAGGGTGGCATCGCCGGCACGGTCAATCTGCGCACCCGCCTGCCGTTCGACACCAAGGACCAGGTGATCTCGGTCACCGGCAAGGCCAACTACGGCGACAAGTCCGAGAAGGTCACCTACGAGTACTCCGGCATCATCACCAAGAACTGGGACACCAGCATCGGTCGCGTCGGCGTGATGGCGAACTACGCCAATTCGCACGTCCTGACCCAGACCGAGGGCGTGGTCATGCAGCGCCTGGGCACGTTCTGCTCGGCCGGCTACCAGGACGCCTCGGGCAAGCCGATCGTCAAGTCGGATGGCACGATCGCCTGTACGGCCAACCCGTACGGCGGGTCGAGCTGGGTGTTCATCCCCGACCAGGTCAACTACTCGCAGGTCGTCTACGACCGTAAGCGCCACGGCACGGCGCTGGCCTTCCAGTACGAGAACAACGAAGGCAACGTCCGTTTCACCGCCCAGTACAACGACAGCTACTACAAGAACGCCTGGCTCGAGCGCAGCGTGAACGTGGTGGGCTTTGGTCTGTGGGCCTCGCCGGCCTTCTCGCCGCAGACCACGGCCTTCCTGGCCCCGGCGCAAGGCACGCCGGCCTTCACCTTCGGCGCCGACGGCATGTTGACCTCGGGCACCATCACCCAGCCGACCGGCGACTGGGGCGGCAGCACGGCCGACAACATCGCGCGCGGCTCGGCCGTCGCGGGCCTGCCGTTCGTCAACTACTGCGGCGCGGGCGCGACCTGCGCCACCCAGCGCCAGGGTCTCTATATCGAGAACCAGGCCCGCAACTTCGACCACTCGGAGGGGACCAAGGACTTCTCGATGCATCTCGACTGGGATGTCAGCGAGAACCTGAAGACCAGCTTCGACAGCCAGTACATCAAGGCCGACACCAACAACTACGACATCCTGGTCGCCAACCGCACGATGGCCGACGCCAAGTACGCGGTGAACAAGGACGGCACGCCGCAGATCACCCTGCTGCCGGGCTCGAACGTCAACTACGCGCCGGGCGGCCTGGCCAACCCGCACAACTACTGGATCCCGTTCATCCAGGACCACTACGAGGACAACGACGCCAAGGAACTGGCCCTGCGCGCCGACGCCGAATACAGCTTCGGGGGCGGCGGCTGGCTGAACTCGCTGAAGGTCGGCGTGCGTTATGCCGACCGCAAACAGAACGTCCGCTACTCGACCTACAACTGGTCACCGGTGGCCGCGCCGTGGAACTGCAACGGCCCGGGCTTCAACGTCGACAACACCGCGCCGACCCCGTACCCGGCCGCCTGCGGTCGCACCGACACCTTCAAGGGTTACGGCGCGGGCATCTGGAGCGTCGACAGCCTGGGCGACTTCTACAACGGCAAGGTCTTCCCGAACGGCGACATGGTGTTCCTGAGCAAGGACACGCTGGCCGACCACGACGGGCTGATCAAGGCGCTGTCGGGCAAGACCACCAACTCGCCCATGCAGTGGACCCCGCTGTGCGAGCGCACCACCAACACCGAGGGCTGCTTCATCCCGCCCGAAATGCTGGAGGTGCAGGAGAAGACCAAGGCCGCCTACGTCATGCTGCGCTTCGGCGGCGACGATAAGACGATCTTCGACGGCATCACCGTCCAGGGGAACGTCGGCGTCCGCTTCGTGCGCACCGACGTCCAGAGCTCGGGCGGCGTCGCCTTCCCGGTCAACACCTGGTACACGACCGCGGCCGCGATCCCGTGCGCCACGCCGCTATCGGGCAACAACGTCACCAACATCTCGTGCTGGCTGAAGCCCGACCTGCTGGCCTTCTCGAACGGCGGCTCGGCGCTGAACGACTATGGCCAGAAGCACGACAACTGGCTGCCCAGCTTCAACGTCCGCTTCGGCCTGACCGACAAGCATTTCGTCCGCTTCGCCGCCTCGCGCGCCCTGTCGCGCCCGGACTTCGGCCTGCTGCGCAACTATGTCGGTGTGCAGAGCCCGGCCATCAACACCGGCCCGGACTCGCCGTACATCATCTGGAACGACCCGAACGCCCCGCACACCGCGGCCAACGTCAAAGGCTATAACTTCCAGTTCAACGCGGACTCCGGCTACGCGGCGCTGAAGCCGATCACCGCCGATCAGTTCGACGTGACGTACGAGAACTACTTCACGCCCTCCAGTTCGTTCACGGTGGCGGCGTTCTACAAGAAGCTGAACGGCAGCATCGCCTATGGCGAGTTCCTGCGGGAGTTCACCAACAACGGCGCGACCCAGAACGTGCTGGTGCGCGGTCCGCGCAACGGCAATGGCGGCGGCGAGCTGAAGGGCTTCGAGGTCTCGTACCAGACCTTCTTCGACTTCCTGCCGGGCCTGTGGAGCGGCCTGGGCGTGCAGGCCAACTGGACGCACACCAAGCAGTCGGGGATCAGCAACTCGAACCTGGCCAACCAGCCGGGCTATGCGGCCGGCGGCACCATCGCCTTCGGTGGCGGCCTGCAGGTCAACGGCCAGGTCATGGACAGTCACCGCCTCGCCGGCATCTCGGACAACGCCTACAACATCGTGGGCCTGTACGAGAAAGGTCCGATCGCGATGCGCCTGGCCTACAACTGGCGGTCCAAGTTCCTGACCAACAACCTCGACTGCTGCATCGGCATGCCGATCTACCAGAAGGCCGCCGGCTATCTGGACGGCTCGATCCGCTGGTCGGTCAACGACAAGGTCGAGGTGTCGGTGGAAGCGTCGAACCTGCTCAACACCACCTCGGTGTTCCAGCAGCAGGTGTTCGGCGACAGCGGCCTGACGCCCAACGCCAAGCCGGTCACCAAGGACACCGGCTGGATCCGCAACGACCGCCGTATCCAGTTCGGCGTCCGCGTGAAGTACTAGTCTAGAGGAACGGCGCCGCGATCACCGTCGCGGCGCCGGACCCATTCGAGGTCCGGCCATGCGGGCAGACAGCTTCAAAGTCGTCATCGTCGGCGGAGGCACGGCGGGATGGATGTGCGCGGCCGGCATGGCCCGTCTTCTGGACCCGCGCGACTACGCCATCACTCTGGTCGAGTCCGACGAGATCGCCACGGTGGGCGTGGGCGAAGCCACCCTGCCGCACATCAAGACCTTCAACGGCATGCTGGGCATCGACGAAGTCGAGTTCATGCGTGAGACCCAGGGGTCGTTCAAGCTCGGCATCGAGTTCAGGAACTGGGGCGCAAAAGGTGCGCGCTACGTCCACCCGTTCGGCACGTTCGGCGAGCCGTGGGCAGGCGTCGACTTCCAGCACCACTGGACCCGCGCCAAGCTGGCGGGGCTGAACGCGGCGCCGCTGCAGGACTATTCGTACGCCGTGGCCGCGTGCCGGGCGAACGCCTTCGAGTTTCCGAACGAGGACCAGAAGTCCATCCGTTCGATCTATGCCTACGCCTACCATTTCGACGCCGGGCTCTATGCTGCCTATCTGCGGCGGTGGTCGACGGCGCGGGGCGTCAATCGCATCGAGGGCCTGGTCACCGACATCGCTCAGGACGGCGAGCGCGGCGACATCACCGCCATCACCTTGAAGTCCGGCCAGCGGATCGAGGGCGATCTCTTCATCGACTGCTCGGGTTTCTGCTCGCTGCTGCTGGGCGGGAAGATGGGCGCCGCGTGGGAGGACTGGACACAGTGGCTGCCGTGCGACCGCGCCCTGGCCGTGCCCTGCGGCCGGGCCGGCGAGTTCACCCCCTACACCCGCTCCACCGCCCAGGAGGGCGGCTGGATCTGGCGCATCCCACTGCAGCACCGCACCGGCAACGGCTATGTCTTCTCCAGCGCCTTCATGGACGAGGAGAAGGCGCGCGAGACCCTGTTGGCTCAGCTGGATGCGCCTGCCCAGGCCGAGCCCAAGCTGCTGCGGTTCGCCGCCGGTCGCCGCAAGTCGGGCTGGACCCGCAACGTCGTGGCCATGGGCTTGGCGAGCGGCTTCCTGGAGCCGCTTGAGAGCACCAGCATCTTCCTGATCCAGGCGGCGGTGGTCGACCTGATCAACCTGATGCCGACCAGGCGGACGGGCATGGATCCGCGCCTGGCCTCCGAGTTCAACCGGCTGTTCGAGATCCAGTACGACCGGATCCGCGATTTCCTGATCCTGCACTACCGGCTGAACCAGCATCACGGCCAGCCGCTGTGGGATCACGTGCGGACCATGGAGATCCCCGCCAGCCTGGAGGAGAAACTGGCCCTGTGGGAGGGCCGCGCCGGCCTTCCGGACTACAAGTACGGCCTGTTCTCGCGTGACAGCTGGCTGTCGGTGCTGGAAGGGCAGGGGCTGACGCCGCGCGCCTATGACCGCCTGGCCGAAACCATGCCGCTGGACGTGCTGGGCGCGAAGCTGGCGGACCTGAAGACGCGGATCGACACGAACGTGGGGGCAATGAGCTCGCACGCCGACTTCATCGCGCGGTATGCGCCGGGCGCGGTTCCGGCGCCGCTGAAGGCGGTGGGCCAGTGAGCGCCGCGCCGAACAAGGTCGTGGTTGTGGGCCGCGACGCCCCGCTGTGGCTGTCCGCCGCCGTCCTGCGCGCGGCGCTGGAGCCGGGCGGCGTGGCGGTCACGGCGGTGGAGCTGCCAAGCCGCCTGACCGCCGCCAGCGTCCACGCGACTCTGCCGGCGCTGGAGGCCCTTCACAACCTGCTGGGCCTGGACGAGTCCGCGTTGATGCGGAGCGTCGGCGGGACCTTCTCGCTGGGCGGCAATTTCACCGATCTGACGGGGCAGGCACCGGCCTTCTTCCACGCTCACGGCGCACACGGCGCGCCGATCGACGGCCGCGACTTCTTCCCGTTCTGGCTGAAGGCGCGAGGCCTGGGCCTCAATGCCGAGTTCGCCGATTTCTCGCTGATGGCCGCCGCCGCCAAGCACGGCCGGTTCGTGATGCCGGACGAGGAGACGGAAATCTTCGGCCGCGCCGACTACGGCTACCACCTGCCGGCCCTGGCCTATGCCGGCGCGCTGAAGAGCCTGGCTGTCCGGCGCGGCGTCGAGGCGCACCAGGCGCTGGAGGTCACGGTCGAGCGCACTGCGGCTGGCGACGTCACCGCCATTGGCATCGGCGAAGGCCGGCGCATCGCGGGGGACCTCTTTGTCGACCTCGAAGGCCTGGTCGACAGTCCGCGCGAGGCCTGGAGCTTCCCGGCCGACCGGATCCTGACCGCCCTGGCGCCGGCCTTCCCGTCGATCCCGGCCTATGCCGAGACCCGCGCGTGGGCGCGCGGCTGGACGGCCCTGCATCCGGCCCAGACCGCGACGCATATCGTTCAAGTCTATGCATCCGATCTGTGTACCGATGAGGAGGCGTTGCAGGCCGCCAGCGCCGCTTCGGGCCTGCCGGTCCGGGACATCTCGGTGCGCGCCTTCGCGCCTGGCCGACGTCTCGCGGCCTGGGACCGCAACGTCGTCGCCATCGGCGAGGCGGCCTGCGTATTTGATCCACTGCACGGGGTCGACCTGCACGCGGTGCAGATGGGTCTGGTGCAGCTCCTGGCCCTGTTCCCGGTCTCGGGCGACTGGACCTGGGAGCAGGGCGCCTACAACAAGGCCATGGCCGAGCAGTTCGAGCGGGTGCGCGACTTCCAGCAACTGCACTATGCGGTCAACGGCTACGGCGCCTCGGACTTCTGGACCCGCGCCCGCCAGGCGCCGGTCTCGCCGGAACTGGCCCAGCGCATCGTCCTGTTCCGTGCGCGTGGCGAGATCGCGCCGTTCGAGCACGACAGCTTCTCCAACGACAGCTGGCGGGCGGTATTTGTTGGCCATGGCGTGACGCCTGACAGCCACGCCCCGATGATCGACGCGACCTCGCCCGAGCTGATGAAGCACGAGTTCCGGCGGATCCTGACCTTCATCAAGGACCAGGTCGAACGCCAGCCGACCCACGACCTCTATCTCGAAAGCTTCTGCGGCCGGGAGCCCGTCCATGGATAGTGGTCTCTCGATCGACCCAGCGCTGAGCCCGGAAGCCCTGCCGCGCGTGGCCGCTGTCGCGGCGCCGACGCCGGAAGGCTTCGAGCGCATCGTCGCGGCCGAGGCTCCGGTGGTGATCAAGGGCCTGGTCGAGGCCTGGCCGGCCCTGGCCGCCGGGCGCTCGCCGGGGACGATGAACGCCTATCTCAAGGCCATGGACAGCGGCCTGCCCGGCCCGGTCATGGAGGCCCCGGCCTCGACCAACGGCTGGTACGCCTACGGCCCGGACATGCGCGAGTTCAGCTTCTCCAAACGCAACGCCGGCATCAGCCAGACGCTTGACCGCATCGAGGCGCTGCTGGGTCAGAAGGACGCGCCGTTCGTCGCCATCCAGATGCTGCCGCTGGCCACGCACATGCCCGAGTTCGTGCGCCAGAACCCAATGCCACTGGTGTCGCCCAAGGTCATGCCGCGCCTGTGGGTCGGCGGGCCGCTGCGGACCCAGACCCACAACGACCGCGACCACAACCTGGCCTGCGTGCTCGCCGGCCGCCGCCGCTTCGTGCTCTATCCGCCCGAGCAGGTGTCGAACCTCTATGTCGGCCCGCTGGAGAACCCGCCGCCGCTATCGCTGGTCGACCCGGAGGTCCCGGACCTGGTCCGCTTCCCCCGCTATCGCGACGCCTATGCCGCCGCCCGGGTGGCGTGGCTGGAGCCGGGCGACGCGCTCTTCATGCCCAAGCACTGGTGGCACCACGTCACCTCGCTCGAGCCCTACAACGCCATGGTCAACTACTGGTGGGGCGATACGGCCGTGGGGCTGGAGCGGCCGGTCGACGTCTTCCAGATCGCCTTGCTGGCTCTGAAGGATCTGCCCGAAGGCGAGAAGGCCTACTGGCGCGAGATGTTCGCGACCTATGTCTTCGGCGATCGGGGCGAGGCGACGGCGCATATCCCCGAGGCCCTGCGTGGGGCGCTCGGGGCCCTGAGTCACGCCCAGCGCACGGCGCTGAAGCAGCAACTGAAGATGGCCGTGCTGAGGTCGCCGACATGACCCTGGCCACCGCTGTTAGGCCCCTGCTGCTGGGGCCCAATATTAGCGTCCGCCTGCGCAAGGTTGGCCAGGAGCAGCAGCCGTTGCTGATCGTCGACGATGTGCTGGCCGATCCGTGGGCGATGGTCGACGCCGCCCGCGCCGCCGACTTCTATCGGCCGTCGCACACGAACTACCCTGGCCTGAACGCTAACCTGCCCGAGGCCTACTACCGCACCGTGGTCACGGCCCTGCGCGGCCCCATCGAGGCGGCGTTCGGGGTGAAGGCCAGCGCGGTGCTGAAGTTCTTCGGCTTCTTCGCCCTGGCCACCACGCCGGTCGAGCGCGCCAAGCCGGTGCAGACCCTCCCGCACCTGGACGGCCCCGATCCCAACCGCCTAGCCATGGTCCACTACTTCTGCCAGGGCGACTTCGGCGGCACGGGCTTCTTCCGCCATGCGGCCACCGGCTTCGAGTCCGTCGATGGGTCTCGCATCGACGCCTACGCCACTGCGCTCGAGGCCGAGTTGGCGCAAGAGCGGACGAGCTTCGCCGGCGCCGACACCCCCGGCTACGACCTGATCGACCAGGCCGAGCCCGTCTTCAACCGGCTGATCGTCTATCGCGGCCATGTCCTGCACGCGGGCCTCTTGGGCCGGGGCGGCGGGGCGGCTGATCCCGCCACGGGGCGGCTTACGGCCAACGGCTTCATCGAGGCGGTCGACACCGGATAGCGCCCGCCTCCTCACCCGACCTCTATCCGATCTTCGTCCGGCGCGGGCAATCCGGCGCGCGCCAACCTTGCGTTCGGCTGGATCCGTCCAGCCCCAGTCCTCCCCCTGCGCCTCCGGCTCCGATCCTGCGGAGCCGGGGCGCCCTTTTCGAAGAAAGACCGTTCGATGAGCTTCCGAACCCTGGCCCTGCTGGCCGCCCTGGCCTCGCCGGCGATCGCTCAGGCCGCGGAACGCGAGTGCGCCCAGTCGCCGGGCAAGGTGATCGAGGTGTGCGTCTTCACCCGGGACGGCCAGGCCTTCTACGAGGTGAGCAAGGGCGGCAAGGTGGTGCTGGCTCCGGCGGCGATGGGCCTGACCTTCGCCGGCGAGGCGCAGGCGCGCTTTTCGGCGATCACCGCCGCCAAGCGCTCGGCCAGCGACACGACCTGGGAGCAGCCCTGGGGCGAACAGCGGGTCATCCGCGACAACCATTCCGAGCTGACCGTCTCGCTGGCCGGCGACACGCCGCTGAACCGCAGCGTCGACGTCACCTTCCGCCTGTTCGATGACGGCCTGGGCTTCCGCTACGCCTACACCGCCATCCCGGCCGGCCAAGCCGTGGCGGTCACCGACGACCGCACCGAGTTCAAGCCGGTCGGCGCCTATGACGCTTGGTGGTACGAGGCCTTGGGCCAGGAGCGCGACGAGTACCTCTACAAGCAGACCGACGCTCGCCGCGTCACCCTGGCGGAGACGCCGCTGACCATGCGCGAAAAGGGTGGCTTGCACCTCTCCATCCACGAGGCGGCGCTGATCGACTTCCCGTCGATGCTGTTGGCTGGCAATGGGGCCGGAACCTACAAGGCCAAGCTGATGCCGTGGCAGGACGGGACCCTGGCCAGGAAGACCGGCGCCTTCACCACGCCTTGGCGCACCGTGCTGATCGGCGACAACGCCGGCGCCCTTGCCGACAGCCGTATCGAACTGAACCTCAACGAGCCCAGCAAGCTCGCCGACACCTCGTGGATCAAGCCGGGCAAATATGTCGGCATCTGGTGGGAGATGCACCTGCAGCGGTCGACCTGGGGCAGCGGTCCGATCCACGGCGCGACCACCGACAACACCAAGCGCTATATCGACTTCGCCGCCAAGTACGGCTTCGACGGCGTGCTGGTCGAGGGCTGGAACAAGGGCTGGGACGGTGACTGGATCAGCAACGGCGAGAAGTTCAGCTTCACCCAGAGCTATCCGGACTTCGACATCAAGGCGGTCACCGACTACAGCCGCTCCAAGGGCGTCAAGCTGATCGGTCACAACGAGACCGCTGGCGCGGTGCCCAACTACGAGGCCCAGCTGGAAGACGCCATGAAGCTCTACGAGAGCGTCGGCGTCAGCCAGGTCAAGACCGGCTATGTCCGCCACAGCGGCACCATCGTCGACCAGGACGGCCAGCAGCAGTGGTTCGCCGGCCAGTACATGGTGCGCCACAACCTGCACGTCGCCGAGGTGGCCGCTCGCCACAAGATCTCGATCGACGCCCACGAGCCGGTCAAGGACACCGGTCTGCGCCGCACCTGGCCCAACATGCTAAGCCGCGAAGGCGCGCGCGGCCAGGAATTCAACGCTTGGGGCGATCCGACTAACCCGCCCGAGCACACGGTGATCATCCCGTTCACCCGCATGCTGGCCGGGCCGATGGACTTCACGCCGGGCGTCTTTGACGTGGTCCACGGCAAGACCGAGCTGACCCGCCGCGGCCAGTCGACCATCGCCACCCAGCTGGCCCTGTACGTCGTGCTCTACAGCCCGATCCACATGGCCGCCGACCTGCCGGAGAACTATGAGACCCGTCCGGACGCCTTCCAGTTCATCCGCGACGTGCCGACCGACTGGGAGACGTCGAAGACCCTGCAGGGCCAGGTCGGCGACTATGTCGTGGTTGCTCGCCAGCAGCGCGGAGCCAAGGACTGGTTCCTGGGCGCCCTGACCGACGAACAGCCCCGCAGGCTGAGCCAGAAGCTGGACTTCCTGACCGCCGGCAAGCGCTATGAGGCCCAGATCTATCGTGACGGGCCCTGGGCCGACTTCCGCACCAATCCTGGCGCCCTGACGGTCGAAAAGAAGATTGTCACCGCAAAGGACAGCCTGGACCTGGACATGGCCCCCGGCGGCGGCGCGGCGATCCGGTTCAAAATCCTGGACTGACCGGCTTGGAACTATAGTTTTTACGCAACACGTCGTTCATCGATCCTCCAAAGCAATTGTCGGGCGGCTCGGGGCTCTGTAAGCAGGCGCCTTGTTGGTCGCCCGACGAGGCGTTTTGGAAGGTTTCGAATGCCGAGTCCCGTGATGGCGGCGCTCAAGGATGTGGGAGACGGGATCCGTCTCGCGCCCCTGTGGTGGCGGCTCGGCCTGGACCAGACGGCCTCGCGCTTCCAGCGCTCGATCCTGGGTCCGTTCTGGATGGCCTGCAACCTGCTGGTCGTCGCCTTCGCCCTGGCCTTCCTGGTCAGCGCCATGATGGGCGCGGACATCATGGGCAGCTATCCGCAGGTGGTGGCGGGCCTTCTGGCCTGGTCGCTGGTCGGCACGGCCATGGCCGAGTCCCAGGCGATCTTCCTCTACAATGCCGGCCTGATGCAGAACCAGCGCCTGCCGCTCAGCTTCTACGTCTTCCTGCACGTGCAGAAGGCCGCGACGAACTTCCTTTTCCAGGCCATCGCCTTCTGGGCGATGATGCTGATCATGGGGCGGTTCGTCATGCCGCACTGGACGCTGATCCCGGCGGTCGTAGTGATGTTGCTGATCGTGGGCCTGCAGGGCTTCGTCATCGCCATCCCGTCGACCCGCTTCCGCGACGTGGCCTACATGATGAGCTACGTCGTCCAGCTGTTGTTCTACGTGACGCCTGTGTTCTGGCTGGCGACCAATGTCAGCGCCAAGCATCGCTGGGTGGTCGAGCTGAACCCGTTCACCCACCAGGTGGAACTGCTCCGCGCTCCGCTGACCGGCCATGCGCCAGCCCTCATCGACTGGTACTGGACCCTGGGCGCCGTCGGTGTTCTCGCCGTCATCGCCTTCACGCTGCTGGCCTTGTTCCGCAAACGCGTGGTCTTCTGGCTGTAGGAGCAGGCGATGACGCACCGGATCACGCTGAACAACGTCGACCTCGACTACTTCGTCTACAGCCTGCGCTCGCAGTCGCTGCGCAGCGCCGTGTTCAATCTCGCGGTGGGCGGCAAGATGTACAAGGCCGCCGGCGACGTCGCCGCGGTCAAGGCGCTGCACGACATCAGCCTGGACATCGTCGAGGGCGACCGCATCGCCTTGGTGGGCCACAACGGCTCGGGCAAGACGACCCTGCTCAAGGTCATCGCCGGCATCTATCACCCCACGCGCGGCGACCTGAAGATCGACGGCGACATCACCTCGATGATCGCCATCAATGCGGGCCTCGACATGGAGGCCACCGGTCTTCGCAACATCCACAAGCTGGGCATGATGCGCCGGCTGTCGCGCAAGACGATCGACAGCCGCGTCGAGGCGATCGCCGAGTTCTCGGGCCTGGGCGACTTTCTCCATTTGCCGGTGCGCACCTATTCGGCCGGCATGCAGGCGCGCCTGATGTTCGCCGTGGCCACCGAGTTCGAGGCCGACATCCTGGTGCTGGACGAGTGGCTCAGCGCCGGCGACGCCGCCTTCGTGCAGAAGGCCGCCGACCGCATGCACCAGATGGTCGAGGACGCCAAGATCGTGGTCCTGGCCACCCACGACCACGACCTGGTGCGCCGGGTCTGTAACCGCGTCTGCGAACTGCAGGGCGGCCGTATCGCCTTCCTGGGCACCACCGAGGAATGGTTGGCTTACAAGGAATCCCAGGCCGCATGACCGACACCGTTCGCCGTATCGCGCACGAAGACCTCAAGGGCGTGGCCGCCGACGTGTGGCTGGCGCGCCTGAAGCGTTCGGTCGCCGAGCGGGTCCAGGGTGGCGTGCTCTATCCCGACTTCCCGTCGGCCGAGATCCAGCGCCAGTTCGTCGGCTCGGCCTATGAGGACGCCCTGGACGAGGCCGGCCGCTTCTATCGTTTCGCCCAGGAGAGCATGGGCGATCGCGGCTACAAGCAGTCCAGCGGCAAGGGCTATCTGGACTTCGGCTGCGGCTGGGGCCGCATCGGCCGGTTCTTCCTGCGCGACTTCCAGGCCGACGACATCGTCGGGGTCGACATCGATCCGGACATGGTCGCCTTCTGCGCCGGGGCCAATCTGCCCGGCGTGTTCGACACCATCGTCAATGGCCAGCCGCTGCCGTTCGCCGACGGCCACTTCCGGCTGGTGACGGCCTATTCGGTCTTCACCCACCTGCCACCGCATCTGTTTCGCGCTTGGCTGGCCGAGCTGATGCGCGTGCTCGCCCCGGGCGGCCTGCTGGTCTTCACCGTCGAGCCGCCGCGCTTCCTGGACTTCATCGAGGCCGCCGACCCCAATTCCGAGAACGGCTGGCACGTGGCCCTGTCGGCCTACAAGGACCAGCTGCCGCGCATGCGGGCCGAGCTGGCCCAGGACGGCATCGCCTACCTGCCCTCGGGCGGGGGCGCCTATCGCGAGTCCGATGTCTATGGCGACACGACCGTGACCGCCAAGTACGTGGCCAAGGAAGCCGCGCCGCACGGCGGCGAGGTGGTGCGCTATATCGACGATCCCGCCCGCTTCTTCCAGGCGGCGGTGGTCATCCGCAAGCGTGATCCCAACCGCCGGCAAGGCTTCTTCGCGCGGCTGCTGGCCCGTCTTTCGGGCAAGGCATGAGCAGCCTGAAGCCCGGCCGCGACGTCACGGTCCAGGGCAAGGACGCCCAGGGCCGAACCGTCCTGGTCGCGGCCGGCGGTGACCCGCAGATGCTGTGGAGCCCCACCCGCGCCGAGCGGGCGGGACTGAAAGCGGCCAAGTCCGTGCGCATCGACCTGAAGCTGGAGGCCGTCGAGGGCCAGTTGGTCGGTCCGGCCCTCTATGCCGACTGGGGCGACGGCTTTTCCGAGGACTCCTACACGCGGCTGAAGGCCGGTCCCGACGGCTGGTTCGCCTCGCTGCCGGCCCGCAGCTGGCAGCTGAACGCCGTGCGCCTGGATCCGTCCGAGGGCGAATGCGCCTTCACGGTCAGTGACTTCAAGGTCACGCGCGTCGGCGATCTGGGCGCGGATCCGCGCGGTCTGCGCGGCGCGGTGATCCAGGCCCTGAAGCCGGCCCTGGGCCCGCTGGGCAAGCCCGTGGGCGCGGTGTGGCGACGCGGCCGGGCGATGCTGCAACGCTCGCGCGGGACCCGCGCGGTGGCGGGAGACGCCGGTCCGGTCCGTGCGACCTACCAGCACGCGATCGCGGTCTCGAAGAACCTGCGCAGCCCGCACTTCGCCGCCCCGATCGCCGCGCCGATCGTGCTGCCCGCCGACGCGCCCAGGGTGGTGGCCTTCTACCTGCCGCAGTTCCATCCGTTCCCGGAGAACGACCTGTGGTGGGGCAAGGGCTTTACCGAGTGGACCAACGTCTCCAAGGCCCAGCCGCAGTTCCTGAACCACTACCAGCCGCGCTTGCCGGCGGACCTAGGGTTCTACGACCTGCGCCAGCGCGAGGTGATCGCCCAGCAGATCGCGCTGGCCAAGGGCGCGGGCGTTTCGGCCTTCTGCTTCCACTACTATTGGTTCGCCGGAAAGCGGCTGCTGGAGCGGCCGATCGAGCTCGTCTTGGCCGACTCGACGCTGGATTTCCCGTTCGCCCTGTGCTGGGCCAACGAGAACTGGACGCGGCGCTGGGACGGCGACGAGAGCGACGTCCTGATGGGCCAGGATCACTCGCCGGAAGACGATCGCGCCGTGTTCGAGGACATGGCCCGCTACATCCGCGATCCGCGCTACCTGAGGGTCGGCGGCAAGCCGGTGCTGGTGTTGTATCGCCCCGAAATCCTGCCGGAGCCCAAGGCCACCACCGACCGCTGGCGCGCGCAGGCGCGGGCGATGGGGCTGGGTGAGCTGCACCTGCTCTGCACCACGGCCTTCGGCTTCCAGGACTATGCCAGTCACGGCTTCGACGGGATCATCGACTTCCCGCCGCACGCCATCGTCGAGGGTGAGATCACCCGCTCGGTGACACCGCTGCATGCCAACTTCACCGGCAAGGTCTACGACTATCCCACCGTCGTGCGGCACAAGCTGGACGAGCTGGAGGGCGCGCCCGCCGCCTTCGTGCCGGGCGTCATGCCGGGCTGGGACAACCAGGCCCGCAAGCCGTGGGCCGGCCATGCCTTCCACAATGCCGATCCGGAAAGCTATCTGACGTGGCTGTCGGGGGCGCTCAAGCACGCCGAGGCCAAGCACCCGAACGGCCAGGGACTGGTCTTCGTCAACGCCTGGAACGAGTGGGGCGAGGGGGCTTACCTGGAGCCCGACCGCTGGTTCGGTCACGGCTATCTGCATGCCACTCGCACGGCCCTGGGGGCCTATGTGCCGCGCTTGACCGACGCCCATCCGCTGGTGGCGCAGGCGCAAGGCCAGTTCCAGAAGCGCGCCGACGCCGTGGTTCTGCTGCACCTCTTCTACCCGGAACTGATCGACTGGTTCGCGGAACGCCTGGCCGCGACGGCCGGCGGCCTGGACATGATGATCACCGTACCGGAGAGCTGGGACGAGGCCGACCTGGCCCGCGTCCGCGCCGCCTTCCCGGGCGCCCATCTGGCCATCGCCGAGAACCGGGGGCGCGACATTCGGCCGTTCGTCGAGACCCTGCGCCGCGCCCGCGCTCTGGGCTATTCGGTGTTCTGCAAGCTGCACTCCAAGCGTTCGCCGCACCGGGCCAAGGGCGACGAGTGGCGGGCCGAGCTGTTCGACGGCCTGCTGGGCGGGGAGGCGGCCAGCCTGGCCCTGCGCGCTTTTGCCCAGGATCCGAAGCTGGGCCTGCTGGCCTCGTCGGAGGCGCGCATGCGGATCGGCGACCCGGACGTCATGGCCAACAACGGCGAGGCCGTGAACCGCCTGTCGGCCCGCATGGGCCTGAAGCCGACGCCCGAAACGCCGTTCGCGGCCGGCTCGATGTTTTGGGGGCGGACGGAAGCTTTCGCGCCGCTGTCGGATCTGGCCGACGCCGAGATCGGCTTCGAGCCGGAGCTGGGTCGGGTCGACGGCACGACGGCCCATGCGATCGAGCGCCTGACCGCCGCGATCGTCGCCCGCGCCGGCTATCGCGCGAGCTTCGAACTGTGAAACAGGTGATGAGCCTGGCCCGGCGAACGGCGCGCAGGCTGAAGACCCTGATCCCCAAGGCTCCGCTTCCTCGCCCGCCATCCGTGCCTCTGATGATCGTCGCGCAGACCGATCCCGTGGTGCGCGACGCTTGGCATGCGCCGGCCTTCGGGGCGGTGTTCGACGACGAGGGGCGGGTGCTCGAACCCACGATCCGCTCCGCGCTGAGCTACACGCCGACCCTGGCGGCCCTGCCGAATGCCTGGCGCGAGGGCGAGACGACGCAGTTCGAGCTGCCCGGCGAGGCGATCCAGATCCCGCGCGCGACGGTGTTCATGAGCTGGGGCGGACTGCACAGCTATGCCAGCTTCCTGCTGGGCGACCTGCCGGCCCTGGTCGCGGCCGAGCAGGCGGGCGCGCTGGCCACCCACCCGCCGATCACACCGCCGCTGCTGCCCTGGCAGGCGCAGCTGCTGGACCTGACCCTGGGCGGGGCGATGAAGCCCGTGGTCGTCGAGGCGCCGATCGTCCGGCTGGGCGAGGCGATGTTCCCTGCGCCGGAGCCATCCCTGGGCGCGGCGCGCGAACATATCCTCGCCAGAGTGGCGGTCCCCGATGACCCCAGCGCCCCCAAACGCATCTATGTCAGCCGCCGGGGCGCCCTGAAGGGCGAGCTGCTCAACGAGGCCGAACTGGAAATGGCCCTGGAGGCGCGTGGCTTCCTGGTCGTGCGCCCCCAGGAGTGGTCTATCCGCGACCAGATCATCCTGTTCCACCGCGCCGAGCTCGTGGTCGGCGCGACCGGCGTGGCCATGGCCAATGTTCTCTTCTGTCGGCCGGGAACGAAGGTAGTCGAGATCCAGCCCGACAGCCTCACGGGAGACTGGGTGCGCGACCTCGCCCGGCGGATTGGCGCCCAGGCGCGGACCTTCGTGGCGCCCGCTATGCCCGATGAGACCGAGATCCTGATCGAAGGCCTGGCGCCCCCGGCCTCGGCGTTCACCTGGCGGTTGGACCTGGACGCGTTCCTGCCCTTCTTGGACGAGGTGCCCTAGTGGTCGCGTTCGTCGATATCTCCGGCGCCGAGCGGCTCTCGATGGGCAAGGCCCTGAACGGCGCCCAGCGGGTCGCGCGGGTCAAGCTGATGGGCTCCAGCGGGCCGATCGCGCCGCGCCCGATGTTGTGGCCGTGCGCCGGCGAGATGCTGAACGGCATGCACGACCTGCCCGACGTGGTCGCGCCGGAGATCGACCTCGTGGTCGTCCATCGCGCCGTGGCGGGCGGCTCGGGCGCGCAGCTGAAGCTGGACGAAGCCTATGTCCATGCCGATGAGGCCTATCCCAGCTACATCCGCTACCGCTACGCGCACGATATCGCCGCCGACGCCTGGCGTTTCGATGTCCCGGCCCGCAAGCGTTTGGACCGGGCGTTCGTGATCACCCACTACAACTACGTCTGGGGTCACTGGCTGACCGAGATGTATCCCAAGCTGTTCCTGATCCGGGCGTTGCTGGCGGCCGGCGTCGTCGCGCCGTTGCTGCTGCCGGTCACCGCGCCGGCCTATGTCAGCCGGATCGCCCAGGCGCTGGTTCCTAGCCTCGAGATCGTCACCTACTACCCGCGTGACGAGGCGGTGGAGATCGGGACCGTCCTGCTGCCGCACATGCTGAGCCAGGACTACTATTTCCATGATTTCCTGCGCTGGAGCCTGGAGCACGAGGCCCTGGCCTGGCCGCGCGGCGGAAAGCCGGACAAGGTCTTTGTCAGCCGGGCCGGGGTTGGCGCCACCTTCCGCGAGCTGACCAACGAGGCCGAGATCGAGGGCGTCGCCGAAGAACTGGGCCTGACCCTGGTGCGGCCGGAAGCCTTGCCGTGGAGCGAGCAGGCCAGGATCTTCTCCGGCGCCAGCGTGGTGGCCGGCGAGTTCGGCTCGGGCCTGCACAACGCCTTGCTGTCGCCAGCGGGCTGCCAGGTGGTGTCGCTGAACTGGCTGGTCGACGTGCAGTCGCGGATCGCCAACTTCCGCCGTCAGGACGTCGGCTACATCCTGCCCGCCGACGGCCGCGCGCGCTTGCACGCCGAAGAGCAGCAGAGCCAGCCGTTCACGATCGACCCCGTTGAGTTCCGCGCCAAGCTGGCGATCGCCGTCGAGCGCGCCGAGGCGAAGGCCATGCTGGCCGGCTGGGAGGATGGTCCCGTGACCCTACCGGAGCTGACTCTATGAAGGCGCTGGCTCTGACCGCCCTGCTGTTGGCGACCCCGGCGATCTCGGCCGAGCGGGCCTCGCTGCTCAAGGCCTGCCAGACGCCCAAGGGCATCGAATTCCAGGGCGGCGGCTATGGCGGGATCTCGGGCGTCGACCATGATCCGCGCACGGGCCTGTGGGCCTTCATCAGCGACGACAAGTCCGAGCACGGGCCGTCGCATGCGTTTCTGGGGCGTCTGGATGTGCGGCCGGGCAAGCCCTGTGGTCCGATCCTTGAGGCGATGATCCCGCTGCGCCGCGAGGACGGCTCGACCTTCCCCGACCGCAAGGCCGGGACCGAGGCCGCCGACGGCGAGTCCATCCGCTTCGATCCTCGGAACTATGACCTGGTCTGGGCCACCGAGGGCGACTTCGACCACGGCTATCCGCCGTCGGTGCGGCGCATGAAGGCCGACGGGACGCCAGTCGACCGGCATGTGGTTCCCGAGGCCCTGACCTTCCACGGCGGCGGCCGGACCGGCGCGCGCAAGAACGCCACCACCGAAGGCATGAGCTGGTCCGGCGACGGACGATCCCTGTGGCTGTCGATGGAATGGCCGCTAGCCCAGGACGGTCCGATCCCCTCGGTCGCCGAGGGCGGCCTCACGCGCCTGACCAAGCTGGACCGTTCGGGCCAGGTGCTAGCCCAGTACGCCTATCGCATCGATCCGGTGCAAGTGGCTTCGCCGGTGGGCGTCGGCGACAACGGCATCAGCGAGATCCTAGCCCTGGACGCCCATCGTCTGCTGGTGCTGGAGCGCTCGGGGATCAAGGGCGCGGACGGGCGCTACAGCTACCACGTCCGCCTGTATGTGGCCGACCTGGCCAAGGCTCAGGATGTCTCGAAGGTTCAGAGCCTGTCGGCGACGCTGGTGCGGGCCGCCGACAAGCGCCTGCTGCTGAACTTCGACAGCCTGGGCGTCCGGATCGACAATCTGGAAGCCATGGCGTGGGGCCCGCGCCTGGAAGACGGGGCCCGCACGCTGGTTCTGGCTTCGGACGACAATTACGACGCCAACCAGGTCAACCAGATCCTGGTCCTGCGGGTCGGGCCTTAGGCGGCGACTTCCTCGGCCGGGAAGTCGGTCGAGACCGCGACCGCGCGCCAGTCCTCGAGTACCGCCAGGTGGGCGGTCGCTACGGCTTCGGTCGCCGCGGCCGTGTCGCTGCCCAGGGGCAGGCGGACGGGCGGGTTGGGGGCGCTGACGAACTCGACCAGCACCTTGGCCAGGCGGTTGGGATCGCCGGGCTGGTTGTGGCTGACCACGGCGGCGTGAGCGCGCATGGCGCCGGCCGTCTCGTTATAGTCGGCGATGCTGGCCGGGCTGATGCTCAGCGAGGTCGAGTCCAGGAAGTCGGTGCGGAAATAGCCCGGCTCGACGGCGGTGGCGAAGACGCCCAGCGGGGCCAGCTCTGCGGCCAGGGCCTCGGTCAGGCCCTCGACCGCGAACTTGGTCGAGCAGTAGACCCCGAAACCCGCGCCCGAACGGATGCCGCCCACCGACGACAGGTTCAGGATCCGGCCCGAGCGCTGGCGGCGCATGTGCGGCAGCACCGCGCGGGTCACGGCCAGCAGGCCGAAGACGTTGGTGCGGTACAGGGCTTCGATCTCGGCGCCCGTGGCTTCCTCGACCGCGCCCAGCAGGCCATAGCCGGCGTTGTTGATCAGCACGTCGATGCGGCCGAAGCGCTCGACGGCGGCCTTGGCGGCGGCGTGGGCTTGCGCCTCGTCGGTGACGTCCAGCGCCACGGCCAGGAGATTGGGATGCTGGCCCAGGCGCTGCGTGATCGAGGCGGGGTTGCGGGCGGTGGCGACGACGGCGTCGCCGGCGGCCAGGGCGTGTTGGGCGATCAGCGCGCCGAAGCCGCGCGAGGCGCCGGTGATGAACCAGGTGCGCATGTCTCGTTCCTTCCGTTCGGCCGCGTCCGGGAGCGTCGCGGCGACGGAGGAACATCTAGACCTCATGCTTAGATGAGATAATCATGGCATTTATCTACAAGTCAGTGAGTAAACCTCATCAATGCGTCCCGTAGCACCTGCCGACCTGGCCAGCTTCCTGGCCATCGCCCGCCACAAGAGCTTTCGCCGCGCGGCGGATGAACTGGGCTGCACGCCGTCGGCGCTGAGCCATGCCCTGCGCAGCATCGAGGAGCGGCTGGACCTGCGCCTGGTCAACCGCACCACCCGCAGCGTCGCCCTGACCGAGGCCGGCGAGCAGCTGTTCGAGCTCGTGTCGCCGGCCTTCCGCGACATCGACGACGCCCTGGATGACCTCAACAACTTCCGTGGTCAGCCGATGGGCGCTTTGCGTTTCAACGCCGCGCGCGGGGCGGCCGAAATGGTCCTGCTGCCGATGGTGACCCGCTTCCTGGCCCAGCAGCCCGGCGTGAAGGTCGAGATCATCGCTGACTCCGCCCTGGTCGACATGGTGGCCGAGGGCTGCGACGCCGGCATCCGTTTCGGCGAAACCATCGCCCAGGACATGGTCGCCGTGCCGATCGGCGGCCGCCAGCGCACCGCCATTGTCGCCTCACCGGCCTTCTTCGAGAAATACCCCAAGCCGACCACGCCCGAACAGCTGAAGGAAATCCCTTGCATCCGCTACCGCTTCGCCAGCGGCCGGTTCTACGCCTGGGAGTTCGAGCGGGGCGGGGTCGAGCTGAATATCGAGGTCGATGGCCCGCTGGCTCTCAACGACCAGCAGCTGACCATCCAGGCGGCCCTGGACGGCATCGGCGCGACCTTCGCTTTCGAGGAGCAGGTCACCGACCTGATCGCGGCCGGCAAGCTGGTGCGGGTGCTGGAGGACTGGTGCCCGTACTACGGCGGCTTCTATCTCTACTATCCCAGCCGTCGCCGCGCGCCCGCGCCGCTGCGGGCCTTCATCGACTTCATCCGCGAGGGCGGTTGAGGCGGTTATTCCGGCTGGAACTTGTCGACGGCCTTGCGCAGGGCGCCGGCATTGATCGGCTTGGCCAGCACCTCGATGCTCTCGAAGCCCTTGCGGGGCAGGTCGCCATAGCCGGTGGCGAACACGAACGGCACGCCGCGTTCCCGCAGTTCCTCGGCGACTGGGAACACCATCTCGCCGCCGATATTGACGTCCAGCACCGCGCCGTCGGGCGCCGGCTGCCCGCTGCCCAGCCATTCCAGGGCGTCGCCCACCGCGCCGAACGAGCCGGCGATCTCGCAGCCCAGGTCGCCCAGCATGTCCTCGACCATCATGGCCACCAGGGCCTCGTCCTCGACGATCATCACCTTGCTGGGCTTCATGCGGCGAGACTCATCCTTTGCGACAGCGGCGCGCGCAGGGTGTAGATCACGCCCTGCGTCGTGAAGTCGAGACTGGCCTTGCCGCCCAGGTCGCGGGCCAGGCCGCGCTCGATCATCTGGACGCCGAAACCCTTGTGCTCGGGCTTGCTGGTCACAGCCGGGCCGCCGACCTCGCGCCAGGTTAGGGTCAGCATCGGCGGCGTGGCGGTTTCCTCGACGCTCCAGCGGATCACGACCCGGCCTTCGGGCGTCGACAGGGCGCCGTGCTTGGCCGCGTTCACCGCCAGCTCGTGCAGGGTCATGTGCACCGACACCGAGGTCTCGGCGCTGAAGGTCAGGGCCGGGCCGATGATGTCGAAGCGTTCGGCCAGGTCGGGGCTGAAGGGGGCGAGCGCCTTGTCCAGGATCTCGTGCAGCTCGGCGCGGCCCCAGGCGCGGCGGGTCAGCAACTCGTGGGCTTGCGACAGGGCCAGGATGCGGTTCTCGAAGGTCTCGGCGAAGGCCTCCGGCGTCGGCGTCGAGCGCAGGGTCTGGCGCGAGATCGACTGGACGATGGCCAGGGTGTTCTTCACCCGGTGGTCCAGCTCCTGCAGCAGGAAGGTGCCGTGGTGGCGAGCGTCGACCAGGCTGTCGTGCAGCCGGCCGCTTTCCAGGGCCGAGGCCGTGGCGCGGGCAATCACCTGCAGCTTCTTGACGATCTCGGGGGCTGGGACGTGCTCGTGCGACCAATAGGCGCCGATGGCCGCCAACGGGTCTTCCATGCGCACCGGCGTCATCACCAAGCTTTTGACGAAGGTCGGACGATAGGCGTCGTGCGGGATGCGATCGTCCAGATAGATGTCAGGGATGATCACGGTCTGGCGGTTCAGCATCGCCCAGCCCGAGATGCAGGCCGTCAGCGGGAAGCGCTTGCCCTTCCACAGAGGGCCGATGGCGTCCTCGTCGAAGTACCAGCACTTGTCATTGTCGCGCAGGACGAAGGCGACACCGTCGGCGCCGGAAACGCGGCGGGCCGCCTTGCGGACGACCTCGGCCACTTCGCTGATGGTGCGGGTCGCCGACAGGGCCTCAATCGTTTCGATGAGCGTCAGCAGGTCCGTTTCGGGCGTTGCGACGTCGTCTCTCGTGGCCAAATCCAGCATGAATTGAAGATCGCACGGCGGTTGTGTTTGAAACCCTAACATGCAGACGGCGCCGGGCAAGCGGGGCCGCCAACAGCCTGTGTGATCGTTTGCACATGCGTCAGGGTTGAGTTTCGTTATGCCTGTCCGTCGGGTAGGCGACGAATATGGCGCGATCCATGCAATAACGTTGATAGATCAACGTTCTGGCGAGGTTTCGCGCATGCGCTCGCTGGCCGTGCTCACGCCGCGGCAGGCTCGACGGGACCCTTTTCACCCCGCAGGACGCGCGACAACCTGTCGCGGTCGAGGGCGCCTTCCCACCGGGCCACGACCAGCGTCGCCACGCCGTTGCCGACCAGGTTGGTCAGGGCCCGGCATTCGCTCATGAAACGGTCGACGCCGACCAGCACGGCCAGGGCCGCGATCGGGATGTCGGGCACGACCGCCAGGGTCGCGGCCAGGGTGATGAAGCCCGCGCCGGTGACGCCCGAGGCGCCCTTCGAGGTCAGCATGGCCACGCCCAGCAGGGCCAGCTCTTGGCCGAGCGTGATGTGGGTGTTGGTCGCCTGGGCCAGGAAAAGCGTGGCCAGGGTCATGTAGATGTTGGTGCCGTCCAGGTTGAAGCTGTAGCCGGTGGGAATGACCAGGCCGACGACCGAGCGCCGGGCGCCGGCGTTCTCCAGCTTCTCCATCATCTGGGGCAGCACGCTTTCGGACGAGCTGGTGCCCAGCACGATCAAGAGCTCCTCGCGGATATAGGCCAGGAACCGGAGGATCGAGAAGCCGCTGGCCCAGGCGATCGCGCCCAGCACCACCAGCACGAACAGCAGTGAGGTGATGTAGAAGGTCGCCACCAGCGCCCCCAGCTGCATCAGCGCCCCGATCCCGTACTTGCCGATCGTGAAGCCCATGGCCCCGAACGCGCCCAGCGGCGCTAGGCGGACCACGATGTGGATGACGCCGAAGAACAGCTTGGCCGCGTCCTCCAGCACATTGGCGACCTTGTCGCCAAAGTCGCCCAGCCGCGTGCAGGCAAAGCCCGTCAGGATGGCGATGACCAGCACCTGCAGCAGGTTGCCCTCGGCGAAGGCGCTGAAGAAGGTGTCGGGGATCAGGTGCAGCAGGTAGGGGATCAGCCCCTCGCCGTGCTTGGCCTTCTCGACATAGCCGGCGGCGATCGACGGATCCAGCGTGGCCGGATCGATGTTGAAGCCGTCGCCGGGCCGCAGCGTGCGGCCCACCACCAAGCCCAGGATCAGGGCCAGGGTCGAGACCACCTCGAAATAGAGCAGGGCCTTGACCCCCACCCGGCCGAACGCCTTGATGTCGCCCATCCGGGCGATGCCGCCGGCCACGGTGCAGAAGATCACCGGCGCGATGACTAGCTTGATCAGCTTGATGAAGGCGTCGCCCAGGGGCTTAACCGCAACCCCGATCTTGGGCCACAGCGCCCCGACCAGAATCCCCAGCGCGATGGCGATCAGGACCTGGACATAGATCGATTTCAGATGCCGCACCGCGTTCGCCCCCACCTGCCCCTAAAGCCTTTGCAGCGGGGTTCGCACGCCCGCCATCTTGCGCTATTGACCCTGGCCCGCGCGAAGCGAGGCCCAGTAGCTCAGCAGGATAGAGCAGCGCTTTCCTAAAGCGAAGGTCGGGGGTTCGAGTCCCTCCTGGGCCGCCAGGCTGTTTGAGGCGCGACGAAGAGAGCGCTTCACGATCGCTGAGCGGCGAGGCTTCAGCCCAGTTGGCGAACGAGGCGAAGCGCTTCGGCCGCGAGATCCGCGGCGGTCATGGTCACGTGGCGCGGCTGTCGCGGAAGGGCCAGTTGCTTTAGCAAGAACAGCAGTTGGTGAACGCGCATTTGTCGTTCGTCGAGCTGGCCGCCGGCGCGTCGATAGCCATCGATCGCCGCGTCGAACAGCGGCCGATCAGGTCCGATCAGCCCGCTTTCGAACTGTCGCGTGCGATAGCGCAGGACCGCGAAATCGCGTTCCGGAGCTCCGACCCCGGCCTCGTCCCAGTCAATCATGCGAATACCCTGTTCGCACACCAGGGCGTTGGCGGGATGGACGTCGCCGTGCACGAGCACCAGCGCGCTCGGCGGCGACGGCCTCAAACGCAGGATCGTCTCGACGGCGTCCTGGCCGATCTGGGCCGCGAGGCTCGGCGTCGCGAAATGACGGAACATGAAGCCGATCCACTGGTCCCAACAAACACCTTCCCCAGGGCGGTCGAGTTCGGGCCAAAGGCCTTCGAAGCGGACATCGTGGACGGCCTTCAGACATCGTCCTAGATCAGCATAGGCGGCGACATCCGGGCGATCGAGCAGACGCGGCGCGTCCAACCATGTCGCGATCGACCAGGGCGACCGCCCGGTCAGCGCCGATCCTAGTCCATAGCCGAGGAGATCCGCGCCGAGCCGGAATGGAAGGTCGCGCCCAGTGGGAGCGGCGAGAAAGCCCGCCAGGGCCGCGGCGTCGACAGGGGCGTGCGAGAACCGGTGCGTCAGGAACGCGCACACGGCGTCCTTGGGTATCCACCGCTCCGGCTCGTCGGCCGTGATCGGCTTGCGTCGCCGGAAGGCATAGGCGCCCGGCAGCCCCGCGACCTCGATCTTCGCGACATCGGCGCCGCCGCCCCCGCCCGCGCGCAGGACGCGCAAGGCGCCCGGTGGATGGCCCAGCACCGCGCCGGCCCGCGCCAAGCTTTCGCCGAAGGCGTCGCCGGGCGCCGATGACATCGAGGCCGTCGCGCCTATCGGGGACCCTTTCCAAAGGCGCCGGTCGCCCCGACGCTGAAACCGATCGCCACGGGCTTGGTGTCCCATTCGACGCCGGCGAACGCCTTCGCCGCGGGGATCGTGCGACCAATGACGATATCCTGGCCCTCGGTCCGGAGATGCAGGCGATCATGGATCACGCCCAGGCCGACACCGGCGAACGGCTGGGTGAACGCCGCCGTCCTTTGGACCGAAACCACCGCGAACCCCGAGGTTCGGGAAAGCTCGGCGCTGCCCGAGGCGTCCGACACGCTGTCGCTGTCCGCGTGGAGATAGCCAAGTTCGCCGCCGCCGGACACGCGCCAGGACTGGCCCTCCAGAAGGACGCGATCCAGGCCGAGGCTCACCGAGGCGCCGCGCAGGCCGCGCGCCACGAGGGGCCGTGAGCCACTGGGCCGAACCTTGAGGTCGCCGACCGAGGCGTAGCCGCCGCTCAGTCCCAGGCTCCAATCGTCCCGGGCCTGGGCCAGGGCCGGCGTCGACGCGGCCGCCGCCGTGACGGCCACCAATCCCGCAAGCACGAAGAACCGCATGTTTGCTCCTTCCACGCTCTCAACGATCCAGATGGATATAGCCCCGCACCATCGCCGTCCGGTCCTGGCCCACGGCGCCGTCCGACGACCCGTCGTGGATGATGTTCTCCGTCGGCGCGACGTAGGCTTCCCCGGGGCGAACCTCCAATCGGAAGACGCGATCATCCTCGAACAGTCTCACATAGGCCCGCACGAGATCCAGGGCCTCCTTGGAGTCCGCGCCGGTTTTGTCCGGCATGTTGGCCACCTGCCTGGGCAGGAACAGGAAGTAGCGCGGGGCCTGGCCGGTATTGACCGCCAGGCGATTGCTGGCCCGCCGGCGCCCCTTGAGATCGACGCCATCCCAGCTGTCGACATGCAGCCCGATCCGGCGGCCATCCTTGCCGCGGGTCACGGTCAGCAGGCCTCCCGTCCCCCGGCCATGGGAAACGCTGAGCATCGGACCCACCGGCCGAACGCCAGGAATCGCCGCCACCACGGCATGCAGGCGATCGCGGATATCGGACACCGAGCTGCGTAGCGACCGCTCCTGGAGACGCGAGGCCTGCTCGTCGGCGAGCCTCGTCAAGGCCTCGACCGCCGCGCCCGGCGCGTTCACCAGGCCAACCTGTCCAAAAAAGCGGGGCTCGGCGGCGGCCGGTGTCAGCAGCGCCTGGGCCTCCTCGTCCTCGAGCGCGCGCCACGCGGGCGACGGCGTCATCGCCTCGTCCTCGTAGGCGGCCCCGTCGTCGTCGACCTCGCGCGGGGCCGTCACCAGGCGCGATACCATGACGCGCGCACGCAAGGCGGCCGGATCGAGATGAGGCGAGGCGACCTGGATGTCGAAACCGTTCATGCCGCGCCTTTTTGCTGTTCGATAAGGTCATGGTCGTCTGCGAGCACGCGACCGCCGGAGATGCGCACCACCCGGTCCATGCGCGAAAGCGTCTCGTTGCGGTGGGCCACGCAGATGCAACCCATGCCGAGCGCGCGCAGGCGCTCGAAGATCCGCGCCTCGGTGGGCGGATCGATCTGCGAGGTCGCCTCGTCGAGGAACAGCAAGGTCGGGGAGCGGTAGAGGGCGCGAGCCAGGAGCAGCCTTTGGGTTTGCCCGCCCGACAGGCCGCTGCCGATATCGCCGACCAGCGTGTTGATCCCCATCGGCATGCGGCGCACGTCGTTGTCGAGCTCGACGGCCGACAACGCCCACCAGATCTTCTCCTCGTCGAAATCCCCCAAGCGGGCGAACGCGATGTTCTCGGCGATCGTGGCCACGATGGGCCGGTCCGACTGCAGGAGCGTGGCGCTGGCTAGGCGCACGCGCTCCAGGGCCTGGGCGTCGGCGGCGGCGCCGTCCACCAGGACCTCGCCGCCCGTCGGCGTGTAGAACCCCAGCGCGACCTTGATGATCGAGGTCTTGCCCTCGCCGGACGCGCCCGTGACGCCGAGGAACTCTCCGGCCGAATAGTCTAGATCGACGCCATCCAGCACCCGAGGCAGGTTCTGGCCGTATTCGAAGGTCACGCCCCGCAGGGCGATGCTGGCCGGCGGCGGTTCCGCGGGCCCCGCGGCGCCAGGGGCGTCGGGCAGTTGCATCGGCAGCATGTCGGCGAAGCGGTGGAAGTGAAGATCCAGCGTGCCCAGGACGACGCCGTTCTGGGACAGCATGTCCAGTCGCTGCATCAGTTGCGTGCGCAGGAAGACCAGCGCCAGCAGGGCGCCTGCCTCCATGCGACCCTGAAAGACCAGCCAACCGCCAACGCCCAGGATGAGCGCGAAATCGACGCCGCCGACCAGCTCGACGACGACGGAACGCAGGTTGTTGGACCGCAGCAGGTGGGCGCGAAGGTCGAAGGCCACGGTGGTGCGTTGTCGCCACTCGCCGATGAAGTGGGCCGTGGCGCTGAAGGCCTTGATCGCGTGGACGTTGCGGATCAGCTCCAGGAACATCTCCTGGACACGCGCGGTCTCGTTGGTCGATTCCAGGCTGACGCGGCGCAGCTGGCGCAGCAGCGGGATCATCAGTCCCACGAGCGCGGCGGTGCTGGCCGCGGAAATCGCGAACAACGGCGGCGACAGGTAGGCCATGACGCCCAGGACCACGAGGACGCCGATGCCGTCGAGCACCGCGCCGATGGCGCGCGAGGAGATGATGTCCTCCAGCGCTTCCTTGGCGTCGTAGCCCGCCGTCAGTTGCGCCACCTTGCGATTTTCGAAGTAGGTCAGCGGCGAGACGATCAGCCCCTCGTAGAGTCGAAGGCTCAGCCTATGGCTCGCCGTGATCGCGACGCGGGTGATCGTCGCCGAGCGCAGCAGGTTTCCGACGCTGGTCAGGACGGTGAAGGTCAGCAACGCCAGCACGATGACCGTCGGCGACGGGCCGCTGCGCGACATCATGTGATTGACGAGGGTCGAGATCGCCAGGGGCGCGGCCAGCGTATAGAGCTGCACGAGAAGGGTCAGCACCAGGGCCAGGCCCGCGCCGACCGCGACGTCACGCGACCAGACCTGGCGCAACAGCGCCTCCAGCCGTCCCGCGGTCTCGCGAACACCGGAGGGCGCGCGCCCGGGCGTTTGGCTCGGCGCGAAGACCAGCGCCAGGCCCGTGAGCTTGTCCGAAAGGCTCTCGGCGTCCACCCAGCGCCGGCCACTGGTGGGATCATGGATGAGCGCCCGGTCGCCTCGCATTCGCTTGAGGACGACGAAATGATCAAAGCCCCAGTGGAGGATGGCGGGTCCGGCCAGCTTGCTCAGCCCCGACGGCTCCACCCTGACCGCCCGACAATCCAGCCCCATCTCGCCGGCCACCTGGCGCACGTTCTGGATCGACATGCCGCGCAGGGAGATGGGAAAGGCCGCGCGCAGGCCCGCCAACGACCAGTTCAGTCCATGATAGCGCGCGATCATCGTCAGGCAGGCCAGGCCGCATTCGGACGCCGACTGCTGACGAACGATTTCCAGGCGCGAGGCCTTGGGGCCGGCGGCGTATGGCATCAGCGTCGGCTTTCGAAGAGGAGGCTGAACATGCGGCGCGGCGCGGGATCGCCTTGGCGCGCGACGCCGGCGATGATCTCGCGCTCGATCCAGGACGCGTCGAAGGCGGCCCGCACGTCGGCCAGGGCGGCGGGGCCGCCACGCTCGGTGGCCTGTTCGATGCTGACCACGATCGCGTATCGCGCCTTGTCGGCGAGCTGGTGGATGAACGCCTGGGAGGCCTCCCGCTCGATCCAGTAGAGCACGTTGGACAGCAGCATGACGTCCAAAGCCGGCAGCGTGGCCAGGTCGAGCGCCTCGCAAGACCCCTCGATCAGGCAGCTGTCGTTGACGCCGTGACCCGGATCGCCGACGCGCGCCTTGACGAGCTCGATCCCGCCGTACAGTCGCGGGTCGCGCGCCGCGTAGTGATCGAGCACGAAACGGCCCTGCCCATGCCATTCCGCGTCGGGCTCGACGCCGATCACGCGTCGAAACCCGGCCTGGGCGGCGCAGAGCAGGAAAAGGCTCGCATTGGAGCCCAGCTCGCAGAAGGCGTCGCGCCCGGCGGGGAGGAGAGGGGCGATGAAGTTGCGCCACTTTCCGAGGTTATAGAACCGGCTGTCCTCGGCGCCGCTGGCCACGGGAGGCGTTCCGAGGCCCTCGATCTCGACCGCCTGATACCAGGACCCCAGGGCCTCCAGTGACGGCGTCGCGGCGGGCTGATTGGGAAGCTGGGCTTGGAGAAGAGACGGCACGCGCGAGCTTTCCTTAGATCCGGTGGGCGGCGATCGCGCCGGCCGCCAAGACGACCAGACCGGTGGCGACGACGAGGTAGAGCACGCCGGCCAGGATCAGGGAGCGACCGACACGCGGGGGCTTGAACGGCGATAGGCGCCGCCGCGCCGCCATCGCTTGCGGGCGAAAGAGGCTGGCGACATCCACGGCAGCCACCTCGCCCGAGCCCGGCCGCGACGCCTCGCCCGCCATCACGACGCCACCGTCTGGAGCATGGCCGGCGAGGGCGCCGCGGCGGGCTCCTCGCCCAGTTCGTCCGGGCGAAGTCCGAGCACCCCGGCGACGCTGTCCAGGCGCGCGCCTTGATTGATCGCCGCGGCGGCCAGTTCGGCGTACATGTCCGAAAGCGCCTCGCAGTATGCTGACCGCGCCGCGAAGCCGCCGTCGGCCGTCGGCCGATGCGACAGCTCACCGCCGCGGCACATGTTGCGCCAGCAGCAGGCCTCGCAGTCCTTGGGCAAGCTGAAGCTCCGATGGACGTGGGCGACGAGATCGGGATGGGTCATGACGTCGGTCAGGCTGCTGGTGGCGACATTGAGCCCCGTGACGAACAGCTCGGGCGCGAGCGGCCGGATCGCGTCGTCCGGCCCGATCTCACCGTTGGAGTAGATCGTCAGGATTGGCGCCTTGAGTTGTCGGAAGCGCGCCATTTCCTCGTCATAGCGGCCGCCGGCCAGGAAGCGCTGGAACGGCTTGCGCAGGAAGGTCAGGTTGACCGAGGTGTCGGCCAGCCACAGCGCGGTCAGTTCCCGAAGGATCGGGATCATGGCCTTGGCCGCGCCGGGCCCATAGGTGCTGCCGGCCACGTCGGGCAACAGGAAATTGAGGTTTCGGACGCCGAGTTCGTCGACGATGTGTCGGTAGACGCGCGTGATGTCGAAATCGGGATTGATCACGCAGAGCACGCCCAGGTCGTCCATGACGCCGCGCGCGTGCGCGGCCTGGAGCGCCCGGATCCCCTCGACCACCTTGGCGTGGGTGCCGCGTCCCTTGTGGTCGACCCGGAAGCGATCGTTGTATTCGGAGGGGCCGTCGATACTGACGCCGACCTGGATGTTGAAGCGACCAAACAGCTCGATCCAGGTGTCGTTGACCAACATCGCGTTGGTCTGGACCGCCAGGATCAATTGGGGGCAGGCGCCAAGGCGCTCCTGCAGGGTCTCGCACATCCAGGCGAAATATTCGGGCTTGACCAGCAGCGGTTCGCCGCCGTGGAAGTCGATTTGGATCCGGTCGAGTTGATGCTCCTCTAGCGCCTTGGCGAGGAAGTCGACGGTCTCCAGGAACCCGTCGCGCTTCAGCAGCGATGGGTGCTCGGCGTGCGAGTCGTTGCCCGCGAAGAAGAAGTAGCAGTAGGTGCACGCGATATTGCACCGCTCGGTGACCTTGAGGATGACCTCGAGGCTCGAGCCCGCGGTGTGCCGCAAGGCGTCGACGGGAGCGTACGGAGGGGTGTCGCGCAAGGCTATGCTCGCTCTGACTAGACGCCGCGATGAGCACGCCGAGGGCGCTGATCGCGGCGGCTGGCGACGGTGCGCCAGCGAGAAAAATCTACTTTAGGTAAGCATCTCGCATCGCTCGCTGCGAAGCGAGGACGCGTCATGTTCCGCGGCCTCCGGACAGCCGCGGAGCACTATTCGCTCAGACTAGAAGCGAATCCGACCGAAGATGCGGCCGAAAGCGTCAATATCGATCTTGGCGTTTTCATCATCGCCGCCACCGATATTGGCCAGGGAGTCGAACACGCTGTCCGGAAGAGCAGCATTGTCCGATTGAATGTTCAGCTTTTCGGCCGAAACGCCCTTGCCCAGCATGGCTTCTTTGAGGCTTTGCATCAATCCCTCCGTTGAAGAACTATCGCACCGGTTGACCGGCCATGCAGCGCTAGCATGAGTGAAAACGGCATGCAACTAGGGGAAGAAATGTCGCTTGCGCTCCGGTTGTCGGGTGCTCACTATGCTGACGAAGCAGTTTCGTGTGGGTGGGGCTTTGCCAAAATCAGTGCTTTGGCTTGTGGCGTCGACGGTCGCCTGCGGCTCGGCCGCCGCCCAGACATCACCTGCGCCCGCGTCGCCCCCCGCAGCGCAAGCGCTAGGCCCTCCGACGGCGGGGCATGAACCGTCGGCCAACACGGTCGGCGCCGTCACGATCAAGGCCGCCGATCCCGACTACAAGAGCTTCGTCGATCGGCGAAGCTATGGGCTCAAGAACGACATCGTCTCGTCGACCGGCTCGATCGCCGACGCCCTGCGCAATATCCCATCCGTGGAGGTCGACGTGCAGGGCAATGTCAGCCTGCGCGGCGAGTCCGGCGTCAAGGTCTATATCGACGGCAAGCCCGCGGGGATGCTGCAGGGCGCGGGTCGGGGCGATGCGTTGCTGCAGCTCCCCGCCAGCCAGTTCGAACGCGTCGAGGTGATGACCAATCCCTCGGCCGCCTATCGCGCCGATGGCGCGGCCGGGATCATCAATCTCGTGAGCAAGAAGGCCAAGGGCGTCGGCGTCACGGGGTCGGTGCGCGGGGCCTATGGGACCGACGGCCGTTACAATGGTCGGATCGCCATCGGCCAGAACACCAAGCGCCTGTCCTTCAGCGCCAGCGCCGGCGGTCGGCGCGACAACGCCAAGCTCAATCCGAGAACCGATCGCGAGATCCTCGATCCGACCACCGGAGCGATGGTCCACACCCGCGCCGTTGGCCAGGCCAAGACCACCAACACCTCCTGGAACGCCCAGGCCAACATCGCCTATCAGCCCAATGCCAAGACCGATCTTTCGGCGGATATCAGCCAGCTGCGGCTCAACTACCATTCCCCCTCGGCGGTCCGATACGCCAGCGACGCCGCGAGCGGCCCGCTCGCCGAGGCGTACAATTCCCAAGGTCGCAACGGCGGCCTCTTCGCCAACACGGCCGCGTCCGCCTCGCTCGTCCGGCGGCTCGGCGGCGAAGGCCACCAGGTGTCGCTCGACCTCTCCCGGACCCGTTCGCGAAGCTTCGACGATAGCCGCCAGACCTATCTGCACAGCCGCCCGGTCGTTGAAAGTCGTTTCCTGGCCCAGGCGAGCGACGAGGTCCAACACGAGACCTCGGCCAAGGTCGAATACCAGCGCCCGACCAAGAAGGGCCTGCTGGATGTTGGCTTCGAGGGCCGGTTCGAGGACGAGCGCGTCGATCACCGCGGCGCCTTGGGCGCGAGCGCGGCGGTCGCGTCGCCTTCGCCTTCGCTCAACAACCAGTTCGACTATCGCCAGAATGTCCAGTCGGCCTTCCTGACCTACGAGCGCTCGGTCGGCGACTGGACCTTGCTGCCGGGCGCGAGGCTCGAGGCCGCGCAAAGGCGCGTCCATCAGCTGACGCTGGGGACGCGCGCCACGCGAGACGACGTCCGACTGTTTCCGACCCTGCACGCCGTCTACGCCATCGATGACGAGCAGAAGCTGAATATGAGCTTCAGTCGCCGCATCCAGCGCCCGGAGCCTTCCAGCCTCAATGGCTTCCGCCAGTTCGTGACCCCCGTCGCCTATGAGGAGGGCAATCCCGACCTGGCGCCGAAGATCACCGACGCGGCGGAACTGGGTTACGAATTTAAGCGGAAGTCGACGTCCTACCTGGCCACGCTCTACGCGCGTCGCAGCCGTGACGCGGTCACCGACGTGGTGTCCGACCTTGGCGACGGCGTCCTGCTGACCCGCAAGGAAAACGCCGGACGCTCGCGCAACCTCGGGCTCGAGCTCGTCGCCAGCCGCCGCGTCGGCAAGTCCATGGCCTTCAACATCAGCGGAAACGCCTCCTGGGACGAGATCGCGTGGACCCTCAACGGCCGGGAGGAGAAGCGGTCGGGCGCGACCGTGGGGGGGCGCAGCAATCTCAATTGGCAGATCGGTCCCAAGGACCTTCTGCAGCTCAATCTGGTCGCTCGCGGTAGAACGCTGCTGCCCCAAGGATATCGCCGTCCGTCGGCCAACCTCAATCTCGGCTACCGCCACATCATCAGCCCCAAGCTGGCGGCGGTGGTGACGGTCCAGGACGCCTTCGACACCTATCGCGAGGGCCTGGTCATCGACACCCCGGCCTTGCGCCAGAGAACCGACAAGAACATGAGCATCCGCGCGGCGTTTGTGAGCCTGACCTACACCCTGGGCGGGGGCAAACGCCGCTCAGAAGGGTTCGACTACGGCGAGGCGGCGGCGCAATAGCGCCGCCCCGCAACCGGCCCGCGCGGCCCGGCGCGAGTCGGCCCTTTTTCCAAGACCCTCTCCACCTGTGGCCCTTGGACATCTCAATCGACGCGGAGCCACGCACCGTGACCCCAGCTATCCCGCCGCTCGAGAGCTCGCCTTATCCGCATGTCGTCACCGACCGCGTCATCCCCATCGAGGCCTGCCGACGGGCGCTTGCTGTATTGGGGCGGGCCCGCACCTGGCGGCCAAACGACAATCCCCTCTATGAGGGCGATGCGTGGTGCGGCGACTTCGCGTCGGTGTTCCCCGATGCGCGCGACGCCAAGGCCGTCTCCGAGGCCGCCCACGCCGTGCTCGAGAGGTTCTCGATCCCACTCTCCGAGGAACGAAGCTTCGCCATCATGCGCCAAGGGGCCGGGCAAGCCACCCAGGTCCACAACGACCGGCCGCGCGCCGGCGAGCCCACCCACAGGATCATGCTCTATCTGGCCGAGCCCGAAGAGCACTATTCCGGAGGGCAGTTTTGCGTCTTCTCCACGCCACCCACGGATATCCCGCTGCGGCGGTACGCGCCCATCGCCGGATCGATGATCGCTTTCGAGGCCAGCGCCCATTCCTATCATGCCGTCGCACCGATCAGCGCGGGCGAGCGCGTCGTGCTGGTCATGCAGTTCCACCATTCGGGCAATTGTCCGGTGCGTCTCGGGCGACTGAACGACGAGATCACCATCGCGATGCAGGCCTGGCGGCCAGGGGAAAGCACCGCGGGGCTGGAGCCCGCATCAGGCGATTTGACGGCCAAGGCCCTGGCGATACGGTTTGGCGTCGACGAGGACGAGTTCGATCATGCCCTCAAGGCCGCATCAGCGGCGGACGATCCGGCAAATGGCGCGAAGGTAGGCGCCATCAAGGCGCGCGCGTCCAGAATCCTGAACCTGCCCGAGCCGGAATATGTCGCTTGGTGGTCGCACCGCCTCGCCAGGAAGCGCCGCGCGTCGTTCGATCCGGCCGATTGGCGGCTAGAGGCCGAATTTGTCGCGTCGCGCCGATTTGCCCGTCCCCAGGCCCAGGCGCTGATCCGTGAACTCTACCCGGAGGCTGCCAGTGGAGGCTTGAGCCCGTTGAGCGACGCGCTTGCTGGGACCTGAGTTCCGCCAACGTCCCTCGTGCTTTGTGCTCTTCTCCATGGAACGCCGCCAGACCGGCGACAGACCGCCAGAAGGTTTTCATCCATCGCCTGTCGCCGGCTTGCCCGGCCGGTCGGGTCAGCGAGACCAGGCCCATGAAATCCAGTCTCGACCACCTACCCGCACGCTAGCAGGACGAACTTGCCCGCGTCACCGGCCTGCCGCCCAACGGCTTTGACGCGGCGACCGCTGGCGGCGCCCAGCCGGACGTTTGGCGCTGTGACAGATCCGCCAGTCCTGATGCGACGTCCTTGCCGATGTCCTCGCGAGGCCGGCCGGGGCGATTGAGGATCAGGGCATGACGCCAGATCCTGCGGAAGTCGTGCAGGATATCGTCCTCGCCGTAGTGCACGATGTGGATATAGGCGAGGCCAAGCTTGTCGAGTTCGCTGACGAGGTAGCGGAAGAGGTCGGGCCTTTCCGAACCATGGTTCAAACCCATGCCGGTGAAGCCGGGCGATAGCCGGATACCCGTTCGATCGGCGCCGATCTCGACGCCGTCGGCGCCCGCGTCGACCGCGCGCCTTGCCGCATGCGCGTAGTCCTTTACCGTCGCCCGCACCTCGTCGGTGGAGAGGGCGCGAGGCGTGGGAATGTCCTGCATGCCGTCCAGGGTGTAGATTTGCTCGCCCGGCGTGATCGCCGACGGCGCCACGCCCTGCCGGTGATGCGGCGTGTTGTCGGGGTGCGACATGCGGCCCGCGTGCATGAGCTGGTAGAAGACATGGCCGCCGCGCGCGTGGATCGCGTCGTTGACCTCGCGGCTCTGGCGGGCGCCAGCGCGGCGGCGAACAAGATTTGAAGGACTGGCTTCACGTCCGGGGCGCGCGGCGCAGGAGCGCTCCTGCGCCCAGGGCCAGGAAGCCCGCCGTCAGGCCCCAGAACGCCGAGCCGACGCCCAGGACGCGCATGGCCTGCACGACCAGGGCGACTGTGCCGCCAAACCCGATCAGGGCGGCCGACCAGGCGGTGACGGGAGGCGTTCTGAAGGTCATGGGCGTTTGTCGCATAACAGCATAGCCGCCGCCGTTTCCAGCCGCGTTCACAGGCGCGGCCGCCGACCCGCTGGGCGCGTCGGCGGCCGACCTTGGGGCTTGAGGATCTATCCTGGCCTTACTTCGCCTTGGCGGCGGCGGTCTTGGCGGCCTTGTCGATCACGTTGGCGACCGCTTCGGGACGGCTGAGGAAGACGACGTGGCTGCCCTTGATCTCCACGGCTTCGGCGCCGATGCGGGCGGCGGTCTTGCGCAGCAGCTTGGGATCGATGGCGCCGTCCTCGGTGGCCACGACGAACCAGCTGGGCTTCACGCGCCAAGCGGCCTTGGTGACCTTGTCGCCGAAGGCGGACATGGCGATTGGCACTTGGCTGTCGCGCATGAAGGCGGCGTCGGCATCATTGATGTCGGCGGCGAAACCGGCCTTGAACTTGGCCAGGTTGACGAAGCCGAAGCCGTCCGCCTGCGGCTCGATCACGAAGCCGGGAGGAGCGGGGATCTCGGCGAACTGGTCGCCGGTCGACTCGCCGGCATCCGGCGCCAGGGCGGCGACATAGACCAGGCCCGCGACCTTGGGATCGTTGCCGGCCTCGGTGATGACCGTGCCGCCGTACGAGTGGCCGACCAGGATGGTGGGGCCGTCCTGGCGCGCCAGGACGCGGCGGGTGGCGGCGACGTCGTCGGCCAGCGAGGTCAACGGATTTTGGACGATGCTGACCTTGTAGCCCTGGGCGGTCAGGCGGTCATAGACCCCGCGCCAGCCCGAACCGTCGGCGAAGGCGCCGTGGACCAGGACGACGTTGCGGACCGTCGGGGCGTGCGCGCCGTGCGAGGCGTCGGTCTGGGCGTGCGCGGCGCCGGCCAGGCCCGAGAGGGCGGCGGCGATGAGAATGTTGCGAGCTTGGCGGATCATGGTGATTCTCCCTGTGTCTGTCGGCTGGGTCAGTTGCTTATTACGATAAAAGTTATTGCGATAAATGTTGTGTAGCGGCGCTCTGATCGGCCGTCCAGGGAAAAGTTATCGCGATAGCTATTTTTCTGATCGGACCTATATGAAGGGGAGGAGAACGCTATGACCCACAGCCCCCCGCCACCGCTCGACGACCAGCTCTGCTACGCCATCTATTCGGCGGGCATCGCCATTCAGCGAACCTACAAGCCCCTGCTCGATGAGCTCGGGCTGACCTATCCCCAGTACTTGGTGCTCAACCTGCTATGGGCCGAGGATGGGCAATTGGTCGGGCGGCTTGCCGAACGGCTGGCGCTCGAATCCAGCACCCTGACGCCGTTGCTCCAGCGCCTCGAGGCGGCGGGCCTGGTGAACCGCACTCGCGATCCGGCCAACGCGCGTCAGGTCATTGTCGCCCTGACGGACGCGGGCAGAGCGATGCAGCGGAAGGCGGGCTGCCTGGGCGCGGCCTTGCTTGAAGCCTCGGGCCAGCCGCATGAGGCCCTCAACGACCTGAACGACAAGGTCCGAACGCTGAGGAACGACATCTATAGCGCCATCGGCGGATGGGGGCCGGGCGCTTCCACCCCCAAGGTTGACGCCCAATCTTAGGTGACGTCGAGGACGCCAGACGTCGCCGACGGCGGCCCACGCCTGGCCGATTGGGCCAGGCGTGGGCGCGCAATCAGACGGTCGGCACCGTGCCGCCATCGACGACGAATTCTGCGCCGTGGATAGAGGCGGCGCGATCCGAGGCCAGGTAGGCGATGACATCGGCGACCTCGAAGGGTTCGGCCCCGCGACCGATCGAGATGCCGCCAAGGCCCCGCAGGACGAGCTGACGCGCGTCCTCGATCGTTCCGCCGTTGGCGTCCTGCAGGCGCTTGAGGAACATCCCGGTCGCCTCGGTCATGATCCAGCCGGGCGAGACGGCGTTGATCCGAACGCCCTTGGGGCCCAGTTCCTTGGAGATCGACTTGCTATAGGTCCGCAGCGCGGCCTTGGCGGCGGCGTAGGCCGTGGTCGCATCAGGGAGCGGCAGGACCGATTGGATGGAGGTGACATGCACCACCGCGCCGGCGCCGCGCTCGATCATCTGCGGGATCAGCAGGCGATCCAGGCGCACCGTCGCCAAAAGGTTCAGGTTCAGTTCGGAAAGCCAGTCGTCGTCCGTCAGGGCGACGAAACCGCCGCCTGGCGCCGACGAGCCGCCGACCACGTGTGCGAGGATGTCGATACCGCCCAGCCGCTCAAGCGCCGCCTTGGCCAGAGCCTCCCCGCCCTCGGCCGTCGTCAGGTCCGCCTGGACGAACTCGACGCCGTCGATGGGCTCCAGGCTTCCGCGCGCGGCGGTGATCACCCGGGCGCCGCCAGCCAGGAAGCGATCGACGGTGGCGCGGCCCAGGCCCTTGGAACCGCCGCTGACGAGCACGCGCTTGCCGGCGAATTCGGTCGGATCAGTCTTGATGGTCATGCCGTGATCTCCAGGGCCGTGATGGCGTCGTTTTCGAGGGTGAAGCGGTAGGTGAAGCGGATCGGGCTGCCCGGAAAATCGCCGTGGGCGGGGCCTTCGACGACGACCTTGCCGTCCTCGTGACGGACGGTGTCCGGCGTGAAGATCGCCTTCACGGGGACGACTTCGTGTTCGAACAGGGACCGCAATTCGGCGTGCCCACGAGAACCGCGCCATTGTCCTTGACGACCACGTCGTCCGCGAAGGGCTTCAGCATGCCGTCCACATCGAGCTGCGCGTTCGCGGCCACATACGCGGCGATCGGGGATGGAAGATCGGGCGTCATCGTTTTTGTCCTGCTTTCGGCGGTTGCGGCCGGGGCGGCTGCCATTGCGCTTGCCAGACAAGATAGAGATGACCAGTTTGCGTGATAATCCGAGCAACTCGGAACGCTTCATCGCGAAAAGCAGGATAATGGCGCAAGGCAGTCTTACGGAACTGGAGGCCGTTCTCATGGTCGCCCGGCGGGGCAAGTTCCGCACGGCCGCGCTCGAGCTCGGGATCTCGACGACCGCGCTCAGCAACGCGGTCAATAAGCTGGAGCGCACGCTCGGCGTACGGCTCTTCAATCGCACGACGCGAAGCGTTTCCCTGACAGAGGCGGGCCGACAATTCGTCGCGCAGGTCGCCCCCGCCCTGCGCGACATCCATGAAGCCATGGACATTGCGCGCTCCCAAAAGGCCGCACCGTCGGGCACGCTGCGCATCAATGCGTTTCCGACAGCGGCGCGGGAGATCTTCTCCTGGCTCGTGCTGCCGTTCCTGCGCGTGCACCCTCAGGTCCACATCGATATCGTCACGGAAGGGCGCCTTGTGGATATCGTCGAGGGCGGCTTCGACTTCGGCGTCCGCAGCGCTGACTTCGTGCCCGCCGACATGATCGCACTGCCGCTAGGCGGCGGGCGGCGCAATGTCGTGGTCGGCGCGCCCAGCTATTTAAAGGCGCACGGGACACCTCTGATCCCCCAGGATCTGGCTGAACATTCTTGTCTCCGTGTCCGGCTTCCCAACGGCGCGATCTACAGATGGCCGTTCGAGAAGGACGGACAGTCCATCCAGATCGACGTCGAGGGCGCTGTCACCCTCGATGAAGCGAGCTTGGCAAGGACCGCGGCGCTTGCGTCTGTCGGCCTGACCCTGGCGATGGAGTCGGACGTGCGAGACGATATCGAGGCTGGCCGCCTTGTGCGTGTGCTGGAGGACTGGACCCCCACTCTGTCGCCCTTGAGCCTCTACTATCCGAGCCGGCGCAATCCGACCGCCGCGTTCAAGGCGTTCGTCGACTTTGCGCGACGCTATAGTGGAACCAGCGATGCCCCAAGACCGTCGATAGGTTGAGACACGCGAGGCCCGCGCGCGAGATTACCGTCATCGACGGGCTCCGCCACGGCGGCGCATGCGCGCGTTTGATGAGTGAGGTTTCGCACTTCGCAATGGCAGATGGCTGCGCTACCATTAGTCAGACAAATGGAGCGTTGGGGAATTCGATAATGGGCTGGCGCTGCAGCCGTCACGCGGTCTGGGCCGCCTTGGGCGCCAAATCCAAAGACTGTCACCCGCCACGACACGGGCGCCGCACGACAGCACATTGGACGATGGCCGCGGCGGCGATCGTCATGTTGGCGGGCGCTCCGGCCTTGGCGCAGCAGCCATCGCCGCCGATCGGTCTTGATCCGCTGGCCCAGCTGCAGGCTCTGACGCCCGCCACCGACGCGGCGTTCCACTTCCAGCGGCTGCGCAACGGCGTGCAGTTCCAGCTGAACGGCGTCACCAAGTCGGTGCTGTTCTATTCGCCGACGGTCGTGCGGGTGAACGCCAACCTTGGCCAATCCTATTGGATGGCGCCAAGCTTGGTGGTGATCCGCCAGCCCGAGACCGTGGCCTTCACGGTGCGCGAGACGTCGGACGCGGTGGAGCTGGCCGGCACGAGCCTGCGCGTCGTGATCGACAAGCATACCGGCGCCCTGACCTACCATGACGCCTCCGGCCGACTGCTTACCCGCGAGAAGGCCGACGCGCCGCAATCGATCGACAAGCGCGTCATCAGCGATGCGCCGACCTACGAGGTGGAAAACCGCTTCACGCTCAAGCCGGGGGAGGGGATCTACGGCTTCGGCTTCACCGGCGACGACGAGGTCAACCGCCGGGGCAAGGACCTGCTGCTGGTGCAGACCAATGTCGGGATCATCATCCCGGTGATGGTCTCCAGCGAGCGCTACGGCGTGCTCTGGGACACCTATTCGCAGATGCGCTTCAAGGACGACGCGCAGGGCGCGCGGCTTTGGGCCGAGAGCGCCCCGGGCGGCGTCGACTACTACTTCATGGCCGGCGAGACGATGGACGGGGTTGTCGGCGCCTATCGCTGGCTGACCGGCGATGCGCCGATGTACCCCAAGCAGGCCTTCGGGCTGTTCATGAGCAAGGAGCGCTACCCTACCCAGGACCGCTTGATCGAGGTCGCCAAGACCTTCCGCCAGGAGGGCTTCCCGCTCGATTACATCGTCCAGGACTGGCAGTACTGGGGCAGTGACAAGGACGGCTCGTGGTCGGGCATGACCTGGGATCCCACGCGGTTCCCCGATCCGGCGGGCATGACCCGCACGCTCCACGACCTGCACCTGAAGCTGATGGTCTCGATCTGGCCCTCGGTCGGCAATGACACGGCGCTGGGCCGCGAACTCGACCAGCACGGCCTGCGGTTCAAGCCGCTGCACTGGATCTCCAAGCAGGCGCGCGTCTATGACGCCTACAGCCCGCTGGGGCGGGAAATCTACTTCAAGCACATCAAGTCGGGCCTGCTGGACAAGGGCGTCGACGCGCTCTGGATGGACGGGACCGAGGTCGAGGTCAGCTCGGCGATGTGGAACCCGGCCGACAATGTCCGCGACACCAAGGCGCTGGGCGCCAACGCCATGGGCGACTTCACCCGCTATCTGAACCCCTACTCGCTGCTCACGACCGAGGGGACCTACACGGGCCAGCGCGCGACCAGCGACAAGCGCGTCTTCACCCTGACGCGTTCGGCCTGGGCCGGCGCCCAGCGCACCGCCGCCGCCTCGTGGTCAGGCGACATCTACGCCAGCTGGAAGACCTTCGCCCAGCAGGTGGCCGGCGGCGTCAATGTCACGATCACCGGCAATCCCTACTGGACGCAGGACACCGGCGGCTTCTTCGTAACCGACTTCCCGGGCGGCGAGAAGAACCCCGCCTGGCGCGAGCTGTACGCACGCTGGTTCCAGTACGCGACCTTCAACCCGATCATGCGCATCCACGGCACTAGCGTCGAACGGGAGCCCTATCTGTTCAAGACGCTGGACCCGCCCGTCTACAAGACGCTGCTGGCGTCGACGCAGCTCCGCTATCGCCTGCTGCCCTACATCTACAGCCTGAGCGCCAAGGTCACCGCCGACCGCTACACCCTGATGCGCGCCCTGCCGATGGATTTCCCGGACGATCCGGCGACGCACAGCATCAACGACAGCTTCATGTTCGGCCCGTCGCTGCTGGTCCATCCCGTGACGCATGCGATGTACAATCTCCTGCCTTCTTCCGCGACGACGGTGCCCGGACAATATCTGCGGACGGCCGACGGCAAGCCGGGCCTGACCGTGAACTACTTCGAAGGCGAGGCCTTCGAGACGCCGCGCGGCCAGACCGTGGACCAGAAGATCGACCACACCTGGCCCGATCCGCCGCTGGCCGAGCTGCCCCCGGGCCTGACCTCGCTCAGCCATTTCTCCGCGCGCTGGGAAGGCGAGCTGATCGCGCCGGAAGACGGCGAGTACGAGATCGGCCTGACCGGCAACGACGGCATGCGCCTGGTCCTGGGCGGCGACACCGTGATCGACGAGCTGCGTCGCAGCGCCACCCGAACCCGGCTGGTGCGGCGCATACTCAAGAAGGGTGAGCGGCTGCCGGTCCGACTGGAATTCTCTCACCCCGAGGGCGGCCGGGTGTTCCGGTTCGTGTGGCGCACGCCTGGCGAGCTGCAGCGGGACGCGGCGGCGATGAGCGCGCCGCGCGACCTGACGATGCGCACCTATCTGCCGAAGGGCGCGGACTGGTACGACTTCTGGAGCAACCAGCGCCATGCCGGCGGCCAGACCGTGGCGCGCGAGACCCCACTCGACATGGTCCCGCTGTATGTCCGGGCCGGCGCCATCATTCCGATGGGGCCGGTGCTGCAGTACGCCACCGAACAGCCGAACGCCCCATACGAAATCCGGATCTACGCGGGCGCCGACGGGCGGTTCACGCTCTACGAAGACGACAACGAAACCTACGCCTACGAGAAGGGCCAGTCGGCGCGCTACGACCTCAGCTGGAACGATGCTCGGCGCACGCTGACGATCAGCGCGCGGCGGGGCGCCTTCCCTGGCATGGTCAAACAGCGAACATTGAAGATCGTGATGATCCGCTCCGCCGAAATGAGCGCGCTCGCGCCGTCCCCGACTGTTCGGACGGTCTCGTACGGCGGACAAGCCGTGACCGTGCCGTTCTAGTCGCGCCCGCGTCCAGCCGCAGCCCATAGGGCGAAGGTCAACGGCGCCTGCTACAGCCAAGCGCAACGCCGGGAGAGCACCGACTCCGCCCCAGAAGGGGGCGGTTTCGCCTTCCGACGCAAAGCGCGATGGGTTACGACGGCTATAGTTGAGGTTGTGCATCACCTTTGGGGGGCGATGTCTTGAAGTGTTTGTGCCTGGCCAGCGCTGCGCTGGCCTTTGGGCTTATGGTCGCCGCGCCCTCCTGGGCGGCGGATGCGCCAGCCGCGACGAGCGACCGCAAGGATGCGATCCGGCCCGATCCTGCTATTCGCCGCGGAGTGCTGCCCAACGGCGTCCGTTATCTCCTGATGCGGAACGCCAATCCGGCGGGGGCGGTCTCTGCCCGGTTGACCCTGGATGTTGGCAGCTTTCAGGAGGGGGAGGCTGAGCGCGGCTGGGCTCACTTCATAGAGCACATGGCCTTCCGCTCCAGCCGGAACTATCCGGAAGGGGCGTCCGATCATGTCTTCGCGCCCTGGGGCATCGCGTTCGGACGCGACCAGAACGCAATGACGACCCTGTTCTCGACCACCTACCAACTGGACATGCCTAAACCGGACGGCGAGCAGATGAAAGCCGGCATGGCGTGGCTGCGCGACGTCGCCGACGGCGTAAGCTTCACGGACGAGGCGGTTAAGCGTGAGCGCGGCGTCGTACTGGCTGAGATGGAAGCGCGCAGCAACGAGATGCTAGCGGCTCAGGAAACGATCGCGCGTTTTCAAGGCGAGACCCTGAGGTCCGTCAATAGGCCGCCTATCGGCGCGACCCAGACCCTGAATGCCGCGACGGCGGCTGATTTGAAGCGTTTCTATGATCGGTGGTACCGGCCAGAAAGCGCGGTCGTCGTGCTTGTCGGCGACCTTGACCTCGACCGCGCCGAATCCCTGGTTGGCGAAGCCTTCGCCGGCTGGACGGCGCGGGGGCCGCGACCCTTGCAGCCGCCCCTCGAGCGTCCAAGGTCAAACCGCGGCCTGGAGGTGCTTACGGTCACCGGCGAAGCCCTCCCGGTCGCTGTTGCCGCGTGCCGTACCAACCCAGGCGCCGGACGGCCCGCCGACACCATCCCCAACCGCCGTGCGGCGATCCAGCGACAAGTCTGGCAGACCATCCTGAACCAGCGTCTGGCGCGCCTGGTCAACAAGGGTGAGGCCCCGCTCGTCAGCGCCGCCACCCTGGCGAACGACGTCCGCGATCTGGCGATCGCCTGTCTGATCGTCGTGCCGACCGGCGACGCGTGGGACGGCGCTTTGGACGCGGCTCAGGGCGAGCTCAATCGCTTTGCCAAGGATGGTCCTACGGAACTGGAGACCGAGGCCGTCATCGAGAACCTGCGGGGGCAGCTACGGGCGGGCGTCCTGAGCAGCGCTTCGCGCACCTCGTCCGCGATCGCCAGCGACTTGGCGGCCCGCGCCGTCAACGATCAGCTTTCCAGCAGTCCGGCCGATGCGCTTTACGCCTTCGACCTGGCGGTAGAGGACATGACGCCCGAGGATGTGAAGGCCCGGTTCGCGACCGATTGGTCCGGCGCGGGGCCGTTGCTCTCGATCACCGGGCCCAAGCCGCCGACCAAGGAAGCTCTGGCGGCCGCCTGGACGCGCGGGGAGGGCCATGTCCTGGGCGAGCGCTACGCTGACCAAGCCAAACCGCACTGGGGTTATGATTGGTTTGGCAAGCCGGGCAAGGTGGTCGACCGAAAGACCGTCGAGAAGCCCGGCTTCACGCGGCTGAAGTTCTCCAACGGGCTGATCCTGAATTTCAAGCCGACCAAAATCACCCCCAACAAGGTCGAGGTTCGGCTGCGCTTCGGGGTGGGGCGGCGTCAGGTCGCCGACACCGACTACATCGTGGCCGAGTTTGGAACCAACCTCCTTGCGGCCGGCGGCCTGGGCCGAAACAGCGTCGAGGAGGTCCAGAAGATCTACGACGGCTCGAATCTTTGGGGTTTGTCGCTCGGAATGGGTCCTACCGCCTTCGAGATGCGCACCGCCGGCCTTGGCGAGTCGCTGGAGGGGCAGGTCTCTGTGCTCTCGGCCTATGTCAGCGATCCGGGCTTTCGGCCAACGATCGACGCTCGGATCCCGACCGTGGTGGATCTTGTGTACCGGTCCTATCTGACCCAGCCGGCCATGGCGCTGAACATCGCTATGACAGCCAAGATCTCGCCTGACGCGGCCAGCAATGTGCCGCCACGCGAGGTGATGGCGAAGATGCGATCGGTGGACTTCGAACGCGTGCTGAAGCCGGTGTTGACCACCGAACCGCTGGAGCTGACCATCGTCGGCGATGTCGAGGAAGACAGGGTGATCGCGCTGGTGGCGCGAACGTTCGGAGCCCTGCCGCCGCGCTCGACCGCGTCGCGCCGAACGGTCGAGCCGCATTTCGTGCGCTACCCTGCGGTGGCGCCGCCGATCATTCGCGTCGAGCATCAAGGTCAGGCTGACAAGGCCGCCGCGGCTCTGATCTGGCCGCTCTACGTGGCCAATCCCGAGCGGCGGCGCGAGGAATACAGCCTCAAGGTCCTTGCGGCGATCTTCGACACCGCCCTACGCCGCCGGATACGGGAGGAGTTGGGCAAGACCTACGCCCCCGCCGTCGCCATCAACACTCCAGACCATGGGGATCAAGGTTCGCTGGTGGTGGCGGTCGACGCCAGCCCCGCCGACATCGAGGCCCTGGTCGTCGAGACCCGCGCCGTGGCGGCCAAGCTGGTCGCAGGCGACATCACCGCGGCCGCCTTCGAGGAGGCGCGCGCGCCGCTCCTCGCCGGGGTCCAGACCGCGCGAGACAATCTGCCCTGGTGGGCGGGTGCGATGAGCGGCTCCGCCCGCGACCCCGCCCTGCTCGAAGAATATCTTCAGTACGGCCCGCTGATGAGCGCAATCACGCTGGACGAGGTGAAGGCCGCCGCCGTCCGTTGGCTGAAGTCGGACCCCATGGTCGGCGTGGCCCAACCCGCCGCGGCCAAGGGAGCGCGCCCGTGAGGCCAATCTCCATTTCATTGATCCTGGCCGCTGCTCTCGCTTCGGGCGGGGCCATGCCCGCCCTCGCGCGGCAGAGCGCCGATCCGATCGCTGTTTGCGCCATGGCCGACTCCCAGCCCCGGCGCGTCGATCGCGAGGCGATCGTGACCGTGTGCGACGCGGCGCTGGCCAGCCCGGGTCTGGCCGCCAACGAGCGGGCGCGCCTGCTGGTGGTGCGCGCCTTTGCCCATTGGCGGCTGGACAACAACGCCGAGGCGGAGCGAGACGCGCGCGAAGCCCTGAAGCTGCTGCCTGGCGACGCCGACGCCTTGCTGGCGCGCGGCGTGGCTCAGCAGGACCAGGACAAGATCGATGCGGCGGCGGCCGATTTCGAGACTGTCCTCAAGGCCGATCCTCGCAACAAGCTGGCCCTAGTCTATCGTGGGGGATTGAAGCGATGGAACCGCGATGATCCGAAGGGCGCGCGGGTCGACTACGACGCGGCGTTGGCGGTGGATCCTCGCTTCGTTCAGGCCCTGTTGCGGCGAGCGGACCTGCTCATGAACACCGATCTTGCGGCCGCTGAACGCGACGCCCGGGCAGCTGTCGCCATCGCAACCGACGACAGCGCGGCCTGGATGGAGCTGGGCTCGGTGATGGAGGCCCAGGATCGACCGAAGGAGGCCTTCGCGATATACGACCAGATCGTCCGCAAGGATCCCAAAGATGCGCTTATCGTCGCTTATCGCGGCGTGATGCGGCTGTGGCTGGAGGATCCGTCGGGCGCCCTGCGTGACGCGGACTTGGCGATCGCGATCGATCCCAAGATGGCTTACGCGCAGATCGCTCGGGGCCGGGCGCTGGCGGCGCTGAAGCGCGACGAGGGCGCGGCCGCGGCCTATCGCAAGGCAGCCCAGTTGCAACCGGCCTATGCCGACGCCTGGGTCAAGCTGGCGCAGACGCGCCGGCGGCAGGGCAAACAGGCTGAAGGCTTGGCGGCCGTGGAGGAAGGGTTGAAGGGCTCGCCGAAGGATGGCGATCTCCTTTTCAATCGCGCCCTACTGCTCAGCGAACTGAGCGATCGCCGCAAAGACGCCCTGGCCGCTTACGACGCGGCGATCGAGGCCCAGCCGACCGCTGCGGCCTACTACAATCGCGCCCAGCTGCGATCCGACAAGGACGACCACAAGGGCGCCCTGGCCGACTATCGCAAGGCGGCTGAACTGGCGCCCAACGATCCGGACGCGCTGAACGGCGTGGGTATGGAGTTGAGCGCGTTGAACGAGGACGCGGAAGGCGAGCTCAAGGCCTATGACGCGGCTCTGGCCGCCGATCCCAAGAACACCGACGCGGTAATCAACAAGGCCATCTACTACGCGGACCGTGAAGCTTGGCCCAAGGCGCTGGAGCAGTATCAGATCGCCGTCGCCGCCCAGCCTGAGCGCGCGGATCTGCGCGTGGGTTTGGCCGACACCCTCACGAGCATGGGCCGTCTGGATGCGGCGCGCGTGGAGTACGACCGCGCCTTGAGGCTGGACCCCAAGCGCGTTGCCGCCTGGGGCGGCCGAGCCTGGCTGAACCAGCTGGCCGGCCGTTTGCGCGACGCCAAGGCCGACTACGACCGCGCCATCGTATTGGCGCCCGACGACGCCAAATTGCTGGTGGGGCGCGCCAGCGCACTGCGCAAGGATGACAAGGGAGCGGCGGCGATGGCGGACCTGAATGCGGCGGTGAAGCTGCAGCCGAGGTCGGCTTTTGTCTTGAACAATCGGGGGCTGGCCTTGGCTGAGACGAGCCATCTGGACGAGGCCTTGGCCGACTACGGCGCGGCAATCGCAGCGGACCCCGACTATGAGCCGGCCTATTACAATCGCGCCGGCGTGTTCATGGATCAGGACCGCTACGACCGGGCCATCCGCGACCTCAATGTCTCGCTGCGCCTATCGCCCGGCGACGCGATGACATTGTCGCGGAAGGGGCGTTGCTACTGGTACCTGAAGGATTATCGCCGAGCGCTCGAGGAGTTGGACGCGGCGCTGGCCGCCAATCCTGGCGACGCCGAGACGCTTCGTTGGCGTGCGAAGGTCAAGACCGAACTCGGCGATATCGCGGGCGCGCAGGCCGACGTTGCGGCAGCGGACAAGCTGGCCACGACCTGAGCGCCACGCTGCATGCGGAGCGCTGTGTGGACGGGCGCAGCGCCATTTTCGGACATTGGCGCACCTCCAGGAACACGACATCCAACGGACGCGCGTCGCGCATTTGCACCGCGCTAAAGCGGGGTGAACTGATGCGCTAGAGACGGCTGGGAACAGCCAGTCGTCATTGCGCCGTCCACGCACCTTAAGCCAAACCGCCAAAGCGTTCCTTGTGGGTTCGGTGATCTCAAATGGGACGGACTGCTCGCTGGAGCCGCCGAAAGTACGCTAGCCATCGGCCTGTTCGAGCGGAAGCTCCGCCCCATGGGGAGCGTGCCGCAAGCGCTCCTCGATGCGCCCTTCGCGCATCTCGAGAATGCGGCCCGCACGGTGAATCAGCGCCGGACGATGGGCGACCACAATCCGCGTGATGGGAAGCGCGCTGATCAGTTCCGCGATCGCTTCTTCGGTCTCTTCGTCCAGGTTCGCGGTCCCTTCGTCCAGGAACAGGATGGCGGGCTGGCGATAGAGCGCTCGCGCGAGGAGGATGCGCTGCTTCTGACCGCCCGAGAGCGTCGATCCCATATCGCCCACCAGCGCCATGTACTGCATGGGCATGCGCATGATGTCGGCGTGGATGCGCGCGGCCTCGGCTGCCGCCATCACCCGTTCCATATCGAGATCAGGGTCGAAGAAGGCGATGTTGTCCGCGATCGACCCAGACAGCAGGCGGTCGTCTTGAGAGACGACACCCACGTGCGACCGCCACGCCTGGAAGCGCTCAGGCGTCGCCAACTGCCCGTCCAAGAGGACTTCGCCTTCGGTGGGGGCTTGAAGACCCAAGAGCAGCTTCAGGATGGTGGTCTTCCCGCCGCCTGACGGGCCAATCAAGGCTACGAAGTCGCCGGGTGCGATGTTGAAGCTGGCTTCCCGAACGATCACCGGGTCCGTCGCGCCGTACCGGAACGCTATCGCCCGAGCCTCGATACCCCCAGCGATGTGAATGTTCGGGAGCGTCGTCTCGCGAGTATCGACGTCGGCGCCGACGATGTCGCCGAGCCGCTGCATGTGCAGGCCCAGGAGACGGAACTCCATGCCCTGATTGATCAGAGAGAAGCAGCGGTCGGTGAAGGTCTGGCGGAATGAGAGGAACGCCAGGAGCATGCCGATCGAGAACCCCGCGCCGTCCATGATTGTCCGCGCGCCCAGGAAAACCACCAGGATGAACTGGAGCGCGATGACGCCGCTCTGAAGCAGACCCAGGACGATATGGAACCTACCGAGCGAAACCGAGGCGTTGATCGTGCTGGCATAGAGGTTCCTCCATGCGCCCTCGCGCTCGACCTCGCGTCCCATTAGCTTGATCGTGGTCGCCGCGCGCACCGTCTCCATCAGGTGCGACTGCTCCTTGGCGCCGGCGACAAGCAGTTCCTCGGCGCGGGCGCGGACCACGGGGTAGAAGGCGAGGGCGAGCACGAGCAGGGCCAGGACCGAAGCGCACACAACGCCAGCCAGCTGGGGGGAGTAGAGGAACAGAATGATGGCCGCCAGGAGGGCCATGATGCCGTCGATCAGCGAGGCCACCAGTCCACGCGTGAGGGCGTCCTGGATCGCCGATGTTGATCCGACGCGGGAAAGGATGTCGCCGACATGACGCTTCTCGAAGAAGCTGGACGGCAGCCGGAGCAGGTGGTGAACCAGATTGCCCACGATCTGGTATGTCATCATGCTGCCGAATACCTGCAGCATCCATGACCTCAGCGCGTCCATGCAAAGCTGCAGCAGCATCAGGCCGCCAAAGCCGATCGCCAAGACCGTGAGCAGGTTCCTGTCCATCCGCCCGATCGCCTCGTCCACGACGAGTTGGATCTGGAATGGGCCGGCGAAGGCGACGACCTGGAGAGCCAGCGACAGCGTGAGAACCTGCGCCAGCGCCGGCCCGAAGCCCCGCAGGCTCGACCAGAGGCTTGAGATCCGTACGCCGACGCGCGCCTCGACCTTCTGGAACTCGGCCTTCGGCGTGAGTTCGAGCACGACGCCGCTGAAATGATCCGAGACTTCGGCAAGGCTCAGCGTTCGAGCCCCGCGCGCCGGATCGTGAATGATGACCTGCTTGGCTTCGACTGACTTCAGGACAACGAAGTGGTTAAGGTCCCAATGGAGGATCGCTGGGAGTTGGATCTTCTGAAGCGCCCCGATCTCGACCCGCAAAGCCCGGCAGTTGAAAGAGAGTTGGTCGGCCAGCGTCATCAGGTGGCGCAGCGTCGCCCCGGTTAGCGACAGGGAGAAACGCTGGCGCAGGCCGTTCAGATCGATATCGTGCCCATGGTACGCCGAGATCATGGCCATGCAGGCAAGGCCGCACTCAGCCGCCTCGGCGCCGATGACGACGGGCAGCTTACGCTTTCGTGCGAAGTTCAGCTCGCTGAGAATATCCCTCATCGGCGGCCGGCGGCGTAGAGAGGATCGAGAAGCCACTCCAGAAGCGTCCGGCGATCCACGATCACGTCGGCGTTGGCGAGCATGCCGGCGCGCAGTGGCAGCTCCTGGCCGTAGGCGCTCATCGTCTGCTTGTCGAGCGCGACCTTGACGCGGAACACTGGCTCCTGGACGGTCATGCCCGCGACCGTCAATTCGCTGGGAGCGAGAACGGTTCTCGAAACCGAACGGATATGTCCTCGCGCGGCGCCGAATTTCTGATGTGGGAACGCCTGGTACATCAGCCGCACCTCCTGTCCCGGCTTGATGAACCCGGCCGCGCGTGAGGGCGCATAGAGTTCCGCCTCCATGTCGCCCCCGCCAGAAACGACGGCGATCGTCGAGCCCACGGAAACGGTCTGCCCAAGATCGACTGGTACTGCGCCGACGCGGCCGGACACTGGCGAAGTGGCGATGTAGGTCGCCTGCAAGGCGGCGGATGTTCCCTTCTGCATCACTTCAGCTCGCGCGGCTTTCGACTGTGCAGCCGCGACCCGCGCATCAAACGGCGCGGCCTTAAGTTGCGCATCAATGTCCGTGATCTGGCGCTCGTATCCCAGAGCCAGGGTCCGCACCTCGGCGGCGTCTTGCAGCATGGCGAGGGACGTAGACCGCGCGTTCTCCAGATCTCGGCGGCTGACAAAACCGTCGACCGCCATCTTGTTGAACCTGTCGACATTGTTCTGGGCGAGCCGCGCGCGCTCTTCGAGCGCCGCCAGGCGGGCCTTCGTCGCGTCGCGCTCTCTCACGAGCGACGCTCGTTCGGCCCGCAATCTTGCGACCTGCGCTCCCAGGCGCGCCTGTGTGGCCTGATCCTGAACATCCAGCGCATGGGCTTCCAGGGCGACATCCCGCACCAAGGCCGAACCCGTGTCGCCGTCGCGGATATCCATGGAAGTCCGAAGCACGGCCAGCGGCAGGCCCGCCTTGACGCTCTGCCCCTCGACCACGTTCAGTTGCTCGACCATGCCGCCCTGACGGGCGGTGATGCGGATGAGGCCGCCCTGAGGAACGAGGGAGCCGGTAAGAGTCTCGCGGCGCGCATAGGAGGAGGTGGCGCAGAAGATGGCGCTCGTCAGCACGGCGCCGACGCTCGCCAACACTAACAGGCGCATCGAAGGCGGAGACGCCAGCATCACTTCGCCATCAAGGCGACGCGCTGCGTGGGCGACAGCCTGCGACCTGAACAAGCTACTCATCTAGAAGAGCATTCCCCTCAAAATCGGAGACGGCCGGCGGCGTACGCGCCGCCGGCCGACTTTTCATCAGGGCTGCGGGCCGTAGGTGCCACCGCTTGTGCCGCCACTCGTACCGCTGCCGCCGCTTGTGCCGCCAGCGCTGGTGCCGCCGCTCGTACCGCTACCGCCGCTGCCGGTGTCCGAGGCGGGCTTCTTGGTCACCTCCGTCTTGCGGGTGATTTCGACTCCGCCGACCGGCGTCGTGATCTTGATCCCCCAACTGGTCGTGGTGGTGGTGGTGCCGCCGGTGCCGCCGGTGCCGACGTTGCTGGGCGTGCCGTCGCCGCCGCTGACGAAGTCGATCTCGTCATCGTTCAGCGCGCGGAAGTCGGTGTCGAAGGCGTAGACCACGTTCGAAGTGCGCATTCTGTGCCTCAAAGGTTTGCACCCCGGATTTGGGGGCGCATCAACCTTAGGTTAAATCCTCAGACATGCAATCTTAAAGATTTCTCGGCATAAGAAACACCTTAGGCTGTATATGCAGCCACGCTCCAGGGCAGGATGCCCGCGCTGGCGAAGGGTCTTTCGATCGAGGCGTTGGGGGAGAGGTAAAGGCGACTGGACGGGTAGTCGAAGGCCAGCGTGAAGCGGTCCAGGATCGGCAGGCCGATATTGCCGGCCAGCCGCTCAGACCCCTTTCCCTTGTCGAGATCCACGAAGAGCGCCGGCAGGTCCCGGAATGTCCAGCCGGCGAAGACAACGGTCGAGACACTGGCCTGCTTTACTTCGCGTGGCCCTGCGATGTCGGCGCTCATGGTGGTGGACCAGGGGCGTCGCGTCAGCATTTCTCGCGGCTTCCAGAACGAACCGTAAATGACCAGGGGCGCGGCGGCATTCCCAAGGTCGAGGGCGAAGTCAGCGGGACCTATGTCCTCGAATTCGACTTGGACGGTCGGCACAAAGCCCACGCGGCCGATCGGAAGCGAACGCGTTCCTGCCGCCGGCCGGTACCGCGCGGGCTCGACAAACGCGACGCGCCCTGCGCCGAAATCAATCTCGACCACGACGTGATCGAAGATGTCCTGCCCCAGGATGACTTCGACGGGGCGGCCGATCGACGCGCGGGCGGGGGCAAGATCCGTCAGGCCAACGCGCAGGCCTGATACCGTCATGCTGTCGATAGTGATGGGAGGGCACTCGGCCGCCTGCACCGCCACCGTCGCGCCACTCGTGCCGGGTGCTTGAAACGCGCCGGTCCCCTGCAAGCCGATGGCGCGGGCCAAGTCGACATCAATGTGCGAGACGGAGGCCCCGCTGTCGAGCAGCGCCTGTACGTTGCGCCCCGCCAGCTCGACCGTGAAGATCACGTCAGAACCGGGGCCGAAGGCGATCTTTCCTGTCCGTCCCTCCGGCGTCGCGAAGCGTATCCTGGCGGGCGAGCGCGGCGGCTCGAACGTCCCCGACGGCGGCGCGGCATTGATCCTGACGCTGCTATAGGAGAGTTTCTCGACGACTATAGACTGGCCGTTTTCGAGTTCGATGGCTTCCGTCTGCTCGGCAAACGGCATCCTTACTCCGCCCACCTCCCGCCAGTCATCGTATCGCGAGAAGTGGCCGCCGGCGGGTTCGCGAACACGGGCTCCGCCGAGCGCTCCGGATCGAGCGTCAATGAATAGGTCGACGATCACCGCTCCAGGGAACTCGGCCGATATTACACTCCATTCCTGCCCGTAGCGCCTCTCGGAGCCTGCCGACTTCCAATTTGCGTCCAAGATCCACGGGGAAAGAATGCCGGCGAGCCGCCGCCTGGACGCTCCAGTGGCGGCATCCGCGCTATCGGTCCGGCCATCGGGCGTTTGAAACCAGGTCGCCGCGTTGGTGGAAACGAACTGCGTCCGTATCGCACCAGCCGCCAAGCTCTCTGCGTATCGGTCGTTCCCTTCGATCCATATAGTCCGGACGGTGTCGAGCCCCTCTACCTGGAGACTCGCTACAGTGGAGATGAGGCGCACCTGTTGGAAGGCGTGTCCGCCTCGCCACTGGACGTAGCGGCGCAGCAAGCTTTGGGCGGGGCTTGCCGCATACGCCCAACACGGAGCCAGCAAGGCCCCTGCCCCTATAAGAACTTCCCTTCGGATGAATGCTGCCCTTGAGCTCAAGACGATGAATATCCTAGGGGCCTACGCTGCGAATTGGCAACTGAAAGTTGCATTCTGCGCAGTTGTACTTACGCAGGTCAATGCCCTCCACGCGGGAAGGGGATAGCCTCGCCTAGCGTCCGCTAACCATTTTCCGGCTCACGATCGCGAGACTGTCTCGCGAGAAAATGCTGGGGGCGGTGAAGTCTCCCTGCCGAGTTACCCGGTCTGGGGAGGAGTTGTTCGGGCTTACGTTCCTGACCAAGCCAAGGTCTCCGCATTGCTCGACGATCTCATTGGCTATGCGGCGTATTGGCGTCTTTACCTCGCTGGGCTTGAAAGCGCTGAGCGTTAGCGTTCCTGAGCTTGAGCGATCCACTGACTAGCCGACGCTTGGAACGAACGCGAGCCCCGGCAAGGCCCATGAGAGGCAGGCGGAGTGAAAGCTTGTTCTGCTCTTCGTCAGCTCGGGCGCGGGCGTGAGCTGGCGGGGGCGTCTTCGTTCACACTCCTGGGATGACAAAGCCTTGACTTGGCTGAGCTTGGTCATCAGCCGCGGTCGCGGCGGGTCTGCTCACGACCGTTCCCCGCGAAGGGCGTGGAGGGCGGCCAGGAGGGCGACCACGGCGACGCCCAGCGCCAGGCTCCAGGCCCCGGCGACCAGCACGCCGATCGCGCCGCCGACCGCGCCCAGGGCGAAGGCGAAGATGGGCGGCCAGGTCTTGAGAAGTCGTGCTTTCAGCGCCTGGTCCGGACGTCCCCTGGCGATGACAAGATCGACGATGTCGATCGCCAGCTGGGTGACGTTGCCCGTCATCATGGTGGTCGGCGCCAAATGGGTGAAGACCGCGCGGGCGCCGACATTCTGCACGGCCATGGCCGCGACCCCGACCAAGCCCGCCAGCATGACGGCCGGCGCATTGGCGTTGGCGGCGGGCAGGGCGCGGGCGGTCAGCAGCATGAAGGCCAATAGCAGGATGGCCTGGAGGATCAGGACCAGCATTTCGCAGGGTTGCCCGCGGGCGTCGCGCCAGCGGATCAGGGCGTAGGTGGCGGCCGCCGCGCCGATGAACACCGGCAGGGCCAGGAGCTTGGTCGCCAGGCCGCCGGCGTCGCCGGCTAGACCGACGCCCAGCATGACGATGTTGCCGGTGGCGTGAGCGACGAACAGGCCAAACAGCAGCACGAAGCCGATCACGTCGACATAGCCGCCGACAAAAGCCATGCCCATGCCGGTCACGCCGGCCAGGCGCGTGGGGCGCGGGGTCATGCGGCGCGCTCCCGGCGATCCAGCAGCGCGACCAGCACGAAGCCGCCGATCAGGCCGATGTGCTCGACGAAGGCGTTGGTGGCCATGAAGCGATCATGACCCGGGGCCATCGCCCAGAAGGCATTGGCCTTGAACGCCGCCAGCAGGGTGAAGACCCCCAGCATGCCCGCGCCCAGCCACAGCCAGCGACGAGTGAGGATCAGCAGAGGGCCGACGATCTCGACGGCGATGGTCAGCACAGCCCAGAAGGCTGGCGGGGTCATGCCGAAGTGGGCCTGTTCGGCGACGGCGCCTTGGAAGTCGCTGGCCTTGACGGCCGCGCCCAGCAGATAGGCGCTGACTAGGGCCAGGCGGGCGATGTGCGCGGTGGGACGCCAGTCGAGGATGGCGTCGACGAAGCGCGGGGTCTGGGGCGAACGGGTCATGATCAAACCGCCCAGCAGCCGCAGCCCATGGCGCCCCAGAAGGAACGCGCATCGCTGGTCGGAGCTTCCCGCGTATAGGCCGAGGCGTGGTCATGGCCGTGGACATTGCAGCTGCTGGCGCAGCCGCAGGCCGAAGCCAGCGCCATGGCCGTGCGCTTGGAGCGGTTCTGATAGCCGCCGAAGGTGCGCACCGGCGACCAGTCGGGCATCGGCGGCGGCAGAACAGGCGCCAGCTTGCCGAAATCGCCTTCGCCGTGGACCACCTTGCCGCCCAGCAGGGTCAGCACCGCCGACAGGTGCGGGATCTCGTCCTCGGGCACGGTCATGTAGTCATCGCTGAGCACGGCCAAGTCCGCCAGCTGACCGACGGCGATCTGGCCCTTCTTGCCTTCCTCGTTCGAGAACCAGGTGTTGGCGGTGGTCCACAGGCGCAGGGCCTCTTCGCGATCGACGCGGTTGGCCGGCGGATAGAGGCGCGTGCCGCCCACCGTCTTGCCGGTCACCAGCCAGTTCAGCGAGACCCAAGGATTGTAGCTGGCCACACGGGTCGCATCCGTGCCGGCGCCGACGGGTACGCCAGCCTTCAGCATCTTGGTGATCGGCGGCGTGGCTTCGGCGGCCTTCGCGCCGTAGCGCTCCATGAAGTACTCGCCCTGATAGGCCATGCGGTGCTGCACGGCGATGCCGCCGCCCAGGGCCGCGATGCGGTCGATGTTGCGTTCGCTGATCGTCTCGGCGTGGTCGAAGAACCAGTGCAGGCCGTCGAACGGCATGTCGCGGTTGACCTTCTCGTAGACGTCCAGCGCCCGCGTGATGGTCTCGTCATAGGTGGCGTGCAGCCGCCAGGGCCAGCGGTTCTCGACCAGGTGGCGGATCACCGGTTCCAGGTCGCTTTCCATGTTGGCCGGCATCTCGGGACGCTCCACCCGGAAGTCCTCGAAGTCGGCGGCGCTGTAGACCAGCATCTCGCCCGCGCCGTTGTGGCGGTACTTGTCGTCGCCCTGGCCGGGCTTGACCTGCTTGGACCAGGACTGGAAGTCCGACAGCTCGGCCTTCGGCTTCTGGGTGAACAGGTTGTAGCTGATGCGCAGGGTCAACTGGTCGTCGGCGTGCAGCTTTTCGATGATCTCGTAGTCGTCGGGGTAGTTCTGGAAGCCGCCGCCGGCGTCGATCACGCCGGTCACGCCCAGGCGGTTCATCTCGCGCATGAAGTGACGGGTCGAGTTCAGCTGGTATTCGGGCGGCAGCTTGGGACCCTTGGCCAGGGTGGCATAGAGGATCGTCGCGTTCGGCTGGGCCAGCAGCAGGCCCGAGGGCTCGCCCGAGGCGTCGCGCTGGATCTCGCCGCCTGGCGGGTTGGGCGTGTCCTTGGTGTAGCCGACGGCGCGCAGGGCGGCGCGGTTGAGCAGCGCGCGATCATAGAGGTGAAGGATGAACACCGGCGTCTCGGGCGCGGCGGCGTTGATCTCGTCCAGGGTGGGCAGGCGCTTCTCGACGAACTGGTGCTCGGTGAAGCCGCCAACGACGCGCACCCACTGCGGCGGCGGGGTGTTGGCGGCCTGCTTCTTGAGCATGGCCATGGCGTCGGCCAGGGTCGGCACGCCGTCCCAGCGCAGTTCCATGTTGTAGTTCAGGCCGCCACGGATGATGTGCATGTGGCTATCGATCAGGCCGGGGATCACCCGACGGCCCTTCAGGTCGATGATCGTCGGGTTGGGACCTGCGGCGGCGCGGACCTCGCCTTCTTCGCCGACGGCGGCGTACTTGCCGTCGCGGACCAGGGCGGCGTCGGCGCGCGGATTGCTCCGGTCGAGCGTCGTGAATTTGCCGTTGATCAGCAGCAGGTCGGCTTGGGAGGACATCGGGCCGGGACTCCGGGCGAAAGCGGGACTGGAAAGGAAGGCCGCGCCGAGCGCGACAGCTTTGCGACGGTTGAGAGGGGTCATGCCTGGCGCTCGGTCTGTTGCGGGTCAACGGCTTGCGGACCCAGCACCTGACCGGCGCATTCGGGAGTCTTGAGGTAGGAAATGACCGGGGCCTTGGCCGTCAGGCGCTTGGCGATCGGGACCGCCTGTTCGCCCAGCAACATGCCCAGCAGGCCCAAAAGGGCTATGGCTGGCGGAGCCGGCGAACGCACGTTCAGCAGTGCATAGATCACGCCGACCAGCAGGCCCGCGCCCAAAGAGAGCAGATAGGGTTTCATGACGACGCTCAAGCTTCGAGAAAGTGGGCGGGGCGGTCGACCCGCCCCGTTGACTTGCGTCAGTGGCCTTCTGAGGCGCCGAACATGGACTTGGCGTAGATGATGCCCAAGCCGTAGGCGCCGCCGAACGTCTTGGCCAGGCCCGTGGTCAGGTCGTAGGTCTCGCCGCGGGCCCAATCGCGCTGCATTTCCAGCAGGTACTGCAGCGCCGTGATGGGCTGGGCGCCGGCCTGGACCATGCGGGTGACGGCGCGCTCATGGGCTTCGTCCGAAACGTCGCCGCAGGCGTCGGTGATCACGAAGACCTCGAAGCCCTGCTCAAGCGCCGAAAGGGCCGGACCAACGATGCAGACGCTGGTCCAGAGGCCGGCCAGCACGATGCGCGACTTGCCGATCGCGTTGACCTCGGCGATCACCGCCTCGTCTTCCCAGCTGTTCATCGAGGTGCGGTCCAGCAGGGTCTTGCCGGGGAAGGGGGCGGTGACTTCCGGGAACATCGGGCCCGAGAAGCTCTTCTCAGCGACCGTGGTCAGGATGGTCGAGGCGCCAAAGCCGGCCGCGGCGCCCGCCACCAGGGCGGCGTTGGTGCGCAGCAGGCTGGCGTCGATCGACTTGGTGGCGAAGGCCATCTGCGACTGGAAGTCGATCATGATCAGGGTGTGGTCGGTCGGGGTCAGAAGGCGCGCGCCGGGGGTGGCCTTGGCTTGGACGGTCATGGCTGGATCCTTGTCTTGGGCTTTCGGCGCACCGTTGCGGGCCGCCGCGTTTGTTCCGATGAGGTGACTTTCGTCTCGATCGATTGGTCGCGAAATGGAAATGGTGGAAATTCATCGTTTCCATTTCTTTGACTCGTCGGAATCGACGGCGCACGCCGTCGGCGTACCCCGAGCGTCGAGATGGCCAAGATCTCGGCCCGCGTCGTCTGAACTGGAATAGTGCCGAGACCCACTGGGCCGGCTTGAACGGTTCCGACGCGAAGGCGGCTTCGCTCGCGAGGGGAGCTGGAGATTTCAGCTCAGATGAGCTGTCGCGGCTGATGGCGCATCGCATCGGTCACGCCGAAGCGGATCCTGGTCAGAACCAGCGGGCCGCCCCGGCGCGTGTCGATCGCGGCCCCTCGAGGCCCAGGTGCTGAACGCCTTCATCGATCCGCGCGGCGGAACCTGAAGGCGACGCTGAAATAGAAGAGGGCTAGGCGCCCTGTCGTCAGAACCCGAAGTCGCTCAGCCCCGGATGGTCGTCCGGGCGGCGGCCCAGGGGCCAGCGGAACTTGCGGTCGGCCTCGGTGATCGGGTGTTCGTTGATGCTGGCGTGACGGTGGCGCATCAGGCCGTCGGCGTCGAACTCCCAGTTCTCGTTGCCGTAGGCGCGGAACCAGTTGCCGCTGTCGTCGTGATATTCGTAGGCGTAGCGGACGGCGATGCGCGCGCCCTCGAAGGCCCACAGCTCCTTGATCAGGCGGTAGTCCAGTTCCTTGGCCCACTTGCGGGTCAGGAAGGCCTGGGCCTCATCGCGGCCGTTCAGGAACTCGGCGCGGTTCCGCCAGCGGGTGTCGGTGGTGTAGGCCAGGGCGACCTTGGCGGCGTCGCGGCTGTTCCAGCCGTCCTCGGCCAGGCGGACCTTTTCGATGGCTGTTTCGCGAGTGAACGGGGGTAGTGGCGGACGGGACATGGGGAACTCCGGGTTCGAGGTCTAGATAGGGATCACAGCGCCAATTGCAGCGCTTCGCCCTCGGCGGCGGGGACAGCGCAGCAGATCAGCGCCTCGTCGTCGCCCACCTGGGCCGCAGGTTGCTTCAGGTACGAGACCGCGCCTTGCACGATCCTGGTTTTGCACGAGCCGCAGGTTCCGGACCGGCAGCTGAACTCCGGTTGCAGCCCGCGCGCTTCGGCCAGGTCCAGCAGCGTGCCTGAGCCGGGCTCCCAGCGGGCTTCCTTGGACGACTCCAGGAAGAAGACGGGTTTTGCGGTGGTCGCGGGCGGCGGGCCGGCCGGGATCGGCGCGGCGCCGACGTCGGGCGTGCGCTGCATCGAGGCCGGGCCGAACGCCTCGGCATGGATGCGCTGGTCGGCGATGTTCATCCCGCGCAGGCCGTCATAGACCGCCTGCATGAAGGCGGGCGGGCCGCACAGATAGAAGTCGTAGTCGTCGAACGGCAATTCGGCCCGCAGGGCGTCCATGTCCAGGCGGCCCAACAGCTCGTAGTCGTCGGGATCGGCCCCCTGCGTGTCACTGAGGATCCGGGTCAGATGCATCGCGCCGCCGGTGGCCTCGACCAGGGCCGAAAGCTCGGCGTCGAAGGCTCGCTCGGCCTTGGTTCGCGCGGCCTGGAAGATGTAGGTCCGGCGAATGCCGCGCTTGCGGAAGCCTTCGAACAGCAGGTGGCGGACCATGGCGATCATCGGGGTGATGCCGACGCCGGCCGCCAGCAGCACGGCGGGCCGCTTCTCCGAGGCGTCGATGGTGAAGTCGCCGGCCGGGGCGCGGGCCTCGATCAGGTCGCCTTCACGGATGTGGTCGTGCAGATATCGCGAGACCACGCCATCGCGCTTGACGCTGATCCGGTAGAACGGGTCCGAGGGCGCGACCGACAGGGTGTAGGTGCGGATCACCGGCCGTTCGACGCCGGGCGGCTGCACGCGGATGGGCAGGTGCTGGCCGGCCAGGTGCGGGATGGCGACCGCGCCGTCGGCGGGCTCCAGCTCGAACGAGCGGATGGTGGCGCTTTCCTGGGTGATCTTCCGCACCCGGAATGGTCGCCACTGATTGGCCAGCGCGGCCGCCTTCAGGCGCGCGGCGGTTTCGTCCCAGTCGCCGGTGATCAGGGCGTTGGGCGAGGCGCCGTCGTGGCGGGTGCTCCAGCGGACGGGCAGAGCGGCGCGGCGGCGCACGAACTGGGTCGGCCGCAGGCGCCAGAGGCGTTCGGCGCCCTGGAAGGCGGCGATCTCGGGCGAGTCCAGAACGACCTCCGCCTCGCCGGTCAGCTGCAGCAGGTCGCCGCTGGCGAAGTCGACGAAGACTAGGCCCGCCTTGCCGTTCAGCCGGATGTTGCCCAGCGTGTTGAAGAACAGGTTGCCGGCGAAGTCGGGGATGGTCAGGACGCCGTCGTCGCCGATCCGCACGAAGCCGGGCTTGCCGCCCCGGTGCGAGACGTCGACCTGCCGACCGTTCTCGTCGCTATAGGAGGCGACGAAGAAGGCGTCGGCCGCGCCGATCATGCGGCGGGCCTCGGCGTCCAGGATGTCGGAGGTCTCTACTTCGCCGCCATAGGGCGCGGCCGGATCGCCGACCACGTCGAAGTCGCGCAGCTGGATATATTGCGGGCAGTTGCCGTAGCTCTGGCCGACCGTGACGTCGAAGCCGTAGGACTGGCGGCGGACCGTGCCGTTCATGCGGTTGCGGCGGCGGGTGTGCAGCTCGATGCCCAAGAGGCCGACGGGGTCGCCGTCCTCCATGCCCGCATCGGCGGGATCGCTGGGCTGGCGCACGGCGGCGATGGCGAGGGTGTGGATGTCGGGTGAGCTGATGAAGCCCGGCTGGCCAGCGACGATCGTGGCCCACGGCGCGCCGGTCGGGTCGACGGCGCCGACCACCAGGAACGGCAGCTGCGGGAAGAACTGGCGGTGCTGGTCCAGCAGGTAGTCGCGCAGCACCCGGCGGCCGATCTCGTCCATGCGCTTGTCGACGCCGACAGCGCGCTGCATCTCGATCTCGCCGCGATGCCAGGGAGAGGGCTTTTCGATCTCAGTCGTGGTCATGGCGCTCTCCCTGGCAATAAGGCGGCGCTAGGCGGCCAGGCCGACCGGCGTGCGGGCGAACGGCACGAAGCCCGGCAGGGCCTCGATGCGGGCCAGCCACTGGCGGACGGCGGGATAGGGCTCGAGGTCGACATTCCCCTCCGGCGCGCGGGCCGTGTAGCTGTAGAGGGCGACGTCGGCGATGGTCGGACGGTCGGCGACCAGCCAGTCGTGCTGGCTCAGCAGGCCTTCCAGGGTCTTGAGCAGGGCGTGGCCGCGGCCGATGACCTCGTCCGGATCACGCTTGGCGCCGAACACGGTGACCAGGCGGGCGGCGGCCGAGCCGTAGGCCAGTTCGCCGGCGGCGACCGACAGCCAGCGCTGCACCTGGGCGGCCTGGACGACGTCTTCCGGCAGCCAGTCGGTCTTGCCGTACTTCTTGGCCAGATAGACGAGGATGCTGTTGGAGTCGGCGATGACGATGTCGCCGTCTTCCAGCACCGGCACCTGGCCGAACGGGTTCAGCTTCAGGAACGCGGGCGTCTTGTGGGCGCCGCCAGCCAGGTCAACCTCGACCAGTTCGGCCTCGACGCCGATCAGCGACAGGAACAGCTGGGCGCGGTGGGCGTGGCCCGAGAGCGGGAAGTAGTGGAGACGCATCGTCGTGTCCTTTGGAGCGAGGCGGCTGGACACGGCGTCCATCCGATGTCCCGAAAACTAGAGCCTCCCCGGCTGTGCTGAAGCCGCGATGGGGTAAAGGCACTATTCCGCTTGATGAAATTGTCGATGGCGAGATCGCCTCGTGTTTCGATCGGCGGAACAATCCATTCCGCCGGATCCGCGTTCTTCCGATCACGTACGAGGCTCATATCGATCTCATCGGCCACCCCCGCCGGAGAGGATGATGACCCCCGCAGACTTGAACCCGAAGCTGGCCGTGCAGGTCCGCTTGGCCCTGTTCCCAACCGAACTCGCCGTGGCGGAAGAGGCCTCGCAAGCCGGCCTGACCGGAGCCGAGATCGACGCCGCCCGCGAGGGGCGCAGTTTCGACATCCAGGCCCAGGCCGCGATCGTCCTGGCCTTGGCGCTGAGGGCCGGCGTCGCCACCGACGCGGCGCGCGGCCGGGCCGAGCGCGTCGGCCTGTGCGCGGGTCAGATCCGGGCGCTGCTGACCCTGGCCCGGGAGGACTGAGCGATGCCCCGCTTCCGTTTCCGCAAGAGGGCCAAGACCTTCCTGCACGACGTCTTCGCCGGGCTCGCCGAGGGGCAGACGGTCGACGCCATCTCGTGGATGGGCCTGCTCTAGGTCAGTTGATCAGGCGGTCGGCCCGCAGCCGTTCGGCGGCGAAGTCGATGAAGGTGCGGACCTTGGCCGGCGCCTGCCGTCCCTCGGGGTGGACCAGATGGATCGGCAGAGGGGCTTCCTCATAGGCCGACAGCACCGTCTGCAGTTCGCCCGACTCCAGCGAGGGGGCGACCTGATAGGATAACACTCGCGTCAGACCGAACCCGGCGATCGCCGCCTGCAGCGCCGCGTCGTTGGTGTTGCAGAACAGGCGCGGATAGACATGGACGATGGTCTTGTCGTTCTGGCCAAAGCGCCATTCCGACGACGCCCAGGCGCTGGTCGTGGCGATCACCGAATGGTTGGCCAGGTCGGCCGGCGCGGCCGGCACGCCGTTCTTCTCGAAATAGCCGGGCGCGCCGCAGATCACCCGCCGCACCGCGCCGACGCGCAGGGCGCTGAAGCCGGAATTGGAGAGGTTGCCGATGCGCACCGCCAGGTCGACGCCCTCGTCGACGATGTTGACCATGCGGTCCACGAACAGGGTGCGGACACTGACTTGCGGGTGCTCGGCCAAGTAATCCATGATGATCGGCAGGATGTAGCGGTGGCCGAAGATTACCGGCGCGGTGATGGTCAGCACGCCGCTGGGCTTGGCGAAGCTGCCAGCGGCGCTGGCTTCGGCCTCGGCCAGGTCGGCCAGGATCCGCGTGCAGTCCTCGAAGAACCGCGCCCCGGCGTCGGTCAGGGTGACCGAGCGCGTGGTGCGGGTCAGCAGACGCGCGCCGATGGTCTCCTCCAGCGCCGCCACCGCGCGGGTGACGGCGGGCGGGCTCATGTGCAGGTGTCGCGCGGCCTCGGCGAAACCCTTGGTCTCGGCCACCTTCACGAACACTCTCATCGCCTGCCAGCGATCCATGACGCCCGCCTTTCCCTTGTCCTCGCGGTTATAGTCAGCGCCGCCGCCTGCCGCCTAGTTGGGTCGCCTAGCCGGCGGCCTTCACGGCTTCGGAGAAGGCGTCCAGCGCGCGGGTGGTGTAGACGAGGCTGGCGCCGGCGCCGATCGCGACCGCCACGCCCAGGGCCTCGGCGATCTCTTCCCTCGACGCGCCGTGCTTGCGGGCTTCCTCAGCGTGGACGGTGATACAGCCGTCGCAGCGCAGGGACACGGCCGCCGCCAGGGCGATCAGCTCGCGGGACTTGGCGTCCAGCAGGCCCGTCTTGGCGCCGGCCTGGCTGAGGGCGACGTAACCCTGCACCGTCCCGGGGCTGAGCTTGCCGACCTCGCCGACCGCGGCGCCGATCTGTTTGCGATATCCATTCCAGTCATGCATGGCCATGTGGGCCTCCTCTTGCTGTGACGAGAAAGCTAAGCCTCCAGCGGTCCTCGCTTGATGCCCGCGCGACGCGTCCTTATGACCGTGCGGATCATTCGGGCGGAGAAAGTGCCGATGAGCGATGCTCTGAGTGACCTGGCGGCGCTTCTACGGGTCCGGCCTGAGCTGGAGGACTACTGCCGGTTCGGGGGTGACTGGCGGGTGGAGCACGAGGCCTCGGCGGCCGCGCAGTTCCATATCGTCGCCAAAGGGCAGTGCGTCGTGACGCCGACGGGACGTGAGGCGGTGGTGCTGAGCGCTGGCGACATCCTGCTGCTGCCGCGCGGCGACGCCCACGTCCTGCGTCCCCGGATCACCGCCGAGCAGGCGACGCGGCCGATCTCGACCCGCTATCACAACGCCATCCGGATCAAAGAAGCGGGCGACGGCGCGCCCGACACCGAGCTGATCTGCGGCCTGCTGCACTTCGAGGCCACCGCCGCGCAACTGCCGGTCTCGGCCTTGCCGGACGTGATCGTGCTGCGGGCGGGGCAGGATGCCTCCCAGGCCCGGTTCGTGGGCCTAGTCGCGGCCATGCACGACGAGATCGAACAGGCGCGGGTTGGGGCCGTCGCCATCGCCATGGACCTGGCCAGCGCGCTGTTCGTGATGTTCCTGCGCGCCCATCTAGAGGCCGATCCGCCGGCCGAGGGTCTGCTGGCTCTGCTGGCCCATCGCGCCACGGCGGCGGCGACTCTGGCCATGCTGCGTGAGCCGGGCGAGGACTGGAGCCTGGACGCCCTGGCCGATCTCGCCGGCGCGTCGCGGGCCACCTTGGTGCGGCAGTTCCGCAAGATCGCCGGCCAGTCGCCGCTCGGGTTCCTCAGCGAGCTGCGCCTGAACCTGGGCCGCCAGCGGCTACGGCGTGGCGACCAGTCGATAGCCCAGATCGCGGCCGAGCTGGGCTACCAGTCCGAAAGCGCCTTCAGCCGGGCCGTCCACCGACGCTTCGGCGAACGACCCGGCGCGATCCGGCGGGGCTAGTTACTTGGCGACCTTGCGGTCCAGGAAGTCGCGGATCAGCGGGGCGATCTCGTCCAGCTTGTCCTCCAGGGCGAAGTGGCCGGTGTCGAGCAGGTGCATCTCGGCGTCGGGCAGGTCGCGCTTGTAGGGAAGCGCGCCCTGCGCCGGGAAGATCTGGTCGTTTTTGCCCCACACCACCAGGGTCGGCGGCTTGCGCTCGCGGAAGAACTGCTGGAATTGCGGGTACAGCGGCACGTTGGTGCGGTAGTCGTAGAACAGGTCCAGCTGGATGTCCTTGTTGCCGGGGCGGTCCAGCAGGGCCTGGTCGTGGGTCCAGTTGTCGGGGCTGATGCGGCTGACGTCCTTCACGCCGTCCGTGTACTGAAATTTCGTGGTGTCCAGGGTCAGCACGCCCGACAGCGCCTCGCGGTGGGCGGCCGAGCCGTCGGCCCAGTAGGCCTTAATCGGGTTCCAGAACTCGCGCAGGCCTTCTTCATAGGCGTTGCCGTTCTGGACGATCAGGCCGCTGACCCGCTCGGGATGCTTGATGGCCAGGCGGTAGCCGACCGGGGCGCCGTAATCCATCACATAGAGAGCGTAGCGCTGGGCCTTCAGCTGGGTCAGCAGCGTGTCGGTCATGTCGGCGAAGTGGCCGAAGCTGTATTCGAACTTCGTGTGGTCCGGCGCGTCGCTCTGGCCAAAGCCCGGATAGTCGGGCGCGATCACGTGGTAGCGATCGGCCAGCAGCGGGATCAGGTTGCGGAACATGTGCGACGAGGTCGGGAAGCCGTGCAGCAGCACGACGACCGGGGCGTTGGCGGGACCGGCCTCGCGGTAGAACATCTTCACGCCATCAATGGTGGCGCTGCGATAGTGAACCACCGGCGGGGCCAGGCGCTCGACGGCGACCGGCGCCTTGGGCGCGGCGATCGCGGAGGCCATCGGGGCCAGGCTGGCGGTGGCCAGCAGGAACGGAACGAGCAGGCGCTTCATGTCGGATCTCCTCTTGAGTGAGGCCGAACCGTCTGTCGTCGTCGCCTCATGACGAGGAAGATATTGCTGCGTCAGATTTCTTTAATCTGCGCATTGTGGAAGGGATTATTTCGCAATTCACAATTCTGAGCGACGCGATCGCCGTTCCACTTTTGTGTGACAAAGTGTGAAAGTCCGTGACGGAAATCGGTCTTTTTAGTCGTAGATCGGCTACCGTTCCGATTTGTGGACTTGCGTTCCGAATATAGTTTTGCGAGAAAATCGCATCGGGCGGACCTTAAGACGCCGCCCCGCTACCGGCGAACACGCCGGGGCACGTTGGGGCGGGGACTTTGGCTTGATCTACGACAGAGTCTTCTACGCCACCCATCCGGACATGATGGCCGGGGCCAGCAACCAGGACCTGCGCGATCGCTACCTGGTCGACGGCCTGTTCGTCGCCGGCGCGCTGACCCTGAACTATCTGCACCAGGAGCGTCTGGTGCTGGGCGGCGCGACGCCGCTGGACCAGCCGCTGGCGTTGCCCGTTCAGACCGAACCGCCGTCCCATGCCGGCAAGCCGTTCCTGGCGGCGCGCGAGATGGGCGTCGTCAATGTCGGCCATGGCGCGGGGCGCATCGTCGTCGACGGCCAGGTCTTCGCCCTGGCGCCGCTGGACGCCCTGTACATCACGCGTGGCGCGGTCGAGGTGCGGTTCGAGAGCGACGATCCCGCCAACCCCGCCCGCTTCTACCTGGCCTCGACCCCGGCCCACGCCGCCTTCGAGACCAAGGCCCTGTCCACCGCCGCCGCCATCCCGCTGGAGCGCGGCACGCAGGACACCGCCAATCACCGCATCATCTACCAGATGGTCATCCCCGGGGTCTGCGCCTCGGCCCAGTTGCTGATGGGCCTGACCATCCTGCGCTCGGGCAGCGTCTGGAACACCATGCCGCCGCACGTGCATGACCGCCGCTCCGAAGCCTATTTCTACTTCCGCCTGCCGGAGACCGAGCGGGTGCTGCATTTCATGGGCGAGGCCGACGAGCTGCGCACCCTGGTGATCGCCAACGAGGAGGCGGTGATCTGCCCGCCCTGGTCGGTGCACATGGGGGTCGGGGCCCACGCCTATGCCTTCATCTGGGCGATGGGCGGCGAAAACCTCGACTACGAGGACATGACCCCCGTCGATCTCTGCCAGCTGCGATAGGGAGCGCGCGCCATGACCATCGCCTTGTCGGACAAGCCCGCCACGCGTTATCGCTGGCTGATCTGCGCGCTGCTCTTCCTGGCGATCGGCATCAACTATATCGACCGGCAGATGATCGGCATCCTGAAGCCGACCCTGCAGAAGGACCTGGGCTGGACCGAGGTCGCCTATGCGAACATCGTCTTCTGGTTCCAGCTGGCCTATGCGATCGGCTTCGTCACCTTTGGTCGGGCGATCGACCTGCTGGGCGTGCGTATCGGCTATGCCGTCGCCTTCGTGGTCTGGACGGCGGCCAGCATCGCCCACGGTTTTGCCCACACCGTCATCCAGTTCGCGCTGGCCCGGTTCAGCCTGGGCCTGGGCGAGTCCGGCGCCTTCCCCGCCAGCCTGAAGGCGGTGTCGGAGTGGTTCCCGCAGAAGGAGCGCGCCCAGGCGGTCGGCCTGTTTAACGCCGGCACGGCGCTGGGCCCCATCGTCACGCCGTTGCTGGTGCCGGCCGTGACCCTGGCGTTCGGCTGGCGCGCGGCGTTCATCGCCACCGGCCTGATCACCCTGCTGTGGCTGGTCGCCTGGCTGTTGGTCTATCGCTCGCCCGAGCAGCATCCCAAGATCTCGGCCAGCGAGCTGGCCTACATCCAGGATGGCCGGACGGACGAGGTCGCGGTCCGCACGCCCTGGCGGACGCTGCTGCGGCGGCGCGAGGCCTGGGCCTATGCGGTTGGCAAGTTCCTGACCGATCCGGTCTGGTGGCTCTATCTCTTCTGGCTGCCCGACTTCCTCAACAAGCGGCACGGCCTGGACCTGAAGTCGTTCGGCCCGCCGCTGATCGCCATCTACCTGGTCGCCGACATCGGCTCGATCCTGGGCGGCTGGAGCTCGTCGCGGCAGATGAAGGCCGGAAGATCAGCGAATGCGGCGCGCAAGTGGACTCTGCTGGCCTGCGCCCTGGCTGTGACGCCGATCGTGCTGGTGCAGTTCGTCGACAACCTGTGGGGCGCGGTGGCGATCATCGCCCTGGCGGCGGCGGCCCACCAGGCCTGGTCGGCCAATCTGATGACCCTGCCGTCGGACCTCTTTCCCCGCCAGTCGGTCGCCTCGGTGATCGGGCTGGGCGGCGCGGCCGGCGCGATTGGCGGCATGCTGATGACCACCTTCAACGGCCGCGTGCTCGAGGCGCTCGGCTCGTACCAACCGATCTTCATGGTCGCCGGCGGGGCCTATCTGGTCGCCCTGCTTCTGATCCACCTGCTGACGCCAAGGCTCCGTCCGGTACGGGCCGAGGACCTGACACCACGAACCGGAGAGGAAACCGCCCGATGAAGGTCATCGCTGGACTCACCCTGGGCCTGGCCGCCCTGAGCGCCCTGCCCATGGCCGCTTCGGCCCAGGCTCCCGCTGCTCAGGTTGGTCAGGGCGTCGAGACGCCCTGGCGACGCGCCGACGTTCTGCGCCTGGCCGAGCGGGTCGCCGACTACCAGCTGGCCACCATGGCCGCCGGCTACATCCCGCCGGAAGCCGCGCGCGACACCGTCGATCCGGCCGGCTGGGTGCAGGGCGCGCTGTTCGTGGGCCTGCGCGACCTGGCCGATCGCTCGGACAACACCGCCTATCGCCAGGCGATCCTGGCGCGCGGCGCGGCCAACAAGTGGGCGCTGGGCAAGCGCTTCTACCACGCCGACGAGCACGTCATCGGCCAGTCCTATCTGTGGGCGGCCAAGCACGGCGCGGGCGACGCGGCGATCGCCCCGCTGCGCCAGCGTTTCGACGCCATCCTGGCCTATCCGCCCAAGGTTGGTTTGGAGCACGCCGAATATACCGACCCGCGCGGCGTCGACTGCGACCAGCGCTGGTGCTGGAGCGACGCCTTGTTCATGGCGCCTGCCACCTGGTTCGAGCTGTCGGCCGTCACCGGCGATCCGAAATACGCCGCCTATGCCCGCAAGGAATTCGCCGCCACCACCGACTACCTCTACGACAAGGAAGAGCACCTCTATTACCGGGACTCGCGGTTCTTCACCCGCCGTGGCCCGGACGGCGAGAAGGTGTTCTGGAGCCGGGGCGACGGCTGGGTCGTGGCAGGCCTGGCGCGGGTGATCCCGATGCTGCCGCCGGGCGATCCCGATCGCGTGCGGATGGAGACCGTCTTCAAGGAAATGGCCGCCAAGCTGAAGACCATCCAGAAGCCCGATGGCTACTGGTCGCCGTCGCTGCTGGCCGATCCGGCGAAATCGCTGCCGGAATCGAGCGGCACGGCCTTCTTCACCTACGGCCTGGCCTGGGGCGTGAAGGCCGGCCTGCTGGACCGCGCGACCTACGAGCCGACCATCCGCAAGGGTTGGGGCGCCCTGTCTCGCGCGGTGCATCCGGACGGCAAGTTCGGCTGGGTGCAGCCGATCGGCGATCGTCCCGAAAGCGTCAGCTACGAGGACACCCAGTTCTACGGCGTCGGGGCCTTCCTGCTGGCCGCGACGGCGATGGCCGATCTTGATCTGAAACCGACTCGCTAAGGGGGCGACCATGCACAAGCGCGACTTCATGAAGGCGGCCCTGGTCGGCGCCGCCACCCTGGGCTCCGCCGGCGCGGCCAATGCCGCCAAGCCCGCGGCCGTCGACGACCGCGCCTACATGGCGGGCCTGCTGGAAAAGATCGCCAGCCCGGTGCTGGCGGCGATGTCGAAGGGCGAGCTGAAGAAGACCTTCCCCCTGGAGCTCAGCCCCACCTGGGACGGCCGCGACCGCAACGTGGCCTATCTTGAGTGCTTCGGCCGCCTCATCTCGGGCGTCTCGCCGTGGCTCGCGCTGCCCGACGACGACACCGCCGAGGGCAAGGTGCGCAAGCGCCTGAAGGACCAGGCGGTGCAGGCTTATGTCCATTCGGTGGATCCCAGCAGCCCCGACTACCTGGCCTGGGGCGGCACGGGGCAGGCGCTCGTGGACTCGTCCTACTACACCCAGGCCCTGCTGCGGGCGCCCAAGACCCTGTGGGATCCGCTGGACGCCACGACCAAGAAGCGCATCGTCGCCGAGATCAAGGGGCTGCGCCGGGCCAATCCTCCGATCACGAACTGGCTGCTGTTCGCGGCCATGAACGAAGCCTTCCTGATGCAGATCGGCGAGGAATACGACCCGATGCGCATGAGCCTGGCCGTGCGGGCGATCAGCAGCTGGTACGTCGGCGACGGCTGGATCAAGGACGGCGAGAAGTTCCACTTCGACTACTATAACTCGTTCGTCATGCACCCGATGATGATCCAGGTGCTGGAGGTCATGGAGGCCAACAAGGCCCCGTTCTGGAACGACAACCTGACCCAGTGGCGCGAGCTGGCCGTCAAGCGCGCCCAGCGCTATTCCGAACATCTGGAGCGCCTGGTCTCGCCAGAGGGGACCTTCCCGCCGTTCGGCCGCTCGCTGACCTATCGCACCGCGGCCTTCCAGCCGCTGGCCTTCATGGCCAAGCGCAAGCAACTGTCGTCGAAACTGACCGAGGGCCAGGTGCGGGCCGCGCTGACCGCCGTGCACAAGGCGGTGTTCAGCCAGGCCAGCAACTTCACGCCGGACGGCTTCCTGACGATCGGCTTGGTCGGCCACAACCCGGCCCTGGGCGACTGGTATTCAAACAACGGCAGCATGTACATCACGAGCGAGGGCTTCCTGGCCCTGGGCCTGCCGGCCAATGACAGTTTCTGGACGACCCCGGCCCAACCCTGGACCCAGAAGCTGGCATTCTCGGGACAGCCGTTCCTCAAGGACTACGCCGTCGACTACTAGGATATGAGTTCCGACACCGGTGTCAGGCTTGTATTGCCCTGTGAGGGGCGTATCACTATTCGGGACGGCTCGAGGCAATGTCGCCATCGGGCCAGCATGAACGGTTGATATGAAGGACATCGCCACGGCGGATGTGGAAGAGGTCGCCTCGGCGCGGGCCAATGCCGGCGCCCAGACCCTCTTCAAGGGGCTCGAGGTTCTGAGCCGGGTGGCCAAGGGCGACACAACGCTCGGCAAGATGGCCAAGTCGCTGGACCTCAATAAGACGACGGTGCACCGCCTGGCCTCGACCCTGGTCGAGGCCGGGTTCCTGTCGTTCTCGACGCGGGAAGGCTACGCCCTGGGCACCAAGCTCCTGGAGCTGGGCTATGCGGCGTCGCAGCAGATCACCCTGACGCGGGTCAGCCATGATCATCTGCGCCAGCTGTCGGTCGACACGGGCGACACGGTGAACCTGGGCGTGCTGGAGCGCGACCAGGTCCACTATATCGACAAGATCCCCGGCACCCGCCGCATCGAGGTGCGCTGTGTGATCGGCGAGCGCCAGCCGCTGCGCCACACTGGCCTGGGCAAGGCCCTACTGCTGGACGAGAGCGAAGAGGTGTTGCGCGAAGTGTTCCTGCGCGAGGCGGCGACCTTCCCGCGCTATCGCTACGACCTGCGTCAGTGGCTGGACGTCATGGCCCGCTATCGCAGCCTGGGCTACACGATGGATCTGGACGAGAACGAGGACCACATCCGCTGCGTGGCCGCGCCGATCCGCGACATGGGCGGCAAGATCATCGCCGCCGTTTCGGTGTCGTCGATCGCCCAGTACATGGACGACGCGCGGATCAAGGCCGTGGCCGACTACGTCAAGGAAACCACCCAGAAGATCAGCGCCGAGTTCGGCTACCGCTGATCCCGCGACATCGTCGGATCCTTTGAGCACGCGCGCGGGCGACCGCGCGCGTGTTTTCGTATGTCAAACGCTCAAAGGTCTGATGTGGCTGGCGTGCAACGGCGCCTGTCGAAACATTTCAGCGACGAAAAAATCAGACAAACCGCGTTCCGATATATGTGGACTCGCTTCGATATGTGTTACGCCTATCGACAGAAGCGAAAAGCTCGAATGCGAGGAAACATGTCTAGGGCACTGCGACGCGGCTAGTCCGCGCCATCACGCATAACGCGTCTCCAGTTCGATTTTTGAAATGCTCCGCCAACGGCGGGCAACCCCCTCGGGCACGCCGGGCGGGGAGGGGAAAACTGCGCGGCGAATGGACCGCGACGGGGAGGGAACATGAAGAAGCAACTTCTGCTGACGACGATTCTGGCCGCGGGCCTGGGCGGCGTCGCCACCAACGCGTGGGCTCAGACGGCGGCGCCGCAAGACACCGTGGAGGAGGTGATCGTCACCGGCTTCCGGTCCTCGCTGCAAAAGTCGCTGGGCCTGAAGAAGGACGCCATCGTCGTCCGCGACTCCATCGTCGCCGAGGACATCGGCAAGTTCCCCGAAGCCAACGTCGCCGAAGCCCTGCAGCGCATTCCGGGCGTGTATCTGAGCCGTGACGGCGCGTCGAACGAGGGCCAGCGCATCTCGATCCGCGGCCTGGGCTCGGACTACAACGTCACCACCATCAACGGCGCCCCGGTCCGCACGACCTCGTCGGGCAATGTCGGCGGCTCGTCGCGCGACTTCAACTACGACGTCTTCGCCTCGGAACTGTTCGGCCGTGTCGACTTCTACAAGACGCCGCTGGCCGAGCTGGAAGAAGGCGGCATCGGCGGCGTGGTCGATCTGCAGACCCCGCGTCCGTTCGACAAGGCCGGTCGCAACATCCGCTACCAGGTCGTCGGCTCGTACAACGACAAGTCCAAGCACCTGGACCCGGCCGGTTTCGCGCTGTTCTCCAACACCTGGGGCAATTTCGGCGCCCTGTTCGCGGTGGCCCATTCCAAGAGCGTGAACAACCGTTCCGGCTTCGAGGCCACCGGCGGCTATAACAGCCACGCCCTGGCCAGCCTGTCGCCCAACAAGGGCCAGTTCGCCTTCGCCTTCGACTTCGCCGACCCGCGCTACAATCGCGGCTCGCTGACCCAGGCCCAGATCGAGAACGGCTACCTGCCGCGCTTCTACCGCTACTATGGCGGTGAAAATACGCGCGAGCGCACCGGCGCGGTCGGCTCGCTGCAGTATCAGAACGAGAAGGTGAACATCAGCGTCGACGGCCTGTATTCGAAGCTGCAGGACTCGCTGGACGAATACACCTTCGGCCTGCCGATCCGGAACTCGCGTACGACCATTCCGACCGCCAAGCCTGGCGCGCCGGGCCACAACGGCTTCGTGCCGATCAACGTGACCCTGGATCCGAAGTCCAACCTGCTGGAAGGCACGTTCGGCAACACCTCGTACCTGGGCGAGAGCTACTACTACGACTCCCAGACCGAGTTCAAAATGGCGTCGTTCAGCGCCGCCTATCAGGCCACGGACAAGCTGAAGATCACCGCCCAGGGCAGCCTCAGCGAAAGCGACGCCTTCTTCACCGGCAACCGCCTGATCTCGAACCTGTACGGCGTCACCACGACCATCAAGTACACGGATGACCACGTCTATCCGGCCTTGTCGGCGCCGGGCGTCGACTTCACCAACCCGGCCAATTACGAGGACTTCGGCGTCGGCTTCGACTGGCGGCGCGAGGTCGACAAGGAAAAGACGGCCAAGCTGTTCGCCGACTGGGACTACGGCGTGTTCGGCATCGAGGGTCACCTGAAGGGCGGCTTCTCGTACGTCTCGACCAAGAAGACCACCACCAAGCGCAACGCCACCGCCGCCGGCACCGCCAAGATCGCCGCCCTGGGCGCGGCCACCCTGCGCGGCGCCATGTTGCGCGACGTGCCGATCGACAACCTGGTGATCGGCTCGGGCTATCCGCAGCAGTGGGCGGTGTTCGGCCGCGACTATGTGATGAGCACCTTCGACCCGATCGGCACGGCCAAGGCCACGCCGGTCGACTTCAACGCCTCGTTCGGGGCCGAGGAGACGGTCAAGACCGCCTTCATCCAGAGCGACCTGAAGGGCCAGGTCCTGGACCGCGAACTGCGCGTCAATGTCGGCGTCCGCTACTCGGAGACCGACACCCACATCGACAACTATCTGCGCCAGACCAACAACGGCGTGACGACCTACCAGCCGAACGAGGCCGAGGGCTCGTACAAGAACACCCTGCCGTCGGCCAGCTTCGCCTACGACCTGACCGACAAGCTGATCTGGCGCGGCTCGTGGGGCAAAACGATCACCCGCGCCTCGCTGTCGATCATCGCGGCCAACACCGTGATCCCCAACATCTATGAGACCCGGGCGACGGCGGGTAACCCCAACCTGCTGCCGCAGACCGCGACCAACTACGACACGGGCGTGGAGTGGTACTTCGGCCGCGGCGGCATCCTCAGCGCCGGCTTCTTCTGGAAGGAGCTGAAGGACACCACCGTCTCGACCAACATCAACGTGCCGTTCTCGTCGCTGGGCCTGCCCGACGCGGCCCTGGCGCCGATCTTCCAGAACCCGGCGACCGGCAAGATCGACCCGAACCTGCCGATCACCCTGTCGACCTTCTATAACCAGGGCACGATCAAGCTGGACGGCTACGAGCTGGCCTACCAGCAGTCGTTCGACTTCCTGCCCGGCTTCTGGAGCGGCTTCGGCGCCCTGGCCAGCTTCACCCACGTCAACACGTCGGGCTTCGACTACACGACGACGGCGGGCAAGATCCTGAACGTCAACACGGTGCCCAAGTACTCGTACAGCCTGACCGGCTACTACGAGAAGGGGCCGTTCGGGGTTCGCCTGTCGTACAACTACAAGGCCAAGAACATCATCGAGACGTCCAACAACGGCTCGGACCTGCAGCGCTGGCACTCGGGCGCGGGCTTCCTGGACGGCAACGTCACCTACAAGGTCAATGACAGCATCGAGGTCCGCCTCGACGCCCTGAACCTGGCCAACGCCCTGCAGTACGACTTCTTCGACGATGTCAGCGGTCGCTACGGCAACGGCCGCAAGACCCGCATGGACTACGCCAAGTACAACGGCCGGACCATCAAGTTCGGCGTGCGCGGCAAGTTCTAGGCGCTACCGGCGGGAGGGGATCTCTCCCGCCCATCATCCCTGATGTTTGTGAGCACTCCCCCGCACACAGGCATGACTGAAGCCGGTGAGGTCCGCCTCGCCGGCTTTCTTTTGGCCTAGCGCGGCGTGACCACCAGAACGCCGTCGGCGCGTGGGCGCACCGTGACCGGCAGCGCGGCCGGCAGGTTGGCGACGAAGGCGCGCGACTGGTCGGCGCGGAAGCTGGCGGTCACCCGCAGATCGGCCGCGCCCGGGGCGGCGACCACGCGCACGGCCGAGAAGCGGCCGATGTCGCTGGCCACGTCGGTCAGGCGGGCCGAGGCATAGCTCAGGCGGCCCTGGCGCCAGCCGGCGATCGCGGCCGGATCGGCCAGCTTGGCCCGGTGCGCGCCGGCGGCGTCCAGGGTGACGCTGTCGCCCCGCGCCAGCACGGCGTCGAAGGTGGGGCCGCCCTCGTCGCGATGCACGGCGACGCGGCCGCGCTCGACCGCCACGCCGATCTCGCCGCTCGGCGCATGTCGCACCTCGAAGCGCGTGCCCAGCACGGTGACTTGCGTCTCACCGGCCTCGACCTGGAACTTGCGGCCCCGGGCGTGGCGGACGTCGAACAAGGCCTCGCCGCGCTCGAGCACATAGTGGCGGCCGCCCAGCCAGCCTGCCTTCCGCAGGCGCGTCTCCGGAGCCAAGGTCGCGACGCTGCCGTCGCTGAGCGTGGCGGTGCGCACCGCGCGGCCGCTCTCCAGGATCTCGGGCGAGCGCGTCGCCAGAGTCACGCCGATCGCCAGGCAGGCGGCCAGCGGCAGGCCGGCGGCGGCGGCCCAGCGCCAGGCCGGCGCGCGCGCCGGGCGCTGCTCGCGGGTCAGGGCGTCGACCCCGCTCAGGGCCAGCATCAGTTGCTCGGCCTGGTCATAAGCCTCGGCATGACGAGGATCGGCGGCCAGCCAGTCGCGCAGGGCGTCGGCGCGCTCGGTCGACAGGCGCTCGCCGAACACGGTCAGGGCCCAGTCGCGGGCCTGTCCCTCGATGTCGTCGTCAGGCGCGACGGTTGCGTTCACGAGACAATCCTCGAAAGTCTATCTGACCGCCCGCGATGGCGCGCTGGCACGCGGCGACGGCCTCCCCGACCGTCTTGCGCACCAACGCCTCGGACACGCCGTTCTGGCGAGCGATCTCGGCAAAGCTTTGACCGGCCACCCGGTTGGCCGCCAGGAAGCGGCGGTGGCGGGGCGGCAGGCCTTCGACAACACGGCTCAGCACGCCCAGCTCCTGCTTGGCGATGATGGTCCGCTCGGCGTCAGGTTCGGCGTCCGCCTCCAGGGCCGGCGCGGAGGCCGACACCAGGCGGGATGCCATCTTCTGACGTCGCAAGGCGTCGCGCGCGAGATTGATGGCCACGCGAAAGACGAAGGCCCGGGGGCTCTCGTGCGCCTGGTCCGCCGGCCGCTCGCCCAGCTTGACGAAGGCCTGCTGCGCCAGGTCCTCGGGCTCGGGCGGGCCGGGGCCGAACCGCGCGCGCAGAAACCGGCGCAGGTCCTCCCAGTCATCGCAGTAGCTCTCGCGGAAGGCCGACTGGCCGCTCCACGTTCGCACGTCGTTGTCGGCGCTCGGCCGGTGCGGTTTCGCCACGGCCCCTCCCTATCGCTACGCGCCGTCCTATGCCGCCGACGATGCGGCTTCATGGCCGCCTGTTCAATGCGCCAACAAAAAAATCGCCGTTCGGACATCTTTGTTGTGCGGATCGATCTGGCTCATTCGTTGAATTAGGTTCGAGGCGATTTCTAGAAATTATTTGCCCCACAAATCGCATGTGACCGGTAACTTTTCCCTTTCGGATTCAAATTCGGCATGTTTATGTCGATGTCATTGACACCGGTGTCCAGCCGGGCAGGCGATGATTTCGCCGGATTAGGGAAGGGGAGGCGGGCCTGTTGCGAGCCCTGAGCCATATCGATCGCCCTGCGCGGATCGCCTCGAAAGAGCGGGGCGCCCATGCGCGTTGATGGCGGCTTCGTCCAACCCTTCATGGATTTCTCGCGCATGGATCGCGAGGTCAGCGACGTCATGGTCCGGGCCCTGCTGGGCCGTATGCGCCAGGCGCTGCTGGACGGCCACAGCCTGGACGTCCCGACCATCGGCGAACTGACCATCCATCAGACCCGCTCGCGCCCGCTCGTCAATCCGACCAGCGGCCAGACCCGCGAACTGGGCGGCGAGCGCACCGTGCTGTTCCGCCCCGACCGCCAGCTGGTGCGGGAGCTGAACGCCACCCGGAAAGATCACGATGTCGACTGACGCCACGCACCGCAGGGCGTGAACGCCAGCCGACGGACCACGGCCGACTAGGGGCCATCAACAGGCGAAGGGACGGACAGAGAAACATCCGCCGCCCGGAGTCGACGTCAATTGGGGAGGAAAACCAATGACTATCCATCGAGACCACAAGAAGCGAGCCCTGCTGCTGGCCAGCATCTCCACCGCCGCCTTCGTCGCCGCCGCGCCGAGCTTCGCGGCCGCCCAGGAGGCTGCTCCGGCCAACTCGACCGACACCGTCAGCGAGGTGGTTGTCACCGGTTACCGCGCCGCCCTGCAGAGCGCCCTGAACCTGAAGAAGAACTCGGACGTGATGATGGACGCCATCAACGCCGAGGACATCGCCGACTTCCCCGATTCCAACCTGGCCGAGTCGCTGCAGCGCCTGCCGGGCATCTCGATCGACCGCGACAACGGCGAAGGCCGCACCATCAGCGTGCGCGGCCTGTCGGGCGACTTCAGCCGTGTACGGATCAACAACATGGAGGCGCTGTCGACCGGCGCGGCCAACGACGCCGGCTCCAGCCCCAACCGCTCGCGCGCCTTCGACTTCAACGCCTTCGCCTCGGAGCTGTTCAGCTCGGTGCGGGTGCGCAAGTCGTCCTCGGCCGAGGCCGATGAAGGCTCGCTGGGCGCGACCGTCGACCTGATCACCGGCCGTCCGTTCGACTACAAGAACAGCGCCGCAGCCTTCTCGGCCGAGGACTCCTACTACCAGAACGGCAAGAAGCACGCGCCGCGCGTCACCGGCCTGTTCTCCGACCGCTTCTTCGACGGCAAGCTGGGCGTGCTGGTCTCGGCGGCCTGGGCCAAGCGCAACTCCGAGGACGATAACTACGCCCGCGGCACCGGCTCGTCGGACTATGTCTATCGCGGCTCGACCTGGACCGGCGACGAACTGCCGGGCCGCGCCGGCTTCGCCGCGCCGACCGGCACGGTGTTCAGCGCCCTGATCCCGACCACCCTGACGGGCTCGGCCCTGGACGCCTACAAGGCCAATCCGGCCAACTACTACAACCCGATGGCCAACCCGGACGCCTATGCGGCGATGACCGGTTCGGATCCGGCCGCCTACGCCAAGCTCTATCCGGGCTGCGCGGCCGTGGCGGCGCAAGCGGTCGCCGGCCTGACCCCGACCACGCCGGGCTGCAACAACTCGCTGGTCCGCTTCCCGGCTCTGCCGTCGATCCAGCAGCGTAACGTCGAGACCGAGCGTCTGGGCCTGACGGGCTCGTTCCAGCTGCAGCTGGCCGAGCGCACGCGCCTGACCGTGGACGGCCTGTATTCGAAGTTCGAGAGCACCAGCACCAACTACCAGCTGGGTCCGGTCGGCCTGAACCGCAACAACACCAACGCCGCCTATCAGTTCGGCGCCAACGTCCCGACCGCTACGGCTCGCGCGGGCACGCCGTTCACCGACGCCCAGCGCCGCGCGCTCTATCCCGGCACCTGCACCGCCGCCGCCGAGACCGAGCTGGCGCCGGGTACGGACTGCGGCCAGGCGCTGAACGGCAATAACCCGCTGCCGGGCTACACCTTCAGCTACAACCCCAACAACCTGGACGCCTACGAGTACTACACCAACCCAGCCTCGCCCGGTTATGCCGGTCCGGCCTCGTCCCTGCCGTTCCGCGGCCAGCTGATCGGCCGGCCGGCGGTCAAGGTGCTGGACGCCGACGTCGTCGGCCAGAACGCCGAATATCTGAAGCTGGGTAATGTCGACTGGCGTTCGGCCGCCGACCGCGGCGCCTACACCACCGACTTCCGCCAGGTGTCGGCCACGGTCGACCACGAGTTCAGCGACAAGTTGAGGGCCACGGCTTCGCTGGGCACCTCGCGTTCGGAGAACGTCAACGTCGGCACCCTGGTCGAGTTCAACGCCATGGACGTCCAGGGCCCGTTCGTCTTCGACGAGCGCGGCGCGACCGGCATGCCCAAGTTCGACGCCGGCTTCAACGCCGCCGACCCGAACAACTGGGGCATCATCAAGGGCTTCTCGGGCATGCGCCACTATCGGCGCACGACGATCAACGACTACACGGGCGGCAAGATCGACGTCACCTACGAGCTCGATGATCATTGGACCATCAAGACGGGCATCACCAAGCGCGAGTTCAAGTTCTCGACCGACCAGTACGAGCGCAACAACGACCTGCTGAATCCGACCGAAAAGGAAGCCAAGGTCTCGGTGGCGTCGCTGAGCCAGGTGATCGAGTTCGGCAACGGCCTGGACGTGCCCGCCGGTTCGACCACCAGCTTCATCGTCCCGAACATGGAGGCGTTCAGCAACGTCTTCGGCTTCGACTGCAACTGCATCAACAAGTTCGGCGACTTCACGATCACGCGGAAGCGCAACCGCACCGCCACCTTCGGCGTGACCGAGAAGAACCTGTCGTACTACGCGCAGTTCAACTTCGACTACGAAGTCTGGGGCGGCCGTCGCCTGTTCGGCAACATCGGTGTCCGCCAGGCCGAGACCGACGTCCTGGCCTATGGCGAGACAACCGCCGGCCGTCGCATCACCGGCGAGAACCACTACACCGACACCCTGCCGTCCGGGAACATCACCTGGGAGGCCTATGACAACCTCTACATCCGCGCCGCGGCGGCCAAGGTCATGGCTCGTCCGCTGCTGGGCAACCTGTCGCCGGCCATCACCGGCATCAGCATCCCGGGCGATGGCTCCAACATCGGCGGCACCATCACGGTCGGCAACACCAAGCTCTCGCCGTTCCGTGGCGAGGCCTATGACATCGCCGCCGAGTGGTACTTCAACAAGGGCGGCCTGATCAGCCTGGGCTACTTCCGCAAGGATATCTCCAGCTTCCCGCAGACCGTCTTCTACGAAGCGCCGCTTTCGCAGTTCCTGGACGCCGAGGCCATCGCCGCTCTGAAGCTGCAGTTCCCGGGCGAGACCGGCGCCGACGTCTTCCGTCGCGCCTATATCGACGCCAACAACCCGGTCCTGGCCCGCCAGGTCCGCGACGCGCCCGGCGGCTACCTGCAGGGCTGGGAGTTCAACTTCCAGCAGGACCTGACCTTCCTGCCCTGGTACTTCAAGAACCTGGGCGTCCAGTTCAACATGACCAAGCTGGACACCCAGCTGACCTACATCCTGGATCCGGGCACCGTGGTGGCTGGAGCCGGCACGGTCACCAAGGCCCCGACTTACGGCAAGGGGCCGTGGCTGGGCGCCTCGCCCAAGGGCCTGAACTTCACGCTCTACTACGAGACCGAGAAGTTCAACGCTCGCGTCTCGGTGGCCAAGCGCGACGCTTACAAGACGACCTACCCGCTGACCGCAGGCAACTGCGATCCGGGCCTGCAGTCGAACGGCGCGGCGTGCGACAGCCCGCTGATCAACGAGTTCGGCTCGTCGGCCGCGACCACCAATGTCGACATGTCGGTGCGCTGGTCGCCGATCAAGAAGGTGAGCATCACCTTCGAGGCGCTGAACATCACCGACGAAAAGGCGACCCGCTACAGCTACACCGATCCGGTGATCCAGTCGTACGGCGCCAGTGGCCCGAACTATCGTCTGGGCGTCCGCTACAAGTTCTAGGCTGACTTCCTCTTGCTCGGGCCGCCTGCAACGGCCCGGGTTCGGAGCGACGCCGGCGATCCCCATCGCCGGCGTCGAGCTTTTTCGGATGGAGTTTGGAATGTTCTCGCGACGCACCTTGCTGGGCTCCGTGGCGGCCCTGCCTTTCCTGGGAAGCGCTGCGGAAGCGGCGACCGGCCCGGCCCCCGCCGAGGTCAAGGCGACCATGGCTCGCGCCACCCGCTTCATGACCGACAAGGTCGCGGTCCACGGCGGCTATGTCTGGTCCTACCTGCCGGACCTCTCGCGCCGCTGGGGCGAGATGGAGGCCTATCCGTCCATGATCTGGACCCAGGCGCCGGGCACGCCCGAGATGGGCCAGATCTTCCTCGACGCCTATCACGCCGCCGGCGATGAGGCCTATTACAAGGCCGCCCAGCAATCGGCGGACGCCCTGATCGCCGGCCAACATCCGTCGGGCGGCTGGAACTACATCATCGACTTCGCCGGCGAGGCCTCGCTGAAGCGGTGGTACGAGACCATCGGGACCAATGGCTGGCGGCTGGAGGAATTCCAGCACTACTACGGCAACGCCACCTTCGACGACCATGTGACGGTCGAGTGCGGTCGCTTCCTGCTGCGTCTGCACCTAGAGAAGGGCGATCCCAAGTATCGCGCCGCCGTCGACAAGGCCGTCGATTTCGTCCTGAAGAGCCAATATCCGAACGGCGGCTGGCCCCAGCGCTGGCCCCGCATGGGCGAGTTCTCCAAGCAGGGCCGCCCCGACTACACCGGCTTCATCACGATGAACGACGAGGTGGCCGAGGAGAACATCGACTTCCTGCTGCTGGTCCTGCAACAGCTGAAGGACGAGCGGGTCCGCGAGCCGGTCAAGCGTGGCATGGAGCTGATCATCGCCCTGCAGCAGCCGCAGCCCACGCCGGGCTGGGCCATGCAGTATTCGCTCGATCTGAAGCCCGCGACCGGCCGCACCTATGAGCCGGTCTCGATCACCCCGCACGGCACGGCCGCGGCGGTGATGCAGCTGATTGCCTACTACCAGCAGACGGGCGAGCGGAAGTACCTGGCGCGCGTGCCCGAGGCGCTGGACTGGCTGGCCAGCGTCGAGATCCCCGCCGACAAGCGCGGGCCCGACGGGCGCAATTTCTACCGCAACTATGATCCTTCGACCGGCAAGCTGCTGGGTGGCCACCGCAGCGGTTCCAACAGCCAGAACGGCAAGTTCTGGGCGGACTTCAACACCGAGGGGACCAAGGCCGAGAAGTACATCAACGTCGCGTCCCTGCGTGCCCGCTACGAGCGCGTGGCGACGATGTCGCCGGAGGAGGCCACGAAGAACTCGACCCTGATGGGCCGTGGGCCGTCGCTGTTCCCGCCGTACATCGTTAGCCATGTCGGCGGTTCGGACCTGAATGTCACGGTCGGCGACGGCAAGCGCCTGGCGGCCGTGAACGAGTTGGTCTCGGGCCTGAACGCCGAGGGCTACTGGCCCGTGGAGCTGCGCACGACCAGCCATCCCTACCAGGGCCCCGGCCCAGACAAGCCGCCGGCTGGTTTCGTCGATGTCGGCCAAGTGGGGGATGCCTGGGACACCTCACCCTTCACCCTGCCCAGCGGGCCGATGGGCATTTCCACCGGCGCCTATATCAACAACATGGCGCGCCTGATCACCTATCTGCGGACCCAAAAGGCATGAGCTATTCGATGACGCGCCGCGCGGCGCTGGCCGGCATCTCGGCGCTGCCCATGGCGGCGCGGGCCGCGACGCCGGTCCCGCCGACCTACGCCCTGGTCCCCGACATCGTGGTGGCCAAGGACGGCTCGGGCCAGTTCAGCACGATCGCGGCGGCGCTGAAGTCGATCCCGACCGATAACCGCGAGCGCAAGGGGATCCTGGTCCGCAACGGCTTCTACGACGAGGCCGTGCGGGTCGACGCGCCCTACGTGACTCTGCGCGGCGAGAGCCGGCTGGGCTTGCGCCTGCAGGCCAATCGTCCCGCCAACGAGACCAAGGACGAGATCGGCCAGGGCGTGGTCAATATCGCGGCCACCGCCCATGACTTCGTCCTCGAGCATATGACGGTGCACAACACCGTCACTGTCGCCGGTCCTCACGCCTTCGCGGTGCTGGGCCGAGGCGATCGGACGATTATCCAGGACGCCGACCTGCTGAGCCTGGGCGCCGACACCCTGGCCCTGTGGCGGACCGACAAGTCCAAGGCCGAGATGGGTCTCTCCGAAGGGCCGGGCGCCACGCCGCTCAGCCCCGACGGCGGGCGCTACTATCACACCGACCTGCGGATCACCGGCGCGGTGGACTTCGTCTGCCCGCGCGGCTGGTGCTTCATGTCCGACTCCGAGATCGTCCAGGTCTATCCCCGTGCCGAGGCCGCCGTCTGGCATGAGGGCAAGGGCAATGCCGACAAGAAGTTCGTCATGAAGGGCTGCACGTTCGACGGCCCGCCGAACTTCTATCTGGGCCGCCATCACCGCGACGCGCAGTTCTATTTCCTGGACTGCGCCTTCTCGGAACGGATGCGCGACAAGCCGACCTACCAGGTGATTTATCCGCTGGACGGCGGGACCCCCAGCCCGGCCGACATCGAGCGCAACCGCGTCGCGGCCGCCGAGACCCAGTGGGGCGAGCGGCGCTATTTCAGCAACAGCCATCGCAAGGGCGGCGACTACGCCTGGATGGCCGATAGCCTGAGCAAGGCCCAGGCGGCGAAGATCGACGCGGCCTGGACCTTCGCTGGAACCTGGAACCCCGAGCGGACCGATGGCCCCCGCGTCATCGCTGTCGCCACCGAGGGCGGTCGGGCCAAGCTGACCTTCGACCGCCTGGTCACGGTCAAGGGCGCGCCGCAGCTGGTCTCGGCCAGCGGCCAGGCGGGCAAGTATGTCGAGGGCAGCGGGACCAACACCCTGACCTTCGAAACCGCCGGCGCCCCCGCGCGCCTGGACTTCGCGCAGGGCGCGGTGATCGGCACGGAGCCCGTCTCGAAGACGGCCTTCGCGCGGACCAGCCTGCCTACTTCACGTCGATGATCACCCGCTTGTAGCGGGTCAGGCGCGGGGAGCCGTGGTCGGTGACGGCCAGGATGATGTGCATGGTCCCCGTGCCGGGCGGCACGACGCGGTTGGTCTTCACGGTCAGCCAGGCCTTGGGCTGGTCGGCGTTATTGATGTCCAGCTTCACGCCCGAGGCCGAGCTGGTCATGCCGCGTGTACCGGCCTCCTCGTAGCAGAACCACTCGTAGGACAGGGCGTCGCCGTCCGGATCGGACGAGCCGACCGCGCTGAGGTCCACCCGGTCGCCGGGTTTGGCGACGATGTAGTCCGGGGTCTCCAGCTTGGGGACCGGCGGGTGGTTAGCTTCCTTGTAGGGCTTGGTCGTCCAGTCCATGCGGGCGGCGAAGTCGTTCTGGAACGCCTCGCGCCAGCGCCAGATCGTGGCCTGGGCGGTGGTGTGCCACTCGCCGTCGCGGCCCCAGACCTCGTCCATCGCATTGGTCCAGATCGGCCGGGTCTCGGGCTCGAGGAACCAGCGCTCCTTGCGCGGGGTGTAGAGCTCGTAGCGACCGCCCCAGCCGCCCCACTCAGGGTGGTCGGGATCCGACAGGCCGTTGTCGATCAGGTTCAGGAACGACGGGGTGTCGCCCTCCATCTGGAACTTCCAGCTGGGATAGGCCGCGCCCAGCGGGCCCTTGGCGCGGATGTTGGCGTTCAGCCACTCGTTGCTGACCAGATATTCGTTCGCGCCGCCGAAGCGGCCGTGGAAATTGTCGCCGCCGATGCCGATCCAGGTCGACATGTGGAAGCTGACGCCGGGGCTGACGATGTAGTGCAGGTCCGGGAACTCGCGGCGGATCCAGGGGCCGCTGTCGTCCTGGTCCGAGATCGCATAGACGCGCAGCTTCGACACGAACTTGGCCAGGGCCGCCTTCGAGCGGGTGTTGCGCACCTTCCACAGGGCCTGACCCAGCACGGTCGGGCCGCCCCAGACGGTGACCCAGACCGGACGCGGATCATCGCGATCGACGGCCTTGATCAGGAGGTCCGAGCCCGGCGAGTCCTTGCCCGCGCCGATCGCGGTCTTGCCGTCCGGAACCAGGGCCTGGGAGATCGTCGCCTTCAGGGCGTCGGCGGTGGGGAAGCCCTTTTCGTGCTGCTCGAGATTGTCGCGGACCTGGCCGTAGGTGTCGACGATGTGGGTGATCAGCTGCGGATTGACCTCGCCCTTCACCGTGGTGGCGACCAGGCCTTCGATGTCGACCTGGTTGGCGTAGGTCATCAGGCGGACCATCGACTCCTGGTCGTCGGGGTCGCCGCCGATGTCGGTCAGCACGAACAGGCGCGGCTTTTCGTGCGCGGCCTTCAGCGGCGATTGCGAGGCGGCGGGAGCGGCTGGCGCCTGGGCCGCCAGGACCGGCGAGGCCGTCAGCGCCGCGATCAGCGCCAGGCTGGCGCCCGTGCGAAGCCCTCTGGCCAGCGAAGCAATTCCCGTCATGCGCGGATCCTTTCCCCGTTCGGACCTCTGCGGTCCCGGCGTTCCGGGATCTGGGTCCTCTCTGGCGCTCATGCGCCTTGGCTGAGGCAACAGGTACCGACGGCCAAGGTGGGGGTCAACGCGGATTTCGCGCGGTTCAAGCGAAAAGAAAGGAAAACGAAAGTCGCTGTTCCCATCATCTGGGAATGAGCCTTTCGCGTTGAAATTCCTTGCCTGAAAGGCTCTGACTGCCGCTGAGCTGCGCGTTGTGTGGCGCCCAAAAACCATTCCTCAGACATATCTTTCGCCATCAATACGTTTTCGATTGATTTCGATTGATGTCCTTTGATAACGCTTTTGTTCAGCGAACAACGAATGCGGCGCCATCCCAGACCTCCTCTCGGGGTTGGGGCCGTGTCTAAGGCGGCGTCGGCTTCCTTTCCGGCCGACGTCGCCGCTTTCCGCCCGGAGCGTGTTTCCGGGCGTCGGACTTCGAGACGACCAGACGCTCGACAGAAGCGTCACGAGGAAACGCAAGCGACCGCGCCGAGAGCGCGCGGCGAAGGGGAAACGGGAAATGATCGACAGATTCCAAAAGCAATTGGCGGGCGGCGTTTCGGGCCTGGCCCTGGTGCTGGCGCTGGGCGGCGTCGCCCACGCCGAGGACGCCATCGCCACGGCGAGCAGCGCGGCCGCGCCCGCCGCCATGGGCGCAGCCGCTCTGCAAGATGCCGCGGCCCAGGCTGACGACACCGCCGTCACCGAGGTCGTGGTCACCGGCTTCCGCAACAGCCTGGCCAAGGCCCTGGAGTTGAAGCGCACCAACACCGGCGTGGTCGACTCGATCCTGGCCGAGGACATCGCCAAGTTCCCCGACAACAACCTGGCTGAATCGATCCAGCGGATCCCCGGCGTCGCCATCAGCCGCGACCAGGGCGAAGGCCGGGCGCTGTCCGTGCGTGGCCTGGGTCCCGACTTCACGCGCGTGCGCATCAACGGCATGGAGGCCCAGGCCTCGACCGACGGCTACAGCGGCGCCAACCGCGGCCGCGGCTTCGACTTCAACGTCTTCGCCTCGGAACTCTTCAACCGCATCGACGTGCGCAAGACGCCGTCGGCCGACGTGGAAGAGGGCTCGCTGGGCGCGACGGTCGACCTCGTGACCGGCCACCCGTTCGACTACAAGGGCTTCAAGCTCGCCGCCTCGGCCCAGGCCGGCTACAACGACCAGACCGGCAAGACCCGCCCGCGCATGGCGCTGCTGGTCAGCAACACCTTTGCCGACGACAAGCTGGGCGCGCTGTTCTCGGTCGCCTATTCCAAGACCGCCGTCGACTTCCAGCAGTCCAGCTCGGGCCTGTGGAACCAGGGCAATGGCGACGGCGGCTGGTGCAAGCCGACCACGGGGACCGGCGGCATCTGCGACGTGCCGGCGGCCGACTTCGCCAAGGCGACCTCGATCTACACCCTGGCCAGCGCGCCCACGACCTACTATCCGCGCTTCATGCGCTACGTGCAGGGCCTGGGTAAGACCGAGCGCCTGGGCCTGACCGGCTCGCTGCAATGGGCGCCGACCGACGACACCAAGGTCACGCTGGACGGCCTGTTCTCGCGCTACAAGGTCAGTCGCGACGACTGGCCGCTGGAAGCCATCGGCTTCAGCCGCGGCGCCTCGCAGGGCGGCAAGCCCGAGATGGTGGTCCGGGACATGATCCTGGATAGCAAGAACACCATGCTCTACGGCCTGTTCGACAATGTCGACATGCGTTCGGAGCATAACCGCGACGAGTTCTCGACCGACTTTGGCCAGTGGACCCTGAACGCCGAGCACAAGTTCAACGACAAGTTCAGCGTCGACGGCGTCGTTGGCTATTCGTACTCGGACTTCGACAACTTCAACGACATCTCGACCCAGATCGACCGCTTCAATGTCGACGGCTACTCGATCGACATCCGGCCCAAGGGCCAGTACCTGCCGGCGATCAACTACGGCTTCGACGTCACCAACCCGGCCCTGTGGTACTTCGGCCCGACCGTGACCCAGCCGGGCGGCACCGGCCCCACGGGCCCAGAAATCCGCCTGCGCCCGAACTACACCGACAACAAGTACAAGACCGTCCAGGTCAACGGTAAGTACGCCTTCAACGACGGCCTCACGTTGCGCGCCGGCGCCAATTGGAAGCAGTACGACTTCAGCGCCCAGTCCTATCGCTACGCCCTGGGCGAGGCGAACTTCCCGGCCATCCCGGCCGGCTACACCATCCAGAGCCTGACCGAGCAGTTCTGCGGCCTGGCCAATCTTAAGGTGCCGACCCCGACGCCGACCTGCTGGACGACGCCGAACATCGACGCCTTCCAGGCGGCCTACAACATCTACTCCAACACCGGCCGCACGGCCCTGTCGCAGAGCGTGGCCAGCGTGCGCGGCGAGAACCGCTCGGTGCAGGAGGAGGACAAGACCGGCTACGTCATGGCCAATTTCGACCAGGAGGTCGGAAGCTGGCGCGTGCGCGGCGACGTCGGCGTCCGTTATGTCGAGACCAACCAGACCTCGAACTTCTACACCAACGTCCCGACCTCGGTGAACGCCGCCGGCTTCGTGATGACCACGGTCAAGCGCAAGTACACCGACACCCTGCCGTCGCTGAACCTGGTGCTGGAGCCGACCGACAAGCTGCTGGTCCGCTTCTCGGCCGCCAAGGTCATGGCGCGTCCGGCCCTGGGCAACCTGGCGGCGGCGACCAGCGTCTCGGTGGCGGGCGGCTCGCGCTCGGTCTCGACCGGCAACGCCAACCTCGATCCCTACCGCGCCAAGTCGGCCGACTTCTCGATCGAGTGGTATCCCAAGTCGGGTACGATCGTGTCGGCGGGCTTCTTCTACAAGAAGATCAGCACCTACGTTCAGACCATCACCACCATCGCGCCGTACGCCTCGACGGGCCTGCCGGTCTCGCTGCTGGAAGGCACGGGCGTCAACGCCAATGACGACTTCAGCATCACCAACGTCATCAACACCCCCGGCGGTCCGCTGAAGGGCTTCGAGCTGAACTACCAGCAGCCGCTGGACTTCCTGCCCGACATGTTCCGCGGCTTCGGCGTGCTGGCCAACTACACCTATGTCGACAGCAGCATCGACTATTTCGCCACCACGGCGGCGGGCGCGGCCAAGATCAACGCGCCGCTGCTGAACCTGTCGAAGAACGCCGCCAACGCCACGCTGTACTACGAGCGCGGCAAGGTGCAGGCTCGCGTGTCGGTGAACTATCGCGACAAGTACCTGACCGCCGTCCCGGGCCGCTACAACCAGGATGTCCAGGGCAACCTGTCGACCACGTTCTTCGACGCCTCGGCCTCGTACAAGGTCACCGACCAGCTGTCGGTCAGCGTCGACGCGCTGAACCTGAGCAACGAGAAAGACATCTCGTACATCGACTCCACGACCCAGCGTTTCGAGAACTACCGGGTCGGCGGCCGCCAGTTCTACGTCGGCGCTCGTTACACCTTCTAGGCCCCCGGGCCGGCCAAGGTTGGCTGGCCTTTCACAACGGTGTGTGCCCTCCTGCGCAAACCGTACTTCGGCGCCGGTCCCCCCGACCGGCGCCGCCTTTGTTTCCCCAGTGAGGTTCGAGGGTGAGGTTCGAGCATGCGTAAGGCGCTTCGACTGGCGGTTCTGGCGATGCTGGCCATGCCCGCCGCAGCCTTGGCTGAGGTGCAGGTCAACACGGTCGGCAATGCCGTCGAGGTCCGCAGTGGCGCCGACGTCATGCGCCTGACGGTCTGCGCCGACGGTGTTGTGCGGGTGGTGGCCAGCCCCGACGGCCAGGCGGCGGGCTCGTCGCCGCAGCAGCCGTGGTTCTCCAAGCCGTGCGTTCCTCAGGCGGTGACCCTGACCGACGCCACGGCCACCAGCACCGGCGTCAACACCGCTGCCGGCGGCGGCACGGCCATGGCCGTCGCCAAGGTGCTGAAGACCGGCGACCTTCGCGTCTCGATCTCGCTGTCGGACGGAACCCTGACCTTCCTGGCCCCCGACGACCGCATCCTGCTGCAGGAGATGGGCGAGCGGCCGCGCATCTATGATCCCGCGACGCTTTCGGACGGTTCGAAGGCGTACAAGGTCACCGAGCGCTTCCATCCGGCCTTGCGTCAGGGGCTCTATGGCCTCGGCCAGCATCAGTCCGGCCAGTTCAACTACCAGGGCGCGGTGGTGCGCCTGGCACAGGCCAATACCGACATCGCCCATCCGCTGATGATGTCGACGCAGGGTTTCGGCCTGCTGTGGAACACCGCCTCGGCCTCGACCCTGGACAACCGCTTTCCGACCGAACTGACCCTGAGCGCCGACGTCGGCCAGGCGATCGACTACGTCTTCCTGTACGGTCCCGAGTTCGACCAGGTGGTCGCCAAGTACCGCGACATGACCGGCGCCGCGCCGCTGTTCCCGCGCTGGGCCTATGGCCTGTTCCAGTCGATGGACCGCTATGCCAGCGGCCAGGAGCTGCTGGACGTCACCCAGCGCTATCGCGACGGCGACGCGCCGGTGGACGTCATCGTCCAGGACTGGCGGTGGTGGAGCCGCATGGGCGATCCGGAGTTCCGCCCCGACGGCTACCCCGAAGTGCCGAGCCTGCTGAAGACCCTGCGCGAGCGCAAGGTCCACACCATGCTCAGCATGTGGCCGCTGCTGTCCAAGTCGTCGCAGCTCTACAAGCTCATGAACGAGCGCGGCTGGCTGATCCCCGGCACGGCGCTCTACGACCCGACCAACCCGGAAGCCGCTGATCTCTACTGGTCGCACCTGGGATCCAAGCTCCTCGACCAGGGCTGGGACTCGTTCTGGCTGGACGGTTCCGAGCCCGAGCTGCACCTGCCGACCATGGCCGAGACCGACCGCACCCTGAACGGCCGCAAGCTGGCGATCGGGCCGGGCGAGCTCTATGGCAACGCCTTCCCGCTGGCCCATATGGGCGCGGTGTCGGATCGCTGGCGCCAGCAGCGCGACGACAAGCGGGTGTTCATCCTGTCGCGCTCGTCGTTCGCCGGCGTCCAGCGTTACGGCGCGGCCTCGTGGTCGGGCGACATCCTCAACGGCTTCCCGGTGTTCCAGCGCCAGATGCAGGGCGGGTTGAACTTCGCGCTGTCGGGCATGCCGTACTGGACCACCGACATCGGCGGCTATTACGGCGGCGTGCTGGACAATCCGCCGACCGGCCCGGCGACCACCGACCCGGCGTTCCAGGAGCTGTATGTCCGCTGGTACCAGTTCGGCGTCTTCAACCCGCTGTTCCGCACCCACGGCAAGCGCGAGAACAACCGCAACGACCTGTTCGCCTATGGCGACAAGACGCCGATCCTGCTGGACTACGACCGGCTGCGTTATGGGCTGATGCCCTACATCTACGGCCTGGCATGGCGGGTCACCGACAAGGCCGACACCATCATGCGGCCGCTGGTCATGGACTGGCGGAGCGACGAGCGGACCTGGAACATCGGCGACCAGTTCCTGTTCGGGCCATCGCTGATGGTCGCGCCGGTGATGAACGCCGGCCAGCGCTCGCGGTCGGTGTTCCTGCCGGGGAGTGCGCCCTGGTACGACTTCTGGACCGGCAAGAAGCTGGCCGGCGGGCAGTGGATCGACGCCGCCGCGCCGCTGGAGAAGATTCCGCTGTATGCGAAGGCCGGAGGGATCCTGCCGCTGGGCGGGGCGGTCGGGTATGCCGACCAGGATCCGCAGGGCCCGCTGGAGCTGCGCGTCTATGCGGGCGCGGACGGGGCGTTCGAACTCTATGACGACGCCGGCGAGAGCTACGCCTACGAGCGCGGCGAGCGGGCGGTGACGCCGCTGGCTTGGAGCGATGGCGCGCGGACGCTGACCATTGGCGCGCGGGTGGGGAGCTTTCCGGGCTTGGTGAAGGAGCGGACGTTCAAGGTGGTGCTGGTTGATGGCGGCCGCGAGCGGGTAAAGACGGTGCGCTACAGCGGCAATCCAATAACGCTCGCCTTCTAACCCAACACCGATCATCCCCGCGAAAGCGGGGATCCAAGCCGAGTCAGTAGTTCTGGCTCGGCCGCGCCACATCCGGAGAGCCAGCTTGGGTCCCCGCTTTCGCGGGGATGAACGGATATTTGTGAGCTTAGAGCATTGCTCGCCGCAGGGCGTCCTGCCAGCGCGCCACGGTCGCCTCGCGGACGTCGGCGCTCATGCTGGGCTCAAACGTCCGCTCGGCCGGCCGTACCCGCGGAGCCTTGATCCCCATGCCCTCTGCCGCCAACCGCGCCGCGCCCAGAGCGCTGAGTTCGGCCGCGTCGGCGCGGATCACCGGGCGGTCGATCAGGTCGGCCAGCAGCTGCATCAGCACGTCGTTGCGCGAGGCGCCGCCGTCGACGTTCAGGGCTGGGAGGTCGCCGTGCAGGTCGGCTTGCATCGCCATGAAGACGTCGTGGATCTGCAAGGCCACCGCCTCCAGCGCCGCGCGGGCCAGGTGGGCGGGCGTGGTGCCCAGATTCATGCCGCTGACCAGGCCTCGGGCCTCGTCACGCCAGTGCGGGGCGCCCAGGCCGGCCAGGGCCGGGACAAGGGCGACGCCGCCGCTGTCGGGGACGGTCAGCGCCAGATCCGTCAGGGCCAGTTCGTCACGCAGGCCCAGCAGCTTGGTCACGAACGCCACCGTGTGGCCCGAGACCGAGATATTGCCCTCCAGCGCATGCAGCGCGCCGCCGGCCCGGCTCCAGGCGATGGTGCTGGAGAGGCCATGCGCTGACCAGATCCGCTCCCTGGTCACGGTCATCAGCGACGAGCCGGTGCCGCAGGTGGCCTTGATGCGGCCGGGACCGTCCAGGCCGTGGCCGTAGAGGGCGGCGTGGGAGTCGCCCATGGCCGCGTGGATCGGAACGCCGGCGGGCAGGGCGGTCGCGCCGCTGGCCGTCTCACCGAACAGGGCGTCCGAGGGGCGGATTTCTGGCAGCACCTCCAGCGGGATGTCGAACAGCCGCGCCATCTCCGGGTCCCAGGCCAAGGTGGAGAGGTTCATCAACTGGGTGCGCGAGGCATTGCTGTGGTCGGTGGCGTGCGTCGCGCCGCCGGTCAGCTTCCACAAGAGCCAGGCGTCGACCGTGCCGGCTTTCAGCTCTCCCCGCGCCGCGCGAGCGCGACCCTCCGACGCGTGGTCCAGCAGCCACGAAAGCTTGCCGGCCGAGAACATCGGATTGAGCGTCAGGCCGGTGCGGGCGATGGCGTCGGGCTCGTAACCGTCGGCCTTCAACGCCTCGCAGCGCGGAGCCGAGCGGCCGCATTGCCAGATCACGCAGGGACCGACCGGGCGGCCGGTGGCGGCATCCCACAGCACCACGGACTCGCGCTGGTTGGAGAGGCCGATCGCATCGACCGGCAGGCCCATGGCGACGATCTCCTCGATCACGCTGGCGACGCTGGCCCAGATGTCGTCGGCTGACGACTCCGCCCAGCCGGGCAGCGGATAGCTGACCGCCGTCGGGCGGGAGGCTTGGGCCAGGATCTCGCCCTCGGGGCCGACCAGCACCGCCTTGGTGTTGGTGGTGCCCTGGTCGATGGCCAGGATGTTCATCGCGCCAAGAGGTCCCGGGCGGCGTCGGCGATGCCGGCGGCGGTCAGGCCGTAGCGCTCCATCAGGAACTCGGCCGAGCCGGTGGGCAGGAAGCCGGGAAAGCCCAGGATCCGCATCGAGCAGGGGGACTGGGTGGCCAGCACCTCGGCCACCGCGCCGCCCAGGCCGCCACGCACCGAGTGCTCCTCGACCGTGATCACCGCGCCGGTCTTGGCGGCGTCCAGGATGGCGGCTTCATCGAGCGGGGTCAGGGTGGCCATGTTGATCACCTTGGCCTGCACGCCGTCGGCCGCCAAGGCTTCAGCGGCTGCGAGCGCGCGGCAAACCATGGTGCCGTTGGCGATGATGGCGACGTCGCCGCCCTCGCGCAGGGTCTCGGCCTTGCCGATTTCGAAGCTCTCGACGGTGTGCTTGAGCGCCGGCACCGGCATGCGGCTGATGCGGACGAATACCGGCCCGTCGAGGGCGGCGGCGGCCTTGATCGCCTCGCCGGTCTCCCAGGGATCGGAGGGGACGATGACGGTCAGGTTGGCCATCGGCCGCAGCCAGGCCAGGTCCTCGATCGAGTGGTGCGTGGGGCCCAGCTCGCCATAGGCGATGCCGCTGGAGATGCCGCACAGCTTCACATTGGCCTGCGAATAGGCGACGTCGGCCTTGATCTGTTCCAGCGCCCGGCCGGTCAGGAAGCAGGCCGCGCCGCTGACGAAAGGCACCTTGCCGCCGTTGGCCAGGCCGGCGCCGACGCCGATCATGTTCTGCTCGGCGATACCGACGTTGATCAGGCGCTCGGGGAATTTCTTGCGGAAGCCACCCAGCTTGCTGGAGCCGACGCTGTCATTGACCACGGCGACGATCCGCGTGTCCGCCTCGGCCAGGGCCTCCAGCGTCGCGACATAGGCCTCGCGGCAGTCGAACAGGCCGTCGGTCTTTTCGGGATCGTTCACGTCAAGAAAGCTCCGCCAGGGCCTGGGCGTACTGTTCGGCATTGGGGCAGCCGTGGTGCCAGCCGGCCTGGTTTTCCATGTACGACACGCCCTTGCCCTTAACGGTCGCGGCGATCACGCACATCGGCTTCTCGCTCTTGGTCTCGAGGGCGGTGATCAGTGCGGCCGGGTCGTGGCCGTCGATCTCCAGCACGTCCCAGCCGAAGGCGCGCCACTTGTCGGCCAGGGGCTCCAGGCTGACGGTCTCCTCGGTCGGCGCGCCTTGTTGCAGGCGGTTGCGGTCGACGATCAGGGTCAGGTTCGACAGCTTGCGATGGCCGGCGGTCATGGCCGCTTCCCAGCAGCTGCCTTCTTGCAGTTCGCCATCGCCGGTCAGCACGAAGACGCGGAAGTCGGCCTTGTCGATCTGGCCGGCGATGGCCGCGCCGACCGCGACGGGCAGGCCGTGGCCCAGCGGGCCGGTATTGGTCTCGACGCCCGGCAGATAGGTGCGGCTGGGGTGGCCGTTCAGGCGCGACAGCGGCTGGAGGTAGGTCGACAGCTCTTCCTCCGGGAAGAAGCCCGCGCCCGCCAACACCGAATAGAAGGCACCGGTGCAATGGCCCTTGCTCATGATGAAGCGATCGCGGCCCGGCGCGTTGGGCTGGCTGGCGTCGTAGCGCATGACGTCGAAATACAGGACCGCCAGGATGTCGGCCGCCGACAGGTCGCCGCCGGGGTGGCCTTGCTTGGCCTCGAAGATCATCTTCAGCGCGCTGCGACGGATCCAGTTGGCGCGCTGGGCCACATGGGCGGCGCGGCTTGGCAGGTCGTCCGCGCCCTGGCGGTGAACTTGATTCATCTTCGACGGTCTCGCTGGTCGTCGCGGCATACATTGAGGGCGCGTGCGACCGCGGAAGAGGCGCGTTTTTCGACCGCGCTCGATTCCGCCTGGTTCCAGGCCTCCCTCGACGGGCAAACTAGGCGTGGCGGTTTGCGAGTGCAACGACGAAATGCGTCGTTTGTTTTCGATTTTCTTCGTTTTGGTTGGTGTGAGAAAGCGCGCGGGCCTGCGCAGGGAGGGCCGTTTTCGGGGCCTAAGTCCATATGGGCATGGCGGAAATCGCGACCGCCGCCAGTGTGCAATCCCTTTGCGGTAAGGGTCGATTGACAGCCCCAATCCGCCATGACACGTTTCGCCCGAATTCGAAATCATTCGAAAGTAGCGCCGAAAACGGCGCACACTCTGGGGAGTTGCTGACGTTGCGGAAGGCGGGTGAGCAGGATCGCAACGACAGCATGCGCCGGACAGGCCTGGCCCTTGTCCTGGTCACCCTGCTGCCCGTGGTCAGCGCCTGCAAGGTCATCCCCATCGCCGCCGATCGCGCCGCCCGCGAGCGCCAGGCCGGCAGCTTCGACGCCACCCGCTATGTCGACGCCGTCTGGGGCGCCCAGGCAGCGCCCTACTGGAACAAGCAGGCCAAGCCTTTGGCCGAGCTCACCGCGCAGATCGACAAGGATATCGCCGCCGCCGACGGTCGCCAGGCCGGCGACGGCTCGCCCTGGACCTTCGTGGCGAACGGCGAGGGCCAGGTCACGGCCGTGAAGACCAACGCCCGCGCCGGCGCGGTGACCGTCACGGTCGACGGCAAGCCGGTCGAGGTGGTGGTCGGGCCGGTGGTCTCGGGCTCGGCCCTGCGCGACAGCCTGCCATTCGTGACCTTCAACGACTTCTCCAACCAGATCGCCTTCGCCGAGGTCGGCGGGGCCCTGACCAAGCGGGCCCTGCGCCAGGCGCGGCCGGCGGCCGAGGGCCTCAAGCCCGGCGACCGCGTGCGCTTCCAGGGCGTGTTCCAGCTGGGCAAGGCCGGCGATCCCGTGGTCGTCACGCCCGTGCGCCTCGAGCGGGTCGGAGCCTGACGACGTGCTGCGGGCGGAGAAGATCGGCAAGACCTATGGCGGCGTCACGGCGCTGGACGGCGTCGACTTCGATGTGCATGCCGGGGCCGTCAACGTGCTGATCGGCGAGAACGGCGCGGGCAAGTCGACCCTGATGAAGATCCTGGCCGGGGTGGAGCAACCCACCTCGGGCCGCCTGCTGCTTGACGGCGAGCCAGTGCGTTTCGCCTCGGTGCGCGAGGCCGCCAAGGCCGGCGTCGGCATCGTCTTCCAGGAGCTGAACCTCTGCCCGAACCTGACGGTGACGCAGAACATCTTCCTGGGCCGTGAGCCGACCAGGCTCGGCGCCACCGACCACGCCGCCGAGAAGGCCCGCGCCCGCGCGGTGCTGGCCCGCCTGGCCCACATCGACCCGGACGCGCCGGTCGGCGACCTGCGGGTTGGCGAGCAGCAGATCGTCGAGATCGCCAAGGCCCTGGTCGAGGACGCCCGCGTGCTGATCCTGGACGAGCCGACCTCGGCCCTCAGCGCCGCCGAGGTCGAAGTGCTGTTCGGCGTCATCGGCGAGCTGAAGCGGGCCGGGGTGGCGGTGATCTACATCTCCCACCGGCTGGAAGAGCTGATGCGCATCGGCGACTACGTCACCGTGCTGCGCGACGGCCGGCTGATCGCGTCCGAACCGGCGTCCAAGGTCTCGGTGGCCTGGATCATCGACAAGATGCTGGGCGACAAGGCCCGCCAGCGGCCGCGCGGCGGGACGCGCAAGGCCGGCGAGGTCGTGCTGTCGGCCCGTGACATCGCCCTGCCGCGTCGCGGCGGCGGCTTCCTGGTCGACCATGTCAGCGCCGACTTCCGGGCCGGCGAGGTCACGGCGGTTTACGGCCTCTTGGGCTCGGGCCGCACTGAGCTGCTGGAAAGCCTGTGCGGCGCCCGCAACGCCGGCGGGACCGTGATCCTGAACGGCGAGGACGTCTCGACGCTGAGCCTGGCCGAGCGCTGCCGCAAGCGCCTGCGGTTCGTGCCCGAGGACCGCCAGCGCGACGGCCTGTTCCACAATCTGTCCGTGGGTGGAAACCTTGGTCTCTCCAGCCTGCTCGCTTTCCTGTCCGGCGGCCGGATCGGCGAGGGCGCGGAGCGCGGGGCCATCGCCGACATGATGGCCCGCCTGGGCGTCAAGGCGGCGGGCGCCGAGGCGGCGATCGGCTCGCTGTCGGGCGGCAACCAGCAGAAGGTGGTGATCGGGCGGGGCCTGATGACCGGGCCGCTGGTCATGCTGCTGGACGAGCCCAGCCGGGGCGTCGACATCGGCGCGCGCGGCGAGGTGTTCGACACCATGCGCGCCCTGGCCGACCAGGGCCTGGCCGTGGTCTTCGCCACCTCCGACCTGCTGGAAGCCCAGGCCGTCGCCGACCGCGTGCTGGTGCTGGCCGCCGGCCGCCTGACCGCCGACCTGACGATCGAAGAAGCGAGCGAAGCCGCCCTGGTGGCCGCCTCCAACGCCGTCCCGCCCCCCTTTTTGTTTAGGGAGACCGCCGCGTAATGGCGACCGAAGCTACTTCCTCGACCGGGCCGAGCATCGTCGCGTTGCTGCTGAAGCTGCGCGCCCTGATCGCCCTGGCCGTAGTTGTCGCCTTCTTCTCGGTGATGGCCCCCAACTTCCTGTCGGCCTCGAACTTCCTGATCATGTTCAAGCACGTGGCGATCACGGCGATCCTGGCGATCGGCATGACCTACGTCATCCTGACCGGCGGCATCGACCTATCGGTGGGCTCGATCGCGGGCCTGGCCGGCATGGTCGCAGGAGCCCTGATCCTGAACGGCGTGACGCTGCAGCCCTTGGGCGTGGTGGTCTATCCCAGCGTGCCGGTGGTCATCGCCCTCGTGCTGGTGCTGGGCGGGATCGCGGGGCTGTTCAACGGCGTGCTGGTGGCGCGTTTCCGCATCGCGCCGTTCATCGCCACCTTGGGCGTCCTCTACGTCGCGCGCGGCGCGGCCATGCTGCTGTCGAACGGCGCGACCTTCCCCAACCTGGTGGGCCGTCCGGACCTGGGCAACGAGGGTTTCCCGCTGCTGGGCTCGGCCTCGGTGCTGGGTCTGCCGGTAACGGTGATCCTGCTGGCGCTGATCGCCCTGGTTGCCGCCTTCGTCGCCAAGGACACCCCCTTCGGCCGCTGGGTCTACGCCATCGGCGGCAACGAGCGCGCGGCCATGCTGTCGGGCGTGGGGGTCGAGCGGGTCAAGGTCGCCGTCTATGTGATCTCCGGCGTCTGCGCGGCGCTGGTGGGCCTGATTGTCTCCTCCGAGCTGGTGGCCGCCCATCCGGCCAGCGGCGAGACCTTCGAACTCTCCGCCATCGCGGCCGTCGTCCTGGGCGGCGCCTCGCTGTCAGGCGGGCGCGGCACGGTCGGCGGCGCATTGATCGGCGCCTGCGTGATCGGCGTGCTGGGCGATGGCTTGGTGATGATGGGCGTCAGCGAGTTTTGGCAGATGGTCATCAAAGGACTTGTGATCATCGCCGCTGTCGTGCTCGACCAGCTGCAAGGACGTCTCACGGCATCGGGCAGGGCCTGACCGTGGACGCCGTCTCGCAGAGGAGCAAGAGAGCCATGGCTAAGCCGAAGAGCCCTCAAAACGATACCGCCGCCAAGAGCTCGGCCCGCCAGCGCGCCATGGCCACGGCCGGCTCGGGCCTGCTGGCCGAGCCGCGCCGCATGAAGATCCTGGAGTGGCTGCAGGAAGAAGGCAGCGCCAGGGTGCGCGAGCTCTCCGAAGCCTTCGGGGTCTCCGAACCCACCATCCGCCAGGACCTGGAGAAGCTGGAGACCGAGGGCCACATCGTGCGCGAGCACGGCGGCGCCTTCCTGCGCTCGGTGCCCCAGCAGGTGCGCGACATGGCCCTGCAGCACCGGGTCAACATGGAGGCCAAGCGCCGGATCGGCCGCTTGGCCGCATCCTTGGTCACCGACGGCCAGACCCTGATCCTCGACAGCGGCTCGACCACCACCGAGGTCGCTTTGAACCTGCTGGAGCGGCAGAACCTCAACGTCGTCACCAACGCCCTGAACATCGCCCTGACCCTGGGGGCGCTGCCCTCGTGCACGGTCCACATGCCGGGCGGCCAGTTCAAGGCCCCGACCCTGTCGCTGAGCGGCGAGCGCTCGGCGGCCTATTTTGAGGGCCTGTACGCCGAGACCTGCTTCCTGGCCACAGCGGCGATCTCGCTAGAAGCGGGCCTCACCTATCCGTCCCTGGCCGACCTGCCGATCAAGAAGGCGATGATCGCGGCGGCCTCGCATGTCTGCCTGGTGGCGGACTCCACCAAGATCGGCCGCACCTCGTTCTCGTCGCTGGGCGGCGGGGTCGAGGTCGTCCACACCCTGATCACCGACGACGGGATCCGCGACGAGGACCGCAAGGCCCTCGAGGCGCGCGGGATCCGCGTGCTCACCGCCTAAGGAGCGCCATGAAACGCAGCCACCTGATCATCGCGATCGCCGCCGTCGTCGCGGTCGTCCTCGGGATCTCGTGGCTGGCGCCGAAAGGCCGCTCGAACCTGATCGTCATCATCACCCCGTCGATGGACAATCCGTTCTTCGGCCAAGAGGCGCTGGGGGCGGAGGCGAGGGCGAAGGCCCTGGGCTACGAGACCCTGAAGTTCTCGCACGACGACGACGCCTTCAAGCAGAGCCAGCTGATCGACACGGCGATCGCCCGCAACGCCGCCGCCATCATCCTGGACAATGCCGGGGCCGACGCCAGCGCGGCGGCGATCGGCAAGGCCAAGGCGGCCGGCGTGCCGGTGTTCCTGATCGACCGCGAGATCAATGTCCGCGGCCTGGCCACGGCCCAGATCGTCTCCAACAACTTCCAGGGCGCGGCCCTGGGCGCGGAAGCCTTCGTCCAGGCGATGGGCGAAAAGGGCGCCTATGTCGAGCTGCTCGGCAAGGAGAGCGACACCAACGCCGCCATCCGCTCGCGCGGCTTCCACGAGGTGATCGACCAGTATCCGGACCTGAAGATGATCGGCCGCCAGTCGGCCAACTGGAGCCAGTCGGAAGCCTTCGCCAAGACCCAGTCGATTCTGCAGGCCCATCCCGAGGTGAAGGGCGTCATCGCCGGCAACGACACCATGGCCATGGGCGCGGCAGCCGCCCTGGAAAGCGCCGGGCGCGGCGACGTCGTGGTGGTCGGCTTCGACGGCAGCAATGACGCCCGCGACGCGATCCTGGCCGGCAAACTGAAGGCCACCGTGCTGCAGCCGGCCTTTCGCCAGGCCCAGTACGCCGTCGAGCTGGCCGACCGCTTCCTGAAGACCGGCAAGACCGGTCAGCCGGAAAAGCAGCTGATGGACTGTTTCCTGGTCACGTCGGCCAACGCCCGCGACCTCGACAATTTCAACCTCACCCGTCGTTAGTTTCTGGAGTACGCGCTCATGAGCAAGCTGAAGTTCGGAGCCGGCATCTGGCATTTCGCCACCTATGTCGACCGCTACGCCACCGACGGTTACGGCCCGCCCGTCAGCCTGATCGAGGCGATCGACAAGGCCGGCCAGGTCGGCGACCTGTCGGTGGTCGACCTGAACTATCCGTTCGTCGATCCCAAGCTGAGCCTCGACGAGGTCGAGGTGGCGCTGAAGCGCAACAACCTGGGGGTCATCGGCATCACGCCCGAGATCTATACCCGCCAGTTCTCGAAGGGCGCCTTCACCAATCCCGATCCGGGCATCCGCCGCCTGGCCAACGAGATGTGCAACGATGCGGCCAATGTCGTCCGCCGCTTCGGCGCCGACTACGTCAAGCTGTGGCCGGGTCAGGACGGCTGGGACTACCCCTTCCAGGTCGACCACAAGAAGCTGTGGCAGATGTCGATGGACGGCGTCGGCGAGCTGGCCAGCCAGAACCCTGACCTGAAGTTCGTCATCGAGTACAAGCCGCGCGAGCCGCGCAACCACATGAGCTTCGACTCGGTGGCCCGCACCCTGCTGGGCATCGAGAAGATCGGCCTGCCCAATATCGGCATCCTGCTGGACTTCGGCCACTCGCTGTATGGCGGCGAGTCGCCGGCCGACGCGGCCCAGCTGGCCATCGACCACGGCCGCCTGTTCGGCATGGACGTCAATGACAACCTGCGCAGCTGGGATGACGACATGGTCGCCGGCTCGGTCCACCCGATCGAGCTGTTCGAGTTCTTCTACGTCCTGCGCAAGAACAGGTGGGAAGGCGTCTGGCAGCTGGACCAGTTCCCGTTCCGCGAGGACAGCGTCACGGCCGCCAAGCTGGCCATCGACTTTCTGAAGGTCATCGACCGGGCGCTGGACAAGCTGGACTTCGATGCCATGCAGGCCGCCCAGGATCGCCAGGACGCCCTGGAGGCCCAGCGCCTGGCCCGCGCGGCGCTGTTCTCGTCGTACTGAGGATGGGACGGCGGTCGCTCAAGCTGCGGATCCCGGGCGGCGCCGAACGGCGTTTGCCTCGGCCGCGCGGTGGTGAACGACCGGCCTTCCACCGCGCCCGAGGGGCGGTCGAGATCCGCTATCTGGACTTCGAACCGGCCTTGCTCCAGTTTCCGGACATGGCGCTCCACAAGACAGACGGAGGGCTGGTCGAGGCGCCGATCGCCAAGCGCAAGCTCTCCGACCATGTCCTCGACCGCCTGAAGGCGATGATCACCTCGGGCGAGTACGCGCCGGGCGAGGCGCTGCCGTCCGAGCGCGAGCTGATGGTCCGCTACGGCGTGGGCCGGCCGGCGATCCGCGAGGCGATGCAGACCCTGGCGACCCAGGGCCTGATCACCATCAAGCACGGCGAGCGGGCCCGCGTGCGGCCGCTCAGCGCCAAGGCGGCCGTCGGCCAGCTGGACCTGGTGGCTCAGCTGATGCTGTCGGCCTCGCCGAACATGGTCGAGAACCTGAAGGAAGCCCGCCGCTTCTTCGAGCGCGGCATGGTCCGCGAGGCGGCGGTGAAGGCCGACGCCGCTGACCTGGAGCAGCTGGAGGGGCTGGTCGCCCAGCAGCAGGACGCCCTGGACGATGGCGAGGCCTTCGTCGCCTTGGACCGCCAGTTCCACGGCAAGCTGGCCGCCATCTCCCGGAACGCCATCTTCGACGCGGTCGCCGAGGCGATGCTGGGCTGGCTTCACCTGGAGCTGGACGCGGCGGCGCGCGGCAAGCTGGTTGCGGAATACGGCCAGATCGTCGAACGCCTGCGGGCCCGCGACGCTGATGGGGCAGAGGCCGCGCTGCTGCGCGCGCTGGACCTGGCCGAGGCTTAAGGTCGGATCCCTTAGTTTTCCGAACTCTACCCCAAACCCGACTTTCCCCGCGAAAGCGGGGATCCAAGCCGGGCCAGAGGGTTTTGCTCCGCCGCTCCCCATCCTGAAAGCCAGCTTGGGTCCCCGCTTTCGCGGGGATGATCGGTGATGAGGGGACCTGCTCTAGTCCGGCCGGACCACGAAGTTTCCGGTTCCGGGCAGCCGGCTGGTCTTGATCCAGTCCGCGGTGATGTCGAACAGACCGGCCGAATAGGCGCTGGTCGTGGTCCCTTCCGCCGTCTTGGTGCGCTCGATCAGGCCGTGGTCGGCCTTGGGGAACACCACCACGCTCACGTCCCGTCGATGCTGCTGGATCTCCCGCAGGATGGACTGCGTGCCCGCATTCGGGGCCTGGCGGTCGCTGCCGCCCAGCAGCCACAGCTGGCGGGGCTTGATCGTCTCGATCACCGGACGGGGCTCGTAGCCAAAGCTGAGACCCTGAGAGGCCGCCGCGCCGCCGGCCTTGGCGTCGGCGCTGGACATCGTCAGCAGGATGCCGGTGTAGGAACGCGGCTGGATCGTCTTCATCCAGGGTTCGCCGACGTGCTCGGTGCGGAAGGCGTCCAGCTCTGTGAAGCCTTCTCGGAAGTTGGAGAGCACGATCCGCGCGGTGAGCGCGGTGAGCGTCGCCGCCTTGGCCATATCTTCCGCCGGGAAGCCGGCCAACTGCGCCTCGACCACCTGGCGGTCCTGGGCGATCGGACCTTCGGCCATCGCGAAGGCGGGGATGACGAAATCCAGTGGGGTCAGGGTCGCCGTCAACGGCGCGACCCAGCCGCCTTGGCTGCCGCCGATCACGCCGACCTTACGGATGCCGGGCGCCAGGCGGCGAGCTTCTTGGACGGCGGCGGCCGTATCGCGCGCCCGCACCTGGAAATCAGCCGACAGCGCGCCGCTGGACGTGCCCGTGCCGCGCTTGTCATAGACAAAAACCGACACGCCACGACGCGCCAGCTCGTACTGCCACACAGTATCATCCGTTGACGGATCATTATTGGAGCCGTCGATCCAAACGGCCAGGGCCTTGGCGCCCGCTGGCATGACCAGCTTGCCGTGCAGCCTGATGCCGTCGCTGGAGAAGGTCGTGTCCGTCTCGGTCAGCGGCTGGCGCGAGCCTTGTTCGCCAGCGAGCTTCAAGCGGCCGGTCTCGCAAGGTTCAAAGGCGACCGTGAGCGTGCCGGCAGAGTACGTGCCGTCCGGGCCTTCGCGCAGCCGGCCGAACGCGCCGGTCGACAGGGTGTAGCGCAGGTTCCGGGCATGGCCGCCGTCTCCGGTGATGGTCACGACCTTGCCGGCGGGCAGGGCGTAGGCGCCGAGCCGGCACCGCAAGGCCGCGTCGAGGTGGGTCTGTGGCACGGCGTCCAACTGAGGCGAGGCGGCCGCGACGAGCGCGGCGGCGAGAAGGGCGAACATGGTCGGTCTCGGGCTTGAGGAGGTTTCCCGCCTCCTCGCCGACCATGCCCTCGTCCGCCAGTCCCGCTTTCGCGAACGGCGCCGGGTCTTCGTAAGCGGCGCCTACTTCTTCTGGGCCGTCACGCTGCCGACTCGCACTGGCGAATTGTACTCGCGCGCCGACTTGATCACGTAGGCCTTGAAGGCGTCGGCGGTCTTCAGCGTGGGGCCTTCGCTCCAGGCGGCGGCGATCATGTATTCGAAGCGGTTGTCCTTGGTCGGGGCGACCTTGAAGACGTGGTTGCCCTGGCGCTCGGGGCTGGAGACGTAGATCGGCTTGTAGGCGTCGCGCACGACCAGGGCAGAGCCGGCATAGTCGATGCGGAAGCCGTTCTGCACCGCCTCCTTGTCGTCGGGGTTGCGCACCAGCTCGCTGCCGCCGGTGATGGCCACGCCGCCTTGCTGGTAGAGGATCTCTTCCGGGGCGTGCTTGCGGATGCCCGCCGCCCAGGCCGCGCCCTTGGCCTTGGGCGCGAAGGTCTTGAAGGTCACGCGGGCCGTCGAATAGTTCTGGCCGGCATAGGCCGTGTAGAGCTGCTCGACCTCGTAACGTCCCTTGCCGCTGTCCCAGTTCATGGTCTTGACGCGGATCATGCTGCGCAGCGGACCGTTGGTCACGACCTCGAAGGCGTAACGGGTGTCGGTCACGCCGTTGCCGTTGAAGCGGTTGGCCTGGTCCGACTTCGGCGTGAAGCGCGGGCGCGAGATCGCGTCGGATTTCGCCGGATCGTCGAACACGCCGATGCCGCCGCCGCCGAAGCTGTCATCCACCGACATGATGTCCGAGCCCAGCTTGGGATCGATCCGCGACACCGCATAACCATCCAGGTTCTCGCCATACAGGCGCGGCGACATCAGCATCGGCGCGCGCTTGCCATAGACGTCGGCGTCGGTCGGGAACCACAGCTTCCAGCCGACGGCTTCCGACTCCCAGAACGGCACGGTGTGGCGCATGTAGCTGCCGATGCCGGCATGGGTGCGGTGGGGGTTCCAGCCGCGCTGCTGGAAGCCGCGATAGATGTAGATCGTCTTGGTCTCGTGGACCTTGAGATCGACCTGGAAGAACAGCTCGTCCCACAGGCCGTCGGCGTTCAGGTCGTCCATCTGGTAGTCGACGGCGCGGCCGTTGGTTTCGACGAGATGCCCGTGCGGGCCTTCCATGGCCTGGCGTTCGTGGTCGGGCGCGGGTCGCGGCGCGCCGTCGGGATCGACCAGGGTCACGGTCAGGGCCTGGGCGCCGCGCAGCATCGGTAGCTGTTCGGGCGTGAGGGTCACTGGGCTCGCCACTCGGTCCTCGTCCAGGTCGTTGGTGACCTGGATGGCGATGCGTTCGGTCGGGGCGAAGGCGCCTTGGGTGTACCAGGGGTGGGCGGCGGCGTGCGTCGCGCCGGCCAGGGAAAAGGCGAGCGCCGAGGCGGCGAACAGACGGCGGTCGATAAGCATGGTTGGCCTCCCTGGCTTTGCGCCATCAAAGGCGACGCCGCTAGGGAAGGCAAGCTGATATACTCATCATACCAGCTTTCGTTTCAGGGCCTGGACGCTATTGTGCGGGCGGCCGCTTTGGAGCGCCAGTTGCTTGAGGGAGAAGCGGCGTGAACAAACGCCCAGTCGCGTTGGGTCTGATCCTGGCCTTGAGCGTCAGCCATGTCGCCCTGGCGGCGGACGCCTTGCGCGACGGCTTCGCTGCCCCGCCGGCCGAGGCCCGGCCGCAGGTCTTCTGGCAGTGGATCAACGGCAACGTCACCCAGGAGGGCATCCACCTCGACCTGGAATGGATGAAGCGCGCCGGCATCGGCGGTTCGATCCTGTTCGACATCGGCTTCGGCTCGCCGCCGATCCCGCAATATGTCGAGAAACGCATCGGCTACGGCTCGCCCGAGTGGAAGGCGGCGGTGCGTTATGCGGCGGCCGAGTCCAGGCGCCTGGGCCTGCAGTTCGGCATGCAGGCCGGCGGTGGCTGGAGCGAGACCGGCGGGCCTTGGGTCAAGCCTGAAGAGGCGATGAAGAAGCTGGTCTGGAGCGAGACGGTCGTCTCCGGCAAGGGCCCGATCACCCTGGCTCCGCCGCCGGGCGTCAGCGGCCCGTTCCAGGACCTGCCGATCACCGCCCGCTTCGCCGAACCCCGGCTCTATCGTGATGTCGCCGTGGTTGCCTGGCGCGAGGACGCTGCACCGGCCGTAGCGGAGGCGACCTCCAGCGCCGGCCCGGTCGCGGCGGGCAAACTGGCTGACGGCGCCTATGCCGCGCTGGCGGTCGAGAAGGTGGCCGGCGACGGGTGGGTGCTGCTGCGCTACGCCGCGCCGGTCGAGGCCCGCGCCGTGACTGTTGCGGTGGACGGCGCTATGCCCAATGGGGTGGTCGAGGCCAGCGATGATGGGCAGCCGTTCCGTACACTGATGAAGTTGCCGGGTGAGGTCCGTCAGGGTCTGCCGGTCCGCACCTTCGCCTTTCCCAAGACCACGGCCAGCGTGTTCCGCCTGCGCCTGGCGGCGGACGCCAAGCCGACCTCGGTGACGGAGTTCGCGATCCATACCGACCCCCGCGTCGACCGCTTCCAGGAGAAGGCCGGCTGGGGCGTGCTGACCGACAACTGGGCCGCCGCGACGCCCGCGACCGACAAGGCGATCGCGCCCGCCGGGGTGCTGGACCTGACCAGCCGCCTCAAGGCCGACGGAACCCTGGACTGGACCCCGCCCGCCGGCCGTTGGCGCGTAGTCCGCTACGGCTGGTCCCTGACCGGCCGCCGCGACACGCCGGCCGCCGCCGAGAGCCTGGGCCTTGAGGTCGACAAGCTGAACGCCGACCACGTCCGCGCCCACATGCGGGGCGTGCTGGAGCCGCTGAAGACGCAGCTGGGCGACCTCTACGGTCAGGACGGCCTGGGCTTCGTCATCACCGACAGCTGGGAGGTCGGGCAGCAGAACTGGACCGAGGCCATGGCCGCCGAGTTCCAGGCCCGGCGCGGCTACGCCCTGACCCCCTGGCTGCCGGTGCTGGCCGGCCGGGTGGTGCAGAGCGCCGAGGCCTCCGACCGCTTCCTGGCCGACTATCGCCGCACGATCGCCGACTTGCTGACCGAGCGCCACTTCGCCGAGATCGCCAGGATCCTGCACGAAGAGGGCATGCGCTACGACGCCGAGGCCCCGGGCGTGGACCTGCCGACCATCGCCGACGGCCTGCAGGCCAAGGGCCGGGTCGACGTGCCCATGGGCGAGTTCTGGGTCTATCCGGAAGGCAAGCCGCCGCCCGCGGCCCACATGGGCGACGTGCGCGAGGCCGCCTCGGCCGCCCACGTCTACGGCAAGCAACTCGTTGGCGCCGAGGCCCTGACGACCATGGGCGAGGATCCCTGGCGCACCGGTCCTTGGCAGCACAAGCGCATCGTCGATCGCTACATGGCCGAGGGCATCAACCACTTCGTCCTGCACACCTCGGCCCACCAGCCGTTCACCGACCGCAAGCCGGGCATGACCCTGCGCCAGTATGGCCAGCACCTGTCGCGCAACGAGACCTGGGCCGAAGGCGAGATGCGGACCTGGACCGACTACCTGGCCCGCAGCGGCTGGATGCTGCGCCAGGGGCGGCCGGGGGCGGACATCGCCTACTTCCAGGGCGAGGACGCCGCGACGGCGCTGCCCTATGTCGAGGGCGGCTGGCCGAACCTGCCGAAGGGCTGGGACTTCGACTATGTGGACGCCGAGAGCCTGATCCAGCGGATGAGTGTGAAGGACGGTCGGCTGGTCCTGCCGTCGGGCGCCAGCTACGCGGCCCTGGTCATCCCGGCGCGCGTGGAGCAGATCAGCCTGCCGGCGCTACGAAAGATCGAGGCTCTGGTCGCGGCCGGCGGGCTGGTCGTTGGAGAACGACCCAAGGGCTCCCCGACTCTGACCGGCGGCGCCGCGGCCGATACCGAATGGAAGTCGCTGGTCGACAAGCTTTGGAACGGTCCGGTTCGCACCGGCGGCGTCGAGGCGGCTCTGGGCTCGCCGGCGATCACCGGCCAGGGCGACAGCCTCGTCTGGACCCGTCGCGTACTCGACGATGGCGAACTCTATTTCGTCGCCAACACCAGCGGCCAGCCTCTGAAGATCGCGCCGTCCTTCCGCATCGCCGGCAAGGCCCCCGAGCTGTGGCGCGCTGACACCGGGCAGGGTGAGCCCGCGCCCTTCGTCCAGCGCGAGGGGCGCACCGAGGTCACGCTGGAGCTGGCGCCCTATGATGCGGTGTTCGTGGTCTTCCGCATGCAGACTGCCGACTTGGCGCGCACGGCGCTGGTCGGCCCTGCGCCAGTCTCAAAGCCCCTCGACGGCTCCTGGACCGTGAAGTTCGAGCCCGGCTGGGGCGCGCCGGCCAGCGTGAGCCTGCCCAAGCTGGCCTCGTGGACCGACAACGCCGATCCGGGTGTCCGCTACTATTCCGGCGCGGCGACCTACGAAAAGACGATCGAGGTCCCGCGCGCCTGGCTGAAAGGCCGCGTGCAGCTCGACCTGGGCGAAGTGCGCGAGTTCGCCACCGTCACCCTGAACGGCAAGACCCTGGCGACCCAGTGGAAGCCGCCCTACGCCGTGGACGTCACCGACGCCCTCAAGCCCGGCCGCAACACGCTGAGTATCCGGGTGGTGAACTTCTGGGCCAACCGGATGATCGGCGACCTGCAGCCGGGGGCGAAACGCTACACCTTCGCCCCCATCCAGCCGTTCAAGCCCGACGACGCGCTGTCGCCGTCGGGCCTGCTGGGGCCGGTGATGCTGAAGGTTACGCCGTAAACACCCGCCGGCCGCGCTCCACCGACATCCGGTGCGAGCCGGACAGGGCCGTCGAGCGGGCCTTGATGGTCTGGAGGAACAGCCACTCGCCGGTGACGCGCTGGGGCGTGACCTGGATCATCATGTAGCCGCGCTGGCTGGTGTCGGCCCATTTCAGCTCGGGATTGGCGGCCATGAAGCCTTGCGCTACGACCTTGGGATCGGCGCCCATGTCGCCTTCCAGGCCGTTGGAGGTCACCGCCTGGCCAGCGAACTCGACGCCGGCGGGCTGGCCATCTTCCATGAGGCCATAGGCCCAGGCGTTGTGGCTGTCGCCCGACAGCATGACCAGGTCGGCGTCGGCGGCTTGGGCGGACTTCAAGAGGCGCGAGCGGGCGGCGGGATAGCCGTCCCAGCGGTCCATCCACATCGGCATCCCTTGGGCGGCGGCGCGGATGTTGTTCTTGTAGCCGGCGACCTTCTTCTCGCCGACCTCGGGACGTAGCCAGTCGACGGCGTCCTTGGGCATGACCGTCCGGCCCAGGATGGTGCCCATGCCGACCAGCTGCCAGGCGCCCTTGGTCGCCTTCATCTGGTGGGCCAGCCAGCTCTCCTGGGTGGAGCCCATCATGGTGGCGGCCGGGTCCTTCCAGACGCCGTCGCGGAACGCCTTCAGGGCCGCGTCCGGATCGGCCGCCCTGAACGCCGCGCCCAGGTCGGCGGGTTTGGTGCGGGCCAGCAGGCGGGACTCGGTGCGGTACAGCGTGGCCAGGGTCCCGATGTCGTAGGATTTCCACGGCTCGTCCGAGACCGGCATCCACTCGCGATAGACCTGCATGGCCGCCGCGCGGCGGATGTTCCAGTCGCCTTCCTTGTCGGGCTGGTGGTTCTGGGCGCCGGCCTCGTAGCTGTCATTGGCGGACTCGTGATCGTCCCAGAGGGCCACCATCGGAGCCAGCTGGTGCAGGCGTTGCAGGTCCGGATCGGCGCGGTAGCTGGCATAGCGCAGGCGGTAGTCGGCGATGGCCAGGATCTCGGTGACCGGCAGCAACTGCTCCTTACGGCCTGGCGCCCAGTCGGCCTCGCGCGTCGAGGCGACGCCGTACTCGTAGATGTAGTCGCCGGTGTGCAGCCACAGGTCCACGTCCTTGCGCGCCGCGGCATGAGCGTAGGCGTTGAACAGGCCCTGGGGCAGGTTGGAGCACGAGAAGACCGCCAGGTTGAAGCGGTCGACCTTGCCTTCCGGCAGGGTCTTGGTGCGGCCGACGGGCGAGCGCTCGCCGTTCGGGGCGATGAAGCGGTACCAGTAGACGGTCGCGGGCTTCAGGCCGTCGACGGTGATCTTGGCCGTCCAGTCGCGATAGGCGCCGGTGCGCACGACGCCGCCGGCCACGACCTTGGCGAAGTCCGGATCCAGGGCCACCTCGGCCTCCAGCCGGGTGACGCCGTCGCTCATCGGGACATAGCGCGTCCACAGCAGCATCGAGTCCGGACCCGGCTCTCCGCTGGCGACATTGTGGGTGAAGCCGGTGGCCGTGGTCAGCTGCCGGGCCAGGGCCTGGCCGGCGGGCAGCATCAGGCCAGACAGTCCCAGGCCGCCCATGACCAGGCGGCGACGATCGATCCTCAGAACCATGCGAGGTCTCCATAAAAGAAAACTCCCGCGGCTGGAGGGCCGCGGGAGGTCAAGTTGCTCAGGGGAAAACTAGAAGGTGCCCTTGATCCCGATGTTCCACATCGAGCCGTAGATGCTGTACTGCTGCACCCGGGTGCGGACGTTCGAATAGATGACGTCTGGCGCGTTGAAGATGTTGCGACCGGCCAGCATGATCTCGAACTGCTTGTTGATCTTGTAGCTGGCGCTGACGTTCCAGAGCTCGCGGGCGGCGTGGTACAGGACGCCGTTATTGGCCGTGGCCGGGGTGTTGCCGAGCGCGCTGGTGCGGTAGCGGCCCTGGGCGTTGCCGGTCAGCTGGAAGTCGAACTTGCCGTAGCTGTAGCGAACGCCCCAGTTGGAGGCGACCTTCGGCGTGTTCACGCGCACGCCGTCGGGCATGATGTGGGTGATCGAGCCGCGCAGACCCAGGCCCCGCAGCAGGCCCGGCAGGAAGGTCAGCTGCTGGTCGTACTCCAGCACGATGCCGTTGTTGGTGCTGGTGCCGGGCAGGTTCTGGGCGCTGCGGAAGGTGTAGCCGGCATAGTCGGCCGGGTTGTAGCCGACGTCCTCGGGGTTCACCGTGATGCCGGTCACCTGCATGTCCTTGACGTCCAGGCGGTAGGCCGACACGCCGATCACGCCCGACGGCTCCAGATAGTACTGCAGGCTGGCGAAGTACTTGGTCGAGTGCTCGGGCTTGAGCAGCGGGTTGGGCACGGTGACGAACAGGTTGGTGTCGTCCACGGCCACCACGCCGCCCAGGTTGCCGTAGTCGGGACGCAGGATCGACTGGCTGAAGGCCACCTGGCCGACCAGCTTCTTGGTGAAGTCGTACTTGGCGCCGCCGCTCAGGAACCAGTCATCATACTGGCCGTGGCGGGTCGTGTAGGTCCCGTTGCGGTACTGGTAGAGCAGGCCCGGCACGGTGCTGACCGACAGGCCGGCGGCGGTGACTTCCTTGGCCGAGCGGATGTCGGCGACGCGGGCGTCGGTTTCCGTCTTTTCGTAGCGCAGGCCCAGGTCGAACGAGGCCTTGCCGATGCGCGGCTGCACTTCGAAATAGGCTGCCTGGACGGTCTCGCCGACCTTCTTGTTGTTGTCCAGCTGGCGCTTCAGGTTGCCGACGGTGTCGGGCGCGAAGTACTCGGGATGCTGGGCGAAGATGTCGTAGGTCGCGTAGTTGCTGTCCGCGCGCCAGCCTTGGTCGTTCAGATTGCCGGCGTCGAAGCCGTGGATCTGGAACTGATAATTCTTGGTCCAGGGGATGACGGCTTCCGGGGCCTTTTGGGTCAGGTCGTTGGTCGGGCCGACATACTGGAACTGCCTGAACGAGCCTTCATTGGTCTTCCAGACGTTGGTCCGGTAGGTCGCGCCGGCCAGCACCTTCATCTGCACCTGGCCGATGTTCAGCTTCTTCTTCAGGTCCAGATTGGCGCCGTACATGCGGTTGCCGGCGTCGGACTCCGACGTGCGGATGTTGTTGCCGATGTCGTCGTCACGATTGAAGCTGGTCGGGTCGCCCCACGGCCGGCCGGCGGTCTGCTTCAGGGTCCATTCGTTTGAGTCTTCCGACGCGCGGTCCAGCGTGAAGCCGATGCGGGTCAGGTAGCTGTCCGTGCGCTGGAAGAAGCCCCTGGAATTGTCCCGGAAATTGAATTCCGAGCTGGAATAGCTGCCGCGCAGCAGGGCTTCCCAGGTGTCGCCGCGGTACTCCAGCTTGGGCGTGAACACCCACGAGGGCGTGCCGGCGTAGCGGTGCGAGTACTGGGTGTGCAGGCGGGTGTTGGCCGCGTTCGGATTGACCACGATGTGGGTCGAGTTCGAGTCCGCCGTGGTCTGCGAGGCCGTCGTCGTGCCGAAGATCAGGTAGGTGTACTGGTTGAAGTACTCGACGTCGTAGAACGAGTAGGTCGAGCGCAGCGACAGCGCCAGCTTGTCGGTGATCTTGTAGTCGACGCTGAGATTGGCGGCCTTGCGGTGGGTCAGCTTGGGACCCGGACGCCACATCACCTGATAGGGAATGACCCGGCCGCTGGTCAGGTAGGACCAGTCGGTCTGGATGCGGTCTTGCTGGACGAAGTTGGCGTTGTAGCTGGCGTTGAAGGCGACGCCGAGGCGGCCGTCCAGGAACACGTCGGCATAGCCGACCTGGGCCGACGGATAGATGGTCGAGTGCTTCTTGTCGTCCGGCAGGTACTGGCGCGACAGGCTGCTGTCGCTGGTGCCGACCCCGCCCAGCTGGAAGCGCAGCAGGCGGCTGGTGCGCTGGAAGGCGTACTTGCTGCGCAGGTTGATGGCGCCGCCCGGGCTGTCGGCGTCCATGCTGGCCTGCAGGGTGTTGTTCAGCTCGATGGAGTCGATGCCGGTGATCGACATCTGCTCGAACGAGTTCTGGCGGCCGTTGTTGTTGTTCGAGGTCGCCGTCGCCATGCGCGCGCCGTCGGTGGTGAAGGTCGAGTATTTCGGGTCCAGGCCGCCGATGCGGACGGCGGTGGCGTCGACCTCGGTATAGTCCAGCGACAGGCCGGGCATGTTCTTCATGAACTCGCCGACGTCGCCCATGGTCAGGGCGCCGAAGTTGTCGGCGGCCACGACGGTCTTGGCGTTGGTCGAGGCGCGGCGCTCCATGATGGCGCTGGCCTGGCCTTCGCGCTTGGCGGTGATGGTCACGGCCTCGACCGAGCCTTCGGCGGCCGCGGCGTAGGAGATCGGGTTCAGCGCGACCTCGAGGGTCGAGGGCTGGCCGGCCGTGACGGTCAGGACCGTGCGCGACTCCTGCAGGCCGGCGTACTTGACCAGGACGCTGATGTCGCCCGAGGGCACGCCGGTCAGGCGGAAGTCGCCGTCGTCTTCCGAATAGGCGACGATCGAGGTCCCCTCGACGCGGATCTCGGCGTTGCGGACATACTCGCCGGTGGCGGTGTTGAGGACGCGGCCTCGAACGACACCGCTACCGACGCCGGCCTGGGGGCGCGGCGTGCTCGCATTGGCGCGCAGGGTGATGATTTGGCCGTCGTCGCTGTCGATGGTCAGCGGCGTGCCGGCGATCAGGCGGCGCAGGGCGGTGCGCACGTCCATGGCGCCCTTCACGGCCGGGGTGTTGATGCCGTCCAGCTGGCGGGCCGGGGCCACGATCTGCACCTGGCCCTGGCGGGCCAGTTCCGGGATGGCGCGGACGGCCGGCTGGGCCGGAATGTCGAACACGCGCTGCTGGGCGCTGGCCGGCGCGGCGATCGCCATGGCGACGACGGACGCCCCACAGGCGAGGAGACAATAGCGAGACTTCATGGCTTTCAGACACCCCGATAGTCGCGTGCTGGCGACGTTGCCGGTTGAGAGCCGTCCGGCCTGGGCCTTCCGCTATATGTTGCAAAAACTTCTTATTGGGCGGCCGCTTGGGCGGTGCTCGGGCGGGTCAGGACCACCGTCTCGGGGCCTTGTTCCAGGCGCGCGTCGAACACCCGGGCGATGGCGCGGCTGAAGCCCACCGGGTCGTTGGCGGCGAACAGGCCCGTGACCGGTTCGCGGGCCAGCTCGGCGTCGCGGATCTGGATGTGAGTGTCGCTGTAGCGCGCGAACTGGGCCGCCGCCTCGCCTAGCGTCTGGCCCTCGAAGGCCAGCTTGCCTTCGCGCCAGGCCAGCTCGCGGGTGACGATCTGCGGCGCGATCGCCAGGGGGCGCTCGGCCGAGATGTGGGCTGGGTCGGAGAGCGCCAGGCGCGTATTGGCCTTCACCGCGACGATGCTGGCCGAGCCGATCAGCGGCGCGGCTGACACATCGACCTGGCCGAGGTTCACCAGCAGGTCGACCGGCGCTTCGTCCAGCTTGCGGACGCGGAAACCGGCCTGGGTCGTGCGCAGCCGGCGACCGTTGACCTCGACCACGAAGGGCCGCTTCTCATCGCGCGCCGCCGAGAAATAGGCCTCGCCCTTCAGCAGGACGACGACGCGCTGATCCTTGTCGTAACGGACGCGGATGCGGCTGTCGGTGTTTAGGAGGACCGTCGAGCCGTCCTTCAGCGGGACCAGGCGGATCTCCCCCCGATCGGTGCTGATCACCGTCCCGGCGGCGGCCGAGGTCACGCCCAGAGCCGCCAGTGAAGCAGCGGCGGCCGCCGCGCCCGTCCAGGCGATGGCCTGTCGCCGCGAGAAGCGTGGGCGGCGCGGCTCAGCGAAGGTCGCGGGATTGAAGTCGTCGCCCAGGGCCTGGGCCGACTCGCTCATCATCGACAGGGCCTGGGCCCGCAGCATGGCGCCCTTGGCGCGCGGATCGCTCTGCAGCCAGGCCTGGTGCGCCGCCGCCTGCTCCGGAGACAGCGGTCCACGATCCAGCCGCGCCGTCCATTCGGACGCCGCCTGGTCAATGTCGCGACTGGTGTCTCGTTCGGCCATTTCTGGGGGTGTTCTCTGCGTTCGTAGACTTAGAGGTTTGGGGAGGGGTGTTTCCGCTACGACCGAACCAATCAATCAGGAACAGAATGCCTCGGGAGATGTGGGTCTCCACCGTATTTTCCGAAATCCGCATGCGGGCGGCGATCTCGCGCTGGGGCAGGCCCCTGACCCGCCTGAGCACGAACGCCTCGCGGGTCTTCAGCGGCATGGCCGCGATCGCCTTGGCCAGTTGCCTCAGCTCATCGCGGTCGATGGTCCGCCGCTCGGGCGAGGCCGCGTCGTCGGGATGCTCCAGGCGCTCCAGGTCGTCGACCGCGTGAATGGCCACGATCCGCGCCCGCCGCACGTGGCGGGTAATCACCGAGCGGGCCACCTGGAAGAGATAGGCGCGCGGATGACGGATGTCGTCGACACTCTCCAGCTCGGCCAGGATCGTATAGGCTTCCTGGATGACATCGTCGGGATCGACGCCCGTCGGCGCGTTGCGCGACAGCCATCCTTTGAGCGTGGGCTCGTGCGGAAGGATGTTCCGCAGGAACCACCGTGTTCTTTCCCTGTCGGCGCCGCTCATCCCTGACTCGCTGGCTGGACACTGCTGAGGCCGCCTGGCTAGCGGCCGTTTGTGACACCCCGAACGGGACGCACGCGGAGGATTTGGCGGCGGCTAGCGCACAACCTTGGCAAGGTCTTGCGCGGTCGCCGGGACGTACGGAGCCGCCGCGTCGCCGGTCCAGCGCATCAGGGTCAGGTCGGCGGTCTGCTTGCCGTCGACCTTGGTGTTGACCGCCAGATAGGCGAGGCCATTGCCGACGGGTTGGAGACCGACATCGGCTTTCTGGTTCCAGCCTCGGATCCCGGTGGCGGGGTCCTTGAGGCCCGCGTCGGCGAGCGCCAGCAGCTGGCCCTTCTCGCCGGGCGCGCCGATGAGGTCGCCGGTCACGGGCTTGGCATGAGCCTCGACCGCGAACAGGCCGTAGTTGGGGAAGCTGGTCTTCTTGCCCAGATAGACACCCATCAGCCAGCGCTTCTGGCTGTCGTCATAGGCCAGGTTCTGGACGCCGTAGCTGGTGTTGCCAGTGCGCACGAACACCTTGGCGGCCGGCGTCGCGGGGCCGTTGTGATGCGGGGCGGCTTCGGTCAGCGGGCTGGCGTATTTGGCCCAGTCGGCGACGTCGTATTGCAGCAGCACCTGGTGGTCATTGTCGGTGCGCTCGGTGTTTCCGTAGATGCCGTAGGCCACGGTCAGGTAGCGCGGGCCGTCGGCCTTGCCAAACGCTGGACCGAACGAGACGCCGTCGATGCCGGAGCAGCCGTAGCGGTGGTCGGCGGTCTTGCCGACATCGCCGTCGAACTTGCCGTCGCCGTCCATGTCGGCGGCGTAGTCGCGGGTCACCTCGGGCAGGTAGACGGTGCGGAAGATCTCGCTGGCGCCGGCCTCGACGCCCACCCGGTCCAGGCGGGCGACGTCGATCACGGCGATGTAGAAGGCCTTGTCCTTCTTGTACTCCAGCGAGCCGTAGACCTTGCCGTCGGCCGGGTTGAAGTCGAGGTCGCCCAAGTGCCCGGTCCAGCCCACCAGCGTACCGACCAGGTTGCCCTTCAGGTCGTACTTCGCCAGCAGGTTGGTGAACGAGTAATAGACGTAGCCGCCCTTCACATCGACGGCGATCCCCTGCACGTGGCCGGACGCCCAGGTCCCGCCGTTCTGCTTCAGCGGCAGGTCCGCGATGGTTGCCGAAACGGCAGGCGGGGCGATCGCCAGCAGGGCGCAGGCCATGAGGAGCGGAAGGCGCGTTTTCATGGGGAGCGCCGACTATCCCCAATGGGTGACAGTTTAACGACTGTCCGGGAAAGGCGCGGCCGGCCAGGGCCGTTGCTCGGGGCGCAGGCGCTCCCAGGCGCGCGACAGGCGCAGGACGCCCAGATCGTCGAACCGCCGGCCCACGATCTGCAGCCCGATCGGCAGTCCCTGCGCCGTGTAGCCGGCGTTGATCGAGGCCGCCGGCTGCTCGGTCATGTTGAAGGCGACGGTGAAGCCAATGTGCTCGAACGGCCGGGCAGGGTCGTTGGTCGGCGAAGGCAGATGGGCGTCGAAAGCCGGAGCGGGAGCGGTCGGCGACAGCACGAAGTCGAACGGCTGGAACGCCTTGCCGCCGAACTCGCGGATGCGCTGGATCTGGTTGAAGCCGCGATAGACCGCCACGCCATCCGCGCCTTCGGCGGCTCGCGCCCATTCCAGGATGTAGGACAGGGCGCGGTCGGCCTGGCCCGGCGGCAGGGCATTGAGATCGTTGAGGGATCGGGTGCGCCAGAACAAGTCCAGGCCGTCCAGCATCTCACGGGTCAGGAACGGCGCGAACGGCTCGACGATCGCCCCGGCGCCTTCGAACGCACGGGCGGCGGCTGTGACGGCTTCGACCACTTCCGGATCGACGAGCAGGCCGACGCCGGCGTCCAGCATCAGGCCGATGCGCAGGCCTTTCAGGTCGATGTCGAGATCGTCCCAGGCCAGCCGTTCCGGCGGCAGGCTCATATAGTCCCGCCAATCGGGCGCCGAGAGGACCGTCATCGAGAGCGCGGCGTCCTCCACCGTGCGGGTCATCGGCCCGGCGCAGCGGCCGATATAGGGCGGGTCGATCGGGATGCGGCCGTTGCTGGGCTTGAGGCCATAGATCCCGCACCAGCCGGCCGGCAGGCGGATCGAGCCGCCGATGTCGGTGCCCAGGTGGATCGGCCCGTAACCCGCAGCCGCCGCCGATCCTGCCCCGGCGCTGGAGCCGCCAGGGGTCTTGGCCAGGTCCCAGGGATTGCGCGACAGGGCATGAAAGCTCGACAGGCCCGACGACAGCATGCCGAAGTCGGGATTGGTGGTCTTGGCCAGGATCACCGCGCCCGCCTCGCGCAGCCGGGCGGCGGGCGGGGCGTCGACGGGCTCCGGAACCAGGGCCGAGGCCGCCGAGCCGATCGGCTTGGGTGTGCCGCGCGTGGCGATCAGCTCCTTGACGGTGACGGGCACGCCGTCCAGCGGCCCCAGGGCCTCGCCGCGTCGCCAGCGCGCCGCCGAAGCCCGGGCCGCCTCCATCGCGGCTTGCGCGTCCAATGCCCAGGTGGCGGCGAGGTCGGGCTCCCAGGCCTCGATCCGGGCCAGCACGGCCTGGGTCACCTCGACCGGCGACACCTCGCCGTCGCCGTAGAGCTTGGAGAGTTCGGTCGCCGTCAGGTCAGGGAGCTGGCTCATGTATCGAGACTAGGCCCGGCGCGGCCGGCTTCGCTAGAGTGCCCGCGAACCTGACGAAGGATATCGCCTTGCTTCGACCCGGACCGCTGAACTTGCTCACCGACGTGCCTGGCCTGACGGTGGGCCACGCCACGGACGAGGCGGTGAAGACGGGCGTCACGGTGGCGCGCTTCCCAGGCGGCTGGACGGCGGCGGTCGATGTGCGCGGCGGTGGGCCCGGCGTGCGGGAGACGGCGGCGCTGTCGCCCGAGAACAGCTTCGCCAAGCTGCACGCCCTGACCCTGAGCGGCGGTTCAGTATTCGGCCTGGCCGCCGCCGACGCGGTGACCACGGCCCTGTCGCAAGCGGGCGAGGGTTTCCAGCTGCGGCCGCAGACCCATCCGACTCCGATCGTCGGCGGGGCGGTGCTCTACGATCTGGCCAATGACGGCGACAAGGCCTGGGGCGACGCGCCGCCCTATCGCCGCCTGGGGCGAGAGGCCTTCGAGGCCCTGGACACGACCTTCGCCCTGGGCGCGGTCGGGGCTGGACGCGGAGCGCGGGCCGGTGTCGTGCAGGGCGGCCTGGGCTCGGCCTCGCTGCACCTGGGCGACGGTCTGGTCGTTGGGGCGCTGGTGGCGGTCAATTCGGTGGGCTCGGTCTACATGCCCGACGGCGAGACCTTCTGGGCCTGGCCGTTCGAGATCGATGGCGAGTTCGGCGGTCGCACGCCTTCGGGGCCAGCGGGCGCGATCGAGCCGTTGCCCGACGGTTCGCGTCTGGCGGGCCTGGGGCGGCTGAACCCCGGCACGAACACCACCCTGGCGGTGGTCGCGGTCAATGCGGACTTAGGCCCCGGCGAGTGCCAGCGGCTGGCGATCATGGCCCAGGACGGCCTCTCCCGCGCGATCCGCCCGGCGCACACGCCGTTCGACGGCGACGTGGTGTTCGCGGCGGCCTCGGGCGCGGTCGCGCTGGGCGAGGAAGGCCGGCAGATCATCCTGGCCCGACTGGGCGCGGCGGCCGGCGACTGCCTGGCGCGAGCGATCGCGCGCGGCGTCCACGCGGCGAACGGCTAGGCGATCCGAGCGCGCGCCTTGGCGGCCTCGTTGGGCAGGCCCAGGCGCTCATAGACATCGGCCAGGGCGCGGTTCAGCGGCACGCCGTCGGGATCGAAACCGCGCCGTAGCTCCAGCGCCTGTTGGGCTTCCGACAGTCGTCCGGCGCGGATCAGGGCGTCCAGGATCAGTTGCTCGAACAGATCGCGTTGGGCATGGCTGCCGCCGATCTCGGCCAGGCGCGGTAGAGCGGCGCGCAGGCCCCGAAGCGCTGTCTCGAAGTCCCCACGCGTGTGCGCGACAAGGCCCTCGGCGGCGGGCAGGGCGACCTCGGCCCATGTCTGACGGACGTGTTCTGGCGCTTCGACCGCCGCCCGGCGCACGGCGGCCAGCAGGGCGTCCGCCTCCGGCCGTCCGGCGCGCGCCAGGCCGTAGAGGTATTGCAGCGTCAGGAACGGCTGCACCGCGTCGTCAGCGCGGACGGCCAAGTGGTTGGCCAGCTCGCTCCAGCGCTCGCCGGCCGCGACCCCGGCCAGCTCCAGTCGCGTCAGCAGCGACACGGCCCCGACCTGATCCTGGGAATAGCCCTTCTCCTGCGCCCAGCAGTGGTCGTCATAGGCGGCCAGCGCATCCTCGAACCGGCCCTGGCTCAGATAGAACAGCGCCAGGTGCCACCACAGGTGCGTGTCCATGAACGAGTTCAGGCCCGTCCAGGTGTCGCGCACGCCCTCCAGGAAGGCCACGCCCTCGGCGATCCGGCCCTTCGTCAGCATCACATGGGCCAGGGCGTGCTGGGCCCAGGGCTCCTTGCGCTTGAGAGCCAACGCCTGGCGGGCGGCGGCCTCGGCCTCATCCAGCAGGTGGCACTGCTCGTAGGCGAAGGCGATCATGCCGTGCAGGTAGGCCACATCCTGCGCATGGGGCAGGACGGCGCTGGCGGCGCGCAGCATGGCCGGGAAGTCGCCGCGGTTGAAGTCGTGATAGTGCCGAAGCTTCAGCACCAAGAGGTCGCGAGGCCAGGTCGCTAGGATCGTATCGGCGATGGCCAGGGCGGCTGGAATGTCGTCCACCGACCAGGCGCTGACGAACTCCACGAAGGCCTGCTCACGCGGATGGGCGCTTTCCGCCGCGATCCGGGCGCGGGCCAGATACGGCGCGGCGCGTTCAACGGCCTCGGGCGCTTCCAGCAAAAGCCACAGCGTGGCGGCATAGGCATTGAGCAGCACGCTGCCAGGATGGGCCTCGGCCGCCGCGATCACGTTCGCCGCGCGGGTCTCGTAGGCCAGAAAGCCGTCGATGAAGTCGTCGATCGCCGCCAGGGCCGTCACCGACGCCGGCCCCAGCGGATTGCCGAAGAGATCGGCCCCCGACACCTAGAGCTCGCCGCCGATCCGCTCGACCTCGTCGGCCAGGGCCGCCAGATCGAGGATCTTCAAGGTCCGGCCACTCTGGCGGACGATGTTCAGGCTGGCCAGGCGGTTCAGTTCGCGCGTCACCGGCTCGCGCTGGCTGCCGACCAGGACGGCCAGCTCGGCATGGGTCGGGCAGGGCTGGATCACCACCTCATTGGCGTCGCCGGCCACGGCCGAGCCCATGCGCAGCAGCTCGATGTCGACGCGGCAGGCCACTGAGACAGCGGTCAGCTCGAACAGGCGGTCGGTCAGGGCGCGAGTCAGGCTGGCCATGTCTTCCAGGAGAGCCCGCATGAAGCGCGGCGACTCCTCGAACAGGCGCAGCACCAGCCGCTGGGGCAGGCGCACCAGCCGCACGTCCTCCAGGGCCACGATATTGACCGAGCGCGGCAGGCCATCGATGGCGGCGATCTCGCCGAAGTAGCCGCCCGGCGGAATGCGGCGATAACCGACCTCGCGCCCCGAGCGGGCATACAGGTTGGCCAGCAGCGCGCCCTCCAGCAGCAGGTAGATGCCGCCGTCCTCGTCGCGGCGCTGCAGGATCATCTCGCCCTTGCCATAGCGCAGGTGCTCGACCTGCGGCCCCAGCGCCTCGATCTCCTCGCGGGTCATGTGGCGGAACAGCTTGTTGGCGCGATAGTCCTCGGGTAGCGCAAACGTTTGTGCACGGGCAGAGGATGGCGGAATCACGGTCATCAGGTACGGTCCTGCACAGTCGTGCTGGGGGCGGCGAATGGAAAATCGACAGCGTTACAAGGCCTTTATCAGCTATAGTCACCATGACCGCCAAGCGGCTGAATGGCTTCATCGCGCTTTGGAGAGTTATCGCGCTCCTCCAAGGTTGTCGGCCAAGAATGGCGCTAGCATCGCGGGTGGTCTGAAGCCGATTTTTCGCGATCGCGACGAACTGAGCGCCGCCGCCGATCTTGGCGAGACCATCCGTGACGCCCTGGATCGCTCCGACGCCCTGATCGTGCTGTGCTCGCCGACGGCGGCGACCTCGCGCTGGGTCGACCAGGAGGTCGCCTACTTCCTCAAGGATCGCGGCCCCGGCGCGGTGCTGTGCGTGATCACCCCGTCGACCCCGGCCGACGCCCAGCTGGACGCGGTGATGCCGCCGGCCCTGCGCGCGGCCCTGCCCGAGGGCGTCGAGCCCTTGGCCGTCGACCTGCGGCCCGACGCTGATGGCAAGCGCCTGGCCCGGCTGAAGATCGCCGCCCGCCTGCTGGACGTCAGCCTGGATCAGCTGGTCCAGCGCGACGCTCGCCGCCGCCTGCGGGTGATGGCCGCCTTTACCGGCCTGGCCGCCGTCGTCACCGTCGGCATGGGCGCCATGACCGTCGCCACCCTCAAATCCCGCCAGATCGCCCGCGAGCAGCGCGACGAGACCGAGGCCCTGGTGGCCTACATGCTGGGCGATTTGCGCGAGCAGCTTGAGCCGGTCGGACGCCTGGACGTGCTGGACGGGGTCAGCGCCAAGGTGCTGGCCTACTACGCCAAGGACCGCAGCGACCGACTGGACGACAAGGCCCTGGCCCAGCGCGCCAAGGCCCAGACCCTGCTGGGCACGATCCGCGAGCAGCGCGCCGACTATGCCGGGGCCCAGGACGCCTTCCGCCAGGCGGCCGCGACGACCCACGCCCTGGTCGAGCGCGATCCGACCAATGGCGAGCGCATCTTCGACGAGGCCCAGAGCGTCTTCTGGCTGGCCTACATGGAATGGCGGCGCGGTGATGTCGCCAACGCCGAGCGCGGGATGAAGCGTTACGACGAGCTGGCCCGAACGTTGGTCAAGCTCGACCCCAGCCGCGCCGACTGGCGGATCGAGGTGGCCTACGCCCAGAACAACCTGGGCACCCTGCTGTTCGAGCAGGGACGGATCGCCGAGGCCCTGACCGCCTTCCGCGCCGCTCTCGTGGTGTTTGACGCCGAACGCGTTCGCGCGCCCACGGACAAGAGCCGCATCGTCGACACCGCCAACACCCACGCCTGGATCGCTGACGCGTTGCTGAAACTGGGGCGCGTGCGCGAGGCGCATGGCGAGCGAAGCGCCGCGACGCGGCTGCTGGCCGACGCCTCGAACAAGAACCCCAACGACAAGCGCCTGACCGCCAAGGCCGTCATGAACCAGTTGGCGATGGGGCGGCTGGAGCTGGACGTCGGCGGCCTGAACGCGGCGAGAGGTCTGCTGGAGGCCGGCGCGCGCAAGCTGCGCGACCTCTCGGCCTTGGACCCGACCAATGCGCGGTGGGGCGAAAGCCTGATTGTCGCTGAGCAGGACCAAATGGACCTGGAAGCCTGGTCGGGCGATCTGGCGCGGGCGCGAGCGCTCCACGCCTCCGCCGGAGCAGGCTTGGCCAAGCTGCACGGCGGCGATCCCAAGCTTTGGCGAACCGAGATGGAGGGTAGGCTGGCCCAGCAGGCGGTGGTGCTGGCGCGGCTGGCCGGCGATCACGCCGCGGAACGTCGTCTGGCTCAGGCCCTGCTGACTGACCTGACGCGCGCGACCGGGACCTCAGGGCAGCAGGTTGAGCGCGATTGCCTGCTCGCTTTTGCTCAGATGGCGGTGGGGCAGCCGGAGGCGGTCATCAAGACCCTCTCGCCGTACGCGGCCCTGCCGCCGGCGAGCCGCGATGTCCTGGCCCGGGCCTATCTCGCCGCCGGTCAGCGCAACCAGGCCGAGAACATTGTGCGCGAGTTGAAAAAACACGGCTACGCACACCCAAGCTTCATTGTTTTTTGGCGAAATTCCCCTGTAGGTGGAATCTTCGGTCGGGAGGCATTGAAATGACGGAACCTACACCCTCTAAAGTTGTCGAGCTGGTCATCGGCTTGGACAGAAACTTCAACTTCATGAACTTCCTGCATCCGGAACGGCCCACGCGGCTGAGCCTGGATCTGAGCGAGCGTTGTGAGCTGGTCTTCACGCTCAGCGATCAACTGATCAACGCCGGCTGGAAGTTCCAGCGTCGTCCGATCGAGTTCGATCGCGACTATGGCGTCAACTTCTCCAGCTTCGTCTGGGTGCCGTATTCGATCGACGGCGGCGATATGCTGCCGCGCGCGCGCTTCAAGGTCATCTACGAAGACGCCCGCATGGGTGAGTACACCTACAGCCTGTTCATGCTGGACAGCCACGACCAGAAGATCGATCTCGATCCCGATATCGACAACGGCTTCGGTCGGGTTCCCTGATCGCGCACGCGGTGTTCGACGGCGACCAGGTCGCCGCGCTGATCCGGCGCGGCGAGATCCTGGCCGCCTACGACATCGCTCGCGCCGCCCTCGAGGCGGGTGAGACCTCGCGTGACGTCGCCTATGCCGCCGTGCTGTGCCTGGCGCGGTCGGGGGCCATCGACTTCGCGCGATCCGAATATGTCCGCCTGGGCCTCGACCGGGCGGACGACTCGGACGCCGTCGCTCTCGGCGCGCGGCTTCTGAAGGACGTGGCGCTGGCCACGCACGGCCCGCGCCGCATCGCCTTCGCCCGCGCCTCGATCCGGCGCTACGAGGCCCTGTTCCAGCGGTTCGGCGGCCTGTACGGCGCCATCAACGCCGCGACCATGACCCTGGTGGCCGGCGACCCCAAAGGCGCCCGCGACCGCGCCGCCGCTGCCTTGGAGATCGCTCCCCCGCCCGGCCTGACCGGCGAGGCCGCCTACTACGAAGCCGCCAGCCGCGCCGAGGCCCGCTTCCTGACCGGCGACGTCTTCGCCGCGCGCGAGACCCTGGCCGCGGCGATGACCTTCGCGCCCCAGGCCTATGCCGCCCACGCCTCGACCCTGCGCCAGCTGGACATGCTGTGCCGCGAAACCGAGGTCGATCCAGCCTGGCTGGCGCCGTTCCGCCCGCCGGTCTGCGCCCACTTCACCGGCCACATCCTGGGACCCGACAAGGACGCGGCGCTGACCGACTGCGCCCTGCGTCGCCAGGTCGACCAACTGCTGAGAGAGCAGCGGGTCGGCTTCGGGTACGGCAGCCTGGCGGCCGGGGCCGACATCGTCTTCGCCGAGGCTCTGCTGGCGTCGGGGGCCGAGCTGCATGTGGTGCTGCCGGTCAGCCGCGCCTCGTTCGCCGAGATCTCGGTGGCCCCGTTCGGCGCCGATTGGATCGGCCGCTTCGACGCCTGCATGGCCCGCGCGACCTCGATCCGCTACGCCTCGCGGGACCCTTACCTGGGCGACGAGCAGGTGTTCGCCTATTCCAGCCAGTTCGCCATGGGCTGCGCGGTGCTGAGGGCCCAGACCCTGTCGACCGAGGCGATCCAGCTGGCGGTCTGGGACGGCCACGAGACGGGCGGGCCGGCCGGGGTGTCCTACGACCTGACCTACTGGGCGCGCAGCGGCCGGCGCCGCGCGGTGGTCTCGGTCGAGCGTCCGGCGCCCGTCCGTCGAACGCCGAGCCACTCGGACGAACCGCCCAAGCGGGCCATGAAGGCGATGCTGTTCGCCGACGTCCAGGGTTTCGGCACGCTGCGCGACGACCAGATCCCGGCCTTCATCGAGACGGTGATGGGCCGCATGGCCAAGGCCGTCGAGTGGCTGGCCGCCCCGCCCACCCATGTCGAGACCTGGGGCGATGGCCTGTTCCTGGTCTTTGACCGCCCGATCGACGCGGCCCTGGCCGCCCTCGCCTTGCTGGAGGGGCACAAGGCGCTGGACCTCAAGGCGCTGGGCCTGCCGCGCGGCCTGGGCCTGCGGGTGGCTGGGCACTACGGGCCGGTGCACCTGCGTCGCCATCCCCTGACCCACGCCCCAGCGGTGATCGGCACGCACGTGGTCGTCGCCGCCCGCATCGAGCCCGACGTCGCCCCCGGCTCGGCCGGGATCAGCGAGGCCCTGGCCGGGGCGCTGGCGACTTTTCATGGCGACGCGGTGGCCTGCGGTTATGTCGGCCGCACCCAGACCCGCAAGGGCTTCCCGGCCACCCCGATCTTCAGCCTCTCGCGCGCGCCTTAGAGAGAGCTGAAACACCCTCAGGGTGAGGCGGCAATCGATTGCTCGCTCAGGAAGTTTTGCAGATCGTTGGTATGCGATCTGCGTCCGGTGTGCAGATCGGCACATCAGAAACCGCAATTTCTCTCCATGGTCCAGCTGTCGACCGCGACGGGGTCCTCCCCGCCGCCGGCCGCGTGAACCGACTAGAGGGTCCGGCCACCCGCCGGTCGGGCCCTTCTTTTCGGAAGGTCATTCGCACGGTCGCGGCCAACCCGCGGCCCCCGCCACGCCAAAGGAGTCGATCATGCTTCTCGAAAAGTCCTTCTCCGAAAGCTCCAATGCGGCCCCCAACGCCGTCCTCAACGCCGCGCCGCCGGTCGATGACGCCGCCGCCCGCCTGCTGCGCCATGTGCTGAAGGTCTGGGCTCGCGAGCAGGGCGTGACCGAGGCCGACGTGCCAGCCTTCATCGACGGCGTCCTCAAGCACGCCACCACCAGCATCCTGGACGGCCGGTTCGGGCGAGCCGGTGCGTAGTCTCAGGCTCTTCGCCGATCGCGGGGGCGATTTCGCCCGGGCGCGGAGCGTGGTCGCCGGCGCAGAGGTCCTGCCCGCGCCGGCGCTGGCTCCGGTCGAACCGCTGTCGGCGCTGGAGACCGAAGCCTGGCGCCTGCTGTGCCTGATGGCCGCCGAGGGCCGCCGTCGCGCAGCGCCCGCCCAGGACATCGCGCGGGTCACTTGGTTTTCCGACCCGTCGCTGCTGAACGCCTGGACCGACTTCGCCGCCGCGGCGCAGGCCTGGGATCTGGGAGGGCGGGGCAAGACCCGCACCCTGGCCGAGGACATTGTCAGCTACGCCAAGGACAGTCCCGAACTCTATCGCCGCCTGGCCGCCTTGATGGCCCCGCTGAAGGCGCGCGCGCCGTCGCTGGAAGAGGCCAGGGCTTGCCAGGCGATCCTGGACACCCTGGCTCGCGCCGCCGAGGAGCGCGGTCGTCGAGCCGGCGCCCTGGGCGAGGCCGTTGCCCCCCTGGCCAAGGCCGCCACGCGCCTGGGCGTGGTGTTCGCCGGCCGCGAGCGCAACCCGCCCGTCCGCATCGTCCTACCCCACGTGCCGGGCCTGTGCCTGGCCTATGACGACCATGGCGAAGCCTGCGCCAGCGACATGGCCATCTTCGACAAGCGTCAGTTCTGGACGCTGGAGCCCAGCGGCGAGGCCTACACCCTGGTCAGCGCCGCCGATCGCAGCCTCGTCCTGATCGTCGACCAGGACGAAGAGCTGATCCCGCTGACCCGCAACCCGCCGCCGTTCACCTTCGCCGACCGAGGGCCACGCCCACGCGTGGCGCGCCGCGAGGCCACGCCGATCGAGGCCGCGCGGTTCCTGGTCTCGGTCTCGCCCGACCTCTATCTGCAGAACGTCAGCTACCAGACCCTGGCCCTGGAATGTCCGGGCGAGGGCGGCTGGCGGCACGGCGCGCCAGTGGTCACGCGGCTGAAGCGAGGGGGCTCGACCCAGCGCTGGGCGTTCGAGCCGCCGCTGCGCTCGCGCCAGGAACTGATCTTCCACGATGTCGTCGCCCCGGCCGCGATCCACGGGCTGGAGGTCGGCGGCCTCAACCGCCTGGCCGACGACTGGGCCGCCGTCGCCGACGACCTGCGGGCCGGCGCCGCCCAGGTCCAGGCCTGCGCCGAGCGCGAGCAGCCGTTCCTGGCCAGCGGCTCGGTGGTCGACGTGCTGGACAGCTGGCGACGCGTGGCCGGCGAGGCGCGCAACGCCTCGACCGACCTGTCGGACGAGGACTAGCGCCGATGCTGGACGCCATCCTCACCGGCCTGCTGGCCGGATCGCCCCTGGTTGTGACCCTGAAGCTGGCCGCCCTGGCCGTCGGCTTCGTCCTGGGCGTGCGGCTGCTGGCCGGCGGCGGCCGCACGGCCGACGATCGTGACCGCTCGCTGCTGGACGCGATCCGCCGGCGCCGACCGAACTAGGGGCGAACTAGGGCTATTTCTTCTTCTCGGCCGCCAGTTCCTCGGGCGTCAGCTTGCGCACGTCGGTCACGGGATAGGTTCGCCGGCCGGTCGTTTCCGGCACGATGATCTCGGCGTCATAGCCCGAGCACACCCACGAGCGGCCGCGCGAATAGATGCCGATGCGCAGCGACCAGTCGATATCCGGCGACGGCGAGAACAGGGTCAGGCGATAGACGGTCTTGGGCGAGATGGTGACGTCGACGGTGCGGTCGTCAATAACGGTGAAGCCGTTGACGTCGTCGGGCCGGAAGCACGAGCTTTTGGTCCGCTCGGGCTTGGCGTCGGCGGCCAGCGCGGGACCGGCGGAGAGCAGCGCCGCCAGTACGATGGATCCGATCAGGACACGCATGATCAAACACTCCTAGAGGCGCCCGCCGCCGGCATCCTCGCGCGCAAGCGTGGCCGGCTCAAGGCTCCTGTGTTTCAGCCATCCAACGTTTCGCCGACCAGGGTCGTTGCCCGCATCGACGGTCGCTGTTCGAAGGCCTGGAGCCAGGCGGAGAGGCGCGGATAGGCGGCCAGGTCATGGACCTCCCGGAAAGCGATCCAGCTGAGCGCCGTGGCGATGGCGATCTCGGCCAGGCCTGGCGTCTCGGCCGGCTGAAAGTGGGCCTCCAGATAGGCGCAGGCGCCGGCGACCTTGGCCAGATGGCCCTCGCCGAGCGGCGGGTAACGCAGGTGTTCGGGGCGGCGCGCAGTTTCCCAGCGGACCAGGATGCCGGCTTCCGAGACCCCATCGGCCACCGCCTGCCAGCGGAGGGCGGCGAGGTCATCGGCGATGCTTCGCGACAGGCCGGCGAGATAGCGGCAGATGACGCCGGAGTCGAAGATCGCCTCGCCTTCATCGGTGATCAGCACCGGGACCTTGCCCAGCGGGTTCAGCGCATGGACCGCGTCGTTGCGCAGGGTGGGGCTGGTCTCGTGGTGGATGACCTCGATGCGATCGGCCAGCCCGGCCTCGTGGGCGAAGACCAGGGCCTTGCGGGCGAACGGCGAGTGGGTCTGGTAGAGCAGCTTCACGCGAGCGGTCCTTCGGTCAGGATGATCAGGGGGCGAGCGTCGGCGGGCGGGGCGGCGGACAGCAGGGCCGCCAAGCCGGCCGCGCCGGAGGGGGTCGTGGGCAGACCCGCGAAGGCCAGGTGGTCGGCGGCTGTCTGGGCGGCCGCGTCCGACACGGCGGCGTACTCGACCTCGCAGCGGGCCAGCACGGCGTGGGCCAGGACCGACGGCGCCTTGCAGTCCAGGCGACCCATCACCGAGTCCGGGCCCTCGACCCGCACCGGCCGTCCCGCTTTGGCGCTGGCGGCCAGGCAAGGCGCGGCCTCGGGCTCGACGATGACGAGGCGCGGCTGCACACGCCAGTTTGCGCGGACCATGTGGGCCATGGCGGCGGCCAGGCCGCCGACGCCGGCTTGCAGATAGACCTCCGTCGGCCAGCGGCCCGAGACCTCGAACACCGCCCGCAGTTCCTCGGCGATGAGGGTGTAGCCCTCCATGACCAAAGCCGGTGGGCGGTCATTCAGAGTGTCGGCGGTGTCGGACAGCAGGATCGCGCCCGTCGTGGCGGCGTCGGCCGCCGCCTCCAGCAGGAGCTCGTCATAGCGGGCGTCGCTGATCACGACCTCGGCTCCGGCCGACTCCAGGCGCGTGACGAACGGCGCCGGTGTGGAGCGCGACAGGTGGATCCGCGCCTTGGCCCCCAGCAGCCGCGCGCCCGTCGCCACCGCATAGCCGTGATTACCGGCGCTGGCGCAGACGAAGGTGGGGATGTCGCCCCGCTCGGCCATCAGGGTCGCCACGGCATGGATGCCGCCGACGGCCTTGAAGGCCGAAAGGCCCATGCGGTCGCGCTCGTCCTTGATCAGGATCGTGGGGCCGGCGGGCTGGCTCAGCGTGCGCAGCGGCGTGGCGGCGAAGCCGGGTAGGGCGGCCAGGGTGCGCAGCGGAGCGGCGGGGTCGGGGTTGAACGTCATGCCGTCAGGCTAGCGAAAATAGTCGCGCTGTTTGTCTCGTCGATCGGCGATCGTTCGACTAAGTTTCCCAAAATTTCGCCTTACGATGAGAGAAATCGATCATGGCCGCCGAGCCGCTCGACCAGGCCGACCGCATCCTGCTGGACCAGCTGCAGACCGACGCCACCCAGGGCATCGACGCCCTGGCCCATGCCTGCGGCCTGTCGGTCGCCTCGGTGCAGCGGCGGCTGAAACGCCTGCGGGTCAGCGGCGCCATCGCCCGCGAGGTCGCGCAGCTGGAGCCGGCGGCCGTGGGTATGCCGATGACCTTCGTGATCATGGTCGAGCTGGAGCGCGAGCGCCGCGAGCAGCTGGCCGACTTCCGCGCCCGGGTCCGCGACGAGCCCCAGGTGCAGCAGGCCTATTACGTGACCGGCGAGAGCGACTTTGCTTTGGTCTGCGTGGCCAAGGACATGGCCGACTTCGAGGCCCTGACCCACCGATTGTTCTTCGAGAACGGCAATGTCCGCCGCTTCCGCACCTCGGTGGTGATGGAGCGGACCAAGGTTGGGCTCAGCGTGCCGGTTTAGCCACCTTCAGGATCGCCATCCCCACCAGGGCCGAGGCCAGCGAGCCGGCCAGGACGCCGATCTTGGTCTCGTCGATCAGGTGCGGATCCTTGAAGGCCAGGGCGCCGATGAACAGGCTCATGGTGAAGCCCACCCCGCACAACACCGCCACACCGTAGAGCTGGCCGAAGCTGGCCCCGCGCGGCAGCCGCGCCCAGCCCAGCTTGATCAGGCCGAAGGCGACGCCGAACACCCCGACCTGCTTGCCGACGAACAGGCCCAGGGCCACGCCCAGCGGCACGGGGTCCAGCAGGGCGGCCAGGCCGACGCCGGCGAACGACAGCCCGGCATTGGCGAAGCCGAAGATCGGGGTGATCACGAAGGCGACCGGCCTGTGCAGGGCGTGCTCCAGCCGGTGCAGCGGCGAGTGGTCGTCGGCCCGGAGCGGGACGGTCAGGGCCAGGGCGACGCCGGCCAGGGTGGCGTGGATGCCGGACTTCAGCACCAGGAACCACAGCACCGCGCCCAGCAGCAGATAGGGCCACAGGCGCAGGACCTTCAGCCGGTTCAGAGCCACTAGGATCGCCAGCACCACGCCCGCGCCGGCCAGGTACGCCAAGTGCAGCTGCGCGGTGTAGAACAGGGCGATGATCACGATGGCCGCCAGGTCGTCCATGATGGCGATGGCGGTCAGGAAGACCTTCAAGCTGGTCGGCACGCGCGGTCCCAGCAGGGCCAGCGCCCCCAGGGCGAAGGCGATGTCGGTGGCCGACGGGATGGCCCAGCCCGCGACGCTGGCCGGATGTCCGGCGTTGAAAGCCAGGTAGATCACCGCCGGCAGGGCCACGCCCCCCAGGGCCGCCGCCCCCGGCAGCAGCACGTCGGCGGGACGCGACAGCTGGCCGTCCAGCACCTCGCGCTTGATCTCCAGACCCACCAGCAGGAAGAACGCCGCCATCAGGCCGTCATTGATCCAGTGCTGGGCGCTGAGCGGGCCGAGGTAGATGTGCAGCGCGCCGAAATAGGCTTCCGCCAGCGGCGAGTTGGCCACGACCAGCGCCAGGGCCGCGGCGACCATCAGCACATAGCCGCCGGCCGCCTCGTCCTTCAGGAACTCGGCCAGCGCCCGGCGCGCGCGCAGGCTGATGGTCTTCAGCGCCACCTCAGAGCGTCCGCAGGAAGCGGTTGGCGAAGAACAGGCCGACTAGACCCAGGCCGCAGGCGATATAGGCGCCGCTGGCCAGGAACTGCCCCCATGCGATGTCCAGCTTGGCGAACGACTTCACCAGCAAGAGCGAGATGCTGCCGATATAGCCGAACGAGTCGGCGACATAGATCAGGAACCCCGCCGTGCCGACCTTGCCGGTGGCGGCGATCATCCGGTCGAACAGCATGGCGTTGAACGGGGTGTAGCCCATATAGAGCCCCGCGCCGGCCAGGATCATCCACCACACCGGCGCCAGCACGCCCAGCTGGTAAGCCAGGGTCGAAGCGCCCAGCAGCACGAAGCCCAGGGCCACGAAGCCGATATTGAAGCCGACGGCCCGGCGGTTGTCCTTGACCCCCATCAGGGCGGCCAGGCCGACCAGCACGATGGCCGCCACCGGCAGCTCCGACAGGGTGAAGATCGCGGCGGCGTTCTTGAAGCCCAGCTCGGCCCAGATCTCGGCCGAGAAGTTGTCGCGGAAGTCGCGCAGGGCGGTCAGGATCACATAGACGGCGATCAGCAGGATCATGGCCGGGGCGTGGGCGGCGAAGAGAGCGATGCGGTCCTGGCGGCTCATCGGCGCGCGCTTGACCCGCTCGGCCTCGTCGGCCGCGCTGGGCGGCGGCAACTGGGCCAGAGCGACGACGGCGATCAGCATCAGCGGCGCGAACACCAGGCCCGAGACCGCCGGCATCCACTTTTCGTCGACGTTCGACAGCAGCAGCATCTTGCCGACCGACTTGGCCACGCCCGACGACAGGATGAAGCTGGCGCACAGCATGGCGCCCAGCACCTCGGTCAGCCGGCGGCCTTCCAGGAAGCCGAAGACGAGGCCCCAGATCATCCCGAGACACAGCCCATTCAGATACATCGCCATCGGCCCGATCACCGTCGGCAGGGTCCCGAACAGCAGCAGCGACATCTCAGCCCCGAAGATCAGGGTCAGGATGCTCATGGCCCGCTTGCTGCCCGGCATCTCGGAGATCACCTTGACCCCGATGAACTTGGCCGTCGCGTAGCCGGCGACCTGGGCGATGACGAGGGCGATCTTGAAGTCGAAGGCGAACGGCCAGCCGTCGGGGTGGCTGAAGGCGGCGGCCGTGAACGGCTTGCGATAGCCGAACATGGCGAAATAGACGGCGAAGGACGACAGGCCGCCATACAGGGCGAACAGCCAGGGCGGGGCCGTGGTCAGGAAGCGGGTCACCGCGCCCTGTTTGGCGGTCTCTTGCATGCAGGTTCCCCAAGGAGCGCCAAAGTGTGACCTTCAGCTAGCCCGCTTCGTTCGATGGGGGCAACGAAAGTCGGACCTTGGGCGGCCCCTTAGGCGGCTCGGGCGCCGCCGATGACCACGTTCCAGAGCCGTTCGCGGTCGATCGGCTTGGCCAGGTGCGCGTCGGCGCCGGCGGCCAGGGCGGCCAGCTGGTGCTCGGGTCCGACATTGGCGGTCAGCATGACGATCGGGGTGCGACCCTCGCCCCGCGCGGCCTCGATGTCGCGGAAGCGCCGGGTGGCGGCCAGGCCGTCGACACGGGGCATCTGCATGTCCATCAGCACGAGGTCGAAGCGGTCGCCCTCGAAGGCCTCGATGCCCTCCTGGCCGTCGCAGGCCATGACCAGCTCCACGCCCAGCGGGGCCAGCAGCAGCTCGACGACGGCGCGATTGACCTCGTGGTCCTCGACCAGCAGCACCCGGGCGGGGCGCCCAGTGGAATCTGAGTGCAGCGCGTTGGTGGCGAGCGGGGCGGCGGCGGTCGCCACCCGCAACGGTACGGTGAAGCGGAACAGGCTGCCGACGCCGCGCTTGGACCGCGCCTCCAGCGTCCCGCCCAGCAGCTCGACGATCGCCTTGCAGATCGGTAGGCCCAGGCCCCCGCCGCCATAGCGCCGCGACAGCGAACCGTCGGCCTGGGTGAAGGGCTGCAGCAGCTTGGGCAGCAGGGCCTCGTCGAAGCCGACGCCGGTGTCGCGCACCTCGACCGTCAGGCTGCGGGTCGTGGGCGTGGCGGTGGGCAGGGTGGCGATCGAGACCACGACCTCGCCGTCTTCCGTGAACTTCACCGCATTGGCGGCCAGATTGCCGACCACCTGGGCCAGACGGGCCGGGTCGCCCTCGAAGCGGCCTTCGGTCTGGGCGTTGAGGTCCAGGCGCAGGACCAGGCCCTTTTCGGCGGCGCGGGCGCGCAGCGGGGCGATGGCGTCCTCGATGGTCTCGACCAGGTCGAAGTCGGCCAGCTCCAGCTTCAGGTCGCCGGCGTCCAGACTGGCCACGTCCAGGATGTCCGACATCAGCCGCTCGACATCGCGGCCCGAGGCGCGGATCAGGTCGACCATGCGCCGTTGCTCGGGGCTGAGCGGCGTCTGGGACAGGGCGCTGCCGGTCCCGATCACCCCGTTCAGCGGCGTGCGGATTTCGTGGCTGACATTGGCCAGGAACACCGACTTGGCGCGGTCGGCGGCGGCGGCGTCCTGTTCCAGCTGGGCGCGCTCCAGCTGGCTCTCGCGGAAGGCCAGGACGGTCTCGGCGATGCGGCCGAACTCGTTCTTCTGGTCCAGGTGCGGGACTTCTACGTCCAGGTCGCCGGCGATCAGCCGCGACATCGCCGCGATCAGTCCATCGATCCGCCGGGTGATGCCCAGGTGAATGGCGAAGGCCAACCCTAGAGCGCCAGCCACCGAGACCGCCACGATCAGCAGGCTGACCCCGAAGCGGATGACCAGCAGGTCCAGCTCCTGCTTGACCGAGGCGTGCAGTTGGCGAGCGCCGACGTCCCAGGCCGCGGTCGCCGCCGCGCGCAGGCGGGCCAGGTCCGGCGGCGCGCCGGCGGCCACGGTCTCGCGCTGGGAGAGGGCGTCGGCGCGGGCCAGGTTCAGCGCCGTGCGGCGCGCGCTCAGCAGGGCGGCGACCTCGGGATCGTGATGGTTGGCGGCCGCCTTGATCAGCGACTGGTCCAGGATCTCGGCCTGGGCGTTCAGCCGCTCATAGGCCGAGAACACCCGCTGGCGGCGGCCGCTCATCTCGTCCGGCAGGGCGCCGACCTGGTCCAGGCGCGCGATCGCCGTCCACAGGTTGGGCAGGCCGACGGCGGTGCTGTCGCCTAGATAGAAACGGGCCAGGTCGCGGTCCAGGGTCAGGTTCGAGGCGTCGGCGATCGCGCCGATCAGCACCGCCCCGGCTTCGGCGCGGTTGTCGGGCTGGGCCACGGCGAAGGCGTGCAGCGGATCGACGACGCCCAGCCCGGCGGCGGGCTCTTCCAGGGCCTGGAGCGGGTGACGGGCAGGGCCGACCACGGCGGGCCAGACCTGGCGCAGCAGCACCGCGCCGCGCACCTCGCGCTCGGTGAAGGCGATGTCGCGCACGGCGTAGACCGTCAGGGTCGACAGCAGGATGGCCAGCGGGACCAGGAACAGGACCGTCAGCAGGCTCAGGCGCTGGGCAAGGGTCGTGGCGCCGTCGAAGCGCTTCAGGGGGCGAAGCTGCACGGGGTCTCCGCACTGCGCATCGCCCTCGACCCCCGCCCCCCGGCAGGCGTCCGTGCGACCGCACGGGCATATGAGGGCGGAACGCGGCGGGGAGCAAGCGTGGCCGGTTGGGCGGCCGGCCGCGCGCCTCGTCCAAACAAAAACGCCCTCCGCTGAGCGGAGGGCGTCTTCGTATTCGCGAAAGCCTGGAAGGGCCTAAGCCGCCTTGACCAGCGACTTGGTCAGGATGCCGATGGCGGCTTCGCGGTCGATGCGCTCGATGGCGGCGACTTCGCGGGCCATGCGGTCCAGGGCCGATTCATACAGCTGGCGTTCCGAGTAGGACTGTTCCGGCTGGTTCTCGGCGCGGTGCAGGTCGCGGACCACTTCGGCGATCGAGATCAGGTCGCCCGAGTTGATCTTGGCTTCGTATTCCTGGGCGCGACGCGACCACATGGTGCGCTTCACGCGGGCGCGGCCCTTCAGGGTCGTCAGGGCCTGCGAGACGGTGCCGCCTTCCGCCAGCGGGCGCAGGCCGGCCGTCTTGGCCTTCTTGGTCGGGACGCGCAGCGTCATTTTTTCATGGTCGAAAGTGATGACGTAGACTTCGAGCGACATGCCGGCCACTTCCTGGGTCTCGATCGCCTGAATGCTGCCCACGCCGTGCGCGGGATAAACCACGTGATCGCCGACCGAGAATTCCAGACCAGTCTTGCTCATGTTCGTCCTCATGTATGCGGGCCCTCGAGCCCGAACGCCGTGATCCGCCCCAAATCAAAAACGACAGGTTCTTGCTCCGCGGAATGGGATGCGCGGGGCCAAGCCTGTCAGGATTTGGAATAGATCTCTAAGACACCCTTCGCCTTCGATCGGGCGAGCCGGTTCAAATGGGTTTATTGAAACGGCTTCTTCGACAAGACGGACGGTCGCGAATAGCCGCAGCCGTCACGTCGAGGGCGACAATAGCATAAAATTCAGCCCTATGAAAGGGTTGCGTCCCGGCATGCGGGACGAACCGTCAAGCTTTCGCGGGCCGACGTCTTTTCAGGCTTGAGAAATCGAAGCGGGGCTTAAGAGCCCTTGCCCGGCTTTTCGCTGAAGTACTTTTCGAACTTGCCGGTCTCGCGCTCGAATTCCTCGCGGTCGGCGGGCGGCTCGCCCTTCACCGTGATGTTCGGCCAGACCTTGGCGTAGTCGGCGTTGATCTTCAGCCACTTGCCGTCGGCCTCGTCCTCGGTGTCGGGCTTGATGGCGTCGATCGGGCACTCCGGCTCGCAGACGCCGCAGTCGATGCATTCGTCCGGATTGATGACGAGGAAGTTCTCGCCTTCATAGAAGCAATCGACCGGGCACACCTCCACGCAGTCCATGAACTTGCAGCGGACGCAGGCGTCGGTGACGATGTAGGTCATCGAAAACTCGGATGAGGTCGGACGGAGTTAGGCGCGGGCGTTTTCGAAGCCTGCGGCCCTCTTGTCAATGCGGCTTGGCCGCACGCGGTCCCAGGAATTCTCAAGGCGTGGCCAGGGCGCGACGACTTTCTGCATGCGCTCGCGCGTTGTGCAGGGGCGCCGCGCGGCATCGCGTCATCTCGACGCAAACCATTTCTTATTGAACGAACGTGATTATGCGGACCGGGAAACGCCCAATAAAAACAAAGTCGGAAAGCCGACAAATATGAAGATTGAAGCCTTGGCTATCCAACCCACGCTGGAAGCCGATACCGCCACACGCGCCCTGACCAGGGCGCGTGCGCGCGCATTCGGTGAGTTCGTCCGCGAGATTCCCTTCGCCGCGGCCTTGCTGGACCGTGACCTGACCCTGGTCGCCGTCAGCCGCGAATGGGCGCAGCAGGGGATCGCCGCGGGCGTGGGCATCGGCGACGACGCCGGGGCAGGCGGGCTGGTCGCGCCCGAGGACGCCGGCGTGCTCTTCGCCTGCGCCGAGGAAGGCGTGCCGTTCTCGCGCTACCTACCGACGCTGGACGCCCAGGGCGTGCAGCATGTGTGGCGCACGGAATTCAGCGCCTGCCAGGATGCGGGCGAAATCTATGCGGTGATGATCACCGCCCGCGACGTCACCGGCTATGCCGAGAGTGTCCTGCGCGCCGAGCGCGACCAGCAGCGCTTGAAGATGGCGCTGGAGCTGGATGACCTGTTGGTCCGCGAATACGATCTGCGCACGCGCGAGATCTATTTCTCGGGCACAGCGCCCGAGCTGCAGAAGTGGTGCCTGTTCGACGAGGACCCGCTGGAGATCGTCCATCCCGACGACCGCCAGCGCTGCGCCGACGCCGTGGCCACCCGCAAGCTGGGGGAGGCGCGGGTCTTCGAGTTCAAGCTGAACCGCGACGACGGGGTCGAGACCTGGGTCCGCTCGGTCGGCAAGGTGTTCGTAGGCGCCGACGGCAAGCCCGAGAAGCTGGTCAACCTGTTCAAGGACATCACCGACCGCCGCCGCCAGACCGAGGCGATCGAGACCCTGGCCTTCAAGGACCCTCTGACGGGCCTGCCCAACCGCGCCCTGTTCCAGCACCGCTTCCAGGAGGCGGTGACGGCGTCCGAGACCCTGGGCGAGATGTTCGGCCTGATCATGATCGACGTCGATCACTTCAAGGACATCAATGACAGCCTGGGCCATGACGCAGGCGATGCTCTGCTGAAGCGCCTGGCCGGCATGTTGCAGCACGCCTTCCGCAGCAACGACACCGTGGCCCGCCTGGGTGGCGACGAGTTCGCGGTGATCCTGCGCGGCCTGTATGGCGAGGCCGATATGCTGCGGCCGATCGGCAAGCTGCAGGACCTGCTGCGCCAGCCCATCGAGCATGGCGGCCGCAGCTTCACCGCCAGCGCCAGCATCGGCGCCGCTCTGCACGGCGATCCGGACGCCGACCCGGCCCACATGATCAAGAACGCCGACATCGCGCTGTACCGCGCCAAGGAGGCCGGCCGGAACCGCAGCATCGTGTTCGAGCCGTCGATGCGGTCCGAGGTCGAGCAGCGGCTGGAGCTGCTGCGCGACGTGCGCATGGCCCTGGCCGACAACGAGTTCACCCTGTTCTACCAGCCGGTGGTCGACATCCGCGAGAACAAGGTCGCCGGCTTCGAGGCCCTGATGCGCTGGGTCCACCCCGAGCAGGGCGTGCTGACCCCGGCCCGCTTCATGCCGGCCTTCGAGGACCAGGATCTCTCCCTGAAGCTGGGCGACGTGGCCTTCGAGGCGGCGCTGCGCCAGATGCGCGAATGGCTGGACGCCGGTGTCGACTTCGGCCGCGTCGCCGTCAACATCAGCTCGGCCCAGTTCCGCTCCGGACGCCTGGCCGAAGAGATCCAGGAGCGCCTGGCCCGCTGGAACGTGCCGTGCGAACGGCTGACCATCGAGGTCACCGAGAACGTCTATATGGGCTGGGGCTCGGACTTGGTCAGCGACACCGTCCGCCGCCTGCACGAGGCGGGCGTGATGATCGCCCTGGACGACTTCGGCACCGGATATGCCTCGCTGGCCAACCTGCGCCAGTTCCCGATCGACCGCCTGAAGATCGACAAGTCCTTCGTCCAGAACACTGAGGACGAGGCCATCGTGAAGGCGGTCATCACCCTGGGCACCTCCATGGGCATGAAGGTGGTGGCCGAAGGGGTCGAGGACGCCGAGCAACTGAAGGCCCTGGAGCACTACGGCTGCGACCAGGTGCAGGGCTACCATTTCGGCCGTCCGATGCCGGCCGACGCGGTGGCGGGCTTCCTGAAGGGCTTTGGGGGCTAGCGTCAGCCCTTAGTGGCCTGCGACGCCGCCCATCGTGTAGCGTCGGCCCATGACACTGACGGTGCGCAAAGTGCTGCGGCGATCCCGCGGCTTCGTGGGGCGGTCCATCTGGGTGATGGTCGCCATCGTGCTGCTGCAGCTGACGGCCAGCGTGGCCTTCTACAGCGCTATCGATCGCCAGACCCTGCGCGAGGATCACGCCCGCCGCATCGCCGAGCTCTTGGTGGTGGGCGAGCGCGTCGCCCGCCTGGCCCAGGCCGATTTCGACCAGGTGATGAGCTCGCACTACCTCGAGGCCGAGATCGCCGTCCTGCCGCCCGAGGGGCCTCCGCCGACGCGTGACCAGACCGCCGAGGCCAAGGCCATTGTCGACTATGTTCAGCGCTGGGAGCCTGGCCTGGCCGGCCACCCGCTGCGCCTGTGGTCCGAAAGCCGGCCCGAGGGCGGCCGCGACCTGGTGGGCGTCATGGGCTTGAAGGACGGTCGCTGGCTGACCTTCCGCTCGCGCAACTTCCCCCGGCCCTGGCCGATCGCCCTGCGCGCGGTGGCCACGACCCTGGTCTTCTCCCTGGCCTGCGTGGCCCTGGGCGCCTACGCCCTGCGCCAGCTGGGCGAGCCGCTGCGCCGGCTGACCGAGGCCTCGCGCCACGTCGGTGAGGCGCCGGTCTCGCCGATCGCGGTCGAGGGCCCCAACGACATCGTCGAGCTGGGCCGGGCCTTCAACGACATGCAGCGCCGCATCGCCGGCCTGATCGAGGACCAGGCGAAAGCGATGGAGGCGCTCAGCCACGACCTGCGCACGCCCCTGGCCCGCCTGACCCTGGCCGCCGACTATATCGAGCCCGACGACATCAAGGTGCTGGTCGCCGACAACACCCACGAGCTGGACGCCATGCTGCGCTCCCTGGCCGACTGGCTGCGCGCTCAGCACTCGGCCAGTACGGCCGAGGAGGTCGACCTGCCGTCGCTGATCAATGGCGTGGTGGCCCGCTGGCCCGACAAGGTCCGCTACGAGGGCGACAAGACGCTGGTCGTGACCACCCATCGCGGACCGCTGGAGCAGGCCCTGATCCGCCTGATCGACAACGCCGTCCGCTTCGGCGGCCAGGCCAAGGTGCGGCTGGTCGACGGCCCCGACGGCCCGCTGATCGAGGTGCTGGATCACGGTCCCGGCCTGACCGAAGAGGCCATGGCCCGGATCTATGAGCCGTTCTTCCGGGGCGACGCCGCCCGGGCCCGCGACACCGGCGGCTTCGGCTTGGGGATTCCTACGGCCGAACGCCTGATCAAACGCTTCGGCGGCAAGCTGGTGATCGGCAACCGCGAAGGCGGCGGGGTCAGCGCGAAGGTGTGGCCGCCCATCCCAAACCCTCTCTCATAGAGAGAGGGAGGGGCCCGCCGCGAAGCGGTGGGAGGGTGAGTGGTTACGCTCTTTCCGGAGAAGGCTGTGTGGTGACAGTCGCCCGCTTTTTGGTATCGCTGCCATATGAACGCTTTTGCGTCTTTCGTCGTCCTGGGCGCGCTCGATGGGCCAGACGGGGTTCAGGCAGCGTTTCTAGTGCTCACGATGGTGCTGCACATGGCATTGGTGCTGTTCGACATCACAAAATCGCGCCGGTTCCTCTGACATTGCAAAGTCCGCTATGGGCGAAAGGTGACCTTTCCGGTCGCGGTGTAACCTCTCACCCTCCCACCGCTTCGCGGCGGGCCCCTCCCTCTCTCTATGAGAGAGGGTTTTCGAGAGCCTCATACAGCCCGCGCGCTTCGGTCGCCGGGCCTCGGCGTTCGCCGCAGTCCAGCACGCGCACCGCGATCAACCGTCCGCCGAGCCCGAACACCACCACATCACCGGGCTTCAGCGTCCGCGAGGGCTTGTCCACCCGGCTCTCCGCCCCGCCACGGGTCAGGCGGATGCGGCCTTCGTCGACGAACTTGGCGGCCAGGGAGCGGGTCTTGAAGAAGCGGGCGCGCCAGAGCCAGACGTCGGCGCGGACGCTGTCGCCATGGGTATCCGTCATGACGCGGCTTTCTGGGTCGCCGACTTGCGGCGGCGTGGCTTCTTCCGGCGCGGCGGCGGCTCCGTGAGCTTGGCCAGCGCCGCGAACGGCGAGTCCGGTCTCGCCTTGACCGGCTTCTGCTCCAGCTTGGCGGCGCCGCGGCGCTTCCAGACGATCGGCTGGTCGGGCTTGGCGCGGATGGCCGGCGTGTAGTCCAGGGCCCGCAGCACGTTGGAGGCCTGCTTGGCGGTCCAGCCCAGCTTCTCCAGGGCCTGGTCGGTCAGCACCACGCCGCCATGCTGCTGGGCGGCGCGCAGCAGGGCGTCCAGCGCCTCTAGTTGTTCGACCGGAATGCTGAAGCCGGCCACGGCGCGCAGGCCGCTGGCCGACAGCTCGCGCCCCGACGGTTCGGGCGAGGGCAGGGTCTCCAGTGTGGTCAGAGCCCCGCGCCAGCCGGTGGGATTGAGGGCGCGGGCGCAGGCGATGGCCTCGGCGGTGATGACGCCGGGGCAGTAGAGGCTGAACGCGCCGATCTTGACGCCCAGGCTCTTGAGCGTCCGGCGCTCGCCCTGGCTCAGGGCCTTCAGCTCGGGATCGACCGGACGCTTGTCCAGCACGCCGCCGGCCTCCAGCAGCCGGTGTGCCACGCCGCGCGGCAGGCCGCGCAGCTCGCCGCCGCCCAGGGCGCGTTCCAGCTTGCGCAGTGGGGCCAGGTGCTTGTCGACCTCGCTGGCCAGGAAGGCGTCCAGCCGCCGTTCGGCCCGCTCGCGCACGGCCGCCGCGCCCAGCTCGCCCAGCAGGCGCGCGCGAGGCGACAGCAGGGGCAGGTCACGGCGCACGGCCCCGGCCGCCTCGCCGCGCCACAGGATCACGCCGTCGGGCGTCAGGGCGAAGGCGTCGTCGGGTTCGCCGGCCAAGAGGCCCAGGCGGCGGGCGATCTCGGGCCCGACCGCGCGCTGGGCGGCGTTGCGCAGGGCCTTTTCCTCCAGCGGCGAGGCGGCCTTGACCGGGGTGAAGGCCACGCCCGACAGGTGGCCGACCACGTGGCCCTCGACCGTGACTTCGCCATCTTGGCCGACGCCGGCATACAGCGTCTCGCGCTCGCCCAGCTGCTTCATCAGCACGCTGGTGCGGCGGTCGATGAACCGGGCCATCAGCTTTTCGTGCAGGGTGTCGCTGATCCGGTCCTCCAGCTGGCGGGTCAGGCCCTGCCAGTGGGCGGGGTTGGCCACCCAGTCGGGACGGTTGGCGATGTAGCTGAGCGTGCGCACGCCCGACAGCCGCGCGGCCAGGCTGTCGATCTCGCCGTCGACGCGGTCCAGCGCCTTGAACTGGGCGTTCACCCAGTCCTCGGGCAGGCGCTTCTTGCCCGTGGTCAGGTCATCGAACAGGGTGCGCGCCATGCGCTGGTGGTCGTCGTCGGTGGTCTTGCGGAAGTCCGGCGTCTGGCAGACGTCCCACAGGCGCAGCAGGGCCGAGCGGTCGGTCTTGCAGCGCTTTATGACGTCCTCGTCGCGCGCCAGGGCCCGCAGGGTGCGTTCGTCCAGCGCCTCTTGCGACAGCGACAGGCTCTTGCGTCCCGGCGGCTCGTTCAGCGACCGCAGCAGGCCGGGCAGCGAGCCGAAGTCGAGGCGGGCGTTGCGCCATTCGGCCTGGGTGATCGGCTCGAACGCATGGTTCTCGACCGCCTCGACCAGGTCTTCGTCGATCTCCTCGCAGTCGCCCGTCACGCCGAAGGTGCCGTCGCGGGTATAACGGCCCGCCCGGCCGGCGATCTGGCCGACCTCCTGCGGATAGAGCCAGCGCGTGCGCTTGCCGTCGAACTTGCGCAGGCCGGCGAAGGCCACGTGGTCGACGTCCATGTTCAGGCCCATGCCGATAGCGTCGGTGGCGACCAGGAAGTCGACCTCGCCGGACTGATAAAGTGCGACTTGGGCGTTGCGGGTGCGAGGGGAGAGGCTGCCCATCACGACTGCCGCCCCGCCGCGCTGGCGGCGGATCAGCTCGGCGATCGCGTAGACCGCGTCGGTCGAGAACGCGACGATCGCCGTGCGACGAGGCAGGCGAGTCAGCTTCTTGGAGCCGGCATAGGACAGGTTCGAGAACCGCTCGCGCCCGACGATCTCGGCGTCCGGCAGCAGGCGGCGGACCAGCGGGGCCATGGTGCCCGCGCCCAGGAACATGGTCTCGAACTTGCCACGCGCATGCAGCAGGCGGTGGGTGAAGATGTGGCCGCGCTCGGGATCGGCGCACAGCTGGATCTCGTCGACGGCCAGGAAGTCGACCTCGCGCGCCAGCGGCATGGCCTCGACCGTGCAGACGAAATAGGCCGCGCGCGGCGGGGTGATCTTTTCCTCGCCGGTGATCAGGGCGACGGCGGCCTTGCCGCGCAGCTTGACGATCCGGTCGTAGATCTCGCGCGCCAAGAGGCGCAGCGGCAGGCCGATCATCCCCGAGGCGTGACCCAGCATGCGTTCGACGGCCAGATGGGTCTTGCCGGTATTGGTGGGCCCCAGGACCGCGGTCAGCTTCGAAGGGGCCAGGCCGGTCGAACGGTCACTCATACTTGGAAGGTGGGGCGGGAATCGTGGGGAGGCAAGCGGCGCGGGACTACATCCGCGCCGCCGTCCGGAATTCCCGCTCGAACGCCGCCAGGTCGGCGGCCTCGATGTCCGACACCGCCCAGAATTCCAGCCCGCCGGCCCGCCAGCCGCGCAAGGCGTAGCCGTCCTGGCGGGCGCTGGTCTTCAGGAGCGGCGCCGCGCCGGCCGGGCGGATGAAGAGGTTGATGGTGTGCAGGTGACGGCGGAACACCAGCACGGCGACGTTCTGGCGCTGGATCACGTCCAGCCGGCCGCCGATCAGCGGATAGCCCCGGTCCTTGAGGTCGAAGACCGGCGGGGCGAAGTCGACGCGGCCATTGAACCAGGGTTTCACCGTATGGCGGTCCGAGGTCTCGACATCGACCAGGTGGCCCGATTGCACCGAGCGCACCTGGCCGTCGACCAGGGCGGTGGTCAGGCTGGGCGCGGCCAGCTGCGGGGCGACGACGGCGGCTAGCACGCCAGCCGCGATCGCGCCGATGGCGCCGTCGCGCAGGGAGAAGCGCTTGCGGGCCGGGGCGCCCACGGTCCGGGCCACGATCTTCGCGCGCAACCTGTCTGGCGCGACCTCGCGCAGGCCTTCGACGTTCAGCGCCTCGCGCACCGCCTCCAGCCGGGCCAGCGCCGCGCGGCAGCCGGCGCAGCCGCGCAGGTGCTCTTCCAGGCTGGCGGCGGCGACGGGATCCAGCTCGCCGTCGAACAGCGCCTGCAGCGCCATCTCCTTGTCGGTGCAGGCGGTCATCGGGCCTTCTTCCACTGTTCGGTCTCCGGCTCCAGCATGGCCGAGAGCATGTCGCGCGCCCGGGCCAGGCGCGACATGACGGTGCCGATCGGCGCGGCCGTCGCCTCGGCGATCTCCTTGTACGACAGGCCTTCGAGCTCGCGCAGCACCAGGGCCTCGCGGAACGGCTCGGGCAAGGCGTCGATGCAGCGGCGCATGGTCTGCACCGTGCTCTTGCGCTCCAGCAGGCTGAGCGGCGTCTCCTCGTCCGGGGGCTCAAAGAAAGCGTTTTTTGGAGGTTCCGCTGTCGGGATCGCCCGGCCATTCTCCGTCGCCCAGTCGCGCCAGCAGTTGCGGACGATGGCCATCAGCCAGGCCTTCTCCTGGCCCCGGCACGAGCCGAACGCCTTGTAGGCGCGCAGGAAGGCCTCCTGCACGATGTCCTCGGCCGCCGTCGGCTCGCGGCACAGGAAGCGGGCATAGCCATAGGCCGCGTCCAGGTGCGGCAGCACCAGGAACTGGAAACGCTCCTTTGCGGTCTGGTCCTCTTTCGCAGGCTCCCGGCGGAAGACCAGACGCGGCATGGACAGGCGGCGCATGACGGAACGGCTTACTTCTGCTTGGCCAGGTAGGCGATGATGTCGGCGCGATCCTGCGGCTTGGTGAGCCGGAAGTACATCTTGGATCCGGGGACCAGGGCCTGCGGATTGGTCAGCCACTGGTCCAGCATGGCCGGGGTCCAGGTGAGGCCGGAGCCCTTCAGCGCCTTGGAATAGGCGTAGCCCGGCACGGCGCCGGCCGCTCGGCCGACCACGCCGCGATGCTTGGGGCCGACGTCGTTCTCGTCCAGCGAATGGCAGCCCATGCAGCCTTGGTAGAGCTGGCCACCATGGACGGAGTCACCGGCGGGGATGGCCACCGTGGCGGCCGCGAGCAGTGCGAGGATCATGCAGGGTTACGCCAGGCTGGTGTCGGTGATGGCGATCGGGGCGTCGACGGCCACGACCTCGAGCGAGGAGAAGCCGATGGCCCCGCGCAGCTGCTCGGGCGGCACGACAAGCGGGCCGGGACCGGCCCCGACGCCCGGCGCGGGCTGCGGATAGGCAGTCGAGCGGGCGGCGTGGAAGCGGACCTTGCCCTCCACCCGCGTCTGCAACTGGTGCACGTGACCGTTCAGCGAGGTCACCGAGCCGAACCGCGCCAGCAGGGCCAGTGCCTCGGCCGCGTCGACCGTGCCCCAGCCCCAGGCCGGTTGCAGGCTCCACAGCGGGAAGTGCGAGAGCGCCACGATCGGGGTCGAGGCGGGCAGGGGCGCAAGATCGGCCTTCAGCCAGTCCAGCTGGGCCCGGCCCAGCGTGCCCATGCCCATGTCGCCCAGCACCAGGGCGTTGTTCAGCGCCACGAAGTGCGTGCCGCCGATGTCGAAGCTGTACCAGCCGTCGCCCTTCGCGTCCTTGCCGAAGCGGGCCAGGAACGGGCGCGGGTCCGAGCCGTCGACGATGTCGTGCTCGCCGGGAATGGCGAAGACCGGTACGCCCAGCTCGCTGAACACCTGCTGGGCCAGGTCGAACTGCTGCGGCGTGGCCAGGTGGGTGATGTCACCGGTGTGGACGACGAAATCGGGCTTGCGCGGCAGCATCTTGATGCGCCCGATCGTCTCGCGCAGCGTCGCGGTGGTGTCGGGATTGGCCGCCTTGCCGAAGCCCAGGTGCGTGTCGCTGATCTGGACAAAGCTCAGCGGCGCGGCGGGAGCGGTTGTAGCTCTGTCCAGGGTGGTCGACCGGGCGACGCCGCCACTCATGGCGAACAGCGCGCCGGTTCCCGCCCAGCCCAGGCACTGCAGGGTCTGGCGTCGATCCAGGCCTTCTTTGGCCAATCCATCAGGGGATCTGCTCATCGGTCTCTCCGGTGTTGTGCAGGAGAGACCGGCGAGCGGCGGGGTTTATTCCCGGGCCTTTGCTATTTTTCGAACACCACCTTCCCATCCACCACCGTCAGCACCGGCTGAGCCGTCAGGATCGCCTTGGGCTCCACGGTCATCAGGTCCTTGTCGAAGGCCGTCACGTCGGCCTTCTTGCCGGCTTCCAGTGTGCCCAGCTCCTTCTCGCGGAAGACGGCGTAGGCGGGGGCCAGGGTCAGCATCTTCAGGGCCTGGGCGCGGGTGACGGCCTCTTCCAGATGCCAGTCCTCGTTGGCGAAGCCGGTCAGGCTGTGGCGATAGACGGCGGCGTAGAACTCGATGCGCGGGTCGCCGACCTCGACCGGGGCGTCGGAGCCGGCGGCCACGACGACCCCGGCCTTAAGGAAGTCGTTCCAGCGATAGCCCTCGTGCAGGCGCGCCTTGCCCAGGCGCGCGGGGGCGAAATAGAGGTCGCCGATGGCGTGGCTGGGCTGCATCGAGGCGATGACCCCCAGCTTGGCGAAGCGCGGCACGTCGGTGTCGGCCACGATCTGCGAGTGCTCGATGCGCCAGCGGGCGGCGGTGTCGCCCCCGAGGCTCTGCTGGAACCAGTCCAGGGTCATGCGGTTGCCACGGTCGCCGATGGCGTGCATGGCCACCTGCGCCCCGACCGCCTTGGCCTGCTTCATCAAGGCAAGGCCCTTGTCCTGCGGGGTCAGCTGCAGGCCCAGGCTCTCGGCGTCGCTGTAGGGCTCGAGCAGGGCCGCGCCGCGCGAGCCCAGGGCGCCGTCCATATAGAGCTTGATCCCGCGCACCCGGATCAGCCCCGTGGCGTCGGTCTGCGGACCCTTGGCCAGCACCTCGGCCGCGCCGCTGGGGTCCATGTAATTGTCGACGCGGATCTGGAAGGCGCCCTTGGCGGCCTCGTCGCGGATCAGGGCCAGGTCGTCGGCCATGACGCTCATATTGTCCATGCCGGTCCAGCCGCGCGAGGCGTAGAGCGCGCCGGCCTTGCGGACGGCTTCTCGCTTCAGGGCTTCGGACGGTGGTGGGATGACGCCCTCGACCAAGCTCTGGGCGTGGTCGATCAGCATGCCGTCAGGAGAACCGTCGGCGCCTTTCAGGATCTGGCCGCCGGCCGGAGCGGCGGTGGCGGCGGTCACGCCGGCCTTGGCCAGGGCGGCGCTGGAGGCGACGCTGGCGTGGCCGTCCGAGCGCTCCAGCACCACGATGCGGCCCGGCGCGGCGGCGTCCAGGTCGGCCTTGGTCGGGAAGCGCTTCTCGGGCCAGTGGGTCTCGATCCAGCCTCGGCCGAAGATCGCGCCCTCGGGATGGGCGGCGGCATAGGCCTTCACGGTGGCGACCAGTTCGGCGACCGACTTGGTCTGGTCCAGGTTCAGGGTCAGCTCGCGCAGGCCGATGCCGACCAGGTGGGCGTGGGCGTCGACGAAGCCCGGATAGGCGGCCGCGCCCTTCAGGTCGATGTCGCGAACGTCCTTGGCGGCCTTGGTCTTCGCGGCGGCCAGGGCGCCGACGAACAGGATCTTGTCGTCGCGGATCAGCACCGCTTCGGCGGTCGGCGCGGCGTCGACCCCGGTGTGGATCGGGCCGCCATGGATCAGGATGTCGGCGGCATTCGCCGAGGTGATCGAGGTGACGGCCAGCAGGGCGGCGAGAGCGAAACGGCGCAAGGGATGCGTCTCCGGACAGCAAGTTCCGGAAATCGTAAAGGCGGCCCCTTCCGACACGCAACAGGCCTGCTATTTTTCTCGCATGACCGCCCAGGGTTTCACCCTTTTCGACACGGTGATCGGGCGCTGCGGCCTCGCCTGGGGCGAACGCGGCCTGATCGGCGTGCAGTTGCCGGACGCCACGCCGGGCGCGGCCTGGGCGCGGCTGCGGCGTCGATTCCCCGAGGCGGTCGAGGCCGAGCCCTCGCCGGAGATGGATGCGATCATCGAGCGGATCCGCGACCTGCTGGCCGGCGGCCGCGACGACCTGTCGGACATCGCCCTCGACCTGGAGGGCCAGACGGTCTTCAACCTGCGGGTCTACGAGATCGCCCGGGCCATAACGCCGGGCGAGACCTCGACCTATGGCGAGGTGGCCAAGGCCATGGGCGAGCCGGGCGCGGCGCGGGCCGTCGGCAAGGCCCTGGGCGAGAACCCCTGGCCGATCGTGGTGCCCTGCCATCGGGTGCTGGGGTCTTCGGGAAACATGGGCGGCTTCTCGGCGCCGGGCGGGGCCGAGACCAAGGCCCGGCTGCTGACCATCGAGAAGGCCAAGACCAGCGCGGTTCCGACGCTGTTTGATCTGGAATTCTCGGTCGCGCCGCCGCGCGGGGCGTAGAGAGAAAACCCTCTCTCATGGAGAGAGGGAGGGGCCCATCGCGAAGCGATGGGAGGGTGAGAGGGTACGCTCTCGCCGAATGAAGCTCCGACGAGGCGGCGGGCTTGTCTCTGCCTTGAAGATTTAGCGGAACAGCTCGGGATTTTCCGGTGAGCGGTGAAACCTCTCACCCTCCCACCGCCTTAGGCGGCGGGCCCCTCCCTCTCTCTATGAGAGAGGGCGTTTTCGGATCATCCGCCCACGCCTCTTAACGCGCGGTAACGCTTCTCCGAACAGGGGCGAAACGAATCAGGACCGAATCGGCGACGTTCTCCGATTCAGTGTTTGTTCCCTACAAGCTATTGTAGCTTAAAGCAGATTAACCACAAATCGGTTTCGGAAGAGCGGCTACCTCGCCGCCGTCTCCCCAGCCTTCTCTTCCGCCTTCTTCTGTTCCGGCGCGCACTCGGCCGAGAGGCGCTTGGCGGTCAGGCTGCCGGCCAGGGGCATGCCGCTGATGGTCTTGATGTGGATGTCCATCTTGAAGGCCTCGGGCGAATAGGTCCCGTCGGCGGTGACCGGCGAGACGCGATCCTTCTTGTCGGTCCAGGTGCCCTTCAGCTGGATCTTGCCGTCCTTGACCACATTGGTGGTGTAGTCGCAGCGATAACGCTTGGTGCAGATGCCGCGCGAGAACTGCTCGGCGTCGGCGGGTTTCAGGCACTTGGTCTCGTTGCTGACCGGGATCATGCCGATCTTGTAGTCGTACTCCCATTGCCCGGGGAGAATCGTAGAGCGGGCAGGCGCGCGCGCCGTCGTCTGGGCCAAGCTGAAGCCGGCGACGCCGACGGACAGGGTCGCGCCGGCAACAGCGACGAGGACGGTGGAACGCATACGACGGGTCTCCTTCATGCCGCTCCTATATAGAGTGCGATATGAACCGTGCTTGAAGGCGGCGATAGGGCGTCGGGTTCCTTCGCGGTTGCGAGCCTCATGCCTTGACTCATAGGCAGCCCTTCGCCTATATCGCCCGCTCTCGCGCGGTCGGCCTGCCCAACCGTGTGTCCGAATTCATATCTTAGCGGGGTCAGGCTCTTCACCGAGCCAATCGGCTTCGCCCAAGCCAAGGTAACCACCATGTCGCGCCGTTGCGAACTTACCGGTATCGGTCCGATGGTCGGCCACAATGTGAGCCACTCGAACATCAAGACCAAGCGCCGCTTCCTGCCGGCCCTGTCGCCCGCCACGCTCCAGTCGGAGTCGCTGGGCCAGAGCTTCAAGCTGCGCATCAGCAACGCGGCCCTGCGCACCCTGGACTTCAAGGGCGGCCTGGACGTGTTCCTGCTGGGCGCCAAGGACGAGCAGCTGTCGCCGCGCGCCCTGAAGATCAAGTCGCAGGTCAAGGCCAAGGCCAAGGCCGCCGCGCAAGCCGCCTAAGGCTTACGGCCCTTCAAGGCTGATCGACGAAAGCCCGCCGGGGTCTCCCGGCGGGCTTTTCGTCGTGAATGCTCCTAGTCGAGCGCCCGGCGCTCGGCATAACGAGCGCGCGCGGCGTCCATGCGGGCCGAATTGACGACCGCCCACTCGGCCATGGCCTTTACCGGCGTCAGAAACTCCCGACCGAGGTCGGTGAGGGCGTATTCGACCTGAGGCGGCGTCGTGGGCGTCACGGTGCGCGAGACGAACCCATTCTCCTCCAGATCCCGCAACGTCGAGGCCAGCACCTTCTGGCTGATCTCGCCGACCTCGCGGCGTAGGGCGTTGAAGCGCCGAGGGCCAGGCCCCAGCGTGCGCACCACCAGCAGGGTCCACTTGTCGCTGATCCGCGCCAGCAAGCGGCTGATGTGCTCGCAATGGGAGGGATCGCCCTGGCAGGCGGTATCCTCCAGGTTATCTAGTGCCGACAAAGTGCCTCCTTACGCGGTGGCGGATAATTTTCGTAATCAGGTTTCTATCAGAAACTTGAGTACCCGAGGTTATCATGACTGCCAAACCGCGTATCGCCGTGATCGTCGGCTCGACCCGTCCGACGCGCTTCGCCGACGCGCCGGCGCAATGGATGCTCAAGCAGGTCCAGGCGCGCGGCGACCTGGAAGCAGAGCTGGTCGATCTGCGCGACCACCCGCTGCCGCTGTTCGACGAGATGGCCTCCAATCGCTGGATGCCCAGCCAGAGCCCGGAGGCGGTGCGTTGGCAGCAGACCCTGGCGCGCTTCGACGGCTTCGTCTTCGTGGTTGCCGAGTACAACCACTCGATCACTGGCGTGCTTAAGAACGCGCTGGACCAGGCCTACAAGGAGTGGGAGCGCAAGCCGTTCACGGCGATCGGCTATGGCGGCGTCGGGGCCGCGCGGGCCGTGGAACACCTGCGGGGCATCGGCATCGAGCTGCAGATGGTCTCGACCCGCAGCGCCGTGCACATCGGCGGCGCCGACTTCATGGCCATCTATCCGCCGGTCGGCGGCACGCAGACCATCGCCGACATCGAGAGCCACCTGCTGCCGTCGGCGACCGCGGCCCTGGACGAGCTGGCATGGTGGGCCAAGGCGACCATGGCGGCCCGGGCGCTGGAAGCCTAATCCAGGCAAAGCAAAACCCGCCGCGACCTCTGCCGCGGCGGGTTTTGAACGCTTTGGTACTTAGTGGTCGCTTAGCGCGCGACGACGGCGCCCGACGACGGGTTGGCCGCGTTGTAGGCGGTCAGGGCCGGGTTGTTGATCTTCGACACGGCGTCGTTGACCGAGGCGCGAATGCAGGCCGGATACAGGTAGCCGGCGAGGGCTTCGCCGCGGATGTCTTGCCAGCACACGGTCGAGGCGGCCTTGACGATTTCGGCGCGGACTTCGGCGGCCGACTTGCCGGCCAGCTTGACGCGCATTTCGGCGGCCGAGGCCGGAGCGGCGGCGGCGAGAACGATGGCCGAAGCGGCCAGAACGATGGAGCGGATCATCTCGAAAGTTCCGAAAGAGGGTTGTGTTCAACCCCCTCCAGACGCGTTCCTCTGACGGCCCGTACCCGGTCTATCGCCTGCTCAGCCCGTCGCGTTGCATATAGCAACGTTCTCTTGGGTTATCAACGATTATATTGCATTGCACTCTTAGCTTGAGCATATCGGTGTTTCGCGTACGAACAATCGGTTGCACGCCAGAAAACAGGCGCGAAAAAGCCCGCGAGACCGAGGTCTCGCGGGCCTGTTCTTGGCTTCAGAGAGCGGTCCGCTACTTAGCGGGCGGCGACTCGCATGAAGTACACGCTGCGGCCTTGGGCCTTGTCGTACGCGACCAGCTCGGGGCTCTTGGTGCGCGAGACGGCGTCGCGGGTGATTTCGCGGACGCAGTAGGGGGCCAGGTCGGCGGCGTCGCGGTTGCCGGCCAGGTCTTCTTGGCACAGCTGCTTGGCGGCGGTGATGATGTCGGCGTGGACTGCCGGAGTGGCGCGACCGGCGACCTTGATGGTGATTTCACCGGCGCTGGCCGAGGTGGCGGCGGCGGTCGACATCAGGGCGGCGATAGCGATAGCGAGCAGACGGATCATTTTGATAGTCCCGGAAAGGAGGTTGGATTCAACCGCCTCCAGGTGCGTTCCTCTGACGGCCCAGGTTCTCGCCCTCTCGTCGTCCGTCACTGACACCGGTATCTGGTACCGGTACCTATTGCAAGTGCGAAGTTCGATTTTTCGGAAAAAAGTTCAATAGTATCATATAGTTGGCAATGAAACTGTGTCGTGTGAAACGAAACAGCTTTAGCGTTTGCGAACGGGGCGCTTCACCGGCTTGGGCGGAAGCGGCGCGGGCATGGGCGGCGCGACCCAGTCGAAGGCCAGCAGCAGGGTGCGCTGGCTGTTGCTGACCGCGCCGTCGTCCGAGATCACATAGATCCGCGTGGAGCCGGCCGGCGCGCCCGCCGGCGGGGCGGTCAGAGACACGCCCTCGAAGTTGTCGCGCGGCATGGCGCCTTCGATGTGCAGGGCGGCCGAGGTGCGTTGCTGGGCCAGGGGCTTGGTCGGGTCGGAGATGAACCGCACCACCGAGCGCCAGCCGCGCACGGGGTCATAACCGCGATGCAGCGTGGCGATGGCCGTACCCGCGAAGGGCGCGAAGCCGGTCAGGCCCCAGGTGAAGTCCGGTCCCGATTGCGGCGGCAGCGACTTGCAGTCCGACGACAGGCGGCACAGCCACACCTCGCCCTCCTCGCCGCCGACGAGATAGGCGTCGGGGCCGGCGGCCGGATAGGCGCTGATCGCCTCCATGCCCTCGTTGTCGGGGAAGATGGTGGCGGGCTTGGGCGCGGGGGCGGGCAGGCTCCACTGGCCGTCGGGGCCGACGGCGTAGCGCCAGATGCGGTGATTGCGCTCGAAGCTGACCAGGCGGTCGCCGTTGGGCAGCACGGCCAGGCCCTCGGCGTCGGTGTGCTCCTTGCCTTGCAGCGGCTGGCCGTCGGGGCCCTTCAGCGGCCACAGCTTGCCGTCAGTGACGCCGATCAGGCGACCGGCAGCGTCCAGCTGCAGCTTGGCCTCGAACACGTCGCCGTCGTCGCTGATCGCCGTCAGGCGGCCGTCGGGGCTCACGGACAGGTCCGACAGGCCGTGCAGGCGCGTGGTGTCGGCGCTGGTCAGGTGCAGGCCGCCGGCATAGGTGAAGCCGCCGCCAGCGTCGATCTTGGCCGGGTTGGCCGCGTCCAGCGGCACGGGCGTGGCGACCACGCCGATCTCGGGGCCGGCCTTGACCGGCGCGGGCGGCGTGGCGACCACCGGCGGGTCGCGGCGCGGCGTGCACTGGGTGGCCATGCCGCCCAGGCCGCCGACCAGACCCAGGATCAGCGCGAACCGCGGACCGATCACGCGGGGACCTTGCCGGTCTTCGGGGCCTGGGGCGTCACGACCGGCGGCGGAGCCAGCAGGCCGCGCGTACGGGCGATCTGGCGCGGCTCTTCCTCGAACAGGGCGGCCAGTTGCTCGACCAGCACCCCGCCCAGCTGCTCGACGTCGACGATGGTGACGGCGCGGCGGTAGTAGCGCGTGACGTCGTGGCCGATGCCGATGGCGATCAGCTCCACGGGGCTCTTGCCCTCGATCTCACCGATGACCTGGCGCAAGTGACGCTCCAGATAGTGGCCCGAATTGACGCTGAGGGTGGAGTCGTCCACCGGCGCGCCATCGGAAATCACCATCAGAATGCGGCGGGCTTCGGGCCGGCCGATGATCCGCTGGTGCGCCCACATCAGCGCCTCGCCGTCGATGTTCTCCTTCAGGAGACCCTCGCGCATCATCAGGCCCAGGTTCTTGCGAGCTCTTCTCCAAGGGGCATCGGCGGCCTTGTAGATGATGTGGCGCAGGTCGTTCAGGCGGCCCGGCGCGGCGGGCTTGCCCGACTTGATCCACTCGTCGCGGCTGGTCCCGCCCTTCCAGGCGCGGGTGGTGAAGCCCAGCACCTCGGTCTTGACGCCGCAGCGCTCCAGCGTGCGGGCCAGGATGTCGGCGCAGATCGCCGCCACCATGATCGGCCGGCCACGCATCGAGCCGGAATTGTCGATCAAGAGGGTCACGACGGTGTCGCGGAATTCCTGGTCCTCTTCCTGCTTGAAGGAGAGGGGCGCGGTCGGGTCGATGATCACCCGCGTCAGGCGGGCGACGTCCAGCATCCCTTCCTCGAGATCGAAGGTCCAGGCGCGGTTCTGTTGGGCCAACAGGCGGCGCTGCAGCTTGTTGGCCAGGCGAGAGACCACGCTGGAGAGCGCGCTCAACTGCTGGTCCAGATAGGCCCGCAGGCGGGTCAGCTCCTCGGCGTCGCACAGGTCCTCGGCCGAGACGATCTCGTCGTGGGCCGTGGTGAAGACCTTATACAGCGGCTCGCCGCCCTGGGCGTTGCTGGTGTCGGGACGGGCGGCCTTGGCGCCGTCGCCCATGTCGGGGGTCTCGTCGGACTCCTCGGGCTCGCCTTCCTGGTCCGACTGGACCATTTCCTCGTCGCCGGCCTCGGTCTCGCGGTCGGAGGCTTCGCTTTCCTGCGGCGAGCTGCCTTCCGGCTGCTCGCCTTCGCCCTCGCCCTGATCCTCGTCGGAATTCTCGGTCGCGCCCTCGTCCTCGCCGTCGTCCTCGTCGGCGCTTTCGGTGGCCTCGGACATGTCTTCGCCCAGGTCGAGGTCGCGCAGGACTTCGCGGGTGATCCGGGCGAAGGCGGCCTGGTCGTCGATGGCGGCGGCCAGACGGTCCAGGTCCTTGCCGGCCCGCAGCTCGATGTCGTTGCGCAGGATGTCGACCAGGGCCTTGGCGCCGTCGGGCGGGGCGTCGCCGGTCAGGCGCTCGCGGACCATCAGGCCCAGGATCTCGGCCATCGGCGCGGACTGGCGGTCCATGGCCACGGCGCGGGTCAGGCCCTGCTTCTCCAGCCGCGCCTCGAGGGCGGCGGTCAGGTTGGCGCGCACGCCCCCCAGCGCATTGGAGCCGATCGCTTCCAGGCGGGCCTGCTCGATCGACTCGAACGCCGCCTGGCCGTCGGGCGAGGCCGGACGGGCGCGGGCGTGGGCCATCGGGTCGTGGTGGGCCAGGCGCAGGGCCATCTGGTCGGCCAGGCCCCGGATGCGCGCGGCTTCCTTGGACGACAGGTCCCGCGGCGGATGCGGCAGCACCGCCCGCTTGCCCAAGAGCTGGGGACCATCGCCGGAGAACACGACCTCCAGGTCCGGCGTCTCGGCGAGCGAGCGCGCGGCGTGCGCCAGGGCGCGCTTGAAGGGTTCGGTCGGGCTTTCGGGCTTGGAGGCCATGGCTTCGAGTTAGCGGCGCCGGGCGGCGAAAACAAGGAACGGCGTGCGCGGACGAGACGTTGATTTTCCAACGGCGCCGCTCAGACGCCTTGTGAAGGAAACCCGAATGCTCAAGTGGGCCATCATTCTCGCCATCGTCGCCCTGGTCGCCGGGGCCCTGGGCTTCACGGGCGTCGCCGGCGCGGCGGCCGGCGTGGCCAAGATCCTGTTCTTCCTGTTCCTGCTCGGCTTCGTGATCGTGATGCTTCTGGGCGTCACCGTGTTCAAGGCGGCGGCCGGCCCGAAAGGCTAGCCGCACGTCTTGCGCGGGCCGGAGCGGACGTCGACACCCGCCGCCGGCATTCGATGACGCTAGGACCCGTGGGTGGGTTCTAGCGTCCCGCGTACGCCTTGGCCTGACGATCGGCCAGGGCCACCAGGTCGCCCATCTCCAGATTGACGTCGATCAGGTGCAGGCCCCAGTCCTTGAGGAGGCCCATGCCCGGGACGACGATGTCGCCGGTGATTTCGTCGGTGCGCGGGTCGGCCGGGTCGGCGTTCACCTTCAGCGCCAGATAGGTGAAGTCGCCCTCGCTGACGCACTTGGCCGACAGCAGGCCCGGCAGCGACACGAACGGTGTCGTCACCGTCACGTCCTTGGCGAACGGCTTGGGCGGCAGGCTGGACAGGAACGGCTTGGTTCCGAGGTAGGCGTGCAGATTGGCCTCGTCGGTCGAGGCCTTGCCGGCCAGCAGGGCGGCGGGGTTCACGCAGCCGGCGCGGCGGCCCTGCTCGTCGGTCTTGCCAAAGCGGCTGTTGGCCGGCGGCGGGGCGCTGGCGCGGAACGAGACATAGGTCACCAGGCAGCCGGCCTCGTCAGCCTTCGTGCACAGCGGGATCGAACCGAACTTGCCGTCGGTGACCGGCGTGTTCATGCCCAGGACATAGGCCGAGATCATCCGCTTCTGGGCCGGCTTGCCGTCGATCTCGTTCTTCAGCAGGTCCAGCAGCATGCGCGAGCCCTGGCTGTGGCCGATCAGGACCACGCCGCGCCCTTTGTTCTCGTTGGCCAGGTACCAGCGCCAGGCGTCGCGGACGTCGCCGTAAGCGAGAACCCCGTTGCCCGGCGAGGGCTGGCCCATCATCACCGCGCGCAGGGCCGCCAGGGTCACCTGGCGGTACATCGGCGCGAAGACCCGGCACTTGGACGCGAAGCGGGCGAGCTGCTGTTCGACCACCCCGCGCTCGGCGGCGTCGATGGTCATGTCGCTGTTGCCGCCCGGATCGGTCGAGACGGTCGGATAGACGTAGAAGCAGTCATAGGTCGGCGCCGTGGCGGCCTTGAACGCCTCGGTCGCGGTCTTGCCGTCGGCCTGGACGATGGTGGTCGTCTGGTCGACCGCGCAGGCGTCGGTCCGGCCGGGCCAGCACAGCCAGCTGTCCTTATTGCCGTAGTCGTTGGGGGCGACGTTCGCCGGCGCCTGCGCGCACGCCGCGCCGGTCAGGGCCAGGCCTAGGGTCAAGGCCATCGCGGCCAGGGTTCTCGCCATCGTCATTTCCCCTCAAACACTCGTTTGGCGCGGAGCATGACCACAGAGAACGCTGCTCGCCAAGGGGTCTTGGCGCGGGGATTGCGGGATAAGGCGGGAGTCGTCCCGCTCCGGGACGGCAATGCTTTGCGTACGAGGACGGCGATGTCTCTCCGGACCCTTCTCCTGGTTGGCGCCACGGCCGCTTTTGCTGGCGCGGCGGCGATTTCGCCCGCCCTGGCCGACGGCTTCCCCGGCGCGCCGGTGCGTGGCGAGCGTGTGCCGAAACGGGTCGCCCCCCGGCCCGCGCCGAAGCCCCGCACCAAGGTGGTCTATGTCGACCGCCCGGTCGTCGTGGAAAAGCCGGTCTATGTCGATCGCCCCACCACCCAGGTGGTCGAGAAGGTGATCGAGAAGCCAGTCATCGTGGAAAAGCGGGTCGAGGTCCCGGTCGTCAAGATCGTGGAAAAGCCCGTCGTCGTTGAAAAACGCGTCGAGGTGCCGGTGGAGCGCATCGTCGAGAAGACCGTCTATGTCGACCGCCCCGTCGACCGCGTGATCGAAAAGCCGGTGGTGGTCGAGAAACGCGTCGAAGTGCCGGTGGTCAAGGTCGTGGAAAAGCCGGTCTATGTCGAAAAGCGCATCGAGGTCCCGATCGAGCGGGTCATCGAGAAGCCCGTCTATATCGAGCGTCCGGTCTATGTGGACCGCTATGTCGAGCGTCCGGCGCCTCGCTATCAGGAGCGCGCGGTCGAGAGCTACGAAGAGACCCGCGAGACCGAGCGTTATGAAGAGAGCTCGTCGTCTTCCAGCTACTCCGGCTCGCGCTACGGCGCTGGCGGCGGCTGGAACGCGGCGTCGGCCCCGACCCAGGCGTGGGGCTATGTCGAGCCGCCGCCGCTGCCGATGGGCTATGTCGGCGCCCAGTCGGGCGGACGGGGCGGTGGTTATGGCGGCTATGGCCTGGTGGGCGGCGGCGGATGGGCCGGCGGTTATGCCTCGGGCCGGTCGTCGGCCTCGGCCAGCGCTTCGGCTTCGGCCTCATCGTCGGTCTCGGTGCGCGTGGGCGGCCGGGGCGGTGGCGGCGGCTGCAACTGCGGCGGCGGCAAGCGCCACTAGAGCGCCTCCCCATTACCGACTATCCCCGCGAAAGCGGGGACCCAAGCTGGCTTTCAGGATGGGGTGAGGCCGAGCGATGACCCTTTGATTCGGCTTGGATCCCCGCTTTCGCGGGGACGATCGGGTTTGAGAGAACTCAGAAGCTGAATGTAGCCTACAGCGACAGCCACCGGCGGGGGTTCTTGTCGCCCAGCGCGCGGGCCTCGCCGGGCTTCAGCCCCAGCTCGCGCATGCGATAGGCGACGATCTCGCGCAGGGCCTCGACCGGCTCCTTGCCGCTTACGGGGCTGGAGGCGACCGAGCCAGCGTTCATCGCCAGGTCGACGGCAGTCCACTCGGCCTGAGCCCGATCGGCTTTGCCGACGGCGAAGTAGTGGCGGACGGGCGCGCGCTCGCCCGGGACCTCGACCATCACGCCGATGACCCAGCCTTGAACGATCAGATCGGCGTCGGGGCGCTGGCGGAACATGGGCGGGATGTAGCCTGCCCGTACGCCTGCGCAAGAGGGCTTAGCCGATCAGCTGGAAAGCCGCCTGGCTGACCAGGCCTAGCACCAGCCAGGCCGACAGGCCCGCCAGCACGACCGTCGTCCGCGACAGCCGCCGCCGACGATGGGTGGGGATTTCACGCACGAACGCCATCAACCGCCTCCATGCTCTCAAACTTGGCCGGTCGTTAACGCCTGTGGCGAAATTTGGATGCGGACGATTTTCGCCTCTCACGGGAAGGTGAGAGGGGCGTGTTTCAGCCAAGAAAAAGGGCGGAGCCTCGCGGCCCCGCCCTCATCTTTTTCAGCTGGTAGCTGACAGGACTTCTTAGAAGTCCATGTCGCCCATGCCGCCCGGCATGCCGCCGCCGGCCGGGGCGCCGCCGCCCTTCTTGGGGGCTTCGACGATCGCGGCTTCCGTCGTGATCAGCAGGCCGGCCACCGAGGCGGCGTTCTGCAGAGCGGTGCGGACGACCTTGGCCGGGTCGATGACGCCGTCGACGACCAAGTCGACATACTGCTCGGTCTGGGCGTTGAAGCCGAACGAGCTCGAGGCGTTTTCCAGGATCTTGCCGACCACGATCGAACCTTCGACACCGGCGTTCTCGGCGATCTGGCGGATCGGCGATTGCAGGGCGCGACGGACGATGGCGATGCCGGCGGTCTGGTCGTCGTTCTCGCCGGTCACGCCGGCCAGAGCCTTCGAAGCCTTCAGCAGGGCGGTGCCGCCACCCGGGACGATGCCTTCGTCGGCGGCCGCGCGGGTCGCGTTCAGGGCGTCGTCAACGCGGTCCTTCTTTTCCTTCACTTCGACTTCGGTCGAGCCGCCGACGCGGATCACGGCAACACCGCCGGCCAGCTTGGCCAGACGCTCTTGCAGCTTTTCCTTGTCGTAGTCCGACGTGGTGTCTTCGATCTGGCGCTTGATCTGGGCGATACGGGCTTCGATGTCGCCCTTCTCACCGACGCCGTCCACGATCGTGGTGTCGTCCTTGGTGATCGAGACCTTCTTGGCGCGGCCGAGCATTTCCAGCGAAACGTTCTCGAGCTTGATGCCCAGGTCTTCCGACACGACTTGAGCGCCGGTCAGGATGGCGATGTCTTCCAGCATGGCCTTGCGGCGGTCGCCGAAGCCCGGAGCCTTGACGGCGGCGACGCGCAGGCCGCCACGCAGCTTGTTGACGACCAGCGTGGCCAGGGCCTCGCCTTCGACGTCTTCAGCGATGATGACCAGCGGGCGGCCCGACTGGACGACGGCTTCCAGCACCGGCAGCAGGGGCTGCAGCGACGACAGCTTCTTTTCGAACAGGAGGATCAGCGGCTCTTCCAGCTGAACTTCCATCTTGTCGGCGTTGGTGATGAAGTACGGCGACAGGTAGCCGCGGTCGAACTGCATGCCTTCGACGACGTCGAGCTCGGTGTCGGCGGTCTTGGCTTCTTCGACGGTGATGACGCCTTCGTTGCCGACCTTGTCCATGGCCTTGGCGATCATCTCGCCAACTTCCTTGTCGCCGTTGGCCGAGATGGTGCCGACCTGGGCGATTTCAGCGTTGGTCGTGACCTTCTTCGACGACGACTTGATGTCCTCGACGGCGATGGCGACGGCCTTGTCGATGCCGCGCTTCAGGTCCATCGGGTTCATGCCGGCGGCGACCGACTTGAGGCCTTCCTGGACGATGGCTTGCGCCAGCACGGTGGCGGTGGTGGTGCCGTCGCCGGCCTTGTCGTTCGTCTTCGAAGCGACTTCGCGGATCATCTGCGCGCCGAGGTTCTCGAACTTATCCGACAGTTCGATTTCCTTGGCGACCGAGACGCCGTCCTTGGTGGTGCGCGGAGCGCCGAACGACTTTTCGATGACGACGTTGCGGCCCTTGGGGCCCAGGGTCACCTTCACGGCGTTGGCGAGCACGTTGACGCCGCGCAGCATCTTGTCGCGCGCGTCCGAGCCGAAATAAACGTCTTTAGCGGCCATGTTGGGCGCCTTTCTAAATCTGGAATTCTTGGAAGAGGAAAGTTGTCTGGAGGGGAGAGGCGATTAGCCCTCGACCACGCCCAGGACGTCGCTTTCCTTCATGATCAGCAGGTCCTGACCGTCGACCTTCACTTCCGTGCCCGACCACTTGCCGAACAGGATGCGGTCACCGGCCTTGACGTCCAGGGCGACGACTTCGCCCTTGTCGTTGCGCGCGCCGGGGCCGACGGCGACGACTTCGCCTTCCTGCGGCTTTTCCTTGGCGGTGTCGGGGATGATGATCCCGCCCTTGGTCTTGGTTTCTTCTTCGACACGCTTCACGAGGACGCGGTCGCCCAGGGGACGAAACTTCATTGTGGTTCTCCGTCGGAACGGTTTCAGTAAAGGGGCTCGTCGGCCGAGGGGAGCGTGACTGTTAGCAGTCGCTCCCTCCGAGTGCTAACGACGGGCGTGAGTTAGGCAGCCCCCTCCGGGGAGTCAAGAAGACCGGCCGTGAACTTTTCGCGGACGGTTAACAAGGAGGAGCCTTCGATGATCGACCATATGGGCGTCACGGTCCGCGATCTCCAGGCGGCCAAGCGGTTTTATGACGCCGCCTTCGCCCCGCTGGGCATCACCATCGTCATGAGCGTCAGCGCCGAGGAGACCGGCGGCTCGGCCTTCTACGGCTATGGTCCGGCCGAGGATCGGCGCGACATCCAGGCCGGCAAGCCCAGCTTCTGGGTGGGCCAGGGCGAGACCGCCACGGGGCCGATGCACGTGGCGTTCCTGGCGGCCAACCGCGGCCAGGTCGACGCCTTCCACGCCGCGGCCCTGGCGGCGGGCGGGACCGACAATGGCGCGCCGGGCGTGCGGCCACATTATCATCCCAACTACTATGGCGCCTTCGTGCTTGACCCCGACGGCCGAAACGTCGAGGCCGTCTGCCACGCGCCCGCCTGAGGAAGATTGATGTCCAGCTATGTCCTGTCGCTGCTCCTGGCGGTCGTGGCCTGCATCATCGGTGGGACGCTGGGCGGCATGATCCTGGCGCGGCCGCAGGTGATGCTGGACCTGGCCGGCCTAGCCGACGAGGACACTCCCAAGCCGCCGCTGTTCGCCGAGGGCCGGGCGCTGGGCGGCGTGCTGATCGCTTCGCACGGGGTGGCGGCGCTGTATCTGGGCTACCAGCCCCGCATCGGCGCGGCCATGGCGCTGGCGCTGGCCGTGGCCTGGCTGGGCGCGGCGGCGGGCCGAGCGGTCTCGGCGGCCCTGGACGGCGCGGCGGGGCGCTACAACAACGGCGCGATGGTGTTCAACGCCCTGATCGGCATCACGCTCAGCCTGCCGTTCTTCCAGATCGGCCGGGTGGTGCTGCGAGGGGTTACGAGCCTGGCCTGACCCCTTCGTGGGCCAAGAGCCAGCGCTTGCGCTCGATGCCGCCGCCATAGCCCGTCAGCTTTCCGTCCATGCCGATCACCCGGTGGCAGGGCGCGACGATGCTGAGCGGGTTTGAGCCATTGGCATGACCGGCGGCGCGGATCGCGGCCGGGCGACCGGCGCGGCGTGCCAGTTCTGAATAGGTGATCGTCTCGCCGGCGGGAATCTGGGTTAGCGCCGTCCACACCGCGTGCTGGAAGGCCGTGCCGTTGGTGGCCCAGGCGATAGTGTTCAGGGCGGCGAGGTCGCCGGCGAAATAGGCGGCCATGGCTTCGCGGATGGCGGCGGGCGCGGCGCCTGGCTCGGGGCGCAGCGGGCCGTAGTGGGTCTTGAGCAGGCGGTCGAGACGGTGTTCATGGTCATGGAAGTCGACGGCGCGCAGCAGGCCGCCCTCGTCGGTGACGATCAGCAGCTCGCCGATCGGCGAGGGCTGGCGGTCCAGGAGCAGGCGGGGGGGACGACTCATCGGCGGAGTGTTGCCGGAAGGGGCGAGGGTGTCCGCCTGATTATTGCTCTAGCTCTAGGTCCGTTTCCCCGGCGAAAGCCGGGGCCCAGATCGAACCCACTTCGTCGTGGATTTGATCTGGGCAGTAGCTCGGATCATCCCCAGATGCTCAGGCTGAATCTGGGCCCCGGCTTTCGCCGGGGAGATCGGGATTTTTGGAAGGGCAGGTAAAGCCTACCGAATCCCCGGCACCTGCATGGCCGCTTCCTTCTCGGCCTTCTGCTTGAAGACCAGGTCGCCGTACTTGCCGTATTCCATCCGCGCGATCGTGCGCTGGTGGACCTCGTCCGGGCCGTCGGCCAGGCGCAGGGTGCGGATGCCGGCATAGGCCTTGGCCAGGCCGAAGTCGGTGGTCACGCCGCCGCCGCCGTGGGCCTGGATGGCGTCGTCGATGATCTTCAGGGCCAGGCGCGGGGCCGCGACCTTGATCATGGCGATCTCCAGGCGGGCCGACTTGTTGCCGGCCTTGTCCATCATGTCGGCGGCCTTCAGGCAAAGCAGCCGGCACATCTCGATGTCGATGCGGGCGTCGGCGACGCGCTCTTCCCAGACCGAGTGATCCGAGACGTACTTGCCGAAGGCTTTGCGGCTCATCAGGCGGCGGCACATCTTTTCCAGCGCCACTTCCGCCGTGCCGATGGTGCGCATGCAGTGGTGGATGCGGCCGGGGCCCAGGCGCCCCTGAGCGATCTCGAAGCCGCGGCCTTCGCCCAGCAGCAGGCCATCCTCGATCGGCACGCGCACGTCCTTGAGGATCACCTCGGCGTGGCCGTGCGGGGCGTCATCATAGCCGAACACCGGCAGCATGCGGACGATCTCGATGCCCGGCGCGTCCAGCGGCACCAGGATCTGGCTCTGCTGCTGGTGCAGCGAGGCGGTCGGATCGGTCTTGCCCATGACGATGGCGACCTTGCAGCGCGGATCGCCCACGCCCGAGGACCACCACTTGCGGCCGTTGATGACGTAGTGGTCGCCGTCGCGCTCGATGCGGGTCTCGATATTGGTGGCGTCCGAGCTGGCCACGGCCGGCTCGGTCATCAGGAAGGCCGAGCGGATCTCGCCGTTCATCAGCGGGCGCAGCCACTTTTCTTTCTGCGCCAGCGTGCCGTAGCGCATCAGCACTTCCATGTTGCCCGTGTCGGGGGCCGAGCAGTTGAAGACTTCCGAGGCGAAGCCGACCTTGCCCAGCTGTTCGGCGATCAGGCTGTATTCCAGGTTGGTCAGCTGCACGCCTTCGAACTGGAAGGTGTCGTCGACGTGAACCTGGCCGCTGTGCGGCGGCATGAAGAAGTTCCACAGGCCGGCGGCCTTGGCCTTCTTCTTAAGCTCCTCGACGACCTGCACGACCTTCCAGCGCTCGGCGCCCAGGACGTTCATCTCGGCCTCGTAGACCGGGATCGCCGGAACGATGTGCTCTTCCATGAACGCGGTGACGCGATCCAGGAAGGCGCGCTGCGTGGGGGAGATATCGAAGTCCATGGCGTTCCCTCTACCCGCTTATCCATATGTCAAACGCTTGTTTGAAGTGGTTGTAGACCGGCTTGACGCGGGCGGCAAGCCTGTCCGACAACGGCAGTCATGCTGACCTTGACCGCCGACATCCTGCAGGGCCGCTACGTGCGGCTCGAACCCATCACCGTCGATCACCGCGACGAGCTGAAGGCCGCCATCGACTGTGATCCCGACAGCTGGGAGATCATGTCGGTCAATGGCTGCGGCGAGGGCTTCGAGGACTTCTGGGGCGCGCTGCAGGGCGAGACCGATCGCGGCGAGCGCGTCGGCTACGTCATTCGCCGCCTGTCCGACGGCAAGGTGGTGGGCACCTCCAGCTACATGAACGTTCGCCGGCTGCATGGCGGGCTGGAAATCGGCTCGACCTTCCTGAACCCCGACGCGCGCTCGGGCCCGGTCAATCCGGAAAGCAAGCGCCTGCTGCTGGCCCACGCCTTCGAGAAGGCCGGCGCCATCCGCGTCGAGTTCAATGTCGACGTCCGCAACGCCCGCAGCCAGGCGGCGGTGCAGAAGCTGGGCGCCAGCAAGGAAGGCGTGCTGCGCAATCACAAGGTCACCTGGACGGGCCACGTGCGCGACACGGCGGTGTTCTCGATCACCGACTACGACTGGCCGGCGATCCGCGAGCGGCTGGAGTTCCGGCTCAGCGAAACCTTTGTCTAAACCTGGACGGGTGCGGCGTAACGACGCGCCCTCAGGTCTAGATAAAACGTCGTTATCCCGACGGTTGTAACCAATCGCAAATGAAGGCGCGCTAGCGTCAGGCCTCATGACGGCCATCGCTTGTCTCCGCATCCTGTTCACCGCCGATGGCGAAAGCCAGCCGGGCGACATCCCCAAGCACAAGGCGCAGGGGGTGGCGGACGCGTTCCTGAAGGCCCGCTGGCGCAAGCCGCGCAAGTGCGGGGCCGTGGCCCCCCTGGCCTTCGTCATCGCCGACCACAATGTCGAGCATCTGGATCCGACCGAGGTCCAGGGCCTGGCCGCCGAACTCGAGAAGGTGCTGTTCCCCGGTCGTCCCATCGGCCAGATCGCCCTGATGACCTTCGAGGGCGACGAGCAGGCGGTGCTGAAGTTCGCCGCCCTGACCCAGAAGGAACTGCGCGGCCTGATGAACGGCGAGGGCTACGAAGGCGAGCCCGGCCGTGTCCACGTGATCACCGCCGACTCCATCGACGGCCCGCTGCCCAGCACCCGCGCCGAGGCCAAGGTCTATGCCGAGGAGAAGGCCGCCGAAAAGACGGCGTCGGGCGGCATGACGACCGCCACCACGATCGAAAAAGAACCTCCGCCGGCCGCCAAGAGCGCCGCGCCGATCTCGACCATCCCCACCGCCGTGGAAGCGCCCAAGGTCACGCCGGAGCCCGTGCCGGTCGCCTCGCCCGCCAAGGTCGCGCCCGCCCCGGCCCCCGCCGCCAAGAAGGCCGAGGCCAAGGTCGCGCCGCCGCCGCCGCCCGCCGAGACCGGCTGGTGGGGCGTCTACGACCTGGCGCAGGGCGCCTTTGTCGGCTCGACCATCGGCATGCGTTCCGACCTGCTGGGCCCCGCGCCCGAGGACGACGCCAAGCTGCTGAAGCGTGATCTGGTCTGCCTGACCGACGCCCAGGCCGCCCTGAAGAAGGGGCCCTATGGCGAGATCCACGTGCCGTTCGGCTTCTGGAACCTGACCACGCCGCCGTCGCAGGACGCCTATAGGAGCCGCCTGTCGCGCTATCCGCTGGACCAGCAGCCGCGCCTAGTCGCCACGATCTACGCCACGCCGCGCGAGGCCTCGATCGGCATGATCCAGCAGATGCGGGCGTTCCTGAAGAGCAGCTTCGCGCGTCTGGACGTGCGGATCAGCGACCCGACCTTCCCGATCCAGGGCCTGCCGCCCGAGCTGGTCGACACCATCACCCTGGTGCTGGACGGCGAGACCGAGCACGATCGTCTCAAGCAGATCCTCAAGTTCGTCGAGCGCAAGTCCGGCTACGCCGCCAAGGGCGTCGTTCAGGCGCTGGCCGGCGTCGGTTCGTCGGTCGAGCTGGAAGCGGCCAAGGCCGGCGGCATCGCCCTGGTCCAGGGCCTGGCCGTCACCGAGCTCTTGGACAACCCCATCGGCGGCCCCGACGGCGCGCCCCTGGCTCTGGCCCAGAACGCGGCTTAAGCGCTAGGCATCTCGAAGGTGAACACCACGCTGTCGGCCGAGCGTTCGGCCGGGCCGTGGAATACCGCCTCGATATTGTTGCCGTCCGGATCGATCAGGAACGCGGCGTAGTAGCCCGGATGATAGGGCCGCTCGCCAGGGCCGCCATTGTCGCGGCCGCCGGCTTCGAGGCCTGCCTTATGGAAACGTTGCACCGCCTCCTGGTCCTTGGCCTGGAAGGCCAGGTGGATGTGCGTGGCCGGCTCGCCCGCGTCGATCCAGATCTCGTCGCAGTCCAGGTGGGTGTCGTCCTCGTTATAGGGGACGGCGAGGACGTCCAGCACCGCGCGATAGAAGCGTTTGGTGGCTTCCAGGTCCCTGGCGCGCAGCTGGATGTGGTCGATCAGTCGGCCGCGATGGATTTGCATGGGGAGGCCTCCGGGTTTGGAGGCCAACGTTTGGGCGGCAAAGATGCTCCCCCGCGATGCGGGGGAGCTGTCGCGAAGCGACTGAGGGGGCGAGCTGGACGCATGCCGCGTTGGCCTCCTCCGGCCCTCTGGGCCACCTCCCCCGCATCGCGGGGGAGGATCTAACTACCGCCGCCCGAACAGTTTCTCGATGTCCGACAGCTTCAGCTCCACATAGGTCGGCCGCCCATGGTTGCACTGACCCGAGTGGGGCGTGGCTTCCATCTCGCGGAGCAGGGCGTTCATCTCGGCGCCGTTGAGCCTCCGCCCGGCGCGGACGCTGCCGTGGCAGGCCATGGTCGAGCAGACCTCTTCCAGCCGTTCCTTGAGCGCCAGTGCCTGGCCGTTCTCGGCCAGGTCGTCGGCGATGTCGCGGATCAGGGCGGCGGCGTCGGTCTTGCCCAGCAGGGCCGGGGTCTCGCGCACCAGCACCGCGCCGGGGCCGAAGCTTTCGATGACCAGGCCTAGCGACGCCAGCTCTTCGGAGCGGGCGATCACGCGTTCTGCCTCGGCGGGATCGAGATCCACGACCTCGGGCAGCAGCAGGGTCTGGCGGGCGACGCCGCCGGCGGCCATCTCGCCCTTCATGCGCTCATAGACCAGGCGCTCGTGGGCGGCGTGCTGGTCGACGATGACCATGCCGTCGCGGGTCTGGGAGACGATGTAGGTTTCGTGCACCTGGGCCCGCGCCGCCCCCAGCGGGAAGTCGACCGGGTCGAACGGCGCGGCGGGCGCGTAGTCCTGCTGCGGGCGGTCCTCGAAGGCGACGGTCGTGTAGGCCTCGCGCACGACCTCGGCGAGTTCACCGCCGAAGCTGGGCTCCACGCGGGCCGACACCTCGTTGAGCCCCGGCAGGTCCATCGGCCGCTGCGTCGGCGGCGTCCAGCCGCCTTCGCGCCAGGCCGAGAAGCCGGCGGGCGAGGGACCCGGCTGATACTGCGGCTGGTAGCCGGGGAACGGGCTCTGCTGGGCGCGGATGCTGTCCAGGGCCTGGTTGGCGACGGTGGTCGAGGCGCGGTGGCCGGCGCCGGCCAGGGCGTGGCGCAGGGCCCCGACGATCAGGCCGCGCACCAGGGCCGGATCGCGGAACCGCACCTCGGCCTTGGCGGGGTGGACGTTGACGTCGACCTCGGTCGGATCGAGCGTGACGTAAAGCGCCGCCGTCGGGTGGCGATCCCGCGCCAGGAAATCGGCATAGGCCGCGCGCAGGGCGCCGGTCAGCAGGCGGTCGCGCACCGGGCGGCCGTTGACGAACAGGTACTGGTGGGCGGCGTTGCCGCGGTTGTAGGTCGGCAGGCCGGCAAAGCCCGACAGCCGCACGCCGTCGCGGGTCTGGTCAATCTCCAGCGCATTGTCCTGAAAGTCGCGGCCCAGCACGGCGGCGAGGCGCGCCAGGCGTCCTTGCGGACCCGGATGCTCGGCCGGCAGGCGCAGGATGCGGCGGCCGTCGATGTCCAGCGAGAAGCCGATACTCTCATTGGCCATGGCCAGGCGCTTGATCTCTTCCGTGATCGCCAGGGCCTCGGCGCGCTCGGACTTCATGAACTTCAGGCGCGCGGGGGTGGCGTAGAACAGATCCCGCACCTCGATCCGCGCGCCGTGAGGGCCGGGGAAGGCGGCGGGCGCGACATCGCCGACCTGGCCGCCTTCGACCAGGATCGAGAAGGCGTCGTTGCCGCCCTTGGCGCGCGAGCTGATCGTCAGCCGCGCCACCGAGCCGATTGACGGCAGGGCCTCGCCCCGGAAGCCCATGGTGTGGATGCGCAGCAGGTCCCACAGGCCGTCCTCGTCGGGGGCCAGCTTGGAGGTCGCGTGGCGCTCGATGGCCACCGGCAGTTCCTCGGCCGACAGACCGCAGCCATCGTCGGCCACCAGGATGCGGGTCAGGCCGCCGCCGTGGGCCTCGACCTCGATCCGCGTGGCGCCGGCGTCGATGGCGTTGTCGACCAGCTCCTTGATGGCGCTGGCCGGGCGCTCGACCACCTCGCCGGCGGCGATGCGGTTGACGGTCTCGGGCGGCAGGCGGCGGATGGGCATCAAGCGGACTTTCAACGGGGCAGGCCCGAACCGAAGCTCGAGCATTGCAACTCCTTAAGTTGACCGGACGGCCAGCGGCGGAGATCGATGAGTTTAGCTCGATTCCGCGAGCGTTCGAGGATCTGAAGATAGTGACCCTGACCCGTTTCGCCGCCGCCGGCCTGGCGATTTCCCTGCTGTGCTGCGGTTCCGCCCTGGCCCAGGAGCAGGGCAAGAACGAGGTCTCGATCCACCAGACCAAGCCCGTCGCCCTGACGCCGGTCGACAGCCAGGCCAACCTGGTCGAGGAGTTGATCGTCAATGCCCGCCTGACCGGACCGGCCTGGTGGAAGGTCAGCGACGGCGACAGCACGGTCTATGTCATGGGCGTCCCGGCCTTCATGCCGGACAAGCTGGACTTCGACGACTCGGTGCTGCGTCGCCGGCTGGACGGGGCCAATGTCCTGATCATCGGCCAGCAGCCCGAGGTGCGGATCCTGAGCCTGCTGGCCCTGATCCCCGGCAAGGGCAAGCAGTTCACCATGGCCACGCCGATGCGCGACACCCTGCCGCCCGACC
>NZ_JAGIBH010000110.1 GCF_017744445.1 Caulobacter sp.
GCCGAGGTCGAACTTGATGTCGCGGCCGTGGCCGGCCAGCGCGGCGATGGTGAAGCGCAGCGCATCGGCGCCGTGGGCGATGATGCCGTCGGGGAACTCCTTGCGCGTGGCCTTCTCGATTTTCTCGGCCAGCTTGGGCTGCATCAGCCCGCTGGTGCGCTTGGCGACCAGGTCCTCCAGGGCGATGCCGTCGATGATGTCCAGCGGGTCCAGCACGTTGCCCTTGGACTTGGACATCTTCTGGCCCTGCGCGTCGCGGATCAGGCCGGTGATGTAGACGTCGCGGAACGGCACCTTCCCGGTGAAGCTGTCGGTGGCCATGATCATCCGCGCCACCCAGAAGAAGATGATGTCGAAGCCGGTGACCAGCACCGACGACGGCAGGTAGCGATCGAACCCGCGCTGCGCCATCGCGTCCGCGTCCGGCCAGCCCAGGGTCGAGAACGGCCACAGCTGCGAGGAGAACCAGGTCTCCAGCACGTCGCTGTCCTGGGTCAACTCGACATCGGCGCCGAGGCCGTGCTTCGCCCGCACTTCATCCTCGCTGCGGCCGACGTAGCAGGTGCCTACCTCGTCAAACCACGCCGGAATGCGATGACCCCACCACAGC
>NZ_JAGIBH010000111.1 GCF_017744445.1 Caulobacter sp.
CGAGACCTTCGAGGAACATCCGCATCGAATCGGTCAGCGTCTCGCCCGCTGCCGCCGCGCGGTGCATCTTGTCGCGGCCTTCGGCCGAGCCGAGGTGGGTCAGGCCTGTCCCGGTGAGCATGACATGCGCGCTGTCCGGATGGTCGACCGGGGCGAGCAACCGGCCCGCCGCCAGCTCCTCCGCAGGGTCGACCGCGCCGGCGCTGCCCGCCGCCTCGACCAGCGCCGCAAGGCCGACGTCCTGCGCGATGGCCGCGGCGGCGAGGCTGCGCACGTCGCTGTAGCCTGCTACGAAGTGCGCCCGGCCGTCGCGCGCGGCAATTACCTGCCGAGATCCGTCGCGCGATCGGTGTTGGAGCAGTGTGAGCATGTGGACCTTTCAAACAGCTTCGTTCTTCCTCGAATTAGTCCTACATAATATCCGAGGCAAATGCTGATCTTGCCGGATTTGCCGTTAGGCGCTTTCCCGTCTACCCCGTGCCCTAACCCGTCGAGGCGATTGCTGTTGGACATCGAGGAAGCGCCGATCGAACAGAACGACGACACCGAGCGCCGCTCGGAACGAAGCACCGGCCGTCGGCTTCGCGGTGCGATCGCGAACTATCTCGGAACT
>NZ_JAGIBH010000112.1 GCF_017744445.1 Caulobacter sp.
GGCCTGGATCACCCTGTCGGCCGAGGACGCGCCCGACCTGCTGGCCGTGTCGCCGGCCCGTATACAGACGCTGCGCCGCGCCAAGCTGACGGCGGCCATGATCCCGGTGGGCCTGTTCCTGATCGTGCCGATAGCCGCCCTCAGCTGGTTCCAGCCGTCGGCCGGCGTTTGGACGGCTCTCGGCGCGATCCTGGCGGCTTGGAGCAGCGGCCTGATCAACATCTGGCATCAGCGCCCGGGCAAGCGCTCGGACTTCAAACGGCGCGGCGGGGCCTCGTGGATGGCGACTATCGCCGAGATGCTGGTCTCGGCCCTGCTGGCCGGCGCCACGGGCGTCGCCGTGGCCGGTCTGTGGGCCTGGGCCCTTATCCCGCTGGGCCTCGCCGGGGCGGCCCTACTGAGCCTGAGGCGCAGCGACGTCCAGATCGCCCGCAATCTTCGAACACGGTAAAGCTCCGATTAGGGTTTTACCCGATTTTCGCGGCATTACGACGCATCTAGGCTCTCTGTCGGGTCGGGGACATAGAGTGAGTGAGAGTACCGATGGCCGCCGTGCACGCCACCTTCCGATCCCAGAATCATCGCCCGCTCCGCCAGGAGTCCAGGGC
>NZ_JAGIBH010000113.1:0-597 GCF_017744445.1 Caulobacter sp.
GCCTTGCGGTCACCGAAGCGTTCGCGCCCAAGCCGCGTTCGGGGCGGCAGGAGCGGATCGAGAACCTGATCAACCGGTTTATCTGAGGACTGCGCTCGGGCCCCCTCCGCCGCCTTCGGCGGCATCTCCCCCGTAAACGGGGGAGGACTGGGACAGCTTCATTAAGTCCTCCCCCGTAAACGGGGGAGGTGTCCGCGAAGCGGACGGAGGGGGCCTGTCTCTCGCGTCCCTAACGCGGCCCCTGCGCGAACGGCCCGATCATCGTGCCGACGAATCCCCCCGCGGTCGTCGTGCTCAAGTGCGTACCATCGACACCGCTGGCGAGCGTCTTCCACTCCCCGCCGGTCGCATAGGCGAAGTCATAAATCCCGCCATGCACCGCTAGCTTCAACCGCACCGGCCCGCGCACTTCGATCGGCGCCTCGGCCACGGTCACCCCCGCGCGCGGATCGTTCGGCCCGGCCCTCCGCGCCACGCGCACCAGCGTGCGCCCACCTTCGCGCACCACGGCCAGCGTCAGGAAGAAGTCGTCGTTCTGCAGCGCCGCAAGCCCGGCCATTTCACCTTCGGCAGGCGCGAACGCGACCTCGGTTTCGG
>NZ_JAGIBH010000113.1:612-1131 GCF_017744445.1 Caulobacter sp.
GCCATCGCATAAGACGCCGCCCGCATCGTCATCCACTCGGGCCCGAGCCGCGCGCCGTCGAACTCCTCGCGCACCGCGAAGCTCCCGGTCATCGGCGTCCCGCCCGGCACCGCCGGCATGAGCGCCGGCGCGGTCAGCGGCACCGGCAGGCCATGGCGAAGGATGATCGGCCACTCACCGCTCCAGTCGACCGGCAGCAGGAAGGTCTCGCGGCCGATGTTGTAGAGGTCCTTGGCGTAATCGTAGGGTCGGGTGCCGAGGAAGATCGCCGCGAATCCGCCGCCTGGGAGCCCGACGATATCCGCATGTCCCGCTGCGCTCACCGGGTTCGGCCGATCGGCCGGCAGATCGCGCTGGGTCAGGATCGGGTTCACACCCGCCGGCGCCGGCGCGTAGGGCCCATCGACGCGGTCGGCGCGCAGGATCACCTGACTGTGGTTGACGCTCGTGCCGCCCTCCGCGGCGCTGATGTAGTACTTGCCCAGGTGCTTGTAGATGTGCGGGCCCTCGATCCAGATC
>NZ_JAGIBH010000114.1:0-257 GCF_017744445.1 Caulobacter sp.
GGCTTGATGTCGCCGACGTTGACCACCCACAGCCGTTCGACGCCATGGTCCCAGGCCAGACGCATCTGCTCCCAGGCGCGCTCGACCTGGGTCGAGTTGACCCACTTGTAGTTGCGCGGGCCGCCGACGTAGTCGAAGTGGTAGTACACGCCGTAGCCGCCCGGGCGCTTGCTGGCCGGGTCGGGCAGGCGGCGGATGTTGCCCCAGTTGTCGTCGGCGAACAGCAGGGTCACGTCGTCGGGCACCTTCATCCCGGC
>NZ_JAGIBH010000114.1:267-603 GCF_017744445.1 Caulobacter sp.
GTCATCGCTTCGTCGCCGTCGCCGCGCATGCCGACGGTAACCACCGCCTCGCGGCCCTGCAGGCGCTCGATGCCGCCGCGCCAGAACTGCTGCAGGTTTTCGGCATTCTTCGTGTAGTCCCACGGACCCTTGCCGTAGCGGTTCCACTCGTCGTGGGCGCGGGCCATGGGCTCGTGGTGGGTAGTGGCGATGACGATGCCGTACTCGTCGGCAAGTTCCGCATTGCGCGCGTCGTCGTCGTAGAACGCGCGCGGGATCCACATCGCCGGCCACAGGTAGTTGGCCTTGTGCCGCAGCAGCAGCTGGAACACGCGCTCGTAGAAGCGGTGGTCGGCA
>NZ_JAGIBH010000115.1 GCF_017744445.1 Caulobacter sp.
AGGCCGAGGCGCGTGCGATCGAACTGGCCCGCGGCAATCTCGCGGCGCAGGCCGGGCGCGCGGCGCTGTTCTTCCACTGGCACGACGTCACCGCGGGCCTGGCCGAAGGCGGCTACGACTTCATCGTCAGCAACCCGCCGTTTCACGCGCACGACCGCGGCGACCGGCCGGAACTGGGCCAGCGCTTCATCGAGGTCGCCGCGCAGTCGCTGCGGCGCGGCGGCCGCCTGCTGCTGGTCGCCAATCGCCACCTGCCGTACGAGGCCACGCTGGCGCAGGCGTTCGCGTCCCAGCGTGTGCTCGCCGAGGGCGGCGGCTTCAAGGTGATCGAAGCAGTGAAAGGCGAAGTGGCGGGCGGGGTGGTGAAGGCAGATGCGCGGAGGAGCGTGGCCGATGAGTAAATCGATGAAACTGGTCAAGCACCTGGCCAACCTGGGCTACGGCAGCCGCAAGGAGGTGGCGTGGATGTTCCGCGAGGGCCGCGTCACCGATGCCGCCGGCGAGGTGCTGTACGCCGACGACCCGCTCGACCACGACACCGTGCGCGTCGACGGCGAGCCGCTGGATCCGCCGCCCGGCCTGGTGCTGGTGCTGCACAAGCC
>NZ_JAGIBH010000116.1 GCF_017744445.1 Caulobacter sp.
GGCCAGCAGGGCGTCGACCTGGTGGCTCATGGCGTTGGCGGTCAGGGCGATGATCGGGGTCCGCGCGCGGCCCTCGGCGGCCTCCAGGCGGCGGATCTCGTGGACCGCGGCGACGCCGTCCATGACCGGCATGTGCACGTCCATCAGCACCAGGTCCCAGCCGCCGTCGCGCCAGGCCTCGACAGCCTGGGCGCCGTTGGCCACCACCCGCGGCGCGATCCCGGCCTGGCCGAGGATCGCCTTGAGCACCAGTTGGTTGACGTGGTTGTCCTCGGCCGCCAGCACCCGCAGCGGCGCGCGCGGCGCGGTCTCGGGCGCGACCACGATCCGGGCCTCGGCGGCGGGCAGGGGGCTCAGGCGGTCGGCCGGCAGGCGGACGGTGAAGGTCGAGCCGAAGTCGACGGCGCTGGACACGACGATCTCGCCACCCATCAGGACGCAGAGGTCGCGGCAGATCGCCAGGCCCAGGCCGGTGCCGCCGTGGCGCCGGGTGCTGGAGGCGTCCAGCTGGCTGAACTTGCCGAACAGCCGGTCGATGTCGCGGGGCGCGACGCCGACGCCGGTGTCGGCCACCGCCAGCTCCAGCCAGTCGCCCTGGACC
>NZ_JAGIBH010000117.1 GCF_017744445.1 Caulobacter sp.
CGGTCGATCCTCGCGAGATCGCCGGTGCCGAACCAGCCTTCGGCATTGGCGGCGCTGCGCTCCTGCCCGAAATAGCGATCGATCACCGCGGCACCGCGCACGTGCAGCCGCCCCTCGATGTCGCGCTGCCCGGGCAGCGGATCGCCATGCTCGTCCATCAGCAGCAGATCGACGCCGAGCGCCGGCTTGCCGGAAACCAGCGCGTCGCGCGTCGGCGCGCTGAGCACGCCGAAGGTGCCCACCGGCGAAAGCTCGGTCATCCCCCAGCTGGTCTGGACCGGCACGCCGAGCTGCTTCTCGATCCGCTCCATCAACGCCGGCGGCATCGGCGCGCCGCCGACGATGATCCGGCGCAGCGAGGGCAGCGTCATGCCACTCGCATCGAGGTGATCGCACAGCCCCAACCACACCGTCGGGACGCCCACCGCAATCGTCACGCCCTCCGCGGCGATCAGCTTCGCCAGGCTGGCACCGTCGAGATGCCGGCCGGGCAGCACCAGCTTTGCCCCCGCCGCCGGCACCGCGAAGGGCAGGCCCCAGGCGTTGGCGTGGAACATCGGCACCACCGGCATCACCACATCCCGGCTGGTGATCCCCGACACGTCCGCCTGGAGCAGCCGCAGCGTGTGCAGGA
>NZ_JAGIBH010000118.1 GCF_017744445.1 Caulobacter sp.
AGGATCGCGCGGCGGCTTTCGAGTTCGGTGCGCGCATGGTGGCCATCAATTCCGATACGCCGGCCCTTTCCTCGCTGACGGCCGCCAAGATCGCGACCCTGAGCGCGGCCGATATCGCCAACGCCCCGCCCTCGGAATTCGCCAGGCTGACCAAGGCCCAGGTCGCGGCCATCTCGACCACGGCGATCGCCAGCCTCAGCCCCGAGCAGTTCGCCAAGTTCGGCCAGAACCAGATGACGGGCCTGACCGCGGTCCAACTGCCGCGCCTGTCGAACACGATCAGCTTCAGCCCCACCCAGCTGACCCAGCTGAACCAGGCCCAGGTGCAGGCGCTGTCGACCACCCAGATGGCGGCGCTCAGCACCGAGACGCTGGACGCCATGGCCACGACCCAATTGTCGGTGCTCAGCTCCACCAGCTTCTCGGCCCTGAGCCAAGCGCAGGTGCAAAGCCTGACCCCGGCCCAGGTCCGCGCCCTGTCGGCGTCACAGTTTCGCGCCTTGCCGACCAGCGACCTGGCCGAGTTCACGCCGGAACAGATCAGCAGCCTGTCGACCAGCCAGGTCTCCGCCCTGAGCGAGACCCAGTTCCAGGCGCTAT
>NZ_JAGIBH010000119.1 GCF_017744445.1 Caulobacter sp.
TACGTCGACTACGCGCACACCCCCGACGCGCTCGCCGCGGCGATCGCCGCGCTGCGCCCGCACGTCTCCGGCCGGCTGATCACCGTGTTCGGCGCCGGCGGCGACCGCGACATGGGCAAGCGCGCGCAGATGGGCGAAGTCGCCGCCGAACATTCCGAGCTGGTAATCGTCACCGACGACAACCCGCGCGGCGAGGACCCGGCCTCGATCCGCCTGCAAGTGCTCGCCGGCGCGCCCGGCGCGCGCGAGGTCGGCGACCGGCGCGCGGCGATCCGCGCGGCAATTGCGGAAGCTTCGGCGGGCGACATCGTCCTCATCGCCGGCAAGGGCCACGAGCAGGGGCAGATCGTCGGCTCGGGCGAGGCGACGCGGATTCTTCCTTTCGACGACGTCACGGTCGCGCGCGAATGCGCCGCCGAACTGGCAGGAGCCAACTGAATGAACGCGGTGCTCAAGACCTTGCGCTGGCCGTCGACCGAACGCGACCGCAAACGGCTCGCGCTGTGGACCGCGGACGAGGTCGCCGAAGCGACCGGCGGCACAGCCAGCGGCGACTTCCAGGTGGCCGGGGTCGAGATGGACTCGCGCGACGTGCGCT
>NZ_JAGIBH010000011.1 GCF_017744445.1 Caulobacter sp.
GCTCCAGCTCTTCGCCCTGATAGGTGAAGGCCATCTCGGCGCCCTGGGCGGCCAGCTGGCTGGCGATGCCCCAGGCGATCGAGTTGTGGTTGGCCACGCCCATGACGAGGCCCTTCTTGCCCCGCATCAGCTCGCCCTTGGGGAACGCGTAATCGTCGGCCATGTGTCGGGCCCCTTCTAGAAGTCGTTGACCGTGGTTAGCAGGCGGCGCGACGCTTCGAAACCCGCAACCCGCGTTCAGTCGACCCGGACGATCCTTCCGACCTTGTCGCGCAGGGCCTGGGCCAGGGGCCGGGGACCTAGCGGAACGGGCTTGCCGTCGCGCTTGGGCCAGACCACGCCGCCGGTGCGCACATCGGCCGGCAGGCGCAGATAGAGCTCGTCGGTCTCGGGCCGCGAATACAGCGGCGTGTAGTAGACGCAGTCCTCAAAGAAGAAGTGCGTCACCAGCGAGCGCCGGGTCGCGCCCGCCCGCTGGATGGCCAGCCCGCCGTGGGTGGTGTTGGCGGCCCAGACCAGCACCTGGCCCTTGCGCAGCAGGGCCGGACGCGGCTCGCCGGCCACCTGGCGCGCGAAGGCGTCGACATAGTGGGCCGCATAGTCGCCGCGCTTGGGACGGCGCCCCTCCACCCCGGCGTCGCGCATCTCGAAGATCCGCTGGCGGTGGCTGCCCGGATGGTAAAATAGCGGCCCCGCGTCGGCCGTCACGTCCTCCAGCGCGATCCAGGCCCCGCACATGAAGCGCGGCGGCTGGCTGTGAAAGTGGGCGACGTCGGAATGGGCGTGCTGCTCGCTGCCTTCGCGGAAATTCAGGGTCTGAAAGGCGAAGGGCGCGCGGCCATACGCCAGGGCCAGCATATCGGTCAGCTTGGTATGGCTGGCCAGGTCGCGGACGGCCCGGGAGCGCCGCCAGACATCCTGGGCGCGGCGTTTTCCAGGGCGGAAAAACCGCTCGGCGTCGGCGGTGGCGCGGTCGATCAGGTCCGTGGCGTCCGGCCCCAGGTCGAACACGGCAACGCCGTCGCGGTGCAGGTCGGTGACGAAGCGGCGCTGCTCGGCGGTCGCGCTCGAGGCGTCGAGATAGGGGATCACGGACACGCCCTCGATCCACGGAACTTGCGGCAGATCGACGGGAGGCATGAGGGAACGCTCGCTAGACGGTAATGGCCAAGCTTACCGCCGAACGCGGAACACCATCAACCTTAGGTGAGCATTTTCTCGAACGCTATCTCCAGCGATCGTGCGGAGGCGATCGGGTCGAACACCGGTGCGGTTCGGATCTGCCGCGACACCCGAGCCTTGAGCGCTGTCAAAGCCGCACGGTCGTTGGCGAGACGAACCGCTTGGGCGACATAAGCCTTTGTATCCGCAGCGATTAGCTCCGGCAGCTCGAGGGCGGTCAGCAGGCTAGCCCCAACGCGGCTAGCGAAACTCTTGCCTGGAAGGCTCAGTATCGGAATCCCATGCGCAGCGCGTCGCTCGCTGTCGTGTGGGCGCCATAGGGCCAAGTGTCGAGGACCAGGTCGGCCAGGGCGTGGCGGGCCAGGTGCTGATCGTGCGGCGCGGGCGCGGCGAAGACCAGCCGCTCGGGATCCACCCCCGCCCCTTCCGCCTCGCGCCGCAGGTTCTCGGCCGCGCCGGGGGCGCCGTCATAGAGCCAGAGCACCGCTTGCGGCGCGGCCTTTAGGATCGCCATCCAGGCCGCGAAGGTCTGGGGCGTGATCTTGGCCGGGTTGTTGAAGCAGCACAGGACGACCGCGTCCTCGGGCAGACCCACCTCGGCCCTACCGGGCGGCGGCGCCGTCACACCGAGCGCGTCGTTAGGCTGGTATAACGGCAGCCGGACCACCGCCTCGGACCAGTCGGACTCCGCGCCCGGCGGGATGGTCACGGCGTCGGCCAGCACGACGTCAGCATGCGCGCCCAAGGTCCCTGGATAGCCCAGCCAGCTGACCTGAACCGGCGCCGCGCGATGGGCCAGGATCCCCGGCCGGCCGTCCTGGGTATAGCCCTTCAGGTCGACGGCGATGTCGATCCTGGTCTCGCGGCACAGGGCGGCGATGTTGGAATCGCTCAGGTTTCGCGCCTCGACCCAGTGCTCGCAACCCGCCTTCAGGCGTTCGCGCATAGCCCCGCCGGTCTCGGGGCCGTACGAGACGGCGAAGATCTCGAAGCGGTCACGGTCGTGCGCCTCCAGCACGCCAGCCAACAGCCTGGCGGTGGCGTGCTCGTGCAGGTCGGCGGACAGATAGGCGATGCGGATCCGCGTCCCCGCCGGTCGCTCCGGCCACACCGGGGTCGGCGCCGGTGGCGGAGCCGACAGCTCGGCGCAGCGGCGGTGCACGACGGGCTCGTCGAAGATGGCCAGGGCCGCGAACGGCGTGATCGCGGCGCGGCCTAGCTTCAGCTCGGCCTTGACCAGCATGTCCAGGGCCGCGTCCTCGCGCCAGTCGCAGGTCTGGCGGCGGGCCCACATCAGGTCGCCGGCCAGACGGGGATGCAGCGGGTCGATCTCCATCACCGCTTCCAGGTCCCGCGCCGCGTCGGCCGGACGGTTCAGCAGCGACAGCAGCGCCGCGCGGCTGGCCAGCGTCTTGGCGTCGCCCGGCGAGGCCTGGACGGCATGGTCCAGCACCGCCAGCGCCTCCTCGAAACCGCCCAGGCGTTGCAGCGAGACGGCCAGGGCGCCCAGCACCGGCGGGTTGGCGGGGTCGGCCGCCAGGGCCGCACGACCGGCGACCACCGCCTCCACATCACGTCCCAAGCTATTGAGAGCCAAGGCTTTTGCCGACAATAAGCCAGGTCGCTTACTATCCAGCGCCAGGCCCTGATCAAGGGCGTCCAACGCCCCCTCGGCCCGCCCCAGCCCCAACCGCGAGACGCCCAGGATGTGCCAGGCCTCGACGCTGGGCGCGACCAGGACCAGCCGCTCGCACAGGGCGACGGCCTCGGCCAATCGGCCGGCCTTGTAGAGATCGAAAGCCTCGCGGGCGCTCATGACGCCCGCTCCGCCCTAGACGCGGCTGAAGATCAGCGTGCCGTTGGTGCCGCCAAAGCCGAAGCTGTTGGACATCACCGTCTCCAGCGCCTTGTCCACGCGCTTTTGCAGGATCGGCAGGTCGGCGAACTCGGGGTCCAGCTCCTCGATATGGGCGCTCTCGGCCGCGAAGCCGTTGTTGAGCATCAGGATCGAGTAGATGGCCTCCTGCGCGCCGGCGGCGCCCAGGCTGTGGCCGGTCAGGGACTTGGTCGACGAGATCAGCGGGGCCTTGTCGCCGAAGACTTCGCGCACCGCGCCCATCTCCTTGCTGTCGCCGACCGGCGTCGAGGTGCCGTGCGGGTTCAGATAGTCGATGGTGCGGTTGCCAGCCTCGGCCATGGCGATCTTCATGCAGCGCGCCGCGCCCTCGCCCGACGGGGCGACCATGTCGAAGCCGTCCGAATTGGCGGCGTAGCCAACCAGTTCGCCGTAGATCTTGGCCCCACGCGCCTTGGCGTGCTCGTATTCCTCGAGGACCACGATGCCCGCGCCGCCCGCGATGACGAAGCCGTCGCGGTTCTTGTCATAGGCGCGGCTGGCCACGGCCGGATTGTCGTTGAAGTGCGTGGACATGGCGCCCATGGCGTCGAACAGGTTCGACAGGGTCCAGTCCAGCTCCTCGCAACCGCCGGCGAAGATGATGTCCTGCTTGCCCAGCTGGATCTGCTCGGCGCCCGCGCCGATGCAGTGGGCGCTGGTCGCGCAGGCCGAGCTGATCGAATAGTTGATGCCGCGGATCTTGAACCAGGTCGACAGCACGGCCGACGGGCCCGAGCTCATGGCCTTGGGCACCGCGAACGGACCGATCCGCTTGGGACCCTTCTCGATCGTCGTGGCCGCGGCCTCGACGATGATGCTGGTCGAGGGACCGCCCGAACCGACGATCAGGCCGGTGCGCTCGTTGGAGATCTCGCCCTCTTCCAGCCCGGAATCGGCGATCGCCTGCTCCATGGCGACGTGGGCATAGGCCAGGCCCGGCGACAGGAAGCGCGCGGCGCGGCGGTCGACCAGCGACTCCCATTCGATCTGGGGCGCGGCATGGACCTGGCAGCGGAACCCGCGCTCGGCATATTCCGGCGCGGAGATCACGCCGGACTTGGCTTCCCGCAGGGACGCCAACACCTCATTGGCGTTGTTGCCGATGGACGAGACGATCCCCAGTCCGGTGACGACGACGCGACGCATATCGTAAATCCTCTTCTCCCCCAGGCGATCCGCAAGGGACCGACTCTCGGGGGCCGGTCTCGTCTAACGGATCAAGAAGCCATCTGTTCGGCGGTGAACGTGCCGACCTTCAGGTCCTTGGTTTCGTAGATCACCTTGCCGTCGGCTTCCAGAACGCCTTCGCCGATTCCCATGACGAGTTTGCGCATGATCACCCGCTTCAGGTCGATCTTGTAGACGACTTTCTTGACGTCCGGGGTGACTTGGCCGGTGAATTTCACCTCGCCGACGCCCAGGGCGCGGCCACGGCCGGGCGCGCCCGACCAACCCAGGAAGAAGCCGACCAGCTGCCACATGGCGTCCAGGCCCAGGCAACCGGGCATGACGGGGTCGCCGATGAAGTGGCAACCGAAGAACCAAAGGTCGGGATTGATGTCGAATTCAGCCTCGACATAGCCCTTGCCGTACTTGCCGCCGTCGGATTCGATCCGAACGATACGGTCGAACATCAGCATCGGCGGGGCCGGAAGCTGGGCGTTGCCGGGGCCGAACAGCTCGCCGCGACCGCAGGCCAGGAGTTCTTCGTAGGTATAGGCGTTCTTCTGCATAGGGGACGCCCTAGCACGGCGGCGGGTCAGGTCTCAACGTTTCCCTGAGGCAGGCCGTTCCTGAGATTAGCCTATCCCTTGCGGCATTGGACGGCGGGATCGGCGCCCCAGATGTCGGTTTCGCGCGCCCAGCCCGACGAGCCGTCGGCCCGCAGCTTGCACCAGCCCTCCTCGCACTTGTCCAGACTGGCGGTGGAGCGGCCCTTCAGATAGGCGCTGACCTTGGCCCCCGCCTTGGGGGCGCTGAGCAGGGCCAGGTTGGTCGGCTGCACCCGCATGGCCGAGCGGCGGCCGTCGATCACCCGGCGGTGCACCCAGGCCAGCCCGCCTTCGGGATCGCAGATCCGCCGCCACTCGCGGGTTTCGGCCACGATCTGCACCGGCATGCCCTTGGCGTGATAGATCCACAGCAGCTGGTGGGCCTCGTCCGGACCGTTGCGGGCGTTCACTTCCGCGTATTTTAGCGAGACGTAGCGCGGCACCTCCAGGCCCGAGGGCGTGATCTTGGGCCCGTCCGCCATCGCCGGCCCCGCCAGCAGGACGGCCAGCGCCCCAATAGCGACACGAAGCGAACGATGTTCTGTTTTCGACGGCATGTTGCTTGGCCCCCTCGGGCCCCTTTGCTACAGCTTTTAAACGCCCGTCAGTGAGAGCTTTTCAAACCGCCCATGGCCGCTCGCAAGCTCAAAGTCATCGTCACCCGCAAACTCCCCGACCCGGTGGAGACGCGGATGTGCGAACTGTTCGACACCGAACTGAACGTCTCCGACAAACCCTTGACGGCGGATGAACTGGTCGACGCCATGAGCCGCGCCGACGTGCTGGTGCCGACGATCACCGATCGTATCGACTCGCGTCTTCTGTCGCGATCCGGCGATCGGCTCAAGCTGATCGCGAATTTCGGCGCCGGCGTGGACAATATCGACGTCGCCACGGCCAATGCGCGCGGCATCATCGTCACCAATACGCCCGGCGTGCTCACCGAGGACACCGCCGACCTGACCATGACCCTGATCATGGCCGCCTCGCGCCGCGTGGTCGAAGGCGCGGAGGTCGTGAAGGCCGGCGGCTTCCAGGGCTGGTCGCCGACCTGGATGCTGGGCCGCCGCCTGTGGGGCAAGCGCCTGGGCATCATCGGCATGGGCCGCATCGGCCAGGCCGTGGCCCGCCGCGCCAAGGCCTTCGGCATGCAGGTGCACTATCACAACCGCAAGCCCGTCAGCCCCCGCATCGCCGAGGAGCTGGGCTGCACCTACTGGGAAAGCCTGGACCAGATGCTGGCCCGGATGGACTTCGTCTCGGTCAATTGCCCGCACACCCCGGCCACCTACCACCTGCTGTCGGCCCGCCGGCTGAAGCTGCTGCGACCCCATTCGGTGATCGTCAACACCGCCCGGGGCGAGGTGATCGACGAAGGGGCGCTGGCCAACATGCTGGCCAAGGGCGAGATCGCCGGCGCCGGCCTGGACGTCTACGAGCACGAGCCGGCCATCAATCCCAAGCTGCTGAAGCTGCCCAATGTCGTGCTGCTGCCCCACATGGGCTCGGCCACGGTCGAGGGCCGCATCGACATGGGCGAGAAGGTCATCGTCAACGTGAAGACCTTCATGGACGGCCACCGGCCGCCGGACCGCGTCATTCCGGCGATGCTTTAGGCATTCCTCAGCTCAAGCTTGACCTGACGCCCCGAACCAAGCACCCGTCCCAGAGGTTGCATTGGGGGCTTTGCATGATTTCCAGGCGTGGACTCCTGGCCGGCGGCGCGGTCGCGCCTGGCCTGCTGTCGGCCGCTTGCGCCGCGACGACCGCGCCGTCGATCGACGAGCTGACGGCGCCGTCCACCGTCCTGGGCGCGGCCTTGTCGCCCAACGGCGCTCAACTGGCCGTCCTGCATGTCGAACATGTGGGCGAGACCCTCAAGGCCTATGTCCTGCTTCAGGATGTCAGCAAGCCCAAGGCGCAGCCGATCCCGATCCTGATCGGCGACTACGATGTCCAGAAAATCCAGTGGGCCAATGACGAACGGCTGCTGATCTGGGTGGACATCCACAAGGAGCTGGACGGTAAGCCCACCCGCGTCCGCTATGGCGACCTCTATTTCGACGCCCCCAAGAACCGCATCCTGTCGATGAACCTGGACGGATCCGAATCCGCCCTGCTGTTCGGCCAGGACGAGGTTCTGTTGCGGGAGTTCGACCTGGGCACGGTCGTCGACATCCTCCCCGAGGACCCGAACCTGATCCTGATGCAGGCCTGGGAGAGCCAGAAACTCCGCTACGCGCTCTACAAGGTGGACGTGCGCACCGGCGCGGCGACCCTGTTCGAGCGCGGCGAGACCTCGACCTACGGCTGGTTCACCCAGAATGGCGTACCGGTGGTGCGGTTCGACGCCAATCGTCGCGGCACGGTCGTTTCGCTGTTCACTCGCGCCCCCGGCGCCAAGGACTGGACGCTTTATCGCAAGCTCCGGCGAGATGAGATGCGTCGATTCTCTGACCTCGAGATCGTCGGGGCGACGTCGGAGGCCGGCGTGTTGCTGGTTTCATCCCAGCGCGACGGTGACGACGGCAGCGTCCTGCGCCGCTTCGACCTGGCCAAGCTGGAACTGGGCGAGACCATCGCCGCCCGACCGGGGCGCGACATCACCGACGTGTTCATGGACGACCGGAGCCGCTTGATCGCCGCCGCCTTCACCGAGGACCGGCGCGACTACATCTTCTTCGAACCCGCGCTCAAGGCCGGCTTCGAACAGCTGTCGGCGGTCTTCAAGCATGACGCCAACCTGACCTTCATCGACGTCAGTCTGGATCACCAGCGGTTCGTCCTGCACACCAGCAGCCCAACCGATCCTGGCTCCTACTGGTTCTATGACGTGGCCGGTCGTCTGAGCCAGCTGGGCCAGACGCGTCCCTGGCTGAACAGTCGGCTGGCGGCCATGCGCACCCTGAAGCTCAAGGCCCGCGATGGCCTGGACCTGACCGCCTACCTTACCCTGCCCCAGAATGCCGCCGGCCCCTGCCCTCTGGTCGTCTATCCCCACGGTGGGCCCGAGATGCGGGATGCCTACAGCTTCGACCTGTTCGCCCAGGCCTTCGCCGCGCGGGGCTGGGCGGTCCTGCAGGTCAATTTCCGGGGTTCGGGCGGTTATGGCCGCGCCTTCGCCGACGCCGGCCGCAAGCATTGGGGCGTCGAGATGCAGAACGACGTGGAGGACGCCCTGGCCGCGGCTCTGGCCACCGGCAAGATCGATCGCGCCCGCGTGGCGATCTGTGGCGCCAGCTATGGCGGCTACGCCGCCTTGATGGGCGCCGTGAAGACGCCAGACGCCTATCGCGCTGTGGTGGCCATCGCCGGGGTCACCCATCTGGACGACTTCCTGGCCAGCGTCCGCAACGACGACGGCGCGGACGCCCCCAGCTATCAGTACTGGCTCAAGACGATCGGCGATCCGGTCGCCGACAAGACGCTGCTGGCCGCCGGCTCACCGGCGCTGCGGGCGCGGGAGATCCGCGCGCCCGTGCTGCTGATCCACGGCACGGTCGACTCGATCGTGCCGGTCGAGCAGTCCAAGACCATGGCCAAGGCCCTGAAATCGGCCGGCAATACCGCCAAGTACATTCAGATGGACTGGGTCGGTCACCGGGGTTGGGATCGCTTCACGACCACCAAGATCCTGACGGAGACCACCGCTCACATCGCCAAGGCTTTCGGCGCCTAACCCTTGGCCGGATGCGCCGCCAGCCAGGCCTTGAGGTCGGCGGCGGAGCGGTCGGGGATCTGCTCCATCGGCACGTGGCCCACGCCCGGATAGAGGATCAGGGTCGCGCCCGGTATGGCCTTGTGGAACTTCTCGCCATCGGCGGGTGGGATCAGGCGGTCCTCCTGGCCGAAGATGACCAGGGTCGGGACGTGAATGGTCGACAGGTCCGGCGCCGTGGCCACCCGGCGCGGCCGCTGGCCGAGCAAGACCGTGCGATGGCCGGGCGCGCGGGCCAGGTCGACATAGCGGTCGATCAGGGCGGGCGTGACCAGCTTGGGATCGATATAGGCCGCCTTCAGCGCCTGGGTCATCAGCGGGCGGATCTCGATCTCCTTCAGCACTCGCCGGCCGACCGGATTGCCCATGAACTTGAAGATCGTCGCGCCGCCGCGCCCCTTGGTCGGCCAGCCGGCGGCGTCGACCAGGATCAGACGCGAAACGCGGTCGGGGTGGTCCACGGCATAGGTCCAGGCCACCTCGCCGCCCATCGAATTGCCGCCCAGCGTGAAGCGGGTCAGGCCCAGGCCCCGGGTCACCTGGTCGACCACGTTCTCGAAGCTGTCGGGCTGGACGACATAGGCGTCATCGGTGCGGGTCAGGCCGTGGCCGGGCAGATCCAGCACCACGACGCGATACTCGTCCGACAACGCCTTCACCCAGCCGTCCCAGGCGTGGGTCGAGGCGGCGAAGCCATGCACCAGCACGATGACCGGCGCGTCGCGCGGGCCGACGTCGCGATAATGCGCCCGCACCCCGCCGGGCAGGTCCATGTAGCGGCTGTCGGCGTAGCCATACTTGGCTTCCAGCGTGTCGTAGGGGATGTCAGGCCGCTGCAGCAACAGCCAGCCCGCCCCCGCCAAGACGATGATCAGCAGGAGAGCGGTCGCCAGACCGCGCAGCAGCATCTTCATCCCCGCTCTCCCCCGAGAGATCTCATTAAAACGAAACGAACGCCGTTATGCGAAAGCCGTCAAGCGCCGCACGACGGACAATGGGGATCGGCCCCGATCCGCACCGTACGCGTTTCCGCCGCCAGGGCGTCATAGATCAACAGCTTGCCGGACAAGGGCTGGCCGGCGCCGGCGACCAGCTTGACCGCCTCCAGGGCCATCATCGAGCCGATCACCCCGGCCAGGGCGCCGACGACGCCGACTAGCGAGCAGGTCTCGGCGTCCGGCGGAACCTCGGGCACCAGGCAGCGGTAGCAGGGCTGGCCGTGGAACACTCCGACCTGACCGGTCCAGCGCCCCAGGGCCCCGCTGACCAGCGGCTTGCCGTGGGCCAGGCAGGCGTCGCTGACGGCGAAGCGGGTGGCGAAATCGTCGGTGCCGTCGAGGACGAGGTCATACCGCGAGACGATGTCGCCGGCGTTGACGGCGTCCAGCCATACCGGATGGGTCTCGATGGTCGTATGCGGGTTCAGGGCGCCCAGGCGCTCGACGGCTGCCTCGACCTTGGGGCGGCCCACGTCAGAGGCCGCATACAGCACCTGGCGCTGGAGATTCGACAGCGAGACGGCGTCGGGATCCACGAGGCCGATCGTGCCGATCCCGGCGGCCGCCAGATACAGCGACGCCGGCGCGCCCAGGCCGCCGGCTCCGACCACCAGAATGCGGGCGGCCTTCAGCTTCTGCTGCCCTGGCCCGCCGATCTCGCGCAGAACCAGGTGGCGGGCATAGCGCTCGACTTCGGCTTCCGAGAAAGGCTTGGGCGAAAAACTCACGGCGCTTGACCCTCCGGCCCGGCCTCGCCACATGCGAAGCCATGCAAAGCTCGAACTCCTTCCCCGACTGGCACGGCACGACCATTCTGGCGGTGCGCAAGAACGGACAGACCGTGATCGCCGGCGACGGACAGGTCTCCATGGGCCCAACCGTCGTCAAGGGCAACGCCCGCAAGGTGCGCCGCCTGGCCGGCGGCAAGGTGGTGGCGGGTTTCGCCGGCGCCACGGCCGACGCCTTCACGCTCATTGAGCGTCTGGAGGCCAAGCTGGAACAGTATCCCGACCAGCTGGCCCGCGCCTGCGTGGATCTCGCCAAGGACTGGCGCACCGACCGCTACCTGCGCAAGCTGGAGGCCATGTTGCTGGTGGCCGACAAGACCGCCATCTACACCGTCACCGGCGTCGGCGACGTGCTGGAGCCGGGCGAGAGCCCTGGCGGCAACGCCGTGGCGGCGATCGGCTCGGGCGGCAACTACGCCCTGGCGGCCGGCAAGGCGCTGATCGACCTGGATCTTTCCGCCGAGGAACTGGCTCGCAAGGCCATGGGCATCGCCGCCGAGATCTGCGTCTACACGAACGGCAACCTCACCGTCGAAGTGCTGTAGACGGCGGTTCAGCGCGCCGTCGAAGCGGCGCCGGCTTTCGTCGCAATTGAGATGCGTGGAAAGTTCATCGGCGTTTGCTGAGCGCAGGGGAGGATCCTGCCATGCTCAAGACCGTTCTGACCGCCATCGTTGCGTTGACCGCCGCCAACACGGCTCTGGCCGAGACCAAGACGCCCGGCCGCCAGATCGAGGCGGCCGAGCGCGCCTTCGCCGCCGACGGCGCGGCGATGGGCATCCGCGCCTCGTTCCTCAAGCACATGGCGCCCGACGCCATCGTCTTTAGCCCGGGCCCGGTGAACGCCCGCGTCTTCTACGGCGCGCAATCGGGCGAGGGCGAGCCGAAGATCGCCTGGTGGCCCGCCTTCGTCGTGGCCTCCAAGTCGGGCGACCTTGGCCTGTCGACCGGCCCTACCCAGTTCGACGGCCGGCCGGGCGGCTGGTTCTCCAGCATCTGGCGCAAGGACGCCGACGGAACCTGGCGCTGGGTCTATGACGGCGGCGGCGTGGCCGATTCCACCTCGGCCCCGGCCCAGACGACGCCGGCGGTCATGGCCCCGGTCGCGACCCAGGGCGAGGCCTCGCCCGCCAAGGCCTTCGAGGCCGTGAGCGCGGCCGAGGCTGGCCTAGCCGCCGCCGCCCTGACCGACACGGCCGCCGCCTACCGCGCCGTGCTCAGCGACAACGCCCATATGCTGGGCCCGAACGGCATGCGGACCCTGACGCCGACGGCGACGAGCGAGCGGCTGGCCAAGCGTCCGGCGACCACCGCCCTGACCCTGCGCGGCGGCGGCGCCTCCAAGGCCGGCGACCTGGTCTGGACCCATGGCGAGGCCCGCTGGACGACAGACGCTCAAAAATCCGCCGCCGCGCACTATATGCATGTCTGGCAACGGCGCCCCGAAGGGTGGCGTCTGATCTTCGAGGCCCTGATCAACGACCGATGACTGAGTTTTCCCCCCGCGAGATCGTTTCCGAGTTGGACCGCTACATCGTCGGCCACGCCGAGGCCAAGAAGGCCGTCGCCGTGGCCCTGCGCAACCGCTGGCGCCGCCGCCGCGTGCCGGCGGACCTGCGTGACGAGGTGACGCCCAAGAACATCCTGCTGATCGGCCCCACGGGGGTGGGCAAGACCGAGATCGCCCGCCGCCTGGCCAAGCTGGCCCAGGCGCCGTTCCTTAAAGTGGAGGCCACCAAGTTCACCGAGGTCGGCTATGTCGGCCGCGACGTCGACCAGATCGTCCGCGACCTGGTCGAAAGCGCCCTCTCGATGGTCCGCGACAAGCGCCGCGCCGCCGTGAAAGCAAAAGCAGAGGCCGCCGCCGAGGAGCGGATCCTCGACGCCATGACCGGCCCCGGCTCGACCGCCGCCCGCGACAGCTTCCGCAGGAAACTCCGCGCCGGCGAGCTGGACGACAAGGAGGTCGAGCTTCAGCTGGCCGACACCGGCGGCGGCGGCAGCTTCGAGATCCCCGGCCAGCCCGGCGCCCAGGTGCTGAACCTGTCGGAGATGATGAAGTCGCTGGGCGGCAATCGCACCAAGACCCACAAGACCACCGTCACCGGCGCCTGGGCTCCGCTGATCGCCGAGGAAAGCGACAAGCTGCTGGACCAGGAGGCCCTGACGCAGGAGGCCCTGGAGCTGGCCGAGAACCACGGCATCGTCTTCCTGGACGAGATCGACAAGGTCGCCAGCAGCTCGCAGCGCTCGGGGGCCGACGTGAGCCGCGAAGGCGTGCAGCGTGACTTGCTGCCGCTGATCGAGGGTACGACCGTCTCGACCAAGTATGGCCCGGTGAAGACCGACCACATCCTGTTCATCGCCTCGGGCGCCTTCCATGTCGCCAAGCCGTCGGACCTGCTGCCCGAGCTGCAAGGCCGCCTGCCGATCCGCGTCGAACTGAAGGGCCTGTCGCGCGACGACATGCGCCGGATCCTCACGGAGCCGGAAGCCAACCTGATCCGTCAGCACCAGGCCCTGATGCTGACCGAAGGCGTGACCCTGACCTTCTCGGACGAGGCGATCGACGCCCTGGCCGACGCGGCCGTGGCCGTGAACGGCTCGGTCGAGAACATCGGCGCCCGCCGTCTGCAGACGATCATGGAAAAGGTGGTCGAGGAGATCAGCTTCACCGCCGCCGATCGTGGTGGTGAGACGGTGGCGATCGACGCGGCCTACGTCCAGGAACGCATCGGCGCCCTGGCGGCCAATGCCGATCTGAGCCGGTTTATTCTGTAGGGATCAGGAGGCGGCGCGAACCGCCTCCATCCCCAGGATCGCGGCCTTGCGGGCCAAGCCCCAGTGGTAGCCGGTCAGCTTGCCACTCTTGCCGATGGCCCGGTGGCAGGGGATCAGCAGCGAGATCGGGTTGGCCCCGATGGCGCCGCCGGTGGCCTGGAAGGCCTTGGGCTTGCCGGCCCAGCAGGCGACCTGGCCATAGGTGGCCGTCTCGCCGGCCGGGATCTGCAGCAGCGCCTTCCAGACCTGCACGTGGTAGGGCGAGCCGATCAGCACGATCGGCAGCGGCCCCTCCCCGCCCGCGAAGGCGTGCAGGGCCGTGGCCTGGGCGGCCATGTCGTCGCGGGTCCAGTCGGCGGCCGGGAACCGGCGGTGCATGTCGGCGAAGGACGCCTCGTCATCGCCGTCCGAGAAGGCCAGGCCCGCCAGGCCGCGATCGGCCATCACGAACAGGCCCTTGCCGAACGGCGTCGGGGCCCAGCCCCAGCGCAGCTTCATGCCCGCCCCGCGCCGACGCACCTCGCCCGGGGTCACCGCCTCCTGGGCGATGAACAGGTCGTGCAGGCGTGACGGCCCCGACAGCCCGGCGTCGAAGGCCGCGTCCAGCACCGTGCCGCCGGCCTCCAGCGAGCGCCGAGCCTCGGCATGGGCGATGGCCGAGACGAAGCTCTTGGGGCTGACCCCGGCCCAGCGGGTGAAGATGCGCTGGAAATGGAACGGCGACAGGCCCACGGCCTGGGCCGCCTCGTCCAGCGAGGGATGATCGGACCACCGCTCGGCCAGCCAGTTCAGCGCCTTGGCCATGCGGTGATAGTCGACCGAGCGTTCCGCCAGGCGAACCAGCTCTTCGCTTTCGGTCTCAAAAGGGGTTGCGTCGTATGCCATGGTCATAGGCTAGGCGCCTCGCAGAACGGTGTCCGCCCGGTTCTTGCGGTCATGACCAACGTTCGCTCCTAGCTTTGCGGATAGCCGCCTCCAGGTCGCCGGCGAAGCGTTCCCGCTCGTCGGGTCCCAGCGATCGGGCCAGGGTCAGGCGCTTGCGATAGATCATCAGCCGCACGCGGGTCTCGTGGACACCAGGATGGTCGACGCCGACGCGTGTGAAGGCGGTGGGCGAGGTCCAGACGGTGCGGGCGCCCTTCTCGTCCTCGCGGCTGACGGTGACGGCCTCGGCGGTGACCTGCACGCGCTCGACGCGGCGGGCGGCGCGATCGCTAGCCCTTAAGGCTAACCATAGGGCCAGCACATCCAGCCCCAGGAACGGCAGCACCACGGGCGCGCGCACCGCCAGCAGGAAGATCGCCACCATCACGTTGAACGCCATCATCACGCCCAGCAGCACCGCCGCCCCTTGCGGGCTCAGCGAGCGATGCGGCGCGATCACGCGGTCCATGTAGATGGGCAGGGCCATGACGGGAATTTAGGAGCCCTTCCCGCGCTTGGCGAGGCGCCCGCATCACGGCATGTTCCGGCCCATGGCCAAGCCCGCTCTCGCTAAGAAAAAGAAGCCGCCCGTAAAGCGGATCAGCCCCGCCGAGCGGGAGCGCGTCGAGATCCTGTTCGCGCGTTTCGAGAGCCTGGACCTGCATCCCAAGACCGAGCTGAACTATTCCAACCCCTACGAGCTGGTCACCGCCGTGGCGCTCTCGGCCCAGGCCACCGACGTCCAGGTCAACAAGGCCACCGGCCCGCTGTTCCAGGTCGCCGACAGCGCCGAGAAGATGCTGGAGCTCGGGGAAGAGGGGCTGATCAAATATATCGCCTCGATCGGCCTGTTCCGCACCAAGGCCAAGAACGTCATCGCCGCAGCCCATATCTTGATGGACAAGCACGGCGGGGAAGTGCCGCTGAACCGTACTGATCTCGAGGCTCTGCCCGGCGTGGGCCGCAAGACGGCATCGGTTGTGCTGAACGAGCTGGACATCGAACCGGCCATCGCCGTCGACACGCACGTCTTCCGGGTGTCCCACCGGCTGAAGCTGTCGGCGGGCAAGGTTCCCGATGCGGTGGAGCAGGACCTGATGCGGGTCGTACCCGGGCCCTACCAGACGCGGGCGCACCACTGGCTGATCCTGCATGGACGGTATGTCTGCGTGGCGCGCAAGCCCAAGTGCGAGATCTGCAAGATCAGCGACCTGTGTCCGTCGCGGGAGCTGTTCCTGGGGGTCTGACTTGCCCCCTCCGCGCCTTCGGCGCTCCTCCCCCGGAGGGGGAAGAAGGACGGCGCGAACCTTCTGCCCCCTCTGGGGGCGGACGACCTCGCAAAGCGAGGTCAGGTGGGGGCAAGTCAGCCGATCGCCCGCACCACCGCCGCCGCGAACGCCGCGCCATGATCATGCGCGTGCTCCAGGAACAGGTCCGGCTCGATCACCTCCAGTTCCATCAGCTGTGGCGTGTGTTCCAGACCCCGGATGAGGTCCACCCGCGCATAGGTCAGCGGCTCACCCGCCGCCTCCAGCACCATTTCCGCCGCCCGCAGCGCCTCGCGTTCCGGCGCGATCTCGCTGACCTGGCCGCCGAACTGCGGCTGCACCCGGAAATCGCCCGCCACCGCGACCTTGGTCACCGCATGGCTGAACTGGCCGTCGAAGAAGAACAGCGACAGCTCGCCCTCCTCGCCCACCGCCGGCAGGAACGGCTGGATCAGGGCCGGACCCGACGGGCCGCCCTCCAGCGAGCCGTGCCGCTTGACCCGGATGGTCTCGTGCGAGCCGGCCGAGACCTGCGGCTTGACCACCACCTCGTCGACCCCAAAGGCGTCGAAAGCCGCTTGGACATGCTCCAGGGTCAGCGCGTCATGCGCATGGGTCGGCACCACCGGCGCGCCCTTCCCGGCCAGTTCGACCAGGTAGGTCTTGGTCGAATTCCAGCGCATCACATCAGCGGGATTGGCCACCCGGATCCCGTCGCGCTCGAGGCCGTCGAGGAAACCGAACCATTCGTCCTGGCGTCCGTGATAGCCCCAGGCCAGCGACGGCATGACAAGGCGCGCCTGGTCCTTCTCGACCTTGTCCGTCCAGGGCTGGGAGGCGACGCTCAGCCCCTTGGCGCGCAGCGGCGCGGCCAGGCGTTCGAACAGCGGGTTCCAGCTGTCGGCGAAGCGGGGCTCGTCGCGGGCGGGGACCAGGATCAGGACGTCGACCATTGGTTTACTCACGTGGCTTAGGGCTTCGCAGCTAGGATGTCGCAGTCCTTCGGGCAAGCCTTGCGTTGCCTTGAAGGTCCACTTCCTTTAATCGCCAAGTGTTGTGGCCTTTCGGCCCTGTTCTTTCAAAGGTTTGTCCCGCTCCATGACCGCGCTCTACGACGTCGCCGGCATCGGCAACGCCATCGTCGATGTCATCGCCCAGTGCGACGACGCCTTCCTCGCCAAGGAAGGCCTGACCAAGGGCTCGATGGCCCTGATCGACCCGGCGCGGGCGGGAACCCTGTACGACGCCATGGCCGCGGGCATCGAGGCCTCGGGCGGCAGCGTCGCCAACACCATGGCCGGCATCGCCAGCTTCGGCGGCAAGGCCGCCTATATCGGCAAGGTCGCCGACGACCAGCTGGGCCGCGTGTTCCGCCACGACATGAAGGCCATCGGCTGCGTGTTCACCACCCCGGCCCTGGCCGAGGGCCCGGCGACCGCCCAGAGCCTGATCAACGTCACCCCCGACGCCCAGCGCACCATGTCGACCTATCTGGGCGCCTGCGTCGAGCTGACCAGCGCCGACGTCGACCCCGAGATCATCGAGGCCGCCCAGATCTCGTATCTGGAAGGCTATCTGTTCGACCCGCCGGAAGCCCGCCGCGCCTTCGCCAAGGCCGCCGCCCTGGCCCACGGCTCGGGCCGCAAGATCGCCATGACGCTGTCGGACAGCTTCATGGTCGACCGCCACCGCTCGGCCCTGCTGCCGTTCATCGAGACCCAGTGCGACATCGTCTTCGCCAATGACGCCGAGGTCTGCTCGCTGTTCGAGACCGACGATTTCGACGCCGCCGTGAAGGCCCTGGCCGAACGCTGCGAGATCGCCGCCATCACCCGAGGCGAAAAGGGTTCGATCGCGGCCTCGAGCGGGCAGCTTTACGAAATCTCGGCTTACCCCGTCGAAAAAGTCGTGGACACGACCGGCGCGGGCGACCAATACGCCGCAGGTTTCCTCTACGGCCTGAGCCAAGGTCTCCCGCTGCCGGTCTGCGGTCAGCTGGGCTCTCTGGCCGCCGCCGAGGTCATCGACCACTACGGTCCGCGCCCGCAGGTCAACCTGCGTGAGCTGGCCGCCAAGAACGGACTTTAAGGATTCAGATGGCCCGCACCGCTGAAGTGGTCCGCGAGACGAAGGAGACCCAGATCCGGGTCTGGATCGATCTCGACGGGACCGGCGTCTCGACGATCTCCACCGGCATCGGTTTCTACGACCATATGCTGGAGAGCTTCGCGCGCCACGGCGGCTTCGACCTCAAGGTCGAGACCAAGGGCGACCTGCATATCGACATGCACCACACGGTCGAGGACACCGGCATCGTGCTGGGCCAGGCGATCAACAAGGCGCTGGATGGCTTCAAGGGCATCCGGCGCTTTGGCTCGGCCTATATCCCGATGGACGAGACCCTGACGCGCTGCGCCATCGACCTGTCCAACCGGCCGTACCTGATCTGGAAGGTCGAGTTCAAACGCCCCAAGGTCGGCGAGATGGACACCGAGCTCTTCAAGGAGTTCCACCACGCGTTCGCCATGAACTGCGGGGCGTGCATCCATCTGGAAACCCTGTACGGCGACAACACCCACCATGTGGCCGAGAGCGGCTTCAAGGCCCTGGCCCGGGCGCTGCGTCAGGCGGTCGAGATCGACCCGAAGACCGGCGGCCAGGCGCCGTCCACCAAGGGCGTGCTGTAAGGACATTCCATGCAGACCGTCGCCCTGATCGACTACGGGTCGGGCAATCTGCGTTCGGCCGAGAAGGCCCTGCGTGAGGCGGCCCGCCGCCGCGCGCTGGACGCCGAGATTGTCGTCACCGCCGATCCCGACCTTGTCGCCAAGGCCGATCGCGTCTTCCTGCCCGGCGTCGGGGCCTTCGCCTCATGCCGCGCTGGCCTGGACGCCACCGGCGTCTATGAGGCGATGAACCAGGCCGTCCATGGCCGCGGCGTGCCCTTCATGGGCATCTGCGTCGGCCATCAGCTCTTGGCCACCGAAGGCCTGGAGTTCGGCGTCACCCCCGGCCTCGACTGGATCGCCGGCCAGGTGAAGAAGCTCGAGCCCCACGATGCTTCGCTGACCATCCCGCACATGGGCTGGAACGCCATCACGTTCGCCCGCGCTCATGCCCTGTTCCAGGGCATCGAGGACGGCGCCCACATGTACTATGCCAACTCGTTCGCCCTGAACGCGGCAGACCCGGCCGACATCGTCGCCACCACGGACCATGGTGGTCCGTTCACGGCGGCGGTGGCCAAGGGCAATGTCGCGGGCGTACAGTTCCACCCCGAAAAATCACAAAGTGCCGGGCTCGCCCTGCTCGCCAACTTCCTGGAATGGCGCCCATGATCCTCTATCCCGCCATCGACCTGAAGGACGGCCAGTGCGTGCGCCTGCTGCACGGCGACATGGAGAAGGCCACGGTCTTCAACAATTCGCCCGCCGACCAGGCCCAGCGCTTCGTCAAGGACGGCTTCTCGTGGCTGCACGTCGTTGATTTGAACGGCGCCATTGAGGGCAAGTCGGTCAACACCGCCGCCGTCGAGCAGATCCTGGAGTCGATCTCCATCCCCGTGCAGCTGGGCGGCGGCATCCGCACCCTGGAAGGCGTCGAGGCCTGGATCGAGGCGGGCGTGTCCCGCGTGATCCTGGGCACGGTGGCGGTGCACGACCCCGAACTGGTCAAGAAGGCCGCCCGCCTGTGGCCCGAGCAGATCGCCGTGGCCGTCGACGTCCGTGACGGCAAGGTCGCCGTCGATGGCTGGACCGGCCTGTCGGACCTGTCGGCGATCGACTTGTCGCGCCGCTTCGAGGACGCCGGCGTCGCCGCCCTGATCATCACCGACATCAGCCGCGACGGCGCCCTGACCGGCGTCAATGTCGAAGGCGTGGGCGAGCTGGCCGACGCCGTCTCGATCCCCGTCATCGCCTCGGGCGGCGTCGCCGCCGTGGCCGACATCGAGCGCCTCAAGGCCCGCAAGGGCGTCGAGATCGCCGGGGCCATCCTGGGTCGCTCGCTCTATGCCGGCACGATCAAGCCGGCCGAAGCCCTGATCGCGGCGGCCGCCTGATGCTGAAGACCCGGATCATTCCCTGCCTCGACGTGAAGGACGGGCGGGTGGTCAAGGGGGTCAATTTCGTCTCCCTGCGCGACGCCGGCGACCCGGTGGAGCAGGCGCGGGCCTATGACGCGGCCGGCGCCGACGAGCTGATGTTCCTGGACATCACCGCCTCCAGCGAAGGCCGCGGCCTGATCCTGGACGTCATCTCGCGCACGGCCGAGGTCTGCTTCATGCCCGTCTCGGTGGGCGGGGGCGTGCGGCAGGTGTCGGACATGCGCCGCCTGCTGCTGGCCGGGGCCGACAAGGTCTCGACCAACACCGCCGCCGTCGAGAACCCCGACCTGATCGCCCGCGGCGCCGACGCCTTTGGCAGCCAGTGCGTGGTGGTGGCCATCGACGCCAAGGCGCGCGAGGACGGCTCGGGCGGCTGGAACGTCTGGACCTATGGCGGCCGCAAGGACACCGGCATCGACGTGGTCGACTGGGCCGCCAAGGTCGTCGAGCGCGGCGCGGGCGAGATCCTGCTGACCTCGATGGACCGCGACGGCGCCAAGATCGGCTACGATATCCCGCTGCTGAAGGCCGTGACGGGCGCGGTGAACGTGCCGGTGATCGCCTCGGGCGGCGCGGGCAAGACCGAGCACCTGGTCGAAGCCGCCCGCGAAGGCCACGCCGCCGCCGTGCTGGCCGCCTCGATCTTCCACTTCGGCGAGATCAGCATCGGCGAGGCCAAGCAGGCCATGGCCGACGCCGGCATTCCCGTGCGCCTTGATCGGAGCGCCGCATGAGCCGCCTCAGCGAGGTCCTGGACCGCCTCTCGGCCACGATCGAAGCCCGCAAGGGCGGCGATCCGTCGGTGTCCTATACCGCCAAGCTGCTGAACGACCCGGCCCTGGCCGCCAAGAAGCTGGGCGAGGAAGCCGTCGAGACGGTGATCGCGGCTGTGGCCCAGGGTCCCGACGCCCTGGCGGCCGAGAGCGCCGATCTGCTCTACCACTGGCTGGCCCTGATGGCCGCCTCGGGCGTGTCTCTGGACGCCGTGGCCGAGAAGCTGGAAGCCCGTGAAGGCACGTCCGGCATCGCCGAAAAGGCTGCTCGGAAGCCCCAATAATCGACCGGTAAGGTTGGTGGCCCATGCTTGGGCATGGTCCAGCTCGTCGGCCTCTATCTGCTCGTCATGAACGCGCTGACCTTCGCGGTCTTCGCGGATGACAAGCAGCGGGCGAGACAGGGCGATCGACGCGTGCCGGAGCGGATCCTCCTGCAACTGGCCCTGTTTGGCGGCACACCCGGCGCCTTCGCGGCTCAGCAGCTTCTTCGCCACAAGACCCGGAAGGAGCCGTTCCGCACCCTGCTGTGGCTCACCGCCTTCCTGCAGCTCGTCCTGGTGATCGGGGCGATCGTCTGGACGCACGGCGACGGGCCTCAGCTCTTGCGCTTCAGCGCCACGTAGAGCGCCCCTTCGCCGCCGTGCCGCTGGTCGGCCGTCGACACCCCGGCGATCATCTCGCGCACCGTCGGCCCCGCCAGCCATTCGGGCGTGCGTTGCCGCAGGACCCCATGCCCGATCTTGCCCTTGCCGGTGATGACCAGCACGGCGCGGTGGCCGTCGTCATAGGCGCGGCGGATGAAGCTCTCGAGCGTCGCGCGGGCCTGGTCCTGGTCCAGGCCGTGCATGTCCAGGCGCGCGCCGATCGGGTCGTGTTCCTTGGCGATGCGACGCTTGCGGTTGGGCTCGATGCGGTCCGGCGCGTATTTCAGGGTCTTGGCCGGAGCCGGCTTCAGCTCCTCGGGCGACACGCGCAGAGGCGCGATCGAGGCCAGGCGCGTCGGCGGGTCGGCCGGTATGGCCGTGGCCGCCTTCAGCGACGGCCGGATCCGGGCCTTGGAGCGCATCTTCTCGGGCGCCACGGGCGCGCGCGGCGTCACGGTCGAGGCGACGAGCTTCCAGAGGCGCTTGTCGTCCTCAGGTCCGGGTGGCGGTTTCTTGGCCACCTTACGACCGAGGAACCAGCCGATAGAGCCGCAGCGTGTGACGCACGCGGCCGGCCTCGGCCCCGGCGGCGTTGCCGCTGCCCATATAGAGATCGGCGCGGACCTCGCCCTTGATGGCCCCGCCGGTATCCAGCGCCACGGCCAGGCGGCGATAGGCCGGGAAGGCGCCCGCCAGCTTGGGCGCGGCGGCGTCCAGCCAGTACAGGCCGCCATAGGCGTGCTTGCTGGGGTCGACGGCGATGGCGCGACCGGCCGGCAGCGGCACGCCGGCGGCGCCGACCGCTTCCTTGCCGTCGTCGGCGGCCATCTTGAAGAACACGTAGCGCGGGTTCAGCCGCATGATCGCGTCGGCTTCCGGCCCGCGATGCGCGGCCAGCCAGGTGCGGATCGCGTCACCCGAGGTGTTGTTGTCGGGCAGCAGGCCCTGGTCGCGCATGGCGTTGGCGATGCCGACGAACGGCTTGCCGTTGTGGCCGGCGAAGGCCGCGCGCACCCGGCGACCGTCCGGCAGCACCAGAATGCCCGAGCCCTGGATCTGCAGGAAAAACAGCTCCTCGGGCCGCATCCAGGCCAGGGGCTTGTCGGTCGGAACCGCCTCGATCTCGGCGCGGGCCGGATAGGGCACGAAGGTCGGGCCTTCGACGTGGCCGGTGATCTTCTTGCCGACGAAGCCGGGCTCGAAATCGGCCAGGTCCAGCACCACCAGGTCGGCCGGCAGGCCGCGCACCGGGGCGGTGAACTCGGCGTTGCGCGACATCCGCGCTTCGTACTGCGGGGCGAAATAGGCGGTCAGTAGGCCTTCGTCACCGACCGGCTCAGGCCGGAAATTGGCTTCGAGGAACGCCCGGGCGCCCTGCTCGTCCTGGATCACGGTCGCCTTGGCCAGGCCGCAGACGCGGGCCAAGGCGGGATCCTTGGCGACCCCGCAACCGGCCCGGAAAGCGTTCAGCGCCGCCAGGTGGTCGTCCTCGCTCCAGCCGGCCAGGCTGGAGAACGACAGCGCCGTCGGCGGCGGCAGAACCGGCGGCGACGGTATGCCGCTCGTCGGAGGCGGCGGCGCTGGACCGGTCGCGACCGGCGGGGTCGGCGTGATCGCGCTGGCGCAGGCGCTCAGCAGCAGGCCCGCCAGAATTAGCGGAGCGAAGGAACGAACCCGGGTCATCACGCCTCGGCGGCGGCGACGTAGGTCAGAAGCCAGTTCGGATTGCTGCTCTTGACCTCGCGCTCGAAGGTCCAGAGCTCGGCCGTGCGGCGGTCGTCGACGCCTTCGCCACGCTCGTCCTTGGTGCGGGTGCGCACCTCGGCCAGGATCCGCACGACGGCCTTGGCCAGATCGCCCACGACGTCGACCTTTTCCAGGTCCAGGCGCGGCGGGGTCAGGAACTCGACCTTCTCGCTACGGCCGGCGGCCTCGCGCGAGGCCATGGCCTGCTCGAAATTGTCCATGACCTCGGTCGCCAGCAGGGGCTTCAGCGTCTCGCGGTCGCCCTCGGCATAGGCCTTGACGATCTGCTCGTAGGCCGCGCGGGCCCCCGACAGGAACTTGGTCGGATCGAAGTCGGGCTGCTTGGCCTTGATCGCCGCCAGATCCTCGGCGCGGACATTCGGCAGGCTTTCCAGCACGCTCCCGTTAGCCGGCTTGATGGTCTTGTCGACAACCTCTTCCGGCTGGCGGCCGGTGCGGCGCCCCAGCGTGGCGTACAGCTGGTACAGGACGACGGCGGCCACCGCGGCGAGGAACAGAATCTGGAGCACTTCGAGGTCCGTTGACGGGCTTTTGGCCCAGCGAATGGTGTCTATATAGGCGAGACGCGTTCTCCCGTCAGGCGCCTGGCGTTGCGCCAGACCGGCCCTCATGGTAGCAGCGCCCACCTTTCTTACAGGCGTTCTAGCCGCCGATTACGGATTTTATCCTAATGACCGACACGACCGCCCCCAATGGCGCCCCCGCAGGGACCCCGGAAGAGGCCGCTGGGCAATCGGGCATCCGCATCCTGGCCCAGTTCGTCCGTGACTTCTCGTTCGAGAATCCGCTGGCTCCGGACAGCCTGCGCGCCGGCGCCGCCCAGCCCGCCATCGACATGGGCGTCGAGATGAACGCCCGCGGTCGCCCCGACGGCCTGTTCGAAGTGGACCTGAAGCTCTCGGCCCGCGCCCTGCGTGAAGAGCAAGCCGTGTTCCACGTCGAAGTGGTCTATGGCGGCCTGTTCCATATCGAAGGCGTGGCCGAAGCCGACCTTGAGCCGGTGCTGCTGATCGAGTGCCCGCGCTTCCTGTTCCCCTACGCTCGTCGCCTGATCTCGGACGTCACGGCCGAAGGCGGCTTCCCGCCCTTCCTGATCGACCCGATCGACTTCGCCGGCGTCTACGCCGCGCGCAAGGCCCAGGCCGAAGGCCAGCCGATCGGCAACGCCTAAGCTTTTAGGTGGAAGTGTTTTGAGAGGGGCTCGGCCGAAAGGCCGGGCCTTTTTCTTTTTGCCTCAAACAAACTTTGTCATCCCGGCCGCAGCGAAGCGGAGAGCCGGGACCCAGGGACCAATGCAGTGCGGCTGCTCCTGGGTCCCGGGTCGGCTTCGCCGCCCGGGATGACGAGATTGGATTTTCGACTGAGGCTTACGGCTGCAGGCGATACCCGCCCATCTCGGTGATCAGGATCCGCGCCACGGCCGGGTCGGGCTCGATCTTCTGGCGCAGACGGTAGACGTGGGTTTCCAGCGTGTGGGTGGTGACGCCGGCGTTGTAGCCCCACACCTCGGTCAGCAGCTCCTCGCGCGACACGGGCTTGGAGCCGGCGCGGTAGAGGTACTTGAGGATGTTGGTTTCCTTCTCGGTCAGCCGCACCTTCTTCTGCTTCTCGTCGACCAGCAGCTTGGCGGACGGGCGGAACTCGTACGGGCCGATGCGGAACAGCGCGTCTTCCGAAGCCTCATAGCTGCGCAGCTGAGCGCGGATGCGGGCCAGCAGCACGCCGAAGCGGAAGGGCTTGGTGACATAGTCGTTGGCCCCGGACTCCAGGCCCAGGATGGTGTCGCTGTCGCTGGCGGCGGCCGTCAGCATGATCACCGGGGCCGTGACCCCGTTCTTGCGCATCAGGCGGCAGGCCTCGCGGCCGTCCATGTCGGGCAGGTCGACGTCCAGCAGGATCAGGTCGGGCTTGAGCTCGCGCGACACCCGTACGCCCTCGCCGGCGGTCGAGGCCTCGGCGACCGCGAACTCCTCATGCAGGGCCAACTGCTCGGCCAAGGCGCCGCGCAGGTCATCGTCGTCGTCGATCAGAAGCAGGGTCTTACGTTGCGCCATAAGGCGAAACATGCACCGCTGCGGCCCCTCGGGACAACCCCGAGCGCGGCTTTAGTCTGAGGAGTCCCGGTTCCATGCTGTTTCGCGCCCATGCCGATGGCCGTTTCGAGCTGGACGGACGGGTCCTGCGCTGCGCGATCGGCAAGGCCGGCGTGATCGCGGGGGCCGACAAGCGCGAGGGTGACAACAGGAGCCCACTGGGGACCTGGGTCATGCGCGAGGTCTGGTACCGGCCCGACGTCTATCCCGAGGGTCCGAAGACCGCCCTGCCCGTCCGCGCCACGCGGCGGGAGGACGGCTGGTGCGATGCGCCGGGGGATCCGAACTACAACCGCCCCATCACCCTGCCCTATCCGGCCAGCGCCGAGCGGATGTGGCGCGACGACCACGTCTACGATCTGGTCGTGATCCTTGGCCACAACGATGACCCGCCGGTTCCGGGCATGGGCTCGGCGATCTTCATGCACTTAGCGCGGGAGGGTTATCCCGGGACGGAGGGCTGCGTGGCGCTGGAACGGGCGGATATCGAGGCGGTGTTGGCGGCGGCCAAGCCGGGCGACGCGGTGGAGATCGTGGCCGAATAATTCTCCGTCTCCCCGGCGAAAGCCGGGGCCGAGATCGAACCCAGAACCTATCCGTTTCAGGTCTGGGCCATTGGGCGCGAACACCCCAAACGCTCAGGATGAATCTGGGCCCCGGCTTTCGCCGGGGAGACGGGGATTGCTAGGTCGTTTGGTAGGCCCGCGACCCGAAGATCGCCGATCCCACCCGCACCGAGGTCGCACCCTCTGCGATCGCGGTCTCGAAGTCCTCGCTCATCCCCATCGACAGCTTCCCGACTCCGTTGCGCTCGGCGATGGCCCGCAGGGCCGCGAAATGCGGCGCGGGGTCCTGGTCGACGGGCGGGATGCACATCAGACCCTCGACCGTCAGGCCATAGGCCTCCCGGCAAGCGGCGATGAAGCCGTCAGCCTCCGCCGGCGCGATGCCGGCCTTTTGGGCCTCTTCGCCGATATTGACCTGGACATAGAGGCGCGGGGCCTGGCCGGCTCGCTGGATCTCGTCAGCCAGGACCCGGGCCAGCTTTTCGCGATCGAGCGTCTCGATGACATCGAAGAAACCCACGGCCTCGCGGGCCTTGTTGGTCTGCAACGGCCCGATCAGGCGCAGTTCCAGGCCTTCGCGGCGGTCGCTCCAGCGCTCCATGGCCTCCTGGACGCGGTTCTCGCCGAACACTCGCTGGCCGGCCTCGAGCACGGGCGCGACGGTCTCCCAGGGCTGGGTCTTGGACACGGCCACCAAAGTGACCGAACCCGCCGGCCGACCGGCTCGGATTTCGGCCTCTGCAATGCTAGCCTGGACCTGGGCGAGAGCGTGCGGCTTGCTTGAGGTCATGAGGGGGGTGTGGCCTTGGACGGAAACGTGAGCGAACTAGAAGTCCTGTCTAGTGCGACGGCGGCCTTCCCGCCAAGGACCGCGCGCGACCGGGCCCTGCCCGCCTTGCTATTCTTCACCGACCCGGCGCGGGTTGCGAACCCGGAGGCGGTGGCCGAGCGCCTGCCGGCCGGGGCCGGGATCGTCTTCCGCGCCTTCGGGGCCGAGGATGCGATCGACCGGGGCCGCCGTCTGCGGGCCATCGCCGACGCCCGCGGCCTGATCCTGCTGGCCGGGGCCCATGCCGGCCTGGCCGAGGGCATCGGCGCGGACGGCCTGCACCTGCCCGAGGCCAGCGTCGTCGCCATCCCGCGTTTGCGCGCCGAGCACGCCCGCTGGCTGATCACGGCCGCGGCCCATGACGTCATGGCCGTCCACGCCGCCGAACGCGCGGGCGCCGACGCGGTCGTGGTGTCGCCGGTCTTTCCCAGCAACAGCCCGTCGGCGGGCGAGCCGCTGGGGATCGAGGGCCTGAAGGGTCTGGTCGCGGCGACGGCCCTGCCCGTCTACGCCTTGGGCGGCGTGCGGGCGCGCACGGTCACGCAGCTGATCGGCAGCGGAATCGTCGGCATCGCGGCGGTCGAAGCGCTCGCGGGGTAGCCTTTAGAACTTGAAGGCGGTTTCCAGACGCACGCGGGGCGCCGGATCGGCCTGCTGGGCCTTGCGGGCGGCCAGGGCCGGGTTGGTCTCGCCCAGGCTGACAGCGCCGCCGACGCGGATCGACGGGGTCACCTTGAAATAGGCGCCGGCCTGAACGTCCTGCAGTTCCATCTCGCGGCTGGACGGCTGGTCCAGGTCGAGCTTGAGACCCCAGCGGCCCTTCTTGGCGTCCCACTTCAGCGTGCGCTTGTCGTCGGTCGGGTACTGGACGCCGACCGGTGCGCTGGTGAAGTCGTTCTTGACCGAGAAATCGGGGGCGACGGCATGCGGCTTGGCCTGGGCAAACGCCGTCGCGGCCGATCCAGTGAGGATCAGCGCGGCTGCACCCGCCAGGAAATAACGCTTCGCGACCATCGCTACTCGCCGCCTATACAATGTCCCCACTCGCTCCATATAGGATCGAGCCCCTTGATTTGCGATTAAAGGCTTGGCCGGAACGCGGTCAACCGGGGTTTGGTCGCACTTCGGGCTGAATTGAGCGATTCAATCGAGTCCTGTGTCGATGAGGTCACGCGATTCCTGTTTTGAGGCGGCGTAGCCATGCTATAGACCGGCTCCCGGCCGCGGGGGCGCGCCAGGAAGCGCGTAATCGCGTCGGCGAGACATTGGAGCGAGGTACTATGGCGTTTGAGCGTGGGTCTGTGATGCGCGGCGTCGCCGCGGGCGTCCTGGCTCTGTCGATGCTGGGCATGACCGCATGCGCCAGCAACAAGCCCCCCAAGACGTTTTCCACGCAAAGCGACGAACCGGGCTTCAACCCGTTCAAGCGCTTCGGCGGCGGCAGCAAGGCCGCGCCCGCCGAGGCCGGCATCGGCGTCAACGGCTATCTGTGGCGCGCGAGCCTGGACACCCTGGCCTTCATGCCGCTGGCCTCGGCCGACCCGTACGGCGGCGTGATCGTCACCGACTGGTACGTGAACCCGGAAACCCCGGCCGAGCGCTTCAAGGCCACGGTCTACATCCTGGACACCCGCCTGCGCGCCGACGGCCTGAACGTCACGGTGTTCAAGCAGTCCAAGGACATCAACGGCGCCTGGGTCGACGCTCCGGTCGCCGACCAGACCGCCACCGACATCGAGAACGCGATCCTGACCCGCGCGCGTCAGCTTCGACTTTCGAACATCAAGAACTAAGGTTCTTCGGAGGGTTCTCGCCGCAACCGGCGAGAACCCTTCAGACTTCCTATTTCTCTGCGCGCTCCGGCCGCGAAACCGCATAGTCTTGCGCGGATCGCCCTCGGGGCGCGTTCCTGCATCTAGACACCTGGTTTCCGATGGCCCGCTACAATCCCAAAGACACCGAGCCCAAGTGGCGTGAAGCCTGGGCGAAGGCCGACGTCTTCAAGACCGGCGAGATCAACGACGGCCGTCCGAAATACTATGTGCTCGAGATGTTCCCGTACCCGTCGGGCCGCATCCACATGGGCCACGTCCGCAACTACGCCATGGGCGACGTCGTGGCCCGCTACAAGCGCGCGCAAGGCTTCAACGTCCTGCACCCGATGGGCTGGGACGCCTTCGGCATGCCCGCCGAGAACGCGGCCATGGAGCGCGGCGTCCACCCCAAGGGCTGGACCTACGACAACATCGCCGCCATGCGCGAGCAGCTGAAGTCGCTGGGCATTTCGGTCGACTGGTCGCGCGAGTTCGCCACCTGCGACCCGGAATATTACGGCAAGCAGCAGGCCTGGTTCCTGCGCCTGCTGAAGAGCGGCCTGGTCTATCGCAAGGAAGCCTCGGTCAACTGGGATCCGGTCGACATGACCGTCCTGGCCAATGAGCAGGTCATCGACGGCAAGGGCTGGCGCTCGGGCGCGACGGTCGAGAAGCGCAAGCTGACCCAGTGGTTCCTGCGCATCACCCAATATGCCGACGACCTGATCGAGGGCCTGAAGACCCTGGACCGCTGGCCCGACAAGGTTCGCCTGATGCAGGAGAACTGGATCGGCCGCAGCAAGGGCCTGCGCTTCAAGTTCCAATTCGAGGGTGAAGCCCCCGACGGCATGGCCGACGGGCTGGAGGTCTACACCACCCGTCCCGACACCCTGTTCGGCGCCAGCTTCGTCGGCATCGCGCCCGAGCACCCGCTGGCCGAGCGCCTGGGCATCGAGAACCCCGAGGTCCAGCAGTTCATCGCCGACTGCCGCAAGGGCGGCACCTCGGAAGCCGAGATCGAGAGCGCCGAGAAGCTGGGCTACGACACCGGCCTGCGGGTGCAACACCCGCTGGACCCGTCGATCACCCTGCCCGTCTGGATCGCCAACTTCATCCTGATGGACTACGGCACCGGCGCGATCTTCGCCTGCCCGGCCCACGACCAGCGCGACCTGGACTTCGCCCGCAAGTACGACCTGCCGGTGCTGCCGGTGGTGCTGCCCAACGGTGAGGACCCGGCGACCTTCACGGTCGGCAAGGAGGCCTATGTCGGCCCCGGCAAGATCTTCAATTCCGAGTTCCTGGACGGCATGGACGTCGAGGCCGCCAAGGCCGAGGCCGTGGCCCGCATCGAGGCGGCCGGTCAGGGCCAGGGCGCGACCGTCTACCGCCTGCGCGACTGGGGCGTCTCGCGCCAGCGCTACTGGGGCTGCCCGATCCCGGTGATCCACTGCGCCGACTGCGGCGTCGTGCCCGTGCCGGAAGACCAGCTGCCGGTCGCCCTGCCCGAGGACGTCACCTTCGACAAGCCGGGCAACCCGCTGCTGCGCCACCCGACCTGGCGCCACACCAGTTGCCCCTCGTGCGGCGGCAAGGCCGAGCGCGAGACCGACACGCTGGATACGTTCATCGACTCCAGCTGGTACTTCGCCCGCTTCGCCGACCCGACCGCGCAAGAGCCGGTCGGCAAGGAAGCGGCCGACTACTGGATGGCCGTCGACCAGTATATCGGCGGCGTCGAGCACGCGATCCTGCACCTGCTGTACGCGCGCTTCATCACCCGCGCCCTGAAGGACGAGAACCTGCTGTCGGTCGAGGAGCCGTTCGCGGGCCTGTTCACCCAGGGCATGGTCACCCACGAGGCCTACAAGAACGAGGCCGGCGAGTGGGTCGAGCCCTCGGACATCCGCATCACCGTCGAGGGCAACAGCCGCACGGCCGTCCACGCCACGACCGGCGCGCCGATCATCATCGGCGACGTCGAGAAGATGTCGAAGTCCAAGAAGAACGTCGTCGCGCCCGAGGACATCTTCGAGGCCTACGGCGTCGACAGCGCCCGCCTGTTCGTGATGAGCGACAGCCCGCCCGAGCGCGACGTCCAGTGGACGAACTCGGGCGTCGAGGGTTCGTGGCGCTTCACGCACCGCCTGTGGAACGAGTTCGACGGCCAGCCGGCCGGCGACTTCGCCCACGACGACAGCGATGAAGCCGCCGTGGCCCTGCGCAAGTCGGCCCACAAGCTGATCGGCTTCGTCACCGACAGCATCGAGGGCTTCCGCTTCAACAGCGGCGTGGCGCGCCTGTACGAGTTCCTGAACGCCCTGAAGGCCGCTCCGGCCGAAGGCGCGTCGCAGGGCGTGCTGGCGGCTCGCAAAGAAGCCCTGAACATCCTGGCGCGCCTGGTCGCCCCCTTCACGCCCCACCTGGCCGAGGAAGCCTGGGCCAGCATCGGCGGCGAAGGCTTGGTCGTGAACGCGCCCTGGCCCAAGGCCGACCCGGCCCTGGCCGCGGACGACGAGCGTGTCCTGCCGATCCAGATCAACGGCAAGCGTCGCGGCGAGGTGAAGGTGAAAGCCGGCGCCCCCGAGGACGAGGTCCAGAAAATCGCTCTGGCGGATCCGAACGTCATGGCCCACCTTGAGGGCCTCACGGTCCGCAAGGTGATCGTGGTGAAGGACCGGATCATCAACATCGTGGCCAACTGAGACTGATGAAACGCACCCTGGCGGCGGCCGCTCTCGCTCTTTCGACCCTCGCGCTCTCGGCCTGCGCCGGCTTTACGCCGCTGTATGGCCGTCCGGGCGTCGAGAGCGGTCTCTCCGGCATCGAGACCATCGCGTCCGAGGGCCGCGGCGGCTACCTGCTGCGCGAGCAGCTGGACGACGCCCTGGCCCATCGCGCCGACGATCCGGTGGCCTACAAGCTGCTGCTGTCGGTCAACGAACAGCGCTTCGCTCGCGGCGTGCGCCTGGACAACACGGCCAACCGCTACGAGCTGAAGATGACCGTCACCTGGCGCCTGCTGGACGCCAAGACCACGGCCGAGGTCCATAAGGGCCTGACCGACGTCTCGGTGACCTATGACTCGGCCGACCAGCCCTATGCGGCCATCGCGGCCCAGAACGACGGCCAGGAACGCGCCGCCGCCGAGGTGGCCCGCAAGATCCAGCTGGACATCGCCACCTGGATGGCGGGCCGGAAGCCGGCCTAAAGCCCATGATCCTCTCCAAGCGTCCGGACGTCGAACGCTTCCTGCGGGAGCCGACCCCGGACATCCGGGCCGTGGTCATCTACGGCAAGGACCGGGGCGTGGTGCGCGATCGCGCCAACGCCCTGGCCAAGCGCGTGGTCGAGCGGCCGGACGACCCCTTCGACACCGCCATGCTGACCGACGGCGACCTGGACGCCGATCCGGCCAAGCTGGAGGACGAACTGTCGGCCATGTCGCTGATGGGCGGCCGGCGGCTGGTGCGCCTGCGCCTGAACGGCGACAAGGCCGGGCCCGACAAGCAGGCCTCTGAGGCCCTGACGCGCCATGTCGAGGGCCAGCTGAACCCCGACGCCTTCTTCCTGGTCGAGGCCGGCGCGCTGGACCGCAACTCCCTGCTGCGCAAGGTCGGCGAGAAGGCCAATGGCTGCGCCGTCATCCCTTGTTATGAAGACGAAGCGGGCGACCTGGCCCGCCTGGCGCGCGACACCCTGGCCAATGACAAGGTCAGCCTCAACAGCGAGGCCCTGGATCTCTTCGTTTCACGCCTGCCCAAGGAGCGCGGCGTGGCCCGCGCCGAGATCGAGCGCCTGGCGCTATACCTGGGCCCAGGCAGCGGCATCACCGCCACCGCCGCCGACCTGACCGACTTCCTGGGCGTGGAACCGGAGGCCTCGCTCAGCGACGCCGCCGCCGACGCGTTCGGCGGCAAGGCCGGTCTCGCGCAGCAGGCCCTGCGCCGCGCCGCCGCCGAAGGCGAAGGCGGCCCGGCCGCCGTCCGGGCGATCAGCTACTATCTGAACCGCCTGCGCCGGGTTCTGACTCTGCACAGGAACGGCGTCGACCTGCAGGCGGCCGCCAAGGCCTCCGGCGTGTTCTGGAAGCAAGAGCGCGAGTTCCTGCGCCAGGCTCGCGCCTGGAACCTGGAAGCCATCCTGGAGATCCAGGGCGAGGTCCTCACCGCCGACCGCGCCTGCAAGACCTCCGGCTCGCCCGACCAACTGATCTCCGAGCGCCTGGCGCTGATGATCGCTGGGCGCGCGAGGCGGCTGGGGCTGTAGCACCCAAATCCGTCTCCCCGGCGAAAGCCGGGGCCTAGATGGAAAAACGCTGGAATGGGTTCTACGAGCTCTGAGCCCTTCCAATCATCTCAAACGCCTTGAGATCTGGGTCCCGGCCTTCGCCGGGAAATCGGATAGGGAAATCACCCAAAATAGCGCCTTTGCGCCACTGTGGATGGTTTCGAGGAAAGCCTTACACCACAAGGGTTTGGAGTCTGATCAGACTCAAACCGCCCTCCTCTCACGAAAACGGCGCCTCCCGGAGTACGGAAAGGCGCCGCTTGGTGCGCGACAGAGGCAATTTTCAGAGGCCGTTTTCGCGCCCCAAAAGCGCTCAAACGCACGCGCTTACGTGCGTCTGATCAGACCCCTCGGCTCAGCCGGTTGCAGAGGTCGTCCAGCTGCTCGAGCGTCGCGTAGCTGATCGTCAGGGCGCCGCCGGCGCCGCGATGGTCGATCGAGACGTCCAGGCCCAGGACAGACGACAGGTCGGCTTCCAGCGCCTGCGTGTCGGTGTCCTTCACGCGCGGCGGACGACCGCCCTTGTTCTTGTTCGGCGTCGCGGTCGGCGCTTTGCGGGCCAGGGCCTCGGTCTCGCGGACGGACAGACCGCCCTCGATGATCTGCTTGGCCAGGGCGACCGGATCGGCGGCGGCGGCGATGGCGCGGGCGTGACCGGCCGACAGCTCACCGCTGACCAGGTATGACTGCACCTCGTCCGGTAGGGCCAAGAGGCGCATCGTGTTGGCCACGTGGCTGCGGCTCTTGCCGATGGTCTGGGCGATGTTCTCCTGGGTGCGCTCGAACTTCTCCATCAGCACTTTGTAGGAAAGCGCTTCTTCCAGGATGTTCAGGTCGGCGCGCTGGACGTTTTCGATGATGCCGATTTCCAGCACCGCCAGGTCGTCCAGCTCGCGCACCATGATCGGCACGGTGCGCAGGCCCGCGCGTTGGGCGGCGCGCCAACGGCGTTCGCCGGCGACGATCTGGAATTCGCCGGGCGCGCCCGGCGCCGGACGCACCAGGATCGGCTGCAGGACACCCTTCTCGCGGATCGAGTTGGACAGGTCCTCCAGGTCTTCCTCGCGGAAGGTGCGGCGCGGCTGGTCGGGATTGCGCTTCAGGATCTCGATCGGCGCTTCGCGCGAACCGGCCGTGTTGTCGCCCGGCGCCTGGGCCGGCGCGGCGTCGACCTCGCCCAGCAGGGCGGAAAGACCGCGCCCCAGACCACGACGCCCCTCGGAACCACCAGCCTCAGCCACCACAGACTCCATTCTTCTTCTCGTACAAACTCGGGTCGTTACTCAAAAAATCGGTTTAAGCAGCTTGGGCCTGACGGTCGCGCTCGCGGCTGATCACCTCGCGGGCCAGCTTCAGGTAGGCCTGGCTGCCGGCGCACTTCAGGTCATACAGCAGCACGGGCTTACCGAACGACGGCGCCTCCGAGACGCGGACGTTACGCGGGATGACCGCGTCATAGACCTTGTCGCCGAAGTACTCGCGCACGTCGCGGGCCACCTGCTCGGACAGGCTGTTGCGGCGGTCGTACATCGTCAGCACCACGCCCTGGATCTCCAGGCGCGGGTTCAGGCTGCCACGGATGCGCTCGATGGTGCGCATCAGCTGGGTCAGGCCTTCCAGGGCGAAGAACTCGCACTGCAGCGGCACGAACACCGCGTCGGCGGCGGTCATGGCGTTGACGGTCAGCACGTTCAGCGACGGCGGGCAGTCGATCAGCACATAGGTGTAGGGCCCGTTGACCCGGATCGACTCCAGGGCGTCGCGCAGGCGGTACGACCGGCGGGCGGTCTGGCCCAGCTCGATCTCGACGCCCGACAGGTCGGCGTCGGCCGGAATGACGTCCAGGCCGGGCAGCTCGGTCTTCACGGCGGCGTCCACCACCGGCGACTCGCCCATCAGCACGTCGTACAGCGTGGTCCGGCGCTGGGTGCGGCCGATGCCCAGCCCCGTGGAACAGTTGCCCTGCGGGTCGGCGTCGATCAGCAGCACCCGCTCGCCGCAAGCGGCCAGGGCGGTGCCCAGATTGATGGCGGTCGTGGTCTTGCCGACCCCGCCCTTCTGGTTGGCGATGGCCAGGACGCGGAGAGGATTAGCGGACACGGGAAAGCCTCTTCACTTGAACGATGCGGCCACGGGGGTCGCTTTGACTGGTGCTCAGCTCGCTGGCGAACGCCCAGGCCTTGGAGGCCTCGGTCAGTTCCGCAGCGACGTCCTGCCCCTTCAGGAACAGGCCCGTCGCGCCGCGATACAGATAGGGTTCGGCGAAGCCGAGCAGCTTGGTCATCGGCGCGCAGGCCCGCGCGGTGACGACGTCGACCTTCAGCTTCAGCTCTTCGGCTCGGACATTATGGATCTCGACCGGCAGGTCCAGATCCTTGGCGACGACTTCCAGGAAGCGGCAGCGCTTTGCCATCGACTCGACCAGGTGAACCTTGGCCCCAGCCCTACCCTTTAGCAGTATGGCCAGCACCACGCCGGGCAGACCCGCGCCGGCCCCGAGATCGGCCCAGGTCACCGCGTCGGGCGCCAGGGCCAGCAGCTGCGAGCTGTCCAGGGCGTGGCGGGTCCAGTAGGTGGCGATGGTCAGCGGACCGACCAGGTTCATCACCGCGTTCCACTCGGCCAGAAGCTCCTGGAAGCGCGCCAGGTCGGCCATCTGGACGTCGGTCGCGCCGGTAAGGGCTTGGTAACCAGCTGCGTCCAGCACCGGGGGTTCTACGGTCACGAGATCAGGCTGCACGGCCGCGCCTCACGTGAGCCAGCAGAGCCGTCAGCGCGCCCGGAGTGACACCCTCGATCCGAGCCGCCTGGCCCAAGGTCAGGGGACGCACGCGCTGCAGCTTCTCGCGCACTTCGTTCGACAGGCTGCCGATGTCGGCATAGTCCAGGTCGGCGGGCAGACGCAGGTCCTCGTCCTTGCGCAGGCTTTCGGCGTCGGCGCGCTGGCGATCCAGATAGCCGGCATAGGCGGCCTCGATCTCGATCTGCTCGCGGACGTCAGTGTTCCACGTGAAAACCTCGGGCCAGATGCGGCCGAGATCATCCAGGGTCACGTCCGGATAGGCCAGCATGGCGAAGACATCCCGGCGGACGCCGTCGCTGTTGACCTTGAAGCCGGCCTTCACCGCCTCGTTCGGGGTCAGGGTGACGGAACGGGCGAAGGCGCGGGCCGCCTCCAGGCGATCCTTCTTCTCGGTCCAGGCCTTGGCGCGGGTCTCGCCCACCACGCCGAGCTCGATCCCACAATCGGTCAGGCGCTGGTCGGCATTGTCGGCGCGCAGGGTCAGGCGGAACTCGGCCCGGCTGGTGAACATGCGGTACGGCTCGGTGACGCCCCGGGTGACCAGGTCGTCGATCATCACGCCGATATAGGCTTCGTCGCGAGCGAAGGTGGCGGGCTCCCTGCCCTGCGCCGCCAATGCCGCGTTCAGGCCAGCGACCAGGCCCTGGGCCCCCGCCTCTTCATAGCCCGTGGTGCCGTTGATCTGGCCGGCCAGGTACAGGCCCGGCAGGCGCTTGGTCTCCAGCGTGGCGTAGAGCTCGCGCGGATCGACATAGTCGTATTCGATCGCATAGCCGTAGCGGATCACCTCGACCTTCTCGAGGCCGGGGATCGTGCGCAGGAAGAGCAGCTGCGTTTCTTCTGACACCGACGTGGAGATGCCGTTCGGATAGACGGTGTCGTCGTCCAGGCCTTCCGGCTCCAGGAAGATCTGGTGGCTCGTCTTGTCGGCGAAGCGGACAACCTTGTCCTCGATCGACGGGCAATAGCGCGGGCCGATCCCCGTGGCGCGACCGCCATAGACCAGCGACTCGGTGAGCCGCTCGGCGATGATCCGGTGGGTCTCTTCGGTGGTGAAGGTGACGCCGCAGGCGATCTGCGGGACCTCGATCTTATCCGTCAGGTACGAGAACGGGACCGGCTCCTCGTCGGCCGCCTGGCTCTCCAGCTGGTCCCAGGCGATAGTCTTGCCGTTCAGGCGCGCGGGCGTGCCGGTCTTCAGGCGGCCCATCTGGAAGTCCAGGCCGTAGAGTCGATCGGCCAGGCCGATCGACGGCTGGTCGCCGACCCGGCCGGCGGGGAGACGGTCGTCGCCCCGGTGGATGACACCCTTCAGGAAGGTGCCGGTCGTCAGGATTACACGTGAAGCGCGGTACGCCCGCCCTTCCCCATCGACCGCGCCCGCGACCTTACCGTCCTCAACGATCAGATCCTCGGCAGCGGCGGCGATGATGTCGAGGTTCGGCGTGGCGGCCAGCTCGGCCTGCATCGCCTCGCGATAGAGCTTGCGGTCGATCTGCGAGCGCGGGCCACGGACGGCCGGACCCTTCGAGCGGTTCAGCATCCGGAACTGGATGCCGGCCTTGTCGGCCAGGCGGCCCATGACGCCGTCCAGGGCGTCGATCTCGCGGACCAGGTGGCCCTTGCCCAAGCCGCCGATGGCCGGGTTGCACGACATCTCGCCGATGGTCTCGAGCTTGTGGGTCAGCAGCAGGGTGCGCGCGCCCGTACGCGCCGACGCAGCGGCCGCCTCGCAGCCGGCGTGACCGCCGCCGATGACAATGACATCCCAGGTATCGGACAAAAGACTCGCCTCAATGCGAACGCCCCCGGATCGTGCGGGGGCGTTGGACTCGATCTATACGCCAAACAGGCGAGCGGGTCGATGTGACTCAAAGGCGTTTCACGTGAAACACCCCCTCAGCAGCTGTGAGCCCGCTGTGGATAATATAGGGGACGTTTCACGTGGAACATCACTTGCCGATGCAGAAGGTCGAAAAGACGCGGCCGAGCACGTCCTCTGGATCCACGCGGCCCGTGATCTTCTCGAGAGCGCGGGCGGCGAGGCGAACATCCTCGGCGGCCAGCTCCACTTCCAGGCCAACCTCGGACAGAGCGCGAGCCAGATAGTCCTGGGCCTCGCGGAGCCGCTCGGCGTGGCGGAGGCGGGTGGCTGCTGGGAACTCCGCGCCAGACAGCGCGTCGGCGACATGATCGGCCAGAGCGCTCCGAACCTCATCGACGGCGGTGCTCGAACGAGCCGACAGTCGCAGGACCTTGAGTCCCTGCCCGGTCCACTTTTGAGCGGCTTCATCCAGCGCTGAGGCGTCGGCGATGTCGGCCTTGTTGAGCATAAACCAATCGCCCGGCCGGATCGCCTCCTCAAGCTTCACTGTATGTTTCACGTGAAACCCATCGACGACCCAAAGCCTTAGGTCAGCATCTTCAGCCCAGGCCCGCGCCCGGCGGACGCCCTCGGCTTCGATAGCGTCAGCCGTTTCGCGGATGCCAGCCGTGTCGGCGACCAGAACCTTGTACCCACCGAGCACCAGTGGAACCTCGATCACGTCCCGGGTAGTACCAGGCGTATCCGTCACGATCGCCGCGTCGCGCTCGACCAGGCCGTTCAGCAAGGTGCTCTTCCCCGCGTTCGGCGCGCCGACCAGGGCGATGCGGAAACCGTCCCGCACCCGACGACCACGGGAAACATCGGCCAGCGCGGCATCGAGTTCGGCGCTCAGCGTCCGCAGACCCGGACGCGCGCGCTCGGCCACCTCCTCCGGCAGATCCTCGTCCGGAAAGTCGACCGCCGCCTCTAGCATCGCCAGGGATTGGACCAACAGATCGCGCCACCGGTCATAGCGCTGGCTCAGCGCGCCACCCACCTGCCCCAGGGCCTGCTTGCGCTGCGCCTCGGTCTCGGCGTCGATCAAGTCGGCGACGCCTTCGGCCTGGGCCAAGTCGAGCTTGCCGTTCTCGAAGGCGCGGCGGGTGAACTCGCCCGGCTCGGCCAGCCGCAGGCCCAGATCGACCAGGGCTGACAGCAGCGCCTCGACGACAGCGCGGCCGCCGTGCACGTGAAACTCGGCGCTGTCCTCGCCGGTATAGCTGGCCGGTCCCTCGAACCGCAGGACCAGCGCCTCGTCCAGCTCAACGCCCTGGTGACGCAGTTTGCGCAGAGCCGCCAGGCGCGGCTTGGGCGGTTTTCCCGTGAGAGCCTCGACGACCGACAAGGTCGCCGGACCCGAGACGCGCACCACGGCCACCGCCGCTCGCCCGGCCGCGGTGGCCAGGGCGAAGATCGTATCGGTCATGTCGTCAGGGCTTCCCGACCGCCGCGCCGGCCGCCGCCGTCATCAGCTTGCGGAACTGTTCCTGCGCGCCCGTGCCGAACGCCATCCAGTTCTTCATCAGCTCCTCGGGCGCCAGCATGGCCATGTTGGCGTCCATGCGGTTCTGCATCTCTTTCACCAGATGCTCGTTCAAGGCGCTGACATCGGGGAGGCCTAGAAAGGCCCGCGCCTCGACGGGCGTGCAGTCGATCTCGATGGTCATTTTCATCGGGGAAGTTCCCTTCGGTCAGGGCACGATATTGTTATGGGCCAAGGCCCGTCGGCGCAGGTTAGAGCGCTTTGGTCCAAAGTCACATTGGTCACGGAAGAGACGGAGTTCCCGATGAGCGAGACCCTCACGATCACCACGCCGGATGGCGACTTCTCGGCCTATGTGGCGCGTCCGCAAGCAGACAGTGCTCCGGCCATCGTCGTGATCCAGGAGATCTTCGGCGTCAACAAGGTGATGCGCGATATCTGCGACGGCCTGGCCGCCCAGGGCTATGTCGCCATCTGCCCCGACCTCTTCTGGCGGATCGAGCCGGGCATCGACATCACCGACCAGTCCGAGGCCGAGTGGAAGCGCGCCTTCGAGCTGTTCAATCTGTTCGACGTGGACGCGGGTGTCTCGGACATCGGCGCGACGGTCGCCGCGGCCCGCAAGCTGGCCGGCGTCAACGGCAAGATCGGGGCGGTCGGCTATTGCCTGGGCGGCCTGCTGGCCTTCCTGACCGCGACCCGCACCGACGTCGACGCCTCGGTCTCGTACTACGGTGTCGGCATCGAGAAGTATGTCGGCGAGGCCGAGAAGCTGGAACGGCCGCTGCTGATGCACATCGCCGAGAAGGATCAGTTCGTCCCGCCAGAAGCCCAGCAAGTCATCCTCAACGCCCTGAAGGATCACCCGCAGATCGAGATCCATACCTATGCCGACCGCGACCACGCCTTCGCGCGCGAGGGCGGCGCGCACTATGACGCCGGCGATGCGGCCAAGGCCAACGGCCGCAGCCTGACCTTCTTCCAGAAGGCGCTCGCGTGATGCTGGCGATCCAGTTCGCACGCACCGGCGGCCCCGAGGTGCTCGAGGCTGTCCAGGTCGAAGTCCCCTCCCCGGCGGCCGGCCAGATCCTGATCCGCCACCAGGCGGTTGGGCTGAACTACATCGACACCTATCATCGCTCGGGCCTCTATCCCTTGAAGCTCCCCTCCGGGATCGGGCTCGAGGCGGCCGGCGTGGTCGAGGCGATCGGCGACGGCGTCACCCGATTCCAGGTCGGCGACCGCGTCGCCTATAACGGGACCATGGGCGCCTACGCCGAGGCCGCCGTCGTTCCGGCCGAGCGCACGGTGAGGGTTCCCGACGGCGTCAGCCTGGAGACCGCCGCCGCCGTGCTGCTCAAGGGCATGACCGCCGAGTTCCTGGTCCGTCGGTGTTTCCACGTGAAACCTGGCGACCTCGTTCTGGTCCACGCGGCCGCCGGCGGCGTCGGCCAGATCCTGGTGCAGTGGTGCAAGGCCCTGGGCGCGACCGTGATCGCCACGGCCGGCGGCGAGGCAAAGCTGGCCCTCGCTCGCAGCCTCGGCGCGGACCATGTCATCGACTATGGCCAAGAGGATGTCGTCGCTCGCGTCGGCGAGATCACCGGCGGCAAGGGCGTGGCGGTCGTCTACGATGGCGTCGGCAAGGACACCTGGGACGCCAGCTTCAAGAGCCTGGCCAAGCGCGGGGTGCTGGTCACCTTCGGCAACGCCTCGGGTCCGGTCCCACCGTTCGCGCCACTGGAGCTGTCGGCCAAGTCGGCCTTCGTCACCCGCCCTCGCCTGTTCGACTACATCGCCACGACCGAGGAACTGGACGAAAGCGCCGAGGCTCTGTTCGGCGTCCTGGCCTCCGGCGCGGTGAAGATCGACATCGGCCAGACCTTTCCCCTGGCCGAGGCCCGAGCCGCGCACGAAGCCTTGGAGGGTCGGAAGACGACTGGGGCTACCCTGCTCATTCCGTAAGCCAGATGCTCCCCCGCGATGCGGGGGAGCTGTCACGAAGTGACTGAGGGGGCGAACTGGACGTATGCCGCGTTAGCCCCCTCCGGCCCTACGGGCCACCTCCCCCGCATCGCGGGGGAGGATCTACTCAGTACGACCAAACAAAAAAGGCCCCGGGTAGAACCGGGCCTTTCTCGTATCGGCAGTGAGTCTGGTCGGACTCAGGTGTTCATCGACTGGAAGAAGTCGCCGTTGGTCTTCGACTGACGCAGCTTGTCCAGCAGGAACTCGATCGCGTCCGACGCGCCCATCGGGTTGAGGATCCGACGCAGGACGTAGGTCTTCGTCAGCTGGTCGCGCGGCGTGATGAGCTCTTCCTTGCGGGTGCCGGACTTGAGCACGTCGATGGCCGGGAAGATGCGCTTGTCGGCCACCTTGCGGTCCAGGACGATTTCCGAGTTACCGGTGCCCTTGAACTCTTCGAAGATGACTTCGTCCATGCGGCTGCCGGTGTCGATCAGGGCCGTGGCGATGATCGAGAGCGAGCCACCCTCCTCGACGTTACGCGCCGCGCCGAAGAAGCGCTTGGGACGCTGCAGGGCGTTGGCGTCGACACCGCCGGTCAGCACCTTGCCCGACGACGGGACGGTGGTGTTGTAGGCCCGGCCCAGACGCGTGACCGAGTCCAGCAGGATGACGACGTCGCGCTTGTGCTCGACCAGGCGCTTGGCCTTTTCGATGACCATCTCGGCCACCTGGACGTGACGGGTCGCCGGCTCGTCGAAGGTCGAGGCGATCACCTCGCCCTTCACCGTGCGCTGCATGTCGGTGACTTCTTCCGGGCGCTCGTCGATCAGCAGGACGATCAGGTAGCACTCGGGGTGGTTGGTCTCGATCGACTTGGCGATGTTCTGCAGCATCACCGTCTTACCCACGCGCGGCGGGGCGACAATCAGGCAGCGCTGGCCCTTGCCGAGCGGGGCGACAATGTCGATGACGCGGCCCGAACGATCCTTGATGGTCGGATCGGGCAGTTCCATGTGCAGGCGCTCTTCGGGATAGAGCGGCGTCAGGTTGTCGAAGTGCACCTTGTGGCGCACGTTCTCGGGACTCTCGAAATTGATCTTCGAGACGTTGGTCAGGGCGAAATAGCGCTCACCTTCGCGCGGCGAGCGGATCGCGCCGTCGACGCTGTCGCCGGTACGCAGGCCATACTTCCGGATCTGCGACGGCGAGACATAGATGTCGTCCGGGCCCGGCAGGTAGTTGGCTTCCGGCGAGCGCAGGAAGCCGAAGCCGTCCTGCAGCACTTCCATGGTGCCCGAACCCGAGATCTCCACGCCTTCTTCGGCGAGGGTCTTCAGGATCGCGAACATCATGTCCTGCTTGCGCATGGAGTTGGCGTTCTCGACCTCGAAGGTCTCGGCGAACGCCAGCAGGTCGGCCGGGGATTTCTCCTTCAGCTCCTGCAGGGACATGGACTTCAGGCCCAGGGCCGCGACGGCTTCGGCGATGCCCGAACCGTCGTCCTCGCCCTCGCCTTCCGCTTCAGCGGCGGCTTCGGTCGAAGCTTCAGCGGTCGTATCGATGACGACCTCTTCGGTGGTCGCTTCTTCGGCGGCCGGAATTTCGTTTTCGGTTTCTTCGGTCATGACAAGACTCAAGAGAGGGCTGGGCCTCCAGGACGGAGTCCGGCCGGTAGAACTTTATGGGTCATGCCGGCCGATCGGTCGGATGGCCAGCATGCGCGTCGATTGACGATGACGCGGGTCGTTCGGGGGACGGACCTTGGAGCGGATCGCTCGCGGGGCGCGCCAGGACGGGCGCCAGTCCGTGAAGAGAAATTCGCTGTGAGCGAACTTTCTCGATGCAAACCACGCGGCGGGCGGCCGGTCAAGCCGCCGACCGGATCAGTGGTTCAGGAACTTGGTCGTCACCGACAGCACGATGACGATCGCCAGCACGAACGGGATCTCGTTCGTCGCCCGCCAGAACTTCTCCGAGCGGGTGTTCTCGCCACGCTCGAACTTCTTGCGCGAAGCCGACAGAAAGCCGTGCCAGCCATAAAGGCCAAACAGGCAGACCAGCTTGGACACCATCCAGGGCTGGGCCAGGAACCCCCAGCCGCGGATGGCGCCGTCAGCCATGATCAGGCACAGGCCGAACACGAAGGTCGCGATCGAGGCGGGGTTGATGATCCCGCGCAGCAGCCGGCGCTCCATGACCTTGAAGGTCTCGTCCATCTCCGAGCCGGGCGCGGCGCCCGTGTGATAGACGAACAGGCGCGGCAGGTAGAGCAGGCCCGCCATGAAGGCGATGACCGACAGGATGTGCAGGCCCCGAAACAGGTTGAAGTGGGCCACCAGGAAATCGGTCACGCCGAAGCCTCCGCGTTGCAGGGACAGTTTTCGGGCCCGCGCCACGCGCCGCCGGGAATGACCCCGCCAGCGTCCAGGGCCTTGCCAACCATGGCGGCCAGGCCGCCGATGAACTCAGGCGCGACGCCCAACGCCGGCACGCGGATATAGGGGGCGACCCCTTCCCCTTCGGCCAGCTCGGCGTATTCGTGGTCCAGCTCGACCAGGGTCTCGACGTGCTCGGAGACGAAGGCGATCGGGGTGACGATCACGCCCTTACCGTCGGCGCCCGCGCGGCGGATTTCGTCGTCGGTCGAGGGGCCGATCCATTTCAGCGGCCCGACCCGGCTCTGGTAGCAGACGACCCAGTCCAGATCCGCCGGCAGCTTGGCCGCCACCGCGGCGGCCGTGGCCTCGACCTGTTTCTGGTAGGGATCACCGGCCAGAATGACCTTCTCCGGAAGGCCGTGGGCCGAGAACAGCAGCCGTACGCTCGCTGGCGAACCAGCCTTCTCCCAGGTCTCGCGGATCAGTCGGGCGTGCGCCTCAACCAGGCCCGCCTCGTCCGGATAGCAGCACACCGTCGTCTGGCGGCCCGGACCCTTGTAGGCCGAGCGCCAAGCCTTCAACGACGAGGCCGTCGTGGTCAGCGAATATTGCGGATAGAGCGGCAGCAGCACGATCTCGTCCGGCGCGAACGCACTGACCTTCTTGGCGGTCTCGCCGGTCAGCGGGTTCCAGTAGCGCATGGCGATGAAGCACTTGGCTTCAACGTCCGGCAGCGTCTTGGCCAGCTCGGCTTCCAGAGCCCTCGCCTGCTTCTCGGTTTCCGGCAGCAGCGGCGAGCCGCCGCCCATGATCGCGTAGTTGGCCTTGGCGGTCTTTTCGCGGGTCGTGGCGATCAGGGCCGCGATCGGATAGCGGATGATCGCCGGCGCGCCGATGATCGAGCCATCCCTAAACAGGTTGAACAGGAACGGTCGCACCGCGCGCGGACCATCGGGCCCGCCCAGATTGAACAGGACGACGGCGAGCTTCTTGGCCACTAGCCGCCGACCTTCTGACCGGTGACCCGCTCGAGCACCAGCTCGACATTGGCGATCGGCGTGTCGGGCAGGATGCCGTGACCCAGGTTGAAGATGTAGGGACCCTGGTTCCACTGTTCCAGCATCTGGTCGACGCGGCGCAGCAGCTCATCCCCGCCGGCGCGCAGCAGCAGCGGATCCAGCGCGCCCTGGATGGTCTTCGATTTCTGGATCGATTGGCCGAGCTTCGCCGAAGCCGAGGTATCCAGCGCCACGCCCTGCACCGGGACCTTGGCCGCATAGTCCTCGACCAGCGTGCCGGCCCCACGCGGGAAACCGAGGATCGGAACCGTCACGCCCCGGGCGCGCAGGCCTTCGATGATCCGAATGTGCGGCTGGGTGACCAGGCGATCAAACAGCGGCTCGGACAGGCCCTCGGCCCAGCTCTCGAACAGCTTCACGGCCTGGGCCCCGGCGTCGACCTGCATGGCCAGGTAGTCGACCGTCGAGTCGACCAGCACCTGGATCAGGGCGTCCAGCTTCTCGGGGTTCTGGTAGGCATAGGTCCGCGCGCCGCTGCGATCGCTGGAACCGCCTTCGATCATGTAGGTCGCCACCGTCCACGGCGCGCCGGCGAAGCCGATCAGGGCCTTGGACGGATCGAGCGCCGAACGAACCCGGGTCAGCGTCTCCCCGACGAGCTTGAGGGCGTTACCCGCCTCACCGGCCTTTTCGGCCATCGACTCGATCGACGGCATCTCGCCCAGCTTCGGGCCTTCGCCGGCCTCGAACCAGACCTTCTGGCCCAGCGCGCCGGGGATCAGCAGGATGTCGGCGAAGACGATCGAGGCGTCGTACGGAAACCGCCGCATCGGCTGCAGGGTAACTTCGGCCGCCTTCTCGGGATCGAAGCAGAACGAGATGAAGTCCGGCGCGGTGGCCCGCACCGCCCGGTACTCCGGCAGATACCGTCCCGCCTGACGCATGAACCAGACCGGCGGGTTCGCGTGCGTCTCTCCGGCCAGGGCCGAAAGGAATTTAACCGTTTGTTGGGACTTTGGGGCCGATGACGTCATGACCGGGTTAAAGCCCGGCCCGAGCTTCGGCTCAAGCCCGTAGGACCCTTAAGACCCTTCCTTCATATCTTAATAAGAATTTAAGAAATGAAAGAGGATGTGACTGGGCAATTGCATAGTGGGGAAAACGCCTGACGGGCGAGTGACTCCCACACTCCATCCCCCTTTGCCCCCAGGCCTTCCCACATGTGGTTAAGGGTCTGTTAATCATGTGGATGGTCCGGCAGCGCTTTGAAGACCTTAATGAATTCTTAACTCGCGATGGCGGGACAAAGACCCCTCACGGGACTCTGTCCGCAGCTTTGGACAGCCGGGATTCACTTGATGGGGGATGCGGGGCGAGCCTGGGGATGATACGCGAGCAATGCGACCGTTGATCACAGCGGCGCCGTGTCACGACGTCGAAAGGGCCTTTTGGCGCCCAGGCGTCCCCAGGGGCGAGGCAAGTGGTTAAGCAACCGTTAACGGATGATCCACAGGAGAGTCTGGGCCAGGGGGACGGCGAACGGCTGCCGCCGCGCTTCGCCACCTACTTCCATATTCACCTGGTGTCGGACTCCACGGGCGAGACCCTGAACGCCATGGCGCGCGCGGTGTGCGCCCGTTTCACCGATATCCTGCCTATCGAACACATCTACGCGTTGGTTCGTTCCACCCGGCAACTTGACCGGGCATTGGAAGAGATCGGCGGCGCGCCGGGTGTCGTCATGCACACCATTGTCGATCCCGGCCTGCGCGCGGCGCTGGAAGAAGGCTGCCGCAAGCTGGAAATGCCCTGCATCGCGGCGCTGGATCCGGTGATCAGCGCCATGTCGCGCTATCTGGGCGCGCGGATCTCGACCCGCGTCGGCGCCCAGCACGCTTTGACCAACGACTATTTCGACCGCATCGAGGCCCTGGATTACGCCATCGCCCACGATGACGGCCAAGGCGGCCAGGACCTGACCCAGGCCGATGTCATCCTGGTCGGCGTGTCGCGCACCTCCAAGACCCCGACCTGCATCTATCTGGCCCATCGGGGCGTGCGCGCCGCCAATGTGCCGCTGGTGCCGGGCCGCCCGCCGCCGCCCGAGCTGTTCGAGCTGAAGAACACGCTGATCGTGGGCCTGATCACCTCGCCCGACCGGCTGATCCAGATCCGCCGCAACCGCCTGCTCTCCCTCAAGGAGAATAGAGAGAGCGACTATGTGGACGGCGACGCCGTGCGCCAGGAGATCATCGCCGCTCGCCGGCTGTTCGAGCGCATGAACTGGCCGACCATCGACATCACCCGGCGCTCGGTCGAGGAGACGGCGGCGGCGATCATCAATCTCTTGTCCGGTGGTCGCGGCAAGGTCGAGGTCCTGGGATGACCCCTGTAACGCTCGCGTCTAAGAGCTCGGCCCGGCAGATGATCCTGAAGAACGCCGGCGTCGCCTTCGAGGCGGTCAGCCCTGGCGTGGATGAAGAGGCGGCCAAGGCCGGCCTGCTGGCCGAAGAGATCACGCCCCGCGACATCGCCGACGCGCTGGCCGAGATGAAGGCGGTCAAGGTCTCGACCAAGCGCCCCGGCCTGGTGATCGGCGCCGACCAGACCCTCGATCTCAAGGGCAAGCTGTTCGACAAGGCTAATTCACTGGAAGAGGCCCGCGATCATCTGCTCGAATTACGCGGCCAGACCCACAAGCTGCACTCGGCCGTGGTCGTGGCCCGCGACGGCCAGCCGATCTGGCGGATCGTCGAGAGCGCCAAGCTGTCGGTGCGCCCGTTCAGCGAGGCCTGGCTCGACCAGTATATAGAGCGACGCGGCGAGGCCCTGCTGTGGTCGGTCGGCTGCTACGAGCTTGAGAGCGAAGGCGTGCAGCTGTTCGACGCGGTCGACGGCGACTATTTCACCATCCTGGGCCTGCCGCTGATCGGCCTGCTCGACTTCCTGCGCCTTCACGGAGCTCTGGCCGCATGACGATCTCTGGAGCCGCCATCGTCGGCGGCGTCTGCGGCGCGCCGATCAAGCACTCGATGAGCCCGCTCATCCACAATGCCTGGATCGCGGCGGCCGGCCTCGACGCGGTCTATGCGCCGTTCGCGCCGACGCTCGAGAGCTTCGAAGCCTTCGTGAACGGCCTGCGCGGCGGAGCGATCAAGGGCCTGAACGTCACCATCCCCTTCAAGGAGCGGGCCCTGGCCTGCGCCGACACCGTCAGCGACTTGGCTAGGATGGCCGGGGCGGCGAACCTGCTGGTCTTCAAGGAAGACGGCTCGGTCCACGCCGACAATACCGACGGCCCTGGCATGCTCGGCGCCATCGCCGCCCAGGCTCCCGGCTTCGACGTCACCGCCGCGCCGGTCGTGATCCTGGGCGCCGGCGGCGCGGCCCGCGGCGCGGTGGCGGCCCTGCTGCTGGCCGGCGCGCCCCAGGTGGCGATCGTCAATCGCACCCTGGCGCGGGCTCAGGAGCTGGTCGATGCGTTCGGCGACAAGGTGGTCGCCGCCGATGAAAGCGCCCTGCCCGATCTGTTGGCGCAGGCTGGCTTGATCATCAACGCCACCTCCCTGGGCCTGGCCGGCGGCGACGGTCCGGCGGCGGATTTCGCCCTGACCCCGGAAACCGCCGTGGTCATGGACATGGTCTACAAGCCGCTGCGCACCGAGTTCCTTCAACGCGCCGAGGCCGCCGGCCGTCGCACGGTGGACGGACTCGAGATGCTACTGCGCCAGGCGATCCCCAGCTTCGAGGCCTTCTACGGCGTGGCGCCGTCGCCCGAGGTCGACGTGCGCGGCATGGCCTTGAAGCTGCTCGGCGAGGCCTGAGCCATGCTGATCTTGGGCCTGACCGGATCGATCGGCATGGGCAAGTCGACGACGTCGACCCTGTTCCAGGCCGAGGGTGTTCCCGTCTACGACTCCGACGCGGCGGTTCACGCGCTTTACGCCACCGGCGGCGCGGCGGTCGCCCCGGTCGAGGCGGCGTTTCCGGGCGTGGTCGTGAACGGCGCCATCGACCGGGCCAGGCTCAGCGCCCAGGTCGTCGGCAATTCCGAGGCCCTGGCCAAGCTGGAGCAGATCGTCCACCCGCTGGTCGGCGCCCATCGGATCGGCTTCTTCGAAAAGGCCCAGGCCGAGGGCCACGAGATCGTCGTCCTGGACATCCCGCTGCTGTTCGAGACCGGCGGCGAGAAGAAGGTCGACAAGGTGGTCGTGGTCTCGGCCCCCGCAGACGTCCAGCGGGCTCGCGTCCTGGCTCGCCCCGAGATGACCCCGGAGAAGTTCGAAGCGATCCTGGCGCGCCAGACCCCCGACGCCGAAAAGCGCGCCCGCGCCGATTTCGTCATCGATACGAGCCGGGGCGTTGAAGCGGCTCACCAACAGGTCCGCGACCTTCTGACTCTGTTGAGAACTCCCGGCTCCGCTTGAAGCGGCGCTCGAAGCGCTCCATTGAAGGGCCATGGCCCGGGAAATCATCCTCGACACCGAAACCACCGGCTTCGATCCGAAGACGGGCGACCGCCTGGTCGAAATCGGCTGCATCGAGGTGGTCGAATTCATGCCGACCGGCCGCAACTTTCACGAATATTGCGACCCGCTGCGCGACATGCCGGCCGAGGCCGAGAAGGTCCACGGCCTGTCGTCGGCCTTCCTGACCGGCAAGCCCAAGTTCCACGAGATCGCCGACAAGTTCCTGGAGTTCGTCGGCGACAGCGTCGTGGTCGCCCACAACGCCGCCTTCGACCGCTCGTTCATCAATTTCGAGCTGGAAAAGTGCGGCCGCGCGCCGATCGCCGAGGAACGCTGGATCGACACCTTGGCCATGGCCAAGAAGCGCTTTCCGGGCATGTACAATTCGCTCGACGCGCTGTGTAAGCGTTTCAAGATCAGCCTGGACAGCCGCGACAAGCACGGGGCGCTGATCGACTCGCACCTGCTGGCCGAGGTCTATCTGGAACTGCAGGGCGGCAAGGAACGCGCCCTGGAACTGACCCATGTCGAGGCCCTGTCGGTCTCGGCCGCGGTGCAAGGCTCGTACGGCGCCCGTCCGCGTCCCCTGCCCTTCCGCTCGACCGACGCCGAACGCGAAGTCCACGCCGCCTGGATCCGCAAGAACCTCAAGGACGGTGCGCTCTGGATCAAGCAGGGCGTCGTCGCGGCCGAAGGCTAGACCAGCAAGGTCTTGACCGCCGCCAGGTCCTCCGGCGTCGCCGGGTTGTAGACGATCATCGCCAGGTCCGGTCGGCCGTCGACGCCGAAGGCCGAGTACTCGAACGCTACCGCGCCCAGCACCGGATGGCGCAGGCGCTTGATCCCTTCGCCATAGTGGCGGACGTCGTTGTCGGCCCACATCGTTGCGAAGTCGGGACTGCGGGCGGTCAGCTCGGCGATCAGGGCCTGGACCCCGGCCTCGTTTCCCGCCCCCACCCGCGCGACGTCGGCGCGGAAGGCGGCGACGACGAAGCGGCCTACGCTTTCCCACTCGGTGTTGAACGCTCGTGAGCGCGGATCGCAGAAGATCCGTCGCAGGATGTTGCGCTCCTCGACCGGCAGTTCGCCATAGTCGGCCAGCACCAGGGTCGCGGCGCGGTTCCAGGCGACGACGTCCCAGGTCGGGGTCTTGATCAGGGCCGGGCTGGGCGACAGCGCGTCCAGCACGCGTTGCAGGCGTGGGGTCACGCCCTGGGCCTCGCGGTAGCGGACATCCGGTGCGCGGCCCAGGCCCAGCAGGAACAGGTGCTCGCGCTCGACCTCGGTCAGCATCAGGGCGCGGGCGATGCGGTCCAGCACGTCGGCCGAGGCCGCCCCGCCCCGGCCCTGCTCCAGCCAGGTGTACCAGGTGGCGCTGATATGGGCGCGCTGGGCGACCTCTTCGCGGCGTAGGCCTGGCGTACGGCGGCGCGCGCCGGAAAAGCCGAGCGCCGCGGCGTCCAGCCTGGCCCGGCGGTCGCGCAGGAAAGCCCCTAGAGGGTTCTCGGTCGAGATCGGCGCGTTCATCCTGTTAGACCTTATACCCGTATAAGCTCACGACTTTAACAGGATGATCATAGCGCCCAGGATGTTCCACGTGAAATCCCCGGAGATATCCCCATGCGTATTTTTGTCACCGGCGCCACCGGCTTCGTCGGCTCGGCCGTCGTCCAGGAGCTGATCGCCCATGGCCACCAGGTGCTGGGCCTCTCGCGCTCGGAACTCGGCCTGGCCCAACTGAAGGCGGCCGGCGCCGAGGCGGTGCTCGGCACGCTCGACGATCATGATGTCCTGACCCAAGGCGCGGCCGCCTGCGACGGTGTCATCCACACCGCCTTCAACCACGATTTCTCGAAGTTCTCCGAGAACGCCCAGCAAGACGGCCGGGCCATCGGCGTTCTGGGCGCGGCGCTGGAAGGCACGACCAAGCCGATCCTGGTGACCTCGGGCACGGCCATGCTGGCCGTCGGCCGGGTGGCGACCGAAGACGATCGGCCCGGCGGTCACTCGCCGCGTATCTCCGAGCCCTCGGCCGACGCTCTGGTTGCCAAGGGTGTCCGGGCTTCGGTCGTGCGCCTGGCGCCGACCACCCATGGGGCCGGCGATCATGGCTTCGTGCCGATGCTGATCGACCTGGCGCGTGAGAAAGGCGTCGCGGCCTATATCGGCGAAGGCGACAACAGGTGGTCGGCGGTCCATCGCAGCGACGCCGCCCGGCTCTACCGTCTGGCGATCGAGCGTGGCGCGGCCGGCGAGCGTTATCACGCCGTGGCCGAGGAGGCCGTGCCGATGAAGACGATCGCCGCCGCCATCGGCAAGGGTCTGGGCCTGCCGGTCGAGAGCCGGCCGGCCGAGCACTTCGGGTGGTTCGCGATGTTCGCCGGCATGGACGCGGCGACCTCGGCGGTTTGGACGCGCGAGACCCTGGGCTGGACCCCGACCGGGCCGAGCTTGGCGGAGGATCTGGAAGGCGCCGGATACTTCTAACCCAGCTTGTCATCCCGGCCGCAGCGAAGCGGAGAGCCGGGACCGCCGGAAGCGCTGAGCCTGTTGCGGTCCCGGGTCTTCGCCCGGGATGACAAAGGTGGTTAGACCTTCAGGTCCGCCGTCACCGGCGCGTGGTCGCTGGGGCGTTCCCATTCGCGCACCGTGTCGTGGACGCGCGAGCTGACCTTGCCGTCCACGATCGCCGCGTCGCGCAGGCCGGGGCTCGCGAGAATATGGTCCAGGCGCAGGCCGCGGTTGGACTTGCGGAAGTCGGCGGCGCGGTAGCTCCACCAGGAAAACAGCTTCTCGGGCTCGGGCGTGGCCAGGCGCGGCAGATCCAGCAGGTCCATCGACTTCATCATGGCGTCGAAGGCTTCCAGCTCGGGCGGGGTGTGGCTGACCACCTTCAGCATCTGGCGGTGGCTCCAGACGTCGTTCTCGCCGGGCGCGATGTTCAGGTCGCCGGTGACGATCAGCGGCGCCTTGGGGTCGCGCTTTTTCAGGGCGGCGGTCAGGGTCTCGTAGAAGTCCAGCTTGTGGTCGAACTTCGGATTGCCGATGCGGTCGGGCGTGTCGCCGCCAGCCGGGATGTAGAAGTTCTGGATATCGACGCCGGCCACCTTGACCGCCACGCAGCGGGCATGGCCCTCGCGGCAGTTCATCAGGGTCGGCACATCCTCGAACGGCAGGCGCGAGGCGATGGCCACCCCATGCCAGCCCTTCTGGCCGGCGATCTTCAGGTGCGACAGGCCCATGGCCTCGAAGGCCTCACGCGGGAACTCGCCGTCCTGGCACTTGATCTCCTGCATGCACAGGACGTCCGGAGCCTGCTCGTCGACGAAACGGGCGGCCTGTTCGGCGCGGAGGCGGACGGAATTGACGTTCCAGGTGGCGATACGGAGGCGCATGGCTTGGCTCTAAAGCCTTTGCCGAACCCTGAAAAGGGAAACGCCAGCGCTTCAGGACTGACGCCCGGCCAGCGGCCGGTCACCCAAAAGAAAAACGCCCCGGACGCCTTAGCGTCCGGGGGCGAAAGTCTAGTCTCTCATGCCGCCGCCGGGAGGGGATAGGATCCGGCACGGTTCGCGAAGAGCGGGTCGGTCGCTCATCGCCATGCGTGTTAAATATGCCACTTCAAAACTTTTAGTCAACCCCGAAGCGGGTTGATTCTTGCCTGTTGTGGTAATGTCACATTCACGACCAACGGACAGGCTCTAGGGCTTCCCGACCTTGCGGCGCGGATCCGTCAGCACGAACAGCGCCGGATCCAGGCCCGAGGTCTCGGAAAACTCGCTGAGGCGCACGCGGGTCGTGCCGCCCTTCAGGTCGGTGATCGTCCAGCCCATCAGGCCTATCGGCGAATTGGAAAAGTCGATCGAGATCCGGCCCAGGGCCTGACGGCGGGCGTCCTGCGCGACGATCGTGAAGCCGTCGGCCAGCGGGCGAATGTCGGTGATGGTCACGCCGCGATCCAGGCGGACTTCGCGCGCCAGCAGCAGATTCAGCGGCGTCTTGCTGAGCGGATAGCTCTGGAAGGTCTTCAGCCGGCTGTCGAAGATGTTGACGTTGTTGCCGTTGCTGACCACCAGCAGGCCGGCCGGCGGATCATAGGCGAACCGCGCCTTGCCCGGACGCTGCAGATAGAGCGTGCCCGTGGTCTGGGTCCCGCGCGCGTCGGTCTGCACGAAGCGACCCTTGGCCGACGACAGGCCCTGGATATAGGCGGTGGCCTTGTCCAGCAGCGCCTGCTGCTCGGCGTTCAGCTTGGCCGGAGCGGGCGCGGCCTGCTGGGCGAAAGCGGGGGAAGCGATGGCGGCGGCCAGGCCGGCCGCGAGAAGGAAACGGCGATTGGTCATTCGGACTCCTTAAGCCCAACCTTGGCCGCCGCGAAGGCCGCCGCGAGGCCATTTTCCGGCGCCCCGATGAAGCGCCGTTCAGGTTGGGCTCTAGATTGGGACGTGAGGAACGCCTGCTCAAGGTGAAGGTTGCCCTTCCCCTACACCAGACCCTGTCATCCCGGCCGCAGCGAAGCGGAGAGCCGGGACCGCGGAAAGCTCAGCGCTTCCGGCGGTCCCGGATCGGCGCGCGGCGCGCTTGTCCGGGATGACAGTTTTTAGAGCGGCGGCGGTGGCGGAGCCAGGATCTCGCGCTTGCCCGCGTGGTTGGCGGCGCCGACGACGCCTTCCTTCTCCATCCGCTCCATCAAGGAGGCGGCGCGGTTGTAGCCGATCTGCAGGCGGCGCTGGATGTAGCTGGTCGAGGCCTTGCGGTCGCGGGTGACCACGGCCACGGCGTGGTCGTAGAGGTCGTTGGCCCCGCCCTCGCCCGAGAACGCGCCCTCGATCGCCTCTTCCTGCTCTTCGTCGCCGCCGGCGGTGACTTCTTCCAGGTATTGCGGAATGCCCTGGTCGCGCAGGAACTTGGCCACGGCCTCGACCTCGCCATCGCTGACGAACGGGCCGTGCAGGCGGGTGATGCGGCCGCCGCCGGCCATGTAGAGCATGTCGCCCTGGCCCAGCAGCTGCTCGGCGCCCTGCTCGCCCAGGATGGTGCGGGCGTCGATCTTCGACGTGACCTGGAAGCTGATCCGGGTCGGGAAGTTGGCCTTGATGGTGCCGGTGATGACGTCGACCGACGGGCGCTGGGTGGCCATGATCAGGTGGATGCCGGCGGCGCGGGCCATCTGGGCCAGACGCTGCACGGCGCCTTCGATGTCCTTGCCGGCCACCATCATCAGGTCGGCGACCTCGTCGATGACGACGACCAGATAGGGCATCGGCTCGGGACGGATCTGCTCGGTCTCGTAGATCGGCCGGCCGGCGTCGTCGAAGCCCGTCTGCACGGTGCGCTCGAAGTGCTCGCCCTTGGCCGCGGCCTCGTTGGCCTTTTCGTTGTAGCCGCCGATGTTGCGCACGCCGATCTTGGACATGCGGCGATAGCGGTCCTCCATCTCGCGCACGGTCCACTTCAGGGCCACGACGGCTTTCTTGGGATCGGTCACGACGGGGGCCAGCAGGTGCGGGATGCCGTCATAGACCGACAGTTCCAGCATCTTGGGATCGACCATGATGAAGCGGCACTTCTCGGGCGGCAGCTTGTACAGGATCGACAGGATCATGGCGTTGACGCCGACCGACTTGCCCGAGCCGGTCGTACCGGCGATCAGCAGGTGGGGCATCTTGGCCAGGTCGGCGATATAGGGCTCGCCGCCGATGGTCTCGCCCAGCGCCATGGGCAGGATCTGGCTGGCCTTTTCGTAATCGGCGCTGGACAGCAGGTCGCGCAGATAGACCGTCTCGCGCTTGGAGTTTGGCATTTCGATGCCGATGGCGTTGCGGCCCTGGGCCACGGCGACGCGGCACGAGATCACGCTCATCGAGCGGGCGATGTCGTCGGCCAACGCCACGACGCGGGCGGTCTTCACGCCCGGAGCCGGCACCAGCTCGTACATGGTGACCACCGGGCCGGGGCGGATCTGGTCGATCTGGCCCTTGACGCCGAACTCGGCCAGCACGCTTTCCAGCAGGCGGGCGTTCTGGCGCAGGGCGCCGGCGTCGACTTCCGACGAGCGCGGCTTGGACTTGGCCAGCATGGCCAGTTCCGGCAGCTGGAAGCCCTCGTTCTCTTCGAAGTCGAAGGTCTTCTGCTGTTCGCGCTGCTCGCGGCCGCTTTCCTTGACGGGGGCTTTCGGCTTGGCGATGGCCATCGGACGGGCGTCGAGCATGTCCTCGAACTCGTCCTCGTCGTCCTGAGGCGGCGGCGGGGTATAGGCGCGTTCGGGAGAGGCGACGGCGGCGGGCGCGGCGACGATCATCCCGTCGTCCTCGTCCTCGTCCTCGTCGTCGATCGGCGGCAGGCGGCGTTCGCGCTTGGGGGCGGCTTCGGCCTTTTCCTTCTTGGGGCGAGCGGCTTTCGGCGCCGGCGTGGCGACAGGTTCCGGCTCGGCGCGCATGCGCGGCTGCAGGGCGTTGCTGACGGCGGTGTGGATGGCGTCGGGATCGACCTCGCGCACGCCGATGGCGAAGCCCAGGGCGACGATGGCGGCGACGGCGAACAGGATGGCGGCGATGACGGTCGCGCCGGGGATGTGGGCAAAGCCCAGGACGCCGGCCACGCCGTGCAGCAGCGCGTCACCCCAAAAACCGCCCAGGCCCTTTTCCAGCTGCCAGATCGCCGGCGGCGGGGGGGCCGCCAGGGTGGCCGACAGCGCCAGAAGACCCAGCGCGCCGACGACCGCGCGCTGGCGCAGGTCCTTGCGCTCGGCGTCCGGGTCGGCCTGGGCCACGCGGGTGACGCCGAACACCAGCATCAGCAATGCGACCCCCCAGGCCGACAGGCCCAGAGATTGCATGAGCAGGTCGGAGATCACCGCGCCGACGCTGCCCAGCGCGTTGCGGGCCGGCTCGCCGGTGGCGGCGTTGATGCTGGGATCGGTGGCGTTGTAGGTGGCGATGGCCAGCAGCAGGCCGGCCCCGATCACGGTGACGACCCCGCCCCGGAACCGGGCGGTCCAGGGCTGGACCCAGCCGTAACGGACCGCATCCCACAGGAGCTCCGTCGTGGATCGCCGCGCGGCTCGCGCCATGAAAGTCTCCGAACTCAACTTCGTATCCCGGGCCCTGCCGAAACAGGGCGAACCGCGATGTTGTGCCCGAAGAGGGTTAAGAGCCGTTTACGGCGTTCGTCAGGAAATGATTCAGAATGTCGCGGATCATTCCAAAACCCGTCTTCCCGGCGAAAGCCGGGACCCAGCTGGAAGAGCGCTGGGGCGGGTTCTATGAGCTCAGCGCTCTTCCGGTCATCCCCAACGCCATGAGATCTGGGCCCCGGCTTTCGCCGGGGAAACGGAGAACGTTAAGCCGCCTCGAAACTCACCGGACCGCCCCAGAACCCCTGCACCAGGCCGTTCTGCGGTCCGGGCGTCCCGGTGGTCAGGAACACGCGCCCGCCGCCCGTCCCCGTCACATATTCCGGATGCCGTTCCAGATAGAGCTCCAGCGCGTCGGCGGTGGCTTCGGGCTGCTGGATCAGCGGCGTGCCGGCCGGCAGGGCGGCGCGGAAGATGTCGGCGATGATCTCGTAGTGGGTGCAGCCCAGCACCACGCGGTCGGGGAAGCGGCCGATGCGGGTCTTCAGGGCCTGGACGTGGCCCTCGACGGCCTTGGCCAGCTCGACGGCGCTGGCGTCGCCCTCGATCAGCGGCACCAGTTCCGGGCAGGCCTCGGAAAACACCGCCAGATCCTGTTTGCGCTTGTCGATTTCGATCTCGTAGACGCGCGAGCGCACCGTGGCCTGGGTGGCGAAGACGCCCAGGATGTCCAGCGCCTGGACCTTGTCGCCGCGCCGCTCGGCCTCGTGCTCCCACGGCAGGCCGGTGGCCTTCTCGATGGTCGGGACGATGATGCCCAGGATGTTGACCGGCCGGCCGATCTCTTTCCGGTAGCCGGGCAGCCAGGTCTGCTGCAGGCGGCGCAGGGCGATGGCCGAGGCGGTGTTGCAGGCCAGGACGACCAGGCTGGCGCCGCGGTCGAACAGGCGCACGCAGCCGGCCTTGGTCAGCGCGACGATCTCCTCGCCGGTCCGCACGCCATAGGGCGCATTGGCCTGGTCGGCCAGATAGGTGAAGTCCGCCTGGGGCAGACGCTGCACGAGGGCGCGGTGGACCGAGAGGCCGCCCACGCCGGAGTCGAAGACGCCGATCATGAGCAAAGCTGTAGCCCGCCAACCGGGCATCGTCCACGCCACACGAAAGGTTACGGTCCTGTCATGTGACGTGATCGGAGCCTTGTCCTAGGGTCGGCCCAAACCTTCACCGGAGACACTCCGTGCAACGTCGTACGTTTCTAGCTTCGGCCGCCGCCACCGGCGCGGTCGCAGCCCTCAATCCGAGCTTCGCATTGGCCCAAAACACCAATCCCCTGCTGCAAAAGTGGACCGGCCCCTATGGCGGCGTGCCGGCCTTCGACAAGGTCAAGGTCGCTGACTTCAAGCCGGCCCTGGAAGCGGCCATGGCCAAGAACCTGGCCGAGATCGACGCGATCACCGCCAACAAGGCCGCGCCGACCTTCGAGAACACCATCGCGGCCTTGGAAGACTCCGGCCGGACGCTGGGCGACATCCAGACCTATTACGGCATCTGGGGCTCCAACATGAGCACCCCGGAATTCCAGGCCGTGGAAGAGGTGATGGACCCGGCCCTGTCGGCCCATGGCGACAAGATCACCCAGAACGCCGCCCTCTTCGCCCGCGTCGAGGCCGTCTACAATTCGCCGGACAAGGCCAAGCTGACGCCCGAGCAGCAGCGCGTCCTCTGGATCTATTACCGCAACTTCGTGCGGTCGGGCGCCAAGCTGTCGCCTGAAGCCAAGGCCCGGGTCGGCGCGATCAACACCGAGCTGGCCGGCCTCTACACCAAGTTCAGCCAGAACCTGCTGGCCGATGAGAACACCTGGATCGAGCTCAGCGACGCTGATCTCGTCGGCCTGCCCGAGGGTCTGAAGGCCGCCGCCGCCTCGAACGCGGAGTCGCGCAAGCTGCCGGGCAAGTTCATCGTCGTGAACACCCGCTCCAGCGTCGACCCGTTCCTGACCGAGAGCCCGGTGCGCGGCGCGCGCGAGAAGGTCTGGCGCGCCTTCGTCAACCGCGGCGATAACGGCGGCGCGACCGATAACAACCTGATCATCAGCAAGATCCTGAAGCTGCGCGTCGAGCGCGCCAAGCTGCTGGGCTACAAGACCCACGCCCACTGGCGCCTCGAGAACGCCATGGCCAAGACGCCCGAAAACGCCATGGCGTTGATGGAAGCCGTCTGGCAGCCGGCCATCGCCCAGGTCGCCATCGACGTGGCCGACATGCAGGCGATCATCGACAAGGAGGGCGGCGGGTTCAAGCTGGAGCCCTGGGACTACCGCTTCTACGCCGAGAAGGTTCGCAAGGCGAAGTACGACCTCGATATGAACGAGGTGAAGCCCTACCTGCAGCTGGACAAGCTGCGCGAGGGCATGTTCTGGGCCTCGGGCCAGCTGTACGGCTTCCAGTTCAAGAAGCTGGAAGGCATCCCCGTCTATCACGAGGACATCACCGTCTATGAGGTGACCCGCGCCGGCAAGCACGTCGGCCTGTGGTACTTCGACCCCTATGCCCGCCCTGGCAAGCGCTCGGGCGCGTGGATGAACGCCTACCGCACGCAAGAGCGGTTCAAGGGCGAGATCACCACGATCGTCTCGAACAACTCCAACTTCATCAAGGGCAAGCCCGGCGAGCCCCTGCTGATCTCGTGGGACGACGCCACCACCCTGTTCCACGAGTTCGGCCACGCCATCCACGGCCTGAACGCCAACGCCACCTATCCGTCGGTGTCGGGCACCAACGTGGCGCGCGACTATGTCGAGTTCCCCAGCCAGCTGAACGAGCACTGGCTGCCGACCAAGGAAGTGCTGAACCAGTTCGCCCTGCACTATCAGACCGGCAAGCCGATCCCGCAGGCCCTGGTCGACAAGATCGAAGCGGCCGGCAAGTTCGGTGAAGGCTTCGGCACGACCGAGTACCTGGCCTCGGCCCTGATCGACATGAAGCTGCACCTAGCTGGCGACGTCGACATCGATCCGGACAAGTTCGAGCGCGAGGAGCTGGCCAAGCTGAACATGCCCAAGGAGATCGTCATGCGGCACCGCACGCCGCAGTTCGGTCACGTGTTCTCGGGCGACGGCTATTCGGCCGGCTACTACAGCTACCTGTGGTCCGACACCCTGACCGCCGACGCGGCCGAGGCCTTCGCCGAGGCCCCCGGCGGCTTCTACGACAAGGCCGTCGCCAAGCGCTTGCACGACGACATCATGTCCAAGGGCAACACCGTCGATCCGGTCGACCAGTTCCGCGCCTTCCGCGGCCGTGACGTCAAGATCGGCGCCCTGATGCGCAAGCGCGGCTTCCCGGTTCCGCCGGGGGCTTAGTGAGCTAGCCCTCTCCCCTTGTGGGAGAGGGTGGCCCACGCAGTGGGTCGGGTGAGGGGTTTCTCGGCGCGTCCGGTGCGACCCCTCATCCGTCGCCCGCGGCGACACCTTCTCCCGCAAGGGGAGAAGGGTTAAGTCAGGACGGGGGCTGAAGGAGTTTTGATGGTCGCGTCCGCCGCTCTGGCTCTGTCCCTGCTGCTTGCCGGTCAAACCACCCCACCCCCGCCGACCGTCGACCTTGGCGCGGCCCCGGCCCAGGACGAGAGCGCGGTGGTCGCCGAGCTGACCATCATGGCCAAGCCGCCCGGCCCCGCCGTCTGGCTGGTCGAGAAGGACGGCGCCAAGCTCTACGTGCTGGGCTCGGCCCAGCCCCTGCCCCATTCCCTGAAGTGGTCCAGTCCGCGCCTGGAAAAGGCCCTGGACAAATCCGACCTCGTTTTAGTGCCGCCCCAGGCCTCGGTGGGCGTGACCCAGATCGCCGGCTTCATCCTCAAGTTCGGCGGCGGCCTGCGCCAGCCGATGGGCAAGAACCTCGAGGACCAGCTGCCGCCCGACCTGAAGGCGCGTTTCATCGAGTCCCGCAACCAGGCTCGCAAAGGCGCCGGCGACTACAAGAACTGGAAGCCGGCCGTGGCGGGTTTCCTGCTGCTGTCGGATTTCCGCCAGGCGGCGGGCCTGTCGGAAGCCAAACCGATCAGCACGATCGAGCGCATGGCCAAGGCCCGCAAGCTCAAGGTCAAGGCCGTCGGCCAGTACCGGATGAGCGCGGTGACGACGATCGCCTCCAAGCTCTCGCCGGAAGATCAGCTCTATTGCCTGAAAGTGGCCCTGGACGAGATCGCCTATGACGGCGCTCACTCGACCACCATCGGCCGCGACTGGGCCGAAGGCGAGCTGGGCTCGGTCCGCGCGCGCTACAGAGAGAGCGCCGCCCAGCGCTGCCTGCTGCGCGCCCCCGGCGGCGCGGCTCTGCTGGACAAGGGCGTCGCCCAGACCACCGACGCCATGACCGAGGCGCTGAAGCGTCCCGGCGTCACCGTGGCGGTGGTGGATCTGGGTTTCCTGCTGCCGGCCAACGGCGTGCTGGACCGGCTGAAGGCCGGCGGCGCGACGGTCAGTTCGCCGGTCGAATAGGCCCCCAAGACAGGGTCAAGTTGACGCCTAGGCTTCCCTGCCCTCACCCTCGCGGCGAAGGTTCGGGAGGAACGCCATGAAGACCAAGATGATCGCCGCCCTGGCGTTGCTGGCCGCCGCCGGCGCGGCGCGGGCCGAGGTGACCGACGCCGGTCCCACCGGCTTTCAGGTCAAGCACGAGGTCGTGGTCGCCGCTCCAGCCAGCGCGGTCTGGGCCATCCTGGTGACGCCGTCGAAATGGTGGGCCTCGGACCACACCTGGTCGGGCTCGGCCGCCAACCTGTCGCTGGGCGCGGCCTCGGGCGGCTGCTTCTGCGAACGTCTGCCCAATGGCGGCTCGGTGCTGCACGCGACCACGGTCTATGCCGCGCCCGGCCAGAAGCTCGTTTTGTCCGGCGCCCTGGGTCCGATGCAGAGTTCCGGCGCCACGGGGGCCCTGACCGTCCTGCTGGCCGAGAAGGACGGGCGGACGACGGTGACCGTCACCTATGACGTCGGGGGTTACTTCCGGGGCGGCATCGACAAGATCGCCGGGCCGGTGGATGGGGTGCTGGGGCAGCAGGTCCAGGGGCTGAAGCGGGCGGCGGAGGTCGCGAGGTAACTCCTCCCCCGTTTCCCCGGCGAAGGCCGGGGCCCAGATCGTAGAGCTGTGAGGCGAACGCAAAAACGCCCGCGATCCTGTCCGGAACGCGGGCGCTCTTGCATCTGGGTCCCGGCTTTCGCCGGGAAAACGGATCTGAAAACTTTACGCGCTCTCGGCGACGCCTTCGTCCGAAGCCCCCAGCAGGGCCATCTGCAGGCGCGAGCGGTCGCGGCGGGCCGCTTCCAGGGCGCCTTCGGCCAGGGCGGCTTCCGAGGTGAGGCGTTCGATCGTGGCTTGCAGGTCGGAGATCTTCTCCTCGTGCTCGCGACGCAGCTGGTCCTGGGCTTCCTGCATGGCGTCCAGGCGCTGGCGCAGTTGCTGCGAGCGTTCCTCGGCGCGCTTGAGGGCCTTGTCCTGGGCGACGGCGCCCTTGGCCAGCTGGTCGGCGCGCTCGATGGCGGTGGCGCGGGCGGTGTCGACGCCGGCGTGGCGCTGACGCAGGCCGTCCGACTCTTCTTCCAGCGTACGGATGCGGTCCAGGGCGCGCTCCAGGGCGACATTGAGGTCGCCAGCGCGGCGCTCGACGGCCTTCTGGTGGGCCGAGGATTCAGCCAGACGGGCCGAGATCTGGCCGTTCATCTCTTCCAGCTTGTCGGCGCGGCCGGTGGCGGTCTCCAGGCGGGTCTGCAGGGCCGAGATCTCGGCGCGCGAGGCTTCGACCTGGCTTTCCAGGCCACGGATGACGCGGCCGCTGTCGGTCTGGGTGGCGTGCAGGGCGTTCTCGATCGCCTGGACGCGGGCGCGCTCGGCGGCGACCTGGGCCTCGAGGTCGGTCTCGATGCGCGACAGGCGGGCCACGTCCAGGCCGGCCTGGTCGACGCGCTTCTTCAGGGTCGCGGCTTCTTCGCCCAGCAGGGCGTTGTCCTGGTTTGCGCGGGCGAGAGCCGCCTCGGCGTCGCCGCGACGGGTATCGATGTCCTGGGCCTGGGTGCGCAGGCCTTCGACGTCCTGCACCAGGTGCTCGATGCGGGCGGTGGCGTCGCGCAAGGAGGCGTCAAGGCTGGAGACCTTCAGGTCCGACTGCAGCAGGGCGTTGCGCAGGCGGTCGATCTCGAGGGCGTTGTCTTCCAGCGCCGCGTCCTGAGTCTGGCGGCGGGCGTCGGATTCGCCAAGAGCGGTTTCGGCGGCGGCCAGGCGGGCGCTGACTTCGCGCTCCTCGGCCTGGATGTGGGCGACCTGGCGCTGGGCCTGGTCATAGTTGGCGCGCAAGGCGATCAGCTCGGCGTGCTCGGCGCGGCGTGCTTCGAACTCCTGGCCGACGGGGCCGCGGATCTCGGCGATCAGCGGCTCGATGGCCTTCAGGTGCTCCATCACGCGGCCGATGCTGTCGAGGCCGCCGTGGATGGTCTCGTAGCGTTGGCCGATGGCCTGGGTGGACTCGATCTGGTGCTGAACGGTTTCGTTCTGGACGTCATCGCCCAGGACGGTCGGCTTGCCGTTCTTGTTCTCGCGCGAATTCTTCGACAGCAGTCTCATCTAGCCCACCTTCGCCCCGTGCGAGCCCGCCGCGTCCTGAACGACGCTCTTGCGGAAGCCGCGAATCTCTTACCCAGAGGTTAACAACTTAGTTTACGGACAAGATGAATGTCGAGGGGCGCACACCGCGACCGGGCGTCGCGGACTAGGTTAAAACGCCCGAAAATGGGGGATGATCCACAGGTTCGGTCGCCAGGACCCGAGCGACGGCGTTCACCACGGCGCCGATTCGTAAGGCGGCCTGGATCTGGACGGGCTCCACGCCCCTTCGCCGCAGCTCCGCTTCGTGGCTGTCGAGGCAGGCGCCGCAGCCGTTGATCGCCGACACCGCCATGCAGCACAGCTCGTAGGCCGTCGAGTGGTCGCGGCTGAAACGCAGGCGCGACGGCAGGTGTTCGTACTCCCGCGCGGTTATCAGATGGACGGCGCGGAAATAGACATTGGTCATCGCCATGGTCGCCGCCGCTGTCTTGGCGTCCTCGAAGGCTTCCGGCGTCAGGCCTGCCTCGTGCGCGGCGTCGTTGACGGCTTTCAGGGTCCTTGGCTCGCCGACCGCGAGGGCGCTGGCGACGAAGCAGCTCCACTTGGCGGTTTCGTCCAGGACGGTCTCTTCGGCCAGGACCTCGAGGTTGCGGGCCATGGCGTGGGCGTAGGCGGGCAGAATGGCGCGCAGGGCCTCGATCGACATGGGAAGACGCTCCGTCCGAATGGGACTTGAGGCTTTAGCATCGTGGGGAGGGTTAGTCCCGGTCCGCGCCAGCTGGGCTGGGGAGGGGGCGGCGCGAACCGGGATCGGGCGGAATGTTTCGGCGTCGGTGGGGGGAGACACGCCGGAACATCACCGTGAAATAGGGATACGCGTGGGCCTCGAACTTATCCAATCGATAGTTTTTGGAAGTTCGATAGAAGCGACCTATATTGCCGGCCATGCTTCTCCCGACCCTTCGCCAGCTGCAATATCTGAAGCTCCTGTCCGAGCACGGCTCGTTCAGTCGCGCCGCCGAGAGCGCCTATGTCACCCAGCCCACCCTGTCGGCCGGGATCCAGGAGCTGGAGAAGATCCTGGGCGCGCCGGTCGTCGACCGGGCCCGCTCGGGCGTGATCCTGACCGCCGCCGGCCAGGAAGCGGTTCGCCGGGCCGAGGACATTCTGGCCCGGACCGAAGACCTGGTTCAGGCCGCGCGCGGCGCCGGCCAACCGCTGGCGGGGCGTTTCCGGCTGGGCGTGATCCCCACCGTGGCCCCCTACCTCTTGCCCCGCGCCCTGCCCGTGCTGCGTGACCGCTTTCCCAAGCTGAAGCTCTTCCTGCGCGAGGACCTGACCCAGCGGCTGATCGCGGCCCTGAAGACCGGGGCCCTGGACGCGGCCCTGATCGCCCTGCCCTATGACATGAGCGGCCTGGACTGGGCCCATGTCGAGGATGACGAACTGCTGGCCGCCGCGCCCGCCAACCACCCGATGGCGGCCCAGGCGCGGGTCGATCCCGACAGCCTGCGGGCCGATGATTTGATCCTGCTGGAAGACGGCCACTGCCTGCGGGATCACGCTCTGGCGGCTTGTGGGCTCGAGCCTCCGAAGGGCCTGGGCGACGAGGAGAGCTTCGCGGCCACCTCGCTGCCGACCCTGGTGCAGATGATCGGATCGGGCCTGGGCGTATCGTTCCTGCCGGCCATGGCCGTCCAGGCGGGCCTGACCGAAAAGACCGCCCTCACCATCCGGCCCCTGGCCACCGAGCATCCCAGCCGCGAGATCGTCGTGGCCTGGCGCGCGGGCTCCAGCCGTGGCGTGGAGGGGCGGCTACTGGCGGAGACGCTGCAAGTGGCGGCTTAGCCGATCAGCCAAGGATAGTAGAGCTGTTGGTCGTTGGCCGGCTCGATGGCGAAGCTGAGGAACGCCAGCGCCACCGTCACGGCATTGGCGCCCAACCAGAGGCCCCATCGCATTCGGCTCCAGGGCAGTTTGAACCCTATGCGCAGACAAGCGGCCTCGATCCCGGTGGTGATGGCGACGGCGAGCAGGAAATTGGCCGTCCAAGTGAACGGATTGAACGTTCCCAGGTCAAAAATGGCGTACAGAACTTGGCCGGGGAAGAACTCCCAGGCGATGCCCGCGAGGGGGATGACGAAGAATCCCAAGGCGGCGGATACGGCGTTGACAACGATCGCCAGCAAAGCGCTACGACGCCAACTCAAGCCGAAGCCAAAACGAAGCATCGCGCTTTCGATCAGCAGGCCAAGCACCACGACGGGCACGCTGAGCAGGCGCGGCTCCAGAAACAGCGCGGGCCAAACCATGTCGGCATGGGCGATGCTCGGCGCTGCTGCGGCGGCAAGGCCCAGCGTCCAGCGGCCTCGCCAAGCGATCTTCCGGGCCCTGTCTTCGCTGTCCATTGCCTGCTCGCGGAGTTTCTCAACACGTCGAGCGATATCACCTAGAAGTTGAGCGTGGGCTACCGATTGCGCATGTCGCCTAGCGTCCCGCCAGCTTGGCGCGGGCTGAGGCCTCCAGGCGGTCCAGGCCCTGCAGCGTGTCGCTGGAGCTTTCCAGTTCGCGGTTGAAGGCGCGCAGGTCACCCAGGTCGATCTTGCGGATGGTCTTGCTGCGCGACCACTCCACCCCGATCAGCTCGCCCACGCGGCAGGCCTTGGCCAGCACCGCCGGGCGCTGGGCCGCTGGGCTGCGGTTCAGCAGCGTGGTGACCATGTTGTTCCAGTTGGGCTGGCCGGGGATGCAGCGCGGGATCTGCGGATCGCAGCCGCCGGTCCAGAACCGCTTGTACCAGAGCGCGTGGTTGGCCGTGTCGTAGCGCGGCGGGGCCGGGGCCAGGTGGCCCTGGCAGTCGCCGCGCACGAACGATTGCGCCTGAGCGCCCGCTCCGAAAAGCAGGCTCGCTGTGAGGAAAAGAGCGCCGGCCGCCCTAGACCGCATGCGAGATCGGCCCTTCGGCGCGACCTTCGACGAACTGGCGGACATAGGGGTTGTCGGTGGTGTTCAGCTCGGCGGCCGGGCCGCGCCAGATGATCTTGCCGTTGTGCAGCATGGCGATCTCGTCGCCGATCGTCTGGGCCGAGGCCAGGTCGTGGGTGATCGACACCGCGGTCGAGCCCAGACGGCGCACCTGGTTGGAGATCAGCTCGTTGATCGCCGCGGCCGTGATGGGGTCCAGGCCCGTGGTCGGCTCGTCGAAGAACAGGATCTCGGGCTGGGCCACCACGGCGCGGGCCAGGCCGGCGCGCTTCTGCATGCCGCCCGACAGCTCCGACGGGAAACGGTCGGCGACGGCCGGGGCCAGGCGCACCTGCTCCAGGGCCTCGATGGCGCGCTCCTTGGCTTCCTTGCGCGGCACGCCGTCGGCATTGATCAGGCGGAAGGCGACGTTTTCCCAGATGGTCAGGCTGTCGAACAGGGCCGCGCCCTGGAACAGCACGCCGATCCGCGAGAACATCTTGCGGCGCTTGCCTTCCGACAGGCCGACGATGCACTCGCCGTCCAGCGTGATGCTGCCGGCGTCGGGACGCATCAGGCCCATGGCAGTCTTGATGGTCACCGACTTGCCCTGGCCCGAGCCGCCGATGATCACCAGCGACTTGCCGGGCGCGACCGACAGGTCGAGGGCGTCCAGGACCGTGCGGTCCTCGAAGCGCTTGGTCACGCCCTTCCAGGCGAGTTTCGGAGTCGCTTCGGTCATTTGGCGGCGTGGGTGAAGAAGGTGGTCAGGAGGTAGTCGGAGGCGAAGATCAGGATCGCCGAGGAGACCACCGCGTGGGTCGTCGCCCGGCCAACGCCGCGCGCCCCGCCCTTGGCGTTGTAGCCGTGATAGCAGCCCATCAGCGCCACGATGAAGCCGAACACGGCCGCCTTGATCAGGCCCGACAGGATGTCCCAGCCCTGCAGGAAGTCGACGGTGTTGCGGATATAGACGGCCGAGCTGAAGTCCAGCACGCGGGTGGCGACCAGCCAGCCGCCCGCGACGCCGATGGTGTCGGCCACGGCGGTCAGCAGGGGCAGCATCAGCACGCCAGCCAGCAGGCGCGGGCCGACCAGGTAGCGGAAGGGATCGGTCGACAGGGTGCGCATGGCGTCGATCTGCTCGGTCGCGCGCATGGCCCCGATCTCGGCGGCGATGGCGGCGGACACGCGGCCGGCCAGCATCAGGGCGGCCAGCACGGGGCCCAGCTCGCGCGTAATGCCCAGGGCCACGATCTGCGGCATCACCTGCTCGGCGTTGAAGCGCCCGCCGCCGGTGTAGATGTTCAGGGCCAGGGCCGAGCCGGTGAAGATGGCGGTCAGGCCCACCACCGGCAGCGAGAAGAAGCCGATGGCCACGAACTGGCGCAGCAGCTGGCTGACGAACCAGGGCGGCGTCAGGGCGGCGATGGTCCCGCGCACGGCGAAGACGCCCACGCCGCCGACCATGCGGACGGCCGACAGGGTCGAGCGGCCCAGGGACTGGATCGGGTGTCTGGCGACCTGCCGGGCCGCCTCGGCCGCGGTCATGCTAGTAGCTCTCGGCCGGTTGCGTGGCCGGGGCGGGGGCCGAAGAGGCAGCAGGAGCCGCCGCGTCGCCGCCGCCTTGCGGACGGATCACCGAGCCGATCAGGCCGAACAGGTCGACCGCGCCTTGCGTGTTCTCGATCTGGCCGCCCGGCTTGAGGTCCTCCAGCGAGGCGCCCGGGGCGATCGAGATGTGCGCGCCGCCCAGGATCCCATCGCTGGTGATCTTGGCGGTCGAGTCGGCCGGCAGCTTGACGGTCGGGTCGATCGAGAGCTTGGCGACGGCCAGATAGGTCTTCGGCTCTAGCGTGATCTCCGAGACCGTGCCGACCTTGACGCCGGCCACGGCCACCGCCGCGCCGGGGGCCAGCGAGCCGGCCTCACCGAACTTGGCGCTGATCTCGTAGTCGCCGCGCTTCATGTGGACGCCGCCCACGCTCAGCGAATAGGTCAGGAACCCCGCCGCCAGGGCGAGGACGACGACGCCCATGGCCGTCTCGGCCCATTGTTCGCGCAATGCCAAATCCCCTTACGTCTGCCCCGGCCGCGCTTTAGCGCTTGCCGCCGGAAGAGCCTGAGCCGCTCTTCTGGAGTTGATTGATCAGAACATCGATGTTGCCGCCGGCATTGTCGATGGTCGACACGAAGTCCTGCTGCTGGGTGATGGCCAGCCAGATGCCCTTGAACTGGACGTCGACGACCTTCCAGTTCTGGCCGCCGCCCAGCACGCGCCACGAGACCGGCAGCGGCGAGCTGAGCTGGCCGCCCGAGATCGTGGTGTTGACGATCACGTCGCCCGGCTTGCGGACGACCGAGCCGGTCACCTTCAGCTGCTCGCCGCGATAGTCGTCGATGCGCGACTGGTAGACGTTCTCGGCGTAGGTGCGGAACACCGGCGTGAAGCGGGCGCGCTGGTCCGGCGAGATGGTGCGGGCGTACTTGCCCAGCACGAAGTTGGTGATGCGCGGCACGTCGGCCAGCTCGTCCACCGCCTGGTGGAAGACCTGCTTCTTCTGCGCGTCGCTCATGCCCTTGTTGGCCAGCACGGTGATGACGCGCTGGGCCTTGGTCTGGACGAAGGCTTCGGCGCCCGGGTCGCGGGCGTTCTGGGCCAGGGCAGGGCTGGCCGCGGCGAAGCTTGCGGCCCCGAAGAAAGCCAAAAGCGCGGCGTTGGCGCCGCGCCGGGTGGGATGAGTGTTTTTCATGTGACTACCGGGAAGGGTCATTGTTTAGGCGCCACCGAACCGGCGGATTGGGCCGGGGAGGGAGGCGGCGCGTCGAAATCGGGGAGGTCCTCGGCCTGGCCGGTGGCCTCGCGGACAAAGGCCTCACGATACTGCGTGTAGGCCGAACGGGTGGTGACGTACGGGTCGGCCGCGTCGTCCAGCGCGCGGAAGGCCGGATCGGTGGCGGCGCGCAGGTCGACGATGGTGACGCCGGTGCGGGCCTTGCCGAAGTCGGTGCTGAAGCCGCCGACATACAGCGAGACCGGGTCGGTGACGATGTCCAGCGTCCGGCCGATGCCGTCGCGGACGTTCAGCGGACCCATGCCGGGCACGTACAGATAAGCGCCGGGACCCGCGCCCCAGACGCCGAAGGTCTGGCCGAAGTCGGCGCCGCGCGGCGGCAAGTGCATCTTGGCGGCCACGTCGAACAGGCCCAGCACGCCGACCGTCGAGTTGACGATGAAGCGGGTGGTCGACCGCATGGCGCGCTTGGGCTTGCCCTGCAGCACGTGATTGATGACCGTGTTGGGCTCGCCGAGGTTATAGACCGCGTTGCTGACGCCGGTGCGCACGACCTTGGGCGTGACAGCCATGTAGCCGTGGGCGATCGGCGCGAAGATGGCCTTGTCCAGGCCCATGCCGACCTTGAACGAGCCGCGGTTGAAGCCTTCGATCGGATCGTGGACGGCAGAGGCGGTGGTGGTGTCGCCACTCGCGGCCGGAGCAGCCACGGCCGGGACCTGATCTTGCGCGTGGGCAGCTGGCGCGAGCACCAGCAGACCGGCGGCCGCGATCGCCCCGGCGGCGATGAAACGCCGACCCTGAGTCGTCAAACGCGGGCTTTGGTCTTGTTCGCGCAACCTGCTGCTCCTGCTTCTCGTACGCGGCATGTATTCACGCCGCCTTCCGTATCAAGATTGAAACCGACTATTTCCAGTCACGCTTCTGTCGTGTTGCACGGAAGTCGCGCTTCCGGGCTACCCAACCCAAGGGGGTGGCGGCCTTAAGGCGCTTTTGTCTTGCACGCTAGCCACGTCGAAACGTGTCAGCATCGAAACGACACATTCAGATATATCGAAAATAGCTCTTGACCATCGATCAATCCGATATATCTATCATTTCGATATAACGGAATAGGATCTAAAACACACATGTTTGGACGACACCATCACCATCATCGTGGCCGCTGGGGCCACGGCGACGAGCATCACGGCCGGCATCCGTTCGGTTTCCATGGCGACCACCGCGGCGGTCCGCGTGGGCGAGGCGGCCGCATGGGCCGGTTCTTCGATCACGGCGACCTGCGTTTCGTGGTCCTGAAGCTGATCGCCGAGAAGCCCAGCCACGGCTACGAACTGATCAAGGCCATCGAAACGGCGGCCGGCGGCGCCTACAGCCCCAGCCCCGGCGTGGTCTATCCGACCCTGACCCTGCTGGAAGAGCTGGGCTACGTCACCGCCAGCGACGCCGGCGGCGGCAAGAAGCTCTACACGATCACCGCCGAGGGCGAGGCCTTCCTGGCCAGCAACGACGCCCCGGTTCGCTCGCTGTTCGAGCGCATGGCCGAGGCCGCCCAGGCCAGCGCCGCCTTCTCGCCGCAGATCCTGCGGGCCCGCGAGAACGTCAAGACGGCCCTGCGCCTGAAACTGCACGGCCAGCTGACGCCTGAGCAGATCGCCGCGGTCGCCAAGGTCCTGGACGACGCCGCCCAGGCCATCGAAGCCATCTAAAGGGAGAAGGGCTCATGGAAAGCCACGCCCGCGTCGCCACCGAAAAGGCGACGCGCTACATGACCCAGCTGGCCAAGCACTGGAGCCACAAGTTCGAGGTCCGTTACGACGAGACCTCGGTCTTCTTCCCGCTGCCGGCCGGAACCTGCCGAATGACGGCCCATCCGGACGGCCTGGACATCACCGTCGAAGCCGCCGACCTGGAGGGCCTGGCCCGCCTGGAAGACGTGGTCGCCAAGCACCTGGACCGCTTCGCATTCCGGGAAGGCGAGCTGCAATACGGCTGGACGAGAGCCTGGGCCGCCGGAACGGTCGATCCGCGCGCCATGCGGATCAACGTGGTGCATTGAGGGTGGATGGGTTGGCCTCGACACCCACCCACTTCCGTCATTCCCGCCCTTGTGGCGGGAAACCCTGGTTCAGCTGACACGTGAGATGCAAGCGGATCGCTGGCGATCCGCCCCTCCTGCACCTGCGGTGGATAGAGGGGTTCCCGCCACAAGGGCGGGAATGACGAGTAAATAAAGGATAGGCGGGAAACCGCCGCCTAGTGCAATCCCCGCAGCAGATCTATCCGCCGCATGGCCTTGCCGGGGATTTCCGAAATGCGGCCCAGCGGCAGGGACTCGGCCAGGCTGCGGACGCCATAGACGGCGTGGCGCACCAGGGTCGGGACCGAGGGCGAGCCCAGGAAGCCGAACACCACGGTCTGGCGGGCGTTGGAAAGCTCGCGCTTGAAGCGGTAGTCGCCGGTGCCGAAGTCCAGCCGCGTATAGGGCGAGCCGTCCATGCTCTTCAGGATGTCCTGGAACAGCATCATGCCCGGCGAATAACGCTCGAACTCGGCATTGTGGGCGATCAGCCAGCCGTGGATCGTATGCTCGCCGCGCAGGTGCAGATGCACGGCGGCCAGCTTGTCGCCCAGGTGCAGGGTGTAGAGCCCGCCGCCAAAGCCCGGCGCGCGGTTTTCGAACACCGCCTCGACCAGGCTATTGACCCACGGCGTCTTGAAGAGATCGGTCTGGCCGGTGGCCAAGAGCTGGCCGCGCTTCCATTCGATCAGCTGGTCGAAGTCGGCGCGGTCGGTCGACATGGCCGTGAAGCGGCAGGGGCCGACCTCGCGCTCGGCCTTGCGGCGCTTCTTATCGATGTCCTTGAGCACGCCCGAGCCCGAGGCCTTGCGCTCGGCGGCGTAGGCTTCGTAGCCGTCGGGGATCTCGACGATCCAGCTGTCGGCGCGGCCGCGGCCGTGGCGAGCCAAGGTCTCGTCGTCGGCCATCATGTGGCAGAAGTCGATGCGCGAGACCCCTAAGGCGATCAGCATGTCGCGCGGATTGACCGCCACGCCGGGGGCCGAGATCAGCGCCTGGTAGTCGCACATCGGCGAGCCCACCGGCATGGCCACGCCGTGGCGGATGCGGGCGGGCATGAAGGCCTCGGCCTCTCCGCCCGCGTCGCGGAAGATCGCCACCTTCACGTCGGCGCCCTTGTCGGCCTGGGCCGTGGCCACCGTCTGGGTCCAGCGCGGCGACAGGAACGGCGAGTCCAGGCGCGTCTGGCCACGCTGCAGCGCTTCCCACCGCGCGACGTCGGCGGGCGTCAGATCCAGGGCTTTGACGACTTCGATGGACAAGGAACGGCGTCCCGACGGGAGGTTTCGCGGCGCATCCTGACGCCGATAACTTTCCTTAGGGTTGACGAGACGGTGTTCTCTGAAAAACCAAACCTGTCATCCCGGGCGAAGCGCAGCGCAGACCCGGGACCTCGGAAAGCTCGGCGTTTCCGGCGGTCCCGGCTCAGCGCGCTTCGCGCTTGGCCGGGATGACAGGTTCTAAGGTCAGTCCATCAGCTTGCGGGTCAGGTAGATGAACTCCAGCGCCTGGCGGCGGGCGGTTTCGGCCAGGTTGGCGCTGGCCGCGTGACCGCCGTCGGTGTTCTCGTAATACAGCACCGGGTAACCAAGCTCTTCCAGCCGCGCCGCCGCCTTGCGGGCGTGGGCGGGGTGGACGCGGTCGTCCTTGGTCGAGGTTTCGATGAACACCTCGGGATACTTCTTCCCGGCCTTCAGGTTCGAATAGGGGTCGTACTTGGCGATCACCGCCCGCTCGGACGGGATCTGCGGGTCGCCATACTCGCCCATCCAAGACGAGCCGGCCCCGATCTGGCTGTAGCGGATCATGTCGAACAGCGGCACCTGCACGACGATGGCGTTGTAGAGCTCCGGACGCTGGGTCAGGGCCACGCCCATCAAGAGGCCGCCATTCGATCCGCCCATGATGCCCAGTCGGCGCGGCGAGGTGATCTTGCGGGTGATCAGGTCCTGCGAGACGGCGAAGAAGTCGTCATAGGCCTTCTGGCGGTTTTCCTTCAGCGCCGCCTCGTGCCAGGACGGGCCGAACTCGCCGCCGCCGCGGATATTGGCCACGACATACGTGCCGCCGCGCTCCAGCCACAGCTTGCCCATCACGCCCGAATAGCTGGGCGTCATCGACACCTGGAAGCCGCCATAGGCGTAGAGCAGGGTGGGGTTCGAGCCGTCGTATTTCACGCCCTTGGGGCGCACGACGAAGTAGGGGATCTTCACCCCGTCCGACGAGGTCGCCTCGAACTGCTCGACCACGTGGGTCGAGGCGTCGAACTTGGCCGGGGCGGCCTTGACCTGGTCCAGCTTGCCGGTGGCCGCGTCGGCCAGCCAGTAGGTGGTCGGGGTCAGGTAGCCGGTCACGCTGACGAAGAAGCGGTCGTCCTTGTCCGAGGCCGAGCCCAGGGTGACGGTCGCGTTGGCCGGCAAATCGAGCTTCTTGCGGGTCCAGGCGCCGTTCTTGACTTCATAGGCATAGGCCGCGCCCTTGACGTTCTCGGTCACGGCCACGACCAGCCGGTCGCGGGTGGCGTTGACGCCCTGCACCGCTTCGCGAGCGGTCGGCCGCAGGATCAGGGTCGCCTTGGCCTTTTCCGGATCGGCCTTCAGGGCGGTCAGGTCGAAGGCGGCCAGGTCGCCAGTCTTCAGCCCCTTGGCGGCCCAGTCCTGCTCGACGCTGAACACCAGCTGGCCCTGGACCAGGGCCTGGATCGACGACTTCAGCGGGAAGGGCAGCTTCACCGTCTTGTCGCCGACGACCAGATGGGTCTCGGCGTTGAAGGTGTCGAGCGGGCGCAGCACCAGCACCGCCTGCACCACGCCGTCATGGTCGCGCAGCACGAACGGGCTGACGCCGTAGCCGCCGTCGTCCTTGGCGCCGCGATAGATTTCCTTGGCCGCCGACAGGGGTTGGCCGCGTTTGACCAGCTTGACCACGTAGGGATAGCCCGAGGTCGTCACCTCGCCCGGTGTCCAGTCGGTGGCGACGATCAGGGTGTCCTTGTCGACCCACTCGAAGCGGTGCTTGCCTTCGGGCAGTTCGAAGCCGCCGGCGACAAAGCTCTTGGTCTCGGCGTCGTACTCGCGCACGACCACGGCGTCCTTGCCGCCGTTCGACAGCGACAGCAGGCAGTAGCGCGCCTCGGGCGCCAGGCAGTCCGAGCCCTTGAAGACCCAGTTCTTGCCTTCTGCTTTTGCCAGGGCGTCCATGTCCAGGATGGTCTCCCACGCCGGCTGGGCGGTGCGGTAGCTCTCCAGGGTCGTGCGGCGCCAGACGCCGCGCACGTGGTCGGCGTCCTGCCAGTAGTTGCGCAGGTTATTGTCGTCCAGGAAGGTCACGCCGGGGATGCGGTCCTTGGCGTTGACGATGGTCAGGGCGGCGTCGTGAAGCGCGGCGTAGCGCGCGTCACCCTGCAGCACCGGCAGGGTCTTGCCGTTCTGGGCCTTGGCCCAGTCGAGGGCGCGGGCGCCTTCGATCTCTTCCATCCACTGGTAGGGATCGTCCTTGCCCAGTTCGGTCAGCGGCGTGCGGGCTTCGGCCGGCTTCGGAGTATCGGCGGCGATCGCGGGGGTCAGGGTCATCAGACTCGTGGAAGCGAGGAGGGCGAGAAGGAGCTTACGCATCTAGGCATCCGGCTACGGCCGCGATAGGGGCGGCGAAGCCGGGGACGGTAACGGAAAATCCGCCCTGCGCCAGAGCTTGGCTGGAACGATCAGACCCCGTCGTCGGGAATGTTCAGCAGGACGCCACAGGCCTTGCAGTGGACCGCGTCCGGATCGTGCCGGCGCAGGCCGCAGTCGTGGCACTGATAGATCACCTTGTGCGGCCGCAGGATCGACTGGATCAGGCCGATGAACAGCGACACCCCGCCCAGCATCACCGCCATCGACAAGAGCTTGCCCCACACACCCGGCAGGGTGACGTCGCCGTATCCCGTGGTCGTCAGGCTGGTGACGGTGAAATACAGCGCATCGACATAGCCGCCGATGCCGTCGTGGCGGCCCACGAAGCTGGTATAGACGAAGCCCGTCACCACGAAGATGAAGGTCAGCAGCGAGCTGGCCGCCCGGGTGATGTCCTCGACCCGGGTGTCGTCATAGCGCCGGCCGACCGTGCGCCAGAAGAACTCGCTGTGGATCAGGGTCCACAGGCGCAGCACCCGCAGGAAGCCGAAATTGAACAGCCAGGCCGGGAACAGCAGGGTGGCCAGGACGAACAGGTCCAGCCAGACGATCGGCTTCTTCAGCCACGACTTGAAATCACCGTGGGCGATGGCTCGCGCGGCGAGATCCGCGCCCAAGAACGCCGCCACGCCATAGTCGATCAGGTAGAAGGTCAGGCCGTGATGCTGCATCAGCGGCGCGGCGATGAAGAAGGCGATGATCGCCAGGTCGATCAGGATGATCGCATAGCGGAACCCCACCGCCGTCGGCGAGGCGCCGTGATAGAGCGCCCGCAGGCGTGCGCGGATACGAAGGTCCTCAGCCATTGTCGGAGACCAGGCGCAGCACGGGGGCCTCGACCGGGATGGGCGGCGACCCGCCGACCAAGGCCAGGGCCGTCTCGTAGGCGCCGCCGAAGTCGATGCGGGTCAGGTCGTCCAGACGCCGGGCCGAGGGTTGCGGATCCCAGGCCGCGTCGGGGCCGATGTCGCGCATCCAGACCACCCCGCCGTCCAGGCTGACCACCGCGCCGATATGGACCTCGGCGTCGCTATAGGCGGTGATGACGGGGAACAGGTTGCCGGCCGTCGTCAGGATGTCGTCGATGCTGTTGAGGGCCACGGCGGGTGTCTCGGGCTGGATCTCGCCCAGCTTGTCCAGCGCGGTCTCGACGAACTCGGGATAGGGCGCGGGCTGCAGGTTCTTGACCTGCGCCAGGCTGTAGCAGCCGAAGCCGTTGAAGCGCAGGTGGTCGCTGACCTCGCACAGCATCAGGAACTCCGGCCCGATCCCGACCACATAGCCGCGCACCCAGCCGTCCTCGAAGCGCCGATGGAAACGCATCAGCAGCCGCTCGCGCATCGCCTGCGCCAGCTGCTCGCGAACATCCGGGGTCGTCATCTATTGCGTCGCCTTGCTGCGGTGCATTTCGCACTGCTTTCCACTATATAGCCGCGTCATGAGCCGCACCTTCCTGAAGATGAACGGGCTCGGCAACGACTTCGTCGTCATCGAGACCCAGACCCAGAGCTTCGAACCGACCCCCGAGGAGATCCGTGCGATCGCCAAACGCGGGGACGGTGGTGTGGGCTGCGACCAGGTCATCGCCATCGATCCGCCGCGGGCGGAAGGCGCATCGGCCTATGTGCGCTTCTGGAATTCGGATGGCGACGAGATCGGCGCCTGCGGCAACGGCACGCGCTGCGTGGCCTGGCTGTTGATGCAGTCGTCCGGCAAGGACGCCGTGGCCTTCGACACCGAGGGCGGCCGCCTCTCGGGCGTGATGGCCGGCGAGAACCTGGTGACCGTCGACATGGGCCCGCCGGGCCTGGACTGGACCCAGATCCCCCTCTCCGAAGAGATGAACACCGAGCGGGTCGAGTTGCAGGTCGGTCCGATCGACGCGCCGCTGGTCCACACGCCGGTCTGCGTCTCGATGGGCAATCCGCATGTCGTCTTCTTCGTCGACGCCCCGGTGACCGACGAGTTCGCCACCAAGACCGGCAGCCTCGTGGAGCATCACCCGCTGTTCCCGGAAGGCGTCAATGTCGGCTTCGCGCACATCGCGTCGCGTGACCACATCCAGCTGAAGGTCTGGGAACGCGGCGCAGGCCTGACGGCCGCCTGCGGCACCGGCGCCTGCGCGGCCCAGGTCGCCGCCGTGCGCCGCGGCCTGACCGACCGCAAGGCGCGCGTAGAGTTCGAGAGCGGTTCGCTGGTCATCGAATGGCGCGAGAGCGACGGCCACGTGATCATGACCGGCCCGGTCAGCATGGACTTCGCCGGTAAGCTTCCGGAGGCCGCATGACGCATCCGGCTATCGCGAGCGGCCACACCGCCGTCATCACCGGCGCCGCCGACGGCATCGGCCTGGCCGCCGCCAAGACGTTCCGGGAGCTCGGCCTCAACGTCGTCATGGCCGACGTCACCGGCCGCAAGCTCAAGGCAGAAGCCGAGGTCATCGGCGCCCTGGCCGTGCCGACCGACGTCGCTGACCGCGCCGCCGTGGAAGCCCTGAAGGCCGCCGCGTTCGAGGCCTATGGCTGCGTCGACATCCTGATGAACAATGCCGGGGTCGGCGGCGGCGGCGACGCCTTCGCCGGCGACGACGCCTGGAAGCGCATCCTCGACGTCAACCTGTGGGGCGTGATCAACGGCGTCCAGGTGTTCGGCGAGGCCATGGCCGCCTCGGGCGAGCCGGGCCTGATCATCAACACAGGCTCCAAGCAGGGCATCACCCAGCCGCCGGGCGACACGGCCTATAACGTCTCCAAGTCGGCGGTGAAGTCGCTGACCGAGGGCCTGGCCCACACCCTGCGCGAAACCGAGGGCTGCCAGGTCACGGCGCACCTCTTGATCCCCGGCTACACCTTCACCGGCATGACCAAGCGCGGTCCGGGCGACAAGCCCGCCGCCGCCTGGACCGGTGAGCAGGTCGTCGACTTCATGCTGGAAAGCATCGGTCGCGGCGACTTCTACATCCTGTGTCCCGACAACGACGTGCCACGCGAACTCGACGAGAAGCGCATGGCCTGGGCCATCGGCGACATCATCGAGAACCGCCCGGCCCTGTCGCGCTGGCACAAGGACTGGAAGGACGCCTTCGCGGCGTTTGTCGGCAAGTGACCACCTACACCGTCATCAAGGCGGCCCCGAAGCCCAAGCCTGAGATTGGGGAGGAGGGCGGTCCGGCGACCACGATGTCGGGTCCGGACGGCGTCGACGTCGTCACCTTCGGCTGCCGCCTGAACGCCTATGAGAGCGAGGCCATGCGCGCCCGCGCCGCCGCCGACGGCCTGGCCGACGCGGTGGTGTTCAACACCTGCGCGGTGACCAACGAGGCCGTGCGCCAGGCCCGCCAGGCGATCCGCAAGGCTCGCCGCGAGCGTCCGGGCGCAAGGATCATCGTCACCGGCTGCGCCGCCCAGGTCGATCCGGCCGCCTTCGCCGCCATGCCCGAGGTGGACCTCGTGCTGGGCAATGCCGAAAAGGCCGCGCCGGGCGCGCTGATCGAGACCACCACCCGCGTGCGGGTCAACGACATCATGTCGGTCAAGGAAACCGCCGGTCACCTGATCGACGGCCTGAAGGATCGCGCCCGGGCCTATGTCGAGGTCCAGAACGGCTGCGACCACCGCTGCACCTTCTGCATCATTCCCTATGGCCGGGGAAACTCGCGCTCGGCCCCGGCCGGCGAAGTCGTCGAACAGGTGCGCAAGCTGGCCGCCGAGGGTTATCGCGAGGTCGTGCTGACCGGCGTCGACGTCACCTCGTGGGGCGCGGACCTGCCGGGCCAGCCGACCCTGGGCCAGCTGGTCGGCCGCATCCTGCGCATGGTCCCCGACCTGCCGCGCCTGCGCCTGTCCTCGATCGACGCGGCCGAGATCGATCCCGATCTCTTCAAGCTGCTCGAGACCGAGCCGCGCCTGATGCCGTACCTGCATCTCTCGCTCCAGGCCGGCGACAACATGATCCTCAAGCGCATGAAGCGCCGTCACAGCCGCGAGGACGCGCTGAAACTGGTGGCCGAGGTGCGCCGCGTGCGTCCCGACACCGCCTTCGGCGCCGACCTGATCGCCGGCTTCCCGACCGAGACCGAAGAGGCGTTCCAGAACACGCTGAAGCTGGTCGAGGAGGCGGGTCTGGCCTTCCTGCACGTCTTCCCCTACAGCGCCCGCCCCGGCACGCCCGCCGCGCGGATGCCGCCGGTGAAGGGCCCGCTGATCAAGGACCGCGCCCGCCGCCTGCGCGAGGCCGGCCAGCGCGGCCTGGAGCGTCATCTGCAGCGCCAGGTCGGTCGCACCCTTCCGGGCTTGGTCGAACGTGAGGGCGTCGCCCGCGCCGACGACTTCACCGAGATCCGGTTTTCCGGCGAGGCCCCGCTGGGCGAGATCGTAGCCTTCACAATTACCGGCCACGATGGCGCTCACGTCATCGCGGAGCGCGTCGCCTGATTCGACCGATCTGGACCCTGCTGGCCCTGGCTCTGCTGACCGCCGCTCCGGCGCAGGCGGCGGAGCCCGTGTCCGTGGAGCCCGTGACGTTCAGTGTCATGACCTACAATGTCGAGGGCTTGCCCTGGCCGGTCCGCAGCGGTCGGGGCTCGGCGCTGAAGAAGATCGGCTTCGAGCTGGCCGCCATGCGGTCCAAGGGCGAGGAGCCGGACGTCGTCCTGATCCAGGAAGGCTTCCGCGACGAGGTCTGGGACCTGATCGACGAAAGCGGCTACCCCTATGTGGCGCGGGGTCCGCGCAAGGGTCAGCGCGATCCGAACTACTTCCAGAAGGGCGAGCGTCCCGACTTCCGGCGCGTGAAGTATCGCCGCAAGGGCGAGGGCCTGGGCAAGTGGGGCTCTTCGGGCCTGTGGGTGCTGTCCAACCACCCGATCGAGTGGGTCAAGTCGCACGCCTATCGCTACTGCGCGGGCCTGGACTGCCTGGCCAACAAGGGCGTGATGCTGGTCGCGGTCCAGGTTCCCGGCCTGCCCGTGCCGGTTGAGATCGCCGACACCCATCTCAATTCCAAGGGCGCTTCGGGCGTGCCACGCAAGCGGGCGACGGCGGCGCACCACCTGCAGGCCGACGAGCTGAAGCGCTTCATGAAGGCCGACCGCACGCCGGGGGCGCCGTTGATCGTGGGCGGCGACTTCAACGTCATGCACTCGCCCGAGCGCTTCGACCACGTGATGAGCGACTATCCGTTCGAGGTGGTCAGCCGCTGGTGCCACCAGCGGCCCAAGGCCTGCGACACCCAGATCTCGTACGACGGCGACGCGCCGTGGCTGGACACCCAGGACCTGATCGGCTTCCTCGATGGCGATGCGGTCCAGGTGACGCCGATGGCGGTCGAGGCCACGTTCGACGGCGCCGGCGAGCCCGTGCTGTCGGACCATGACGGCTATAAGGTGACGTTCAAACTGACGCCGAAAGGGTAGGGCGATGCTGAGCGGCGGCTGCCAATGCGGCGCGGTGCGGTTCCGGGTCGAGGGCGAACCGGGGCGGGCCTCCATCTGCTGGTGCCGCATGTGCCAGAAGGCCTTCGGCGGGCCGTTCGGGGCGCTGGTGACGGTGAATGTCGCCGACCTGGCGTGGACGCGGGGCGAGCGGTCGACGTTCCAGAGCTCGGACGCGGTCAAGCGCGGCTTCTGCGCGGCCTGCGGGACGCCGCTGACCTACGAGTACAGCGACGAGAAGATCGATCTGTCGGTGTTCGCCTTCGACGATCCGTCGGCGGTGGAGCCGGGGGTGCAGTTGGCGGTCGAGAGCCGGCCGGCGTGGATGGAGCACCTGGCGCGGATGCCGGTGCGGCCGCCGATGGGCGGGTCCAGCGTGGCGGTGGTGTCGCGGCAGCATCCGGATCGGGATACCTAGTTCCTTCTCCCCTTGCGGGAGAAGGTGGCCCGAAGGGCCGGATGAGGGGTCGATAGTTCTGTCGGGTTAGTGCGACCCCTCACCCGACCCGCTTCGCGGGCCACCCTCTCCCGCAAGGGGAGAGGGAGACTCATCGCCCTCCGCGAACCCCGGCAAGCTCCACCCGAACCTGATCGCCGCCGCCCGCAGCCCGAACGCCGCGACAAACCCCGCGATCCCGGCCGGCCAGAACGGCGCGCCCAGCAGCTGCAGAACCGCGAACACCGCCGCGCCCAGCAGCGCCGCCGTGATGTAGATCTCCCGCCGCAGCAGCAGGTTCGGCTCCTCGGCCAGCACGTCGCGGATCACCCCGCCGAAGGCGGTGGTCAGCACCCCCATCACCACGGCGCTGAACGGATGCACGCCCAGGCTCAGCGCCTTGGCCGTGCCCACGACCGCGTAGGCCGCCATGCCCAGGGCGTCCAGCCACAGCAGCGCCCGGAACCGCCAGCCGCGCTTGCCCAGCAGCCAGACCACGGTCGCCGCCGCCAGGCACGCCAGGATGTAGCCCGGCCGCTGCACCCAGAAGACCGGCGCTCCGATCAGGAGGTCGCGCAGCGTGCCGCCGCCCACACCCGTGATGGCGGCGAAGAATCCGAACGTGATGATGTCATGCTTGCGCCGAGCCGCCGCGAGGGCGCCCGTTGCCCCGAAAACGGCCGCGGCGGCGTAGTCGAGCCAGAAAAGCGCGGTCCCGAGGGGGTCTAGGTGCACGTCCATGCCCCGTCATGCCACGGCTGTGCCGGGTCCGTGAACCATGTGGCGGTAATATCCGATTTACACTTTCGCCCGTTCGACTAAAGGGGCGCGGATGAGCGATAAGCCCGAGCAGAAAAAAGGCTGGTTCCAGCGCCTGACGTCTGGCCTGACCCGGTCCTCCCAGCAGATGACCGAGCAGGTCACCGGGGTCTTCACCAAGAAGCCCCTGGACCAGGAACAGCTGGACGCCCTGGAAGAGATGCTGATCGAGGCCGACCTCGGTCCGCAGATCGCCGCCCGTATCACCGAAGCCTTCGGCAAGGCGCGCTTCGGCAAGTCGTCGACCGACGACGAGGTCAAGGAAGCCCTGGCCGAGCTGATCGCCGCCGAGCTCTCCGACCGCCAGGGTGACTTCGATCCCCTGAACGGCCCGCGCCCCTATGTCGTGCTGTTCATCGGCGTCAACGGCTCGGGCAAGACCACGACCCTGGGCAAGATCGCCGCCGACCTGACCGAGAAGGGCGCCCGCGTCCTGATCGCCGCCGGCGACACCTTCCGCGCCGCCGCCGTCGAGCAGCTGAAGGTCTGGGCCGACCGGGCTGGGGCCGACTTCATGTCCAAGCCCACCGGTTCGGACGCCGCCGCCCTGGCCTATGAGGCCGTCGAGCGCGCCAAGGCCGAGCACTATGACGTGGTGCTGATCGACACCGCCGGCCGCCTGCAGAACAAGCAGGGCCTGATGGACGAGCTCCTGAAAGTCATCCGTGTCGTGAAGAAGGTCGATCCCGACTATCCGCACGAGACCCTGCTCGTTTTGGACGCCACGGTCGGCCGCAACGCCCTGGCCCAGGAGAAGATCTTCGGCAACCAGGTCGGCGTGTCCGGGATTGTCATGACCAAGCTGGACGGCACCGCGCGCGGCGGGGTGCTGGTGCCGGTGGCGCGCGCCTCCGACAGCCCGATCAAGCTGATCGGCGTCGGCGAAGGCGTCGACGACCTGCAACCGTTCGACGCCCGCGCCTTCTCGCGCTCCCTCGTCGGCCTGAAGGACTGATCCGTGAGCGAAGCGCCTGCCGAGACTCCGAAAAAGAACAATGGCTGGGTCCGGACGGTCGTCGACTACGGCGCGGCCCTGGCGTTCGGCGCGACCTATTTCATCACCAAGGATTTCCAGAAGGCGACCTGGGTGCTGGTCGCCGCCTCGGCCGCGGCCCTGGCCATCGGCTACGCGGTCGAGCGCCGCCTGGCCCTGCTGCCGCTGTTTTTCGGCGGCATGGCCCTGGTGTTCGGCACGCTGGGCCTGATCTTCCACAGCGACGTCTTCGTGAAGATCAAGGTGACGGTGATCAACCTGGCCCTGGCCGCCTTCCTGTTCGGCGGCGTACTGACCAAGCGCCAGCCGCTGAAGCTGATCATGGGCGAGGCCCTGCACCTGCCCGACGCGGCCTGGCGCACCCTGACCCTGCGCTATGGCGGCTATTTCGCGGTCGTCGCCCTGCTGAACGAGATCGTCCGCAACACCCAGGGCACAGACACCTGGGTGAAGTTCCGCATCGGCCTGCTGCCGCTGGCGCTGGTGTTCGTCGCCACCCAGGTGCCCTTCATGATGAAGCACATGGCCAAGGGCGATGAGCCGACGGCGGCCGAACCCCCGGACGCGGGCTTCTAGGTTTCCGCCGTCCACGGACCGTTGTCGTCAAATCGACGTGTTAGGGTGCTAGCGTTCGCCCGTCGGCCGAGTGAGGCCGTGCGGAATTGGGGACGCGAGCATGGCCAAGAGCAAGGGTGAGAAGACGGTCGGGGGTCTCCTGGAGCGCTCGCCCAGCCACCTGCTGCACCGGGTCCTGCAACTGGCGCTCGACATCTATGCCGAGGAGTGCGGCGAGGCCGGGGTCACCCAGCGCCAGTTCGCCGTGCTGGCCGCCGTGGCCGAGAACGAGGGTGTCACCCAGACCGCCCTGGTCCGCGCCACCGGCATCGACCGCTCGACCCTGGCCGACATGGTCGCCCGCATGATCACCAAGGGCCATCTGGAACGTCAGCGCTCCAGCGAGGACGCCCGCGCCAACAGCGTGCGCCTGACCGACGCCGGTCGCGAGGCGCTGGAGACCATCCGCCCGATGGTCGGCATGGCCGACGCCCGCATCCTGGCGCTGCTCAAGCCGGGCAAGCGCGAAGGCTTCCTCGACCTCCTCTCCGACATGGCCGGCGCCGAGCTGCACCCGGCCGAAGCCGAGCCCAAGGCCAAGAAGCTGAAGGCGCCCAAGGCCGAAAAGCCGAAAAAGGACAAGAAGCCCAAGAAGGACAAGGCCGCGAAGAAGGCGGCTTAAAGGGCTTTTCTCGCTTTCCCTTGATTGCCTTCCTCGCCCTTGTGGCGAGGATCCATGGTTCTGCCAGGTTCGGAATTTCAGGAGGGGGCGCCGCCGAGGTTGGCGCGCGCCCACAGTGGCTCTGGACGCTGGACCCTGGGTCCTAGGCACAAGGCCTAGGAAAACAGAATTGGAAGGCTTGGGGCCGGAGCCCTAGACCACGATATTCAGTAGCGAGCCCGGGCGCAGGATCTTCTGCGGCTGGGCGTCGGGCTGCACGAACGGCTTCTGCGGCGCGGGGCGGTGCTGCGGCTGAGCCATGGTCTGCATCTGCACCGTCGACGGCGCGGCGGCCGGACGGGTCGGGGCCGCGTCGCCCAGGGCCTGCTGGAAGAACGCCGCGCGCGTCGACGCGGCCGGACCCGAGGCGGGGGCGGCGGCGGGCTTCGACGGGACGGACGGCCAACCGGCGGGACGGACGTTGCTCATGACGCGGACTGTAACATGGTTAACGGAACTTCGGCGAGTATGGTCAACGCGGAGTTAACAGGATAGGTCCGCGACCAGTGAGCGCACCTTGTCCTCTGGAGACCCCGTGAACCGGCAGAAGATTATCTTCCTGGTCGTCCTGATCGCGGTCGGGCTGTTCATCGCCGCCATGGTCGGCTCGATGATGCCGAGCAAGGAGACCCTGCCGAACGGCTACCAGCTGTCGATGGGCGGCAAGGGCGAGACCTGGATCCGCTCGCCGGACCGCCAGACCCTGGTGACGGATGTGAGCGGGGTCTGGACCTCGGCCGACAGGATGCTGGTCGAGCGCCACCAGACCGACGACAAGCCGCCGTTCGAATTGCTGGACTGCGACTACCAGGTCGCGGAAGGCAAGGGCGCCCTGAAGCCGGTCGCCAAGGCCGAGGCCCTGGCCATGCTGGCCAGGCTGGAGCGCCAGGCGGCCTCGCCCAAGACCTGCGTGAAGTAGCGGCCTACTTCGCCTGCTTGAGCAGGTCCTCGGCCGCGTCGGGCGTCAGCGGGCCGGTGTGCTTGGCGATGATCATGCCGTCCGAGCCGACCAGATAGGTCTCGGGCACGCCGGTGACGCCGAACTCGAAGCCCGCGCGGCCGTCGCGGTCGACCAGGCGCTCGGCGAACGGGTCGCCCAGGCGGGTGAGGAAGGCCTGGGTGTTGGCCGGGGCGTCCTTGTAGGCGATGCCGACCACCTTCACGCCCTGGGCCTTCAGGGCCATCAGCTGCGGGTGCTCGACCTCGCAAGGGGCGCACCACGACGCGAAGAAGTTGACCAGGATCGGACCGTCGGCCGCGTTGCGGATCGGCGCGTCGCGGCCGCTGGCCAGCTCGGGCAGGGCCAGCGGCGGCGCAAGCTTGCCGACCAGGGCGTGCGGCTGGACATGCGGGTCGCGCTTGAGCGCATAGCCCGCGAACAGGGCCGCCAGGGCGATCAGCACCAGCAGCGGGGCGAAGGCCAGGACGCGCTTCACGACTTCAGCTCGTCGAGTTCGGCCTGCAGGCGCTCGGCTTGTCGCTTCCAGCGGCGGGCGCCGGCCAGGCTGTCGGCGATCAGCCAGGCGAAGGCGACCGCCGAGATGGCGAAGGCGGGCCACAGATAGGCGGCGTACTTGCCGGCGTCGAAATCGAAGCTCATCGGGCGGTCTCGGCCAGTTTCAGCGACAGGCCGCGGGCCTTGCGCCGCCAGACGAGAGCCCGGATGCGCACCAGCCACAGCGCGCCGAAGCCGCCCAGATAGGCCAGGCCCATCAGCGCCGCCGGCCAGGCATAGATCGCCGGCAGGCCATCGCCCTTGGCGGCCATGAAGGTGGACGAGCCCTGGTGCAGGGTGTTCCACCAGTCGACCGAGAACTTGACCACCGGCAGGTTGATCACGCCGACCAGGGCCAGGATCGCGGCGGCGCGAGCGGCCTTCTGCTCGTCCTCCAGCGACCCCCGCAGGGCCATGTAGCCGAGATAGAACAGCAGCAGCACCAGCACCGAGGTCAGGCGCGCGTCCCACACCCACCAGGTCCCCCACATCGGCTTGCCCCACAGCGAGCCGGTGATCAGGGCCAGGGCGGTATAGACCGCGCCGATCGGGGCGCAGGCCTGGGCGGCCAGGTCGGCCAGGGCTTGCCGGAAGACCAGGGCCAGGAAGCTGGCGACCCCGAGACAGACATAGATGAACATCGACAGCACGGCGGCTGGGATGTGGATGAACATCATCCGCACCGTATCGCCCTGCTGATAGTCCTCGGGGACCAGGAAGGTCATGACCAGGCCGGCGATGGCGGCGAGGGTCGACAGCACGCCCAATAGCGGCGCGGCCCATCGCGAGAAGGTCATGAACCGCTCGGGATTGGTCAGGAAATCGAACGTGTGGCGCGCGTCCATGTCCACGCTCTAGAGCGGCGCGTCGGCGCGGGCAATGGCCGTATCGCTACTGAAGCGGAGAAGACGCGACGTGTGCAGGCACGCCGCGCCTTCACGCCCGATCGGGGTCAGCCGACCTTGCGCTGGATGATGACCTTGCGGTCGCCGCTCTTGAAGACCTGCGGACCGCGGGTGTCGAAGCGGTGCACGTGGAAGCCGCCGCCGTCGCGACCGCCGTCCATGCCCAGCACGTCGAAGGTCTTCTGCTGGCTGGGGGTCAGGGCCAGGTAGAAGGCGCGGGTGGCTTCGGCGCGGGCCTTCATGGCGTCGGCGGCCTTGGCCATATGGTCCAGGCGCTCCAGCGTGGTCGGGGGCGCGGGCTCGGCGCCGTCCTTGGCCTCTTCCTTCTTGATGACCATGGGCTTGGGCGCGGTGGCCTCGACGAAGGCCTTCAGGGCGCGGTCCTGGTCGGGGCGCAGCTGCAGGACGTCGCGCAGGCGCTGGGCGCGCTTTTCCGGATCCGGGGCGCGGAAGTGGTGGCTCATCATGCCCATGTCCGGGCCCATGGCCATCAGCATGTCCAGCGGCGGCAGCGGCGGGGCCGGGGGCGCTGGCGGAGCGGGCGGCGGCGGCGGGGCGGGGATCTGGGCCGAGGCGGCGCCAGCGGCTGCCAAGACGGTGACGGCGGCGCCCGCGAGCGCCAGGCGAACAAGCGATTTACGCATGGGTTGTGAGCTCCCTGAAGTGTTGATGGGCGAGAGCTTGGCCATCTGGATATGGCGCGAAAATGTCCGGATTCATGAACAATGTTACATGATTGGCGGGGTTCGAAAGGCGCCGCGCCTTGCGCTCAAGCTGGCGCGCGTTATGTCAGCTGCCACATCCGGGATCGTCATCCTCTAGACAGCGCGCAGGGCTCGCCAGGCGCGCGCCTGCCCGCCTACGCCATTGGAGTCCGCATGAAGTCGCTCGCTTTCGTTGCCTTGGCCGTTGCGGGCGTCTCGTGGGGTCTGGGCTTTCCGACCGGGAAGCTGATCCTGACCCAGACGGACTCCAGCCACATGGTGCTGCTGCGCTTCGCCGTGGCCGCCCTGGCCGCCGCGCCGTTCGCCCTGCGCCGCGCCGAGGTGCGGGCGTTGTTCAAGTCGCCGATCGTGCTGCTGGCCGGCGTGCTCTACGGCGTGGCGTTCATGGTCCAGTTCGAGGGCCTGGCGCACGTGTCGGTGACGGTGGCGGCGCTGCTGGTCGGCGCCATGCCGGCCCTGATCGCCGTCAGCGCCAAGGTGCTGGGCGAGAAGGTCTCGAAGATGTCGTGGGCCGGCGTGGCGGCGGCGACCTTGGGCGCGGCCTGCATCGCCGGCAAGCCGGACGGGGCCAGCTCGCCCTACGGCGTGGCCCTGTCGATCGGGGCGCTGTTCCTGTTCCTGGCCTGGCTGCTGACCTTGCGGAGGGCGCCGAAGGCCCCGAACGCCATGGCCATCCCGGCGGTGTCGATCATCGTGGCGGCCGCGACCATCCTGCCGATCGCCTTCTTCATGCACGGTCCGCCGAAGCTGGATCTGACCGCGCCGGTGTGGGCCGCGATCCTGGCCCAGGGCGTGCTGGCGACCTTGCTCGCCACCGCCGCCTGGCAGTACGGCGCGGCCCGGGTCGGAGCGGCCAGCGCCGGAGTGTTCATCAATATCGAGCCCCTGATCGGCGCGGCCTGCGGCGTGCTGCTGTTCGGCGACCACCTGACCGCGGCGCTGTTCGCTGGCGGGGCGCTGATCATCGGCGGCAGCTTGCTGGTGGTGCTGGGAGAGAAGAAGGCGGCGCTGGGGGATGTGCAGGCGACGGTGGCGTCGACGGCGTAGTTCTCAGCTGCAAATTCCTCGTCATCCCGGCCGAAGCGGAGCGTAGAGCCGGGACCCAGGGGCGGCCGGCACGGCGTTCACGCACCCCCTGGGTCCCGGATCACGCCTGCGGCGCGTCCGGGATGACGAGTTTAAGTGGGCCTGGCAGGAAGTTAAGTTAATCCAACGCGTTCCGGCACGCCGCGCCCATCGCCACCGGCGACAGCGCCACCGCCGCCACGCAGTAGGCCAGCAGCAACATCAGCCCGCCCGTCCACGGCAGCCCCGCCGAATACCCGTCCAGCGCCCCCGCCCCGAAGATCACCGGCGGCGCGAACAGCGGCAGGACGATCACCGCCACCAGCAGCCCGCCGCGCTTGGACCCCAGCGCCAGCGCCGCGCCCAGTCCGCCCAGGAACGCGAACGCCAAACCCCCGGCCAGGGCGCACAGCACCAGCAGCGGCACGACCTTCACATCCGCGCCCAGCATCAGCGCGGCGACCGGCGCCGCCAGGGCCAGGGGCGCGCCGGTGGCCAGCCACTGGGCCAGACACTTGGCGACGGCGACGGCTTCCAGCGGCGCGGGGCCCAGCGCCAAGAGGTCCAGGGTCCCGTCCTCGTAGTCGCGCTCGAACAGGCGCTCGAGTGACAGCAGCGCCGCCAGGGCCAGGGCCAGCCAGGCGATGCCCGGCGCGATCGCCGCCAGCCGCTCGGGCGCGCGGCCAGACGCCATCGGCAGCAGCACGACGACGCAGGCATAGAAGGTCAGCGCCAAGAGCGGTCCGCCGCCTCGGCCCCAGGCCAGGGCCAGTTCCCGCCGCAGGAGAACGCCGAACGCCTTCATGCGCCGACCTCCACATTGCGAGCTGGAATGGGTAGCGGATCGTGCACCGAGGCCAGGATCATGCCGCCGGCCGCCAGATGCTCGGCCATCACCGCTCCGAACGCCGCACGCTGGGCCGCGTCCAGCGGGGCCATCGGCTCGTCCAGCAGCCACAGCGACCGGGGGCTGGCCGCCAGTCGCGCCAGGGCCAGGCGTCGGCGTTGGCCAGCCGACAGGCGGCGGACCTCCAGGTCCAGCAGGCGGTTCAGGTCGAAACGCTTGGCGGCCGCGCGGGCGCTGTCGTCAGTGCCGCCGGTCCACAAGGTCTGGAACCGCAGCTCCTCCCAGGCCGTGCGGCTGGATTTCAGCCCGTCCTGGTGACCCAAAAGATGCAGGTGCTCGGCCCGCGCCGTCTCGGCCTCGATCGGTCCGGTCTCGCCCTGGAAGGTCACGCCACCCTCGGCCGGTCGCAGCAGGCCCGCGACGGCGCGCAGCAGGCTGGTTTTCCCCGCCCCGTTGCGTCCGACCAGCGCCGCGGCCTGGCCCGCCTCAAGCGTCAGATCCAGCTTGGAAAACAGCCTTCGCTCGCCACGCGAAATCGCCAGATCCTTAATGAGAACAACTCTCAACATGCCAAGACCCCGCGCGCGACATGGACGTTGCGCGGCAGCAGCGCTAAGAAGCGGCCGGTCGCCCCCCTCCAGTCGTTCAGGGTGGTACGCGGCGCGGAGGCGGAACCTGTGTGTCCCTTCCGATTAGCGCGTGATCCCGGGAGTGGTTTTCGGGCGGCCGTGGACAGAGAAGGATCCTCTAAAATGGCGTCTGTTGACAGCCTGAAAGCCCGCCGCGAGCTCAAAGTCGGCAACAAGTCCTACGTCTATTACAGCCTTCGCGCCGCCGAGGAAGCCGGTCTTGCCGGAACGTCGTCGCTGCCGGTCTCGATGAAGGTGCTGCTGGAAAACCTGCTGCGCAACGAAGACAGCGTTTCGGTCAACGAAGACGACCTGAAGGCCGTCGCGGCCTGGCTGCAGAACAAGGGCTCGGTCGAGCACGAAATCAGCTTCCGCCCGGCGCGCGTGCTGATGCAGGACTTCACTGGCGTTCCCGCCGTCGTCGACCTGGCCGCCATGCGCGACGCCATGGTCGCCCTGGGCGCCAACCCGGCCAAGATCAACCCGCTGAACCCCGTCGACCTGGTCATCGACCACTCGGTGATGGTCGACAACTTCGGCAACCCGAAAGCCTATGACGACAACGTCAAGCGCGAGTACGAGCGCAACATCGAGCGCTACCGCTTCCTGCGTTGGGGTTCATCGGCGTTCAACAACTTCCGCGTTGTCCCGCCCGGCACCGGCATCTGCCACCAGGTGAACCTGGAATACCTGGCCCAGACCGTCTGGACCAACGAAGTCGACGGCGCCGAAGTCGCCTATCCCGACACCGTCGTCGGCACCGACAGCCACACCACCATGGTCAACGGCCTGGCCGTCCTGGGCTGGGGCGTCGGCGGCATCGAGGCTGAAGCGGCCATGCTGGGCCAGCCGATCCCGATGCTGATCCCGGAAGTCATCGGCTTCAAGCTGACCGGCGCCCTGCCGGAAGGCGCGACGGCCACCGACCTGGTGCTGACCGTCACCCAGATGCTGCGCAAGAAGGGCGTGGTCGGCAAGTTCGTCGAATTCTACGGCGACGCCCTGGCCAACCTGACCCTGGAAGACCAGGCGACCATCGCCAACATGGCGCCGGAATACGGCGCCACCTGCGGCTTCTTCCCGATCTCGGCCGCCACCGTGGCCTTCCTGAAGGGCACCGGCCGTTCGGCCGAGCGCGTCGCCCTGGTCGAAGCCTACGCCAAGGAACAAGGTCTGTGGTGGGAGCCCGGCGTCGCCGAGCCGACCTTCACCGACACTCTGGAACTGGACCTGGCCTCGGTGCAGCCGTCGCTGGCCGGCCCCAAGCGCCCGCAGGACCGCGTCCTGCTGGCCGACGCCTCGGTCAAGTTCCAGGAGTCGCTGGTCGGCGAGTTCGGCAAGGGCGAGCAGCCCGACCTGCGCGCGCCGGTCGAGGGTGAGAACTTCGACGTCGGCCACGGCGACGTGGTCATCGCCGCCATCACCTCGTGCACTAACACGTCGAACCCCTCGGTCCTGATCGCCGCCGGCCTGCTGGCCAAGAACGCGGTCGCCAAGGGCCTGAAGACCAAGCCGTGGGTGAAGACCTCGCTGGCGCCGGGCTCGCAGGTGGTCACCGACTACCTGGCCAAGGCCGGCCTGACCAAGCACCTCGATGCTCTCGGCTTCAACCTGGTCGGCTACGGCTGCACCACCTGCATCGGCAATTCGGGCCCGCTGCCGGAAGCCATCAGCAAGACCATCAACGACGCCGACCTGGTCGCGTGCTCGGTGCTGTCGGGCAACCGCAATTTCGAAGGCCGCGTGAACCCGGACGTGCGGGCCAACTACCTGGCCTCGCCGCCGCTGGTGGTGGCCTATGCCCTGGCGGGCTCGCTGAAGATCGACCTGGCCACCCAGCCGATCGGCCAGGACAAGAAGGGCAACGACGTCTTCCTGAAGGACATCTGGCCTTCGAACGAAGACATCGCCGCCCTGCAGCGCAAGGCGATCAACGAAAAGATGTTCGCCACCCGCTACGGCGACGTCTTCAAGGGCGACAAGAACTGGCAGGGCATCAAGGTGACCGGCGGCCAGACCTACGCCTGGGAAGGTGACTCGACCTACGTCCAGAACCCGCCGTACTTCCCGAACATGTCGATGACCCCGGCCCCGGTCACCGACATCGTGGAAGCCCGCATCCTGGCCGTCTTCGGCGACTCGATCACCACCGACCACATCAGCCCGGCCGGTTCGATCAAGACGTCCAGCCCGGCCGGCAAGTTCCTGGTCGACCACGGCGTCGAGCCGGTGGACTTCAACGGCTACGGCGCGCGTCGCGGCAACCACCAGGTGATGATGCGCGGCACGTTCGCCAACATCCGCATCCGCAACAAGATCACGCCGGAGATCGAAGGCGGCGTGACCAAGCACTTCCCGACCGGCGAAGTGATGCCGATCTACGACGCGGCCATGAAGTACCAGGAAGAAGGCCGCCCGGCGGTCGTCTTCGGCGGCAAGGAATACGGCACCGGCTCGTCGCGTGACTGGGCCGCCAAGGGCACCAAGCTGCTGGGCGTCCGCGCGGTGATCTGCGAAAGCTTCGAGCGCATCCACCGCTCGAACCTGGTCGGCATGGGCGTGCTGCCGCTGCAGTTCGTGCAGGACGGCTGGCAGAAGCTGGAGCTGACCGGCGAGGAGATCGTCTCGATCCGCGGCCTCACCGACCTGGCGCCGCGCAAGCAGCTGATCGTCGAGCTCTACCGCCCGACCGACGGCCGCATCGCCCGCTTCCCGGTCCGTTGCCGCATCGATACGCCGACCGAGCTCGAGTACTTCAAGAACGGCGGCGTCCTGAACTACGTGCTGCGCAACCTGGCCAAGTCCGAGGGCTAAGCAGCGCTCAGGCGTCTGAAAAAGGCGGCCGGTCCCCTCGGGGGCCGGCCGTTTTTCGTTGGAGAGGGGCGTGACAACGTTTTCTCCGCGTTTTCTCCCCATGGACCGGCGCTATTCACGGCCTCGTGAACGGATATCCGGGGCGTTCTTGGCTTAAGTGACCCGCAATGCGTAAGGCCGTCCTCCCCCTGCTCGCCCTGGCCCTGTCCGGCGTTCTTGTTCCCGCCGCCGCCTGGGCCCAGAAGGCTCCGGTGGTGGTCGAGCTGTTCACGGCCCAGGGCTGCTCGTCCTGCGGCAAGGCCAACCAGGTCGCGGCGGACCTGGCCAAGGACGACGGCGTCCTGGCCCTGACCTATTCGGTCGACTACTGGGACTACCTGGGCTGGAAGGACACCTTCGCCAAGCCGGTCTTCGCCGAGCGCCAGCGGGCCTACGCCAAGAAGTTCGCCCTGCGCGACGTGCCCACGCCCCAGGTCGTGGTCGCCGGCCGCGTCCAGGCCTCGGGCGCCAAGGCCGAGGCGGTGCAGGACCTGGTCAAGACGGCCAAGCGCACCCCGCTCAACGCGCCGGACATGGAATTCATCGGCAAGAACCGCGTCGCGGTCGGCTCGGGCCCGGCTCCGCGCGGCGGCGGCGAGGTCTGGCTGGTGCGCTACGACCCGCGCGAGCAGGACATCGCCGTCAAGCGCGGCGACAACAAGGGCCAGACCCTGGTCCACCGCAACGTGGTGCGCGAGCTGGTCAAGCTGGGCCCCTGGACGGGCCGGCCTAAGCTCTATCGCCTGCCGGTCGCGGCCGACGACAATCTGGAAAGCGTCATCCTGGTGCAGGGCGCCAAGGGCGGCCGCATCCTGGGCGTCCTCGAGACGACCAAGACCGAGCGCTAGGGCTCCCGGGAACTCCACACAAAGAAAAACCCGCGTGACCGGAGGGGACGGGCCACGCGGGTTCCTTTTGCATGTCGGCGAGAAGCGTCTCGTGACCGGGCGGGCTGGGGGGCTGGACAGGAACCCGGTCCGCTCTTCGTCGACGCTTTCTTTATCGCGGCCGGTTCGGGCGAGGTCTGGGCCGAACCAAGGTCGTTTTGCGGCGGGCTTTTTTCAAAACTTGGAATGCAAAAAGCCCGCGCGGTGGGGGAGAACCGCGCGGGCTAATTGGGGGAGGGGATATAGAGTTTGTCGGCTGACCGGCCCGCGATCTGGGGGGCTGGGGGGGCTGTTCAGGATCCGAGACCGTGGGGTTTCCGATCAGCCGACGATGTTGTTATCGACCCGCAAACAGGCGGGCGAAGGACCGAAATAAGGTCATATCGGGGCGCACCATGGCCATGCGGTGTCATTTTCGTCCGGCGTGACTGTCGCGACACGGATCGTTTCCCGTCCGCGAAAACGGGGCCGGCCGGCTGTTCCATTCGGGCGATTTGGGCTTAGATTCACGAGATGGCCCTGGACTCCCATCCCACCGCACCTGTCGGCGGCCCAACTGGCGGCGTCGTCTTTTTCGAGCGCCGCGAGCTGGATCAGCTGATGCGCCTGTACGGCCGGATGGTCGCGGCGGGCGAGTGGCGCGACTACGGGATCGCGGGTCTGTCCGATCGGGCCGTGTTCTCGATCTTCCGCCACGCCGCCGAAGCGCCGCTCTATCGGGTCGAGAAGCATCCGGCCCTGGCCCGCAAGCAGGGCGCCTGGGCGGTGTTCGGCCAGGGCGGCCAGATCCTCAAGCGCGGCCACGAACTGCCGGTGGTCTTGAGGGTGTTCGAGAAGGGCAAGTTCTCGGTGGTCGACTAAAAGCTGAAGCCCAGCTTGGCGCCGACGAAGCGGCCGTCATTGTCGTAGCCGCGCGCCGTGCCGATGCCGCTGCTGTCCGCGCTGGGCTGGATGCCGCACAGCACGCCGACCCCGCCCGAGACCGCGCCGTCGCGCCGCTCGATCGCCGTCCGCGCCACGCCTCGGGGCAGCGGCGCTGGAGCCTGGGCGTAGCGCAGCTCCACCGGGCCGACCGGCTTGAGGTTCAGGGGCGCGGAGAGATTCGGCGCTTTGGGCATCGGCGGATAGGCCGGGATCGCCTGGGCGTAGGCGCCGGTCGCCGCCATCAAAGCGACTGTCAGGGCGAAGGCTCGGATCATCGTCGTCTCCATCCCACCAATGTGGGTGCGAACCGGCCAAAGAAAAAGCCCCGACGGTTTCCCGCCGGGGCCCGGTCTTTCGACCCTTCCGCCCGTCTTAACGACGGCTGCCCAGGATGCTGAGCAGGAATTGGAAGAGGTTGATGAAGTTGATGTACAGCGACAGCGCGCCGAAGTTGGTCGCCACGCTCTGGCCGGCGGCGTCGCCGCCCAGGGCGTAGTAGGTCATCTTCAGGCGCTGGGTGTCATAGGCGATCAGGCCCGCGAAGATGAACACGCCCAGCACGTTGATCATCAGCATCAGCATGCTGTTGTGCAGGAACATGTTGACGATCGAGGCGATCAGGATGCCGACCACGCCCATGATCAGGAAGCTGCCGAAGCCGGTCAGGTCCTTCTTGGTGGTGTAGCCCACCAGGCTCAGGCCACCGAAGGCCGCGGCCGTGATGAAGAAGGTCGAGGCGACCGACTGGCCAGTGTAGCGCAGGAAGACGCTGCCCAGCGAGGCGCCGATCAGGGTGACGATCGTCCAGTACAGAGCGCCGGCGGTGCGCGGCTGCGGGTTGCGCAGCGCGAAACCGGCCACCAGCATCAGCACGATCGGCGCGAAGGCCACGATCATGTAGATGGGGGTCACGCCGACCAGGACGCCGCCCTGGACGACGAACATCAGGTCGCGCACGGCCGGGACCGACGAGGTCACGAAGGCCAGGGCGCCGGACAGGACGAGACCCAGCGCCACCTTGTTGTAGACGCCGAGCATGAAACTACGCAGGCCGGCGTCAACCGACATGTCGGCGCGATCCGCCGGGATCGAGCGCGCGTAGTCGCGGTTGAAGTCGTTCATCGAATTAAGCCCTTGAGCTAAGAGCGTCCACGGTGGACGCGATCCTGAATATCGGGTGTCCCGGCCCGCCGCGCAATCCCCCTCCGCGATGCGTTCATGGTATGCATTCGGGAATGCGGCTGTTCGGCGCCGCGCCTTGCGGGACAACGGCAGACGCCCTTAGAAAGCTCCCCACACAAGGCAAAACAGGGGCGCGTCGCCGATGGAATACGTCAAGCTGGGCCGCACGGACGTGTCCGTCTCGCGCTGCTGCCTGGGCACCATGACCTGGGGCTCGCAGAACACCGAGGCCGAGGCGCACCAGCAGATGGACTACGCGCTGGGTCGCGGGGTCAATTTCTGGGACACGGCCGAGATGTACGCCAGCCCGCCCAATGCCGAGACCCAAGGGCGGACCGAGAGCTACATCGGCTCGTGGCTGGAAAAGACCGGCAAGCGTCACGAGATCGTGCTGGCCTCCAAGGTGGCCGGTCAGGGCGCGGCCTTCGGCGGCCTGCCGTGGATGCGCAAGGACGGCTCGGTCACCCGCCAGACCAAGGCCCAGATCGACGAGGCCGTCGAGGGCTCGCTGCGCCGCCTGAAGACCGACTATCTGGACCTCTACCAGCTGCACTGGCCCGACCGGCAGGTGCGGGTGTTCGGCGGCCAGGCCTACAAGGATTACGACCAGAACTTCGAGGCCTTCGGCGACATTCTCCAGGCGCTGGACGCCCACGTGAGGAAGGGCTCGATCCGCCATCTGGGCGTCTCCAACGAGTTCCCCTGGGGCGTGATGAAGTTCCTGTCCGAGAGCGAAACGCGCGGCCTGCCCCGCATCGCCTCGATCCAGAACGCCTACCACCTGGCCAACCGCACCTTCGAATACGGCCTGGCCGAGATCGCCATGCGCGAGCAGGTGGGCCTGCTGGCCTATTCGCCGCTGGCCCAGGGTCAGCTGACCGGCAAGTACCTGGACGGCGCCCTGCCGGCCGGCTCGCGCAAGGCGCTCTACAACCGCATGCAGCGCTATGAGGGTCCCGGCTCGCAGGAGGCGTTCCGCGCCTATGTCGACCTGGCCAAGGCCCAGGGCATCGATCCGGCCCAGCTGGCGCTGAAGTTCTGCGACACCCGCCCGTTCGTGACCGCCACCATCATCGGCGCCACCTCGATGGCGCAGCTGACGACGGCGATCGACGCCTTCGACCTGGCCTGGACCGACGACCTGGAGACGGCGGTCAACGCCATCCACGCCCAGCACCCCAACCCCTGCCCGTAACGACTAGGGTTCCTGCGAGGGCTCCGTCTCCGGCGGAGCCTTGAAGATCAACGGAATGATGACCTTGCCGCCGTCGACGGGCTTTCCATTGACGGTCTTGGGCTTCATGCGGAACTGGGCGCTCAGCCTCAGGGCGGCCGCGGACAGTCCCAGGTCCTTGGGGGTCTCGCTCAGGACCTCGCAGTCCTTCAGTGTGCCCTGAGCGGTGACGAAGCAGCGCATCATCACCTTTCCCCAGGGCGCCTGGTTGGGATAGGGGTCCTCGCCCTGGACCTGGGCCGCCGCCGGCCAGGCCAGCAGCAGGCCGGTGGCCAGCGCCAGGCCGGCGCGTCCCGTTCGATGATGGCCTCGCGTCACGTCCCCGCCCCCAGTTCGGCGCAACCGATAGCAGTCGCTCTTCGCCGATTGCAACGTCCGGCGGACTTGCCGCCGCTCCGGAGCGCGGTACATCAGACACATGATCCGTCTGTTCACCGCCATCGCCATCCCGCCCGACATCGGCCAGGGCCTGCTGCCCCGCCAGCACGGCATCGAAGGCGCGCGGTGGCGGCCGCTGGAGGCGTTCCACATCACCCTGCGCTTCATCGGCGACGTGCAGGAGCCGGTCGCCGCCGACCTGGACGAGGCCTTGGCGGAAATCACCGCGCCGGCCTTCGACCTGACCCTGGCCGGCGTCGGCCATTTCGGCGAAGGCCCCGACATCCACGCCGTCTGGGCCGGGGTCGAGGACAGCGCGCCGCTGCGGCGTCTGCAGAAGGCCAATGAAAGCGCCGCCCGCGCCGCCGAGCTCAAGCCTGAAAGCCGGCTCTACACGCCGCACGTCACCCTGGCCTATCTGAAGCGCGCCGCCGCGCCCGAGGTCGGCGCCTGGATCCAGGCCAACAACCTGCTGCATGCGCCCAGCTTCCATGTCGACCGGTTCGGCCTCTATTCCAGCTGGCAGACCAGCCAAGGCTCGGCCTATCGGCTGGAACGGGAATACCCGCTGGCCGGCTAGTTCGGGAAGGCCGGCGGCGGAGGCGGTCCCGCGTCGCGCGGCAAGTACAGACCATAGGCCGAGGGCGTGACTGGGCCGCGATAGGTGTCTAGCGGCCACGGGCCTGCGATGGGATCGCGCCAGCCGACATATCTCACGCGACTGGTCTCGGCCGTATATTCGTTCACCCAGCCGGCGCGCTTGCAGCTGCTGTACCGGGCCGAGGTCTCGGCCCGGCAGCGGAAGCCGCCGTCGACGGCCTGACAGTCATCGACCTGGCGGGCGGGATGGTAGCATTGGGCCAGTTGCCTGGCGGTCGCCTTCGCCTCGGCCGTCGCCTGGCGCTTGGCGTCCTTCTGGGTCGGCGCGGTGGCGTAGTGCTGGCCGTCGGCGACCGCGGTTCCGGCGACCAGAGACAATAACAGGCTGAACGCGACGAGACGCTTGTCCATCACCCGACCTCCCGAAACTCGACCTCCTGGCGATTTCGATTTGTCGTATATTTCAGGGGTTGTGGCAAGGCGCTCAAAACGATCCCCTCTCTCGCAAGGGAAGTAGAGGATACAGCGTGCTCTATCCTCGGCGTTCGCGAGGTCGACCTCAATGAAATCAACGCCTTGTCGATTTTACGCGCCGCTGAATGATCCGCGCTAAATTCCGCCGCACAATCATAGCCATCCCCGTCGCGGGGGAGGGCGTTTGGATCCGGCCCAAAACGGCGGCGGGGATAGGCTGAGCGGGGCCGCTTCATCCACGGATGTGAGCGGAGCGACAGGGCGGTGATCGTGAAAACCGCCTATCGTGGATTGTCGGGCTGGAGCCGGTAGAGCCGATCCAGTGGGTCCACGCCCGTCCGCGGGGAACGGAGGCCCGAGCAGACAATGCTCACGCCCGCCGTCCTGATGGAAACAACAGCCTGGCGGAGCGGACGACGAGCCGAAACGCAAAACAAACCCTACGGTCTCCGGGTTCGCCCGGCCGCTCCGTCGCCTCCCCACACACCTTCAGCGGCTGGCCGCGTGAGGCCGAAACGCCGTGTCACGCCACCGCGTGGTCCTTCAGCACCCCCAGGGTGACAATGGCCAGCATCTCCTCGTGGGTGGCTTCCAGCACCACCTGGGGGGCCATGCCGGCGTCCAGGGCTTCCTTCCAGCGACCGGCGCAGAGGCACCAGCGGTCGCCGGCCTTCAGGCCCGGAAAGGCCAGTTCGGGACGCGGGGTGGACAGGTCGTTGCCCTGGGCCTTGGAGAAGGCCAGGAAATCGTCGGTCATCACCGCGCAGACGGTGTGCAGGCCCAGGTCGTGCGGACCCGTCTCGCAGCAGCCGTTGCGATAGAAGCCGGTGACCGGGTCCATCGAGCAGGCGGCCAGTTCGCCGCCCAGGACGTTCCGGGCGCTCTTGTCGTAACGGGTGCTCATGTCGGCGACCCTACGCCCGCACGCGCCCAAGGGAAGGCTTTTGTCGCGGCGCGGCGATGCTTAGGGTCGAGGGGCCAAGGGAGTTCTCGCATGTCCGACACCGCTATTCGTCCGCGCCGCAGCGCGCTTTACATGCCCGCCTCCAACGCCAAGGCGGTCGAGAAGGCTCGCACCCTCCCCGCCGACATCATCATCCTGGACCTGGAGGACGCCGTCGCGCCCGAGAGCAAGCCTGCGGCGCGCGAGGCGGCCGTGGCGGCGGTCAGGGCCGGGGGCTTTGGGCCGCGCGAGGTGGTGATCCGGGTCAACGGCCTGGATACCCCCTGGGGCGCCGAAGACCTGGCCGCCGCCCGCGAGGCCGGGCCGGACGCGGTGCTGGTCCCCAAGGTGGACGATGCGGCCGATGTGCGCCTGTACGACCAGCATCTGAACGGCGCGCCGCCGCATACCCGCCTCTGGGCCATGATCGAGACCGCCAAGGCCGCCTTCCACCTGTGGGAGATCGCCGGCGCGGTCCATGGCACGCGGCTGTCGACCTGGGTCATGGGCGTCAACGATTTCGCCAAGGAGATGCGGGCCCGCCAGACCCCGGATCGCGCGCCGTTCCTGCCGCTGCTGACCCTGTCGGTGGCGGCCGCCCGCGCCCATGGCCTGACCATCCTGGACGGGGTGCACAACGACATCGAGGACCTGGCGGCGCTGGAGGCGGTCTGCGTGCAGGGCGTCGACTTCGGTTTCGACGGCAAGACCCTGATCCATCCCAAGCACCTGGAGATCTGCAACCGGGTGTTCTCGCCCTCGCCCGAGGACCTGGCCTGGAGCCGTGCGGTGATCGCCGCCTTCAACGCGCCCGAAAATTCTGGCAAAGGCGCCTTGCGGGTGGACGGCAAGATGGCCGAACGTCTGCATCTGGCGCAGGCCGAGCGCCTGGTCGCGGTGGCGGAGGCTATCGCGGCGAGGTCGGCGGGCGCCTAGGGGGCAGTTGAAGGTTTCTGATGCGGGCTATCGTTCTCTCCGTCGTCATGGTCGCCAGCCCCGCGCTGGCGCAGACCCCGGCAGCGCCCGCACCGGTTCCGCAGGTGGCGACGCCTCCGGTCAGTGACGCGCCTGTCAGCACGGCGCCGGCTCAACCTGGTCCCGAGGTCCCGCAGGCGATCGACCCGCTGGCCGACCTGATCTCGCAGAGCGCCCAGACCACCGACGAGGAAGAGGCCGAGACGGCCAACAAGCCCGCGCCCAAGCATCGCGGCACGATCCTGCCGATCCCGCCGCCCGAAGCGACCGTGGCCCCGGACGGAAGCCCGACCCGAGCCCAGGTCTACGAGATGCGGGTCAAGGGCTCGGTGGCGGCCGCCCAGAGCCTGCAAGGTCCGCTGGACGGCGGCTGGAACGTCAACGGCGCGAACGGCGGCCAGATCTACGCCTTGCAGATCGTCGACAAGGCCGGCGGCTATGGCGAGCTGGAAGGCGCCTGGCGCGACCTGCGCCGGCCCGGCAGCGTCGGCTCGACCGGCCTGGTCGAGGACCTGCGCCGCGAGGGCGACGCCGTCGTCGCGCGCTTCAGCCCCAAGGTCGGCCAATCCTCGGTCCTGACCCTGCGGCCGTCCGGCTATGAGCGCTGGTCCGGCGAGCTGGTCGAGGACGGGGCGACCGTGGCGGTGGTGGCCGAGCACATTCTCCCGCAGGCCCCGCCCGGCTATGAGACCGATCGGCGCGGACCCTATGTCTGGCCGGTCGCCCAGCGCGCCGCCGTCAGCCGTCCGGCTCCCGCCGCCCCGGCCTGCTCGACCAAGGGCAAGAAGGGCAAGGCGCTGAAGGCCGCCAAGGCCAAATGCGCGGCGGCGGCCAAGAAGTCCAAGGGCTCGACCGCCAAGAAGGGCAAGGGCGGCAAGGCGTCCAAGGCCACCGCCGCCAAGCGCGGCAAGGCGACGGCCAAGAAGAGTTCAGCGAAGAAGCGGCGCTAGGCCTTCAGGGCCTTCCGCGCCGCCGCGATCGGCGCGGCCAGGGCTTCGGTCGAATAGACGTCGGCCGGGCTGTGGCCCCAGACGGGACCGGGCCAGGCCGGATCGGCTTTGCGGCGACCCACGACATGGACGTGCAGCTGGGCGGTGACATTGCCCAGGGCGCCGACGTTCAGCTTGTCGACCGCCAGGCCCAGCGCCGCCCCGACCGCGCGGACGGCGGTTCCGGCCAGGACGATCTCCTCCATCAGCTGGATCCGATGGGCGGTGTCCAGCTCCTCGATCTCGCGGAGATCGGGCTGACGGGGGATCAGCACGAGCCACGGATAACGGGCGTCGTCCTGCAACCTGGCCTGGCAGAGCGGCAGGTCCGCCACCATATGCGACGTGGCGGCGAAGGCGGGGTCGAGAATGAAAGCTTGCTTGTCTTCAGCCACGTTTCGGAACCGCCGCCCAATAGTCGAAGTCGAGAATGACCGCCGGATCGTAGACCCCTTCGCCATCCTTGTCCGGGAAGTCCGCGCAGGGCCGGTCCTTCGTGGCGACCAATCGCAGCCGCAAGGCCCCGACCTCACCCAGGTCGGCCTTGTCCAGCACCTCGCTCCAGGCGAACACCGTGCCGCCGGCGAAGAACGGGGCCACGTGCCGCCCGCCGTTGATGGCCAGGATCAGGCCAGCGTTCTGCAAGCCGTTGAACGACAGCGCCTTGGCGGTCGAGATCACCACCCCGCCATAGATCAGCCGTTTGCCCGACGGGTCCTGGCTGCGTTCGAAGGCGTTGAAATGGACCTTGGCCGTATTCTGCCACAGCCGCGTGGCCATCTGGTGTTCGGCCTCTTCCACCGCCATGCCGTCGACATGGTCGATCTTCTCGCCGACCGCATAGTCCTCGAAGGCGTGCGGCGCGCCGGCCAGGGCCCAGTCATAGCCGCTGAAATCCAGGCCTGGCGGGATCACCAGATCGGCCGGCGCCACCGCCGCCGACAGGGTCGGGACCGCCTGCTCGGCGACCTGCGCCGCCGGATCGCGTTTTCGCACCATCACCCAGCGCACATAGCTCAGCACCGCCTCGCCACGCTGGTTGGTCCCGGTCGTGCGCACATAGACGACGCCGGTCTTGCCGTTGGAGTTCTCCTTCAGACCGATCACGTCCGAGACGGCGCTCAGGGTGTCGCCGGGAAAGACGGGCGCCAGGAACCGGCCCTCGGCATAGCCCAGATTGGCCACCGCGTTCAGGCTGATATCCGGCACGGTCTTGCCGAACACGACGTGGAAGGCGATCAGCGGATCGACCGGCGCGGCGGGAAGGCCACAGCTCTTGGCGAATTCATCGGACGAGAACAGCGAAAAGCGCGGTCCATAAAGCGCCGTGTACAGCGCGACATCGCCCGCCGTGATCGTCCGCGGCGTGGCGTGGACCAGTCTCTGGCCCAGCTTGAAGTGCTCGAAGAAATGGCCCGGATCGGTCTTGCTCATGTCCGGTTCCTCTTATCGTTGTTCACCCATCATTGCCGCAGTGCAGCGAAACCGGAAAGAGGGCTTGAGACTGAGCCGCTACGGGTCTAGACCGCGCCGCGACATTCCACTGTCCACAGCCTTGATGGAGACCCCATGGCTCGCGCGAAGATCGCCCTTATCGGCGCCGGCATGATCGGCGGCACCCTGGCCCACATCGCCGCTCGCGAAGAGCTGGGCGACGTGATCCTGTTCGATATCGCCGAAGGCACCCCGCAGGGTAAGGCGCTCGACATCGCCGAAGCCTCGGCCGTGTTCGGCAAGGACGTGGCCCTGAAGGGCGCCAACGACTACGCCGACATCGCCGGCGCCGACGTCTGCATCGTGACGGCCGGCGTGCCGCGCAAGCCGGGCATGAGCCGCGACGACCTGCTGGGCATCAACCTGAAGGTCATGAAGGCCGTCGGCGAAGGCATCAAGGCCCACGCCCCGAACGCCTTCGTCATCTGCATCACCAACCCGCTGGACGCGATGGTCTGGGCCCTGCAGCAGTTCTCGGGCCTGCCCAAGGAAAAGGTCATCGGCATGGCCGGCGTCCTCGACTCGGCCCGCTTCGCCTACTTCCTGGCTGAAGCCACCGGCGTGTCGGTCGAAGACATCCACGCCTGGACCCTGGGCGGTCACGGCGACGACATGGTGCCGATGGTCCGTCACTCGACCGTCGGCGGCCTGCCGCTGCCGGAACTGGTCAAGCAAGGCTGGCTGACGCAAGAGAAGCTGGACGCCATCGTCGAGCGCACCCGCAAGGGCGGCGGCGAGATCGTCGCCCTGCTGAAGACCGGCTCGGCCTTCTACGCCCCGGCGGAAAGCGCGATCGCCATGGCGACCTCGTACCTGAAGGACAAGAAGCGCGTCCTGCCGTGCGCCACCTTCCTGACCGGCCAATACGGCCTGGACGGCCTCTATGTCGGCGTGCCGGTCGTCATCGGCGCCGGCGGCGCCGAGAAGATCGTCGAGTTCGAAACCAACGACGCCGAAAAGGCCATGTTCGCCAAGTCGGTCGAGTCGGTTCAGGGCCTGATGGAAGCCTGCAAGTCCATCGACAGCTCGCTGGTCTAAGACTTCAGACTCAAGCTGATACGAGAAGGGCGGCTCCCCATGGAGCCGCCCTTTTTGTTTCTAGTGCGCCGCGTCGCCCGGCTCCTGGGAGATCTCTTCCAGGGTCTTGCCGACCTGCTTGGCGCCATAGTCCTTGGCCACGTCGCCCAGCGACAGGATGCCGGTCAGGTTGCCGGAGTCGTTGAGCACGACCAGGCGGCGGACCTGATTGTTGGCCATCTTGGCGGTGGCGTCGGCCAGGATGTCGTCTTCCTTCACGCTCAGCACCTCGCCGTCGGACATGACGTCCGAGACGGCGCTGTCGAAGCTTCGGCCTTCGGCGACCACGCGCAGGACGATGTCGCGGTCGGTGACCAGGCCGACGACCTTGCCGTTGTCGACGACCGGCACCACGCCGCTGTCGACCTTGGCCATGGTCTCGGCGACCTTGCGGATGCTGTCGGTAGGACGGGCGACCGAGACCTGGCTGGTCATGGCGTCGCTGACTTTCATGGCAAACCTCATGGGTTGGGAATTCCGAGGCTCTAAAACCCACAGCTTGCGCCAACCGTTCCGCTTCCGGTCGTCACACGCCCGTCCTATCTAGGCGCATCTTCCTTTCGGAGCTTTCCATGTCGATCTCGATCCACCAGGCCAGCGTGCCCGTCTTCGTCCAGGGCCTGAAGGGTCTGAAGGGTGTGCTGACCAAGGCCGCCGCCCTGGTCGAGGCCAAGAAGTGGGACCCCGACGCCCTGCTGAAGGCGCGCCTGTACCCCGACATGTTCCCGTTGATCCGCCAGGTGCAGATCGCCACCGACTTCGCCAAGGGCGGCGCCGCGCGCCTCGCTCAAGCCGAGGTGCCGGCTTGGGACGATGTCGAGACCTCGTTCGAGGACCTGATCGCCCGCGTCGACCGCGCCATCGCCTTTGTCGAAGGCCTGGATGTCGCCGCCTTCGAGGGCGGCGAGGCGCGTGACGTCCAGCTGGTCCACCGTGGCGAGACCAAGACCTTCAACGGCCTGGACTATCTGCAGGGCCAAGCGATGCCGAACTTCTTCTTCCACATCACCACCGCCTACGCGATCCTGCGCCACAACGGCGTCGAGGTCGGCAAGCGCGACTTCCTGGGCACGGCGTAAGCCTTTACCCCACACCCATCCGTTTCCCCGGCGAAAGCCGGGGTCCAGATCCCAGGGCGTTGGGCTGATTGGAAAAGCTCATCGCTCTTGGAGTCCGCCACAGCGCTTTTCCATCTGGGTCCCGGCTTTCGCCGGGAAGACGGATTTGAGGGTCTCTTTTGACTCTTTCAGCTTTTTGAGACATAAGCCCCGGCTTCCGGCGCTTTATCAGCAGCGCCTCCACCGTCACGACCCCGGCCTGTTAGCGCAGGATTCATCCGGACGAGGACGGCGAGGACCCCCGTCGACGTGATCGTCCACGGGGGCTGATCGCGTTTGGCCACCGCCTGCTTGCGAGCAGGCGGCGTCTTAGGAATCGAGCATGACGTCCGTCATGCTCGGGTGTTTTTACTCAGGGTTCGACATGTTCGACGGCCTTACAGAGCGACTTTCAGGCGTCTTCGATCGCCTCGGCGGTCGCGGCGTGCTGTCCGAAAAGGACATCGACGAGGCGCTGCGCGAGGTCCGCGTCGCCCTGCTCGAGGCCGACGTCGCCCTGCCGGTCGTCAAGGACTTCATCAGCAAGGCCAAGGAACTGGCCGCGGGCGAGTCCGTCATCCGCTCGGTCAAGCCGGCCGACCAGGTGGTCAAGATCGTCTATGACGGCCTGGTCGAGATGCTGGGCGGCGAAGCGCCGACCGGCCTGACCCTGGCGCTGAACCCGCCGTCGGTCATCCTGATGGCCGGCCTGCAGGGCTCGGGCAAGACCACCACCACCGGCAAGCTGGCCCTGCGTCTGAGCAAGACCGAGCGCAAGAAGGTGCTGGTCGCCTCACTCGATACCCGTCGTCCGGCCGCCATGGAGCAGCTGGCGACCCTGGCCAAGCAGGTCGAGGTCGAGAGCCTGCCGATCGTCGCCGGCCAGAGCGCGCCGGACATCGCCAAGCGGGCCATGAGCGTGGCCAAGCTGGGCGGCTACGACGTCCTGATCCTAGACACCGCCGGCCGCACCACGCTGGACGAGGCGATGATGAGCGAAGCGGCGGAAATCGCCCGCATCGCCACGCCCACCGAGACTATCCTGGTCGCCGACAGCCTGACGGGTCAGGACGCCGTGCGCACCGCCAAGGCGTTCCACGAGCGCCTGCCGCTCACGGGCCTGATCCTGACCCGCGCCGACGGCGACGGCCGGGGCGGCGCGGCGCTGTCGATGCGCCACGTCACCGGCCTGCCGATCAAGTTCCTGGGCGCCGGCGAAAAGATCGACCAGCTGGACGTGTTCGACGCTCGCCGCGTCGCCGGCCGCATCCTGGGCCAGGGCGACGTCGTGGCGCTGGTCGAGAAGGCCGCGGCCGACCTCGACCATGCCGAAGCCGAGCGCATGGCCAAGAAGCTGGCCAAGGGCAAGTTCGACCTGGACGACCTGGCCGCCCAACTGCGCCAGATGCAGAAGATGGGCGGCATGGAAGGCATCATGGGCCTGCTGCCCGGTGTCCAGAAGGTCAAGAAGCAGATCTCCGAGAGCGGGATCGACGACAGCATCTTCCGTCGCCAGCAGGCGATCATCAGCTCGATGACCAAGGAAGAGCGCAAGAAGCCCGACATCCTGGCCGCCTCGCGCAAGCGCCGCATCGCCGCCGGTTCGGGCGTCGACGTCGCCGAGATCAACCGCCTGCTCAAGCAGCACCGCCAGATGGCCGACATGTTCAAGGCCATGTCCAAGGATGGCGGCAAGGGCCTGGCCCGCATGGCTCAGATGATGGGCGGCGGCGACATGGCGCGCATGAAAAACATGGGCGGCGGCAAGATGCCCGCCGTCGATCCGAATGCAGCGGGAGGCCCTGGCGGCGTCCCGGGGCTGCCCGGTCTGCCGGGCCTCGGGGGCGGCGGCGACGCCAAGCCCAACCCTCTCTCCGGCCTGGGCCTGCCCGGCTTCAACCCGTTCAAGAAATAGAACTTTAGACCTTAAGGACTACCTCAAATGCTGAAGATCCGTCTCGCCCGTGGCGGCGCCAAGAAGCGTCCGTACTACTCGATCGTCATCGCCGACAGCCACTCGCCGCGCGATGGCCGCTTCATCGAGAAGGTCGGCACCTACAACCCGCTCCTCAAGAAGGACGACGCCAACCGCGTCACCCTGAAGGTCGAGTCGATCCAGGAGTGGCTCAAGAAGGGCGCCCAGCCGACCGACCGTGTCGCCCGCTTCCTGGCCGCTCAAGGCCTGGTCGCCTGGACCCACGGCAACAACCCGCAAAAGGGCGCTCCGGGCAAGAAGGCGCAAGAGCGCCTGGCCGAGCGCGCTCAGCGTGAAGAAGAGCGCAAGCAAGCCGAAGAAGACGCCAAGGTCGCCGCCGCCGAAGCCGCTGAAGCCGCCAAGGCCGCCGCTGCTGAAGCCGCCGCCGCCGCTGCTGCTGCTCCGGCCGCCGAAGAAGCTCCTGCTGAAGAGGCCCCGGCTTCTGAAGAAGTGGCCGCTGAAGCTCCGGCTGAAGAAGCCTCGGAAGGCTAATCAGGGTTCCAGCGCCGCCGTCTCTTTCCGAGGCGGCGGCGCGACTCTGTCTGCATCATGGCCGCGACCTCTCCCGATGACCCGATGATCCTGGTCGGCCGCGTGGCCGGCGGCTTCGGCGTGCGCGGCGAGGTGCGGATCACGACCTATACCGAAGACCCGCTGAGCATCGCGGCCTTCAAGACGCTGAAGCGCCAGGACGGCTCGGCCGCCCTGACCATCGCCTCGGCCCGCAAGACCAAGGACGGCGTCGTCTGCCGCTGTCCGGGCGTCGAGACCAAGGAAGCGGCCGACGCGCTTCGGGGTCTTCGCCTGTACGTCCCCCGCTCGGCCCTGCCCGAGCCGGACGAGGACGAATTCTACCTGACCGACCTGGTGGGCCTGTCGGTCCGCCACATCCAGACCGACGTCCTGCTGGGCCGCGTGAAGAGCGTCCAGAATTTCGGCGCCGGCGACATTCTCGAGATCACCCCCGACCTGGGCGGCCCCACCTGGTACTTGCCGTTCACGCGGGCGGCTGTGCCGGAGGTCAAGATCGGCGAAGGTCTGATCCTCGCCGACCCGCCGGCTCTGGTCGGCGAGCATGAAGGGCCCTCCGTGGAAGAGGGCTCGGCCGACGACGAAGAGCTGGGCGAGCGCGACTAATCAGAGGTCTACGGCGATGTCGGACGGAAAGTGGCGGGTCACCGCCTCGCGCATCGTGCATCAGGATCGCTGGATTCATCTGCGCGCCGACGACTGCGTGACCGACGAGGGCGCGGTGGTCGCGCCCTACTACGTCCTGGAATATCGCGACTGGGTCGAGGTCGTGGCGCTGGACGCGGCCAACAACGTCCTGCTGGTCCGGCAATATCGCCACGGCTATGGCGACATCTCCACCGAGCTGCCGGCGGGCAACATGGACCCTGGCGAGACGGATCCGGTCGGCGCCGCGGCGCGCGAGCTGCTCGAGGAAGCGGGCTGCGCTGGGACCCTGAGCAAGATCGGCGAGAGCCGCTCCAACGCCGCCAGCCACAACAACCGCACGCACATCATCCTGGCCCGCGACGTCGTCCGCGTGGCCGAGCCGCACGACGACCCTGGCGAGCGCATCGAAAGCTTCTGGGTCACGCCCGCCGAGGCGATCCGCATGGCGCTGGATGGCGAGCTGACTAACGGCATGCAGGCGGCGGCCCTGCTGCGCGGCCTGGCGGTCGCCGGGGTGGCGCGGATCGAGCCGGTCTAGCCAAACCCGTCGACGGCGGGGCGGGGCTCATCGCATAGGCTTGGACATCACAGCGCCGCCACGGTTTGTGGCGCATGATCTTTTCCAGGAAAGCCTGATGCGCACGCTGACCCTCGCTCTCGCCACCGCCGCCCTGCTGGGCCTGTCGCCGACCCTTGCTTTCGCCGCCGAGGAGCTGACCGCCAAGCAGGCCGGCCAGGTGGTCGACACGCTGGTCACGGACATGAACGGCTATTTCGACCCGGCTCGCGCCGCCAAGGTCCAAGCCGCGCTGAAGGCGCAGCGTGGCCAGCTCGTCAAGATCCACGACCGCCAGGCCCTGGCCGAGGCGCTCAGCGCCATCACCCTGAAGGTCTCCGAGGATCTGCACTTGAGGGTTTCGGTGGCGACCACCAGCGCCGCGTCGGCCTCGATCAGCGACGCGGACCAGGCCCTGGTCGACCAGCGGCTGGCCTATGGCCTGATGGCCGCCCGGCGGCTGCCCGGCAATATCGGCTATCTGAAGCTGCGCTACTTCGAGCAGGAGGCCGAGGGCGCACGGATGATCGACGCGGCCATGGGCCTGCTGCAGCACACGGACGCCCTGATCATCGACCTGCGCGAGAACACCGGCGGCGGTGGGGCCTCGGACGCCCGCCTCATCGGCCACCTGTCGAAGACGCCGCTGGTCATGGCTCAGCTGCACTGGCGCAAGGCCGATGGCGGCGAGGAGATCCAGCAACGCGAGGCCGACACGCCGCAGGCCGGACCTCTGTACGCCGACAAGCCGATCTTCGTGCTCACCGGAACGCGCACCTTCTCGGCGGCGGAGGGCTTCGCTTACGACATCCAGGCCAACAAGCGCGGCCTGTTGATCGGGACCAGGACCCGCGGCGGCGGCAACCCGTCCAATCGCCCGGCCCCGGCGCTGGGCTTTGGCCTGGTGGTTTTCGTGCCCAACGGCCAGGCGATCCATCCGTTGACCGGCAAGGGCTGGGAGGGCGTGGGCGTTCAGCCCGACGTCGAGACCCCGCTGGAAGGCGCTTTGACCGAGGCCTACCGCCGCGCGCTCGCGGCCGCCAAGCCGCTGGTCTCGACCCCGAAGTCGGAAAAGGAGCGCGCCGACGCCATCGCCGACCCGGCGGCGGCGCTGGCGGCGGATCAGAGGCTCTAGATTATTTGCGGACCCGCATCAGACATTCCTGGGCCACCGACGCCACCAGCCGGCCGTCCTTGCCGAACATCTGGCCGCGCACCAGGCCGCGGCCTTGCGAGGCGCTGGGGCTGTCCTGGGCGAACAGGGTCCAGTCGTTGAAGTCGAACGGGTGGTGGAACCACATGGCGTGATCCAGGCTGGCGGCCTGCAGGCCAGGCGTGGTCCAGATCAGGCCGTGCGGGCGCAGGGCGCTTTCCATGAAGGCCATGTCCGAGGCGTAGGCCAGGGCCGCCTGCTGCATGCGGATGTCGTCGCCGAGCGGGGCCTTGGCGCGCATCCACACCTGCTTGGTGCCGGACTTCTTCACCGGGGCCATCGGGTTCTGCATGTCGACCCAGCGGGTGTCGACCGGACGCGGACGCTCGGCCAGGGCGACGATCTTGGGGTGGATCTGGTCGCCTAGGCTTTTCAGGAACTCGGCCTCGGTCGGCAGGCTCTCAGGATCGGGCGCGTCGGGGCGTTCGAACTGGTGCTCGAAGCCGTCTTCCGGCGTCTGGAACGAGGCGGCCAGGTTGAAGATCTGCTCGCCATGCTGGATGGCGGCCACCCGGCGGGTGGTGAAGGTGCCGCCGTCGCGGGCCCGCTCGACCTCGTAGAGCACGGGGGCGTTCACGTCGCCGGGGCGGATGAAATAGGCGTGCAGCGAGTGGCAGACCCGGTCGGGCACGGTCTTGTAGGCCGCCAGCAGGGCCTGGGCGATCACCAGCCCGCCGAAGATGCGCGGGAAGCCGTCGTTCGGGCTGACGCCGCGGAACAGGTTCACCTCGATCGGTTCGAGGTCGAGGATGTCGGACAGGGTCTCGGTCGTCTGCATGGTGCAGTGCGATAGGCCTGTCGGGGCGGGCCTGCAAGTCGTCACCTTGCGTCAGGCGAGCCGGCTCCCCATCGTGGGGCGATGTCGCTTTCTCCGCCCGTGATCCACCACCCTGCGTTCCGCGCCGAGATGCCGGCCGGGCATCGCTTCCCGATGGATAAGTTCTCGCGCCTAGCCAGCGTGCTGGAGGCCGAGGGCGTTCCGGGGTCGGAGGGGTTCGTGAAGCCGGAATTCATCGACGTCGAGACCCTGAAGCTGGCCCACACCGAGGACTATGTCCGGGGCGTGATCGAGCTGTCGCTGCCCGCCGATGTGATCCGGCGGATCGGCATGCCCAATACCGACAGTGTCGCGACCCGCGCCAGGGCGGCGACCGGCGGCACCTTGCTGGCGGCGCGGCTGGCGCTGGAGCACGGGATCGCCTGCAACACGGCCGGCGGCAGCCATCACGCCTCGGCCGAGAGCGGCGCGGGGTTCTGTGTGTTCAACGACGTGGCGGTGGCGGCGCGCCGGCTCTTGGCTGAAGGGGCGATCGGCCAGGCCCTGGTCGTCGATCTCGACGTCCACCAGGGCGACGGCACGGCGCGGATCTTCGAGGGGGATCCCAGCGTCTTCACGTTCTCGATGCACGCCGAGAAGAACTTCCCGCATCGTAAGGCGGTCAGCGACCTGGACGTCGAGCTGGCCGACGGGACCGGTGATCAGGCTTATCTGGAAAAGCTGGAAGAGATCCTGCCGGCGCTGCTGGGCAGCGTCCGGCCGGACATCGTCTTCTTCAATGCGGGGGTGGATCCGCATGCGGACGACAAGCTGGGCCGTCTGTCGCTGACCGATGATGGTCTGGCGCGACGAGAGGCCTATGTCCTGGGCGCTTGTCTTTCTCTTGAGATCCCCGTGGTCGGGGTCATCGGTGGCGGCTACGACGCGGATATCGACCGCTTGGCTGCGCGCCACGCCATCCTGCATCGGACGGCCAAGTCTTTGTATTCTCGTTAGGTCTTGTTCGCCATCTCCGTCGAAGCGGCCCCGAAAGGGCGGCCCGACGGAGTTTACGCGGCGATCACTTACAGGCTCGAAGCGAGCGAACCGGCGATGACGACGAGCGGCAGAACCGCGAGAACGAGCGAGGCGAGGCCGGCGACGGCGTTGGTCTTCATGGTCATGGTCTTGATCCCTGTTTTTGTTGCCCGGCGCCCTCTCGGCGTCCGGTGATCAGGGATATAGGCGCTGACTCCGGTTAATGCACGTTACTCATGCTTCATGACGCCGATTTAAGAAACTTTGTCGCACCTAATCGGCATTACAGAGGATTAATGTCGTCGCCAAATTTAGTTTCCTGGGAAACTTTATCCTTTGAGACGATTGTTCCGGGTCCGGACCGTTAATCCTCGCTGGGCGCCACCAAAAAGAGTCCACGCATCGTCGCGATGGGGGCCGATCGTGTCTCCTGCCAGGCCTCGACATGGACGTTGGCGATGCGGCGACCCAGCTTCTTGATGCTAGCGCGGGCGTAGGTGGTCAGCGGCCGGCCCGAGCGCAGATATTCGATCGAGACATCGATGGTGCGCGGCTGGCGCTTCATCGGCGCGGCCACCGACAGCTGGGCCAGGGCGGTCATCTCCATGAAGGCTCCCAGCACCCCGCCGTGGATAGCGGGCAGCATCGGATTGCCGACGATGTGGTGGGCGAAGGGCAGGATGGCGGTCATCTCGTCGCCAGCCAGCTCGGCCTTGATCCCCAGGAAGCGGGCATAGGGGATGGCGTCCAGCATCGAGACCAGGCGGGTGTCGGCGTCGCTCATTGGTCGGCGCTCCCGGTCTTGGCGCGCCGTTCGCGCGGCGGCTTGAGGTTGGCGCCCGGCTTCTTGCCGGCGCTGCTATCCAGCATGAAGGTCGCCTGGGCGGTGGCCACGGGGTCTTCCGGGTCGCGGTCATAGGCCACCGCGCGAACAAAGGCGACCGAGCGGGTCAGCTTGTAGCAGTGGGCGCGGGCTAGCACGTCCAGGCCCGGCTCGGCGGCGCGCATATAGTCGATGCGCAGGTCGAGCGTGGCGATCGAGGTCCAGGTCTCCATCGACGCATGCACGGCCTGGCCGCTGGCGTGGTCCAGCAGGGTGGTGACCACGCCGCCGGCGATGACCCCGGTCTCGGGATCGCCGATGATCTCGGGCCGGTAGGGGACCTTCAGGATCGCGACGCTGTCGCCGATCTCCAGGGTGGTGAAGCCCAGGGCCTTGGCCTGCGGACTGCCCTCGTTCATCGCCGTGGCGATCATGCGGCTCTGTTCGTTGTCGCTCATGCCTGCTCCTCGTCGGGGATAGGCTTAGCGTCTTCCGCGTTGTCATATCCAGCCGTGATCAAGCCCGAAGACCTTCTGTGTCCCCGGCCGGATGGCCTCTACTGCCCGCCGGGAGACTTCTATATCGACCCTGTCCGCCCCGTGGACCGGGCCGTGATCACCCACGGCCATGCCGACCATGCCCGCGCCGGGCACGGGACGGTCGCCGCCACGCCCGAGACTCTGGCGATCATGGCCACGCGTTATGGCGAGGATTTCACCGGGCGCCGGCAGGCTGTCCCCTACGGCGAGACCATCACCCACAACGGTGTCGAGGTGACCCTGGTCCCGGCCGGCCACGTGCTGGGCTCGGCCCAGGCGGTGGTGCGCTGGAAGGGCCTGACCATGGTGGTCTCGGGCGACTACAAGCGCCGCCGCGACCCGACCTGCACGCGGTTCGAGCCCGTGCCGTGCGATGTCTTCATCACCGAGGCGACCTTCGGCCTGCCGGTCTTCCGCCATCCCGACGACGCGGGCGAGATCCGGAGCCTGCTGGCCTCGGTCGAGCAGTTCCCCGAGCGTTGCCACATCGTCGGGGCCTATGCCCTGGGCAAGGCGCAACGGGTGATCAAGCTGTTGCGGGAGGCGGGGTGGGGAAAGCCTATCTTCGTGCATGGGGCGCTGGAGAGGCTGAACGCTCTGTACGAAGCCCACGGCGTGGAGCTCGGGCCGCTGGCGCCGGCCACCGCCTCGGGACCCAAGGAAGCCTTCGCCGGCCAGATCGTCATCGCCCCGCCCAGCGCCGTGGCCGACCGCTGGTCGCGGCGGTTTCCGGATCCGGTCGACTGCTTCGCTTCGGGCTGGATGCGGGTGCGGGCGAGGGCGAGACAGCGTGGTGTCGAGTTGCCGCTGATCCTGTCCGATCACGCGGATTGGGATGAGCTGACCGCGACCCTCTCGGAGCTGCGTCCCGGCGAGGTCTGGATCACCCACGGCCGCGAGGAGGCCCTGGAGCGGTGGTGCGAACTGGAAGGCTTGCCGGCGCGGGCGCTGCGGCTGGTCGGCTACGACGAGGAGGAGGGCGAGTAGCCTTCCGGGGCGACGCCGACATACCGCGCTCGGGGCCGGATCAGCCGCCCCGTCTGCAGCTGCTCGATCGCATGTGCGGCCCAGCCCGCGCTCCTGGCCGTGGCGAACAGGATGAACGGCGCGTCGGGCGGCAGTTTTAGGGTTCGCGCCAGGGTGACCAAGGCGAAGTCGATATTGGGCGCGAGGCCCGTAGCCGTCTCGGTCGCCGTGCGCAGTTCGGCCAGCAGGGGCGGGGCCTCGAAGGCCGCCAGCAGCGCTGCGGCGCGGGGATCGCCGTCGGGGTAGAGCGGATGGTCGAAGCCCGGCATCGACGCGCCTCGGGCCAGTCTCGCGGAGACGGCATGGACGGCGTCGCGGCGTTCGGCCTCCTCGACAAAGGCCTCGACCCGCGCGGCCATGCCGCCGTGCAGGGGGCCGGACAGCGCCGATAGCCCCGCCAGGCAGGCCGCCGACAGCGACGCGCCGGTCGAGGCCGCCACTCGCGCGGCGAAGGTCGAGGCGTTCAGCTCATGGTCGGCCAGCAACACCAGGGTTCGGCGGACGAGATCGGCGCCGGCGGTGTCCAAGCCCCAGGCGGCGGCGAAGCGGGCGTGGGCCGGGCCTTCGCCGGCCTGGCCTGTCGCGGCGTCGACGACGGCCTCCAGCAGGTCGGCGGCTTCCATGGCGAGCGCCAGCGGCGCGCGGCCTCGGGCGGGGGGCTCGCGGCCGGCGCGGGCCGCCAGGGTCAGGAACAGGCGAGCTCTGGCGCTGTCGGCGACCGGTGGCTCGGGACGGCGCGAGGACTTCAACGCCGCGCCATGACCGCCGCGTAGAAGGCGGCCGACGTTCTCAAGCGTCAGGCCTTGCTCGGCCAGCTCCACGGCGTCGCGGCCTCGGTACCAGAGCCTGCCGCCAGCCACGGTGGTGATCGCCGAGGGCAGCACCGGTTCACCCCAGGCGATGGCCTCCGCGGCCACGTCGGCGGCGCGGCGACCTCGGGCCTTCTTCTGGGCCAGGGCGGCGACGTCCGAGGCACGATAGAGGCTGCGGCGCGGGTCGTGCGGATGGGCGGCGGCCTCGATCCGGCCCCGGCTGACATAGGCGTAGAGCGTCTGCGGCCTGATCCCCAGCCGTTCCAGAACCTGATCCGCGTCGAGCCAATCCGCCATATAGATTGATTATATTGATCAAGATTGACGATCAAGGCTCGCAGGCGCTTTTCATCGGGCGATGAAAGGAGACCTCACATGTTCGATGGTCTTGAGGGCGTCATCGCCGCCCGCACCGTTCTGTCCGATGTCGACGGGGCCAAGGGCCGCCTGGTGATCCGGGGCTACGCCGTCGAGGACCTCTCGGGCCGCACCCGCTACGAGGAGGCCGCTCACCTGCTGTTCGACGGCTTCTTCGAGGATGCGCCCAGCGATCTGGCCCCCGCGTTGGGCGAGGCCCGCGTCCGCGCCTTCGCCGAGGTCGCCGCCCTTGACGAAGCCCTGGCCCGCCGCGATCCGGTCGAGGCCATGCGCGCCCTGCTGGCCCGCCTGCCCGACGGCGACGACCTGCCGACCGCCCTGCTGCTGATCGCCGCCCCGGCCGTGTTCACGCCCGCCGTGCTGCGCGTGGCCAAGGGCGAGAGCCCCGTCGCGCCCGATCCCGCCCTATCGCACGCCGCCGACATCCTGCGCATGACCCGCGGCGCGCCCGCCACCGACGCCGAGGCCGCCGCGCTGGACGCCTACCTCGTCACGGTCTGCGACCACGGCCTCAACGCCTCGACCTTCGCCGCCCGGGTGGTCGCCTCGACCCGTGCGGGTCTGACCTCGGCGGTGCTGGCCGGGCTGTCGGCGCTGAAAGGCCCGCTGCACGGCGGCGCGCCAGGGCCGGTGATCGAGATGCTGGACGCGATCGGCACGCCCGAGAACGCTCGTCCGTGGCTGGAGAAGGCCCTGGCGCGCGGCGATCGGCTGATGGGTTTCGGCCACCGCATCTACCGTGTCCGCGATCCGCGCGCCGACGCCCTGAAGGCGGCTGTGCGCAAGTTGTCGGCGGCCTCGCCCAGCCTGCCGGGCCGCGTGGCCTTCGCCGAGGCCGTCGAGCAGGCGGCGCTGGAGATCCTGCGTGAGCACAAGCCCGACCGGCCGCTGGACACCAATGTCGAGTTCTACACGGCGCTGCTACTGGAGGCCCTGGGCCTGCCGCCGTCCAGCTTCACCTGCGTCTTCGCCATGGGCCGCGTCGCCGGCTGGCTGGCTCACGCCCGCGAGCAGTTGGCCGGCGGGCGGCTGATCCGGCCGCAGTCGGTCTATGTCGGACCCGAGGTGCGCGCGGCGGCTTAGGTTTCCGGGTGGGTTGCGGTAGATAGGGCTCATGTCCCTGTCCGCCGCCGCCGACCCGAAGGCCACCCGCAACGTCGCCCTGCTGTCCGTGGCGACGGCGACCGTTCTGATCATCGTCAAGGCGATCGCCTGGCGGGCCAGCGACAGCGTGGCGATCCTGGCCTCGCTGTCGGACTCGGCCCTGGACCTGGTGGCCTCTCTGGTGACGCTGTTCGCGGTCCGCTACGCCGCCGCCCCGCCGGACGCCGAGCACCGTTTCGGCCACGGCAAGGCCGAGGCCTTCTCCAGTCTGATGCAGGGCGGTCTGGTGTTCGCGTCCGGGGCGCTGATCGGGCGCGAGGCTTTCCACGCTTTTTTCAATCCGCGTCCGGTCGAGCACGGCCTGGCGGGGGTGATCGTGATGATCATCTCGATCGTCCTGACCCTGGGTTTGATCACCGCCCAGACGCGGGTGCTGAAGGCCAGCGGCTCGATCGCCATCGCCGGGGACCGCGCCCACTACGCCGCCGACCTGGGTTCGAACGCCGTGGCCCTGGTCGGGGTGGCGGCCGCTTCGTGGCTGGGCCTGTCCTGGGTCGACGCAGCGGCCGGCCTAGTCGTGGCGCTGTGGCTGATCTGGGGCGCGATCGGCGTCTTCCGCGAGGCCTCGGGCCAGCTGATGGACACCGAGCTGCCGGAGGAAGACCGCGCCAAGATCCTGGCCCTGGCCACGGCGGATCCGCGCATCTTAGGGATTCACCAGCTGCGCACCCGCGCTTCGGGACCTTACGTTCACATGCAGATGCATGCGGATCTGGCCGCCGACATCTCGCTGGCCGAGGCGCACACCATCATGGTCGACGCCGAGAACCGGTTGCTGGCGGCCTTCCCGGCGGCGGATATCCTGATCCACCCGGACCCGCGCGGTAAGGCCGAGCCCCACGGCGGCCTTTTCGCCCAGAGCGTCGAGGGTTGAGTTTTCGGGGCGTGAGGGTACGGAACTGCGCATGAACGACGCCCTCTCCCATCTCCCCCGCGCCTTCGCCGGCAAGACCGTGCTGGTCCTTGGCGACGTGATGCTGGACCGCTTCATCTATGGCGCGGTCGACCGCATCTCGCCCGAGGCGCCGGTGCCGGTGATCGCGGTCGAGAAGGAGACGGCCATGCTGGGCGGGGCGGGCAATGTCGCCCGCAATGTCGCGGCCCTGGGCGCCAAGGCGGTGCTGATCGGCCTGGCTGGCCAGGACGACGCCGGCGCGGCCCTGCGCGGCATGATCGACGCCGAGCATGGTCTGGAAGCGGAGCTGGTCACCGACGCCAAGCGCCGCACGACCGAGAAGGTTCGCTATATCTCCGGCTCGCACCAGATGTTGCGCGTCGACCGTGAGGATCGTGGCCCCGGCGACGCCCCTACGCTGCTCGCCGCCTTTAAGGCGCGCCTGGCCTCGGCCGACGTCGTGGTGCTGTCCGACTACGCCAAGGGCGTGCTGACGCCCGAGGTTGTGCGCGGCGCCATCGACGCGGCCCGCGCCGCCGGCAAGCCGGTGATCGTCGACCCCAAGAGCCGCGACTTCGCCCGTTATGACGGAGCCACCCTGATCAAGCCCAACCGTAAGGAGGCCGCCGAGGCCACGGGCATCACCGAAAACTCCGACGAGGCCTCGGAAGACGCCGGCGCGGCGATCTTGGCCATGGCCCCGGGCCTGGAAGCCGCCCTGATCACCCGCGGCGGCGCTGGGATGACCCTGTCGGTGCGTGGCCAGCCGCATGTCCATCTGCCGGCCACCGCCATCGAGGTGTTCGACGTCTCGGGCGCCGGCGACACCGTGGCCGCCACCCTGGCCCTGGCCGTCGCGGCCGGCGCGAGCCTCCCCGACGCTGCGCACCTGGCCAACCTTGCCGGCGGGCTGGTGGTGGCCAAGCTGGGCACCGACGTCGTCACCGCCGCCGAACTGACCGCCGTCGCGGCGTCCGCCCAGGGCGAGCCGGGCGAGATCAAAATCGCCGACCGCGAGCAGGCGAAGGCGATCGTCGAAGGCTGGCGCGCGCGGGGCTTGAAGGTTGGCTTCACCAACGGCTGCTTCGATCTCCTGCACCCCGGCCATGTCTCGCTGCTCAGCCAGGCCAAGGCCGCCTGCGACAGGCTGATCGTCGGCCTCAACACCGACGCCTCGGTCTCCAAGCTGAAGGGTCCGACCCGGCCGGTGCAGAAGGAGACGGGCCGCGCCACGGTGCTGGCCTCGCTGTCGTCGGTCGACTTGGTGGTGCTGTTTGGCGAAGACACCCCGCTGGAGCTGATCAAGGCCTTCCGCCCCGACGTGCTGGTCAAGGGCGCCGACTACACGGTCGAGACGGTGGTCGGGTCGGACGTGGTGCTGGGCTATGGCGGCAAGGTCGTCTTGGCCGAGTTGAAGCAGGGCCAGAGCACGACCAACCTGATTGCGCGGATGAACAGCTAAGCGAGCGCGTCAGGCGAAGTGTGGACGGTTCGCCGCCCGGACGCGCGTCCAAGGACAATGAGTCAAAGCGCCGCACAAAGGCCTGCTTTTCTTGGATAAACCCCGTTCGGCAACTTCTTGTTAAGCAAAGCGGCGCATCGCTCTTTCGATGCAGCCTGAGCGCACCTGGGCATGAGCGTCGAACGCACCCTTCACCACTTCCCCCTCGACCCCGCCTCGCGACAAGTGCGTCTGGCGCTGGGCGAGAAGCGGCTTCCGTTCGTCGAGATTCAGGTCCGCTATTGGGAGATGCCGCCGGAGTTCACCTCGCTGAACCCGTCGGGCATGCCGCCGGTGCTGGTCGAGACCCGCAACCAGCGCAACCTGGTGGTCTGCGAGACGCGGGCCATTCTCGAACATATCGAGGAGACGGAGAGCGAGCCGCCGCTGCTGGGCCGCGACGCCGGCGAGCGCGCCGAGGCCCGCCGCCTGCTGCAGTGGTTCGACCGCAAGTTCGACAACGAGGTCAACGGCTTCCTGCTGCACGAGAAGATGGAAAAGCGCCTGCTGCGCATGGGCGCACCGGACCTGGCCGCCCTGCGCCAGGGCCGCGAGGCGCTGCGCCATCACCTCGGTTATATCGACGGCCTGCTGCAGACCCGCGACTGGTTGGCTGGTCGCCGCATGAGCCTGGCCGACTTCGCCGCCGCCGCGCACCTGTCGGTGATCGACTATTTCGGCGACGTGCCGTGGAAGGACTTCACCACGGCCAAGACCTGGTACATGAAGCTGAAGTCGAGGCCGGCCTTCCGTCCGATCCTGGCCGACCGCTGGCCCGGCCTCGCGCCGGCCGCGCACTATGACGACCTCGATTTCTGAGCTTAGCCCTCAAGCCATCAAGGACGAGATCCGCGCCGAGGCCCTGAAGCTGGGGTTCTCGGCCTGCGGCTTCGCGGATGCGGCGGCCGGCTGGCCGAACGGCGAGTGGCTGAAGGCCTTCGTCGACGCGCAGCGTCACGGCGACATGGGCTGGATGGAAGAGACGCTGGAACGGCGCTCGCACCCCACGGCCATGTGGACCGACGCCAAGTCGGCGGTGGTGCTGGGGGTCAACTACGGCCCTGACATCGACCCGCTGGAGCAGCTCAAGTCCACGAGCGACGCGGCGATCTCGGTCTACGCCCAGGGCGACGACTATCACGACGTCATCAAGAAGCGCCTGAAGGTGCTGGCCGGCTGGATGCACCGCCGCTTCGGCAATGACGTGAAGGTCTTCGTCGACACCGCGCCCCTGATGGAAAAGCCCCTGGCCCAGCGCGCCGGCCTGGGCTGGCAGGGCAAGCACACCAACCTAGTCTCGCGCCAGTTCGGCTCATGGCTGTTCCTGGGCAGCGTGCTGACCACGCTCGATTTGCCGCCCGACGAGGCCGAGGTTGATCACTGCGGCCGGTGCAGCGCCTGCCTGGACATCTGCCCGACGCAGGCCTTCCCGGCCCCGCGCCAGCTGGATGCGCGGCGGTGCATCTCGTACCTGACCATCGAGCTGGCCGGCCCGATCCCAGCGGAGTTCCGGCCCGCGATGGGCAACCGGATCTATGGCTGCGACGACTGCCTGGCGATCTGCCCGTGGAACAAGTTCGCATCGCTGTCGAGCGAGGCGAAGCTGCGGGCCCGCGAGGCGCTGAAGCAGCCGTCACTCGCCGAGCTGGCGGTGCTGGACGATGCTGAGTTCCGGACGCTGTTCTCGAAGAACCCGATCAAGCGCATCGGCCGCGACCGCTTCGTGCGCAACGTGCTCTACGCGATCGGCAACAGCGGCGACGCCAGCCTGATGGCGGTGGTAGAGCCGTTGCTGGCTGACCCCGCGCCAGTCGTGCGCGGCGCGGCGGTCTGGGCTGCCCGCCGACTTGTCGGCGAGGCCGCGGCGGCCTTCAGGGCGGCGGAGGACGACGAGGCCGTCCTCGCCGAGTGGACTTAGGCGGGCTTGTTCGGCAGCAGTTTGCGGACGCCCAGCCAGAGGCCCGCGCCGAGGGCCGACATCCCGGCATTCATGACGAGAAACACGGCCAGCAGGAAGATCAGGACGCCGACGGCCTGAACCGGATTGTTGGCCGCCTCGCCGTTCATCTTGAAGATCCCAGGCGCCATGAACGCGGCGATCAGGCCAAACAGGGTCAGAGCCACCTGACAGCTGGCCGCCACCGTGAACGTCACGCCAAACAGGCCGCCGAAAGAGGCGGTTTTCAGATACTGCATCGGATCCCCCAACTGGACGGCGCCAGATTGTCGGCGCCGCCCAAGGTTGTCGAGAGGATTTCCCGGTCTCGCAGGTGGCGCCTAGGCCTTCAACGCCGCTTCCACGGCCGCGCGGGCCGCGGCGCCCAGGTCCGAACGCTTCAGGGCCAGGGCGACGTTCGCCTTCAAGAGGCCGATCTTGTCGCCGCAGTCGTGGGTGACGCCTTCGTAGACATAGGCGTGGAAGTCCTGGGCCTTCATCAGCTTGGCCATCGAGTCCGTCAGTTGGATCTCGTTGCCCGCGCCCTTTTCCTGCTCGGCCAGCAGGTCGAAGATCTCGGGCTGCAGGATGTAGCGGCCGGCGATCGACCAGTTCGAGGGGGCGGTGCCCTGGGCGGGCTTTTCGACCATGCCGGTCATGGTGGCCAGGCGACCGTTCACTTCGCCCGGGGCGACGATGCCGTACTTGTGGGTCTCGCTGGCGGGGACTTCCTCGACGCCGATGACGTTGCCGCCGCCGACCTTGTCATAGACCTCGATCAGCTGGCCCAGCGCCGACGGATCGGCGTCGACGATGACGTCGGGCAGCATGACGGCGAACGGCTCGTCGCCGATGATATCGCGGGCGCACCACACCGCGTGGCCCAGACCCAGCGGAGCCATCTGGCGCACGAAGCTCATTTCGCCCGGCTTGGGCAGCTCGTCGCGCAGTTGCTTGAGGATATCGAGCTTGCCCTTGGCTTCCAGCTGCGCTTCCAGTTCGACCTGGTGGTCGAAATAGTCCTCGATCGCGCCCTTGCTGCGGCCGGTGACGAAGACGAAGTGCTCGATGCCGGCCTTGCGGCCTTCTTCGACGATGTACGACAGGATCGGCCGGTCGACGACGTTCAGCAGCTCCTTCGGGGTCGTCTTGGTGCCCGGCAGAACGCGGGTGCCCAGGCCAGCGACGGGAAGGACGGCTTTACGGACGGGTTTCATGAGCAGCTCGTCTGAATATTGGGACGCTGTTTCTAGAAAAGCTCGACGACGAAAGCCACCACTGTTCCGTGAAAAGTATGCATCAGCCGGTCGGTGTTCATCCGGAGATGGATTCCGGGGCTCTTCGTGCTAGCTGAACGGCCTGATTGTTCGAGGTTCTTCATGCATCGTCGCGCCCTGCTTCTCACCCTGGCCGCCGCCGGCCTGACCCTGGCCGCCTGCGGTCCCAGCAAGAAGGCCCAGGAGAACCTGGCGACGGCCGAGGCCTTCATGGCCAAGAATGCCAAGGAGCCTGGCGTCGTCACCCTGCCGGAAGGCCTGCAATACAAGGTGGTGCGCGAAGGCGCGAACGGCGGCATGCACCCGACCAAGGCCGACGAGGTCAAGGTCCACTACGAAGGCAAGCTGATCGACGGCACGATCTTCGACAGCAGCTACGAGCGCGGCGTGCCGGCGGTGTTCCCGCTGGACGGCCTGGTGCCGGCCTGGATCATCGCCCTGCAGCGCATGAAGGCGGGCGACGAGTGGATGCTCTACGTGCCGCCGGCCCTGGGCTATGGCGCGCAGGACAAGGGTCCGATCCCGGCCAACAGCGTGATGATCTTCCGCATCGAACTGCTGGACGTGAACCGGATCGGGCCGGGCAAACCCAAGCAATAACGCCTTAGACGACGCGCGGCGGGTAACCCTTGTCGCGCAGGGCGTTCATCACCTCCTGGGTGTGCTGGGCGTCGCGGGTTTCGATGGTGATGTCGAACTCCGCGCCCTTGGCCGGCACGTCCAGGGCCAGGCGATTGTGGTTCACCTCGATGATGTTGGCGCCCATGGTCCCGATCACGCTGGCCACGGTCGACAGCAGGCCCGGACGGTCGTCGCCGATGATGCGCAGGGACACCAGGCGCTGGGCGCGGACCAGTTCACGGGTGAGCACCGAGGCCAGCAGGCGGGTGTCGATATTGCCGCCGCACAGGATCAGGCCGCACTTCTTGCCCCGGAAGCGTTCCGGATAGGCCAGCAGCGCCGCCAGCGAGGCCGCGCCGGCGCCCTCGGCGATGGTCTTCTCGACATTGCAGTACAGGGCCACGGCCTGCTCGATATAGGGCTCTTCCAGCAGCAGCACGTCGTCGATCAGCGGACGGACGACGCTGTAGGTCAGCTCGCCGACCTGCTTGACCGCGACGCCCTCGGCAATCGTCTGGCCGCCGCAGTGGGCCGCGACGCCGCGCATCTTGGCGGTGAAGGACGGATACATGGCCGGTTCGCAGCCGATGATGTGGATGTCGTTCTTCAGCGCCTTGGCCGCCGTGGCCACGCCGCTGATCAGGCCGCCGCCGCCGATCGGCACGGGCAGGACTTCCAGGTCCGGCACGTCCTCCAGCATTTCCAGGGCGATCGTGCCCTGGCCGGCCATGATGTCGTAATCGTCGAACGGGTGGACGAAGGTCAGGCCCTGCTCTTCGCGCAGCTTGCGGGCGTGGGCGTTGGCGTCGTCATAGGTCTCGCCCTCGATGACCACGTTGGCGCCGAAGTCGCGGGTGTGCTGCACCTTCACGAACGGCGTGGTCTTGGGCATGACGATGGTGACAGGCACGCCCAGGCGGGCGCCGTGATAGGCCAAGCCCTGAGCGTGGTTGCCGGCGCTGGCGGCGATGACGCCCTTGGCCTTCTCGGCTTCCGAGAGAAGCATGAGTTTGTTCAGCGCGCCGCGCTCCTTGTAGGCGGCGGTGAACTGCAGGTTCTCGAACTTCACCCAGACTTCGGCGCCGGTAATCTTCGACAGCGTCTTGGAGTGGCGGCACGGCGTGCGCTCGATCTGACCCTTCAGGCGGCCGGCGGCGGCTTGGATGGCGGCGAGGTCGAGGGTCATGGGCGCTCCAGCACGAGAACTGCCGGGGCTCTAACACGGCCAAGCCGTCCGGGCACACCCTTTAGGGCGCGGTCTCCAGCAGGTTTTCTATTCCCGCCCAAGCTTCTGGTTCAGTCAGCATCGGCGCGTGGCCGACGCCGGGGACCTCTGCATAGGCCATGTGGGGCGCGGCGGCCCGCATGCGCTCGGCGATGGCGGGGTCGATCAGGTCGGAGATCCCGCCGCGAACCAGCAGCAGTGGGCGGTCCTTCGCCAGGGCCCGGAACAGCGGGTACATGTCGGGCGGGGCCAGCGCCGCGCCGCCTTCGGCCTGGGATTTGGCCGCGGCTTCCGCAGCGGCCTTGATCGGGGCCGAGATGTCGGGGTCGTAGGCCAGGACGTAGGCGCCGTCGTTCTCGTCGAACAGCCGGCGGGCGAAGACATCCCAATCCTCGGCCGTGTAGGCGGGGAAGGCGGCTTCGTTGATCGCCTTGGCGTAGGCGACGGCCGCGTCCCAGGTCTCGAAGCGGCTGGCCATACCGGTATAGCCGGCGATGCGGGCGAGACCCACGGGCGATAGCTCGGGGCCGACATCGTTCAGCACCGCCGCCGCGATGGCCTGGGGCATGATCGAGGTCAGCACCATGGTGATCAGCCCGCCCATGCTGGTGCCGACGAACACCGCCTTGTCGATCGCGGCCGCCTGGAGCAGCGAGACGATGTCGGCGGCGTAGGTCCCCGGATGATAGTTCATCGGGTTCGGATCGCGGGCCGACAGGCCCCGGCCGCGCACGTCGACCGCCAGCGCCCGGCGGCCTGTGGCGGCGATGCGCGGCGCCAGGTCCTCGAAGTCACGGGCGTTACGGGTCAGGCCGTGGATGCAGATCACCGGCAGCTTTCCAGTCTCGCTGGCCGGCGCGTAGTCGCGAGCGTGCAGCGGCAGGCCTTCGTGCGAGGTCCAGAAGAAGTCGGTGAAAGTCATCGCTAACTCCGTCTCCCCGGCGAAAGCCGGGGTCCAGATCGAACCCACCAGACTTGGCGGGGGTGGTCGAGGCTGATGGCGCGAAAACCCCAAACTCTCGGGATGAATCTGGGCCCCGGCTTTCGCCGGGGAAACGGGGTTTTGTGGTTAGTAGGTGAACGGCGACTCGATCTCGCTCAGCAGCGGCGCGGCGTTGTCGCGGTCGTTGGCGGTGATCTCGGCGACCGGGATCGGCCAGTCGATGCAGACCGCCGGATCGCTCCAGCGCACCGCGCCCTCGGCCTGTGGCGCATAGTAGTCAGTGACCTTGTAGAGCACCTCGCAGGCGTCGGTCAGAGTGACGTAGCCGTGGGCGAAACCCTTGGGCACCAGCAGTTGCTGGCGGTTCTCGGCCGACAGCTCGGCCCCCACCCACTGGCCATAGGTCGGCGAGCCTTTGCGGATATCGACCGCGACGTCGAAGATCGATCCGACCACGCAGCGCAGCAGCTTGTCCTGGGCGTGCGGCGGTTTCTGGTAGTGCAGGCCACGCTGGATGCCGCGCGTCGTGGAGCGCACATGGTTGTCCTGGACGAAAGTGGCCTTAAATCCAGCCTCCTCCAGCGCCGCCTGGCGGAAGGTCTCGGAAAACCACCCCCGCTCATCGCCATGGCGCGCGGGCGTGATAAGCAGCACTTCGGGGATCGCCAGCGGCGTGATCTTCATGACGCGTACCTAGAGAAACGAATTTCGCCACCGATGCCGCCTGAAGCGACCGAAAACAAGCCCGCCCCAGCGGTGAGCGTGATCATCGTCTCCTACCAGAGCGGCTCGACCCTGGCGCCGTGCCTGGAACGGCTGGCGGCCCAGACCTTCCGCGACTTCGAGACGATCCTGATCGACAACGCCTCGACCGACGGAGCGCCACAGGCGGCGGCCAAGGCCCATCCGTGGGTCGATTTCGTCGAGGCGGGCGCCAATCTGGGCTTCGCTGCCGGCAACAACTTCGCCGCCCGGCGCGCCAAGGGCCGCTGGCTGGTCCTGCTGAACCCCGACGCCTACGCCGAGCCCGAATGGCTGGCCGAGCTGATGGCCGGCGTCGAGCGTCATCCGACCGTGAAGAGCTTCGCCTCGCTGCAGTTGTCGGCCGATCGACCCGGCCTGCTGGACGGGGCCGGCGACAATGTCACCAGCGCGGGCATACCGTTCCGGGGCGGGTATGGACGCAAGGAACCGGCGGTCCTGCCCGAGGGCGAAGTGTTCTCGGCCTGCGGCGCGGCCATGCTGATCGACCGTGACCTGTTCCTCGAGATCGGCGGCTTCGACGAGCGTTATTTCTGCTACTGCGAGGATGTCGACCTGGGTTACCGACTGCGCCTCTACGGCCAACCGACCCTGCTTTTGCCGAAAGCCAAGGTCGCCCACGTCGGTTCGGCCAGCACCGGGGTGCGCTCGGACTTCGCGATCTTCCACGGCTCGCGCAACCGGATCTGGACCTTCCTGAAGAACACGCCCGGCTGGCTGTTTCCGGTGACCCTGCCGCTGCATGTGGCGGTGACGTCGGGCCTGCTGCTGCTGCACTGGCGTCGCGGCGACGTCGAACCGGCGATCCGGGGCATCAAGGCGGCGCTGAAGAAGGAAGACCTCGACCAGGTCTGGGCTGACCGCCGCGCGATCCAGGCCAAGCGCAAGGCTTCGCCCGGCGCGATCCTGCGGGTGATGTCGTTCGATCCGGCCGCCTTCATCGGCCGCCGGTTCATCATCCGGAAGTGGCGAGGCGCCTAACCCCAACACCGATCTTCCCGGCGAAAGCCGGGACCCAGATCTCGGAGCGCTTGGCTGACTGGAAGGGCGCTGAGCTCATAGCGTCAGCCCCGGCGTCCTTCCATCTGGGCCCCGGCTTTCGCCGGGGAAACGGACTAGACCGATAGGTCCTCAATCAACCTTCTCATGAAGGCCGCGCCGCGCTGCATTTGGCTGATCTCGACAAACTCGTCGGGCTGGTGGGCCTGGTCGATCGAGCCGGGACCGCAGATCACGGTCGAGAAGCCCGCCCCCTGGAACTGCCCGGCCTCGGCGGCGTAGGGCACGACCCGCGCGGGCCCATTGTCGCCGGCCAGTTTGCGGGCGAAGGCCTCGGCGACGCCGTTCTCTTCAGGCGCGAAGGCCGGGGTCAGCGAGCGACGCTCGACCTTGACGCCGCCTTCAGGGGCCCTGGTCTTGATATCAACGTCCATCGCGTCGCAGACGGCGAAGAACTCGGCCAAGATCGCCATCGGGTCCATGCCGGCCGGGGTGCGCAGGTCGAACAGGAACTTGCACTCGCGGGCCAGGATATTGCCCGCCGTACCGCCGTTGACCATGCCCACCGTCAGGGTCGCGCCCTTGGGCGTGAACGGCGAGTTAGGGTCAGCCTCGCGCTCCAGTTTTTCAGAGAGTTCGACCAGCATAGCCATCAGCTTGATCGCCATGGTGTTGGCCGAGACGCCCAGGTGGGTCAGGCTGGAATGGGCCTCGCGGCCAGTGACGGTGACCGTGAAGGTGGCGATGCCCTTGTGGCCGCGTACGGCGACCATGTCGGTGGGCTCGCCGACCACGACCAGGGCTGGGCGGGGGAGATCGGCAGCGATGACCTCGATCATGTCGGGCGCGCCCAGGCAGCCGACTTCCTCATCATACGAGAAGGCCAAGTGCACCGGCCGTGACAGGGTCGCCTGAGCCAGGTCCGGCGCGGCGGCCAGCGCCAGGGCCAGGAAGCCCTTCATGTCGCAGGTTCCGCGGCCATAGAGCCGCCCGTCGCGCTCGGTCAGCACCCACGGATCGCTGGACCAGGGCTGGCCGTCGACCGGCACCACGTCGGTATGGCCGGAGAGCACCACCCCGCCCTCGACCGCCGGACCGATGGTGGCCATCAGGTTCGACTTGGTCCCGTCGGCGTTCGGCACGCGACGCGTCGGCACGTCCAGCTCGGCCAGATAGCCCTCGACCCACCGGATCAGCTCCAGGTTCGAGCGCCGCGAGGTGGTGTCGAACGCCACCAGCTTGGCCAGGAGGTCGATCGCACGATCGGACAAGACTTCGGAGGAAGAAACCATGCATTGAACCTAGACCCGTTCGAGCGACCCGCGCGAGACAAGATCGCGGCGCTGTGCGTTGTTGATCTCAAACTATGCAGGGAGCCGCCCGTGATCGACCTCTACACCTGGACCACGCCCAACGGCCGTAAGGCCTCGATCATGCTGGAGGAGGTTGGGCTGCCCTATCGGGTCAAGCCGGTGAACATCGGCAAGGACGAACAGTTCGACCCGCATTTCCTGGCCATCTCGCCCAACAACAAGATCCCGGCCATCGTCGATCATGACGCCCCTGGTGGTCCCCAGAAGGTGTTCGAGAGCGGCGCGATCCTGGTCTATCTGGCGGAAAAGACCGGGAAATTCCTGGCCCCGGAAGGCCCGGAGCGCTGGGCCGCCCTGGAATGGACCTTCTGGCAGGTCGGCGGCCTGGGGCCGATGGCTGGCCAATACAACTACTTCGCCGTCCGGGCGGAGGAGAAGCTGCCTCTGGCCGTCGGCCGCTTCGGCGATGAGGTCACACGCCTGCTGGGCGTCATGGATCGGCGGCTGAACGACCATCCCTGGCTGGCGGGCGAGCACGTCTCGATCGCCGATATCGCCAGCTATGCCTGGACCAAGGCCATTCTCGCCGCCCTGGCCAAGGCCGAGCCCGGCCACGAGCCCGGCGTTCCTGCCGTCGAGGCCTGGCTGCAGGCGATGGGCGACCGTCCCGCCGTACAGCGGGGCATGGCCGTGCCGCAGGTTTAGGAAAACTCCCCGCGCCAGGGGAAAATCGGCCTCGCCTGACACGTTCAGCCGCTTTTCTTCGGCGATACAGTTCTCTAGAGGGAGCGGACCATGATCCTGACCCTCTCCTGCCCCGACCAGCGCGGCATCGTCGCCAAGGTGTCCGCCTTCCTCTTCGAGCGCGGCTGTAACATCCTGGACGCCCAGCAGTTCGACGACCAGGAGACCGGTCAGTTCTTCATGCGGGTGGTGTTCGACGCCGATGGCGCCGATCGCGCGGCGGTGCGCGGCGAGTTCGGCGCGCTGGCCGACGGCCTGAAGATGAAGTGGTCCCTGCGTGATCGCGCCGAGCGCTATCGCGTGCTGCTGCTGGCCAGTAAGTTCGACCACTGCCTGGCCGATCTCGTCTATCGCTGGCGGATCGGCGAGCTGCCGATGGACATCACCGGCGTGGTCTCCAACCACCCGGCCGAGACCTACGAACACATTGACCTGTCGGGCCTGCCCTTCCATCACCTGCCGGTGACCAAGGAAACCAAGTTCGAGCAGGAAGCCGAGCTTTGGAAGCTGATCCAGGAGACCAAGACCGACATCGTCGTCCTCGCCCGCTACATGCAGGTGCTGTCGGACGGCCTGTCGGCCAAGCTGCAGGGTCGCTGCATCAACATCCACCACTCGTTCCTGCCGGGCTTCAAGGGCGCCAAGCCCTATCACCAGGCCCATGCGCGCGGCGTGAAGCTGATCGGCGCCTCTGCCCACTACGTGACCGGTGATCTCGACGAGGGCCCGATCATCGAGCAGGACGTCGAGCGCATCAGCCACCGCGACACGCCCGAGGATCTGGTCCGCAAGGGCCGCGACATCGAACGCCGCGTCCTGGCCCGCGCCCTGCGTTATCGCCTGGAAGACCGCGTGCTGCTGAACGGTCGCAAGACGGTGGTCTTCACCGACTAAGTTGCGCGTACACTAAAAACTGGATACGGGGCTCTCCTTCTAGAAGCCCGAGGCTAGCCAGCGCATGTCGCAGCAGAATCTCCGCGTGATGGTGACCGGCGGGTCGGGCTTTATCGGCTCGGCCGTATGCCGCCACCTGGCCGGCCAGAACGATGTGGCGATCCTCAACTTCGACAAGCTGACCTATGCCGCCTCTCCCGCCAGCCTGGCGATGCTGGCGGGCAAGGCCGATTACCAGTTCGTGCAGGGCGACGTCGCCGACGCGGCGGCCGTCACGGCGACGATCAAGGCTTTCCGTCCCAACGTGGTCATGCACCTGGCCGCCGAGAGCCATGTCGACCGCTCGATCACCGGCCCCGGCGACTTCGTCCAGACCAACATCGTCGGCACATACGTGATGTTGCAGGCGGCGCTGGAGCACTGGCGCACGCTGGAGGGGGCCGAGAAGGACGCCTTCCGCTTCCACCACATCTCGACCGACGAGGTGTTCGGCAGCCTGGGCGCCGAGGGCCTGTTCAGCGAGACCACGCCCTACGATCCGCGCTCGCCCTATTCGGCCTCGAAAGCCTCGTCCGACCATCTGGCCCGCGCCTGGCATCACACCTACGGTCTGCCGGTCGTCGTTTCGAACTGCTCCAACAACTACGGCCCCTATCATTTCCCCGAGAAGCTGATCCCGCTGGTCACGCTCAATGCTCTCGAGGGCAAGCCGTTGCCGGTCTACGGCAAGGGCGACAACGTCCGCGACTGGCTGCATGTCGAGGACCACGCCCGCGCCCTGCACCTGATCGCCACGAAGGGCGTGCCCGGCGAGAGCTACAATGTCGGCGGCCGCAACGAGCGTACCAACCTCCAGGTCGTCGAGGCGATCTGCGACGTGCTGGACGCGCTGCGCCCGATCGCCGGCCAGAGCCGCCGCGACCTGATCACCTTCGTCACCGACCGCCCGGGCCACGACGCCCGCTACGCCATCGACGCCACCAAGCTGGAGACCGAACTGGGTTGGAAGGCGCAGGAGACCTTCGACACTGGCCTGCGCAAGACCATCCAGTGGTACCTGGACAACGAGGCCTGGTGGGCGCCGCTGCGCGAACGTTACGACGGGCAGCGCCTGGGCCTGAAGTAGCCGTCTACGACCTCGACGCCCTTGGCAAATGGACGCGCGGCAAGCAACAGTCCGACAAAAGCGTTGGGGAGCTCCCGTGTCCGTGTCCAAGAAGATCATCCTCGCCGCCGTCGCGGCGACGCTGCTGGCCGTGCCGGCCGCTCCTGCCTTCGCGCGTGCTGCGCCCGCCGCTTCGGCGCCCGCCCCGGTCAAGATCGACAAGCAGCGCATCGACACGGCCCTGAAGGCCATGGTCGACAGCGGCCGCGCCGTCGGGGTCTCGGCGGTGGTCTGGAAGGACGGTCAGGAGCGCTACTTCGGGACCGCCGGCATGGCCGACCGCGAGAGCGGCAAGCCGATGCGCCGCGACACCCTGGTGCAGATCTTCTCGATGACCAAGCCGGTCACCGGCGTGGCGCTGATGCAGCTGTGGGAGCAGGGCAAGTTCGGCCTGGACGACCCGCTGTCGCGCTACCTGCCCGAGTTCGCCGACATGAAGGTAATGGACGCCCAGGGCCAGACCCGTCCGGCGGCGCGTCCGATCCTGATCCGCGACATCCTGCGCCACACCGCCGGCTTCTCGTACGGCGGGACCGCCACGCCGGCCGACGCGGCGTTCTCGGCGCTGGATCCGATGAACATCAACAACGACCTGACCGAGTTCGGCCACCGCATCGCCAAGGCGCCGCTGCTGTTCGATCCGGGCGAGGAATGGAGCTACAGCGCCGCCGTCGACGTCCAGGCCCTGCTGGTCGAGAAGCTGACCGGTCAGCCGTTCGAGGCCTATGTGAAGGCCCACATCCTGCAGCCGCTGGGCATGAAGGAAGCGGCCTGGACCCAGCCCGAGGCCGCTTTCGCCCGCCTGGCCGCCACCTATAACAAGGGACCCGACGGCAAGCTGGCCCGCCAGGACGACGCCGAGACCCGCCGCCTGAATTTCGATCCGTCGCGCCGCCTGACCATGGGCGGGGCCGGCATCGTCGCGCCGATCGACGACTACCTCCGCTTCTCGCGCATGCTGCTGAACGAGGGCGAGCTGGACGGGGTGCGGATCCTCAAGCCCTCGACCGTGCGCCTGATGGCGACCGACCACCTCGACACGCGCGTCACCCAGCGCCGCTGGCTGCCCAGCAAGGGGACGGTGGGCTTCGGCTTCGACTTCACGGTCCGCAAGAGCCAGCCCCAGACGGCGGCCGAAAACCGCGGCGCGGTCGGCGAATTCTTCTGGGACGGCCGCGAGACGACGCTGTTCTGGGTCGACCCGGTCAACCATCTGACGGCGGTGTTCTTCGTCCAGACCTATCCGTTCGACGGCACCCTGCACCACGATTTCCGCGAAGCCGTGTACGGCAAGGACTACCTGGGTCCGAAAGGCGACTAGGGTTTCGGCTGGGCCGCCAGGTCCTGGGTCTTCGAGGCGCAGCCCTTGAGGGTTTTACCGTCGATCCAGACCTCGGCCAGGTAGCCGTAGCGGCGATCGGACATGCCGTCCGAGCATTCGCCGGGGGTCAGGCGCAGGACGAGCCGGGTCTCGCTGGCGGTGGTGTCGAACACGCCCTGCTCGCCGTCGATGCGCACGCCGGAATTGCCGGTGACGACATCGGGATGGTCCGGACGAGACAGTGTCATGCCGTCCGCGCGCACCTTCACGTTCCAAAACGGCTCGGTCCCGACCGCGTCGAAATCGCCCGAATAGTCCGGCCCGACGGTGATCGGCGCGTCGGCCGGCGGCGGGGCCTCCTCGGCCGAGCCCATGGGCGACTGCCCGCAGGCCGTTATCAACAGGGCGGCGGCGATCAGGACGACGGTACGCATGTCTTTGACTATCCCCTCCAGGTCCGGTGAGGCTAGACTCTGCGGCGATGAATCGGAACGCTTCTCCCTCCTTCCTTGAGTTCTTCGCCGGCGGCGGCATGGCCCGCATCGGCCTGGGAGACGGCTGGACCTGCGCGTTCGCCAACGACTTCGACGCGGTGAAGGCCGACGTCTATCGCGCCAATTTCGCCGACGCGGCTGAGCACTTCCACACTGGTGACGTCTTTGCCCTCAAGGCGGACGAGATCCCGACCGCGGATCTGGCCTGGGCCTCCAGCCCCTGCCAGGACTTCAGCCTGGCCGGGGCCCGCGCGGGCCTGGCCGGCGGCAAGTCGTCGGCCTTCTTCGGCTTCTGGACCCTGATGAAGACGATGTCGGCGCAGGATCGCGCCCCGCCGGTGATCGTCATCGAGAACGTCGTCGGCCTGCTGACCTCGCACCACGGCGACGACTTCACCGCCCTGTGCGGCGCGCTGTCGGAAGAGGGCTACCGCTTCGGGGCCCTGGAGATCGACGCCAGCGCTTTCGTCCCGCAGTCGCGGCCCCGCGTGTTCGTGGTCGCCACCCGCCTGCCGACCGACGGTCTGGAGGGGACCAGCGGCTTCCACAGCCGCGCCGTGCGCGAGGCCGCCGCTCGTCTGCCCGACGATCTGAAGGAACGCTGGATCTGGTGGGGCGCGCCCTCGCCGCCGGCCCGAAACACCGATCTGGCCGTCGTGCTCGAGCCCGACGACGCCGTGACCTGGAACCCACAGGAGCGCACCGACGCCCTGCTGGCCCTGATGGCCGACAGCCACCGCGAGGCGGTCGAGCGCCGGGTGAAGTCGGGCGAGCGCGCGGTCGGGGCCGTGTTCCGCCGGATGCGCGGGGGCGACCAGCGGGCCGAGGTGCGCTTCGACGGCGTCGCCGGATGCCTGCGCACCCCGCGTGGCGGTTCCTCGCGTCAGACCCTCTTGGTCATCCAGAACGGCCAGGTTCGCTCGCGCCTGGTCACGCCGCGCGAAGGCGCGCGCCTGATGGGCCTGCCCGACAGCTATCTGCTGCCCGGCTCGCAGACGGCCGGCCTGCAGGTGATCGGCGACGGCGTGGCGGTTCCGGCCGTGCGCTGGCTGGCCCAAACCCTGCTGGAGCCCTTGCTCGATAGCAAAACTGCAAGCCTCGCCGCCGAATGACCCCCTGACAGCTGGGGTTTGGAGGTCTAAGTTGCGCGCCGCTTCCCGCAACCCTAGGGCCTCCGAGGTATCCGATGGACGACGCTTCCTCCCTCTATGACGCCGCCCGCTTCAAGCGCGCCGGTCGCGGCAAGATCTACGACTCGATCATCGACACGATCGGCGACACCCCGATCGTCCGCCTGCCGCGCCTGATGGCCGAGCTGAAGCCCAAGGGCGAGGTCGTCGCCAAGCTCGAGTTCTTCAACCCGATCGCCTCGGTCAAGGACCGCATCGGCGTGGCCATGATCGAGTCGCTGGAGGCGCAGGGCGTCCTGAAGCCCGGCGCGACGATCATCGAGCCGACCTCGGGCAATACCGGCATCGCCCTGGCCTTCGTGGCCGCCGCCAAGGGCTACAAGCTGATCCTGGTCATGCCGGAAAGCATGTCGATCGAGCGCCGCAAGATGCTGCTGCTACTGGGCGCCAAGCTGGAGCTGACCCCGGCCGAAAAGGGCATGCGCGGCGCGGTCTCGCGCGCCCAGGAACTGATCGACGCCACGCCGGGCGCTGTGATGCCGCAACAGTTCGAGAACGGCGCCAACCCGCTGATCCACCGCGTCTCGACCGCCGAGGAGATCTGGAACGACACGGCCGGCGCCGTGGACGCCGTGGTCTCGGGCGTCGGTACGGGCGGCACCATCACCGGCGTCGGCCAGGTGCTGAAGGCCCGCAAGCCGTCGCTGAAGATGGTCGCCGTCGAGCCCGAGGCCTCGCCGGTCTTGTCGGGCGGCGCGCCCGGTCCGCACAAGATCCAGGGCATCGGCGCCGGCTTCGTGCCGGGCATCCTGGACCGCGCGGTGATTGACGAGATCGTCCAGGTCGGCAACGACGACAGCTTCGCCATGGCCCGCCGTGCGGCGGCCACCGAAGGCCTGCCGGTCGGCATCAGCTCGGGCGCGGCCCTGACGGCCGCCTTCGACCTGGCCCTGCGCGACGAATATGCCGGCAAGCTGATCGTGGTGATCATCCCCAGCTTCGCCGAGCGCTACCTGTCCACGGCGCTGTTCGAGGGCCTCTGAGCCCCCTTCGCGTAGGCGTCGTCGGGTGCGGCGTCGGCGGCATGGCCGCCGCGCTGGCCCTGGCGCGCCGTGGGCACAGGGTCACCCTACTGGAAGCCTTCGCGGCCCCGCGTCCGCTGGGCTCGGGGCTGCTGCTGCAACCGACGGGTCTTGCGGCCCTGCGTGCGTTGCAACTCGACGAAGCGATCCGTGAAGCCGGCGCCCGTGTCGACCGGCTGGAAGGCAAGGACACGCGCGGCCGGCGGGTCATGGACCTGGGCTACGGCGACTGGCGGCCCGGCGCGCATGGCGTCGGCATTCATCGGGCCGTGCTGTTCGACACCTTGCACGACCAGCTGGCCCCGGCCGGGGTCGAGGTCGTCACTGACGCGCGGATCGTGCGGATCGAGAATCCGGCCAGGCCCGTCCTTCACGACCAGCAGGGCCGGAGCTTTGGCCCGTTCGACCTGGCCATCATTGGCGACGGCTCGGCCTCGAGCCTGCGGACGGCGATCCGACCGGGCGCGCGGGCGCCGGTCTATCCGTGGGGCGCGGTCTGGACAAATGCCAGCGATCCGGAAGGGCGCTTCGCTGGCGCCCTGCGGCAGGTCTATCACCGCGCCGAGGTGATGAGCGGCGTCCTACCCGTTGGGCGCGGGGCCAAAGGCGAGACGAACCAGGTCAGCCTCTTCTGGTCCGTGCCGGTCAAGGACCTGGACGCCTTCCTGGCCGGCGACTTCGAGACCTGGCGGCGTGAACGGCTGGGCGCGCTGTGGCCCGAAGCCGCCGCCCTGCTGGAAGGTCGCGAGGCCTGGGAAGGCTTCTCCCGCGCCCTCTATCGCGATGTCTCGGTGGGGCGCTGGAACCGCGACGCCTGCGTGCTGATCGGCGACGCGGCCCACGGCACCAGCCCGCAACTGGGCCAGGGCGCAAACCTGGCCTTGGTCGACGCCGTCGAGCTGGCCGCGCGCCTGGACCGTGACCATCGCCCGACCGCCGTCGCCGTCCGCGCCTGGCAGGACGACCGCCGGCGGCACACCGGCATCTACCAGCTGGTCTCCAAGGCCCTGACGCCGCTCTTTCAGGCGCATGGCGCGTTCTGGCCATGCATGAGGGATTGGTTCTTCACCCCAATGTCGCGCTGGCCGGGCCTGAAGCAGCTGGGCGTGCTGCTGCTGACCGGAACCCTGCGCCTGGGCCGTTTCCCGCCGGAGACGAAGCCGTGAGCACGGATGTCTACGACCAGGCCAAGCGCTCGGCCGTCATGGCCCGCGTGAAGAGCAAGGACACCACGCCTGAGAAAACCCTGCGCCGGATCCTGACCGGCCTGGGCGCCCGCTACCGCCTGCATCGCAAGGACCTGCCGGGCAACCCGGACCTGGTCATGCCGGGGCGCAAGCTGGCCGTCTTCGTCCACGGCTGCTTCTGGCACGGTCACGACTGCGCCCGCGGCTCGCGGGTGCCCAAGACCAACCGCGACTACTGGCTGGCCAAGGTGGCCCGCAACGTCGCCCGCGATGAGCGCTCACAGGCCGCGCTGGAGGCCGCGGGCTGGCGGGTCGAGGTGGTCTGGGAGTGCGCCATGAAGGACGAGACAGCCCTGACAGAGCGTCTAAAGACGGTGCTGGATCAGGCCGCGTCGGTGACGGCTTCGACGGTCCCGCCCGCCAGCACCTGAGCCAGGGCTCCGAAAAGCTCCACGGGATCGATCGGCTTGGCCACATGTCCGTTCATGCCGGCGGCCATGCAGGCGTCCCAGTCCTTAGGGGTGGCCGAGGCGGTGACGGCGATCACCGGGGTCTCGCGGTTGGGGCCTGAGCCGGCGCGCAGGATCCGCGTGGCCTCGCGGCCGTCCATGCCGGGCATGTAGACGTCCATCAGTACCGCGTCGAAGACCTCGGCGTTCAGCAGTTCAAGGGCTTCTTCGCCGGACTCGGCCAAGGTCGCGTCGACGCCGAAGGGCTGGAGCACCAGCTCGATGGCCCGGCGGTTGACCACGTGGTCGTCGACCACCAGCACCCGCAGGCCGGTGATCGAGCGGCCTTCGTCTTCGGCGCGCGGGGCCTCGGCGGTCTCGAACACCGTGGTCAGGGTGAAGTGAGCGCCATGGCCGGGCGCGCTGGACGCCGTCAGGTCGCCGCCCATCAGCCGGGCCAGCTCGCGGCTGATCGCCAGGCCCAGGCCCGAGCCGCCGTGCTGGCGCACGACGGCGGCGTTCAGCTGGTCGAAGGGCGTGAACAGGCGCGGCAGGGCGGCTTCGGGGATGCCGGGGCCGGTGTCGATCACCTCGATCGACAGCAGCACCTGATCGGGTGAGGGCTGGGCGTGCAGGACGACGGTGATCTCGCCGCGCTCGGTGAACTTGATGGCGTTGCTGAGCAGGTTGTTCAGCACCTGCTTCAGGCGCATGGCGTCGCCGGCCACCCAGCGGGGCAGGCTGGCCGCGCCCTTGATCCGCAGCTTCAGGCCCTTGCGGGCGATCTCGGGCCGCCACAGGCGCAAGGTGTCAGACAGCGACTGGCGCAGATTGAAGGCCGACTGCTCGACCGTCATGCGGCCGGCTTCCAGCCGCGAGAAGTCCAAGAGGTCGTTCAGCAGGGTGCGCATCAGCCCGCCGGCGTCGGCGATCAGCTGGGCGTGGATCTTCTGGCCGGCCTCGGGGACCTCGCTGTGCAGGCGGGCGGCACCGGCCAGGATGGCGCTGATCGGGGTGCGCAGTTCGTGGCTGATCATGGCCACGAAGGCGGACTTGGCCGCGACGGCTTCCTCGGCCTCGTGACGGCGGCGCTCGGCCTCGGCCTTGGCGTCGGCCTCGGCCTTCAGGGCGGCGCTGAGCGTGCGGCTGGCGACGGTGACCGACACGATCATCAGGATGGCGCCGAACCACAGCACGTCGGCCAGGTTGGCGCCGGGGTTAGCGGCCTTGGCGATGAATGGCGCGATCAGCAGGTAGAGGGCGTGCGGGGCGGCCGCCATCAGGGTGGCCAGGCGGTTGCCGGCATTGACCACCACCACGTTCAGCAGGGCGCCAGCCAGAAGCATGCCGCCCAGCGTCGGCGCGAAACGGATGTGCGAGGCGAACATCGGGATCGACAGGGCCCCGAACGCCGCCGAGGTGATGAAGGGCGCGACGACGGCGGCCGGCTTCATCCAGGTCGGGGCCGCCTCCCGCGGACGCCGCACCCAGTTCTCGAAGGCGTAGCAGAGCGTATAGGCCAGAGCCCACGCCCACCCCCAGACTGGATGCAGATAGACCTGCAGCAGCACGGCGATGGCCAGGGTGGCGCCGATGCGCAGATAGGTGTTCGCGCGCCGTGAGGCGGCGGCGCGAGCCACGTCCTTTTGCATCCCCATCTCGGTCACGCCCTTGCCCCCTGAGACCCCCCGGTCCCCACCACGGCCAGGCCAGCCGCGATGGCTAGATGGAAGTCAAAGAACGTCGTCTAGTCAATGGGTTGGACCAACTTCGGGTTCGGGCATGATTATGCGTCGGCGGAGGATTGTCCTCCGTTTTCGGCAAGGATTTGCCCTTTATGGTCAAGCTTGAGGGCGGGCGCCGAAGGCCTTGGCCAGGTCGTCGGCGGTGAGGCCGTCCAGCTCCAGCCGCTTGAGCCGGGCGGTGTCGCCAGCCGCCAGACGGACAGCCGAGCGCGGGATCTTCAGGGTCTTGGCCAGGAAGGCCAGCAGGGCCGCATTGGCCGCGCCGTCGACCGGCGGGCTGGCCACGCGGACCTTCAGATAGGGGCGGCCGTCCGCGTCGCTGGCCCAGCCGTCGACCGCATCGCGACCGCCGCGGGGCGTCAGGCGGACGGCCAGGACCTCAGCCAAGGATGTTCAGCAGCGTGCCTTGCAGCGCCGGCAGGATGTAGATCTGTAGGCCTTGCAGCAGCAGCAGCACGATGATTGGGCTGATGTCGACGCCGCCCAGCGACGGAATAATGCGGCGGAATGGCGCGAGAACCGGGTCGGTGACGCGGTCCAGGAAGGTGGCGATGTTGTAGACGGCTTGGTTGTGGCGATTGATCACGTTGAACGCGAACAGCCAGCTTAGCACCGCCGTGATGATGATGGCCCACCACAGCAGGCTCAGCAGCGCATTGAGGATAAAGAAGACGAGATTGATGATCGGGGCCATGAGTTTCCATCCGGGAACTCAAGCTTCTTGCCGCGCCCGGGGGTTGCTGGCAAGGCGGGTTAAGAACCCCGCTTGACGTACGCGCCCAAGGGCCGTATCTCCGCCGCTCCTTGGGGCCGTAGCTCAGATGGTAGAGCGCCTCGTTCGCAATGAGGAGGTCAGGGGTTCGATTCCCCTCGGCTCCACCAAGGACCTTCCCGACATGTGCAAATGAACGTTTCGCCCAGCGCGAGCTTGACCATGCACGTTCATGCCCTTTCCGCGCGCGTCAGCGTCATCTCGCCGCAGCGGGCGGAAATCGCCGTTTTTGCGTCCTGGCTGCGACGACGCGCCACAGCCACGGTTTACCGGATGGCGCCTCGCCCTGCGTGAGGTTGCCCCACGCCCGATCGAATGTCGGGCCAGCGGGGGCTAGAATGCGCCAAATCAAGACCAACCAGATCGCCTATCGCCTGGCGGCGGGATCGTTCCTTATCGCCGCGGCGCTGCTGGCGGCCGACGCCGCCTCCGCCGAAGAGGGCTCGGCCCTCAAGCTGGGTGGCAGCTATACGGCGGACGTGACCGGCACGGTCAGCGGCGGCCTGGCCAAGCGCGGCCGGGTGCTGGACGATTTCCAGATCTCCGCCGATCTCGACCTGGACAAGGCCTTCGGCTGGAAGGGCGCGACCGCCCACGCCCTGTTCCTGAACAACAGCGGCGCCATGCCCAACGAGGACGCCGGCACCCTGCAGGGCGTCGACAATATCGAGGTCAGCCGCCAGCGCGCCCGCCTGTTCGAGGCCTGGGTCGAGCAGGGCTTCGGCAAGGGCTCGATCCGCGCCGGCCTCTATGACCTCAACAGCGAGTTCTATTCCAACGACAGCGCCGGCATGCTGCTGGCGCCGGCCTTCGGCATTGGCTCGGAGCTGGCCGCGACGGGACCCAACGGTCCGTCGATCTTCCCGTCCACGGCGCTCGCCGTCCGCGCGCGCTGGACGCCCAATGAGCACGTCTACGCCCAGGCGGCGGTGTTGAACGCCAATGCCGGCGTGCTGGGCGATCCCGGCGGCGTCCACACCTCGTTCGACAATGGCGTGCTGGCCATCGCCGAGGCCGGCTGGCAAGGGCGCGGCAAGGTGGCCTTCGGGACCTGGCGCTATAGCGACAAGCAGGATGACATCCGCAGCGTGACGCCGGCCGGCGATCCGGTGCACGCCACCGCCCAGGGCGCCTATGTCCTGCTGGAGCGGCAACTGACCGGCGAGGGCGAAGACGCGGTACGCAAGACCACGGCTTTTGCCCGCCTGGGCGTCTCGGACGGCGACACCACCGCCTTCAAGGGCGGCTGGCAGGCCGGCGTGCTGGTGCAGCATGTCTTCGAGAGCCGCCCCGACAGCGCCTTCTCGATGGGGGTCAACCAGGCCTATCTGTCGGGCAAGTTCCGCGACAACGCCTTCGATGCGGGCCAGCGCCTGCAACGCGCGGAGAGCGCCGTCGAGGTGACCTATTCGGACAAGATCGGACCGGTGACGATCCAGCCCGACCTGCAATATGTGAAGGACCCGGGCGCCGACGGCGGCGTCGGCCACGCCCTGGTGGCGATCCTGCGGGTGGGCGTGGAGTTCTAGTCCGTAAAAGCTGTCATCCCGGCCAAGCGCGTAGCGCGCCGAGCCGGGACCACAACAAGCGCCGAGTTTCCGGCGGTCCCGGGTCGCGCAAGCGCGCCCGGGATGACCGTTTTTATTGAGCCGCTTCCGCGACGGCTTCGGCGGTGATGCCGAATTCCTTGTAGAGGCGCTCGAACGGGGCCGAGGCGCCGAAGCTCTTCATGCCGACGAACTTGCCGTCCTCGCCGATGAAGCGCTCCCAGCCCATGCGGATGCCGGCTTCCACCGCCACGCGCACCGGCGCCGAGCCGATAACCGAGGCCTGGTAGGCGGCGTCCTGCTTGTCGAACAGTTCCCAGCAGGGGGTCGAGACGACGCGGGTTGGCTTGCCCTTGGCCTGCAGGATGTCGCGGGCGGCGACGGCGACGCCGACTTCCGTGCCCGAGGCGAAGATCGTCACCTGGGCTTCACCACCCTCGGCCGCTAGCAGCTCGTAGGCGCCCTTGGCCGACAGATCGCCGCCGGTCGTGCGCACGTGCGGGGTCTTCTGGCGCGACAGGGTCATCACCGACGGGGTGCGCTGGTGCTGCAGGGCGACCTTCCAGCACTCGGCGGCTTCCACCGCGTCGGCCGGGCGGAAGACCAGCAGGTTCGGAATGGCGCGCAGGGAGGCGACCTGTTCCACCGGCTGGTGGGTCGGGCCGTCTTCGCCCAGGCCGATGGAGTCGTGGGTCATCACGTGGATGACGCGCGCTTCCATCAGGGCGCCCAGGCGGATCGCGGCGCGGCTGTAGTCGGCGAAGGCCAGGAAGGTGCCCGAATACGGGATGATCCCGCCGTGCAGGGCCATGCCGTTCATGGCTGCGGCCATGCCGAACTCACGCACGCCGTAGTGGACGTAGCGGCCCGTGTATTCGGGGGCGTCGAACGCGCCCATGCCCTTGACCAGGGTGTTGTTCGAGCCGGTCAGGTCGGCCGAACCGCCGATCATTTCCGGGATGGCCGGGATCAGCTGGTCCAGGGCCGAGCCCGAGTGGACGCGGGTGGCGTTGACCGGCTTGCTCTCCACCGCCTTGGCGATGTGGGCGTCGACGGCCTCGAAGGCGGTCGCGGGCAGTTCGCCAGCCATGACGCGCTTGAAGTCCGACGCGTGGATCGAGGCGGCCAGCTTGGCTTCCCAAGCCTTGCGGACCTTGGCGCCGCGACGGCCGACGCTCTTCCAGGCCGTGGCGATGTCGCCCGGCACGGTGAACGGCTCGGCGTCCCAGCCCATGGCGACGCGGGCGTCGCGGATCTGGTCGTCGAACAGGGTGTAGCCGTGGCTGTGGGGGTCGCCTTCTTTCGGACCCGCGCCCTTCGAGATCAGCGTCTTGCACGCGATCATGGTCGGGCGGTCCTGCTTGGTGGCCCAGCGCAGGGCGGCGGCGATCTTGCCGTGGTCGTGGCCGTCGACGACCTTCACCGCCCAGCCGGCGGCCTTGAAGCGGGCGACCTGATCGCCGGTCTCGGCGATGGTGGCCTCGCCGTCGATGGTGGTGTTGTTGTCATCGAACAGGACGGTAAGCTTCGAGAGCTTCAGGCGGCCGGCGATGCTGATGGCTTCGTGGCTGACGCCTTCCATCAGGCAGCCGTCGCCGGCGATCACCCAGGTGCGGTGGTCGACGAGGTCGGAGCCGAAGCGGGCGGCGAGGTGGGCTTCGGCCATCGCCATGCCGACGGCGGTGGCCAGGCCCTGGCCCAGCGGACCGGTCGTGGTCTCGACGCCGGGGGTGTGGTGCACTTCCGGGTGGCCGGGGGTCAGCGACCCCCACTGACGGAAGTTCTCGATCTCCTTCATCGTTACGGCCTTGAAGCCGGTCAGGTGAAGCAGGGAATAGAGCAGCATCGAGCCGTGGCCGGCCGACAGCACGAAGCGGTCGCGGTCGTGCCAGTTGGGCTGGCTGGCGTCGAACTTCAGGAACTTGCCCCACAGGACGGTGGCCACGTCGGCCATGCCCATCGGCATGCCTTGGTGACCGGACTTAGCCTTGTGCACGGCGTCCATGGAAAGGACGCGGATCGCGTCGGCCATCTTGATGGGCGAAACGGGCATATGGGCTTCCGTCTTTTCTATGTTTTGCGGGGCTGCGCGAGGGGCGCACTCGCATGCGAGGCCCCGGGGGTCAACCCGCGTGGACACGCTTCTTGACCGCTATGCAACATCGTCCGCAGGCGCTATAGCTGGATATCGACTTATGCTCATTTTCAGCATAACCCTGAAAGGCCGGTTCCTTGGGTAGTCCGTCGTTCTTCTCGCCCTATCGTCATGGCTTCGTCCGTGTCGCGACCGCCGTTCCCAAGGTGAAGCTGGCCGATCCGGCGGCCAATGCTCAGAGCGTTCTGGCCATGGCCAGCGAGGCGCATGAAGCCGGCGTAGCGGTGATCGTGTTCCCGGAGCTGGGTCTGACCGGCTACACCATCGACGACCTGCTGCAGCAGGAGGTCCTGCTGGACGCTGTCGAGGCGGCGCTCGCGACCCTGGCCGAGAGCAGCGCCAAGCTGGCCCCGATGATCGTGGTCGGCGCGCCTTTGCGCGACGGCGGCCGGCTCTACAACACCGCCGTGGCGATCCATGCGGGCAAGGTGCTGGGCGTCACGCCTAAGAGCTTCCTGCCCAATTACCGCGAATTCTACGAGCGCCGCTGGTTCACGCCGGGCGCGGGGGTGACGGGAAAGACGCTGACCCTGGCCGGTCAGGTCGTTCCGTTCGGGACCGACGTGCTCTTCCGCGCCGACGCGCCGACGCCGTTCACCGTCGGCGTCGAGATCTGCGAGGACGTCTGGACCCCTACGCCGCCCAGCACCGCCCAGGCCATGGCAGGGGCCGAGATCCTGCTGAACCTGTCGGCCAGCAACATCACCATCGGCAAGTCCGAGACCCGCCGGATGCTGTGCGCCAGCCAGTCGTCGCGGATGGTGGCGGCCTATGTCTACGCCGCCGCGGGGGCGGGCGAGAGCTCGACGGACCTGGCCTGGGACGGCCATGTCGACATCCACGAGATGGGCGCGCTGCTGGCAGAGAGCCCACGTTTCTCGACCGGCCCGGCCTGGACCTATGCCGACATCGACGTCGAGCGGATCCGCCAGGAGCGCATGCGCGTGGGCAGCTTCGGCGACGCCATGGCGCTGTCGCCGCCCAAGGTCCCGTTCCGCGTGGTTCCGTTCAAGTTCGAAGCGCCGGCCGGCGACCTGGCCTTGCATCGCCTGATCGAGCGGTTCCCGTTCACGCCCTCGGACCCCGCCAAGCTGCGCGAGAACTGCTACGAGGCCTATAATATCCAGGTCCAGGGCCTGGCGCGTCGCCTGGAAGCCTCGGGCCTCAAGAAGCTGGTCATCGGTATCTCGGGCGGCCTGGACTCGACCCAAGCGCTGCTGGTGGCGGCCAAGGCCATGGATCAGCTCTCCCTGCCGCGCACCAACATCCTGGCCTACACCCTGCCGGGCTTCGCCACCTCGGATCGCACCAAGGACAATGCCTGGGCCCTCATGCGGGCCATGGGCGCGACCGCCGCCGAGCTCGACATCCGCCCGGCCGCGACCCAAATGCTGAAGGACCTTGACCACCCGTTCGGGCGCGGCGAGCCGGTCTATGACGTGACGTTCGAGAACGTCCAGGCGGGTCTGCGCACCGACTACCTGTTCCGCTTGGCCAATCACAACGCCGCCCTGGTCGTCGGCACCGGCGACCTGTCGGAGCTGGCGCTCGGCTGGTGCACCTACGGCGTCGGCGACCACATGAGCCATTACAACCCCAATTGCGGGGCGCCCAAGACGTTGATCCAGCACCTGATCCGCTTCGTGGCCCATTCCGGCGACGTCGACGCGAGCACGACGGCGCTGCTGGAGGACATCCTGGCCACCGAGATCTCGCCGGAGCTGGTGCCGGGCGAGCAGACCCAGGCGACCGAGAGCTTCGTCGGCCCCTACGCCCTGCAGGACTTCAACCTCTACTACATGACCCGCTACGGCATGGCGCCGTCCAAGATCGCCTTCCTGGCCTGGAGCGCCTGGCACGACGCGGAGGCGGGCGGCTGGCCGGTTGGGTTGCCGCAGACCGGCCGTCGCGCCTACGACCTGGCCGAGATCAGGAAGTGGTTGGAGCTGTTCCTCAAGCGCTTCTTCGCCAACCAGTTCAAGCGCTCGGCCGTGCCGAACGGGCCCAAGATCTCGTCGGGCGGGGCGCTGTCGCCACGCGGCGACTGGCGGATGCCGTCGGACGCCACGACTGACACCTGGCTGGCCGAGTTGAAGGCGAACGTTCCGGGTTAAAAGCGCTTCGCCTCGCGCGCGCTTCGCGATATCCCCGGACCCAAGCAGGGGTGCTTGTCAGTCTGGGGTTACTCTTGGCCGCGATCTATCCGGTTATCCTTTGCGGCGGTTCGGGCACGCGCCTGTGGCCCGCCTCGCGCAGCGATCAGCCCAAACAGTTCCTGAAGCTGGTCGGCGACCGTTCGTCGTTCCAGGAAACCGTGCTGCGGGTGAAGGACATCCCCGGCGTCGCCGAGATCGTCGTGGTTACCGGCGAGGCCATGGTCGGCTTCGTCGCCGAGCAGACCGCCGAGATCGAGACCTGGGCCACCATATTGGTCGAGCCCGAGGCGCGCGACAGCGCCCCCGCCGTCGCCGCGGCCGCCGCCTATGTCCAGACGCTCGACCCCGACGGCGTAGTGCTGATGCTGGCCGCCGACCACCACGTGGCCGATCCGCAGGTGTTCCAGGACGCCGCCGTCACAGCCGCCAAGGCCGCCGAGCACGACCTGATCGTCACCTTCGGCGTCCAGCCCACCGTGCCCGCGACGGGCTTTGGCTATATCCGCCCCGGCGCGCCGCTGCTGGATGGCTCGGTGCGCGAAGTCGCCGCCTTTGTCGAGAAGCCCAACCAGGAGACCGCCGAGCGCTACCTGCTGGAAGGCTATCTCTGGAACAGCGGCAATTTCGCCTTCAAGGCCGCCACCCTGCTGGGCGAGTTCGAGGCGTTCGAGCCCTCGGTGGCCGCCGCCGCCAAGGCCGTCGCTGAGGCGCTGGAATTCGAAGCCGGCATCGGCCGCCTGGACCGCGAGGCCTTCGCCGGCGCGGCCAAGATCAGCCTGGACTATGCGGTGATGGAACGGACGGCCAAGGCCGCCGTGGTCCCGGCGACCTTCGCCTGGTCGGACCTGGGCGCCTGGGACGCGATCTGGGAGGCCTCGACCCGCGACGATGACGGCAATGCGCGCGACGGCGATGTCGACCTGCACGAGGCCACCAACGTCTTGGTGCGCTCGACCGGTCCCTATGTCGGTGTGATCGGGGTCAGCGACATCGTGGTGGTGGCCGAGCCGGACGCGGTGCTGGTCTGCCATCGTAAGGACAGCCAGGCCGTGAAGACCCTGGTCGATGGCCTCAAGGCCAAGGGCCGCTCGATCGCCTCGCGCAAGAGCGCCTCGCCGGGCGGGTCCGAGACCCTGGTCAGCACCGACGGCTTCGACGTCGAGCTGCGCCGCGCTCCGGCCGGCGAGACCGTGGTCCTGCCGGTCTCGACCGTGCAACTGCTGGAAGGCGTGCTGGAGATCGATGGCGACGTCTATGCCGCCGGCGCGATCATTCCCGTGGAAGCCGAAGTTCGCGCGCGGGCGATCGGCGCCGCCACCCTGCTGCTTACGAAGCCGCGCTGACCGCCCGGTCCATCTCCAAGATCGACAGCACGATATGGTAGAACGAGCTGGCCGGGGCCGGCTCGTCCACGAAGGTCTCGTCGGGCTGGTACTTGTCGCGCCATAGGCCCGAGATCGGGGTGCGCAGATAGGTCATCAGCCCCTCGGCGCCGGCGGCGGCCATGTCCCAGTACTTGGACTCACCGGTGACCTCGGCGGCCAGGACGGCGGCCTTGATGCGCTCGGTCTGCGGCCACAGGCGCGCGCCGTTGTCGTGGATGGAGAAGTCGTCCAGCAGGGCGTTGATCGCCACGCCGCGCGCCAGGTCGGTCCCATGGGCCTCGGCGTCGTCGATCATGCGCAGGGCGGCGGTCGTGGCGTCCGGACGGTTCGCCAGCTTGCCCCACCGCAGCAGCAGCCAACCCCATTCGAACTGGTGGCCCGGCTCGCAGATCCGGCCCTCGACACCCGGCGCGGCATTCCAGTCGAGGTCGAAGAACTCGCGCAGCTGGCCGCTCTCGGGCTGGATGAACTTACTGAGCGCCAGCTGCGCGATCTCGTCCGCCAGGGCGCGCCAGGGCGGGTCGCCGTCGATTTCGTTCCAGGCCAGCATGGCCTCGAACAGGTGCATGTGCGGGTTGGATTGCAGCGGCGCGGTCGGCGGGTTGAAGTTGTGGAAGCCGGCGACGGGATGCTTGCGCTCGGCGATCAGCTTTTCGCGCACGGCGGTCGCGATTTGCTTAGCCTCCTCGGCGCGGGCCGGCAGCACCTTGGCGACCGCCGCCAGGGCGAACATGGCGAAGGCCTGGTCATAGAGGTCGGCGGTCTCGTCCAGGCTCTCGCCGTTCGGGCCGACCAGGGTGCGAAACAGGCCATCCGGGCGGCGATAGCGGTCGAGATAGAAGGCGAGGCCATGCTCGACCGCCGCCTGCCACGGACCGGTCCAGCCCAGCTCGCCGGCGATGGCGTAGGAATAGATCTGACGTGGCAGCACCCGGCCGCGACGCGGACCGTCGACGGGGACGGCTTCCAGGTCCAGCTTCTCGAAGAAGCCGCCCTTCACGTGGTCGGCGCCCGTTTCCCACCACAGCGGATAGGCCGCCTCCGTCGCCCAGGTCTTGAGGCGGTCACGCAGGCGGGCGGCGTCGGCGAGGGCGTTGGTCATGGGCGGCATTTCTAGGGAGCTTAGGCGACGAGGCCAAGACGCGGGCCGTGGTATTTCGCGGCGGCTCAGGTTAGTGCTCGGGCCATGACCGACGCTGCCGCTCTTCCTCCCCTGAAGGCCGTGTTTCTCGATCGAGACGGCGTGCTCAACATCGACCATGGCTATGTGTCCGATCCGGCCAAGCTGAACTGGATCGAGGGCGCCCGCGAGGCGGTGGCGGCGATGACGGCGGCGGGGCTGAAGGTCCTGGTGGTCACCAACCAGTCGGGCATCGGTCGAGGCTATTTCGACGAAGCGGCGATGGACCGTTTTCATGACGCCATGCTGGAGCAGCTGGCGCCGTTGGGCGGGCGCATCGACGCCTTCTACCACTGCCCCTTCCACGAGCTGGCGACGGCTGCGGCCTACCGCGTCGCCGACCATCCAGACCGCAAGCCCAATCCCGGCATGGTCCTGCGTGGCCTGGCCGAGTGGAACCTGACGCCGGAAGAGGCCGTGATCATCGGCGACCGCCATATCGACGTCGAGGCCGGCAACCGCGCGGGCCTGCCGGGCTATCTGTTCAAGGGCGGCAATCTGCGGGCCTTTGTCGGCCAGGTGCTGGGCGATCGCGTTCCCGCGCTCAAATGAAGATCCTGCAGTTCGGCAAGACCGGTCAGGTCGCCACCGCCGTCCAGGCCGCCGTGCGGGATGGCGTCGAGGTCATTGCTCTGTCGCGGGCCGATTGCGACCTGGAGAACCCGGAAGCCATCCGCGCCGCCGTCCTGGCCGCCGATTGCGACCTGGTGCTCAACACCGCCGCCTTCACCCATGTCGACCCGGCCGAGGCGCGGCCCGACGAGGCCTTCGCGGTCAACGCCACGGCGCCGGGCGCGATGGCCGCAGCCTGCGCCGAGCGCGGCCTGCCGTTCGTGCACCTGTCGACCGACGCGGTGTTCGACGGCCTGACCGATCGTCCTTATGTCGAGACCGACGAGGCGCGGCCGATCAACGTCTATGGCCGCTCCAAGCTGGCCGGCGAGCAGGCGGTGCTGGCCCATCCCAAGGCGGTGGTGCTGCGCATCTCGTGGGTCTTTTCCCGCTACGGCCGCAACTATGTCAGCTTCATGCTGAAGCTGGCCCGCGAGCGCGAGGTGCTGAAGGTGGTGGCCGACCAGTTCGGCACCCCGACCGACGGCGAGGCCCTGGCCGCTTTCCTGGTCGCGACCGCCCCGCGCTGGGCCGCCGCACCGGTTGGCGACCCGGTCTTCGGCCTCTTCCACTTCGCCAATGCCGGCGAGACCAGCCGTTTCGACTTCGCCAAGGCCGCGATCGATCGTGATCCCCAGACCAAGGCCCGCCTCGAGCCCACGACCCAGGCCGCCTTCGCCGAGCCGGCCCCGCGCCCGCCGCGCACGCCGCTGGATACGAGCAAACTCCAGAGCGTATTCGGTTTCACGCCTGAACCCTGGCGCTTAGCCGTCGAGCGAACCGCTGAACGACTGGTATGACGAGTCTGGCGCGCCGCCGCCGCTCGGGCTAAACCGACGCCAACTCCCGACATAACAAGCAGCGCGAGCGACCATGCAGATTTTCCTCGACAGCACCGACACCAAGGTCATCGCCGACCTGGCCAGCACCGGCCTGATCGACGGCGTCACCACCAACCCGACCCTGATCGCCAAGTCGGGCCGTCCGATGCTCGAGGTCATCGCCGAGATCTGCGACATCGTCCCGGGTCCGATCAGCGCCGAAGTGGCCGCCACCACGGCCGACGCCATGATCGCCGAGGGCCAGAAGCTGGCCAAGATCGCCCCGAACGTGGTCGTGAAGATCCCGCTGACCCGCGACGGCCTGATCGCCTGCGCCGCCTTCGCCGACGAAGAGATCAAGACCAACGTCACCCTGTGCTTCTCGCCGACCCAGGCCCTGCTGGCCGCCAAGGCCGGCGCGACCTACATCTCGCCGTTCATCGGCCGCCTGGACGACTACGGCTTCGATGGCATGGACCTGATCCGCGACATCCGCGCGATCTATGACAACTACGGCTACGAGACCGAGATCCTGGCCGCTTCGGTGCGCAACGCCGCCCACGTCAAGGAAGCCGCCATCGTCGGCGCCGACGTCGTCACCATCCCGCCGGCCGTGTTCAGCGAGCTCTACAAGCACCCGCTGACCGACAAGGGCCTGGAACAGTTCCTGAAGGACTGGGCCTCGACGGGCCAGTCGATCCTGTAAGGCATTGCGTGCTCTCAGGCGGGCAATCGCTCGCCTGAGACGCGAACAAGTGATCACAGTTTATTTCGCATTGGCGAAGCTGGTTCGCAAATGCGAGTTCATGCGTTAAGTCTTGGTCCGTCCACAGAGGGCCACGCACATGGCTTTGACGACCGCTGAGACAGAAGTCCGACTGGCCGGCCCCGAAGAGGCCGACCGCTTCTCGCGATTCCTGCACGGTTTCCTGTCGGCCAACGGTTTCCCGTTCGTGATCGTCCACGATACGCCCGAGCTTCTGGGCCAGCTGCGCAAGGTGGTGTTCGAGGACGTCTGCCTCAGCCGCAAGTTCGCCGCCGAATGGTCGGTGATGACGGGAACCGCCTAACCTCTTTCCTTATTCCCCAAAGCGTACCTACCTAGAGGAAATCGTTTCCTCCTCTGGCGGAGCTGCGCCATGAACGACCCCAAATCCGGCCTCCCTGGGGTGGCCGGCTCTGCTCTCGACCTCATCGGCCGTACGCCCATGATGGAGGTCAAGAACCTCGACACCGGCCTTTGCCGCCTCTTCCTCAAGCTTGAAAACCAGAACCCCGGCGGCTCGATCAAGGACCGCGTCGCCCGCGCCATGATCGAGGCGGCGGAAGCCGACGGCCGGCTCAAGCCTGGCGGCACGATCATTGAGGCCACGGCCGGCAATACCGGTCTGGGCCTGGCCCAGGTGGCCAGCCTCAAGGGCTACAAGCTGATCCTGATCGTCCCCGACAAGATGGCGCGGGAAAAGATCCTGCACCTGCGGGCCATGGGCGTGGACGTGCGCCTGACCCGCAGCGATGTCGGCAAGGGTCATCCGGAATACTACCAGGACATGGCCCAGAGCCTGGCCCAGTCGATCCCCGGCGCGCTGTACGCGAACCAGTTCGAGAACCCGGCCAACCCCTACGCCCACGAGACCACGACCGGTCCCGAGATCCTGGCCCAGATGGACGGCGACATCGACGCCATCGTCGTCGGCGTCGGCTCGGGCGGCACCCTGACTGGCGTCGGTCGCTACATGAAGGCCAATTCGCCCAAGACCCAGATGGTGCTGGCCGACCCGGAAGGCTCCATCCTGCGCGACTATGTCGAGACCGGGACGTTCGGTGAGGCCGGATCCTGGATCGTCGAAGGCATCGGCGAGGACTTCATCCCCGACAACGCCCAGATGGATTTGGTCTCCAAGGCCTACTCCATCAGCGACCGCGAGAGCGTCGACACCGCCCGCCAGCTCCTGAAGAAGGAAGGCATCCTGGCCGGCTCATCCTCTGGCTGCCTACTGGCGGCGGCCTTGCGGTATTGCCGCGAGCAAACCGAGCCGAAGCGGGTTGTGACGCTGGTGTGCGACACGGGCTCGAAATACCTGACCAAGATGTTCAACGACTTCTGGCTGGCTGCCCACGGCTTCGATGGGCGCGAGCTGCACGGCGACCTGCGCGACCTGATCGCCAAGCGCTACGCCGAGGGCGGGGTGATCGCCATCGGTCCGGAAGACACCCTGCTGACCGCCTACAACCGCATGCGCTCGTCCGACATCAGCCAGCTGCCGGTGGTCGATCGCGGCCGGCTGGTCGGCATCCTCGACGAGAGCGACCTGCTGGCCGCGGTCGAGGCCGGCGACGAGGCGCCCCGCTTCAAGACCCTGGTCGGCGCGGCCATGACCAAGGCCGTCAACACCTTGCAGGCCCATCAGAGCGTCGACGCCCTGCCCGACGTGTTCGATCGCGACGAGGTGGCCCTTGTCTGCGACGGGGAGGAGTTCCTAGGTGTCATCACCCGGGTTGATCTGATCAACCACCTGCGCCTCAGCGCCTAGAAGGATCCGCATGACCGACATCCCCGGCAAGAACCGCCTGGACTTCGCCACGCGGACCATCCACGGCGGCCAGTATCCCGACCCCACGACGGGCGCCGTCATGGTCCCGATCTACGCCACCTCGACCTACGCCCAGGCCAGCCCCGGCGAGCACAAGGGTTTCGAGTACAGCCGCAGCCACAACCCGACCCGCTTCGCCTTCGAGCGCTGCATTGCCGATCTTGAGAGCGGCACGGCGGGCTTCGCCTTCGCCTCGGGCCTGGCGGCGGCCTCGACCATCTTGGAGACGCTGGACAGCGGCGCGCATGTCATTGCCAGCGACGACCTCTATGGCGGCTCGTTCCGGCTGTTCGACAAGGTGAGGAAGCGCTCGGCGGGCCTGACCTTCAGCTTCGTCGACATGGCCGATCTCGCGGCCCTCGAGGCGGCGATCACCCCGGCCACGCGGATGATCTGGGTGGAGACGCCGACCAACCCGATGCTGCGCCTGGCGGACCTGGCGGCCATCGCGGCGCTCGCCAAGAAGCACGGCCTGGTCACCGTCGCCGACAACACCTTCGCCAGCCCTTATATCCAGCGGCCGCTGGAGCTGGGCTTCGACGTCGTCATGCACTCGGCGACCAAGTACCTGAACGGCCACTCCGACGTGGTCGCCGGTGTGGCGGTGGTGGGCGACAACGCCGCCCTCGCCGACCAGATGAAGTTCCTGCAGAACGCCGTCGGCGGAGTGCTGGGACCGTTCGACAGCTTCCTGGCGCTGCGCGGTGTGAAGACCCTAGCCCTGCGCATGCAGCGCGCCTGCGACAGCGCGCTGGAGATCGCCCGTTACCTGGAAAAGCATCCGGCCATCGAGCGGGTGATCTATCCGGGCCTGGAAAGCCATCCGCAGCACGACTTGGCCAAGCGCCAGATGACCGGCGGTTTCGGCGGCATCATCTCGGCCGACGTGAAGGGCGGCCTGGCGCCGGCCCGCAAGATGCTGGAGCGCACGCGCCTGTTCACGCTGGCGGAAAGCCTGGGCGGGGTCGAGAGCCTGATCGAGCATCCGGCGATCATGACCCACGCCTCTATTCCCGCCGATCAACGGGCGGCGCTGGGCATCACCGACGGCCTTATTCGGCTTTCGGTCGGGATTGAGTCTTGCCGGGACCTGATTTCCGACCTCGACGCGGCTTTATCAGGCTGAGCAGGTGATGGTGTTCGCCCTCGCCCGGCATGACGGGCGAGGGATCGACCGCCTTCGAGGGGCGCGGCGGCGGCAGGTCGGCGCGGGCCGGGTCCTCGGCCAGCAGGTGGGCGATCAGCATCAGGTCGGTCTTGACCGGACCGTAGTCGGCCGATGAGGTCCAGGCGCGGATGGCGGCCTGGGCGTAGGCTTCCGACAGGTCGGTGACCTCGATCATCACGGCCGGGTCCTTGCGGATGCGGGGATCGTTCTCGGCCCGCTCGCGCAGGCGTTTCAGCACCGCGACCAGGTCGGTCTTCAGCGGCACCTTGAACAGCACGTCGGCCCGCCGGGTGCGGTGGGTCGAGTAGTTCAGGATGACGTCGCCGAACACCTTGCTGTTGGGGATCATCACCTTGACGTTGTCGGGCGTGGCGATCTCGGTGAACAGCAGGTCCAGCGACTTTACCGTGCCGTTGCGGGTCGAGGTCTCGATGACGTCGCCGACCTTGTAGGGTCTAAACAGCAGGATCATCACGCCCGCCGCCACGTTCGACAGGGCGCCTTGCAGAGCCAGACCAATGGCCAGCGAGGCCGCGCCCAGCACCGCGATGATCGAGGTCGCCTGCACGCCCAGCGTCTGCAGCACCGCCACCAGGCCGACGGCGATGATGGCATAGCGGGCCAGGGAGGCGCTGAAGCTCTCAAGTGTCGGGTCGGGATTGTTCCGGTGCACGCGCATCAGGGTGCGGCGCATGAACTTGGCGGCCCAGCCCGCGATCCAGAAGGTCACCAGCAGGGTCAGGGCGGCGACCACGAGGTTTATCGCCACCTTGCCGGCCCAATCGAGGAAGTGTCCGAACATGGTCTCGTCGGCCTTCATGTTGGCGAGCGACGGCAGGGACGTGTCCGCCGGGATGATGCTGGGTTTGGTCTGCATGAAGGTCTCGATAGGCGCCCCCGCCGTGTTCGGTCAACGACAAGTCGAGCCAACGGTTCCGCTTGAGCTGGGAAACAGTCGGTTACACCAATTGGCTCGAAATCGTCACGAACCCGGCATAAGAGCCCGCGCCATGAGCATGCCTTTCATCGACCTCGCCGCGCAGCAGCGCCGGATCCGCGACAAGATCGACGCCGCGATCGCCAAGGTGCTGGACAGCGGCGCCTATGTCATGGGCCCGCAGGTCCGCGAGTTCGAAGCCAAGCTGGCGGAATTCGGCCAGGCCAAGCTCGCTCTCTCGTGCGCCAACGGCACCGACGCCATCGCCCTGCCGCTGATGGCCTGGGGCGTGGGCAAGGGCGACGCGGTGTTCTGCCCATCCTTCACCTTCGCCGCGACGCCGGAAGTCGTGCCGTGGGTCGATGCGACGCCGGTGTTCGTCGACGTGCTGCCCGACACCTACAACCTGGATCCGGCCAAGCTGGAAGCCGCCATCGCCGGCGTGAAGGCCGAGGGCAAGCTAACCCCGAAGGTGGTCATCGCCGTCGACCTGTTCGGCCAGCCCGCCGACTATCCGGCCATCAAGGCCATCTGCGACCGCGAAGGCCTGAAGCTGATCTCCGACAGCGCCCAGGGTTTTGGCTGCACGCTGAACGGCCAGCACCCGCTGCACTGGGCCGATGTCGCCACCACCAGCTTCTTCCCGGCCAAGCCGCTGGGCTGCTACGGCGACGGCGGGGCGGTGCTGACCAATGACGCCACCCTGTGGGACCTGATGGACAGCTACCGCGTCCACGGCAAGGCGGTGGGACCGGACCTGGAAGGCAAGACCTTCGACCACGACCCGAAATATCTGAACACCCGCATCGGCATGAACTCGCGCCTGGATACGATCCAGGCGGCGATCCTGATCGAGAAGCTGGCGATCTTCGCCGAGGAGATCGCCCTGCGTCAGGTCGTGGCCGACCGCTACGCCCAGGGCCTGAAGGGCGCTGTGCTGTCGACCCCGGGCGTGATCGACGGCGGCGTCTCGGTCTGGGCCCAGTACGTGATCGAGCACGAGAACCGTGACGGCCTGGCCGCGCACCTGAAGACACAAGGCGTCCCGACGGCGGTCTACTACCCCGTCCCGATGCACGTGCAGGCGCCCTACGCCCACTTCCCGCGCGGCGAGGGCGGTCTGCCGGTAACGGAAGCCAAGGCCGAGACCGTACTGGCCCTGCCGATGCACCCCTATCTGGGCGAAGCCGACCAGCAGAAGATCATCGACGCGATCCGCGCCTTCAACGGCTAGACCGCTGCGAGGCGACGGCGACGCAGCAGGTTCACCGCTTGCAACGCTGTCGCCGAAGCGGCCAGCGTTACGCCCATGGCGCAGACGCCGGTCCAGCCCATCGACTTCCACAGCATCACCGCGACGGCCGAACCGGCCGCGCCGCCCACGAACATGCCGCCCATGAAGACGGTGTTCAGCCGGGCGCGCGCCTCGGGCCGCAGGGCGTAGACGATGTGCTGGTTGGAGACGAGGACGCTCTGGATCGCGAAATCCAGCAGGATCACGCCGACGATCAGCCCCGGCACGCCCGGCCAGAAGCCCAGGATCAGCCACGAGACCAGGGCCAGGGCCGCGCCGGCGGCGATGATCGGGCGGGGGCCACGCTTGTCGGCGATGCGGCCGGCCAGGGGCGCGGCCAGGATGCCGACGGCCCCGATCACCCCGAACAGCCCGGCGATGTCCGCGCCCAGGTGGTAGCTCTGCAGATGCAGGGCCAGGATCGTCCAGAACGACGTGAAGGTCGCGAACAGCAGGGCCTGGGTGGCCACGGCCAGACGCAGCGAGCCGAACTCGCTCCACAGCCGGCCTAGAGAGATCATCAGGGTCACGTACGAGAGACCGCCCGCGGGATGGCTGCGGGGCAGCTTGGCGTACATCCAGCCGCCGGCCGCCAGGGCCACCGGCGCGGCCAACCAGAACATGGCCCGCCAGCCGGCATGGGCGGCGACGAAGCCGGCCAGGGTGCGGGACAGCAGGATCCCGCACAACAGGCCGGCCATCACCGTCCCCACCGTCGCGCCGCGCTTCTCGGGCGAGGCCAGGTGGGCGGCGAACGGCACGATCTGCTGGGCCACGGTCGCGGCGGCGCCCAAAAGCAATGAGCTGACGATCATCAGGCCCGGCGTCGGGGCCAGGGCGGTGGCGATCAAGGCCAGGGACAGCGCCACGAACTGGAAGACGATCAGCTTTCGCCGCTCGATCAGGTCGCCCAGCGGCACGATCAGGAACAGGCCCGCCGCATAGCCGGCCTGGGTCGCGGTCGGGATCAGGGCCGTGGCACCGCCGGGCATGTCGCGCAGCATCAGGCCCAGGGTCGGCTGGCTGTAATAGATGTTGGCGACAGCGATGCCGGTGGCGGCGGCCATCGCCAGGGTCAGGCCTCGGTTCAACGCACCGGGCGGGGTACTGTGGGTCATGGGGCGGCTATATAGGCGTTTCCGACCCAGAAGCGATCACCCTGAGGTTGGCGGGTTGTCGCACTGGCCCTATATGGCCCGCGTACGCGTCTCGTGGCTGGGGCGTCCAGACCACGAGAAGCAACCATGTCCGACACCAAGCCGTCGCCGCATCCCGGCATGGGCTTTGGCCAGTTCGTCGCCCTGATCGCGGCGATGATGGCGACCAATGCGCTGGCCATCGACTCGATGTTGCCGGCCCTGCCGCATATCGGCGAGGCCTTGGGCGTGCACGATCCCAACGCTCGCCAGTGGGTGATCACCGCGTACCTGCTCGGCTTCGGCGTCGCTCAGCTGGCCTATGGCTCGTTGGCCGACCGGTATGGTCGCAAGCCGGTGCTGATGGTCGGGCTAACGCTGTACACGATCTTCGCCGCCCTCTGCGCCTTCTCGACCTCGTTCGAGACCCTGCTGATCGCGCGGTTCCTGACCGGCCTGGGCGCGGCCTCGACGCGGGTGCTGTCGGTGTCGATCGTCCGCGACTGCTATGCCGGCCGCCAGATGGCGCGGGTGATGTCGCTGGCCTTCATCGTCTTTCTGGCCACCCCGATCATCGCCCCGTCGCTGGGCATGGCGATCATGATGGTCGCCTCGTGGCGCTGGATCTTCGGCATTCTGTCGATCTTCGGCCTGATCGTCATCGCCTGGGCGGCGATCAAGCTGCCCGAGACCCAGCATCCGGAGGACCGCATCCCGATCTCGGTCAAGGGCGTCAGCTCGGCCTTCAAGACCGCCCTGACCGACCGCATCGCCATGGGCTACACCCTGGCCGCGACCCTGGTGCTGGCTGGCCTGTTCGGGTTCCTCAATTCGGCCCAGCAGGTGTTCGCCGAGGTGCTGCACGCTGGCGACATCTTCCCGCTGATCTTCGCCGGCATCGCCGGGACCATGGCGGTTTCGTCGCTGCTGAACGCCCGGATCGTCGACAAGCTGGGCATGCGCAAGGTTTCGCACTGGGCGCTGATCGGCTTCATCGTCGTGGCCGCCCTGCACGCGGCAATCGCGGTCACGGGTCACGAGACCCTGCTGAGCTTTGCCCTGATGCAGGCGGCGATGATGTTCTGCTTTGGCCTGGTGATGTCGAACTTCGGGGCCATCGCCATGGAGCCGCTGGGCCACGTGGCCGGCGCCGCCGCCTCGATCCAGGGCTTCATCACCACGGTGGGCGGGGCGCTGTTCGGCTTCCTGATCGGCCAGCTCTATGACGGCACGACCATCCCGCTGACCATCGGCTTCACCGGCTTTGGCCTGGCGGGCCTCTTGATGGTGCTGGCCACCGAGAAGGGCAAGCTGTTCCAGACCGGCGCGTCGTCGCCCGCTCCGGCGGCCGCGCACTAATCCAGCATCGCCTCCAGGGTCGCAAGCTCGTCCGCCTCGCGGGCGGGCTTGTCCCAGCGGATGCGGTTGATGCGTGGGAAGCGCATGGCCACGCCCGACTTGTGCCGGCTGGAGCGCTGTAGCCCCTCGAAGGCGACCTCGAACACCAGGCCGAACTCCAGGTCGGCGCGCACCGAGCGCACCGGGCCGAAGCGCTCGATCGTGTGGTCGCGGACGAACTTGTCGATCAGCTTCAGCTCCTCGTCGGTGAAGCCGAAATAGGCCTTGCCGACGGGGGTCAGCGATCGTTTGCCTGCTTCGTCCTCGCGCCAGACGCCGAAGGTGTAGTCGGAATAGAAGCTGGACCGCTTGCCATGGCCGCGCTGGGCGTACATCAGCACCGCGTCGATTAGGTGCGGGTCACGCTTCCACTTGAACCACGGCCCCTTGGGACGGCCGGGTTCGTAGACGCTGTCCCGGCGCTTGAGCATCAAACCTTCGGAGAGCCGGGCGTCGCCCTCGGGCGGATCCAGGCGCAGGGCGGCCAGTTCCTCCCAGGTCTCGAAGGGTTGGAGTGGGGAGAGGTCGATGCGGGTTGTGTTCAGCCGCGCGACGAACGCCTCCAGTCGCGCGCGCCGCTCGACGAAGGGCAGGCCGCGCACGTCCTCCTCACCGTCCATCATCAGGTCGTAGGCGCGGATGCCGGCCGGGAAGCTCGCCAGCTGCTTGCCGTCGACCGTCTTGCGGTTCAGCCGCTGTTGCAGGTCGCCGAACGGGGCCAGGGCGCCGTCGCGAAGCACCAGCAGCTCGCCATCGATCGCGCCCTCGAAGTCCAGCGCCTCGACCACGTCCGGAAAGGCTGCCGAGATGTCGTCGCCGGTGCGGGTGTAGAGCCGCCGCTCGCCGCGTTCCGAAACCGCCTGGACGCGAATGCCGTCCCACTTCCATTCGGCGACATAGGCTGCGGGATCCAGCTTGGCGAAGTCGACCGCTTCGTCGATCGGCTGGGCCAGCATCACCGGCCTGAAACGACCCGGCGCATCGGGCGAAGGCCGTTCGGAGCGGCCTTCCAGCCAAGCGAAGAGATCGCCATAGGGCGGCTCCATCGCATGCCAGACCTCTTCGATCTCGCCGATCTCGACGCCGCCGAAATTGGCGCAGGCCTGCTTGGCCAGGCGCGAGGACACACCGACCCGCAGGCCGCCGGTCATCAGCTTTAGGAGCGCCCAGCGACCGTCGGGGTCGAGGGCATCGAGCCAGCCCTCGATCAGCCGCTGGACCTCGGCCCGCGAAGCCGAGTGCAGGGCCTCGATCACTTCGGAGAGCTCGGGCGGCCGGTTAGCGCCAGGCTTGGCCGGCCAGACCAGGGCGACGGTCTCGGCCAGGTCGCCGACATAGTCGTAGGACCACGCGAACAGCTGGGCGTCCATCCGCGCCTCGACCGCCTTGCGGATGAAGGCGGGCTTGGCGGCGTTGAACGACAGCGCGCCCGTCAGGGCCGCCAGGGCGTAGCCGCGATCGGGGTCGGGCGTCTGCCGCAAATGGTCCTGGATCAGGGTCAGCTTGGCGTTGCGCGAGCTGGTCAGGGACAGCCGGTCGAGCAGGTGGGCGAAGGCGCGCATGGACATGGAATGTCGAGCGGCCTCCGTTCGTTCAGCCGAAGCCATAACGAAGTCGTCCGAGCCTCTCGCGCAAGAGGGCGGACGATGTTAGATTAAAACGATCGTTTGAATTCTCGCGAGGCGACCATGGACGCGATTCCCGACGGCTTCTCCCCGCATGTCCGCAAGAGTCCGCTGACCGATCCGTGGGAGCCGCTCTATGCCCGCAAGGCCGAGGATCGGCTGGTGCTGGGCGTGCGGGTGCGCGAGGTCCACTGCAATTCACGCAACATGCCGCACGGCGGCTTTCTGGCGGCGCTGGCCGACAACGCCATGGGCCTGTCGCTAGGCGTGGCCCTGGCGGCCGCGCGGCAACCAGCCGGCGGTCTCGTCACCGTGTCCCTGACCCTGGACTATCTGGGCTCGGCCAAGCTTGGGCAGTGGCTCGAATTCGACACCGACTTCGTCAAGCTGGGCCGGTCGATCTGTTTCGCCGAGGCGACGGTGCGCGCGGACGGGGTTCCCGTCGCGCGCGCCCGTGCAACCTTCAAGCTGCTGGAGGCGAAAGCCGCCGCTTAGGCGACGGCTTGCTCGGCCGCCAGCGGCTGGGGCAGACGGCTGACCATCTCCTTCGGGCAGACCTGCCAGAACTGATCCCGCACGCGGTCCCAGTCGCGCAGCAGGGTGGCCGCGAACACCGAGTCCGTCTCGCGAGCGTGTTCGGCGATCAGCGAGCGCAGCACGCCTTCCCAATAGGGCGAGGCCAGGCGCTGCACGACGATGCTGTCGGGGTTGATGTTGTCCTGGAAGCGGTCGTGCTGGTCGAGCACGAAGGCCATGCCGCCGGTCATGCCTGCGCCGAAGTTGCCGCCGGTCGGGCCCAGGATCACCACCTGGCCGCCGGTCATGTACTCGCAGCCGTTGGCGCCGCAGCCCTCGACCACCGTGGTGGCGCCCGAGTTGCGGACCGCGAAGCGCTCACCCGCCTGGCCCGCCGCGAACAGCCGGCCCGAGGTTGCGCCGAACAGCACCGTGTTGCCGATCAGGGCGTTGGTCTCCGGGGCGGCCAGGCCGCGCGCCGGTTTGATCACGATGGTCGCGCCCGACAGGCCCTTGCCGACATAGTCGTTGGCCTCGCCGGTCAGCTCGATACGCAGGCCTTGGACCGCGAAGGCGCCCAGGCTCTGGCCGGCCGAGCCCTTCAGCTGGACGGTCAGGTGGCCCGAGGGCAGGCCCTTCATGCCGAACTTGCGGACGATGTGGCTGGACGTGCGGGTGCCAATGGTGCGGGCGGTGCTGCGGACCGTGTAGGTCAGCTGCATCTTCTCGCCACGCTCCAGCAGCGGCGCGGCGTCGCGGACGATCTGGGCGTCCAGGGTGTCGGGCACCGCGTTGCGGCCGACGACCGTGTTGTACGGCTTGTTCGCGCCCGGATCGGCACGGACCAGCAGCGGGTTCAGGTCGAGGTCGTCCAAGTGCTCGCCGCCGCGGCTGACCTGCGCCAGCAGGTCGGTGCGGCCGACGATTTCCTGCAGGCTCTTGAAGCCCAGGCCGGCCAGGATCTCGCGCACTTCTTCAGCCACGAAGGTGAAGAGGTTGATGACCTTGTCCGGCGTGCCGGTGAACTTGGCGCGCAGGGCCTCGTCCTGGGTGCAGACGCCGACGGGGCAGGTGTTGGAGTGACACTGGCGCACCATGATGCAGCCCATAGCCACCAGCGAGGCGGTGCCGATGCCGAACTCCTCGGCGCCCATCATCGCGGCGATGACCACGTCACGGCCCGTGCGCATGCCGCCGTCGGCCCGCAGGACCACGGAGTGGCGCAGGTTGTTCAGGGTCAGAACCTGGTTGGCCTCCGACAGGCCCATCTCCCACGGACCGCCGGCGTACTTGACCGAGGTCTGGGGCGAGGCGCCCGTGCCGCCGACGCCGCCGGCGACCAGGATCACGTCCGCCTTGGCCTTGGCCACGCCAGCAGCGATGGCGCCGATGCCGGTGGCGGCGACCAGCTTCACCGTGACGCGCGCGACCGGGTTGATCTGCTTCAGGTCATAGATGAGCTGGGCCAGGTCCTCGATCGAGTAGATGTCGTGGTGCGGCGGCGGGCTGATCAGCATCACTCCAGGGGTGGAGTGACGCAGGCGGGCGATCATTTCCGTGACCTTGAAGCCGGGCAGCTGGCCGCCCTCGCCGGGCTTGGCGCCCTGGGCGACCTTGATCTCCAGCTCGACGCATTGGTTCAGATATTCGGCGGTGACGCCGAAGCGGCCCGAGGCGACCTGCTTGATGGCGCTGTTGGGGTTGTCGCCGTTGGGCAGCGGCTTGTAGCGCGCGCTGTCTTCGCCGCCCTCGCCCGAGACCGAGCGGGCGCCGATGCGGTTCATGGCGATGTTCAGGGCGCCGTGGGCCTCGGGGGACAGCGCCCCCAGGCTCATGCCGGGCGTCACGAAGCGCTTGCGGATCTCGTTGACGCTCTCGACGTCGTCGGTGGCGATCGGGTTGCGGTCCGAGCGCCAGTCCAAGAGGTCGCGCAGCTGGATCGGCTTCTGCGTACGCAGACCGTTGCTCCAGCGGCGATAGAGCTCGTAGTCGCCGGTGTCGCACGCGCTTTGCAGGGTGTGCATCAGGCGCGCCTCGAAGGCGTGGGCCTCGCCCGAGCGGCGCGACTTGTACAGGCCGCCGACCGGCAGGGTCACGGCCGTCAGATTCCAGGCCTTGCGATGCAGCTCGACCGTCTTGCTCTCGATACCGGCCAGGCCGATCCCCGAGATGCGCGAGGGCATGCCGGGGAAGAACTCGGCGGCCAGCGCGCGCGACAGGCCGACGGCTTCGAAGTTGTAGCCGCCGCGATACGAGGAGATGACGCTGATGCCCATCTTGGAGATGATCTTCAGCAGGCCGCCCTCGATGGACGTCTTGAAGTTGATGCAGACGTCACGCAGCGTCTTGTCGCCCAGCAGGCCGCGCTCCAGGCGATCCTGGAAGCTTTCCTGGGCCAGGTAGGCGTTGACCGCCGTGGCGCCGACGCCGACCAGCACCGCGAAATAGTGCGTGTCCAGGCACTCGGCCGAGCGGACGATGATCGACACGTAGCTGCGCAGGCCCTTGGCGACCAGGTGGGCGTGGACGCCGCCGGTGGCCAGGATCATCGGCAGGCCGACGCGGTCTTCGGCCGAAGCCTCGTCGGTCAGCACGATGGCGCCGCAGCCGCGCAGCACGGCGTCCTCGGCCTCGGCGCGGATGCGGTCCAGGTTGGCGCGCAGGGCGTCGCCGCCGCGGGCTTCCTCGGCCGGCAGGGGCATGGTGCAGTCGATGACCGCGACGTTCTTCTCGCCCAGCAGGTTGTGGACGCGCTCGTACATGCCGGTGGTCAGCACCGGGCTTTCCAGCACGTAGACGTCGGCCTGCGCCGCGTCCTGGGCCAGGATGTTGCCCAGGTTCTTGAAGCGGGTCTTCAGGCTCATCACGCCGGTTTCCCGCAGGGGGTCGATCGGCGGGTTGGTCACCTGGCTGAAGTTCTGGCGGAAGTAGTGGCTGAGCGGGCGATACTTCTCCGACAGCACCGCCAGCGGGGTGTCGTCGCCCATCGAGCCGACGGCTTCCTTGCCGTCCTCGACCATGGGGGCGAGGATCATTTCCAGGTCTTCCAGCGAATAGCCGGCGGCGGCCTGGCGGCGGGTCAGCTCTTCACGGCCGTACTTGCGCGGCTCGGGACCGGGGCCGATCTCCTTTTCCAGGTCGACCATGTTGCCCAGCCATTCCGTATAGGGATGGCGGTCGGCCAGTTCGTCGATGATCTCGTCCTCGCCGTACAGGCGCCCCTCGGCCAGATCGATGGCCAGCATGCGGCCGGGCGAGATGGCCAGCTTGCGGGTGATGCGGCTTTCCTCGACGCCGCACATGCCCGCTTCCGAGCCCATGATCACCAGGCCGTCATCGGTATAGGCCACGCGCAGCGGGCGCAGGCCCGAGCGGTCCTTGCCGGCCACGACCCAGCGGCCGTCGGTGGCGCACAGGGCGGCCGGACCGTCCCAGGGCTCCATCACGGCGTTGCAGTACGAATAGAGCGCCTTGTGCGACTCCTTCATCTTCGGATTGGCGGCTTCCGGCACCAGCAGGGCCTTGGCCATCGGCGCGTCACGGCCGGCGCGCACCAGCACCTCGAAGGTGTTGTCGAGGTTGGCGCTGTCCGAGGCGCCTGGCTGGATCACCGGTTTGACGTCATCCCCGAACTCGCCGAAGGCCTGGGCGGCCATCTTGATCTCGTGGGACTTCATCCAGTTGATGTTGCCCTTGATCGTGTTGATCTCGCCGTTGTGGGCGAGCATCCGGAAGGGCTGGGCCAGGCGCCACTGCGGGAAGGTGTTGGTCGAATAGCGCTGGTGGAAGATCGCCACCGCGGCGGTGAAGCGCTCGTCCTTCAGGTCGGGATAGAACTCGTCGATCGCCTCGGCCAGGAACATGCCCTTGTAGATCAGCGAGCGGGCCGACAGCGAGCAGATGTAGAAGTCGCTGATGTTCTGGGCGTGGACGCGCTTTTCGATGCGCTTGCGGCACAGGAACAGGGCGCGTTCCAGCGCCTCGCCTTCCAGGCCGGCCGCCGGGGCCAGCATGATCTGCTCGATTTCCGGACGGGTGGCGTTGGCCTTCTCGCCGATCACCGAGGTGTCGACCGGCACCTGACGCCAGCCATAGATGTAGAAGCCGAAACGCAGGGCTTCCGCCTCGACGATCGTGCGGCAGGTCTCCTGGGCGCCCAGGTCGGTGCGCGGCAGGAAGATCTGGCCGACGGCGATCGGGCCCGAGCGCAGGGCGTGGCCGGTGCGGCGCACCTGGTCGACGAAGAAGTCCTGCGGAACGCTGACCAGCACGCCGGCGCCGTCACCGGTCTTGCCGTCGGCGTCGACCGCGCCCCGGTGCCACAGGGCCTTCAGGGCCTTGATCGCCAGTTCGACGACTTCGCGGCGCGGCTGGCCGTCGATGGCGCAGACCAGGCCGACGCCGCAGGCGTCGCGCTCGGTGGTCGGGTCATAGGCGTGACCGTCGATCAGCGCCTGGCGGTTCTTCAGATAGAGGTCCATCTCGCTCATGGTTCTGGTGTCCTCTTCTTATTCCGCCGCGATCAGCGCGGGGCTGACCTTGGCCTGCAGGTAACGGTGGATGGCGTCGGCGGCGTCGCGGCCGTCCTTGATCGCCCAGACGACCAGCGAGGCGCCGCGCACGATGTCGCCGGCGGCGAACACGCCGTCCAGATTGGTCATCTGGTTGCGGACGTCGGCCTTGACGGTGCCCCAGCGGGTCGTCTTCAGGTCCGGAGCCGACCAGGCTTCCGGCAGGTTCTCGGGCTCGAAGCCCAGGGCCTTGACCACCAGCTGGGCCGGACGGTCGAAGTCGCCGCCGGGGATCTCCTCGGGGCTCTGACGGCCCGAGGCGTCCGGCGCGCCCAGGCGCATGCGGATGGCGCGGACGCCGGTGACGGCCTCGGCTTCACCCGACAGGGCGCGCGGGGCGGCCAGCCATTCGAAGGTGACGCCTTCTTCTTCAGCGTTGGCCACTTCGCGCATCGAGCCGGGCATGTTGGCCTTGTCGCGGCGATAGAGGCAGGTGACGGAGCTGGCGCCCTGGCGGATGGCCGTGCGCACGCAGTCCATGGCGGTGTCGCCGCCGCCGACCACGACGACGTCCTTACCTTCGGCGTTCAGTTCGCCCGACTCGATCTCGGCGACAGTGTCGCCCAGGTCCTGGCGGTTGGAGGCGATCAGGTAGCTCAGCGCGGGCACCACGCCCTTGCTGCCGCCCCCCGGCACGGTCAGGTCGCGCGCGGCATAGACGCCGACGGCGATCAGCACCGCGTCGTGCTTGGCGCGCAGGTCTTCCAGGGTGGCGTCCTTGCCGACCTCGAAGCCCAGCTTGAACGCGACGCCGCCATCGGCCAGGCGCTGGGTGCGGCGCTCGACGACGTCCTTCTCCAGCTTGAAGCCGGGAATGCCGTAGATCAGCAGGCCGCCGGCGCGGTCGTGGCGGTCATAGACGGTGACGTCGTAGCCGGCTTCGCGCAGCTTCTCGGCGGCGGCCAGGCCGGCCGGACCCGCGCCGACGACGCCGACCGACTGGCCACGGGCCGGACCGGCGGCCAGCGGCTTCACCCAGCCCTGTTCCCAGGCCTTGTCGGTCAGGTAGCGCTCGACCGAACCGATCGTCACGGTCCCGTGACCCGATTGCTCGATAACGCAGTTGCCTTCGCACAGGCGATCCTGGGGGCAGATCCTGCCGCAGACTTCCGGCATGGAATTGGTCGCCTGCGACAGGGCGTAGGCTTCTTCCAGGCGGCCCTCGGCCGTCATCCGCAACCAGTCGGGGATGTTGTTGTGCAGCGGGCAGTGGGTCTGACAGAACGGCACGCCGCACTGCGAGCAACGCGAGGCTTGCTCGTTGGCCTTGGCGTCGATGAAGTCGGCATAGATCTCGTGGAAGTCGCCCGAACGCTCGGCGGCCGCACGCTTTTCAGGCGTCTTGCGGGCCACCGTCGTGAATTTCAGCATGCGCTCGGCCATGCGACTTCCCCGTGCTCTCCCGAAGGAGAAAAATTGCTCTCGCGGGCCTCATACGGACTCTTTGGGGCAAGAAGAATGTGTTGGTCAAAATAGTAGACGGTTATATCCCTGTTTCGAGCGTGGTCTTTGAGATCGACTCGCAAGACAGGGTTAAATTAGTCCACTTTGTGGATTTACGACCTATTTACCGTGTCGGGCGCACGCCAGGACTGGGTTTGGAGCGGAAAAATGCCTGACTGGTTGAGCGCCATCATTCTGGGTCTGGTCGAGGGGCTGACGGAGTTCATTCCCGTCTCGTCCACCGGCCATCTGCTGCTGGCCAAGGAGGCCATGGGGCTGAAGGATCCCAGCTGGGACACCTTCATCGTGCTGATCCAGCTGGGTGCGATCCTGGCGGTGGTGGCCCTGTACTTCCAGAAGCTGTGGGGCGTGCTGATCGGCCTGCCGACCAAGCCCGAGGCGCGCCGCTTCGCGCTCAGCGTCATCGTGGCGGTCATCCCGGCCTTCGCGGCGGGCCTGCTGCTGCACGACGTGATCAAGAAGTTCCTTTTCGAAAGCCCGCTGATCATCTGCTGGTCGCTGCTGATCGGCGGGGTGATCCTGCTGTTCATCGACCGCAAGGCCCCGCCGGCCGTCGATCACGACGCCATGAACTTGCCGCTGCACAAGGTGCTGATCGTCGGCCTGTTCCAGTGCCTGTCGCTGATCCCGGGCGTGTCGCGCTCGGGCTCGACCATCGTCGGCTCCATGCTGTTCGGCATCGAGCGCCGGGCGGCGGCCGAGTTCAGCTTCTTCATGGCCATCCCGATCATGGTCGGGGCTTTCGCCCTGGACGTCTACAAGAACCGCGACGCCCTGGACGCGGGCCACATCGGCATCGTCGGCATCGGCTTTGTCGTGTCGTTTCTGTCGGGCCTGGTGGTCGTGAAGTACATGCTGGACTTCATCGGCAAGCGCGGCTTCGCCCCCTTCGCCTGGTGGCGGATCGTCGTCGGCATCGGCGGCCTGGCGGTGCTGTACCTGCACCACTAGACCTCGGCGACGGGCCTCTCCGCGAACGACCGCACCAGGTGTTCGACCAGGGCCCGAACCTTGGCTGACGGACGCGGGCCGCCGGGGAAGACCGCGTGGGCGGTGACCGACGGCAGGGCGTAGTCCGCCAGCAGGCGCACTACCGTGCCGGCCGCGATCTCGTCACGGCACATGACGGCCGAGGTCATGCCCACGCCCATGCCGGCCCGCACGCAGGCCATCATGCCCTCGCCGGTCGAGGCCTGGACGCGCGCCTCCAGTTCCACCGACACCGTCTTGCTCTCGCGCGAGAACAGCCAGTGGCGGCGGGCCATCAGGTTGGGACCCAGCACCACGGCGTGGGCGGCGAGGTCGGCCGGGGTCAGCGGTGTCCCGTGACGTTCGACATAGGCGCGCGACGCCACCACGATCCGGTCGAAGGTCGCCAGCTTGCGCGCCCCGAAGCTGGAATCGCGCAGATCGCCCAGGCGCAGCGCCACGTCCGCGCCCTCGGCGATGAGGTCCTGGCGCAGGTCGGACATGTTGATGTCCAGCTTCAGCTTCGGATGGGCCTCCATGAACGGGGCCAGGCGCGGGATCGCTTCGCGCAGGCCGAAGGTCACCGGCATGACGATGCGGATCAGGCCGTGGAGGCTGTCGACGCCGCGGGCCACGTGCTCGGCCTCGTCCAGGTCGGCCATCACCTGCTTGGCGCGCTCCAGGAAGGCCAGGCCCGCATCGGTCGGAGTCACCCGCCGGGTGGTGCGCAGCAAGAGCTTCACGCCCAGCCGCGTCTCCAGCTCGCCGACGATGCGCGAGACCGACGGTTGCGACAGGCCCAGCTCCCGCGCGGCGCGCGAAAAGCTGCCGCTGTCGGCGACGCGGGCGAAGACGGCCAGTTCCTGGAGACGATCACTCATTCGTCAGAAGTATAAATGATCTCCAGTATTGCTGGATACTGCTGTCTGAACGGATGAGCGATCTTGGCTCCATCGAAGCGGCGCGACCGCGCCAGACCCTCGACGGAGACCCAAACGATGTCCCTGCAAGACCGCCTCGACGCCTTCCGCGCCCAGTTCGAAGCCGGCGCCGAACCCTGGAAAGCCCCGCGCTCGGTGATCGAGCTGATGCATAAGGGCACCGCCGAACTGGTCGCCACCGGCCAGGCCGAACGCGCTCTCAAGGCCGGCGACCGCGCCCCGGTGTTCAATCTGGAAGACCCCGACGGCGCCTATGTCAGTTCGCGCGACCTGCTGGCCAAGGGGCCACTGGTCGTCACCTTCTATCGCGGCGTCTGGTGTCCCTACTGCAACTTCGAGCTCCAGGCCCTGCAGGAAGCCCTGCCGCAGATCCAGGCGCGTGGCGCGAACCTGGTCGCCATCTCGCCCCAGACCCCGCCCAACAGCCGCAAGTCGCAGCGCCAGAACGAACTGGGCTTCCCGATCCTCAGCGACGCGGGCGGCGAAGTCGGCGCGGCCTTCGGCATCCGCTTCGCCCTGCCGGACTATCTGGTCGAGCTCTACAAGGCCTTCGGCAACGACCTGCCGCTGATCAACAAGGACCCCGACTGGACCCTGCCGATGCCGGCCCGCTACGTGATCGGCACGGATGGCGTCATCGCCTATGCCGAGGTCAATCCCGACTACACCCAGCGCCCCGATCCTTCGGAGCTGCTGCCGGTGCTGGATCGTCTGGCCAGCCAGGTGCTGATCTAAAAGAAAAGCGCCGGACGATCGGATCGTCCGGCGCTTCGATCTTTTGCTCGGCGTGAAGCCTTAGAACGCGCCCGCCGGGGTCTCGGCGTACTGGCCGCCCTTGCGGTAGCGATAGAGGTAGGTCGGGACCACGGCCTCGACGGCGGTGCCGGTCACGCCGGCCTCGGCCAGGCCCGGCAGGCCGTGCTCGGCGACATTGTCGGTCTTGAGCATCTCGACCTGGTCGCTGGTCAGCGGCGGGGCCCAGGGGATGATCGAGCCCTGGATGTCGCCCAGCGAGCCGATGGCCGAGGCGATCGGCCAGGGCAGCGGGGCCAGTGGCTTGTTGCGGCCGGTCTCGGTCAGGATCAGCTGCAGGACTTCCCGCATCGTGTAGACGGTCGGGCCGCCGAGCTCGTAGGTCACGCCGACGGCGGCCGGGCTGGTGGCGGCCTTGGCGATCACGGCGGCGACGTCGGCCACGAACACCGGCTGGACGCGGGTGTCACCGCCGACCAGCGGCATGATCGGCGACAGGGTCGCGATCTGGGCGAACTTGTTGAAGAACCGGTCGTCGACGCCGAAGATCAGCGACGGACGCACGATGGTCGCGCCCGGGAAGGCGGCGCGGACGGCGGCTTCGCCCTCGGCCTTGGTGCGATAGTATTTCGAGGTCGACTCGGCGTTGGCGCCCAGGGCGCTGACCTGCACGAAGTGCTTCACGCCGGCCTTGGCGGCGGCCTGGGCCACGTTCTGGGCGGCCATCACGTGCAGCGACTGGAACTTCTGGCGGCCGCTCTCCCAGAGCACGCCCACCAGGTTCACGCAGGCCTCGGCGCCGTCCAGGGCGCGGGCCACCGAAGCGGGGTTGCGGACATTGGCCTGGACCACTTCGATCTGGCCGACATCGCCCAGCATGCGCATGCGATAGGCGAGGTTGGGCTGGCGCACGGCCACCCGCACGCGATGGCCCGCCTTTGCGAGCGACCGTACGACCTGGCTGCCCACGAAACCCGTGCCGCCGAACACGGTGACCAGACCCTGCATCTTCAATCCTCGTCGCCTGCGGTGACCCCACCGCGATCAGGGGGAATTAGCCGACGAAGGGCTTGTTCGCAAGAAATCACGCTTTGTCGATTTTTGCCTGTTGACGGCGTCAGAAGCTTTCCCTAAACGTCCCGGCCTCGCAGCGACCTACCCGGTTGCGCAGCGGGCCCAGGTGGCGGAATTGGTAGACGCGCTGGCTTCAGGTGCCAGTGACCGAAAGGTCGTGGAGGTTCGAGTCCTCTCCTGGGCACCACCCCTTGTTGGCTTCATTTGAAGCGGGGGTGGCGCCAACTTCCCGAAGGCGAAATTGCCGACGGTTGATTTTCTGGCGGATAGATATCCCGTTCATCGTGAGTATAAGTGTCACGCGCTTTACATCGAGCGCGTGGTTCGACGCGTTCGCGCGAGCGCGCCCGAATCTTCGCCGGAGATTTCTGAGACTTGGCCAATTTTGTTCACGAGGGCGACCTGCCCGACGGCGTGTTCGCCGGCGTCAAGGTTATCGCGATCGATTCGGAGACCATGGGCCTGCGCCTGGGTCGTGATCCGCTGTGCGTGGTCCAGCTGGGGGCTGGCGACGGCGACGCCCACGTGGTGCGCCTGAATCGCGCGACCTATGACTGCCCGAACCTCAAGGCGCTGCTGACGGATCCGACCGTCCTGAAGCTTTTTCACTTCGGCCGCTTTGATATCGCCATGTTCGAACTCCATCTGGGAGTCGTGACCGCGCCCGTCTACTGCACCAAGATCGCCTCGAAGCTGGCCCGGACCTATACGGACCGTCACGGCCTGAAGGACGTGACGCGCGAGCTGCTGGGCGTGGAGCTGTCCAAGGTGCAGCAGTCGTCGGACTGGGGCGCGCCTTCGCTGAGCGCCGACCAGGTCGCCTATGCCGCCTCGGACGTGCTGCACCTGCACGCCCTGCGCGACAAGCTGAACATCATGCTGGAGCGCGAAGGCCGAATGGGCCACGCGCAAGCCGCCTTCGACTATCTCCCCCACCGCGCCTCGCTGGACCTGGCCGGCTGGGAGGAGATGGACATCTTCGCCCACGCATAAAGCCCAAGCTCGAAAGCATGCACTCCGCCGCGGCCATTTCCGGACGAACGATGAGCGCCGACCTCGCGCGGTGGCGCCGTCGCTCGCGCCGCGTTCTGGCCGCGCGGATCATCCTGCCGATCGCGATCGGGGGCCTGATCCTGATCGTGGCCACGCAGGTCGGCTGGCGCACCTATATGGCCGCGACCCATCCGCCGGCCGAGGCCAAGACCGAGATCCGCCTGATCACGCCGCGCTTCTATGGTCAGTCGACCGAGGGCCGCAGCTTCATGATCACCGCGCGCTCGGCGATCCGCGACGACAACGACCCACGCCGCATCATCCTGGACGACCCGGCCCTGACCCTGGATCTGGGATCGCCGACGCCGACGCGGATGACCGCCAAGCACGGCGTCTATCGCCAGGACGATTTCAGCCTGGCGCTGAAGCAGGATGTGCGGATGGACGACGGGGCGGGTTATCGCTTCGCGTCCGAGGGCGCTTTCGTGAATACCCAGACGGGCGACGTGACGGGCGAAACCACGATGAACGGCGAAGGTCCCAGCGGACAGGTGCAATCCAGCGCCTACTCCGTATATGACAAGGGCGATCGCATCGTTTTCCGGGGCGGGGTTCGCGCGCGGTTCGAACGGCAGTAAAGAAGATCAATGGCGCAGGTTCGCTCGTGACGCGAACCGCGACGGATAAGGACATGGTTCTGATGAAGCGATGGACGGCTGCGGCGATGACCGCGTTGATCCTGGCCAGTGCGGCCGGTGCGGCCAGCGCCCAGGTGGGCGACTCGAGCGCGCCGATCGACGTGTCCGCTGATCAGCAGGAAACGATCAACAGCAAGTGCATCACGATCTTCCGCGGCAACGTGGAGATCCTGCAGAACCGCTCGCGCCTGCGGGCTCGGCAGGTGACGGTGTACAGCGCCCGCAAGTCCACCGCCGACAACGCCAATGCCTGCGGCAACGCCCAGCGCATGGAAGCCGAGGGCAGCGTCTACCTGGTCAGCGACCAGCAGCAGGCCCGCGGCGACCGCGCCGTCTACACCTTCGACAACAACATCGCCGTGGTCACGGGCGACGTGGTGCTGGTCAAGGGCAAGGACGTGGCGCGCGGCGACAAGCTGACGGTCAACACCAAGACCAACGACGCCAAGCTGGAATCCAACAGCACGGGCCGCGCCGCGCCCAAGCGCGTGCGGGCGGTCTTCTATCAGGACGAGAACAAGAGCGCGCCGGCCGCTGAAACGCCCGCCGCTCCGCGCTAGGACCCGTTCATGACCCTGACCTCCAACGACATGGACGGCCTGTTCGTCGATTCCGTGGGCAAGTCGTTCGGCGACCGTCCGGTCGTGAAGAACGTGTCCCTGCGCCTCAAGCGTGGTGAAGTCGCGGGCCTGCTGGGTCCGAACGGCGCCGGCAAGACGACCTGCTTCTACATGGTCACCGGCCTGATCGCCGCCGACTACGGCGCGATCTATCTGGACGGCGAGAACATCACGGCCCAGCCGATGTTCCAGCGCGCCCGTCTCGGCGTCGGTTACCTGCCGCAGGAAGCCTCGATCTTCCGGGGCATGACGGTCGAGCAGAACGTCATGGCCGTGGTCGAGATGCGCCAGAAGGATCCGCGCAAGGCCCGCGAGCAGGTCACCAGCATCCTGGAAGAACTGCGCATCACTCACATCCGCAAGTCGCCCGCCGTCGCCCTGTCGGGCGGTGAGCGTCGCCGCGTGGAAATTGCCCGCGCCCTGGCCAGCGAGCCGTCCTTCATGCTGCTGGACGAGCCCTTCGCCGGCATCGACCCCCTGGCCATCGCCGACATCCGCGAGGTCGTCGGCTACCTCAAGGGTCGTGGCATCGGCATCCTGATCACCGACCACAATGTGCGCGAGACGCTGGACATCATCGACCGCGCCTCGATCATCCACGCCGGTGAAGTTCTGTTCGAGGGATCTCCTCGGGAGATCGTCGATAATCCGGAAGTTAAGCGCGTCTATCTGGGCGACAGCTTCAGCGAGCCGCGTCTGGGTGATTAATTAGCGCAGGGGTGGGCAAATTTAGCCTGCGTCACCCCTCCGCACCCGGATCAAGTGCTTGTCCTGCAAGGGCTAATAGCTCTGGCATGATATTTTCCGGGACGGAACGTCGCACCGGCCCAAGTTTTGCAGGCGTTGGCAGCGCGTTAACCAAACCGCCCGTTCAATGGCGCTCGAAGTTCATTCGTTCGTCAGGAGGGCGCATTGGCGCTCAGCCACCGCCTCGAGATCCGTCAGGGTCAAGGCCTCGTCATCACCCCGCAGCTGCAGCAGGCGATCAAGCTTCTGCAACTGTCGAACATCGAGCTTGACGCGTTCGTCGAGCAGGAGCTGGAGCGCAACCCGCTGCTGCAGCGCGATGAAGGCGAGTCCGAACAGGCCAAAGAGGTCGAAAGCGAACGCGACGCCAGCCTGACCCAGCTGGACGCCGTGGCCGACACGACGGCTGGTCGCGAGATGGATACGCCGCACGACGACGTCTCTCCCGGTGAACGCGCAACGGGCGACGGCGCCGAAGCCGAGCACGCCGGCGGCCAGATCGACTGGTCGCGCGCCGGCGGCGGCGGCTCGTTCGAGGGCGACGAGGGCTACGAGAGCGCTCTGACCGATATGCCGACCCTGTCGGCCCACCTGCGCTCGCAACTGGTCCAGGCGGCCCTGTCGCCGGCCCGCAACGCCATCGCCGAGATCCTGATCGACGCCGTCGACGAGGGGGGCTACCTGCGCCTGGACGTCATCGAGCTGGCCGCCCGCCTGGGCTGCAAGCTGGAGATGGTCGAGGAGACCCTGGCCGTCCTGCAGGGCTTCGAGCCCGTCGGCGTCTTCGCCCGCGACGTCCGTGAGTGCCTGGCGCTGCAGCTGAAGGACCTGAACCGCTACGACCCCTGCATGGCCGCCATGCTCGACAATCTCGAGCTGCTGGCCAAGCGCGACCTGGCCAGCCTGCGCCGTCTCTGCGGCGTGGACGACGAGGACCTGCGCGAGATGGTCGCCGAGATCCGCTCGCTGAACCCGCGTCCCGGCGCGGCCTATCACAGCGAGCCGGCCGAGACCCTGGTGCCCGACGTCATGGTCCGCGAGGGCCTGGGCGGCATGTGGCACGTCGAGCTGAACACCGACACTTTGCCGCGCGTGCTGGTCGACCAGCGCTACCACGCCCGCGTCGCCAAGGGGGCCAAGAGCGACCAGGAAAAGACCTTCGTCGCCGACTGCATGGCCACGGCCAACTGGCTGGTGAAGAGCCTGGACCAGCGCGCCAAGACCATCCTGAAGGTCTCCAGCGAGATCGTTCGCCAGCAGGACGGCTTCCTGGCCTTCGGCGTCGAGCACCTGCGCCCGCTGAACCTGAAGACCGTCGCCGACGCCATCGGCATGCACGAGAGCACGGTCAGCCGCGTCACCTCCAACAAGTACATCGCCACGCCGCGTGGCGTGTTCGAGCTGAAGTTCTTCTTCACCTCGGCCATCCAGTCGTCGGAAGGCGGCGAGGCCCACTCGGCCGCCAGCGTCCGTCACAAGATCAAGGCCCTGGTCGACGCCGAGAAGACCGAGGCGCAAGTCCACTCGGATGACGCTATCGTCGAAATTCTCAAGGCCGCCGGGGTCGACATCGCCCGCCGGACCGTGGCCAAGTATCGCGAAGCCATGCGGATCCCGTCGTCGGTCGAACGTCGACGCGCGATGAAGGAAACGGTCTAAGACCCTCCGCGCTTATCTGGCGGTGGGAACAGTCGTGATGAGTGAGAAAAGTCTGGCGGACGTGATCGAGGGTTTTGGCGAGGATGCTCGTCCAACGCTCACGGTCGGTCAGATGCTGGAGGCGTTCGAAAGCCGCGCCTTCGGGGCCATGCTGCTCGTTTTCGGCCTGCTGAACTGCCTGCCGCTGCCGCCGGGCTCCTCGACCATCCTGTCGCTGCCGATCCTGTTCCTGGCCCCGCAGATCGCCATGGGCGCCGAGACGCCCTGGCTGCCGCGCGGCCTGATGGAAAAGCCCCTGAAGCGCAACGACCTGCGTGGCCTGTTCAAGCGCCTGGGTCCGATCGTCCGCAGCATGGAGCTGGTCACCCGTCCGCGCCTGCGACCGATGTTCGCACCTCTGGGCGAGCGGGCCATCGGCGTGGTCTGCACCTTGCTGGCTCTCGTGTTGGTTCTGCCCATCCCGCTGGGCAACCTGGCGCCCGGCGCGACGGTCGCCGTCCTGGCCCTGGCTCTGCTGCAAAGAGACGGTATTCTGGCGCTGTTGGGCTACCTGATGGCGCTGGGCAGCGGGGCTCTGCTGTTTGTCAGCGCGCACGTTGTCGTGATGGCCGTGCGCAAGCTTCTGGGCGTGTTTTCAGGTCTCGTCTGAGGCTGTCCACAGGCCTTTAAAGCGCCGCTTGACACCCGTCCTGGACAGGCGCGTTGTATCGATATGCAAGTCCAAGTCTCCGGCAAGCATGTCGACGTTGGTGAGGCTCTGCGAGTGCGAGTCTCCGACGAAATCGCCCTGAGCATTGGGAAATACTTCGATCGCGGCGGTAACGCCGAGGTCGTGGTCAGCAAGGATGGCTACGCCTTCCGTGTGGATTGCTCAGTCAAATTGGCTTCGGGTCAGCAGCTGATCAGCCACGGCTCGGGAGGCGACGCGCACGCGGCGTTCGACTCGGCCCTGGCCAAGATCGACACCCGTATCAGGCGCTACAAGCGGCGGCTGAAGAGTCACTCGGCGGCGGCCACGGCCAAGCAGGTCGAGAACGCCGCGATGTTCGTCCTCAAGGCCCCGGAAGTCGATGAGGGCGAAGAACACGACTGGGATGTGGAGGCCGACCACCCGACGGGCGCGCCCGCGGCGATGGTCATCGCGGAAACCCAGGCCGCGGTGAAGACAATGACTGTTTCCATGGCTGTCATGGAACTGGACTTGACCGCATACCCGGCAATCGTGTTTAGGAACGCCGCCCACGGGGGTCTCTCCGTGGTCTACCGACGTCCAGACGGGAATATCGGCTGGATCGACCCCGAACGCACGAAGTCGCTGAACGGGCACGGGTCAACCGCGAGCTAACCGGCCAGTCATGGTCGGATGGCGTCGTCGGTGGATCCTCAGCGACGACGCCAAGGCGGTCGACAACGAGCGAGCGTTAGAAGTCCATGACCATCGGCGATCTTCTGGACCCCGGAGCGGTGGCGCTGCGCGCTGGCGCTCCCGGCAAGCGCCAGGCCCTTTCCATGGTCGCCGATGTCGCCGCCCGGATCCTGGGTGTCGACGGCGACGCGGCGCTTGAAGGCCTGATCGAACGTGAAGCAGCCGGCTCGACCGGCGTGGGCGAAGGCGTGGCCCTCCCGCACGCCCGCCTGGACGGCCTGGACCGTGTTCGCGCGGTCGTGGTGCGCCTGGACGCCCCGGTGGCCTTCGACGCCCTCGACGACAAGCCCGTGGACCTCCTGGTGGCCCTGTTCGCCCCCCGTGACGCCAATGCCGCCCACCTGCGTGCTCTGGCTCGCGTGGCGCGGATGATGCGCCAGCCCGAGATGCGGGCGGCCGTGCGCCAGGCCCGCTCGGCCGACGCCATTCACGTGCTGCTGACGCACGAGGCGACCAGCACGGCGGCTTAGGCGCCGCAAGCCTTCCAAGTTAACCGGACGTCGTTTTTGCGAAAGTCGGCTTTCGGCCCTCTGAAGACATTATCCCTCTCCCCTTGCGGGAGAGGGTGGCCCACGAAGTGGGTCGGGTGAGGGGTTGCGCTCCCTTATCCGGACAGGCCTATCAACCCCTCATCCGGCGCTGCGCGCCACCTTCTCCCGCAAGGGGAGAAGGACCCACGTAGGTCCGCAAACCACCCATAGCGGATGTTAGGTCGGTCAGCTCAGATCTGAGCAGTCTCACATGTCAATTGAACCAGGGGCCGCCATGAGGCGGAAATAGCGGCCGCTGGGACGGTTTATCCGAGTGCGTGGCTAATGGACCGACACCGGGGCCAGTTCATGGGCCAGGGCGGCGGCGATCGCCGTGTCGCGGTCGATCATGACCGCCAGGCGAGCGCCGTCGGCGCGGCAGACGGCATAGAGGGTCTGGTCAGGCGCCAGGTTGAAGTCCTCCACGCCTTCCGGGACGTCGGCCAGGATCTCGGCGGCCTTGATCGGCCGGACATAGACGAGATCGGGCGCGCCGAGGGCCGCGAAAGCTTCGCTTGTGAAAAGCCGGTTGTGGTGGGTGTTGGGCGTCATGATGACCACCTCCTTCGATTAGGGAACGCGCCTTTCTCCGGCCGGTTCAGAACCGCGCCGAGAGGGGCGAGCTCCGCGCGGCCTTAGCCCGCGCTGCGAATGGGAATTCTTTTGATCAGGCGCTCGGGTTCCGGGCGCGCCAGGTCGATGTGCAGCAGGCCGTGCTCCAGGGTCGCCGCGGTCACCTCCATGCCCTCTGCGAGGACGAAGGTCCGCACGAAGCCCCGGGCGGCGATGCCGCGGTGCAGGAAGGCCCGCTCGGCCTCTGAACGACCATCGGCGCTGTCACGCTTGCCGGCGACCACCAGCTGGCCGCCCTCGACCGTCACCTGCAGCTGCTCGGGCGAGAAGCCGGCGACCGCCAGGGTAATGCGCACGCCGCCGTGCTCGGCCTGCTCGACATTGTAGGGGGGATAGCTCTCGGCGGCGGCCTTGGCGGCGCGCTCGATCAGGTCCCGGGTGTGTTCGAAGCCCAAAAGGAAAGGGCTGTCGAACATGATCGTTCGGTTCATCGCGAAGTCCTCGCTCAAGCGACTTCGTTCGCGGAGACAAACCCGAGGATCGGCGCCGATCCCCACGACACGCATCAACAGATGGCGACCGTGCCCAATCTCTTCAAGAGGAAGGACGGTTCAAGAGGATGGGGAAAGTGGGAGCCAGAAATGGACAAGGCCCGGACGTTTCCGTCCGGGCCTTGATGGTGGAGCTAAGCGGAGTCGAACCGCTGACCTCTTGAATGCCATTCAAGCGCTCTACCAGCTGAGCTATAGCCCCAAATTTCTCGTCGAGAACCTTGCGGTAACTCTCGGAAATCATTGGTCTCTTCGGCGTTTCCGACTTGCGTCGCCCTCCGAAGAGGCGCGGAAACTAGTCCGGGATTTTTCGGGGATCAACCCCCTTCGCGAACTTTTTTCGAGAAAAGTGTCGCACCCCGGAAAACCCCTGTGGATAGCCGGTTTCAGAAGCCCGAAACCGGCTATCCAGCAAGGGATCACTCCCGACGATTAGTCGTCGTCGCCCTCGCCGGGCAGACCTTCGATCTCGTCGTCGAGATTGTCGTCGTCGTCCTCGTCCTCCAGGAACGGAACGTCGTCGGCGTCGTCTTCCTCGGCGAGGTCGTCGTCTTCGGCGAAGTCGACGCCCAGGTCGTCGCCGCCCGCCGGCGTGGCGCCGGGTTCGGCGTCCTCGTCGTCGGTCTCGACGACATCGGCCTCGGCCGCTTCGTCGATTTCCGGCGTTTCGTCGGCTTCGTCCTCATAGCCGTCCTGCTCCTTGGGAGCCGGGGCTTCCTTCTCGTCGTCGGCGTCATAGTCCGGCGTGATCGCGCGAGCGCGGACGCGGCGGGACTTCAGCGCCTCTTCCGGGTCGAACTGCTCACCGCATTTGGGGCAGACGGCCGGACGACGGTTGAGGTCGTAGAACTTCGATTGGCAGTTGGGGCAGATTTGTTTTGCGCCCAAGTCGGGATTGGCCAAGTTGGCGACCCTTTGATCCTGATGGGAAAAGCGGCCGGTGACTTGCCATGACGGGAGCCCGCTGTCAAAAGCAAACCCCTTCGCGAAAACCACCAAGTACTAAGGAGCCGGTTTCGGCATGTCGTCGGCTGGATTGAAGAGCGCACCCGCAGGCGCTCTGCGAGGGATCGTGCGGGCCCCGGGTGACAAGTCCATTTCCCACCGATCGATGATCCTGGGCGCGCTGGCGTCTGGCACCACGACCGTGGAAGGCCTGCTGGAGGGCGATGACGTTCTCGCTACCGCGCGGGCCATGCAGGCCTTTGGCGCGCGGATTGAGCAGGAAGGCGTCGGTCGCTGGCGCATCGAGGGCAATGGCGGCTTCCAGGAGCCGGTCGACGTCATCGACTGCGGCAATGCCGGCACGGGCGTGCGCCTGATCATGGGCGCGGCCGCCGGTTTCGCCATGTGCGCCACCTTCACCGGTGACTCTTCTCTGCGCGGCCGTCCGATGGGCCGGGTGCTGGATCCGCTGGCCCGCATGGGCGCGACCTGGCTGGGCCGCGACAAGGGCCGTCTGCCGCTGACCCTGAAGGGCGGCGGCCTGCGTGGCCTGAACTACACCCTGCCGATGGCCTCGGCCCAGGTGAAGTCGGCCGTGCTGCTGGCCGGCCTGCACGCCGAGGGCGGCGTCGAGGTGATCGAGCCGGAAGCCACCCGCGACCACACCGAGCGCATGTTGCGCGCCTTCGGGGCCGAGGTGATCGTCGAAGACCGCGTGGTCGGCGAAAAGACCTTCCGCCACATCCGCCTGCCCGAGGGCCAGAAGCTGACCGGCACGCACGTGGCCGTCCCCGGCGACCCGTCGTCGGCGGCTTTCCCGCTGGTGGCCGGCCTGATCGTCCCCGGTTCGGAAGTGACGGTCGAGGGCGTGATGCTCAACGAACTGCGCACAGGCCTCTTCACGACCCTGCAGGAAATGGGCGCGGACCTGGTCATCAAGAACCAGCGCGTGGCCAGCGGCGAGGATGTCGGCGACATCACCGCCCGTTACTCCAAGCTCAAGGGCGTGGTCGTCCCGCCCGAGCGCGCGCCGGCGATGATCGACGAATATCCGATCCTGGCCGTCGCCGCCGCCTTTGCTGAAGGCGAGACGGTGATGCGCGGCGTCGGCGAGATGCGCGTTAAGGAAAGCGACCGCATCAGCCTCACCGCCAACGGCCTGAAGGCCTGTGGCGTGCAGGTGGTCGAGGAGCCGGAAGGCTTCATCGTCACCGGGACCGGAGAGCCGCCCAAGGGGGGGGCCACGGTCGTGACCCACGGCGATCACCGCATCGCCATGAGCCACCTGATCCTGGGCATGGCCTCGCAGGAAGCCGTCTCGGTCGACGAGCCCGGCATGATCGCCACCAGCTTCCCGGGCTTCGCCGACCTGATGCGCGGCCTGGGCGCGACGCTGGAAGAGGCGTAGGTCGTGGGCTTCGTGATCGCCGTCGACGGGCCGGCCGCCTCGGGCAAGGGCACCATCGCCTCGCGCCTGGCGGCGGCCTACGGCCTGCCGATGCTGGACACCGGCTTGCTCTACCGGGCGGTCGGCGTGCGCATCCTGGCGGCCGGCGGCGATCTCGACGACCCTGCCTTCGCTGAGGCCCAGGCCCGCGGCCTGACCCTGGCCGAGCTGGAAAAGCCGGAGGTGCGCACCCGCGCCGCCGGCGAGGCCGCCAGCCGCTGCGCCGTGCATCCGGGCGTGCGCAAGGCGCTGTTCGACTTGCAGCGCGCCTTCGCCACGCAAGAGGGCGGCGCGGTGATCGACGGGCGCGACATTGGCACGGTCATCGCCCCCGAGGCGCCGGCAAAGCTCTATGTCACCGCCAGCCCCGAGGTCCGCGCCGACCGCCGCTGGAAACAGCTGGTGGGCCAGGGCGAAAGCGTCACCTTCGAGGAGATCCTGGCCGATATCCGCAAGCGCGACGAGCGCGACGGCGGCCGCAAGGACGCGCCCATGACGCAGGCGGCGGACGCCGTCTTGCTCGACACCTCGGAAATGAGTATAGAGCAGGCCTTCGATGCGGCCCGCCGTATCGTCGAGGACGCGCGCGCTCGTTAAGAACCTTCAGGTTCTGGGCAAATCCACCGCCGACCTCGCCGCGATGAGAGAGAACGTCGCGGGATCGCAGAAAACCCAATTCATCTGGAATCCCGAGAACCGCTTTCTCCGGCGGCGCTCGCTACAGGGCTTCCCCCAACCTTAGAGACTAAAGATCAGCATGGCTGACGATATGAGCTTCAACCCGACGCGCGACGATTTCGAAGCGCTGCTGAACGACTCGATGGGCGGCCGCGACTTCGCGGAAGGCACCGTCGTCAAAGGCAAGGTCGTCGGGATCGAAAAGGACTTCGCCATCATCGACGTCGGTCTGAAGACCGAAGGTCGCGTCCAGCTGAAGGAATTCGGCGTCGACGAAAACGGCAAGGCCACCATCAAGGCCGGCGACACCGTCGAAGTCTTCCTGGAACGCCTCGAAAACGCCATGGGCGAAGCGGTCATCAGCCGCGAAAAGGCCAAGCGCGAAGAAGCCTGGACCCGTCTGGAAGGCGTCTACGCCCGCAACGAACCCGTCATGGGCGCCATCGTCGGCCGCGTGAAGGGTGGCTTCACCGTCGACCTGGGCGGCGCTTCGGCCTTCCTGCCGGGCTCGCAAGTCGACATCCGTCCGGTCCGCGACGTCGGTCCGCTGATGGGCAAGGAACAGCCCTTCGCCATCCTGAAGATGGACCGTCCGCGCGGCAACATCGTCGTCTCGCGTCGCGCCATCCTGGAAGAAGCCCGCGCCGAGCAGCGCACCGAACTGGTGTCGCAGCTGCAAGAGGGTGAAATCCGCGAAGGCGTCGTCAAGAACATCACCGACTACGGTGCGTTCGTTGACCTGGGCGGCATNGTCTCGACCTCGCAAGAAGTCGACGTGGTCGTGCTGGACGTCGATCCGTCCAAGCGCCGCGTTTCGCTGGGCCTGAAGCAGGCCCTGGCCAACCCGTGGGAAGCCTTCGTGGAAGCTCACCCGGTCGGCTCGTCGGTCGAAGGCGAAGTCAAGAACGCGACCGAATTCGGTCTGTTCATCGGCCTCGACAACGACATCGACGGCATGGTGCACCTGTCGGACATCGACTGGAGCGCGTCGGGCGAAGAAGCCATGGCCCGCTACAAGAAGGGCGACATCGTCAAGGCCAAGGTCCTGGACGTCGACGTCGAGAAGGAACGCATCTCGCTGGGCATCAAGCAGCTGGGCGGCGATCCGATGTCGGGCGACACCTACCGCAAGGGCCAGACCGTGACCGTCACCGTGACCGAAGTCACGACCGGCGGCATCGAAGTGCGCTTCGGTGAAGACGACGCCCAGATGACCGCCTTCATCCGCAAGTCGGACCTGTCGCGCGATCGTCAGGAACAGCGCCCCGAGCGCTTCGCCGTGGGTGACCGCGTCGACGCTCAGATCACCAACGTGGACAAGGCCGCTCGCCGCGTCTCGCTGTCGATCAAGTCGCTGGAAATGGCCGAAGAGAAGGAAGCCATCGAGCAGTTCGGCTCGTCGGACTCCGGCGCTTCGCTGGGCGACATCCTGGGCGCCGCTCTCCGCGAGCGCGCCTCGAAGGAATAGTCTTCACGCTCCTTGAGAGTTTGAAGTCAGCGGCGGCGGGAGCAATCCCGCCGCCGTTTTCTTTTGCGTAAAAGCCTGCCACAACTGCCGGAGGTTGAGTTCGGGGAGGCTTGGCGTGCGGGTTTGCAAGACGGCGGCGATGGCCGCAGTGTCGGTCGTGGCGCTAGCTGGCGCGGCGTGGGCCGACGAAAAACCCGCCTATGGCCCGCCGGCCAAGTGGATCCAGGTCGCCGAAGTCCCCGCCCCGCCCGCCGACGCCCAGGCCCCCGCCGTCCAGGCGGTGCTGGACGACACCCAGGCCCTGCTCGGCAAGGACACGCTCACCCACTATAGCCGCCGCATCGCGCGAGTGACCAAGCCCGAGGGGCTGGCGTCCGGCTCGCGCTCGATCACCTGGCAGCCCGAGCGCGACAAGATCACCCTGCACGGCCTGGCGATCATCCGCGACGGCCAGCGCATCGACCTTTTGAAGAACGGCGAGGACGTGCTGGTCCTGCGCCGCGAGAAGGACCTGGAGCGCGCGGTGCTGGACGGCCGGATGACGGCCTCGATCCAGATCAAGGACCTGCGGGTCGGCGACATGGTCGACTGGTCCTACACCGTCGAGCGGCGCGATCCGATCCTGGGACAGCGCCTCAGCGACTTCGAGCGCATGGGCTGGTCGGGCGTGGTCGGCCGCCATCGCATCCGGATGCTGTGGCCCGATGGCGTGCCGCTGACCTGGAAGGCCACGACGGGTTTTCCGGACCCGAAGATCGGCAAGGCCGACGGGTTGAACCAGCTGCTGGTCGACCAGACGGGAACGATCGCGCCCAAGCCGCCGGCCGGCGCGCCGCTGCGCTTCCAGCGGGTGGGCGAGATCCAGGCGACGACCTACCGCGACTGGGCCGACGTGGTCGCGCCGATGGCGCCGCTGTACGCCGAGGCCATGACGTTGAAGCCGGACTCGCCGCTGAAGGCCGAGATCGCCGCCATCGCCGCCGCCAGCCCCGATCCCAGGGTGCGCGCCTTCAAGGCCCTGCAGCTGGTCGAGGACAAGACCCGCTACCTGCTGCTGGCCATGGGCGACGGCGGCTACAAGCCCGCCAGCGCCGACGAGACCTGGGCGCGGCGCTTTGGCGACTGCAAGGGCAAGACGGCGCTGCTGCTGGCCATCCTGAAAGGGCTGAACATCCGCGCCGAGCCCGTTGTGGTCTTCGCCAGTCCCGCGGCGGACGGCCTGGACCAGCGCGTGCCCTCGGCCAGCCAGTTCAACCACGTGCTGGTCCGCGCCTTCATCGACGACAAGGCCTACTGGCTCGACGGCACCCGTACGGGCGACCGGGGCGGTCTGAGCACGCTCTCCCCGCCGCCGTTCCTGTGGGGCCTGCCGATCTGGGCGTCGGGCGCCAAGCTGGAGCCGATCGTGCAGCAGGCGCCCAGCCGGCCCGACCTGGACGCGACGATGCGCCTGGACGCCTCGGCGGGCCTCGATAAGCCCGCCAAATCCGTCGTGACCATGGTGATGCGCGGCGACATGGCCCGGCAGATGGCGCGGGTGATCGAGAACGCGCCGCGCGCCGATATCGAACGCAGCTTTCGCCAGAGCTTCTCGTCGTCCAACAGTTGGCTGAAGATCGAGACCCTGGACTGGGCCGTCGCCGACGACGGCGCCGTCACCCTGACCATCGGCGGCAGCGCCGAGATGGAGTGGCGGCTGAACGACGATGTGGGCCTCATGGAATGGCGCCTGCCAATGTCGGGCTCGGGCAAGGTCGCCCAGTTTCCGCGCCGCGAACCCGGCCCCAACGCCGACGCGCCGTTCGTCACGCCCTTCCCCAGCTTCAAGAAGGCCACGATCGAGGTGACCCTGCCCAATGGCGGGGCGGGCTTCACGGTCAAGGGGCCGGTCTATAGCGGCCGGGTCGCCAATATCGACACCACGCGGGTCGCGCAGATCGAGAACGGCAAGGCCGTCTTCCTCGAGGCCGACCAGAGCGCGGGCCGCGAACTGCCGTTCGACCAGGCCGAAGAGGCCAACAAGGTGCGCCGCCGACTGGCCGATCAGTCCCTGATCATCCGCGCGCCGAAGGCTTCCGTGGGGTGACGATTAACCGAACCTCGTTCGAGAATCACACGCAACCCCTTGAAGACTCAGCCGTCGTTGGGCAAAGGTCCGCTCGCGCCTTTCTCCTCCAGGGGCGTTCCGGGGATATCGATGATCAAGTCTGAACTCATCGCCAGGCTCGCGAATGAAAATCCGCACCTGACGCAGAAGGACGTCGAACGCGTAGTCGGCGTCATCCTGGAGCGTATGATCGGCGCGCTGGAGGACGGCGGCCGCGTGGAACTGCGTGGTTTCGGGGCCCTGTCGGTCCGCTCGCGTCCCGCCCGCACCGGCCGCAACCCGCGCACCGGCGAGGCCGTCGAGGTCCGCGCCAAGCACGTGCCGTTCTTCAAGAGCGGCAAGGAGCTGCGCGCGCGCCTGAACGCCGACGGCGACGAATAACAACAATCGTACGCTGGGGTTGACCCTGGCCGGCGAACGCCGTCAGCCTTCGCGCCTGATTTGAGGCAGCGAGGGGTTTGCCATGAGCATGGTCAAGGAATTCCGCGAGTTCATCTCGCGCGGCAACGTCATCGACCTGGCCGTCGGCGTGATCATCGGCGCGGCCTTCAACGGCATCGTCAAAAGCCTGGTCGATCAGGTGATCATGCCGCCCATCGGCCTGCTGACTGGCGGCCTCGACTTCTCCAAGCTGGAATGGGTGCTCAAGCCCGAGGATCCGGCGACCGACGCGGTCGAGAAGGTCGCCATCCAGTACGGCGCCTTCATCAACACCCTGATTCAGTTCTTCATCGTCGCGGCGGTGGTCTTCCTGCTGGTCAAGCTGGTCAACCAGATCCGCCGCAAGGACGCCGAAGAGCCCGCGCCCTCGGCCCCTCCCGCCCCGACGCCGGAGGAGAAGCTGCTGACCGAAATCCGGGATCTGTTGGCTAAGCCCAAGGCCTAACCCTTACCCGTTTCCCCGGCGAAAGCCGGGGCCCAGATGCAAGAGCGCCCGCGGTCCGGACAGGATCGCGGGCGCTTATGCATGCGCCTCACAGCCTTACGATCTGGGTCCCGGCTTTCGCCGGGAAATCGGATGTTTGGGACGCTAGCTCAGAGCTTGAATGGCCTCCCGCGCCGCCGCCTGGCCCGTCAGCCAGGCGCCGTGGGCGGTGGAGAAGAAGTTGGGGCTGCAGGCCTCGCCCGCGAAGAACAGGCGCTGATCCACCGGCGCCGCCAGCACCGCTCGCGCGCCGGCGTGGCCCGGCAGGGCGTGGGAATAGGAGCCGCCAGCGAACGGGTCGGCGGCCCAGTGGGTCTCGGCGATGACGTGGACCTTCGAGCGGATGTCCGAGCCGTAGACATTGACCAGCCCATCGACAGCGAAGGCCGCCGCCGCGCCCTCGCCCTGGCCCTCCAGCGAGCGGGCGTGAGCGCCGCCCAGGAACACCTCGATCATCGGCTTGTGCAGCGGCCGCAGGTGATAGGCCCCGGTCGCGGTGGTGTGCGGGTCGCTGTAGAGCTGGGTCTCTGGCGGGAACATCTCCGGTTCGTCCAGCTTCAGGAACACCTTGTCGGCCAGGCCCAGCGGCAGGCCGGCGGCGGCGTCCAGCTTATCGGGAAGGGCGGGCATGAAGCGCAGCGCGCCTTGGGCCAGGATCGTGGTCGGCACGCAGACGATGACCGCCCGCGCCGACACCGTTCCCAGCGCCGTCTCCAGCTCCACGCGAGGCCTGTCGTGGCGGATCATGGTGACGGGGCAGGACAGACGCGTCGCCAGCTTACCGCCCAGGCCGGCTATGGCCGTCCCATAACCCTCGGCGACCCGCCAATTGACCTCGGTGTCCTCATAGGCGGCGTAGTCGTGCAGCGAGACCTGGTCGAACTCGGCCCCGTTGTAGAAGGCGCTGAAGGCGTTCAGCAGCGGGTTCCAGGGGCTGGCCGGGTCCAGCAGGTCAGAGGCCGGACGGTCGGGGCCGCCGTCGCGGGCCGCGGCTTCGATGCGAGCGTCGATGGCCTGGAAGGCCTCGCCGAACGCGGCGCGCTCCTCGCGGCTGAAGACCGGATTGTCGGCGATATTGGCCCAGGGCGGCGGGGTCTTGTCGACGGTCAGGCCAAGGGCCTCGACGCGTTCCACCAGCGGGTTCACATCGGCCGAGTGCAGCCACTCGCAGCCCAGGTCGATGGGACCCAGCGAGGTGTCGATCGTATGGGCTCGGCCGCCCAGACGATCGCGGGCCTCGAGCAGGATTCCGGAAAGACCGCTGACGGCCACGGCTTCGGCGGCGGCGAGCCCGGCGGCGCCGGCGCCCACGATCGCGATGTCGACCTCGTCCATGAAGCCTCTATCGGATCGTGGGGCCTGAAGTAGCCCTTACTTTTGCAGGCTGGCCGCGTCGAGGTCCAGCTTGTCGGCGGCGATCACCGTGGCCCCCGGCGCGGCCTTGGTCAGGTCCTCGCCCATGGCCTTGGCGTCGCCGGCGACGATGACGCTCATTTGGGCCGGGTCGAGATTGGTCTTGGCGAAGGCCTGGACCTCGGCCGGGGAGACGGCTTCGACCTTGGCGGCGTAGCTCTGGATCTCGGTCAGCGGCACGCCGTAGATCGCCAGGTTGCCCAGGATGTTGGCCAGGCCCTCCGAGGTGCCCAGGTCGCGGCCAAAGCCGCCGACCAGCACCGACTTGCGCGCCGCCAGCTCACCGGCCGAGGCCGGTTCGGCGCCCAGGCGGGTCAGCTCGGCGCGGGTCAGGGTGACGACCTCGCCGGCCGACGGGTTCTTGGTCTGCACCCGGGCCGCGAAGCCGCCGAAGCGCCCCTGCGGGGTCAGGCTGGAGCCGGCGCCATACGACAGGCCGCGCTTGATGCGGATCTCCTGATTCAGGCGCGAGGAATAGCCCACGCCCAGCACCGTGTTGGCGACGATGCCCTGGTAGTAGTTCGGGTCGGCGCGGGTGATGGCCGGCTTGGCCAGGGCCACCGAGGCCTGGCCGGTGCCGGGCAGGTCGATGACCAGGTTGCGCGGCTTGTAGCCCGTGGGCGCGGCAGGCGGGGCCGGCGGCGGGGTCGCGGGCTTCTTCCAGCCACCGAACGCCTTCTCGGCCAGGGCAAAGCCCGCCTGCGGGGTCAGGTTGCCGGTCAGCACCAGCACGGCGTTGTCCGGACGCCAGTAGGCGGCGTGGGTCTTGGCCAGGTCCGTGCGCTTGACCTTGGGCAGCGAGCCGGGCGTGCCGCCGGCCACGTGGCCATAGGCCGAGCCGGCATAGAGCACCGGGCCAGTGGCGTAGCTGGTCAGGCTGCCGGGGCGCTGATAGGCGACCGATAGGCTGTCGAGGGTCTCGGTGCGGACGCGGTCCAGCTCCTCGGCCGAGAAGGCTGGGTGCTGGGCGACATCGGCCATGATGGCCATGGCCGGAGCGGCGTTGTTGGCCGTGACGCTGAGGGTCAGGGAGGCGGCCTCCCAGCCCGAACCGGCTTCCAGATTGGCGCCCAGGGCCTCGGTCTCGCGGGCGATCTGGGTGGCCGAGCGGCTGGTGGTGCCTTCGGTCAGCAGTTCGGAGGTCAGGCTGGACGTGCCGGCCAGGCCCGTCGGATCGCTGCTCGCCCCGCCCTTGACGGTCAGGTCGGCGGTGATCAGCGGCAGGTCGCTGGACTTGGCGACGATGACCCGCAGGCCGTTGGCCAGGGTCTTCTCGGCCGGGGTCGGCAGCACCGCGTCGATCGGGGCGGCGACGGCCGGGATCTTCTCGCGCTCGCCTTCAGGGGCCAGGACGGTGACGGGGCCATCGTACTTGACCGAGGCGACCTTGGGGATCGCGGGCGTGGCGTCCTTCTCGCCGGCCGGCTTGTCCTTTTCCGGCAGGTAGCGGATCACCGTGCGGCGGTCGTCGGCCAGGTACTTTTTCGCGACGCGCTGGACGTCGGCGGCGGTGACGGCCTGCAGCTTGGCCAGGCTGGTGTTGGCGCTGGCGGGGTCGCCTTCCGTCTCCAGGGCGTAGCCGAGGGCGAAGGCCCGGCCGTCGATCTCTTCGCGGCGGCGCACGGCGTCGGCCAGCAGGCCGGCCTTGGCCTCGGCCAGTTCGGCGGGCGTGACCAGGCCATCGCGGACGCGGGCGACTTGCGCCCGCAGAGCCGTCTCGCCCTGGGCCACGGTCTTGCCGCCGGCCATGATCGCGCCGACGTAGAACAGGCCCGGCTGGGCGTTGTTCGGAGCGGTCGAGAACACCGACTGGGCGATCTTCTGGTCGTAGACCAGGCTGTCATACAGGCGCGAGGACTTGCCGGCCGACAGCACCGCGTCCAGCACGGTCAGGGCCGGCAAGTCCTTGTCGGCGGCGGCCGGCGCCAGCCAGGTGATGGCCAGGGCCGGCAGCGGCACGTTGGGGCCGTAGGTGTTGACGCTCTTGGGACCGGTGCGGGCCGGCTCGACCGCCGTGACCTTGGGGATGTCGCCCGCCGGTTTGGCGATCGGGACGAAATACTGGTCGATCAGGGCGTCCAGCTTGGCCTGGTCGAAGTTGCCGACGACGATCAGCGCGGCGTTGTCGGGGCGGTAGTAGGTGCGGTGGAAGGCCCGCACGTCGTCCACGGTGGCCGCGTCCAGCTCCTCGATCGAGCCGATGCCCGGGCGCTGGTAGGGGTGGGTGGTGTACGACTGCTGCGGGATCGACAGCGCGAAGAAGCGGCCATAGGGATCGGCCAGGACGCGCTGGCGCAGTTCTTCCTTCACGACGTCACGCTCGGAGGCGAACACGCTCTCGTCGATGACCAGGGACTTGAGGCGATCGGCCTCGGCCCACAGCAGGCGCTCCAGGTGGTTGGCCGGCACCACCTCGTAATAGTTGGTGAAGTCGTCCCAGGTCGACGCGTTGTTGAAGCCGCCGACGTCTTCGGTCAGGCGGTCCAGCGTCTCGTTGGGCATGTTGCGCGTGGCCTTGAACATCAGGTGTTCGAACAGGTGCGCGAAGCCCGAGCGGCCGTGCGGATCGTCCTTGGAGCCGACGCCGTACCAGACCTGCACAGAGACGTTCGGGGTCGTGGTGTCGCGGGAGGTCAGGACCTTCATGCCGTTGGGCAGGACGCGCTGCTGGTAGACGATCGGCGGGACCGCGATGGCCGAGACGCTCGGCGCGGCGGCGGGGGCCGGCTTCTTGGCCTGGGTGGCGGCCATGGCCAGAGGCGACAGCGCGGTGGTGGAAAGGGCCGCGGCCACGAGGGCCAGCTTGGCGGTGCGGTTCATTGCGCGAAGGTCTCCGAAAGTCGTGGGCGCGACCCTAGCACCACGCGTTCGCCGGTAAACCTTACCGAGCTGTCATGTGGGCGGAACCGAATGGCGCCGTCTGTGTTACAATTGGTTGTCTGGCCCCCTATGACCGTAGGGTCGAACCGTACGGGGGAAATGCTTGTCCGAAATATCGCTCCGCGACCGCCTGCGCGCGGCCACATCCCAGGACCACGCGGCGCTAGACGCCACGGTGGCGGGCTGGCGGATCGAGACCCCCATCGGCTACGGCGCCTTCCTGATCGCCTCCTATGCCGCGCTGGCGCCGCTGGAACTGGCGCTGGAAGAGGCAGGCGTCGCCGACTGGCTGCCCGACTGGCTCCAGCGCGCCCGCCGCGCCGCGCTGACCGCCGACCTGGCCGAGCTTGGTCTGGACGTCCCTGCCTTCGAACCCGCCGAGGTCCCGTCGCGTGAAGCCGCCGCGGGCCTGCTCTACGTGCTGGAAGGCTCGCGTCTGGGCGCCAAGTTCCTAGCCCGCCAGGTCCGCGCCGCCGGCGCCGGCCTGCCGCTAGCCTATCTGACGCACGGCGAAGGTCCGGATCTGTGGCGATCGTTCCTGGCCTGGCTGGATGCAATACCCAAAGTCGGGTTTCGGACAGACGCCGCCGAAGCGGGCGCGCGATATGGCTTCCGTTGTTTCTCGGAAGCGTTCGAGAGGCTCGCCCCTTCGTCTGGAAGCCTGAATGTCCGAGCTGGCGCCCATGTCCGGGTTTGAGGTCGACCTGACCAATTGCGACCGGGAGCCGATCCATATCCTCGGCTCGGTGCAGCCGTTCGGCTTCCTGCTGGCCGTCAATTCCGACTGGGTCGTGGTGCATGCCTCGACCACCAGCCTGCGCTATCTGGGCCTGTCGCCCGAGGACCTGCTGGGCCGGCCGCTGACCCAGGTGATGAGCGGCCACGCCATCCATAATATCCGCGGCCGCCTGCAGATCATGCGCGGCGCCGACGCGGTCGAGCGGATGTTCGGCCAGCCCCTGGTCGACGGCGGCGAGGATTTCGACCTCGCCCTGCACTATTCCGGCCGCCTGCTGATCGTCGAGGGCGAGCCCAGCCGGGCCGACGCCCTGATCGAGGCCGCCTCGGCCGTGCGTTCGATGACGACGCGCATCGCCGCTCGCCCGACCTTCGAGGAGTTCTGCCACGAGGCCGCCCGCCAGGTGCGCGCCCTGACCGAGTTCGACCGGGTCATGGTCTATCGCTTCAGCCACGACGGCGCGGGCGAGGTGATCGCCGAGTCGGTGCGGCCGGGCATCGGCTCGTTCCTGGGCCAGCGCTATCCGGCCCAGGACATTCCGGTGCAGGCCCGCGCCCTCTACGAGCGCAACTGGCTGCGGATCATCGCCGACGTCGACGCCGAGGTCTCGCCGATCATCCCCGAGGTCAGCCCGTCCGGCGAGCCCGTCGACCTGTCGATGAGCATGCTGCGGGCCGTCTCGCCGATCCACATCGAGTACCTGCGCAACATGGGCGTGGCCGCCTCGCTGTCGATCTCGATCCTGCGCGACGGCAAGCTGTGGGGGCTGTTCGCCTGCCACCACTACGCCCCCAAGCACATCAGCTATGAGCGCCGCACGGCCGCCGAGCTGTTTGGCCAGCTGTTCTCGCTGACCCTGGAGAGCCGCGAGCGCGAGATCGAGACCCGGCGCATGGCCGAGGCCCGCAACCTGCACGACCGCATGATGAACGCGGTGGTCAAGTCCAACGCTGGGGCCGACAGCCTCAGCCCCTATCTGGACGACCTGTGCCGCCTGGTGCACTGCGACGGCCTGGCCCTGTGGCTGGAAGGTCGCCTGACCCTGCGCGACTCCACGCCCGACGCCAGCGACGTCCACACCCTGATCCGGGTGCTGCGCGACAAGGACACCCACTCGGTCTTCGCCACCAACGAGATCGCCGCGCTGCTGCCGTCGGCGGCGGCCTGGACGGGCAAGGCGGCGGGCATGATGGCCGTGCCGCTGTCGCGGGCCCCGCGCGACTACCTGATCTTCTTCCGCAAGGAGGAGGCCCAGGCCGTGGTCTGGGCGGGCAAGCCGGCCAAGCTGGTGCAGGTGGGGCCGCTGGGCGATCGCCTGACCCCGCGCAAGAGCTTCGAGGCCTGGGAAGAGACCGTGCGCGGCCAGAGCCGTCCGTGGACCACGACCGAGCGCTCCCTGGCCGAGAGCATGCGCGCCAGCCTGCTGGAGATCGTCTTCCGCCTGACCGACCTGGCCGACGAGGAGCGCCAGCGCGCCAACCAGCGCCAGGAACTGCTGATCGCCGAATTGAACCACCGGGTGCGCAACATCCTGGGTTTGATCCGCGGCCTGATCAGCCAGAGCCGGTCCGGCGTCGACACCGTCGAGGCGTTCGCCGAGGTGGTCGGCGGCCGCGTCCAGGCCCTGGCCCGCGCCCACGACCAGATCACCCGCCATCAGTGGGGACCAGGCGCCCTCAGCGACCTGATCACCGCCGAAGCCGAGGCCTATCTGTCGAACAAGGCCGAGCGCGTGAAGCTGAACGGTGCGCCGATCGCCCTGGCCCCGGACGCCTTCTCGATCCTGTCCCTGGTCATCCACGAACTGATGACCAACTCGGCCAAGTACGGCGCCCTGTGCGACCAGCGCGGCCAGGTCTCGATCGACTGGGTGCGCGACGCCAAGGGCGACCTGATCATCGACTGGCGCGAGAAGGACGGCCCCCTGGTCATCCCGCCGACGCGCCGGGGCTTCGGCTCGACCATCATCGAGCACTCGATCCCGCACGACCTGGATGGCGAGGTCGAGCTCGACTACCGCCCCGAGGGCTTCCAGGCCCGCATCCGCATCCCCGGCCGTTATGTCTCCACCGAAGGCGTCACCGCCGCCGTGAACCAGCCGCGCCGCGCCGACACGCCGGTGCGAGCGCCCGAGACCATGCTGGTGCTGGAAGACAACATGATCATCGCCCTCGACCTGGAGGACATGCTCACCCGCCTGGGCGTCAAGCAGATCACGGTCGCCTCCAGCGTCGGCCAGGCGATGGACGCCCTGGCCGAGGGCTTGCCGCCGTTCGCGATCCTGGACGTCAATCTGGGCCAGGAAACCAGCTTCCCGGTCGCCGAGGCCCTACAGGACGCCGGCGTGCCGTTCGCTTTCGGCACGGGGTTTGGGGACAGCGCGGCGTTCCCGGAGCGGTTTAAGGACGTGCCGGTGTTGCAGAAGCCGTATAGCGCCGAGAGCGTGCGGGCGCTGTTCTAGGCGGATCCCAAGGTCGGCGCGACCCTGGTCGGACATTCAGCACGTCCGAAGTCTTCGCCAACCAAAAGGATTGGCTGTCAGGCCACACGGTCAGAATGACGTAAGGTCGGCAGATTGGCTGCAGGTCAATGGCTGCTCCAGACCCGTTGCGGAAGTTGGGAGGGTCCGCTAGCCGCCAGCCTCACTGGAGGCGGGCGACATCGTTCTCAAACGTCACAGCTCCTCACCTTTCGTAGTTGGCCATTGCGTCCTTCCGGGCGCGCTCCCAGTCCGAGATGAGCTTCTGACCATCTTGCCATTGCGTAGGCTCGACAGGGGCGGAGAGGATTTTGCCCCATTGAGCCATCACGCCCTGTTCGGCGCCAGCGAAAGAGAAATCGTTCAGATAGCCCCGGTGGAGCATGAAGCGCAGGAACCGGGCGCAACCGGCGGGAAGGCTCTTACCCTTTAGAGATTGGCCGTAGAGCCATAGCGCCGTGTCGGCCATCTGGATGCCAGGGCTATCCTCATCCTTGAAGATCTTAAACTGGCTACCTGGGTTGAGTTGTACGGACCAAATTTCCCCCGCGTGTCTGATCGGCTCGGGCGATGCGTTTGCATGGAGCTCATGCCAATAGGTGAGCATGGCCTGGAACTCGTTTGTCTCATCGTGGACAATGGTCGAGTATTTTTTCTTCCGCTCCCTTGCAAATTGGTCGAGGCCGCGCAGTAGGCCCATAAAACCCACGAGGTTCGGGAAGTGGCCCTGTTTGGCGGCCTTCTGCTCTATGATCACAACCTCAATGCACTCGGGATGCGCTATCACCCAGTCCAGGCCTTCGCCCAGAACCTCGCGTGAGCGCGCGTCGGGAATGATCTTCAGGCGCGCCTTGAGCTTCTCGCAGATGCCGGGGATGCGTTTGGTCGCCTCGGCCTTGCGGCTGATCAGTATGAAGTCCCAGAAATCGCGCGCGATCTCGTCGTTTACCACGTACGCCAGCTTGAAGGCCAGCGCCAGCTTCAGCGGCCGGATATTGTAGTGGTGCCAGGCGACGCCTGCGTTCTCACCGGAATCGAAGAACACATCGAACATCTTGGCGGCCAATAGGTAGCGCTTCTCGACGCGGGAAACGAAGATGTGGGCGTCGGCTGCAATGAGGATATCGACTAGTTCGCCGGCCACCGTCTCAAGGCGCCCGATTCCGAGCTCGTTCGCATGGATGGCGCTATGGCCGAGGCGCTGAGCGACTTCCGAGACGCGCGGACCCCAGCGAGCGTCAAAGTCGCCCTTGGTGACTAAGGCCGCGGTAAAGAAATCCGGCTGGGCCTCATCAAAGATGTTCTTCCCGGTGTTTCCGGACTCGTCGATGTAGGCGAACAGCGGCTGTTTCGACTCGCCCATTGCTTGGCTCCTCCCTTCTCTTGAGCAGCATTAAGAGGCAACTAGCTGAGCAGTGGAAGGGGGGAGGGGCCTGAGCCACTGCTGACCTGCGCCCCTAGTCCATACGCAAACGTCGGGTTCCGGCGCATCTGCCAAAGGTCGCAAGCCACCCATTGCGGATCTTGAGTTGGTTGGCTTCTTGCTGGTCGCCTCGCCTCCTAATCCAAGAGGAACCTCTCCCGCTGCCCCTCCGTCGGGACCATGCAGCAGTCCTTCTTGCCCATCAGCCGGTAGCGGTTACGGGCGATCCAGTCATAGGCCGCGTCCGCCGGACCGCGCGGCAGGCGGTCAATGAAGGCCAGCCAGCGCCAGGGCACCTCGAGGCGACGCAACAGCGCGCCGATGGCGGCGGTCTTGGCCAGGGCCTGGCCGTGGTCGAGGAACAGGAAGCTTTCGGGCGTCTCTGGATCGATGCCGTGCTTCACAGCCAACTCTCGGCCATACGACGACTGGATGGGGGTGAAGCGGATGACGCCTTTGCGGTCCAGGCGCAGCACCGCCTGCACCGAGCCCGTGCAGAAGTTGCAGACGCCGTCGAACAACCACAGGCCATCAGGCTCTTCGCTCATCCGCCCTCGCACTCGCGTCGCAGCGCCTTGAGCGAGCTGGGCACGTCCTTGCGCATCATGGCGCTGATCATGCCGGCCGGGGCGGGGAAGGGCGAGCTGGCCCACATGTCGTAGGTGACGCGGGTGCGCCGGCCGCCGTCCAGGGGTTCGAGCCGCCAGGATCCGTCGCAGGCGCGGATGTCGCCGCCGATGCAGGTGAAGTGGATCTCGCGATCCGGCGTCAGGGTCACGCGCGAGGTCGAACGCAAGGTCGGCAGGAAGAAACTCCAGCGCACCGTGTGCTCGCGAATCTCGGTCCCGTCGGGGGCGCGCGAGACGACGCGGCAGCTCTTGACCCCAGGGCTCATGCGGGCGGCCAGATCGCAATCGAGGATGACGCGGAAGACCACGGAGGGCGGGGCGGCGATGTCGACGCTGGCCCGCACCGTGCCGCGGCCGCGATTGTCGGCCTGGGCCTCGACCGTGATGCCGTCGCCCTTCGTCTCCCACTCGGCGTCGGCCCCCTGAGCCTTGGAAGGGGCGGGACCCGCCAGGGCGATCACGAGCAGGAAGGGAGCAAGCCGGCGCATCATGCTCAAGCTAACGCAGCCGGCTTACCGATGGTTACTTCCCGGCGCGATTTTTCACCAAGTCATCCACGACCGACGGATCGGCCAGGGTCGAGGTGTCGCCCAGACTGCCCAGTTCGTTCTCGGCGATCTTGCGCAGGATGCGGCGCATGATCTTGCCCGAGCGGGTCTTTGGCAGGCCCGGGGCCCATTGCAGGACGTCCGGGGCGGCGAACGGACCGATCTCGTGGCGGACCCACAGGATCAGGTCCTTGCGCAATTGGTCGGTCGCCTCGACGCCGGCCTTCAGGGTCACATAGGCGTAGACGCCCTGGCCCTTGATGTCGTGCGGATAGCCGACCACGGCGGCCTCGGCGACGGCCTCGTGGGCGACCAGGGCGCTCTCGATCTCGGCGGTGCCCAGGCGGTGGCCCGAGACGTTGATCACGTCATCGACCCGGCCGGTGATCCAGTAGTAGCCGTCGGCGTCGCGGCGGCAGCCGTCGCCGGTGAAGTACTTGCCGGGATAGGTCGAGAAATAGGTCTCGAAGAAGCGCTGGTGGTCGCCATAGACCGTACGCATCTGACCCGGCCAGCTGTCGGTGATGACCAGATTGCCCTCGGTCGCGCCGTCCAGCACGCCGCCTTCGGCGTCGACCAGCTGCGGCTTGACGCCCGGCAGGGGCTTGGAGGCCGAGCCCGGCTTCAGGTCGGTGGCGCCGGGCAGAGGCGTGATCAGCATGCCGCCGGTCTCGGTCTGCCACCAGGTGTCGACGATCGGCAGGCGCGCCTTGCCGACCACGCGGTGGTACCAGAGCCAGGCCTCTGGATTGATCGGCTCACCGACGCTGCCCAGCACGCGCAGGGACGACAGGTCGTTCTTGGTCACGTGCTCGTCGCCCTCGCGCATCAGGGCGCGCAGGGCCGTCGGGGCGGTGTAGAAGATCTCGACCCTGTGCTTGTCGACCACCTCCCAGAAGCGGCTGGGGGTCGGATAGTTCGGCACGCCTTCGAAGATCAGGCTGGTCCCGCCATTGGCCAGCGGGCCATAGACGACATAGCTGTGGCCCGTGACCCAGCCCACGTCGGCCGTGCACCAGAACACCTCGCCGGGCTTGTAGTCGAACACCGCCCAGAACGTCCAAGACGCCCAGGCCAGGTAACCGCCGGTGGTGTGCAAGACGCCCTTGGGCTTACCCGTCGAGCCCGAGGTGTAGAGGATGAACAGCGGGTCCTCGGCGTTCATCGGCTCGGGCGTGCAGTCGGCCGAGACCGTGTCGCGGACGTCTTCCCAGACCACGTCGCGGCCTTCGACGACCGGCACGTCGGCGCCGGTCCAGCGGATCAGCAGCACCTTCTCGACCTCGGGGCACTGCAGCAGCGCCTCGTCGACATTGGCCTTCAGCGGCACGCGCTTGCCGCCGCGACGGCCCTGGTCGGCGGTGATGACGATGCGGCTTTCGCAGTCCTTGATGCGGCCGGCGATGCTGTCGGGCGAGAAGCCGCCAAACACCACCGAGTGCACCGCGCCGATGCGGGCGCAGGCCAGCATGGCGGCGGCAGCCACGGGAACCATCGGCAGATAGATCGTGACCCGGTCGCCCTTCTTGACGCCCAGGTCCTTGAGGACGTTGGCCATACGGCAAACCTCCTCGTGCAACTGGCCGTAGGTCAGGGTGCTGGAGGTCCCTGGCTCGTCGCCCTCGAAGATCAGCGCGACCTCGTCCTTCTTGGCCGGCAGGTGGCGGTCCAGGCAGTTGGCCGAGACGTTGAGGACGCCGTCCTCGTACCAGCGGATGCGGAAGTCTTCCTTGGCGTACGAGACGTCCTTGATCTTGGTCGGGGCCTTGATCCAGTCGAGACGAGCGGCGATGTCGCGCCAATAGCCTTCCGGATCGGCCTCGACGCGCGCCACGGCGGCCGCATAGCCGGCGGCGTCGATATGCGCCGTCCTAGCCAGCTCTTCAGGAACCGGGAAAACCTGTCCGTCGCTCACGCCGCCTACTCCCTTGGTCTTGTTGCGGCGGAGTTATGCCCTGTGACGATGACGGCGCAAGCAGACCAATGCGGTTTCTTGCGTCAACGCCACGCGAGGTCCAGATGAAGGGCATCGCCTAGGAGTTTCCCATGCTGCTTGCCCTGTCGACCTGGTCCGAGATCGAGACCCGCCTGAAGACCAGCCAGACCGTGGTGGTGCCGATCGGTTCGAACGAGCAGCACGGGCCGACGGGCCTCTTGGGCACCGATTGGCTGTGCCCGGAGATCATCGCCCACGAGGCCAGCAAGCGGGCGGGCGATCGCATCCTGGTCGCCCCAACCTTCAATATCGGCATGGCCCAGCATCACCTGGCCTTCCCGGGCACCATCTTCCTGCGGCCTTCGACCTTCATCGCCGCGATTGGCGACTGGGTCCGGTCGCTGGGCGCGCATGGCTTCACGAAGATCTATTTCCTGAACGGCCACGGCGGCAATGTCGCCTCGATCGAGGCGGCGTTCTCCGAGATCTATGCCGACTACAGCTTCCGCCAGACCCGTGCGCCGTTCGCGCTGAAGCTGAAGAACTGGTGGGACCTGGCCGGCGTCAACGCCCTGGCCAACCGACAATTCCCGACCGGCCACGGCTCGCATGCCACCCCGTCCGAGATCGCCGTGACCCAGTGGGCCTATCCGGAGACGATCAAGACCACGGCCTATGAGCCCAAGATCGCCCCGACGGGCCCGATCCGCGAGGCCCTGGACTTCCGCGCCCGCTACGCCGACGGCCGCATGGGTTCGGACCCGGCTCAGGCCACGCCCGAGAAGGGCGGCGAGCTGGTGGACATGGCCGCCAACGCCCTGTTGGAAGACATCGCCGCGTTCGGAGCGGAGAAGGCGCCAGGTTGATCGCGGCGTTTCCCCTTTTCATCGCCTCCCTAGGCCTTGTGCCTAGGGCCCATCGTTCCGCCGGCTTTGCGTGAAACGAAGCGCTGCAACGCTGGCGGCGCCTTCCGATCGATGCTGCGCCCAGCGGCGCCATGGGTCCCAGGCACAAGGCCTGGGAAGGCAGGTTTAGTGGAGCTGAGGAAACTCAAGCTTCCACCACCCGCCGCGCGATCACGGGCTGGCCGTGGCGCGCGGCCATGATCTCGCCGATCACCGCCACGGCCACCTCGAACGGGGCCTTGCCGCCCAGGTCGAGGCCGATCGGGGCGTGGAGCTTGGCGAGGTCGCGGTCGGTCAGGCCGGCCGCCTTCAGCCGCGCCAGCCGCTCGGGCAGGCGACGCCGCGCGCCCAGCAGGCCGACATAGGGCGCGGGCGAGGGCAGGGCGGCCATCACGGCGTCGTGGTCCAGCTCCATATCGTGGCCGCAGACGGCGACGGCGGTCCAGGCGTCCAGGCCGATCGCGGCCAAGGCCTCGCCGGCGGCTTCGCGGCGATAGGCCACGTCGGCCAAAGGCGGCGGGGTTTCCGGTCCTTTCGGCCGCACCAGATGCGTCTCGAAGCCCGACTGCGCGCCGAGGCTCGCGACGGCCAGGGCGGTCGGATCGCCACCCAGCACGATCAGGCGCGGCGTCGGGTCATAGGCGCGCTCGAAGGCGCCGGCCCACAAGGCCTGCGGCTCCTCGACGCACAGACGCTTGAAGCCGTCCGTAACCCAGAAGGCCGGGGCGCGGGCGGCGGCCAGGTCCAGCAGGGTGCGGGCGGCCGGATCGTCGGGCGCGATCTTCTCCACCAGGATCTCGATGCGCGCGCCGCACAGCAGGCGGATGTCCGGCCAGGGACTGCCTTCGCCATAAACCAGGCGGCGCGGCTGGCCGTCGGCGAGGCAGGCGCGAGCGTGGGTCTCGACGTCGGCCTCGATGCAACCTCCGGACAAGAAGCCCGAAACAATTTTTTCGCCGAACACCATCTGGGCCCCGACCGGACGCGGTCCGCCGCCGCCCAGGGCGATGATGGTGGCGAGGGCCGCGGGGCCTCGGGAAAGCGCCGCAGCCAAGGCGGGGCGGGCGTCGTCGGCCATGCCGTGCATCGGCCAGGCGTCGTCGAAGAAGGCGTCGGTCATCATGGCGATGTTAACGCCTCGGCAAGTTTCCAGAAACCGGATGTTCAAACCTTGGCGCGTACCGTTCGCGTCTGTTGGTGTTTTCGCGCACGGATGGCGATGTCCATTTCGGTCACAAAACTCGGTCTGGCTGCGGCCCAGTTCGGCCTCGACGGCGGTAGCTCGTCGGCGCCGCGCGGCCGTTCGCCCGAAGCCGAGACGCGCGACATCCTCAATATCGCCGCCCGCGCTCGCCTGTCGGTGCTGGACGCCTCGGGGCTGTTCGGCCGCGCCGAGACCGTGCTGGGCGACCTGATTCCGCGCCCGGTCCCGTTCCGCGTCACCATCGCCACGGCCCGCGCCGATCGCGGTCCCGACTTTGTCGAGGCCGAGGCCCGCGCCACGCTGCGCCGCATCGGTGTCGAGCGCGCCGATTCGATCATCGTCCATTCGCCCTCGGAACTGTGCGGTCCGCACGGCGCGGCCCTGTGGGACCGCCTGCACCGCCTGAAGGACCAGGGCCTGTTCGCCAAGATCGGCGTCGCGGCCCACGCCACCGACGATCCGGTCGGCGTCGCCAAGCGCTTCAAGCCCGACATCCTGCAAGCCCCGGCCAGCTTGCTCGACCAGCGCCTGCTGGCCGACGGCTCGCTGCAACGCATCGCCGGCATGGGCGTCGAGGTGCACCTGCGCTCGATCTTCCTGAACGGCTTGCTATTCCTGCCACCCGATCGCGTCCCGGCCCAGCTGAAGGGCGCCTCGGGCCGTCTGTCGCGCGTGCGCCGCATGATCGCCGAGGGCCGTTCGGATCCGCTCCAGGCTGCTCTGGGCTTTGCTCTGTCGCGCCCGGAAGGCTCGGCCGTGCTGGTTGGCGTCAACTCGGCCGCCGAGCTGTCGGCTGTCGTGGCCGCCGCCTCGAGCCCGCCGCCGGACCTCGACTGGGACGAGATGGCCATCGACGATCCGGTCGCGCTCGACCCGCGACGTTGGGTCGCCTGATCCACCTCTAGAATCACCAGCGACAGTGAAGGCGGCTCAACCAGCCGCCTTTTTCGCGCGCCTTGGTATCGGCGAATTAAGCATGCTGGTTAGCGACCTATAAGCTTCTGATTCACATCAGTTTTATGAGTTCGGTCTAGCTTGTTCCCAAGATAGGGAGACGCGTCATGATCCTCGCCGTCCTGCAAGCCCGCATGGGTTCGTCCCGCCTGCCGGGCAAGTCGATGGCCACCCTCCAGGGCCAGCCGATGATCGTGCGCCAGCTGGAGCGCCTGCGCGGCGCGCGCTGCCTCTCCAAGATCATCGTCGCCACCAGCACCGACGCGGCCGACGACGCCCTGGCCGGGTTCCTGGTCTCGCGCGGTCACACGGTGCATCGCGGGGCCGGCGCCGATATCCTGGCCCGCATCGCCCGCTGCGCCGAGGCGATCAGCTCGGTCAGCCACGTGGTCCGCCTGAAGGGCGACGCGCCGTTCATGGATCCGGGCATCATCGACGACGCCGTCCGCATGGCCCTGGCCAGCGGCGCCGACTACACGTCCAACCGCGTTCACCGCACCTTCCCGGCCGGGCTCGAGGTCGAAGTGATCAAGGCCAATGTGTTGCGCGACGCCGCCGCCGAGGAGCGTGACCCGCAGGCCCGCATCTCGCCCACCGCCGCCATCCGCAACCAGCCCCAGCGCTGGAGCCAGGCCCATCTGAAGGCTGCCCGCGACTGGTCCAAGCTGGACTGGCGGGTCAAGACCGCCGCCGACCTGGCCTTCGCCCGCTCGATCTACGACGCCCTGCACCCGGTCGATCCGGGCTTCCGCATGGGCGACGTGCTGGACCTGGTCGAGAGCCGTCAGGACATCGCGCGCTTCGCGGCTTAGTCAGTCCTAAACCTCAAACACCCGTCTTCCCGGCGAAAGCCGGGACCCAGATCGTAAAGCTGGGTGGCGCATGCAGAAACGCCCGCGATCCTGTCCGGAACGCGGGCGCTCTTGCATCTGGGCCCCGGCTTTCGCCGGGGAAACGGGATCGATTAGGCCCAAGCCCCGTACGGATCGACCGAGCTTTTACCCAGCGCCTCGGCCACGGCCGGGTGGGTGAGCTCACCGTTCAGGACGTTGAGACCCCGCGCCAGGTGGACGTTGGTCTTCAGCGCGTCCAGGCCCTTGTCGGCCAAGGCCAGGCCGAACGGCAAGGTCGCATTGCCCAGGGCTTCCGACGAGGTGCGCGGCGCCGCGCCCGGCATGTTAGCCACGCAGTAGTGGACGACACCGTCGACGGTGTAGGTCGGCTCGGCGTGGGTGGTGGGCTTGCTGGTCTCGAAGCAGCCGCCCTGGTCGATCGAGACGTCGACCAGCACCGAGCCCGGCTTCATCTGCTTCAGATGCTCGCGACGCACCAGCTTGGGCGCGGCCGCGCCGGCGGTCAGCACCGCGCCGATGATCACGTCGGCTTTCAGGATCTCCTCCTCGACGGCGGCGAAGGTCGAGTAGCGGGTCAGGATGCGGCCCTGGTACAGGTCGTCCAGCTCACGCATGCGCGGGATCGAGCGTTCCAGCACCACGACCTCGGCGCCCAGGCCGGCGGCCATGCGGGCGGCGTTCGAACCGACCACGCCGCCGCCCAGCACGACCACGCGGGCCGGCGGCACGCCGGGCACGCCGCAGAGCAAGAGGCCCATGCCGCCATTGTGCTTGAGCAGCGTCTCGGCCGCCGAGAACACGGCGATCCGGCCGGCCACTTCCGACATCGGGGCCAGTAGCGGAAGGCCGCCGCGCGCGTCGGTGACGGTTTCATAGGCGATGGCCGCGCAGCCGCTCTTCAGCAGGCCCTCGGTCTGGGCGGGATCGGGCGCCAGGTGCAGGTAGGTGAAGAGGATGTGGCGCGGCTCGAGCTTCTCCCACTCGACCTTCTGCGGTTCCTTGACCTTCACGATCATGTCCGCGCCGGCGAAGACGGCCGCAGCGTCCGGGGCGATGGTCGCGCCGGCCTTGACATAGACGTCGTCGGCATAGCCGGCGCCGAGGCCCGCGCCCGACTGGACGAGGACAGTGTGGCCGTGACCGACATATTCACGGACGGCCGTAGGGGTGAGTCCGACCCGGTGTTCGCCCGGTTTGATCTCGGAAGGGACGCCAACGCGCATGATGCTTCCTCCAAAAGCGCTTTGACCGGGACTGTGCGCCTTAGGCAGCGCAGTTTCCCTGGTGATTTCGTGTCTAGAGATCGCTGTTGCGCAGGATTCCTGCGTGATATGTCTCTCGTATGAAGAAAGCCGCCGTTGAGCTGGATAGTTTCGACCGGAAGCTCCTGCACCTGCTGCAGCGGCGAGGCCGCGCCAGCTATGTGGAAATGGCCGAGGCGGTGAATCTTTCCGAGTCCGCGTGCCTTCGCCGGGTCAAGGCGCTGGAGGAGGCGGGGGTCATCGGGCGCTATGCGGCGGTGATCGACGAGCGGGCGGTGGGCCTGCCGCTCAGCGTCTTTGTCACGGTCACCCTGTCGTCCCAGGCCGAGGGCACGCTCAGCGCCTTCGAGAAAGCGATCACGAACGTGCGCGAGGTGGCTGAATGCTATCTGATGACCGGCGGCTCGGACTATCTGCTGCGGCTGGTGGTGCGCGACGTCGACGACCTGGAGCGGGTGCACGCCCAGGAGCTGACCCGCATTCCCGGCGTGGTCCGCGTCAGCAGCAGTATCGCCATGAGAACGGTTGTTAAGCGCGCCGAATTGCCGCTGTGAAGATGTGATTAACCGTTCTTGAGCGGTTGAGTCATAGTTTCTCCCCGACATCAAACCGCGTCGGGGGACGAGATGGTTTCGAGACGGATCCTGCTGGGGGCTCTGGCCGGTATGGCCGCGCCGGCCCTGGCCTTCGCCGAGGGCGACGGCCCGGCCAAGCCCAGCGTTCTCACCAAGAAGGGGCGCCGCACCCGCTCGGCCTTGAGCCACCAGGCGAGCGACAAGGCCGCGCTGGACAGGGCCATGGCCAGCGTCAAGCCGATGGAGGCCGAGCCGGCCCATGCCCCGGCCGCCGCCCACGCGCCGGCGCAGGAGGTCTCGCCCGAAGAGGCCCTGGGTCGCCTGAAGCACGGCAACGCCATCTTCGCCCGCGGCGGCGCCAACCTGATGCTGCCGACCCTGGCCCGCGTGGCCGAGCTGTCCAAGGGCCAGAAGCCGTTCGCGGTGGTGATCGGCTGCGCCGACAGCCGCACCGCGCCGGAGCTGATCTTCGACTGCAATCTGGGTGAGCTGTTCGTCGTTCGCGTCGCCGGCTCGACCGTCGGCCGCGAAGGCCTGGGCTCGATCGTCTATGCCGTCGAGCATCTGGGCGCGCCGCTGATCGTGGTGCTGGGCCACACCAAGTGCGGCGCCGTGGGCGCGGCCGTGGACGTCGCCAAGAAGCACTCGGAGCTGCACGGCGCCCTGCACGAGATGGTGCTGCCGATCATCCCGGCCGTGCTGGAAGCCGACGAGACCCACCCCGCCGACCTGCAGGACGCCGCCATCCGCCGCAACGTCCGCGACATCGCCGGCCGCCTGAAGACCGCCGATGGCGTGCTGGCCGAGCGGATCGAGGAAGGGCGCCTGAAGGTGGTCTCGGCTTGTTACGATCTGGCGACGGGCGTGGTCAGCTTCGACGCTTAGCACCTCTCCATCCGCACCCGACTATCCCCGCGAAAGCGGGGACCCAAGCCGCCTATCAATATCCTGCCTTCCTAGGCCTTGTGCCTAGGACCCATGGCGCGGCTTGGCGGGACGTCGCTGGTTGCCCGCCGCCAATGTGGGCGTCCTCAAAAGTGCTCCGTTGTCCCTGAACGATGGGTCCTAGGCACAAGGCCTAGGAAGGCGGGGATGGGGGAAGGCGGAGAGCATTCCTGATCGTCAGCTTGGGTCCCCGCTTTCGCGGGGATGAGTGGTGTTGGGGTGGCCCGATCAAGCTTAAGTATTCAGCGTAACACTGTCATTCGACTGCCGTTGACCCCTGGTCGCGCTTAGGCTCAATTCGCCTCGATTAGCGCAAATCAGGGGAAGACACGGATGTCGACGGACGAGACGCCGCCGGAAGGCGGTCGCGACACCCAGTCTTCTTTCAAGGCGCGTTGGGACGGCTTCCGTACGCAGGTTGCCGAGCGTTGGCCCGCCGCCCTCAAAGGCCCGGTGGCGATCGCCGTGGCTGGTGCTCTCATCGTCGGCTTTGGCGGCGGTTTCGCGGCCGGTAAGGGCGGCTGGTTCTTCGGCGGCGGCAAGCCGGCGGGTGTCGAGTCGGTCAAGGGCGAGGCCTGGAGCCTGTTTGGCAAGCCGCGCGGCGCCAACGCGCCACGTCGCGGCGTCCCCAAGCCCGAAGGTTTCGCGGTCTGGCAGACCCGCGTCGACAGCAGCGGCTCTGATCCCCTGGCCTGTATCCGCATGAGCAAGGACCTGGATCCGTCCAAGTCCTATGCCGACTTCGTTCTGGTCTCGCCCGACATCGGTCGCCAGCCCTCCGTGCGCGTGAAGGGCGATGAGCTGTGCCTGGGCGGTATCGGCTTCACCGATCACCGCATCACCCTGCTGAAGGGTCTGCCGGCCAAGGGCGGGGATGCGCTGACCGCCAATGCCGATGTCGATTTCACCTTCGGCGAGAAGCCGCCTTACGTCGGCTTCGCCGGCGACGGCGTGATCCTGCCGCGCGAGGAGTCGGACGGCGTCGCCATCGAGACGATCAACGTCCAGACCCTGGCCGTGGAAGTCTGGCGCGTGCCGGACCGCAACCTGGTCCGCAAGTCGATCAGCGCGCCCGATCCGACCGGCGAAGGCGACTGGGCCGGCGACTATGGCGACGACTCGGTGGGCGACGACGGCCGCCGTGTCTGGAAGGGCACGGTGCAGGTCACCGGCGGCGCGACCGGCCAGAAGGCCACCACCGTCTTCCCGTTGGGCGCGGTGCTGAAGGACATGAAGGCCGGCGCCTTCGTCATCAAGGCGCGCGATGCTTCGGGCGCCCGCGATCCCGACGAGGAGAACGGCGACAATAATCCGGCCCAGGCCCGCCGCTGGATCGTGTTCACCGACATGGCCCTGCTGGGCTACGACGGCTCGGAAAGCCTGGACGTGGTGGTCCGCTCGCTGAAGAGCGCCAAGACCCTGTCGGGCGTGCGCGTAGCCCTGGTGGCCGCCGACGGCGAGAGCCTGGCCGAGGCTCAGAGCGACGCCGACGGCCGCGTGCGCTTCCTGCGTCCGCTGCTGAAGGGCCAGGGCGCCGAGCGCGCCAAGATGGTCATGGCCTATGGCCCGCAAGGGGACCTGGCGCTGCTGGACCTGGACCGCTCGCCGGTCGACCTGTCCAAGCAAGGCGTGGGCGGCCGCACCGAAGGTGGCGTCGACGGGCGCAGCGTGGCGGCCGATATCGACGGCTATCTCTATGCCGACCGCGGCATCTATCGCCCCGGCGAGACGGTCCACCTCACCTCGATGGTCCGCGACCGCATGGCCAAGGCCGTCACCGACCGCAAGGGCGAGGTGATCGTCAAGCGGCCCTCTGGCGTCGAGTTCAAGCGCTATGCGTTTGGCCAGGCCAATGCCGGCGCGGTGCTGACCGACATCGCTTTGCCGCGCTCGGCCCCGCGCGGTCGCTGGACCGCCGAGCTGCATATCGAAGGCATCGAGGACGCGACGGGCAGCCTGTCGTTCTCGGTCGAGGACTTCGCGCCGCAACGCCTGGCGGTCACCGCCACGGGCCAGGAGTCCGTCCCGGTCGCGGCCGGCGAGACCCGCAAGGTCGACGTCTCGGCCCGCTTCCTCTATGGCGCGCCGGGCGCTGGCCTGCAGACGCAAGGCGAAGCCCGCCTGCGTGCCGACACCGACCCGTTCCCGGCCTATAAGGGTTTCGAGTGGGGCGACCAGTCCAAGGCCTTCGACGAAAAGTTCATCGACCTGGGCTCGACCGTCACCGACGGCGAGGGTCGGGCGATCCTGTCGGTGGGCGCCACGGACGGGGGCGACACCGCCCAGCCGCTGGTGGCCTCGGTCACCGCTTCCGTGTTCGAGCCGGGCGGCCGTCCGGTCCGCGAGGGTCTGGACCTGAAGGTTCGGGCCAAGTCCGTCTATTACGGCGTCAAGGTCGACCAGGGCGAGGCCGGCAAGGGCGATCCGCCCGTCAGCCTCGACATCATCGCGGTGAACGCCGCCGGCCAGCGCATCGGCGCGACGGCGACCTACACCCTGGTGGCCGAACGCTGGGACTATGACTGGTTCCAACAGAACGGCCGCTGGCAGTGGCGGCGCAGCAGCCGCGACGCGATCGTGGCCAAGGCGCAGGTCAATATCGGCGCCGGCGCTCCCGCCAAGTTCACCCGCCGCCTGGGCTGGGGCGACTATCGCCTCGAGGTCGAGGGCGCGGACGGCGCCAAGACCGTCACCCGCTTCTCGGCCGGCTGGGGCGCCCCCGCTCGCGAGGGCGAGGCGCCGGACGTCGTGCGTGTGTCGGCGGGGACCAAGACCTACAGCCAAGGCGACACGGTCGAGATCACCCTGAAGCCGCCCTATGCGGGCGAGGCCCAGATCGCGGTCGCCACCGATCGCCTGATCGACCTGAAGACTGTGTCAGTTGGGGAGAATGGTGCGACCGTGCGCCTGAAGACCTCGGCCGCCTGGGGCGGCGGGGCTTACATCATGGTCAGCGTCATCCAGCCGCGTGACCCGGTCGCTTCGCCGAAGCCGCGCCGCGCCCTGGGCCTGGTCTATGTCCCGATCGATCCGAAGGGCCGCAAGCTGACCGTGGACCTCGGGACCCCGACCAAGATCGACAGCAAGGCGCCGGTCGAGATCCCGGTGAAGGTGTCGGGCATGGGCTTTGGCCAGAAGGCCAAGATCACCATCGCCGCCGTGGACGAAGGCATCTTGCGCCTGACCCACCAGGACAGCCCCGACCCGGTGAAGTGGTACTTCGGCAAGCGGGCCCTGACCCTGAACTATCGCGACGACTACGGCCGCCTGCTGGATCCGAACCTGGGCGCGCCGGCCAATGTCAATTTCGGCGGGGACGAGGTCGGCGGCGAGGGCCTGACGGTCACGCCGATCAAGACCGTGGCCCTGTGGTCGGGCGTGGTCGAGACGGGCCTGGACGGCAAGGCGGTCGTCAAGCTGCCGGCCGCCGACTTCAATGGTGAGCTGCGGATTCAAGCAGTCGCCTGGACCGACACCGCCGTCGGCTCGGCCTCCAAGCCGCTGACCGTGCGCCAGCCGGTGGTGGCCGACCTGAACCTGCCGCGCTTCCTGGCGCCGGGCGACCAGGCCTATGCCACGCTGGAGCTGCACAATGTCGAGGGCAAGCCGGGCGCCTATACGGCCGAGGCCTTCTCGACCAACGGGCTGAAGGTCGCGTTCAAGAAGGTGTTCCAGCTGATCCTGGGCCAGCGCATCGCCGAGAAGATCCCCTTCCTGGCGCCGGACGTCACCGGCATCGGCAAGATCGGCTTCAAGGTCGCCGGCCCGGGCTTCCAGACGTCGAAGGACTATCCGATCCAGACGCGCCTGGGCTGGGGTGACGTGGTGCGCACCACCACCGAGATCCAGAAGCCGGGCGAGAGCTACACCCCGCCCTACAGCCTGCTGTCGGGCCTGGCGGCGGGCGACGTGACCATGCAGGTCAGCTACTCGCCGATCCGGGGCTTCGACCCCTCGGCGATCGCGGTGGCCCTGCAGCGCTATCCGTACGGCTGCACCGAGCAACTGGTGTCGACGGCCTATCCGCTGCTGTACGCCCAGACCTTCTCGACCGATCCCAAGCTGAAGCGCACGCCGGCGGCCCTCGCGGGCGCGGTGGGCAAGCTGCTGGACCGCCAGACGATGGACGGCGCGTTTGGCCTGTGGCGCGTCGGCGACGGCGAGGCCGATCCGTGGCTGGGCGCCTATGTCGTCGACTTCCTGCTGGAGGCTCGCGCCCAAGGCATCGCCGTGCCCGACAGCGCCATCGACAAGGCCGTCGGGGCCATGCGCCAGGTCAGCCGGCCGGAAGGCTGGGCCTCGGTGGCCTACCGCATGGAGTATCCGGGCTGGTGGGCGAGCAACGAGGACGCCTCCAAGAAGGCGACCGAACGCATGCGCCGCCGCGCGTCTGCCTACGCCCTCTATGTGATGGCCAAGGCCGGCAAGGGCGACCTGGCTCGCCTGCGCTGGTGGCACGACGTGCAGATGAAGGACGAGGCCCAGCCGGTCGCCAAAGCCTATGTCGCCGCCGGCCTCGCCCGCATGGGCGACAACGCCCGCGCCCGCTCGGCCATGCGCCAGGCGGTCTCCTCGCTGGGCTATCGCGACGAGCAGGACTGGTACCAGTCGACCCTGCGCGATACGGCCGTGATCACGGCGCTGGCGGCCGAGTCCAACATGATGGACATCGCCCGCCAGATGCAGGGCCGCCTGGAGAACGTCTCCAAGGACCCCGACGCCCTGAACACCCAGGAACAGGCGGCGCTGCTGCACGCGGCCAACGCCCTGATCCAGGCCTCGGGCCCGATGTCGATCCAGGCGACCGGGGCCAACGCCCTGCCGCCGGCCGGCGGCGCGCCGCGCTGGGCGGTGGGCAAGCTGACGGACGCCAAGTTCGTCAACACCGGCAAGGGAACGCTGTGGCGGACGGTGTCCGTGCGCGGCACCCCGACCTCGGCCCCCGGCGCGACGGCCCAAGGCCTGTCGGTGTCCAAGCGCCTGCTGTCGATGGGCGGCGGTGCGATCGATCCGGCTTCGATCCGCCAGGGTGACCGGGTGATCGTGCTGGTCTCGGGCAGCAACCAGCAGTCCCGCTCGACAGCCCTGGTGGTCGACGACGCCCTGCCGGCCGGCTTCGAGATCGAGACCACCCTGGGCGCCGACGACGCCCAGAACGGTCCGTTCAAGTTCCTCGGCCAGCTGACCGCCGCCGATGTCCAGGAAAGCCGCGACGACCGCTTCATCGCCGCGCTGGACCTGGAAGGCGGCAAGTCGTTCGCCCTGGCCTATGTGGCGCGGGCGGTGACGCCGGGCTCGTTCTTCCTGCCGGGGACGGTGGCCAAGGACATGTACCGCCCGGCCGTGGTGGCGCGGTCCGAGGCCGCGCGCGCGACGATCGCGCCGGGGCAGTGATGGAGTTGATACGTCGCGAACCCTTCTTCCCCCTCCGGGGGAGGAGGGCCGTAAGGCCCGGAGGGGGCCAGTAGGTGAAAGAATCCGATGTTTCCGGTGGGCCCTCGCCAACTCGCCCCCTCCGGATGCTGCGCATCCTCCTCCCCCGGAGGGGGAAGAAGGATGATCTCGTTCCCCGCCTGACCAAGGCCCTCATCGGCGCCCTGGGCGTTCAGGTCGTGCTATTCACCGTCAGCGCCGCGTTCCCGCCTGACATGACCCGCGCCCGCCACTCCTCGCCGGTCACCCTCGACCGACGCGGGACCTGGCTGCGCGCCTTGCCGGTCGAGGACGGGCGGTGGCGGATCCGGGCGGACCTCCAGCGCACCGACCCCACCTTCCAGAAGCGCCTGATCAAGGTCGAGGACGCGCGGTTCTGGTGGCACCTGGGCGTGGACCCACTGTCGCTGACGCGGGCGATCGGATCGACGGTGGTCCATGGCCGGGTGACCTCCGGCGCCTCGACCCTGACCATGCAGACCGCGCGCCTGCTGGAGCCGCGTCCGCGCAATCTGGGCTCGAAGCTGATCGAGATGGTCCGCGCCGTGCAGCTGGAGTCGCGCCTGTCCAAGCGCGAGATCCTGGCCCTGTACCTGACGCTCGCCCCCTACGGTGGCAACCTGGAAGGCGCGCGGGCCGCCAGTCTCAGCTATTTCGGCGATGAGCCGTCCAGCCTGACCGACGGCGAGCAGGCGATGCTGATCGCCCTGCCGCAGTCGCCCGAGGCCCGCCGCCCCGACCGCCGCCCCGAGGCCGCCAAGCGCGCCCGCGCGTCGGTGCTGGAGAAGATGGTCCGCGCCGGAACCATCAGTCAGGCCGCCGCCTACGAGGCCGAGAACGAACCCCTGCCGCGCCGCACGCCGTTCCCGGCCCTGGCCTGGCACGTGGCCGGCGAGCTGGCCCGCAACGCACCCGCCAACCAGGCCAGCGTGGTCTCGACCTTGGACGCAGACCTGCAATCGCGGCTGGAGCCGATGGCCGCCGCCGTGGCGGGCGCGCAGGGACCAGACGCCACCGCCGCCATCCTTGTGGTCGAGATCAAGACCCGCGCCGTCCGCGCCGCCGTCGGCTCGGCGGGCCGCGATCGGGCCGGCGGCTGGGTGGACATGACCCGCGCCCTGCGCTCGCCGGGCTCGGCCCTGAAGCCCTTCATCTACGCCATGGCCATGGATGACGGCCTGGTCGCCGCCGACACCCAGCTGGCCGACAGCGCCACCCGCTTCGCCGACTACCAGCCCGAGAACTTCGACCGCGTCTTCCACGACAAGGTTACGGTGCGCGAAGCCCTGGCGCACTCGCTGAACGTCCCGGCCGTGGCGACCCTGGAGAAGCTGGGCTCCGAGACCTTCGCCGGCCGCATCGAGGCCGCCGGAGCGCACCTGGCGCGACCGAAGGCGCAGCTGAAGGAGGCGGGCCTGGCCCTGGCGCTGGGCGGGGAGGGGATCACCTGGCGCGATCTCGTCATGCTGTACGCCGCGCTCGGCGACAACGGGATCGCCAAGCCCCTGGCCTGGACCGAGGACGAGGCCAAGACCCGCGACCGGTCCAGCGGCCACCGTCTGGTCCGCCCCGAGGCGGCGAGCCAGGTGCTGGACATCCTGCGTGAAGCCCCAGCGCCCCGAGGCCGAGCGCCTTCGGCCCTGACGCGCGGCGGGCCGTCCATGGCCTTCAAGACCGGCACCTCGTACGGCTTCCGTGATGCGGTGGCGGCCGGCGTGGTCGGGGGTTATGCGATTCTGGTCTGGACGGGTCGGGCCGATGGCGGCGCGCGCGGGGGACTGACCGGACGTGACGCGGCCCTGCCGCTGCTGTTCGACGTCGCCGACGCCATCGGGACCCAGGCCTCGGCCCCCCGCCCGATCGCGCCGAAGTCAGCGCCCCTGGCGTTGCAAAAGCTGCAAGCCGAGCACGCCGGCCCCCGTCTGATCTTCCCGCCCGACGGCGCGGCGGTGCAGGTCGATGCGTTCGGGTCGAAAGCGCGAGGCCTGGTGCTCGCCGCCGAAGGCGAGGGCCTGACCTGGTACGTGGAAGGCCAACCGCTGGATCCGGATCCGGTCAGCGGGCGGGCCATCTGGAAGCCCAGCGCGCCGGGCTTCTACAAGCTGGCGGTGGTGGATGCGCAGGGGCGGCGGGTGACGGCGCGGGTGCGGATCAAGGGGGAGTAGTTGGGGCTCAGGCTTTTCCTACCCCTTCAATCGTCATCCCGGGCGGCCGCAGGCCGACCCGGGACCCAGGGGCCGCCGCACTGCACTGGCCCCTGGGTCCCGGCTCTCCGCTGCGCTGCGGCCGGGATGACGAGATATTTTGAAGCCTGGAGGTAAGACGCTTACCCCTCGTCCCGCTTCCAGAACGGACGATCCTGGACCACCGTCTCGGCGATCGTGCGCTCATAGTCCTCGCGGCTGGCGATGCCGATGTTGAGGTCGTTCACCAGGCCGTCGGCCAGCGAATAGACCCAGCCGTGCACGGCTAGTTCCTGGCCGCGCGCCCAGGCGTCCTGGACGAAGACGTCGGCGGCGACGTTGCGCACCTGGCGGGCGACGTTGAGCTCGGTCAGGCGATCGAGCATGGCGCGCTTTTCGGGGATCTGCTCCAGCTCGTGCTTGTGCTCGGCATGGACCTCGCGGATCGGGTGCAGCCAGTGATCGACCAGGCCCCGGCGCTGGCCGTCGATGGCCGCCGCCACGCCGCCGCAACCATAGTGGCCCACGACCATGATGTGCTTGACCTTCAGCACGTCGACCGCGAACTGCAGCACGCTGAGGTAGTTGGCGTCCTGCGGCGGGGCCAGATTGGCGACGTTGCGGTGGACGAACAGCTCGCCCGGATCCAGGCCGACGATCTCGTTGGCCGGCACGCGGCTGTCGCTGCAGCCGATCCAGAGATATTCCGGGCTCTGCTGGTTTTCCAGGCGCTTGAAGAACTCCGGGTCGATCTGAGTCTTGCTCTTCGACCAGGCGGCGTTGTTGGCTTTCAGGTCCTCAAGCATCTAGCGCTCCGGATGATGGTCTGGGTGGGCGGCGGCGATGGCCGGGTGCTTGGCCGCGCGGGCGGCGGCGGCCTGGATCGCCGGGAACGGCGAAAGATCGACATTGAAACGGCCGGCGTTGAACACCTGCGGCACGAGCAGGCAGTCGACCAGGCCCGGCGCGTCGCCAAAGGCAAAACCGCCCGAGTGCTGTGCGACCATGGGCTCGAGGGCCCGGAAGCCGTCGCTGATCCAGCGCGCGGTCCAGGCGTTGCGGTCGGTCTCGCCGATGCCCAGCGCCGTCAGCTGGCGCTGGACCCGCAGGTTGTTCAGCGGATGGATGTCGCAGGCGATGATCTCGGCCATGGCTCGCACGATGGCCCGCTCGAACGGGGCGGTCGGCAAGAGGCGCGGCTCGGGCATCACCTCGTCCAGCCATTCCAGGATGGCCAGGCTTTGGGTCAGCGGGCGGCCGTCGATCTCCAGGGTCGGGACCAGAGCTTGGGCGTTCAGGGCGCGATAGCCGTCTTCCTGGTGAGCATTGGCAACCAGGTCGACGGGCCGCAGCTCGTACGGCAGCCCCTTCAGGTTCAGGCCGATCCGCACCCGATAGGGCGCGGCCGCGCGTTTGGCGCTGTGCAGGACGAGCTTCACGGCGCGCTCCTAGACGAGGGTGAACTCGATGCGCCCGACGCCCTCGACCTCGCCGACGACCTTGTCGCCGAGGACGATGGCGGCGACGCCCTCGGGCGTGCCGGTGAAGATCAGGTCGCCGGCGGCCAGGGTCCACAGCTCGCTGGCCTTGGCGATGACCTCGCCGATGTTCCAGATCATGTCGCCGACCTCGCCGCGCTGGCGCTCGGTTCCGTTGACCGACAGGGTGACGGCGGCTTCCGGCGGCGGGGCGTCCATCACCCGGATGGCGGTGATCGGAGCGCTTTCGTCGAAGGCCTTGCCGGCTTCCCACGGATGGCCCTTGGCCTTGGCGGCGCCTTGCAGGTCGCGGCGGGTCAGATCCACGCCGACCGCGTAGCCGAACACGGCTTCCAGGGCCTGCTCGACCGAGAGGTTCGCGCCGCCGCTCTTCAGCGCCACGACCAGCTCGATCTCGTGATGCAGGTCGCTGGTCGCCGGCGGATAGGCGATCTCACCCTTCAGCGGCGCGATCGCGTCGGCGGGCTTGCTGAAGAAGAACGGCGGATCGCGCGTGTCGGCGCCCATTTCGCGGGCGTGGGCGGCGTAGTTGCGGCCGACGCACAGGATGCGGCGCACGGGGAATACGGCGTCCGATCCCTCCACCGGGACCGTCGGGATGGCGTGCGGGGGAAAGGCATAGGTCGTCATGGCGCCTCCTGTAGACCCAAAATCCGTACGCCAAAACCCCCGCCGGGATCGAGGCCGCAAAGTGGTCGCCGTTCAGAAATCCTGTGGTTGAGGTCTTCGTCTAAATGTTCTTTCACTTGCCCCGGTCCGCGCCGTCGCGTCATGTCACGGTTGGGGATATTGGCGGCTTATTGGGGGCTTTAGGACGCGCATGCTCATCATCGAAAATCTGACCCACGTCTATGGCAACGGCACCCGCGCCCTGGATGAGGTCAGCCTGACCATTCCGCGCGGCATGTATGGCCTTCTGGGGCCGAACGGCGCGGGCAAGTCGACCCTGATGCGCACCATCGCCACCTTGCAGGCCCCGACCTCGGGCCACATCCGCTTCGGCGACATCGATGTCCTCAAGAACCCCGAGGAGCTGCGCAAGACGCTGGGCTACCTGCCCCAGGACTTCGGCGTCTATCCGCGCGTCTCGGCCTACGACATGCTGGACCACATGGCGGTGCTGAAGGGCATCGCGGGCGCCAAGGAGCGCAAGGCCACGGTCGAGCACCTGCTGAACCAGGTGAACCTGTGGAACGTCCGCAAGAAGGCCATCGCCGGCTTCTCGGGCGGCATGCGCCAGCGTTTCGGCATCGCCCAGGCCCTGATCGGCGATCCGCGCCTGATCATCGTCGACGAGCCGACGGCCGGCCTCGATCCCGAGGAGCGCAACCGCTTCCTCAACCTCCTGGCCGAGATCGGCGAGAACGTGGTGGTGATTCTCTCGACCCACATCGTCGAGGACGTTTCGGACCTGTGCCCGGCCATGGCCATCATCTGCGACGGCCGCATCGTGCGCGAGGGCGCGCCGGCCGAGCTGGTCGGCCAACTGAAGGGCCGGATCTGGAAGAAGATCATCGACAAGCCCGAGCTTGAGGCCGCCAAGGCCCGCTACAAGGTCATCTCCACTCGTCTGTTGGCGGGCCGCACGGTCATTCACATCCTGTCGGACGACAATCCCGGCGAGGGCTTCACCCCGGTCGAAGGGGGGCTGGAGGACGTCTACTTCTCCACCCTCTCGACCACGCGGCGGGCGGCCTGACGGGGAGCGGCGTCATGTTCGGCAAGATCGCGGGCTTCGAGCTCCGTTACCAATTGAAGTCGCCCGTCTTCTGGGTGGTGGCGACCATCTTCTTCCTGCTGACCTTCGGGGCGGCGACGATCGACCAGATCCAGATCGGGGGCGGCGGCAACATCCACCGCAACGCGCCGTTCGCGATCGCCCAGACGCACCTGATCCTGTCGATCTTCTACATGTTCGTGACCACGGCCTTCGTGGCCAATGTGGTGGTGCGCGACGACGAGACGGGCTTTGGGCCGATCCTGCGGTCCACCCGGGTGAAGAAGTTCGACTATCTGTACGGCCGCTTCACGGGCGCGTTCCTGGCGGCGGCGATCTCGTTCCTGGTCGTGCCGCTGGCCATCTGGATCGGCTCGCACATGCCGTGGATCGATCCCGAGCGCCTGGGCCCCAACGACCTGCACGCCTACCTGTTCGCCTATTTCGCCCTGGCCCTGCCCTCGATCCTGCTGACTTCGGCGCTGTTCTTCGCCCTGGCCACCGTGACCCGCTCGATGATGTGGACCTATGTCGGCGTCATCGCCTTCATGGTGCTGTGGATCATCGCCAACATCGCGCTGGACCGGCCCGAATACGAGAAGATCGCCGCCAATTTCGAGCCTCTGGGCACCGCCGCCTACGGCCTGGTCGCCAAGTACTGGACGGCCAGCGAGCGCAACAGCCTGGTGCCGCCGCTGTCGGGCGTGCTGCTGTTCAACCGCGTCTTCGTGCTGGTGTTGTCGGCCGTGTTCCTGGTCGCGGCCTACGGCCTGTTCCGCTTCCAGTCGGCGGATCTTTCGGGCCAATCCAAGGCTAAACGGGGCAAGGTCAAGAAGAGCAAGAAGGCCAAGGCTGACGACGAGGCCGCGCCGCAAGCGCTGAGCGGCCCGCTGCCGCAGCCGGTGTTCGACCGCAAGACCGCCTGGGCGCAGCTGGTCATGCGCACCCGTCTGGACATGGGCCAGGTGTTCAAGAGTCCGGCCTATTTCGTGCTGCTGGCGCTCGGCCTGGCCAATGCCATGGGCGCGTTGTGGTTCGCCACCGAGGCCGGGCGCTACGGCGGCGTGGTCTATCCGGTGACCCGCGTGCTGCTGCAGCCGCTGCTGGGCTCGTTCGGCCTGATCCCGATGATCATCGCCATCTACTATTCGGGCGAGCTGGTCTGGCGCGAGCGCGAGAAGAAGACCCACGAGATCATCGACGCCACCCCCGTGCCCGACTGGGCCTTCGTGGCGCCCAAGACCCTGGCCATTTCGCTGGTGCTGGTCTCGACCCTGCTGGTCAGCGTGCTTGCCGCCATCGTCAGCCAGGTGTTCCACGGCTACTTCAACTTCGAGCTGGACAAGTACCTGCTGTGGTACGTCCTGCCCCAGGCCATCGACTGGATCCTGCTGGCGGTGTTCGCCGTGTTCCTGCAGGCGATCGCCCCGCACAAGTTCATCGGCTGGGGCCTGATGGTGATCTACATGGTCACCACGATCACGTTCGTGAACCTGGGCTTCGAGCACAAGCTCTACAACTACGGTTCGGTCACCGACACGCCGTTCTCGGACATGAACGGTCTGGGCAAGTTCTGGATCGGCGCCTGGTGGCTGCGCGCCTATTGGAGCGCCTTCGCCCTGATCCTGCTGGTGGGCGCCTATGGCCTGTGGCGGCGCGGGACCGAGACCCGCCTGCTGCCGCGCCTGCGCCGGCTGCCGCTGCGCCTGACGGGCGGGGCCGGGATCCTGGCGGGCGGCGCCCTGGTCGTGTTCGTGGCGCTGGGCGGCTTCATCTACATGAACACCAATGTCTGGAACGAGTACCGGACCCGCATCGACGGCGAGAAGTGGCAGGCCGACTACGAAAAGACCCTGCTGCCGTTCGAGAATGTCCCCCAGCCCAAGATCGTCTCCATGACGCTGGACGTCGACGTGCGGCCGCACACGCCCAGCATCGAGACCAAGGGCTCGTACGTCTTCGAGAACCGCACCGGCGCGGCGCTGAAGGAGATCCACGTCCGCTTCGACCGCGACCTCAAGGTCAAGGGCCTGTCGATCGAGGGCGCGCGGCCCAAGAAGACGTTCGAGAAGTTCAACTACCGCATCTTCGCCTTCGACACGCCGATGGCGCCGGGCGAGCGGCGCAAGATGAGTTTCATCACCCAGCGGGGACAGTTGGGCTTCCCCAACAGCGGCCAGGAGCACCGGGTCGTCGACAACGGGACCTTCGTCAACAACATGGAGATCGCGCCGATCCTGGGCATGTCGCGCGACGGCCTGCTGCAGGACCGCGCCAAGCGCCGCAAGTACGGCCTGCCGCCCGAGCGCCGCATGGCCAAGCTGGGCGATGTGGCCTCCCGCCAGTTCAACGGCCTGCGCAAGGACGCCGACTTCGTCACCTCCGACATCACCGTCTCGACCGAGGCCGACCAGACGCCGATCGCGCCGGGCTACAAGGTCTCGGACACGGTGAAGGGTGATCGCCGCATCGCCCGCTTCGTCACCGAGGCGCCGATCATGCCGTTCGTCTCGATCCAGTCGGCTCGCTACAAGGTGGCCGAGGAGACCTACAAGGGCGTCCAGCTGGCGGTCTATTACGACCCGCAGCACACCTGGAACATCGACCGCATGAAGCAGTCGATGAAGCGTTCGCTGGACTATATGGGGACCAATTTCAGCCCCTATCAGTTCCGCCAGCTGCGCTTCCAGGAGTTCCCCGACTACGAGCAGTTCGCCCAGTCGTTCGCCAACACCATTCCGTGGTCGGAGGGGATGTTCTTCATCTCCGACTATCGTGACCCAACCAAGATCGACATGGTCACCTATGTCGGCGCCCACGAGATCGGCCACCAGTGGTGGGCCCACCAAGTGATCGGCGCCGACCAGCAAGGCGGGGCGATGCTGAGCGAGACCTTCGCCCAGTACTCGGCCCTGATGGTGATGAAGCGCACCTATGGCGAGGCGCAGATCCGCCGGTTCCTGAAGTTCGAGCTGGATAGCTATCTGCGCGCGCGCGGCGGCGACGTCCTGGACGAGCAGCCGCTCTACAAGGTCGAGACCCAGCCCTATGTCTATTACCGCAAGGGCTCGCTGGTCATGTATCGCCTGCAGGATCAGGTGGGCGAGGAGACGGTCAACCGCGCCCTGCGCAAGCTGATCGCCGACCACGCCTTCAAGGGCGCGCCCTATCCGATCACCACCGACTTCCTGACGATCCTCCGCGCCGAGGCGCCGGCCGACAAGCAGGCCCTGATCACCGACCTGTTCGAGAAGATCACCCTGTACGACCTGAAGACCAAGTCGGCGGTGGTCAAGAAGCGGGCCGACGGCAAGTTCGACGTCACGGTCACGGTCGACGCGGTCAAGAAATATGCCGACGGCAAGGGCAAGGAGACGCCCGCGCCGCTGAACGAGACCATGGACATCGGTCTCTTCACGGCCAAGCCGGGCGACAAGGGCTTCGACGCCAAGAACGTGGTGGCCTATCAGCGCCGGCCGATCCGGTCGGGCGTCCAGACCTTCACCTTCGTGACGGCCAAGGCTCCGACCTTCGCCGGCATCGACCCCTACAACACCGTGATCGACCGCAATGGCGACGACAACACGGTCAAGGTCGGCGCCCAGTGAGCAAGGCCGGAGAGTGAGTGAAATCCAGCTGGATGCAGGCGCGCTGAACGCGTTCCTGCGCCGCGCCTTTCCCGACATCGATCCCGAGCACATCGCCTCGGTGGTCGAGGTCGGGCCGGGGCGGGCCTTGCTGAAGCTGCCGCATCTGTCGCGCCACCTGCGGCCGGGCGGGGTGATCTCGGGGCCGACCCTGATGGGCCTGGCCGACACCGCGGCCTATGCCGTGGTCCTGGCGCACATCGGCGAGGTGGCCATGGCGGTGACCACCTCGCTGAACATCCATTTCCTGAGGGGCTGCCAGCCCGGCGATCTCTACGCCGAGGCCACCCTGCTCAAGCTCGGCCGCCGCATCGCGACGGCCGATGTCCTGATTTGGACGGAAGGACGCGAGCGAGCCGCCGCCAAGGCGACGGTCGCATACGCTATCCCTTAGAAGGCTTAGTGGCCTTCCTTGGCCTTGGCGACGTCCTCGCCGGTGTCGAAGCCCTTCTTCAGGCCCTCGGCCATGTTCAGGTGCTCCTGGACCTTCGGGGCCGTGGCGGCGGCGAAGGCCTTCAGCGCGCCGGTGTCGCCGTCCTGGGCGTAGCGCTGCAGCAGGTTCAGGGCCGCCTGGTGGGCGTCGACCTGGCTGTCGGCGTACTTCTTGTCGAAGTCCTTGGCGTCGGCCTTGTTCAGGTCGTCCAGCTTGCCTTGCAGGTCTTCCGGCAGGGCGGTCGGCGGCGTCAGGGCCGCGCCCGAGGCGGCGATGGCGGCCTTCAGCTCTTCGGTGGTGGCCATGTGGGCCTTTTCCATCGAGGCGGCGAACTTCTTCACCGAGGCGTTGGTCGAGCGCTTGGCGGCGACCTTGGCGGCCTCGATCTCGAACATGTCGCTGGCCGCGGCCTTGGCGACGAAGACGTCGGCCTTGGTCTCGTCCGACGGGGTCGGGACAGTGGCGGCGGGGTTGGCGTCCGGCGTGGCGGCCTGCTCGGCCGGGGTCGCGGCGCCCTTGGTCTCATCGGCCTTCTGGCCGCAAGCGGCGACGCTCAGCGCGGCGATGGCGGCGCCGACAATCAGGATATGACGGGTCATGGGGCTGTCTTTCCCTGGGGTTCTTTTTGTAGTGAGGGTGGGGCGGCGCCGCGGTTCGCCGTCGTGCTCAATAAAACATCACGGGGCCGTGAACGGTTCCGAGGGACAGGGGCGAATAACAAATGACACACCAAGCGCCTTTGGGTCCGCTGACCGGTCTGCGGGTTATCGAGATGGGCTCTTTGATCGCCGGGCCGTTCTGCGGCCAGGTGCTGGGCGACTTCGGCGCCGAGGTCATCAAGCTGGAAGACCCCAAGGTCGGCGATCCGATGCGCCAGTGGGGACGCTCCAAGCCCAAGGGCCTGTCGCCCTGGTGGCCGGTGATCGGCCGCAACAAGAAGTCCGTCACCGTCGATCTGCGCACGGACGAGGGCCGGAACATCGCCCGCGCCCTGATCGCCAAGGCCGACGTCGTGGTCGAGAATTTCCGCCCCGGCACGCTGGAAAAGTGGGGGATGGGCTATGAGGACCTGGCCAAGACCAATCCCGGCCTGGTCATGGCGCGGGTGTCCGGGTTCGGACAGACCGGGCCTTACTCAAAGCGCGCCGGCTACGCGCTGGTCGGCGAGGCCATGGGCGGCCTGCGCCACATCACCGGCGAGCCCGACCGCAACCCGGCCCGCGCCGGCATCTCGATCGGCGACAGCCTGTCGGGCCTGAACGCCGCCCTGGGCGTGATGATGGCCCTGCACGCCCGCCAGCGGACGGGTCGCGGCCAGGTGGTCGACGCGGCGATCTATGAGAGCGTGCTGACGGTGATGGAGAACCTGATCACCGAATACGACCTGACCGGCTATGTCCGCGAGCGCTCGGGCGCCGTGCTGCCCGGCATCGCGCCGTCGAACGTCTATCCGACCAAGAGCGGTGAACTGGTGCTGATCGGCGCCAACCAGGACACCCTGTTCAAGCGCCTGTGCGACCTGATGGGCCGTCCCGACCTGGCCGAGGACGTCCGCTACCGCGATCACGCCGCACGGGGCGCGAACCAGGCCGAGCTGGACGCTCGTATCGCCGCCTGGACGCTCGACCAGGACATCGACGATCTGCTGCCCAAGCTGCAGGAGGCTGGGTTGGCGACGGGGCGGATCTACCGCGCGCCGGACATGATCGACGATCCGCAGTTCGTGGCGCGGGAGTCGATCGTGACCGTGGCCCACCCGGTGTTCGGGCAACTGAAGATGCAGAACGCCTTCCCGAAACTGACGGAGACGCCCGGCGGGGTGCGGTGGCCGGGACCGACGCTGGGGGAGCATACGGAGGTAGTGCTGACGGAGGTGGCGGGGATGAGCGCGGAGGCGGTCGAAGGACTGAGAGCTAGGGGCGTACTATAGGAGGTCTGTAGGGCTCGATGAACTCGATGAGCATTCCGCCGACAATTTTTGTATACAGGGCGCGTCGGTAGACTTTGTGCGCAGTTATTGGCGCACTGGTTTCAAGGACCACCCCTCTTTTGAATTCGAACCTTCTTGTTCCAAATCACCATCAGGTCATCAGGGTGACCACGGTTTATGGGTGAGTGGGCGACTTCATTTCTATAGGCAAGTGCTGTCTCAAGCCTTCTATAGAGAAGGTCAAACTCGACCTTTCGCGCAGGGTCGACGTAGTGAACTAGAGATCTCAAGGTCGTTAGCATCGTGCGGGCTTGCATGCCCGCCATTGCAATTTGCGTCCTCCGATAGTCGGCCTTCAGGAGGTACGACGCACCAATGATGGCGAAGATTTCTATTGTCTTCCACGACTCAATGAGACGCCCGATCGCGGCATAAATCTCGTCGTCGAGCATTGTGCCGCGCGCATCTCGAAATGGTGAGCTTCGGAAACGCCTGGTCGGATTATTCGACAATTCTCACGCCCGCCCCGTCACTCCGGCGACCGCGCGCGCGATCTGGTGGACGTTGTACGGCTTGCGCACGATCGGGGCGTCGAAGCCCATCGGCGCGGCCTTGTCGGCATAGCCGGTGGCGAAGACGAACGGCCGGCCGATGGTGCGCAGGATCTCGGCGACCGGGGCCACCGACTGGCCGTTCAAATCGGCGTCCAGCACGGCGACGTCGAAGTTCAGCTCGACCATCGACAGCGCTTCGGACAGTTCGGCCGCGCAGCCGACCACCTCGACGCCAGCGTCCTCCAGGCCCGCTTCCAGCTCAAGCGCCAGGAGCAACGAGTCCTCGACGATCAGCACCTTCAGGCCGGCGATGGCGCCCGGACGGACGGTCTCGTCGGCGGCGACCACGGTCTCGACGATGCGCTCGGGGGCCGCCTGGACCTCTTCCATCGGCGGGGCGTCGGCCAGGGCCTCGGCCGCGCCCTGGATCATGGCGGTGACGCCGCTGGGCTTGTAGTTGATGTGGGCCGAGCCGCCCAGTTCGCGGCCGGCGACATCCTCGATCAGGGTGGCGCCGAAGCCCTTGGTCGCCGGGGCGTTGGCCGGCGGACCGCCAGTCTCCAGCCACTCCAGGGCGAAGCCGCCCTCGGGCGTGCGTCGCCAGACCACCTCGACCTTGCCGTTCTCGGTCGACAGCGAGCCGTAGCGTACGGCGTTGACGGCCAGCTCGTGCAGGGCCAGCGACAGGGCGGCCGCCGCGCGCGGCGTCAGGAACATCTCCGGCCCGTCCCAGCGCGTCTGGGTCGGCGACAGGCCGCCCAGTTCGGCGGCGGCGATCCGGGCCAGGGTCGCGCCGCGCCAGCGGGCGGCGCTGAGCAGGTCGTGGGCCGAGCTCATCGACTTCAGCCGCGCGGCGAAGGTCTTGAGGAACACGTCCAGCGAGGCCGACTTGCGCGCCGACTGGGCCGCCACCGACTGGACGACGGCCAGCAGGTTCTTGATGCGGTGGTCCAGCTCGGCGACCAGGTTCTCGCGCTGGGCCTCCTCGGCCTTGCGCTCGGTGATGTCCTGGACGACGCCGATCAGATAGGCCGGCTCGCCGTCCGCCCCAAGCACGATCACGCCCGAGCCGTGGTTCCAGGTCTCGCGGCCGTCGGGGCCGACCGGGCGGCGATATTCGACGTCGTAGCGGCCGGTCTCGCGCAGTTGGCGATTGATGAAGTCCGGCGCCCATTCCTTGTCTTCGGGGTGCAGGTAGTCGAACAGCACCATCCCGTTTTCGCCGGGCACCTCGCCGGGTTCGATGTTTGAGATCTTGGCCAGGCGCGGGCTGACCTTGATGACGTCGCGTTTGATGTCCCACTCGAACTCGCCGAAATTGGCGGCCGAGATGGCCAGCTCCAGGCGCTCGCTCTGCAGGTTGGGCGCCGTGCAGGGCTTGGCCGCCAGGCCGGTCGCGGCCAGATCCGCCAGGTCCTCCAGCGCGGCCAGATCGTCGTCCGAGGCGGGGCCGGACATGCCGGGACCCTCGACCACCAGGGCGCCGATCGCATGGCCATGGACGTCGCGAACGGGAACGGCCAGGCCGACGGGGCCGTTGGCGGCCACCACCTGGGCGGCCAGGTCGCCATCGCGCGGGCTCTCTGGTCCGGCGTAGCCGATATAGGCCTTGCGCCAGACCCGGTCCTTGTCGACCAGCACGAGGGCGGCCTTGGGCGCGTCGAACAGCTTGGCGGCCAGGCGCGCGAAGCGCAGGAACTGCGGCTCGTTCGTCGCGCCGTCCAGGATGTCCAAGGCCTTCAAGGCGTTGAGACGGGCGGCTTCCTGACTGTCGTCGGTGACGATGGGGGCGTCCTCCATGATTCGACCTTAGACCCGCTTCGCGTTTGGCGCGAGCCGGTTTGGCCGCACTTTTGCCCGACCGTTGATATCGATTGCGGAATCCCGTGTGGTGAAGCTTGTCGACCTTGAGTATCTTGGAACCGCAACGCTAAGCTCGGCGTTGACGGGGCGCAGCTTCAGCGCCTTCAGTTCAGGTTGGTCGCGTCGCGAACCAGGAGATGACCATGCCCGCCAGTTCAACTGCCGCCGCCAAGGAAGCCGAAAAGGCCAAGAGCGCCACCCTGGAAGCCGTCGAGCACGCCGAGCGCAGCTTCGCTCAGGCCGCCGACGCCGCTCGCGTCCAGCTGACCGAAGCCGCCAAGCGCGTCGAAAAGTCGGTGACCGAGGGCTTCGAGACCCTGCGCGCCCAGAGCCGCGCCTATACCGACACCGCCGGCCAGCAGCTGGAAGACGCCCAGCGCTACGCCAGCGAGCGCATCCGCGAACGTCCGATCACCGCTACGCTCGCCGGTCTCGGCGTCGGCGTGCTGATCGGCCTGCTGCTCTCCGGCGGCCGTAGCAACAACCGGTGATTTTCGAAAAGACCCTGATGACGCTGGCGGCGGCCGCGGCGATCGCCGCCGCCGCCGCGGTCGGCGTCGTATCCGCCGCCTTCGCGGTCTATGCCGTGCTGGTCCCGCTGGTCACCCCGGCGGGCGCCGCCGCGATCGTGGCCGCCGTCGCGGCCTTGATCGTCGCCGTCGCCGGCATGGTCGCGGCCCGCAAGGTCGAGGGCAGCCGGAACGCGCACCACAATGCGCCGCCGCAGGCCGGCTTCGACATGACGGCCAAGGTCGTCGAGATCGTCCGTGACCGCCCGATCATGTCGATCGGCATCGGCCTGGCCGCCGGGATCTTCGCCCTGAAGAACCCGACCCTGACCGCCGCCGTGGCCAAGGCCTTCCTGGACCCGAAGCCACCTCAGCGCTGATCGCGCGTTTATTGAAACGCTGACGCCGCCGGGCTCGCTCGGCGGCGTTTTGCGTTCCCAGATTTCCTGGAAACCCCAAGTTTCAAAGGGAATTTCTCAACTAAAGTTGAGCGGGCCGGGCGCCTTTAGACGCTTACGCTTTGGCCGCTCCCGTTCTAGATGCCTTCCGCGCGTTCCCTTCCTCTCCATGGGAACGCCTTCCCCATGGAGTGATCATGACGTACTCGCTGCCGGACCTGCCCTACGCCTACGACGCGCTGGAGCCGACCATCTCGGCCAACACGCTGCGCTTCCACCACGACAAGCACCACGCCGCCTATGTCACGGCCCTGAACGGCCTGCTGAACGGCGACGACCAGGGCTCGCTGGAAAACGTCATCAAGTCGGCCGGTCCGGGCAAGGTGTTCAACAACGCCGCCCAGGCCTGGAACCACGCCTTCTTCTGGGACGGCCTGTCGCCGACCAAGACCGCCCCGGGCGCCGACCTGGCCGCCGCCATCGACAGCACCTTCGGCGGCCTGGACGCCCTGAAGGAAAAGTTCGTCGCCGAGGGCATCGGCCACTTCGGCTCGGGCTGGGTGTGGCTGGTCTCGGACGCCTCGGGCGCCCTGAAGATCATCTCGACCCACGACGCCGAGAGCCCGGTCACGCAGGACCTGACCGCCCTGGTCGTCGCCGACGTCTGGGAGCACGCCTATTACCTGGACTACCAGAACCTGCGTAAGGGCTTCCTGGAAGCGGTGTTCGACAACGTGATCAACTGGACCCTGGCCGACAGCCAGTACGCGGCCGCCAAGTCGGGCGCTCAAGGCTGGGCTTATCCCGCCCCGACCTAAGGTCTAGGGCCTAAGGTCCTCGAATTTCCGGAACGCCCGGCGCGTGGGGCCGTTGTTTCCAAGCGAGACAACAAGCCCCGACAAGCGTCGGGCCAACCCGGAGAGACCCATGCTGAACTGGGCCGTGACCTTCCTGGTGATCGCTCTGATCGCCGCCCTGCTGGGCTTCACCAGCATTGCCGGCACCGCGATCGGCATCGCCAAGATCCTGTTCTTCGTCTTCCTGATCCTGTTCGTGGTGTCGCTGGTCGCTGGCGGCCTTCGCGGGCGCGGCGCGCCACGCTAGGCGGGAACGACATCGAACTGACGAGCGGCGCGGCCTTTTAGGTCGCGCCGTTTTCGTTTCAGCTCCTGCGATCGAAGGCCCAGGTGCGCCAGACGTCGAACTTGCCCTTGTCATAGGCCATGGCCGCCACGCGCACGCAGTGGGGCTCGACCTCGATGACGTTGAAGCCGGGCGCGGCGCCGCGCTCGCGATGGGACAGGGTGCCCGAGCCGACCGCCTGGGTCTTGCCGTCGCCGAACGGGATGGCGGTGACGAACGGCAGGTGGATGTGGCCCGAGAGGATGACGTCGGCGCCGGCGGCGACGAAACGGTTGGCCGCATCGACGCCGCCATGCACCTTGGCGGTCATCGGCCCGCCAAGAATCTCCATCAAGGGATGATGGCAGACCACCACGCGCAGGTCGCCGGTGGGCGCGGCCTCCAGCTCGCGGACAACCCGGCGGATCTGGCCGCCCGACACCGCACCCTTCGACCAATTCCAGCGGATCTGGGCGACGCGGGCGCTGTTCAGCGAAGCGACCGTGATCCCTGGCGTGCTCCAGGACGCGCCGTCCTCGTCGCCGAAGCGGTCCTTGAACCGGCCCCAGCCACGCGTGAACCGCTCGAAGAGCTCGGCGGGCCCGACAAAGGGCGTGTCGTGATTGCCCGGCGCGACGATCTTGGGATCGGGCAGGCGTTTCAGCCAGGCGGCGGCGGCGTCGAACTCGGGGATCTTGCCATCCAGGGTCAGGTCGCCGGCGGCGATGACGAGATCCGGCGCGGCCGCGACGATCCAGGCCGTGGCCGCCTCGACGGCCTCCTTGTTCTCGCCGCCGAAATGGATGTCGGAGACCTGGATGAGCTTCATCTTAGAGTTCGTCTCGCGGGACCAATGCGCGGAACGCCTTGGGCCGGAAGCGGATCGAGACCTCGGGGTCCAGCCTGGCCGGCTCGCCGTCGAAGATCGCGGGGATCCGCCCGCGCGCCCAGACCTTGCCCACCCGGCAACGGCCGACCGACACCGAAGGATCCTCGCGCCACTGTCCCCGCGCGGCGTTGAAGCCCAGGCGGAAGATGTCCAGAGCCCCGGACGGGTCCAGGGCGGCGGCCTCCAGGGCGCGCTCCTCGGCGTCCAGGGCGCTGGAGACCAGCGGGCACATCAGGGTCAGGGCCTCGGCCTTGTCCTTGGGGCGGCCGTCCAGGGTGAAGCGCAGCCGGCCCGAGAAGGCGTTGCGCAGGGCGCGGCGGGCGCGGGCCACGGCGATGGCGGCCTTGCCCTCCCGCGCGGCCTCGCGGGCCGTGGCCCACAGGGCCGGGCTGCCCAGGATGGCGGCGACGAAGAACAGGCGACCGCCCACCTCGCCGCCCGAGATCATTCTGGCCTCGCCGCCGTCCAGGCAGGCCTTCATCGCCGCCTGCCAGTCGCGCTCGCCATAGATGGCGCGCGGCAGCATGTTCATGGTGCCGCCGGGCAGGGGCGCGATCAGCGGGCCGTCAGGACCGGCCAGCTCGGCCGCACCGCGCGCCGTGCCGTCGCCCGCCAAGACCAGCACCGCATCCGGGGCGCCGTCGATCACCGCGCGCAGGCAGTCGCCGATCTCGCCCGGCGCCGGCGCGTGGACAGCGCCCGAGACGCCGTATTCGGCCAGCAGCTTTTCGGCGATCTGCGGCGCGTCGGGACCGACCGATCCGGAAGCCGTATTGGCGATGACGTCGATGCGCTTCACGCAGCGTCCCCCTCTCGTAAAGTCGGGGAGGCAACGGCTTGCCGCGTCCCATGGTTCCGCTTGGCAAACGGAACCGTCCCCTGCCGGAGTCGTTTGCTCGACACGGGGACAGGAAGCTCGGATCGGAGAGCCAACATGAAGATGACCATGATCGCCCTGATGGGCGTGGGCGTGCTGGCCTCGGCCTGCACCTCGACCGGCAATGTCGAACGCAACGCCGCCGGCGGCGCCGCCCTGGGCGCGCTGGCAGGCGCGGTGATCGGCAACAATGTCGGCAGCGGCAGCGCCGGAACCGGCGCCCTGGTCGGCGCGGCCATCGGCGGCACCGTCGGCGCCGTCAAAGGCTGCAAGGAAGATGGCGGTTGCGGCTCGACCTCGGTCAACCGGCGCCAGTACTATGACGAGCGCGCGGGCCGTTACTACTATTACGACTCCCGCAGCGGTCGCTATTATTGGGAAGACGGCGCGCCCCGCTACTAGTCCGCGGTTCGCGACGACGTCCCAAATGAAGGCGATCGGCCCAGCCGGTCGCCTTTCTTATGTTCTGTTCGCAAGCTTCGGAGGGTGGAATGAAAAAGACGACGATCATCGCCTTGAGCGGCGCCGTGCTGGCCCTGGGCGCCTGCGCCGAAACGCAAGGTCCCTGGCGCACCCTGCGCAAGCCCGTGGCCGCCGCCACGCCCGTCTGCGACAACTTCCAGTCCACGGTCTATTTCGAACAGGACAGCGCCGCCCTGACCAAGGAAGCCCGCATGGTCCTGTCGGGCGCCCAGACCCAGGCGCGCGGCTGCACGGTGAAATCGGTGCGGGTGCTGGGCCTGGCCGATGCAGTCGGGGCCCCGCAGGCCAACCTCGCCCTTTCCAAGCGCCGCGCCGAGACGGTGACGACCGCCCTGGCCAAGGTGGGCTTCGCCAAGGTCGATATCGATGCGGCCGCCGCTGGCGACGCCGGCGCCGTGGCCGCCTCGGGCGCGGCTGATCCACTGCGCCGCCGCGCGGACATCCTGTTCGAACTGGCGGCGCCACAAGCCTCCAACTAACCCCGAATTCCCCAGCCTGCTTTCCTAGGCCCTGTGCCGAGGACCCATCGTCCCGCCAGCGCTGCGTCGGCCGTCAGGTCGCCCACGCTGGCGGTGTTCGTTTGGAAGGGGGCCGCCAAGCCGCCCCATGGGTCCTAGGCCCAAGGCCTAGGAAGGCAATGTGGTGGATGGCGTTACAGCCACGAAGGAAAGGCGGGCCGGGGTCCCGGTCCGCCTAAAGTTCGCATCAACAAAGGGGGGTGCGAAGGCGGCAGACTGGCTATCGCCAGTCTCAAGTCGGGGGGGCGTCGCCGCCTTCGCAATGTGAAAACGAGAGATCGCGCAAAGGGTTCCCGCTTCGCGCGATTTTTTTTGCTTGTTTCTTTTTGGCGCTTTTCGCGGGTTTCCAGGTCGCGGATTTCGGAACGACGACGGCGGCAAGACGTTGAAAATCCAGGTGGACATGGGGTCCGCCGGGGATGGGGAGCAACGTCGTGATCCGCACATATGTGGCCGAGCATGGCGGTACGGTTTTCGTTTCGACGCTGAGCCAGCGTCAAAAAAGGATGCGTTCGCGGATCATGGCCCTGGTCGTGATCGCCGCGGTCGGCGCCTCGGCCGGGATGGTCCAGGCGTTCAACGATCGAGACCGTGCGAGCGCCGCCGCCATGTGGACGCCTTAAGGAGGTATGAGATCATGCCCGCCGACATTCATCACGCCGCGCCTGAACACGCACCGCGCTTGAACGCCACCCGCGCCCGCCAGGGGCGCTGGGGCAAGCACGTGTTCTGGGTGCTGATCGTCTCGACCGTTCTGGCCGCCATGGCCCTGTTCGGGGCCTGGACCTGGCGCGCCGACGACCTGGCCTCGGTCGAGGTCAACAACGGCGCCAAGACGCCGGCCGAAGCGCAGCGGTATGACACGCCGCAGCAGCCGGCGAAGCAGACGCCGTAGCCCATATTCCTCTCCCCCTGCGGGAGAGGGTGGCCGCCGAAGGCGGTCGGGTGAGGGGTTAAAGAAAGGATCCGCCGCGATTGGCCTCACCGCCGTCGCGGCGGTTTTCGTTTTGCGCGACCTCTCATCCGGCGCTGCGCGCCACCTTCTCCCGCAAGGGGAGAAGGACAAACGAAAAACGGCCTCCCTTTCGGAAGGCCGTTCTCGGGATCATTCGGGAGTAACCGCCTACGCCGCCTTGGTCTGGCTGCGGCGCGGGTGGAAGAACAGGGCCTGGCCGATCGCCGCCTTCACCGTTTCGGGCTGGAAGGGCTTGGTGATCAGGAAGGTCGGTTCCGGACGCTCGCCGGTAAGCAGGCGTTCTGGGAAGGCGGTGATGAAGATCACCGGCACGTCCATCCGGCCCAGGATGTCCTTGACCGCGTCGATGCCCGACGAGCCGTCGGCTAGCTGGATGTCGGCGAGGACCAGGCCCGGGGTGGCGCGGGCGACGGCGTCGACCGCTTCGCCACGGGTGGCGGCGATGTCGATGACGTCGTGGCCCAATTCCTTGACCAGGGCCTCGATGTCGGCGGCGATGACCGGCTCGTCCTCGATGATCAGGACCTGGGTGGCCAGTTCGGCGTCGATCTCGGCCTGGGCGTCGGCGATCAGGCGTTCGACCTCGCCGAAGTCGCAGTCCAGGATCTGGGCGGCTTCGGTGGGGGTGAAGCCCTCGAGCGCGGTCAGCAGGAAGGCCTGGCGCGAACGCGGGGCGATGCGCAGCAGGCGCTGGGCGGCGTCGTCGCCGGTCAGGGCGCCGTCCTCGCGACGGGCCTCCAGCTGGGCGCCGGAGCTGAGCCAGATGGCATGGAACACCCGATACAGCGCCACGCGCGGCGACAGGTCGGCGTCCAGCGAACGCTCGCCGGCCGCCAGGGCCTCGAGCGCGACGCGGACATAATGATCGCCGGTCGTCTGGTCGCCGGTGAGGGCGCGGGCGTAGCGGCGGATGTAAGGCAGATGCGGCGCCAGCCGAGCAAGAAGACTCATGACCCCTCCCGATGCGGTGTCTTCGAAAATCACTAAACGAACGGCGAAGCTACGCCGTTCCGTCGAAGTCCGATAACGCCCCCTCAACTGAGCGGTTCCGCGAACGACGGAATTTTGACATCCTATGCCCAAGCTTATGGAACTCGCTACGGAAAGCCACGTTGTCGTCTGGCGGAAAGACATTCGGCCAAAGGGGGCGGACGCCGATGCAAATGCAGTTCGGTGTCGAGGACATGATCGAACACGTACCCATGGAAGACAAACGCAAGAGCGCCGCGGCGCTGGATGAAGCCCGTCTGCGCCAGCAGGCGATCGGTGTGAAGCTGCGCCAGATGTTCGACGAGGTCGTCAACGAGCCGGTGCCGGACGAATTCCTCGACATCCTTCGCAAGGCCGAGCCGCCGGCGGGAGGTCGCTGAGCATGAGCGAACCGCAAGTCGGCCGCTCGCCGCCCGATCCCGTCCGCGACAACCAGTTCAAACGCGAGCTGGTCACGCTGATCCCCCACCTGCGCGCCTTCGCCCGCACGCTGACCGGTGATCCCACCGCCGCCGACGATCTGGCGCAGGACGCCATGATGAAGGCGTGGGACGCGCGCGCGTCGTTCCAGCTGGGCACCAACATGAAGGCCTGGACCTTCATGATCCTGCGCAACCAGTTCTATTCCGAGAAGCGCCGCAGCTGGCGCCAGAGCCAGCTGGACCAGGAAGCCGCCGAGCGGACCCTGGTGGCGGTCGACGATCCCGAGGCTCCAGTGGCCCTGGACGAGCTGCGCCTGGGCCTTGGCATGCTGCCGGCCGAACAGCGCGAAGCCCTGATCCTGGTCGGGGCCGGCGGCTTCGCCTACGAGGAGGCGGCCGAGATCTGCGGCTGCGCCGTCGGCACGGTGAAGAGCCGGGTCAGCCGCGCCCGCCGGGCGCTGCAGGCCATTCTCGAGGCGGGCGCCTATGATCGGGACGGCGGATCGGCGGGTGACGCCATGCATGCCATCCTGGCCGACGCGGAGCGGTTGAGCTCTCTACGGTGAATGCCCTCGCCGGCCGCGCCGCGCAGGCCGTAACCTCCATCCGCGTCCGCCTGGCCGTGGCGCTGTTCGTGGCCTTGCTGCCCGTGCTGCTGATCGGCGCGGCGCAGTCGTTCTTCGCCTTCCGGGCCGAGAACGACGCGCGCCGACAGAGCCTGGAGCTGGCCGCCGGTCACAGCGCCACCCTGGCCCGCGCGCGCATCGAGGCCGCCGGCGTCCTGCTCCAGACCTTGGGGCCGGGCTCGGTGGGTCTTGAGTGCGCCCAGCGCCTGGCCGACGTGCGGGCGCGCCTGTCGGGCTATGCCAACCTGATCCGTTTCGACAGCCGGGGTCGCGTGGCCTGCGCGGCGGCCACCACGCCTTTCGACACCCAGCGTGGGGCAAGGGCGTGGTTCCAGGCCCTGCGCAACGGCGATTCGATCGTCGTGGCCAGCGCGCCGGGCGCGGCCTATGCCAACGAGCCGGCGGTGCTGGCGGCGGTGCGCGCCGGCACGCCCGACAGGTTCGACGGCGCCATGGCCGCCGTGCTGACCCTGACCAATCTCAAGCTGGAGACCGCCAGCCGCTTCATGCCCAACGGGGCCGAGGTGGCGCTGGCCGACAGCAATGGCGCCATCTTCGCGGCCACCGACCCCAAGGCCTTCGAGGCGGTCTCGGCCCGTTGGCGCCAGGAGGCGGCCAAGGACGGTTCGGCCCTTTGGAGCGGCCGCGACCAGGATCGTCGAGACCGCACCTATTCGGCCGCGCCGCTGGTGGAAGACGACGTCTTCGTGGTGCTGTCGGCCCCCGCGCCGGGCCTGGTGTCCTGGGCTTCGCTGAGCCCGATCTCGCGGGGCCTGCTGCCCATCCTGGCCTATGTGCTGGTGCTGGCCGCGGTGCTGCTGGTGACCGAGCGCGAGGTCGTGCGCTGGATCGTCTATCTGCAACGCGTCGCGGCCATCTACGCCCGGGGCCGCTTCACCGTCCGGCCGTTGCAGGCCGAGCGCGCGCCGCCAGAGATCCGCGAACTGGCCAACACGCTGGACGCCATGGCGGGCGCCATCGTCACCCGTGACGCCTCTCTGATGGACAGCCTGGCCGAGAAGGACGCGCTGATGCGCGAGATCCATCACAGGGTGAAGAACAACCTGCAGATCATCACCTCGCTGCTGAACATGCAGCAGCGGGCGCTGGCCGATCCGGCGGCCAAGGCGGCGATGAACGACACCCGCCAGCGGATCACCGCCCTGGCCCAGATCTACCGCGCCCTCTACCAGGGGCCGGACCTGAAGCGCGTCGACCTGCGGCCGTTCCTGGAGGAGCTGACCGCCCAGCTGCTGGCCAACGACATGACCACCTCGCCGCTGGTGCGGACCGAGGTGCATGCCGACCCGCTGGTCATCGATCCCGACCGCCTGGCCCCGATCGCCCTGTTCGCGGTCGAGGCGATCACCAACGCCCAGAAGCACGCCTTCGGCCCCAATGGCGGCAAGCTGGAGGTCGGCTTCCACGTGCGGGGCGAAGAGGCCGAGCTGTCGATCAGCGACGACGGTCCCGGCGCGGCCGAAAGCCTGGGCGGCGGGGTCGGTCGCACCCTGATGACCGCCTTCGCCCGTCAGCTGCGCGGCAAGGTGACGTTCGAAAGCCATGAGCCGCGCGGCCTGACGGTGCGGCTGATCTTCCCGACGCCGCAGGTCGTCGACGCGGCTGCTTGATTTCCGGAACCCAGCTTCGCCGCTGACGTTCTCTGGGGGCACTTATTCACACGCGCCCCACCGCTCACGGACCGGGGCGAATTGCGGAGAAAACAATGCGTAAGCTCGTGATTATCGCCGCCGCCCTCGCGTCCCTGTCGGTCGCGGCCTGCAACACCGTCGAAGGCGCCGGCAAGGACGTCTCGTCGGCCGGCAAGGCCGTCAGCGACACGGCCAAGGACGTCAAGTAAGGCGCTTTGCCTTACGGATTTCGAGAGGCCCGCCGGTTCCGCCGGCGGGCCTTTTGTCTTTCAGCGGCTGACGAACTGTTTCGCCATTGCAACCTTAGGGCGGTTGTCCGCCATCGGACTGAAAAACTGCGCGCTCAAACTCCCGGTGCAGGTCGAGGGGAACTGGGCGCTTGTCCGCCAACAACACCGTTTTTGTACACAGCGGCTGGCGCTGCTCCAGCACCTACGTGTGGAATCGCTTCCGGGCGCTGGCGGGCGTGCGCGCCTATTACGAGCCCTGGCACGAGCAGCTGGCGCGGGTGACCGCCGAAACGATCAACGCCGAAACCCCCGACAACAGCGGCCTGCGCCATCCGGGTGGGACCGATCCCTATCTCAAGGAATTCGAGGTCGTGCTGGACCCGGCGGGCGGTCTGAAGGGCTTCGAGGCCGGCTTCGCCCTGGACCGCTTCTGGATTGAGCCGGAGGCCAGCGACCTGGCGCAACAGGCCTATGTCGAGGGCCTGATCGGCGCGGCGCGCGAGCGCGGCGAAACCCCTGTGCTGGCCTGCTGTCGCACCCTGGGCCGGGTGGGCTGGCTCAAGCGCCGGTTTGGCGGCTTCCACGTCATGCTGGTGCGTGACCCCGTCCAGCAGTGGCTGTCGTTCTATTCGCTGCGCAAGCGGCCCCGGCCGACCTATTTCGAGCTTTGCCACTACGTGCTGCTGTCGGAGATGGCTGGGGCCGAGGATCTCTCTCGCATCTTGCTAGGCCAGGATTTCGACGGGGAAGGCTCGCTGGACCAGCGACTGGCCGCCGTGCGCGGGCGGCTCAAGCGCGCCCCGGCCAGCGTCTCGTTCCAGGCCTTCCTGGCGGTGTGGCTGCGTTCCTACCTGAAGGCCCTGCCGGAAGCCGATCTCGTCGTCGACGTCGACCGCCTGGCCCGCGACCAGGCCTATGCCCGCGAGATCGAGGCGGCGATCGAAGCCGGCTCGGGCCTGCGTCCCGACTTCTCCGACTGCCGCGCCCCTGCGCCGCACGGCATCGCCCCGCCAGTGCAGTGGCGCAAGGCCGCGCGCGAGGTGGTCGACCTGATGGACCTGCACGGCGCGATCGTCGGGCACGAGGCGCACCCGATCCTGTTCCGCAAGCTGGCGCCGGCCTTCGCGGCGGTGACACCCGCGCCGGTCAGCGGCGTGAAGAAGCTGGGAGAGGCCGTCGGCGGCCTGCTGGGCGGGGCGGCGGTGACCCGTCGCGCCCCCGCCAAGGCCTATGCCGCCGCGGCGGCCCGTACGGACGGATCGCGCAGGTAGATCCCGGCGCCGCCCGGCGCGGCGGCCAGGACGTCGTCCATGTCGCCGATATCGTCTTCCGGATCGACCACCAGCACGCCGTCGTTCGGCAGCAGCGCCGTCAGGGCCTGCACCACCTTGCCCCGCAGCGCCGCGTCCATGCCGCGCAGCACGCCGCGCAGCAGGATGACGTCGAACCGGCCCATGACCGACAGGTCGGCCAGCAGGTTGATCCGCTTCCAGCGCACCATCTGGCGAATGCGCGGCGAGATCGCCCAGGTGTCGTCGTGGTTCTCGAAATACTTGATCAGCAGCCGGATCGGCAGGCCGCGCTGGACCTCGAACTGGGTGTAGATCCCGGCCTGGGCCTTTTCCAGCGAGCGCTCGGACAGGTCCGACCCGAAGAATTCGAAGCGCGTGCCGGTCGCCAGGCCCGTGGCCTCGTTGGCGGCCATGGCGATCGAATAGACCTCCTGGCCGGTGGCGCAGGCGGCGCTCCAGATGCGGATCGGGGCCTCGCGGCGGCGCTGCGACAGGGCGGGCAGCACCTCGTCGCGCAGCTGGGCGAACGCCTCGCGGCCGCGGAAGAAGGTGGTCTCGCTGCGGCACAGGGCCTCGACCACGGCCCAGATCAGGCGCTCTTCACGCTTGGCGCGCAGGGCCGCGATCAGGGCGTCGATCGAGTCGTAGCCCTCGCGCCTCGCCAGCGGCGAGAGGCGGCTTTCAACCAGGTAAGGCTTTTCGGTCTCGACCCGCACGCCGGCGCGGGCGCGGCCCAGGGCCGCCAGCAGGTCCATGTCCTCGGGCGTCACAGCAGGCCCGCCTCGGCGAACTTCGCCTCGATGATGTCGCCGTCGAACGGCTTCATGATGTACTCGTCGGCCCCGGCTTCCAGGGCGGTGCGGATATGGTCGGCGCTGTTCTCGACCGTGCAGAAGATGACCTTGGGCGCGGTCCCGCCCGGCTCGCCGCGCAGCTGGCGCAGGAACTCGATGCCGTTCATCACCGGCATGTTCCAGTCGAGCAGCACCGCGTCGGGCATGGCCGCGCGGCACCACGCCAGGGCCTCCATGCCATCGGCGGCCTCGGCGATCTCGAAGCCGATGTCCTCGAGGACTCGGCGGGCGACCTTGCGGATCACCCGGCTGTCGTCGACCACCAGACAGGTCTTCACGGCATGCTCCAATTCAGGCCGCTATCGTGCGAGCGGTCTGGTTAAGGAGCGGTTTGCCTCAACCCGGATCGGGGTGCGGCAAATGTAACTTTTACAGTGAAGCTCGAGGGTTACGCCGGGACCCACGCCGCGATGCTGGCGCGTTCCTCTCCGATCTCGACGGCGATCTGGCCGCCGGCCGCGCGGACCAGGGCGTTCAGATAGGCCGCCTGGACCCACGGACCGCCGAGCCCTTCCGCCAGGGGCTCGCCCTTCAGGCCAGCCAGCACTTCGGGACGCAGGCGGGCGCGAGGACCGGCCGCGTCGGCGATGATCGAGAACCGGCCGTCGGCGGCCACGCCCTTCACCGTCGCCACCCCGCCGGCCGGCAAGGCGCTGGCGGCGATCTGGGCGATGTTGAGGATGGCGCGCGAGGACGGCTTGTTCATCGCCTGCGGCTCGATCTGCCAGTCCAGCGTCGGGCGCACGTGGGCGAAGACGCCCTGGGCCAGCTTTTCCAGCTCGCGGGAGTCGAAGTTCTCGGCCGAGGCCGAGGCGCCGAACGCCACGCGGGTGAATTGCAGCAGGTCGGCCAGCTTGCGGGCCGACGAGGCGATCAGGCCCATGGCGTCGTCGCGCATGTCCTGGGCGGCCGGATCGTCCAGCAGATCGAGGCCCGAGACGATGGCGCTGGCCGGACTGATGAAGTCGTGGCACAGGCGCGCGGCCAGCATGGCGGCGAAGTCGGGGCCTTGGACGTCGGTTTCGGGCGACGCGGGCGCAGGAGTCTCGGAGACGATATCGGTCATGGCGGCGAACTCTGCCGTGATTTGAGGCTTTGGCAAACTGGGCGGGTCCTCTAAGGAAAGCGCCCGTGATCGATCCGTTTCTAGAACCCGGCGTTTTGGTGCGCCACCCCGGCCAGCCCGATTGGGGCCTGGGCCAGGTTCAGTCCGTGATCGGACACCGCGTGACCGTCAATTTCGAAGACGCCGGCAAGCAGACCATCGACGCCACGCGCGTGCGTCTGGACTTCGTCGGCGACGACCCCCGGGGATCAGAATGAGCGAAAATCTCGCCGATTGGGGCCGCGCCCTGGCCAAGATCACCGAGGAAGCCGCGGTGGTCATCCTGCCGTTCTGGAAGACCGAACTGGCCGTGGCCCAGAAGGCCGACGAGAGCCCGGTCACCGAGGCCGACCGCGCCGGCGAGCGCCTGATCCTGGCGCGCCTGGCCGAGCTCTATCCCGACGTGACGGTGATCTCCGAGGAACATGCCGCCGAGTTCGGCACGCCAGACGAGGTCGGATCGCGCTTCTTCCTGGTCGATCCGGTCGACGGCACCAAGGCCTTCGTGCGCGGCGATCCCAACTTCACGGTCAATATCGGCCTGATCGAGAACGGCGTGCCGGTTGCCGGCGCGGTCTGCGCCCCGGCCACCGGCGAGGTCTGGTACACCACCGCCGAAGGAACGATGAAGCGCACCGGCGTCGACGGCGTCGAAGCTCCGGCCCGCGTGCGGCCCTGGCCGAAGGGTCAGGCGCTGGGCCTGGTCAGCCACACGATGCGCGAGGAAAAGGCCGCCGAACTGGCCGCCGAATACGGCTTCGACCTGCGCAGTCCCATGGATAGCTCGATCAAGATGTGCCGCATCGCCGAGGGCTCCGCCGACATCTATCCGCGCCATGGCCCGACGTCCGAGTGGGACACCGCCGCTGCCCACGCGGTGCTGGTCGCCGCTGGTGGCTCCTTCACCCAGCCGGATGGCTCGCCCTTCCTCTATGGCAAGGCCGACCAGGCGTTCCGCAACGGCTGGTTCGTGGCGCGCGGCTAGGCCACGGCCTCTTCGGCGACCGCTTCAGGCGGCGTCGTCAGGATCGTGCCGACCGAGGCGGCGACGATGGCGGCGATGGCCAGCCACTGGGTCGCCGACAGATGCTCGTGCAGGATGACGAGGCCCGCCAGCGCCCCGACCGCCGGCTCGACGCTCAGCATGACGCCGAAACTGCGCTTGGGGATGCCGCGCAGGGCGATCATCTCCAGCGAATAGGGGATGGCGCTGGACAGCACCGCCACGACCAGGCCCAGGGCGATCAGGTGCGGCTGGAACAGGGCCGCGCCCGCCGTGAACAGGCCCACCGGTGTGACGAGCAGGGCCGCCGTGGTCATGCCCAGCGCCACCGAGCGTCCGGCGTGCAGGTGGCCGATCCGCTTGCCCAGGATGATGTACAGCGCCCACAGCACCGCCGCCGCGCAGGCATAGGCGACGCCGACGGGGTCGAGGTGCGTCGCACCCGGCTCGATCGGCAGCAGCAGAACCAGGCCCAGCACCGCCAAGCCGATCCAGACGAAGTGGATCAGCTTGCGCGAACTGGCCACGGCCAGGGCCAGCGGGCCGCAGAACTCGATGGCGATGGCCAGGCCCAGCGGAATGGTGCGCAGGGCCATGTAGAACACCAGGTTCATCACCCCGATCGCCGCGCCGTACAGGGCGACCTTGCCGAGGTCGGCGCGGCTGATCGGATGCCGCCACGGCCTCCAGACGATCAGCAGGATCAGCGCCGCGAAGAACACCCGATAGGCCGTGACGCCCTGGGCGCCGACCAGCGGAAACAGGCTCTTGGCGAACGAGGTCCCCACGCACAGCGTGACGATGGCCCCAAACAGGGCGGCGTAGGGGAGGAGATGCGGACGGGCGGACATGGGCCGCTTTTTAGGGGAGGCGTCGCGCCGTCGCCAGGATTACTGGCCCCCTCCGCGCCTACGGCGCTCCTCCCCCGGAGGGGGAAGAAGGCCGCGGCATCCCTTCTTCCCCCTCCGGGGGAGGAGGATGCGCAGCATCCGGAGGGGGCGAGGGACCGAAGTCGCCTACTTCTTCACCCAGCCGCCATCCAGCGGCTTCCAGAACTGGCCGGGGGCCAGGCGGCTGTAGAGCTGCTTGGCGGTGGCCTGGCCGGCGGCTTCGGGGGTCACGCCGGTCTTGGCGGCGATGTCCTTGTAGGCGGCGGCGCGGCCGGTGTTGATCTCGGCGACCGAGGAACGCAGGCCAGCGTCGCCGCCGGCCACGATGCCCAGATAGCCGTCGGCCTGCTCGCCGACCGTGCCGGCGGCCTTGGCGGCGTCGACGGCGGCCTTGGCGGCGGCCGATTGAGCGAAGGCCGGAGCGGAAACGGCTGCGAGGGAGAGGCCCAGCGCCAGAACCGTCATCGTCTTGCGGATCATGTCGGTTCCTTTCCTAGAACAGGTTCGGGTTCTGCTGGATCAGCGACTGGACTTCCTTGTCCAGCCGCACGCGCACGTCGGCGTCCAGCTTGGCGTAGATGTTGATCGGGTCGACCTTCACGCGGACGGTGGGCGTGCAGGCGGCCGCGCCGAGCGCTCCCGTCGCGACGAGAGCCAGCAGGATGGCGCGCTTTGTCATGCGTGTAGTCTCCAGTTCGTACGCAGGATGACTGGTCACGGTTGAACCGGACCTGAACGAGGTTGCGTCGCGCTCGCCTCTTCCTCGGCGAACGAGCGGCGCCAGGCCGCCAGAAGCTCGTCGAAGTTCAGCGACGTGTCGAGGGTCAGATCCACCGGCGTCTTGGCCGGCAGGGCGATGCGCTTGTCGAAGGCCTTGCCGCGCAACAGGTCCAGGATCCCGACCCGGGCCTTTTCGGCGACCTTCGGGTCATGCTCGCCCTTGATGTGGAACAGGATGCCCAGGCGCCCCTTGTCGGTGCTGTTCACGCCCGCTTCCAACTGGTCGAAGGCCAGGTTCTCCATGGCCTGGTAGGCGAAGTCCTGGATGGCGTTGACCTGGGCCGGCTGGGCGGGCGGCGCGCCGGGACTGTCGGCGGGGCTGGCCTCGACGCCGGTCAGGGCCGCGCGAGCCAGCTCGATGCGGCCCGGCTGGATCGCTTTGATCTTGCCGTCCTGGAACCGCAGCCCCTCGGGACCGAAGGTGAAGGGCAGGCGGCCATCGACCACGGCCTGGGCCTTGACCTTGTCGCCCAGGGACGAGGCGGCCAGCACCTCGCCCAGATCCAGGTGCTCGATGACGATGACGCCGCTGATGGTCTTGCCCGGCTCGAACGGCACGTCGGTGGGCTCGATCGATATGCGGCCCTTGGCGGCCTCGAAGCTGGCCTTGGAGACATGCAGGGCGTCGGCGCCCAGCTGGAACACTGACTCGATGGCGGTCAGCGGCACCAGGCTGTCGATCTTGACGATCTTCAGGCTTTGGTCCGGCGCGGTGGTCAGCGGCGCCAGGCTGGTGAAGTCGACGCTGCCGTCCAGGGTGGCGACGAAGCCGATGGGGCTGGTGAAGTCGATCTTGTCGGCCACCAGGCGGCCCCGGCTGGTCGCCCCTTGCGCGTCCCAGGCGAAGACGCCGGTGAAGCTGGCCGGGCCTTGGGCGTTCTGGGCGAAGGCGGCCATCGGCGACAGCTCGGCCGGCTGCAGGCCGCCCTTGGCGAAGGCCAGCTTGCTGGCGTCGATGTCGGCCTGGCCCTTGCCCGTGGCCACCACGTGGCGCAGGCGGATCTCGCCCAGCGGCGCGCCGACGGGCGTGGTCGCCTGGAAGGTTCCGCTCCAAAGTCCGCCCGACAGGCCCAGCGAGCCCTTGGCAAGAATGGTGTTGAAGCGTTTGCTGGCGGCGACGTCCGAGACCGCCGCGCCATCGATGCGCACGGTCGAGCGGTCGAAGCCGCCGGCCCCGCCGAAGGTCGCCTCGCCTTTGATATTGGCCAGTTTCGCCTCGGCCACGGCCAGGTCGCCCTCGCCGCCTTCGAAGCGCAGGGCCGCGCTCCAGCCATTGGCGCCGGCCGTGACCAGCGGCGCCTTGCTCGGACACAGCTGGGCCTTGATGGCGGTGACGGGGCTGTCGCCCAGGGCGTAGGCCTTGGCGGTGACGGGAACGCACTTGGCCGTCGTCAGGGTGAAGCGGCCGCCGGCGATGCGGGCCTGGCCGTCGACCTGGCCGGTGACGCCTTCGATCGGCGGCAGGTCGAAGTTTTCGGTGGCGATCGACAGGCGCGAGGTCATGACGCCGCCGGTGCTCTTCCAATCGGGCGCGGCGATCTTCACGACCGGCAGGCCGCCGCCCGACAGCGCGGCGCGGAGGGTCCCGCGCGCGGCGTTGGCGCTGGCGTCCATCGACGCGCTGGCGGTCAGGAGGACGCCGTTGGGCGCGGACAGCCGCGCGTCCTGGCTCATGGTCAGGCGCGTGCGGCCGCCGTTGATGTCCAGACCCACGGCGGGCAGCGACAGGGTGAAGGTCCGCAGGGCCTGGGCCAGGGGCTTGGCGTAGGCGGGATTGGGGATCAGGGCCGCCAGGCGCTGGGCGTCGGGACCCGACACGCCGCTCTGGCCGCCGGCCGAGCCGTTCAGCGCCAGGATCAGCCTGCCGGGACCTTGGTCGATCTTGCCCTTGGCGTTCAGTCGCGCCGAGGACAGCGCCAGAGCGCCGCCAGCCAGGCGGGCGGCCGTGGCGTCGATGGCCAGCGGTCCCTTCACGGCCAGGCCTTGGGCGTCGGTGTTCAGGGTCAGGCTGTCCGAGACGGTCGTGGCGCGCAGCTCACGCACGGCGGTCCCGGCGGCGACGGCTTCACCGGCGCGCAGCTCGACGCGGGCCGCGCCACGGGCGTTCATCCGGCCGTCGGTGCGGCCGGCCGTCACGCGCTCGAACGTGTAGGTCAGGCCGGCGTCGCGGGCGTCCAGGGTCGGGGCCGAGAGCCGTCCGCCACGCAAGGCGCCGCGCGAGCGGCCCAGGAAGGCGAAGCGCTGCGGCCCGCCGTCCAGACGTCCGGTCAGGGAGAGGTCGCCCGCCAGGTCTTCGGCCTGGCTGTCGCCGATCCGCCCGCCGCCTGCCCGCAGATCCAGGCGCGCTTCCACGAGGCCGCTTGCCGTGAGCTTGGCGAGATCCGGATAGGGCAGGTCGGCCGACAGCTTGGCGGCGGCGTCGGACAGGTCGGCCTGCTCGCTCTCAAGGCTGTCGAGGCCCAGCGAGACCTCGATGCTCAGGCGGTCGCCGCGCTTGCGGGCCGAGACGGTCGCGCCTTTGCTGTCCAGGACAAGGTCGCGGACAGCGTAGTGCAACGGCGCCAGGCGGCCGTCGAAGCGCAGCAGCTGGCCGTCGTCCAGGCTGGCGTCGCCGGTGATGCGGGCGCGGCCGCCGGGGGTGACCAGATCCAGCCGCGCGTCCTCGACCAGCACGGCCGGGCCGGGGACGCCGGGTTGTTTGGGCGACTTCAGGAACTCGTCGAGCAGCGGTTGCAGAGCGCCGAAGCGGACCTGGCCCTTGGCGTCGATGCTGGCCAGCACGCGGGGGCGGACCAGGCGCACGGCCTTGGTCTGGATGCCGAACTTTTCGCCATTCCAGGGGGCGGCCAGATCGTAGGCGACCTCCAGCCGGTCGGCGGAGAAGACGGGATTGTCGCGCGCGCCCAGGCGGACCTTGCCGGTGAAGCCGGTGGCGTCCAGGTCGTCCAGCTCGACGGCGGCCTCGATCCCGTGATCGCGCAGCCAGGCCTCGGCCAGCTCGCGGCTGATCTCGCGCCGGCCCGACCAGATGACCAGGCCCGTGGCGATGAAGGCCAGCATCGACAGCGACACGGCTTCCAGGCCCAGATCGACCAGGCGGTCGCGATCCCACGCTCGGCGGAGCGTCGTCTTGCTGTCGGGGGCGGTCGAGGGTTCGGCCATCAGGTCCTAGTCGTTCAGATCCTAAAGAAGCCCCCCGGCTCAGCTTAGATCCCTATTTTGAAAAGCCTAGGACGTCCTGCATGTCGTAGAGGCCAGGCGGCTTGCCCTTGACCCAGACGGCGGCGGCGATGGCGCCGCGCGCGAACAGGCCCCGGTCGATGGCCGAGTGCGACAGGGTCAGGCTCTCGCTCTCGCCGGCGAAGATCACGCTGTGCTCGCCGATGATCCCGCCCCCACGGACCACCGAAAAGCCGATCGCGCCCTCTTTACGAGGACCCGTGACGCCGTCGCGGCCCCGGTCGGCGACCTGGCCCAGGCCCACGCCGCGCCCTTCGGCGGCGGCCTCGCCCAGCATCAGGGCCGTGCCCGAAGGGGCGTCGATCTTGCGCTTGTGGTGGGCCTCGTAGACTTCGATGTCCCAGTCCTGCGCCGGCAGGGCGGCGGCGGCCTGGCGCACCAGGCCCATCAGCATGTTGACGCCCATCGAATAGTTGCCCGAGCGGACGATGGCGATCGTCTTGGCGGCTTGGTCGATGCGCGCCAGCTGTTCGTCGGAGAAGCCGGTCGAGCCGATGACCAGGGCCGGCCCGTTGTTCGAGGCGGCGATCTCGGCGAGATCGACCGAAGCTTCGGGCAGGGTAAAGTCGATCACCACGTCGGACAGCGACCGCGCCGTCTCGTGGCCGACGAGATCGGGACCTTCGACGCCCGGGCGCTCGAAGCGCGCGGCCACGACGGCGTCAGCGCGGCCTTCCAGGGCCTTGGCCACGGCCTGGCCCATGCGGCCGTTGGCGCCGGCGATCGCGATCTTCACGGGCTGGGACAAGGGACTTCCTCTTACGCTCAGTAAGATTCCTGATCGCCATTCCAGACCCAAAGGTCAACCTCGCGCGGCCTTCCCGAACGTCAGCAAGCTTGACGCAACGCCAATCCCAACAAGCGTTTGCTGGGATTTTCGCACGCAAGCCCGGTTGTGACGCTCCGCACCCATCGCTACGCTGAGCAGGCATAAGGGCGTGTTCGCATCGATCGGCGCGCCCCTTCTTCGACTTGCGCAGCAGGAATGGGAAACGCCGGATGAGCGACGCGGAACGCAAGACCTTCACGGATGAGGAGGCCTTGGCCTTCCACCGTTACCCCCAGCCGGGCAAGCTGGCGGTGACCCCGACCAAGCCGATGGCGACCCAGCGCGACCTGTCGCTGGCCTATTCGCCCGGCGTAGCCGTTCCCGTGCACGCCATCGCCGCCGACCCTGACGCGGCCTACGAGTACACCTCCAAGGGCAACATGGTCGCCGTCATCAGCAACGGCACGGCCATCCTGGGCCTGGGCGACCTGGGCGCGCTGGCTTCCAAGCCGGTGATGGAGGGCAAGAGCGTCCTCTTCAAGCGCTTCGGCGACGTCGACAGCATCGACATCCTGGTCAGCAGCAAGGATCCCGACGAGATCATCACGGTGGTCAAGAACATCGGGATCACCTTCGGCGGCATCAATCTGGAGGACATCAAGAGCCCCGAGTGCTTCCGCATCGAGACCGAGCTGCAGGACCTGCTCGACATCCCGGTGTTTCACGACGACCAGCACGGCACGGCCATCATCTGCGCCGCCGGCCTGATCAACGCCTGCCACATCACCGGCAAGAAGCTGGAGGACGTGAAGGTCGTGCTGAACGGCCCCGGCGCGGCGGGCATCGCCTCGCTGGAGCTGATCAAGGCCATGGGCGTCCACCCGCAGAACGTCATCGCGGTGGACAGCAAGGGCGTGCTCTACGAGGGCCGCACCGAAGGCATGAACCAGTGGAAGAGCGCCCACGCGGTCAAGACCGACAAAAGGACACTCGCTGAAGCCGTCGCCGGCGCCGACGTGCTGCTGGGTCTGTCGGCCAAGGGCGCCTTCACCCCCGAGATGATCGCCTCGATGGCCCCCAACCCGGTCATCTTCGCCATGGCCAATCCCGATCCGGAGATCACCCCGGAAGAGGTCCACGCGATCCGCAAGGACGCGATCATGGGCACGGGCCGCAGCGACTATCCCAACCAGGTCAACAACGTTCTGGGCTTCCCCTACATCTTCCGCGGCGCCCTCGATGTTCGCGCTCGTCGTGTGAACCACGAGATGAAGATCGCCTGCGCCCAGGCCCTGGCCATGCTGGCCCGCGAGGACGTGCCGGACGAGGTGGCCGCCGCCTATCACGGCCGCCAGCTGAAGTTCGGCCCCGACTACATCATCCCCTCGGCCTTCGACCCACGCCTGATCTGGTACGTGCCGCCGTTCGTGGCCCAGGCGGCCATGGACACGGGCGTGGCCCGCAAGCCGATCGCCGACATGGACGCCTATCGCGCGGGCCTGGCCCAGCGCCTCGACCCCACCGCTGGCTTCCTGCAGAAGATCTCCGGCTCGGTCCTGGCCAACCCCAAGCGCATCGTGTTCGCCGAAGGCGAGGATCCCAGCGTGATCCGCGCCGCCTACGCCTTCCAGACCGGCGGCTACGGCAAGGCCATCCTGTGCGGTCGCGAGAACCTGGTGCACGAGAACATGAGGCTGGTGGGCCTGGACCCCGAGACCGTGGGCCTGGAGATCATCAACGCCCGCCTGTCGGACCGTAATCCCGACTATGTCGACGCCCTGTATCATCGCCTCCAGCGCCAGGGTTACCTGAAGCGCGACGTCCAGCGCCTGATCAACCAGGACCGCAACAGCTTCGCCGCCTCGATGGTGGCGCTGGGCGAGGCCGACGGCATGGTCACCGGCGTGACCCGCAGCTTCGACCAGGCCCTGGAAGAGGTGCTGCGCGTCATCGACCCGGCCCCCGGCGGCCGGATCATGGGCATGAGCGTGGTGCTGGCCAAGGGCCGGACCATCTTCGTGGCCGACACCAATGTCACCGAGCTGCCGGAAGCCGACGAGATCGTCGAGATCGCCTGCGAGGCCGCCCGCGCCGTCAAGCGCCTGGGCTTCAAGCCGCGCGTGGCCTTCATGAGTTATTCGACCTTCGGCAACCCGATGGGCCTGCGCTCGGAGAAGGTGCGCGAGGCCGTGGCCATGCTCGACGAGATGGAGGTCGAGTTCGAATACGAGGGCGAAATGCCGCCCGAGCTGGCCCTGGATCCGGAAAAGCGCGCCAACTACCCGTTCATGCGCCTGACCGACAGCGCCAACATCCTGATCATGCCGGCCATCCACTCGGCCTCGATCGCCACCAAGCTGGTGCAGTCGCTGGGCGGGGCCACGGTGATCGGGCCGGTGCTGCTGGGCCTCTCCAAATCGGTGCAGATCGCGCCGCTGTCGGCCTCGGTGTCCAAGATCCTGAACATGGCGCTGATGGCCGCCTACGACCAACCGGTCGAGGTCGCGGCGGAGTAAGCTTCACCACAACCTCCGCGACAGGGCGCCGCAGGGTTCTTCAATCCGTGGCGTCCGGTCCCATCTTGGTTCTGTCGGCAGCAGTAAGCCGACGCGTAAGCCCTCCGGTCGGCGCCATTCCCTTGCGGCGCCGGCCGGCCCTTACCCCTTCGTCTTCTGCGGGTAAGGCGTATCGCCCCGGTCCAGCATGGCGACCAGGTCGGCGATCTTCTTCTTCCGTCCCGCCTCGGTCTTCATGTTGTGGACCCTGAACGCCAGGGCGAAGCGGTTCTGGGCCGACAGCGTTTCCATCATCTCTTTCGCCTTGGGGCTGGCGTCGATCGCCGCCTGCAGGTCGTCCTGGATCTTCATGTCCTGGCCGCTGCCATAGGCGCGGTCCCAGCGGCCATCGGCCTTGGCGGCCTCGACCTCACGCAGGCCGTGCTCGGTCATCCGGCCCTCGTCGATCAGCCGCGCGACATTGTCGACATTGATCTGGCTCCAGATGCTCTTCTTGCCACGCGGCGTGTAGCGCTGGAGGAAACTCTTGTCGTCAAAGCCCTTGCGAACAGCGTCGATCCAGCCCCAGCACAGCACGACATCAATGGCCTGCTTGGCGGTGATCGACGGCAGGCCCGAGCCGACCTTGTGGATCTTGATCCAGGCTTCCGGGGCCTTGTCGTGGTTCTGGGAGAGCCAGGCATAGAAGGCGTCAGCGTCGACGAACTCGTGGACGTGGGCGGGATCGACCTGGATCGGAGCCATCGGGACCTTCGGACGGGGATTGAGGATGCTGTATCCCCGTTCTTTTCGAGACAAAGCCGCGCCGGATCAACGGGTTCTGGAAAAATGCAGCGCGCCAATCATCCGCGTTCGGCGGCGCCCGCATAATCATCCTCACCTGATAGCGCGAAAGGGACGTCCGGCCGGCGACTTGGGCGGCTGTCAGGGGTGGTCGAGCGGGAAGCGCTCGTCGGCGCGGGGAAACTCGCAACTGCATCCCTCCTACGGCGGTCGGCCCTGGAACACAGAAACGACGTGGGATGTCAGGCCGATGAGAGCAACAGGCCCGGGCTGAAATCGCCCGGGCGTTCCGGGACCGGGGTCGTCGCCCCGGCCCGCCCGTCGGGGGCCGACTGTCGGAAGCGGGTTAATACCCCGCGCGCCGCTGGCTCATCGGATAACGGCTACGCGGAGCGCTCTGGCTTCGTCGAAACGGTACACACACTTCACACTCCGGGCGCAGCCCGGCGCTCCGCGGTCCCTTTCATGAACTTCAGCGAGTGATCGCGTGAAGATGCTCCCCCGTGTCACGGGGGAGCTGTCGCGGAGCGACTGAGGGGGCTAGCGCGGCCTATGCCCAGCTCGCCCCCTCCGGCCCTCCGGGCCACCTCCCCCGCATCGCGGGGGAGGATCTATTCCCCCACCTTCAGATTTGCTGCACTTGCATCCCCGCTTCCCCGCACGTAACTCCCCCAGCACCATGACCACGGCCAAGATCTGCGGACTATCGACCCCCGAGACGGTGAAAGCCGCTTTCGACGGCGGGGCGGCGTTCCTGGGTTTCGTCTTCTTCGAGAAGAGCCCGCGCAACCTCACACCCGAAACGGCCGCGCGGCTGATCGAGCCGGTCCGCGGTCGCGGCGTGCGGACCGTCGCCGTCACGGTCGACCCCGACGACGCCCTGATCGACCGCCTGATGGCCACCATGCGCCCCGACCTGATCCAGGTGCACGGCAAGGAGACCCCCTCGCGGGTCCGCGAGATCGCCGCCCGCGCCGGCGTCGGCGTCATCAAGGCCTTCTCCGTGTCCGCCTCCGCCGATGTCGACCAGGCGAGCGCCTTCGACACCGTCGCCGAGCACCTGATGTTCGACGCCAAGCCCGTGGAAGGTTCCGCCCTGCCTGGCGGCACAGGCGCACGGTTCGACTGGGGACTGCTGGCCGGCCGGCGCTTTTCTCGCCCGCATTTCCTGGCCGGAGGGCTGGATCCGTGGAACGTCTCCGAGGCCGTTAAGGTCTCCGGAACCCCGATTGTGGACGTTTCTTCTGGCGTGGAGCGCGGTCCCGGCCTAAAGGACCCCGCTCTGATCACGGCGTTTCTCGACGCCGTCAAACGCGCGTAGCTGTTGGATGAGCCTTTGAACGCCCCCCAAAAGCCTAACGATTGGTCCGCCTATCCGGACGCCAAGGGCCGCTTCGGCGACTATGGCGGCCTCTATGTGGCCGAGACGCTGATGCCGCTCGTGCTCGAGCTGGACCGCGCCTACACCGAGGCCAAGAACGATCCGGAGTTCCAGAAGGAGCTGCGCGGCTACCTGACCCACTATGTGGGCCGCCCGTCGCCGCTCTATTTCGCCGAGCGCCTGTCCAAGCACCTGGGCGGCGCGAAGATCTATTTCAAGCGCGAAGAGCTGAACCACACCGGCGCGCACAAGATCAACAACTGCATGGGCCAGATCCTGCTGGCCCAGCGCATGGGCAAGAGCCGGATCATCGCCGAGACGGGCGCTGGCCAGCATGGCGTGGCCTCGGCCACGGTGACGGCCCGCTTCGGCCTGCCCTGCGTTGTCTATATGGGCGCCGTCGACGTCGCCCGGCAGAAGCCCAACGTCTTCCGCATGAACCTCCTGGGCGCCGAAGTGCGTCCGGTGACCTCGGGCGCGGCGACCCTCAAGGACGCCATGAATGAGGCGATGCGGGACTGGGTCACCAACGTCGAAGACACCTACTACATGATCGGCACCGCCGCCGGTCCGCACCCCTATCCGGCCATGGTCCGCGACTTCCAGGCGGTGATCGGCAGCGAAACCCGCGAGCAGATCCAGGAGCTGGAAGGGCGTTTGCCCGACGCCGTCGTCGCCTGCGTGGGCGGTGGTTCGAACGCCATCGGCATGTTCCACCCGTTCCTGGCCGACGAGAGCGTCAAGATCTACGGCGTCGAGGCCTCGGGCCACGGCCTGGAGACCGACAAGCACGCCGCGTCCCTGACCGGCGGCCGCCCGGGCGTCCTGCACGGCAACAAGACCTACCTGCTGCAGGACGAGGACGGCCAGATCCAGGACGCCCACTCGATCTCGGCGGGCCTGGACTATCCGGGCATCGGTCCGGAGCACTCGTTCCTGCACGACATCGGCCGGGCCCAGTACCTGACCTGCACCGACGACGAAGCCCTGAAGGCCTTCCAGCTGTGCGCCGAGCTCGAGGGCATCATTCCGGCCCTGGAAAGCGCCCACGCCCTGGCCAAGCTGCCTCAGCTGGCCAAGGAGATCGGCGAGGGCGGCGTGATCGTGCTGTGCCTGTCGGGCCGGGGCGACAAGGACATCTTCACCGTGGCGGATGCCTTGGGGCGTTCGATTTAAGCATGGTGATCTCCCTCAATCCGATCTTCCCGGCGAAAGCCGGGACCCAGATTCAGCCCGAGCGGCTGGTGGGCTTCACCTGGGCCCCGGCTGTCGCCGGGGAAACGGGGAAGGGTAAGGCCGACGCTCCTGAGGTGGGAAACTAAGTGACCAAGGATCGTATCGATCGTCGTTTCGCGGCGCTGAAGGCCGAGGGCCGCGCCGCTTTCGTGGCCTATGTCATGGCCGGGGATCCGGACGCGGCGACCGCGCTGGACATCGTCAAGGGCCTGCCGGCGGCCGGCGCCGACCTGATCGAGCTGGGCTTCCCGTTCTCGGACCCGATGGCCGAGGGGCCGACCATCCAGCGCGCCAGTCAGCGCGCCCTGGCCCAGAAGATGACCCTGAACGGCACGCTGGACATCGTCCGGGCGTTCCGCGAAGGCGACCAGGACACACCGATCATCCTGATGGGCTATCTGAACCCGCTGGTGAACCGCGGTTTCGAAACCTTCGCCAAGCAGGCCAATGAGGCCGGCGTCGATGGCCTGATCGTCGTCGACTGTCCGCCGGAAGAAGCCGATCCGCTGTCGGACGCGCTGGAAGCCGAAGGCCTGTCGCTGATCCGCCTGGCGTCGCCGACGACGGACGACAAGCGCCTGCCGGCCGTGATCCGCCGCACCTCGGGCTTTGTCTATTACGTCTCGGTCGCCGGTGTGACCGGCGTGAAAGAGGCCGACGCCGATGCGGTGGCCCCGGCCGTCGAGCGCATCCGCAAGGCCTCGGGCCTGCCCGTCGCTGTCGGTTTCGGCATCCGCACGCCCGAGCGCGCCGCCGAGGTGGCCCGCGTGGCCGACGCGGCCGTGGTGGGCTCGGCCCTGGTCGACGAAATTGAGTCGGCGGCCAAGTTGAACGAAAACGTGACCGAGAAGGTTCTTCTCAAGGCGTCGGAGCTGGCTAAGGCTGTGCGATCGGCGCGAGTCGGGACGAAGTGAGGCTCTAAGGCTATGGCTATGGCTGAACCCCAGGACCCGAAAAAGGGCGACAAGAAACAAGCGGCCGATCGCCGTGGCGGCGGCTGGCTGTCGCGGATCGCGCCGGGCGTGCGCGGCGCGTTCGCCAAGCGCGAGACGCCGGAAAACCTCTGGATCAAGTGCCCCGACACGGGCGAGATGATCTTCCGCGCCGACCTGGAGGCGGCCCTGTGGGTCACGCCGGCCGGTCGTCACATGCGGATCGGGCCGGAAGCCCGCTTCAAGTTCACCTTCGACGACGGCCAGTACGAGGCCCTGCCGACCCCGCCGGTCGTCGAGGACCCGCTGCACTTCTCGGACGGCAAGCCCTACAAGGACCGCCTGGCGGCCGCTCGCAAGGCGACCGGCGAGCCGGACGCCATGGCCATCGGCTATGGCAAGGTCGGCGGCGTCGACGCCGTGGTGCTGGTCCAGGACTTCGCCTTCATGGGCGGTTCGCTGGGCATGGCCGCGGGTGAAGGCTTCATCGCCGCCGCCAAGGCCGCGCTGGAACGTCAGGTCCCGCTGATCGCCTACACCGCCGCCGGCGGCGCCCGCATGCAGGAAGGCGCGCTGTCGCTGATGCAGATGGCCCGCACCACGCTGGCGATCAACGAGCTGAAGGACGCGGCCCTGCCGTACGTGGTGGTCCTCACCGACCCGACCACCGGCGGCGTCACCGCCTCCTATGCCATGCTGGGCGACATCCACCTGGCCGAGCCGGGCGCCCTGATCGGCTTCGCCGGCCCGCGCGTCATCGAGCAGACCATCCGCGAGACCCTGCCGCCAGGCTTCCAACGCTCGGAATACCTGGTCGAAAAGGGCATGGTCGACCGCGTCACGCACCGCAAGGAGCTGCCGCAGGTGCTGGGCTCGATGCTCGGCACCCTGATGATGGGCCGCAACCGCAAGGCGGCTTAAGCCGCCTTGAGCGACCATCTCCGCGCCCACGACGCCGCCCTGGCGCGGCTGCAGGCGCTGCATCCCAAGCTGATCGACCTGTCGCTGGACCGGATGCGGCGGCTGTGCGCGGCCTTGGGCGATCCGCAGGACCGTCTGCCGCCGGTGATCCACGTGGCCGGCACCAACGGCAAGGGCTCGACCGTCGCCTATCTGCGGGCCATGGCCGAGGCGGCGGGGCTCAAGGTCCACGTCTTCACCTCGCCGCACCTGGTCCGCTTCGCCGAACGGATCCGCCTGGCCGGGACCCTGATCACCGACGACCACCTGGCCGCCGTGCTGGACCGCGTCGAGGCGGCAAACGCCGGCCAGGAAATCACCTTCTTCGAGATCACCACGGCCGCGGCCTTCGTCGCCTTCGCCGAGGTCCCGGCCGATCTGTGCATCGTCGAGGTCGGGCTGGGCGGGATCCTGGACGCCACCAACGTCGTGACGCCCAAGGTCAGCGTCATCGCTCCGGTCGACATCGATCACCGCGAATTCCTCGGCGACACCCTGGGCAAGATCGCGGTCGAGAAGGCCGGCATCATCAAGCGCGGCGCCCCCGCTGTCTCGGCCCGCCAGCAAGAAGAGGCCGAGACCGTCATCGAAGCCGCCGCCGAAAAGGCCGGCGTTTCGCTCACCCTGATGGGCCGCGACTTCGACGCCTGGAACGAGGGCGGCCGGCTGCTGGTCCAGATGCAGGACCGTCTGCTGGACCTGCCAACGCCGGCGCTGCCCGGCGACCACCAGTTCGCCAATGCCGGCCTGGCCGTCGCGGGGCTGCTGGCCCTGGGCGACGACCGGATCGACGAAGCCGCCATGGGCAGAGGCATCGCCGCCACGGTCTGGCCGGCCCGCTTCCAGCGCCTGACCGCCGGCCCTCTGGCCGAGCGCGCCAAGGCGGCGGGCGCCGACCTCTGGCTGGACGGCGGCCACAATCCGCATGCCGGCCGCGCCGTCTCTCGCGCCGTCGCCGACCTCGCCGCTCGCGACGGCCGGCCGGTGGCGCTGATCTCGGGCCTGCTGGCCAACAAGGACGCCACCGGTTTCTTCGGCGCCTTCCGGGGCGTGGCGGCCAAGGTCTTCACGGTCACCTTCGAAGGCCACGCCGCCGCGACCGCCGCCGACACGGCCGCCGCCGCCGAACTGGCCGGCCTGCGCGCCTCGGCCTGCGACTCGGTGGAGCAGGCGCTGGACAAGGCCCTGGCCATGGACCCGGTCCCCCACGTCCTGATCTGCGGCTCGCTCTACCTGGCCGGCGAGATCCTGGGCATGAGCCCGGAGACTTGGCCTAGCTGACTTGGGCCGACCTGACAGCAAAACGCCCGCCCCGGACTGACCGGGACGGGCGCTTCGAATTCAGCCGTGAAGGCGACTTAGGCCGGTTGGACGCCGGCTTCGTTCAGCCATTCCAGGATCTTCTGCTTGGGCATGGCGCCGACCTTCATCGAGGTCATCTGGCCGTCGCGGAACAGCATCATGGTCGGGATGCCGCGGACGCCGTAGCGCGACGGGGTCGTCGGGCTGTCCTCGATATTGACCTTGGCGACGGTGACGACGTCGGCCAGCTCTTCCGAGATCTGCTCCAGGGCCGGGGCGATCTGCTTACAGGGGCCGCACCACTCGGCCCAGAAGTCGACCAGCACGGGCTTGCTGGCCTTCAGGACGTCGGCTTCGAAGGTGGCGTCGGTCACCGCAACGGTGCTCATGGCTTGCTCCAGTCTGGCGTCACGCGGATCGGCGCGGAGGACGCGGTAAAGGTCAAAATCCGGAATCGTTCCGGACGCTTGCGAAAGATGTAGGAGCCCAGCGCGTCTCCGGCAACGGGATTAGGCCAGGCGGGCCAGGGCGTCGACCATCACCTTTTCTGGAACCGGCATCAGTTTGGGGCCGTCCGTCCATACCAGAGCCGCCTCCACGGTCCGGCCGGGGAACACCTCGCGCAGCACGGCGGCATAGACCGCCATCTGGGCCAGATAGGCCTGGTCAGCGTCTTCGATGCGGTCAGGGGAAGGCCGATTGGTCTTGTAATCGACGACCAGGACACGGGCGTCATCGACCACCAGCCGGTCGACTCGGCCCGAAACGGCCAGGCCCTTGGGCAGGTGCGCGCTGGTTCCGGCCAGGGCGACCTCCGCCCGTGAGCCCGGCCCGAACACGGCGGCGAACCGCGTATCGTCCAGCACGCCGAAGGCGGCGGGGGCCATTTCCTGGCGTTGCTCATCGGTCAGGTCGCGCTCGGCCGACAGCAGTCGCTGGGCCGCGCCGGCGCGCTGGTCCGGCGCGACGTCGGGCAAGAGCTGCAACAGCTTGTGCACGATCTCGCCCCGGCGGTAGCGACCCAGGCCCGAGACCCGCGCCAGCGGCGAGGGGGCCGGGACACGGGCATTGTCCTCGATCCGCGACGGGGCGGCGTAACGGGCGGCTGCCGGTTCGGGCGGGGCTACGGCCTTGATCCAGGCCGGCGCGATCGCCGAGGCGCGGACATCTTCCTCGACACGCGGCGCGGCCGATGGATCGGGGCCGTAACGCAGGAAAGCCGCTTCGCCCTCGCCGATCGTGCGGACATCCGGCGCGATATCGGGATGGGCGAAGGCGTTGCGGGCGGCCGCGTACCAGCCGCCGACCTTGTCATCCTTGGTCCGGGCGTCGATGCGGCCACACAGGATCAGCCGCTCCCGCGCTCGGGTCAGGGCCACGTAGAGCAGCCGCAGGGCTTCCTGGCTTTCCTTCTCCTCGCGCAGCTTGCGGGCGTCGGCCGAGGCCTTGCAGTCGCCCTTGCCGCTGGTCGCCCACAGCAAGCTGCCGTCCTCGGTGACCAGCAGCGGCGAGCCGCCGGCCCCGCGCTTCACCGTGGTCTCGGGCAAGAAGACGATCGGCGCCTCAAGGCCCTTGGAGCCGTGGGCGGTCATCACCCGCACCTCGCGCCGGGCGCCTTCCATCTCGCGCTTCACGACGATGTCGAGCGCCGCGAAGTCGGCGACCAGGGCCTCGAGATCGCGGACGCCACGCTGCTCGGCCTCCATCACCTGGGCCAGGAACTCGTCGAGCGCTTCCTCGGCTTCGGCCCCCAGGCGGGTCAGCACTTTGGCGCGGTGCGAGCGGCCGGCGGCGTCGGTCAGGCCCAGCCAGCCGGCGTAGAACTCGAACGGTTGGCGCTTGCGGCCCTCAGTCAGCGCCCAGTCGAGCACCGTCTGGGCGGCCATCCATTCGGCGCGCTCCTCGGCCCGCCGGCGAAGCTCGGCCCATAGCGTGGCGCGGCGACCCTTGGCCAGGGCGTAGACATCCTCGTCTGTCAGCGCGCAGAACGGCGTCTTCAGCAGGGCCGCCAGGGTCAGGTCATCGTCCGGGAACAGGATGAACCGCCCCAGGGCCAGCAGGTCCTCGAAGGCGATGTGGCTGGACAACGACAGCCGGTCGGCCCCCGCCACCGGCACGCCGCGCCGCTTCAGGGCGCGGATGATCTCCTCGAACAGCACCTTGCGGCGGCGGACCAGGACGAGAATGTCGCCCGCATGGGCGGCGCGGTGGCGGCCGGTCTCCTTGTCGAAGACGGCGTCGCCCCGGGCCAGGATGGCGGCGGTTTCGGCGGCGATAGCTTCGGCCAGACGGCGGTTGGCGCTGTGCTCGCTCTCGGCGTCGACCGGCGCGTCCCAGGCCTCGCGCTCCTCGCCGGGCCGCTCGCGGGTCAGCTGCCACAGGTCGACGCAGCCCGGATGGCCGTGACGGAACAGCTCGTGGCGCACCAGGTCCTGGCCCACCGGCGGCGGCACGCCCTCCCGGGTCTCGGGATCGGAGAACAGGGCGTCGACGAAGCTCAGGATCTCGTGGGTCGAGCGGTACGACACCGTCAGCGGCACGCCCTTGCCGACGGCGCCGACCGCTTCGATGCGAGCGATGTAGCCTTGCGTCTCGATCAGCAGGCGCTGCGGATCGGCGCCCTGGAACGAATAGATCGACTGCTTCTCGTCGCCGACCACGAACAGGGTCCGCTCGGCCCGCCGCTCGCCGCCCCAGCCCTGCGCCGTCTCGCCGGCGAAGAAGTCGGCGGTCAGAGCGCTCAGAATCTCCCACTGCTCGGGCGCGGTGTCCTGGGCCTCGTCCAGCAGGATGTGGTCGATGCCGCCGTCCAGCTTGTAGAGCACCCAGGCCGCCTCGACCTTTTCGGTCAGCAGCACGCGGGTCTTGTCGATCAGGTCGGTGAAGTCCAGCGCGCCCCGCGCCTCCTTTTCGATCCGATGGGATTCGACATAGAGCACCGCCAGCCGCAGGGCGCCCTCGGTGTCCTCGGCCACCTTGGCGGCGCGGACCCGTTCGCGAGCGGCCTCCAGCTTGGCCTGTTCCAGCAGCAGGGCCTCGCGCAGATCCTCGCGGCTCTTCAGGCCCGAGGTCTTGGCCGGCCAGGTCGCGGGCGTGCCGTCGCCGCCTTCGGTGAAGAGCGCGCGCAGGGCCAGGTCCAAGGTCGCGTCCGGATCTCGGGCCACCGCGGCCAGCGCCTCGGCGTTCTTGGCGTCAGCCTTGCCGCCGCCGTCGAACAGCACCGTGGCCGCCGCCCGCCACGCGCCAAGGTCCAGTCGCGCCAAGGCTTGCGCCGCCAGATCGGCCGCCGAGGTCGGCTCATCGAAGCCGCATCGCGCCCAGGCGTCGGCGATGGCTTCCGACAGCCCCCCGCAGCGCCGGACATAGTCCATGATCTGGCCGCGCCGGGTCTCGAAGCCATCGAACATCGCCTCGAAGCTCAGGAAATCCAGCGCCACCGAGAAGCGGGCATAGGCCTCTGAGAACGCATCCTCGTGCGTATCGACCCAGGCGGCCGTGGCCCGGCGGGCGGCGCGGGCGATGGCGGCGCCGGCCTGGTCGTCCATCACGGTGAAGCCGGGCGAGACCCCGGCCTCTAGGGGGAAGCGCCGCAGCAGCTTCTCGCAGAAGGCGTGGATGGTCTGAATCTTCAGGCCGCCCGGCGTCTCCAGGGCCTGGGCGAACAGGGCGCGGGCCTCGGACAGCCGCTTGGCGTCGTAGGTCGCTTCATCCTCGCCGACCAGCTTCATCAGCTCGGCCCGCAGGTCGGCGTCGCTGGTCACCGACCACTTGCCCAGCCGCTCGAACAGGCGCCGCTGCATCTCGGCGGCGGCGGCCTTGGTATAGGTCACGCATAGGATCGCCTCGGGCGCCACCTTGGCCAGCAACAGGCGCGCGACCCGATCGATCAGGGTCTTGGTCTTGCCCGACCCGGCATTGGCCGTGACGAAGGCCGAGATCGCCGGATCGGCGGCGATGCGCTGGGGATCGAAAGCGGTCATTCGCCGTCCCCGTCGTCGCCGCTTGTCGACCATTCGAACACGCGGGCCAGGTGGGCGTAGTCGCCGGGGTGTTCCTTGACGAACTGCGGGGCGACCCTCGAGCGGTAGGGCTCGGCCGGATCGTCGTATCGGGCGATCAGGGTCGAGAGGCCTTCCAGGGCCTTGGTCGCGGCGGCGGTGCTTTCCTCGCCGGCCAGGGCGCGGACCTGCTCTTCGCCCGCCGGCTTGCGGCCGGTAACGCGGACATAGGTCAGGTCGCCGGGCGTCGGCTTGCCCAGGTCCGGGAAGCCGCCGTGCATCAGGATCGCCGCCGTCAGGGTCAGCTGCGGCGAGAAGCCGGTGTCGACCTGCTTCTGCGACGGGGCGGCGCCGGTCTTGTAGTCGAGGATGTGGGCGGTCCCGTCGGCGGTCGGCTCCAGGCGATCGGCCTTGGCGGTCAGGGTGAAGGGGCGGCCATTGATGCTGAGCGACAGCTCGCCGGCGGCCTCGACCACGACCTTGCGGGCCGTGGTCCGGCGATGGCGCTCCCAGTCGGCGACCCACAGGGCGGCTTCGCGGGCCAGGGCCTTTTCGCGGGCCAGGGCCGTGGGCGGCATGCCGGCGGCGACCAGGTGGTCGACATAGAGTTTCTCGAACACCGCCGCCGCGTCGGCCGGCACGGCGTCGGGGAACTGTTCGGCGAAGTCTTCGAAGGCGGCGTGGATGGCCGTGCCTCGGGCGCGTGCTTCGACAGGCTCGTCGGGGCGCTCCAGCGGATAGAGCCGCAGGATGTCGCGGGCCCAGACGCCGTAGGGGTCGCGGGTCAGGGCCTCGACGCGGGTGACGGCCATCTTGCGCGGACGGTCCTCGACCGGCGGGGTCGGGGCCGGGCGGCTGATCGGGGCATAGGGATCGGGCGCATCGAGGGCGCGGACCCAGTCCAGCACGTCGTCACGGCGGGGCAGGGCCAGGCCCGCGCCGGCGGCCAGGGTCTTCAGCCGCCACAGCCAGCGCGACTCGACGGCCGGCGCGCCGCCGCGGCGTTCGCAATGGACCAGCACGACGTCCGGCGCGCTGGCGGCCTGGGCGAAGTCGTGGGCGGTCAGGCCGACGCGGCGCTCGGGCGGCGGCAGGCCCAGGCGGCTCCGCATGGGGCGCGACAGGAACGGATCGATCGGCGCGCCCTGCGGCCAGACGCCTTCCTCCAGCCCGGCCAGCACCAGGCGATCGGCGCGAACCAGGCGGGCCTCGATGGCGCCCAGGATGCGCAGGCGTGGATGGGTGGCGCCGCCGACGCGGACGGTCTCCTCGTTGACCAGGCGGTCGAGGATGTCGGCAAAGGCCTGGGGCGAGGCGTCGGGCAGGGGCTCGCCGTCCTGGATCAGCGCCGCCATCAGCCCGCCCAGGCTCTCGCCCGCGCCGCCGGCCCACAGGCGGCTCGTGGCGATCAGGGCTTCCAGCGCCTCGACGATGGCTTGGGCGGCGCGGCAGGGCGGGGCGAAGCCGTCGGCATAGACGGACGCGGCGTGATCGACGGCGGCCAGGACGCGGTCGCATAGGGCCAGGGCTTCGGGCGCGTCCTTCAGGCGGGCGCGCAGCACGTCCTTGGAGCCTGGCGCGGCGCCGCGCAGCCCTCGGCGTTCCAACATCGCGGCGGCGGGGGCCTCGTCTTCGCCCAGCACCAGCGGATGCTTGGCGAAGGCCAGCAGGCGGACGGGATTGAGCGGCTCCTCGACCAGCCGCGCCAGGTGCAGGGCCAGGATCGCCGAGCCGGCGGCGGCCAGGGGCGCGCCGGCCGAGCTGTCGGGGATGACGCCCCAGCGCTGCAGGCGGGTCATCACCCGGCGGGCCAGGGTCTGGTCGGGCGTGACCAGGGCGGCGGTCTTGTCCGGGGTCTCCAGCGCCTCGCGCAGCAGCAAGGCGCAGGCGCCAGCGGCTTCCTCTTCGGCGCGGGCGGCGATGACCGAGAAGCCGGTCAGGCCCTCGGCGATCGGGTCCAAGCCGGGGGCTTCCGCGCGCAGGGCGGCGATCTGGGCCAGCCAGTCGGCGGTGGCCTCGGCCGGGCGCAGGGCCTCGTTGACGATGCGGCGACGCCAGCGGCCTCGGCTGTCGACATCGGGCGCCCAGGCGCGGACGTCGGCGCGCGAGACGCCGGCGCGGTCCAGCAGGCGCTTCATCGCGCCCTGCGGATGCTGCTCGCCGGGCGTGCCTTCGATGCGGGCCCAGGCGCTGTCGGCGAGGTCCTCGTCCAGGCCGGGTAGGACCACGGCCCCCTTGGGCGCGGCGGCGACGACGCGCAACAGATCGGCGGTGGCCGGCGCCGTGCCGGTCGAGCCAGCGGCGACCAGAACCTCGGTCGGCGGATCGTTCTTCCACTGCGTCTCCAGGGCGCGCAGCAGGCGGACGCGGCGCTCAGAGACGTCGATCAAGCCCAAGGCGTCCAGCCGCTTGGGCCAGGCGCTCAGCACCGCCTTCAGGAAGCGGGCCGAGACCTGCCAGTGCTGGGCGAGATCCCCTTCGGCCAGGCCGTCCAGCCGGTCCTCGAATTCGATCTCTTCGATCTGGCAGCTGTCGAGGAATTCCGACAGGGCCTTGGCCAGCTCCAGGGCCTGGACCGGGCCGGGTTTGAACGACAGCTTGTCGCCGTGATCGACGACCAGCCGCGCCAGCTCGAACCGGCGGCGGCGCGAGGAGATGCCGGGGGGCAGGTCCAGGGCCAGGTCGCCGGGCTCGAACGGCGGTTCGCCTTCTTCCAGGTCACCCAGCGGCCGGATCTGCGGCAGCAGCAAAGCGCGCCCGCCGCCGACGGCCAGGAAGGCGTCGGCCAGGGCGCGGGCGCCGCGGCGGGTGGGGGTCAGGACGGTGGCGCGCGGCAGGGCCTCGGGACCCAGCGGCTCCAGCGTGTTCAGCAGGCCGCGCGCCAGGTCGTCGACGAACGGGCGATGGGCGGGGATCGAGAACCAGCGCGGCCCCTCACGCTCGAAGAAAGGGGCCGGTCCGCTCATCTCTCGGAGAGCTTGGCTTCGGCCGCCAACTTGGCTTCGGGATCGCCCACATGCATCCAGAGCCCGTTGGGGGCGACGCCATGGACACGATGGTCGGCGGCTAGGCGCTTCCACAGCGGCAACAGCGAGAACGGCCCCTCCGGCCCGTCAGCGGTGATCGCCGGCTTGCAGATGTGGACGCCGACGTAGACGAGCGGGGCCATCTCGCCGGCGTCCTTGAAGCGGACCACGCCATCATTGAGGAATACGTCGCCGGTATCATGGAAGCCCAGCGAGCCCGAGGTCGAGGCCAGCATCAGGCACACGTCCATCTTGGCGGGATCCCAGGCCGAGGCAACCGCGTTGACGGCCGCGCCGCCGTGCTCGATCCAGACGGAGTCGATGTTGGCTACGAACACGGGACCTTCGCCCAGCAGCGGCAGGGCGTGCTTGATGCCGCCGCCAGTCTCCAGCGCCTGGGCGCGTTCGTCGGAGATGACGATCTTCGGACCCAGCCCTTTGGCCTCACGGGCCTTCAGGTGGGCTTCGACCAGGTCGGCGAAGTAGTGGACATTGACCACGGCGGTCTCGACCCCGGCGGCCGCCAGGCGGTCCAGCATGTGGTCGATCAGCGCCTTGCCGTGCACCTCGACCAGGGCCTTGGGGCGGTCGTTGGTCAGGGGGCGCATGCGCGTGCCGAGGCCGGCGGCCAGCACCATCGCAATCTTGGGAGCCATTTGGGGGCCGCTCATCGACGCGTCTCCACCGGCACGTACTGGTCGAACCAGGCCTTCAGGTCGGCCAGCGCCGGATCGGCGAAGCAGACGTCCAGATAGACCCACAGGCGCGGGATGAAGTCGGCATAGCGGGGCTTGCCGTCGCGGGTCACCAGGCGAGCGAAGATGCCCAGGATCCGGATGATGTTGAGCGCGCCCAGCGCGTGATAGTCGGCCAGGAAAGCGGTGCGGTCCAGCTCGGGCCGAGCGGCCAGATAGCGCTCCAGGCTGGCGGCTTCGCGCTCGGGCGAGACGGTGCGGCGGGCGTCGTGCAGCAGCATCGACAGGTCCCAGGCCGGATGGGCCAGGACGGCGTCCTGGAAGTCCAGCATGCCGACGCGCGCGGCGCCCTCGCGCTGCGGCAGCCAGATCAGGTTCTCGGCGTGATAGTCGCGGTGGCAGAAGACGGTCGCGCCGGCTTCGCCAAGGCTGCGGATCGGGGCCCAGATGGCTTCCCATTCGGCCAGCGCCGCGGCGTCGAAAGTGATGTCGCGGAACTTGGGCTGCCACTCGACGAAGATGTCGTGGGCGGTCTTGAGGGCCAGGTCGTCGTACTTCAGCAGCGGCCAGGTCGAGCCGTCGAAGGCCAGCACGTCCGGCGTCGGCGCGGCGTGGATGGCCAGCAGGCCGTCGATGGCGGCGTCGTACAGCGGGGCCTCGTCGGTTCCGGTCTCGATCAGGCGGGCATAGAGGTCGTCACCCAGATCCTCCAGGACGGCGAGGCCGATCGCGGCGTCGGCGGCCAGCACCTTGGGGGCCGACAGGCCCTGGGCGTTCAGCCAGCCGGCGCAGGCGACGAAGGCGTCCACCCGGCCGGCGGCCAGGCGGGCCAGGGCGTTGTAGCCGAGCGCGGCGCGTTCCGCTGGCGTGGCGTCCGGCGGGCAGGGCGCGGTCTCGACCGACGGCGGCTGGTCCATGAAGATGAAGGTGGCTCCACCTTCACGATGCAGGCGCTCGTAGGACCGCGTCGAAGCGTCGCCGCCCAGGCTCTCGCGGCGGACGTCGCCGAAGCCGTGGGCTTCCAGGAACGCGGCCTTCGTCGTCTCACGCTCAGAACTCAAGGTCACGTCCTTCGAAACCGCCGTGCGCCACGATGACGGCGCGCCGTGCGTCGCCGTCCAGGGCGATGTCTATATCGAGCCGAGTCGCGGGCAAACGCCCTTCGAGCCGCTGCGGCCACTCGATCAACGCAACGCCGCCGTCCAGGGCTTCGTCCAGGCCGATCTCATAGGCCTCGTCGGGGTCCGACAGGCGGTAGAGGTCGAAATGGGCCAGGGGGAAATCGGCCGTCTCGTAGAACTGCACCAGGGTGAAGGTCGGGCTGGGCACTTCTTCGTCCGGCGTCGTCAGGGCGCGGATCAGGGCGCGGGCCAGGGTCGACTTGCCGGCGCCCAGCGGGCCGGTCAGGCATAGGGCGTCGCCGGGGCGTAGAGAAGCAGCGAGTTTGCGCCCCAGGTCCTGGGTCGCGGCCTCGTCGGGTAGGAACAAGGAAGTCACGTCAGTTGGCCTGTCGGATCGTTCGGCAGCTGGCGCTCCACATAGCGCTTCAGCGTCTCCGTGGCCTCTCCCGCGTCGCCGGGCAAGGCCTCGGCGTCGATCGGCGCCCCGATGATCAGCGAAAACGGCCGGCCCTTCTTGTTCAGCAGCTCGTGGAACAGCGTGATGTCGCGCAGCTCCTTCCAGCGCTTGTCGAACAGGTGGAACAGGGTCGACCAGGGGCCGGTCAGGTGGATCGGGACGATCGGCGCGTTGTACTTGCGGGCGATAGACACCGCCGAGGCCATCCAGGGCGGATCGGTGAGAAGGCCGTCCTCGCCCTTCACCGCCAGGCGGCCGGCCGGGAAGATCATCAGGGCGCGCTCGGCCTCCATCGCCTCGCGGGTCATCGACAGGGTCAGGCGCATGCGCTCGCGGCTGCGCTTTTCCTCGACCCACTCGACCGGGATCAGCACCTCGTCGAAGTGGCGGCACAACCGGTGGGCGTCGGCATTGGCGTAGAAGACGACGTCCGGCCGTCGAGCCTTGATGGCGTCATAGACCGCCACCCCGTCACCGATGCCGGTCGGATGGTTGCAGACCACGACGACCCGGCCGGTCGCGGGCAGGTCCTTCAGGCCCGAGACCTCGACCTTCAGCGCCAAGAGCTCGGAGACATGATCCAGCGCCGCCCGGCCGCCCAGTTGGCAGATGTGCTCGGCCATCCGCCGGGCCTTCTTATAGTCCAGCAGCCTGTAGAGTCCCGGCCGGACCAGCGGCCAGATCGCCGACGACGTGAGGCGGGGCGCGCGCTCGGCGATCAGCGTGTCGATGATGTGGGGCTGCGGCGTCTGTCGCGCGTACCCGACGGCCGGAACATGAACCATCTTAGGAGCTTAGGCTGCGTCGCCGGGCCTGTCAGCATGAGGGTGACGCATGGGCGGGCTTCCCTTGGCGACCCTCACGCGCTAACCGCACTGGCGATGCCGACTTCCCTTCGCACCGCCTATCGCGAGCGCCTGGCCCAGGGCGAGATCAAGCCCGATGTGGCTCAGGCCGCCGCCGTCGAGGCGCTGTCGCGGCTGGAGGCCGACCTGGACAATGCCGGCGAGCCCGGATTCTCGCTGTTCGGCCGCAAGCCCAAGAGCCAGCGGGGCGTCTACCTGTGGGGACCGGTCGGGCGCGGCAAGTCCATGCTGATGGACCTGTTCTTCGACAGCGCCCCGGTCACAAAGAAGCGCCGCATCCACTTCCACGCCTTCATGGCCGAGGTACATGCCGACATCGACGCCTGGCGCAAGGGCGACGCGGCGGCGCGCAAGGCGCGCTTTGGCCAGCACAAGGGCGACGACCCCATCGCGCCGACCGCCGAGCTGATCGCCCAGAATGCCCGCCTGCTGTGCTTCGACGAGCTGCAGGTCACCGACATCGCCGACGCCATGATCCTGGGTCGGTTGTTCGAGGCCCTGTTCGCGCGGGGCGTCACCCTGGTGGCCACCTCGAACCGGCCGCCGGACGACCTCTATAAGGACGGCCTCAACCGCCAGCTCTTCACGCCGTTCATCGCCATGCTGAAGGAGGCGATGGACATCGTCGCCATCCGGGGGCCGGTCGACTTCCGCCTGGACCGCCTGCGCGCGGCCCGCACCTGGCTGGCCCCGAACGACAAGGCCAATCAGGCCGAGTTCGAGCGGCTATGGGCCGACATGCTGGACGGCGCGGCCGAGACCGGCGCGACGCTGGAGGTGCTGGGCCGCAAGATGCGCCTGCCGCGCGCCGCCGGCGGGATGCTGCGCTCGTCGTTCGCCAGCCTGTGCCAGCAGGCGCTGGGCCCGCAGGACTACCTGGCCGTGGCCGAGCGCTTCCACACCATCTTCCTGGAAGACATCCCGATGCTGTCGCCGGCCCGGCGCGACGCGGCCAAGCGCTTCAACACCCTTATTGACGCGCTTTACGAGGCCGACGCCAAGCTGGTGGCCCTGGCTGACGCCGAGCCCGAGGCGCTGTATCCCGAAGGCGACGGGGCCTTCGAGTTCGAGCGCACGGTCTCGCGCCTGCAGGAGATGCGGTCGGCCGACTATGTGGCCCGCGTTCGCGACTAGCTACTCGCAGCGCACCGAGAAGACGCTGCTGGCGCCCTTCTTGTCGGTCCGCACGAAGCGGATGCAGGCCCTGACGGTCTTGCCCAGCTTCATCACGACCTGGCCGCCGTCTTCATAGCCGCAGACCAGGTGCGGGACGCGGCCAGCCTTGTGGATGTCGCCGAGCATCCAGTAGGTGCGCAGCAGGCCGTTCTTTTCCTTGCCCTCTTCGGGGCGCAGTTCGACCATGCCTTCCGGCGGGCCGTCGAACAGCGAGGCGGCGTTCAGCGCCTTGCTCTTCTGCGACGCGGGGCAGGACATCTGCACCGCGTGGGCGGCGGTGGCGGTCATCATCGTCCCGACCGCGATCATCGACAGCAGATAACGGCGCATGGATCCTCCCCAGGTTTTGCGACCACCTTTGGTAGGCCTTGTTTCCGCCCAGCGCGACCCTTAGTCGACGAACATGACCGTCAAAGATCGCATCCGCGTTCGCGAGACCAAGCTGCTCTCCGACAACTGGTACGTCCTGAAGACGACGGCCTTCGACTGGAAGCGCCGCGACGGGACTTGGCAGACCCAGCATCGCGAGCACTACGACCGCGGAAACGGTGCGGTGCTGCTGCCTTACAATCTGGAAAACCGCACGGTGCTGCTGGTGAAGCAGTTCCGCTATCCGGCCTTCGTCAACGACTATGACGACCTGCTGATCGAGGCGGCCGCCGGCCTGCTGGACGACGCCGCGCCCGAGGTGCGCATCCGGGCCGAGGTCGAGGAAGAGCTGGGCTATCGCCTGGGCGAGGTCCGCAAGGTGTTCGAGGCCTTCATGAGCCCGGGCTCGGTGACCGAGATCCTGCACTTCTTCGTGGCCGAGTATGACGCTTCCATGCGGATCGGCGACGGCGGCGGCCATCGCGACGAGGGCGAGGACATCGAGGTGCTGGAGGTGGGCATCGACGAGACCCTGGCCATGATCGCTGACGGCCGCATCCGCGACGCCAAGACCATCATGTTGCTGCAGCACCTGGCCCTGACGGCCTTTCGCGCCTAGCCGAAGACGCGGTCCAGCGGCACGTTGAACCGGACCGCGAGACCGCTCTCGCCATAGTCGGCGGCGATGGTCCCGTGCAGTTCGCCAGTGATGCTGCGCTCGATCAGACGCGAACCGAAGCCGCGGCGGTCCGGTGGAGCGGCGGGCGGGCCGCCGCTTTCGCGCCATTCGAAGTCCAGGCCGCCGGTCTCGCTGACCGACCAGCTCAGCAGCAGCCGGCCGGCCGTCGACAGCGCGCCGTACTTGGCGGCGTTGGTGGCCAGTTCGTGGAACACCATGCCCAGCGACAGGGCCACGCGCGCGGGCAGGTGGACGTCCGGCCCCTCCATGCGGATGCGCTCGTCGCCATAGGGCCCCAGCTCCTGGTTCAGGATCTGGCGCAGGCCCGCGCCCTCCCAGCGGCTGTCGGTCAGGGCGTTGTGGGTCTGGGATAGGGCCAGCAGCCGCGCCTCGAAGGCGCCGGCGAAGCGGTCGGGATCGGCCGCGCCGCGCAGGGTCTGCTGGGCGATGGCCTGCACCGTGGCCAGGGTGTTCTTCACGCGGTGGTTCAGCTCGTCCATCAGGAGGCGCTGGCGCTGGTTGGCCACGACCCGGTCGGTCATGTCCGAGCCCTCGACGAACACGCCGGAGATCGAGCCGTCGTCCTCGATGATCGGCTGGTAGAGGAAGTCGAGGAAGCGCTCCTCCAGGGTCTCGCCGGGCTGGCGCGCCAGCATGACCGGCACGTCGCGGCCGATGAACGGCTCGCCCGTGCGGCGCACATCGTCCAGCAGCTGGATGAAGCCCTGTTCGCGGATCTCCGGCAGCGCCTCCTCCAGCGGCTTGCCGACGATGTCGCGCCGGCCGATCAGCCGCAGATAGCTCTCGTTGGCGAAGTCGAAGACATGGTCGGGGCCGCGCAGCACGGCCACGAAGCTGGGCGCCTTCATGAAGAGGCGGCGGATCTGGACGCTCTGGGACTGCAGAGTCTCGACGCGGCGCAGCACGGAGTCGCCCAGCATGGCGGTGGTTGGCGGCGCCTCGGGGCGGAAAGCCTCGTCCTTCAGCCGGCGAAGGTCGGTGATGTCCTGGGTATTCTGCAGCACGAAGCCGTCGCCGTTCGAGCCCGGAACCCAGGTATGGGTGCAGCTCCAGTAGCGATCCTCGAAGCCGCCGCCGGCTTCCAGCGAGCGAGGAATGGCGTAGTGCAGTACCGCGATGACGTCGGTCGCGCGGGTGTCGCGGGTGCGCTCAAAGGACTCTTCAAGCAGACGCCGGCTCTCGCCTTCGGACGGAAAGGCGTCGAAGACGTAGCGGCCCTGCATTTCCTCGCGGGGCCGGCCCGTCGCCTCGATATAGGCCTGGTTCATCTCGACGATGACCAGCTGCTGATCCATCAGCATGTAGGGCGTCGAGATCCGGTCGAACACCGCTCTGAAATCGATCGGGCTGTTCATGCGCGGATCGTGCTTCCCCCTAAAGCGACTGATCGTAACGCAACCTTGGCATTAGAGGTTCCTTAACCTACCCGGAGCGGGACTGAGAACGTTTCTCAACAAAGCTCCGTTTAATTGACACCCCCGCCTTCGCGCTTAAAAGCGTCCCGCAACGCACAAAGGCTACTGAGGTTGGACCTCCCATGACCGACACGAGCCGGGGGCTGCCTGAGCGCCCGATGTCGCCGCACCTGCAGGTATGGCGCTGGCATATCACCATGGCCTGCTCGATCCTGCACCGCGGCTGCGTCGTCGGCCTGTGGGTCGGCGCCGTGATCCTGGCGGGCTGGGCCGCGGCCCTGGCCGCCGGCCCCGACGCCTATGCCGGCTACCTGGCCGTGATCGGCTCGCCGATCGGCAAGCTGGTCCTGCTGGGCGAGACCTTCGCGGTGTTCTTCAACGTCGCCTACACCATCCGCCAGACCTTCTGGGATGCGGGCAAGGGCTTCGCCCCGCGCATCGCCGACATGACCGGCGCCATGGCGATCGCCTTCGCGGTCGTGGCGACGATCGTCACCTGGGTCATCGCCGGCGCGAACGGAGCGTTCTGATGAGCAGCAACAAGGACCTCTTCCAGCCCCGCCAGTTCCGCACGCCGCTGTCGCGCGCCCGGGGCATGGGCTCGGCGCACCACGGCGTCAGCCACTTCATCACCGAGCGCGTCTCGGGCCTGGCCTTCGCGCCGCTGACCGTCTGGGGCGTCTACAGCGCCCTGAAGCTGATCGGCGCCGACCAACACACGGTCGCGACCTGGATCGGCCAGCCGGTGAACGCCGTGCTGCTGGGCCTGCTGCTGATCTCGGCCCTGGTGCACCTGCAAGGCGCCGTCCAGGTGGTGATCGAAGACTATATCTACCGCTTCACGACCAAGTCCGCCCTGGTGATCGGCAACCTGTTCGTCTGCGTGCTGGCCGGCGCCGTGGGGATCTTCTCGATCCTAAAGGTCGCCCTGACCGTGACCGGAGCCCATTGATGTCGGCCTACAAGTTCATCGACCACAAGTTCGACGTCGTCGTCATCGGCGCCGGCGGCTCGGGCCTCCGCGCTGCTCTCGGCTGCGCCCAGGCCGGTCTCAAGACCGCCTGCATCACCAAGGTGTTCCCGACCCGCAGCCACACCGTGGCGGCGCAGGGCGGCATCTCGGCCTCGCTGGGCAATATGGGCCAGGACGACTGGCGCTGGCACATGTTCGACACCGTCAAGGGTTCGGACTGGCTGGGCGACCAGGACGCCATCGAGTACCTGACCCGCAACGCTCCGGCGGCGGTCTATGAGCTCGAGCACTGGGGTGTGCCCTTCTCGCGCACCGAGGACGGCAAGATCTATCAGCGCGCCTTCGGCGGCATGACCAAGAACTACGGCGAAGGCCCGATCCAGCGCACCTGCGCGGCGGCCGACCGCACCGGTCACGCCATGCTGCACACGATGTACGGCCAGTCGCTGGCCCACGACACCGAGTTCTTCATCGAGTACTTCGCGCTCGACCTGATCATGGACGACGGCGTCTGCCGCGGCGTGACGGCGTGGAAGCTGGACGACGGCACCCTGCATCGCTTCCAGGCCCAGCAGGTGATCCTGGCCACCGGCGGCTACGGCCGCGCCTACTTCTCGGCCACCTCGGCCCACACCTGCACGGGCGACGGCAACGCCATGGCGCTGCGCGCCGGCCTGCCGCTGCAGGACATGGAATTCGTGCAGTTCCACCCCACCGGCATCTACGGCGCCGGCTGCCTGATCACCGAAGGCGCCCGCGGCGAAGGCGGCTACCTGACCAACTCGGAAGGCGAGCGCTTCATGGAGCGCTACGCCCCGTCGGTGAAGGACCTGGCGCCTCGCGACATGGTCAGCCGCGCGATGACCATCGAGATCCGCGAAGGTCGCGGCGTGGGCCCGAACAAGGACCACATCTTCCTGCACCTGGATCACCTGGATCCCAAGATCCTGCACGAGCGCCTGCCGGGCATCTCGGAGACGGCGAAGGTGTTCGCCGGCGTCGACGTGACCAAGGCCCCGATCCCGGTGCTGCCGACCGTCCACTACAACATGGGCGGCATCCCGACGAACTTCCACGGCGAAGTCGTCACCAAGTCGGGCGACAACCCCGACCAGGTGATCCCGGGCCTGATGGCCGTGGGCGAAGCCGCCTGCGTGTCGGTGCACGGCGCCAACCGCCTGGGCTCCAACTCGCTGATCGACCTCGTGGTCTTCGGCCGCGCCGCGGCCCTGCGCTGCGCCGAGATCCTCAAGCCGGGCGCCAAGCAGCCGGAACTGAAGGACGCCTGGACCGAAGCCCACGTCGCCCGCTTCGACAAGTTCCGCAACGCCTCGGGCTCGACCCCGACCGCCGACCTGCGCCTCGAAATGCAGAAGGCCATGCAGGAAGACGCCGCGGTGTTCCGCACCGGCGAAAGCCTGGACAGCGGCGTCTCGCGCCTGCAGGCCGTCTGGGACAAGCGCGGCGACGTCAAGGTCAGCGACCGTGGCCTGGTCTGGAACACCGACCTGATGGAAACCCTGGAGTTCGACAACCTGATCGGTCAGGCCGTCGTGACGGTGAACGGCGCGGCCAACCGCACCGAAAGCCGCGGCGCCCACGCCCGCGAGGACTTCTCGGACCGCAACGACACCGAGTGGATGAAGCACACCCTGGCGTGGCTCGACCTGGACACCGGCAAGGTGAAGATCGATTACCGCCCGGTCCACAGCTACACCATGTCGGACGACATCGCTTACATCCCGCCGAAGCAACGGGTCTACTGAGGGTACGATGGTCGAACTCGCACTCCCCAAGAACTCGCAGGTCAAGTCGGGCAAGCATTGGCCCGCTCCGGCCGGCGCCAAGAAGGTCAAGACCTTCAAGATCTACCGCTACGATCCGGAAGCGGGCGGCAACCCGCGTTGGGATACCTACGACGTCGACATGGACGCCGTGGGCCCGATGGTCCTCGACGCCCTGCTCTATATCAAGAACACCATCGACCCGACCCTGGCCTTCCGCCGGTCGTGCCGGGAAGGCGTCTGCGGCTCGTGCTCGATGAACATCGGCGGCCGCAACACCCTGGCCTGTACGCATGGCTGGGCTGAAGTCCCGGGCAAGGTCGTCCAGATCAGCCCGCTGCCGCACCTGCCGGTGGTCAAGGACCTGATTCCGGACCTGACGCTGTTCTACGCCCAGTACGCCTCGATCGAGCCCTGGCTGCATACCGACACGCCCGAGCCGCAGACCGAGTGGAAGCAATCTCCCAAGGACCGTGAAAAGCTCGACGGCCTGTACGAGTGCATCCTGTGCGCCTGCTGCTCGACCTCGTGCCCCAGCTACTGGTGGAACGGCGACAAGTATCTGGGCCCGGCGGCCCTGCTGCACGCCTATCGCTGGCTGATCGACAGCCGCGACGAAGCGACCGGCGACCGCCTGGATGCGCTTGAGGATCCCTTCAAGCTGTATCGCTGCCACACGATCATGAACTGCGCCCAGGTCTGCCCCAAGGGTCTGAACCCGGCCAAGGCCATCGCCGAGATCAAGAAGATGATGGTCGAGCGCGTCGTCTGACGGGCTCTCTATAAAGACAAACGCGGGGCGGCTTCGGAAACGAGCCGCCCCGTTCTATATGCGGCCTTAGCGAAGGCGCTTGCCAATAGGTGACGCCGGCGTCATTTTTGACGAAATGGGAGGGCGTCGTTGAGCGCTGAAGCCAATCAGAACGCATGCGTCGTCATCGTCGGCGCGGGTCACGCGGGCGGTTCGGCCGCCGCTTTCCTGCGGCAGTACGGTCACGAAGGCCGGATCGTCCTGATCGGCGACGAGCCGCTGCTGCCCTATCAGCGTCCTCCGCTCTCGAAAGCCTGGCTGAAGGGCGAGGCCGACGCCGACTCGCTCTCGTTGAAGCCGGCCGAGTGGTACGCCGACAATAATGTCTTCCTGCGCCTGGAAGGCGTGGCCGAGCGGATCAATCGTTCGGAGAAGACCGTGAGCCTCGCCTCGGGCGAGGTGATTTCCTACGACTTCCTCATCCTGGCCACCGGCGCGCGCGCGCGCGCGCTGCCGATCCCGGGCTCGGACCTGGCCGGCGTTCTGGCTCTGCGCACGGCGGCCGACGCTGAGCTGCTCAAGCACGCCCTGGGCGAAGGCAAGCGCATGGCCGTGATCGGCGGCGGTTATGTCGGCCTGGAGGCAGCGGCCTCGGCCCGGGCCCTGGGCAGCCACGCCACCATCGTCGAGCGCGAGAGCCGCGTCCTGGCCCGCGTGGCGTGCGAGACCCTGTCGACCTTCTTCCAGGACTATCACGGCCAGCACGGGGTCGACTTCGAGCTGAACGCCGGCGTCGCGGGCTTCGAAGGCGAGAACGGCCACGTCACCGGCGTGAAGTTCACCGACGGCAAGGTCCTGCCCTGCGACGTCGCCCTGGTCGGGGTGGGCGCGATCCCCAATGACGAACTGGCCAAGGACGCCGGCCTGGAAACCACCAATGGCGTGGTCGTCGACCTGGAGGCGCGCACCGCCGATCCGTCGATCTTCGCGATCGGCGACGTCACCCATCGGCCGCTCCCTCTCTATGAGCGCCAGTTCCGTCTCGAATCCGTGCCCAACGCCCTTGAGCAGGCCAAGCAGGCCGCCTCGGCGATCCTGGGTCGCGCGGGTCCGTCGCCGGAAGTGCCGTGGTTCTGGTCCGACCAGTATGATCTGAAGCTGCAGATCGCCGGCCTGCCGTTCGAGGCCGACCGCCAGGTGGTGCGCGGCGACGTCGCCGCCGCCAAGTTCGCGGTCTTCCACCTGAAGGGCGACCTGCTGCAGGCCGTCGAGGCGGTCAATGCGCCGCCCGAGTTCATGGCTGGCAAGCAACTGATCGCCAAACGCACGCCGGTGAACGCCGAAAAGCTCGCCGACACCAATGTGTCTATGAAAGAGGTGGCGGCTTAAGGTCGCCCAAGGGGAACAGAGAGCCACATGGCCAAGATCACCTACATCGAACACGACGGCACGGAACACGCGCTGGACATCAAGCCGGGCCTGACCGTCATGGAAGGCGCCGTGAAGAACAACGTGCCGGGCATCGACGCCGACTGCGGCGGCGCCTGCGCCTGCGCGACCTGCCACGTGTATGTCGACGACGCGTGGCTGGATAAGACCGGCGACAAGTCGGCCATGGAAGAGTCGATGCTGGACTTCGCCGAGAACGTCGAGCCCAACAGCCGCCTGTCGTGCCAGATCAAGGTGAGCGACGCGCTGGACGGCCTGGTCGTCCGCCTGCCGGAAAGCCAGCACTAGTATAGAGGGCCGGAGCCCGTTCGAACGGGCTCCGAATGGCGGTGTTAAGGACGCCGTCAAAAGAGCGTCGTTATATTGTCGCGAGGGGGTTGCCAGTCGTCCGAGGGAGGACTAGATCACCGCCTCGCTCGGAACGACATCGCGACCGGACGACGCGGCCCCCGAAAGGGTGTTGCATCGGTTCAGACGCTTCGTTAGATACCGCGCTCCAATCGACTCGATGACGGATCCGCAAGGGCGGCCACGGCGGCCCAGGGATCCTCTTTTTGTCTCTTCGATCCCGGGTTTCCGGGGCTTCGAAAAAGCCGAAAAGAGTTGGTTGACTTCGGAATGGCTCCTCTTTAGAAGCGCCGCTCCGAAACATCGCAGACAAGAGTTCGCAAGAATTCAGCGTCGCGGTGGAAGGGTTGGGCAAGTAATTGCTTCGAAGTTTCTTCGAAATAATCGCTTGACTGGCTTGGGCAGCTTCTGTAGAAGCCGCCCTCCAAGAAATGCTGAAGGGGTTCTCAAGAGCTTCCAAGTATTTCGACCCAGGAATGAGCTTCTTTCTTTTGAAAAAAGT
>NZ_JAGIBH010000120.1 GCF_017744445.1 Caulobacter sp.
GATGGCGGTCGGGGGATCGTCCATGTCCAGCAGGGCTTGGGCGCCGGCCAGGCCGCCCTTGAAGCTGAAGTCGCCCTGGACGATCAGGGCCGGATCGGGGCGTGGCTTGCCGGCGGCGGCATAGGCCTCGTTGAAGCCGTTGCGGCGCAAAGTGCTGGCGGCGTGGTCCGGGTGGCCGGCGATATGGCCGATGCGCTCGTGGCCCAGGCTGAACAGGTGCTCGACCACCTCGCGGGCGGCGGCGCGGTCGTCCATCACGATGCTGGGCGACTGGGAATCGGGGCTGGTCGGCGAGATCAGCACGCAGCGCACCCCGTGCTCGCGCAGCAGGGCCTTCAGCGGCGCGAAATCGCATTCGGGCGGCAGCAGCACCATCTCGCGCACGCCGCCTTCGGTGACGAAGGCGCGGATGCGGTCCTGCCAGCCGGCCATGTCGCCCTCGACCAGCTCGGCCGACAGGTGACGGCCGTTCTGCAGGCAGGCGACCATCAGGGCGTGGTGGATACGGGTCTGGTAGCCGCCACTGGGGTCGCCCATCAGGATGCCGACCGCCGGAGCCGACTGGGAGCGCAGGACCCGCGCCACGGTGTTGGGC
>NZ_JAGIBH010000121.1 GCF_017744445.1 Caulobacter sp.
CCTTTCCGGCCTATCTGCAATTCCTGCATCTCGGCGAAGCCGGCCTCGCCGGCCCGGTCAACGCCGTCATCGCCACCCATATCCTCGCGCCCGAGGCGGAATGGGACAACGGCACCACCCGCTGGGCGATGCGGACGTTCGAGAGCCGGCGCGGACTGGTCGCGCGGCAGCTCGCGCATTCGCCGTACATGGCCGGCGACGCGTTCACCGCGGCGGACATTTCGGTGACTTACGCGCTGCAACTGGCCGAGCGCACCGGCAACGCGGTCCCGACCGAGGCCGAACGCGCCTATCTGGCGCGCACGACGGGCCGGGCGGCCTACGGACGCGCGATGGATAGCTGCGCGGCGACCAAGGCCTGGGTGGCCGCGATGGCCGGGTGAGGGTCGACACGGGCCCCCTCCGTCCGCTTCGCGGACACCTCCCCCGTAAACGGGGGAGGACTGAGTAGCCTGTTATCAAGGCCTCCCCCGTTTACGGGGGAGGTGCCGAGCGTAGCGAGGCGGAGGGGGCCTGTCCGCCTAGATCCCCAGCGCCTTGAAGATCCCCTCTTCAACCGCCACCGCGGCCTTCCACCCGTCGCGCGCGGAAACC
>NZ_JAGIBH010000122.1 GCF_017744445.1 Caulobacter sp.
GCCCACCAGCGGCCGTCCTTCTGGCTGGTGGCCCAGGGCCGCAAGTGCGTGAAGCTGGGCGACGACGAGCTGCACTACGGCGTCGGCGACTGCCTGCTGGTGGCGCTGGACATGCCGATGACCTCGCGCATCACCCACGCCACCGAGGAAGAGCCGCACCTGTGCGTCGGGGTCGAGATCAATCCCACCCGCCTGGCCGAGCTGATGGGCCGCCTGCCGGCCGAGGCCGCCGCCCCGATCGAGGGGATCCGCGGCGTGGCGGTCACCAAGGCCGCGCCGGCCCTGCTGGACGCCACCCTGCGGTTCCTGCGGCTGCTGGACCGTCCCCAGGACGTCGCGGCCCTGGCCCCGCTGATCGAGCAGGAGATCCTGTATCACCTGCTCAGCGGCCCCTGCGGCGCGCGCCTGCTGCACATCACCCTGGCCGACGGCCACGGGCACCGCGTCACCCGAGCCGTCGCCTGGCTGCGCGACCACTTCGCCGCCACGCTGCGGATCGAGGCCCTGGCCGATCACGTGGGCATGAGCGAGAGCTCGCTGCACCACCACTTTAAGGCCGTCACCGGCATGACGCCGATGCAGTACCAGAAGC
>NZ_JAGIBH010000123.1 GCF_017744445.1 Caulobacter sp.
GCTTTGGGGGTCATACGCGGCGATCTCCTCCCAGATTCGCCAGGTCCGGCCGGCTTTTCACGAAGGCGCGGACATCGTCCGACGTGAAGGCCGGCTTGGCGGTGTAGAGTCCATCGTACACCGCGCGGACGAAGTCCAGATCGTCGGGCCGATCCACCGTCCACCGGACATCGCCCTCGTCGGCGGCCTGCTCCAGGCCCTCGATCTTGAAGCGGCTGGGGTGGCGGTACAGGAACGGCGTGACGTGTTCGTGGTCATAGGGATCGCGGGTCTCGTCGGCGGCGATCTTCAGGGCCACGGATTCGAAGACCTCGACGTCCAACCCCTTGGGGAAGCTGCGCCGGGCCGGCGTGTTGGAGGTGTAGTCGGCGCCGGAGCGCTCGTGCAGCGCCAGGGTCCGGTCGATCAGGTCCGGATCGGCCAGCGGACAGTCGGCGGTGAGGCGCACCACCGTGCGGACCGGTCCGAAGGCGTCGATCGCGCCGATAAAGCGGGCCAGCACGTCGTCCAACGGCCCGCGATACACCTCGAGCCCGGCGGCGATCAGGCAGACGGCCAGCGGATCGTCGCTGCTCTGATCCGAGGTGGCC
>NZ_JAGIBH010000124.1 GCF_017744445.1 Caulobacter sp.
GTTGAGCGCTCTTCTGAACAGCATCGTCCATTTGCTGTTGAGTCGCTCCTGGAGCGTAGAATCCATTATTCATATTCAACCCCTGACCGATACCCACCCCCGTTCTAGAAGCATTCAGCTCTGTCCGGTATTCCTGCTCCCTATTACTAGGGAAACCAAGTCGGTTAAAATCCAACTCGTGGCGCGCCTCGTGAATCACGGCGGTCGCGCCCACGCCCCGCTGTATCTCACTCGTGGTCATGCCGGGGTTGGCGCTCGCATAATCCGCCCTCGCGCCCGTGGCGTTGATTTGTTGGATGTCAACCTTGATCAGCCCGCCAGGGCCGGCATTTGCCATCGTGCCGGATCTCAACGAGGCCGATTGGATCGTTACGCCATTCTTCACACCCGGTGCTCCCAAATAATTAAGTGTAGCACTCAACTTTTTGGCGGCGTCCGATTTCGAGTCCAAATTACTCAGGGCGTTTTGCGCGGTGTTTACGTAATCACTAATTGCTCCGCAGTCTGATTTACTGCCAGAGCAAATATAAAGACCCGTTGGATCACTCTTGTTCATTGGGTCGTTGCCGACATAGGCGTACCAGTTGA
>NZ_JAGIBH010000125.1 GCF_017744445.1 Caulobacter sp.
GTCATAGACCGGCCGCCCCTGGGCGTCCTCGGTATAGGCGTTGGTCGAGCCCCACTTCAGGGCCGGCGCGCCGTCGCCCGAGGTCAGCAGGTTGTGGGTGCGGAAATAGACCCGGTCGGGCGCTAGGCTCCCCAGCGTGGCCAGGGTGGAGCGCCCGTCCTTCATCGTCGCGTAGTTCGGCTCGTCGGCCCCGAAGAACCGCCAGACCGGCTTGACGGGGCCCAGGGGGCGCGCGGCGTCGACGGTGATCGTGACGGGAAAGGGCTTGTTGTCCTGGGCGCGAACGGGGGGCGCCAAAGCCAGCAGCCCAAGCGCCAGCACGGCGGCCGCGAACCGTTTGCGCATGAGGGTTTGGCTCCGGGGGCGGCTGGCGTTGGAGCGGGCGGGTCGCCGCTCGCGTCTAGTCAGACAAATCGATCCAGGGGCGGCTGTCAAACGCGGACCAGGAGGGGACGCGCACTCACATCGCCCCCGGCCTCACCTGTCCCGACGCCCGCCCGCAGCGGCGAGGCCGCGCCTTGAAACCTTGGCTGCCAGCATGCTCTGGGGTCTGACCGAGTCAAGGATCGCCTCCGGCGACCGC
>NZ_JAGIBH010000126.1 GCF_017744445.1 Caulobacter sp.
ATGTCCAAGCGCTCGCGCTGGGCGTCGCTCGTCTCTTCGGCCTGCATGACCTGGATCATGCCCAGGATGCCGTTCAGGGGCGTGCGGATCTCGTGGCTCATGGTGGCCAGGAAGGTGGTCTTGGCGGCGTTGGCGGCGGCGGCCTCGGCCTCCTTCTCGCGGGCGGCGGCCAGGGCCTGGATCAGGTCGCGCTGGACCGTCGCACGGTGCATCGCGGCCAGCAGCACATAGGCCAGGAAGGCGACCGCGGCGATGAAGGCGACCACCGATTGGCCGCCGGTCTCGCGGGCGGCCGGGCGGGCCAGGGCCAGGCTGGCGGTCAGCAGCACGGCCAGCAGCGAGGCCGCGCCGATGCGGCGCGAGATCGGGAACTCGGCGGTGCTGCTCAGGGCCACCGCGCCCAGCATGGCCGCGCCCGCCACCGCGGCGGCCCGGCCGCCCTCGACGACCATGGCCAGGGGCAGCAGGCCGTAGACGCCGGTGTAGACGAAGGTGACGGCGGCGTAGAGCCACTCTTGGTTCGGGCTGGGCTCGGCCGTGCGGTCGATCCACAGGCCCATCAGCTGGTTGCCGGCCATGAAC
>NZ_JAGIBH010000127.1 GCF_017744445.1 Caulobacter sp.
CCCCAACCCTCCTCCCCGCTGCAGATCGCCGACTACCGGCGCTTCTGGCTCGCCCGCTTCCTGTCGGTCTTCGCCACGCTCTCGGTGGTGGTGCTGATCGGCTACCAGACCTACGACGTCGCCCGCGAGCAATACGGCATGGGCGTCAAGGACGCCGCCTTCATGCTCGGCCTGCTCGGTGCCGCGCAGTTCGTGCCGCTGTTCCTGCTGACCCCGGTCGCCGGAGTCGCCGCCGACCGTTTCGACCGGCGCTACGTGGTGCTGTTCGCCAACGCGATCGACTGCCTGATCGCGCTCGCGCTGGCCTTCGCCACTCGCCACGACGCGCTGAGCCTGCCGCTGCTGTTCGGCCTCGCCGCCGCGCACGGCGCCGCGCGGGTGTTCAACGGCCCGGCACTCTCGGCGATCGCCCCCAACATCGTCCCCCCGGTGCTCCTGCCCAAGGCGATCGCGCTGAGCTCGATGGGCTGGCAGATCGGCACCGTGATGGGCCCGGCCGTCGCCGGCTTCATGTTCGCCCACACCCCCTCGCTGCCCTACTTCCTCGCCGCCGGCCTGCTGCTCAGTGCCGGACTGCTC
>NZ_JAGIBH010000128.1 GCF_017744445.1 Caulobacter sp.
GCATTGTGCCGTCGGCGGCCGGACCGGGCCATGCGCCGGCGCGGCGCTCTTGACCGTGGTGATGTCCACCAGCGGGTTGGTGGTGGTGCAGTCCGTGCAGGTGCCCTGGTCGGGCACGACGCTGTTGCCGACCGAGGTGGTCGCCGCGTCGTTGACCAGCACGCTGTAGCTGACCGGATAGGTGCCCGCGCCGGTGCCGGCGGGCAGCGTGCAGCGCACCGGATTGCCGCCGGTGCAGGTGAACGCGCCGGGGCTGGTGATGGCGCTGAAGCTCAGGCCGGTGCCGAGGGTGTCGGTCAGCGTGAGCGGGCTGGTGAGCGTGCCGAGCTCATAGCCCGCGACCGCCAGCGTGTAGACCAGCGTCTGCCCGCGCTGCACCGGCGTGCCATCGCCCACGTCCACGCTCTTGCTGGTGGCGACGGTGACCAGCGGATGGCTGGTGCTGCAATCGGTACAGGTGCCCTGGTCGGGGGTGACGGTGTTGCCGACCGAGGTGGTCGCCGCGGTGGTGACGGTGGCCGTGTAGGTGACGCTGTAGCGTCCGGCGACGGTGCCGGCCGGCAGCGTGCACACCACCGGGTT
>NZ_JAGIBH010000129.1 GCF_017744445.1 Caulobacter sp.
GGCCGACGGCGAAGCGGCGCAGATTCTCGACGAAGCGGTCCTTCTGCCGATCCACCCCCACCAGCAGGTCCAGCGCCATCGGATAGTCCGGGGCCGGTACGAAGCTGCCGCCTTTCGGATCGTGCCGGAACAGCCGTCCGTCCGTGAAGTCCGGGGCGGCTGGAGCGGGCGGGACCAGGCGCTCCAAGGCGTCGGCGATGCGGGCGAGCAGGGGGAGGGCGGCGTCGGTCATGTGTTGCGTCCTAGCCTCAGCGCGCCGTCATTGCAAAAGGGGAGGTGAACGCATAGCTTCCGCCGACTTGGCGCGGGCCCATTTGAGGGATCCGGCCATCGACAATTCTGGAGTCGTTATGAATCCCGCTCTGATGCAGCAACTCGGGGGCATCCTGCCCATCATCCTGATGGTCGTGCTGTTCTACTTCATGCTGATCCGCCCGCAGCAGCAGAACGCCAAGCGTCACGCCGCCGCCATCGCCGCGGTCAAGCGCGGCGACAATGTCGTGCTGTCGAACGGCATGCTGGGCAAGGTCGTCCGCGTGGAAGAGACCGAAGTCGGTGTCGAGATCGCTCAGGGCG
>NZ_JAGIBH010000012.1 GCF_017744445.1 Caulobacter sp.
AGAGCGCCGTCATGTCGATATTGTCCGGATTGTCGAACCAGGCGCGCGAGCGGAGGGCGCGGGGAGAAACAGGAGGAACGCTCATGACAATCCTTGAAGGCGATGCGCCTTGTCGACGGGGCAGCGGAACACCGGCGAATTTGTAAACCAGGCGCGAGAATCGCGCGCTCAACCGTTCACGGCCCCGCCAGATCGTATTTGTCTGACTATACCGTGCGGTATGGAGCGTCAATCAGGGCATGCGGCATCGAGCGCGCGCCGTAACAGGCGCGCACCTGTGAGTTCGAGAAGAACCTTGTCCGATGATTGGCGCCTAACGCCCCGGTCGCCGATCGATGGCGGCGTGGGTGTCTTCCAGGGCCAGGCTGACCAGCTTCTCCATCGCCTGGCGGGCCTGGTCGGCGCGGCCGGCGGCGATGGCGTCGAACACCTTCCAGTGCTCGGGCATCGGATCGCGGGCAAGCTCGCGGTCACGCTGCTTGAAGATGGTCGTCCAGCGCACGGCCGCGCCGATGCTGCTGCTCAGGGTGAACAGCGGCGCGTTGTTGGCGGCGCTCAGCACGGTGTCGTGGAAGTCGCGGTCGGCGGCCCGCCCTTCTTCCGTGCCCAGTGTATGATGCTGCATGGCCACCAAGGCGGCGCGCATGCGCTCCAGCTGGGTGTCGTCGCGGCGCTCGGCGGCCAGGGCGGCGGCGGCCGGCTCGACGATCATGCGCAGCTCGTACAGCTCCTGCAGGAAGGCCTCGCTGGGTTCCGATTCGAAGAACCACGCCAGAACCTCGGGATCCAGCAGGCTCCAGCGCGTGCGGGGGCTGACGCGGGTGCCGGTCTTGGGACGGCTCTCGACCAGGCCCTTGGCGGCCAGGATGCGGATAGCTTCGCGATAGGCGCTGCGCGAGACCTGCAACTGCTCGGACGCGTCGATCTCGTTGTTCAGGACGTCGCCGGGCTGGTGCTTGCCCGACACGATGGCGACCCCCAGCGACCGAGCGATCGACCCGTGGATCCGGCCGGAGAAGCCTTCTTCGCGTTCGCCGTCACCGCCAACGCCCGCTTCCTTGGCCTTCGACACGCGTGTTTCGCTCCCGTTGCGCAGATCCCAGGTCGCTGTTTTGCGCCCTGCCAGTGACTCTAGCGAGACCAATTGTCCGAGAACAAGCGAATTCGCCTATGCGGTAAAGACGCATTGAAGTCGGGTCCTGGCTCAAATGTACGATGAATTGGGCCTCGAAGTTTCCTCGCGGAAACCGGCCTGGACGAATTTCTCCCGACGGATCGCACGAAACGTCGTTTGACAGCGCGCGTCGCCACGCTATTTGTCGGACTATTATAAAGCTTCAGAGGGTCGTCGCCGTGGTGTTCCGGTTCGTGCAATTGAAGACCTCTGACGGGGCCAGGCAGCTGGCCGCCGTCGACGACTCGGGTCGCGCCCGCAAGGTCGAGGTCGCCGACACCCTGTACGACTTGGCCCAGGTGGCCCTGAAGGTCGACGCCACCCTGGCCGAGGCCGCCCAAGCCCGCGCCCTGGGCGAGGAGATCGACATTCCGACAGCCCTGGCCGAAGGCCGCGTGCTGGCGCCGATCGACCATCCCGATCCCGCCCACCTGGCCATGACCGGCACGGGCCTGACCCACCTCGGCTCGGCCGAGGGGCGCGACAAGATGCACAAGGCCGCCCAGGCCGGTGAACAGCTGACCGACTCCATGCGGATGTTCCTGATGGGCGTCGAGGGCGGCAAGCCGGCGGCCGGCCAGGAGGGCGTGCAACCGGAGTGGTTTTACAAGGGCGACGGCACGCAGTTGATCGGCCCCGGCCAGCCCCTCACCTCGCCCAGCTTCGCCAAGGACGGTGGCGAGGAGCCCGAGATCGCCGGCGTCTACCTGATCGGTCCGGACGGCACGCCGCATCGCCTGGGCTTCTGCCTGGCCAACGAGTTCTCGGACCACGTGATCGAGCGTGGTAACTATCTATGGCTGGCTCACTCCAAGCTGCGCAACGCGGCCCTGGGCCCGGAACTGCTGACCGGCGAGTTGCCCGCCGACGTGCGCGGCGCCAGCCGCATCGTCCGCGACGGCGCGACCGTCTGGGAGAAGCCGTTCCTGTCGGGCGAGGCGAACATGTCCCACACGATCGCCAATCTCGAGCACCACCACTTCAAGTACGACCTGTTCCGCAAGCCGGGCGACATCCACGTGCACTTCTTCGGCACGGCCACCCTCTCCTTCTCGGAAGGTTTCCAGACCCAGGTCGGCGACGTGTTCGAGATCGAGGCCGCGCCGTTCCGCTACCCCGTGCGCAACCCGCTGGCCCAGGCGCAAGCCCGTGCAGTCGTGGTGAAGTCGCTGTGACGACGACGCCCATTCGTCTGGCTCTGGTCGGCCTGGGCAAGATCGCCCGCGACCAGCACCTGCCGTCGATCGCCGCCGATCCGCGCTTCGAACTGGTCGCCATCGTCAGCCGCAACGCCGAGCTGGACGGCGTCGCGCACTTCACCGACCTGGCCGATCTGTTGGCCAGCGACGTGGCGGTGGATGCGGTGACGCTATGCACCCCGCCCCAGCCGCGCCACGCCCTGGCCCACCTGGCCCTGGCGGCCGGCAAGCACGTCATGCTGGAGAAGCCGCCCGGCGCGACGCTCAGCGAGGTCGAGGACCTGCGCCAGGCCGCCGCCGAGCGCGGCCTGACCCTGCAGACCACCTGGCACTCGCGCTACGCCGTCGGCGTCGAGCCCGCCCGGCAGTGGCTGGCCGAGCGCTCGGTCAAGGCCGTGCGCATCAACTGGAAGGAAGACGTGCGCGTCTGGCATCCCGGCCAGGATTGGATCTGGCAGGCCGGCGGTCTGGGCGTCTTCGACCCGGCCATCAACGCCCTGTCGATCGCTACAGCCATCCTGCCGCGCCCGTTCTTCCTGTCGAACGGCGTGCTGCACGTGCCCGAGAACTGTCAGTCGCCGATCCAGGCCGAGCTGGACTTCCGCGACGCGGCCGGCGCGCCGATCCGCGTCGAGCTCGACTTCCTGCAGACCGGTCCGCAGAGCTGGGACATCGAGGTCGACACCGATGACGGCCAGCTGAAACTGACCCATGGCGGCGCCAAGCTCTACATCGACGGCCAGCTGCTCCAGGAAGGGCCGGACCGCGAATATCCGGGTCTGTACGACGCCTTCGCCAAGCTGATCGCCGACGGCGCCAGCGACGTCGATATCAGCCCGCTAAGACATGTGGCTGACGCCTTCCTGCTCAGCGAGCGGGTCACGGCGCCAGCCTTCATCGAATAATCAAGAACGACAAAGGGAGAGAAACATGAAGCTGAAGACAATCGCCCTCACGAGCGCACTCACCCTTGTCGCGGTCTCGTCGGCCAGCGCCACGGAGCTGTCGCGCAAGCCGTTCGGCGCCATTTCATCGGGCGAGGCCGTCGAGGCCATTACCCTGACCAACGCCAAGGGCGTCAGCGCCACGATCATCACCTACGGCGCGACCCTGCAGTCGCTGATCGGCCCGGATCGCACGGGCAAGAAGGCCGACATCGCCCTGGGCTTTGGCGACGCCGCCACCTACGAGAAGTACGCCAGCTATTTCGGCGCCTCGGTGGGCCGCGTCGCCAACCGCATCGGCAAGGGCCGCTTCACCCTGGACGGCAAGAGCTATCAGCTGGCCCTGAACAACAACAAGGTCGCGGCCCTGCATGGCGGCCTGAAGGGCTTCGACAAGGTCGTGTGGAAGGTTCTGGACGCCAAGTCCGGCCCGACGGCCTCGGTGACCTTCGGCTATGTCAGCGCCGACGGCGAGGAAGGCTATCCGGGGACCCTGACCGCCACGGCGACCTATGCCCTGGACGAGCAGAACAACCTGACGATCACCTACGGCGCCACGACCGACAAGCCGACCATCGTCAACATGACCAACCACGCCCTGTTCAACCTCGCTGGCGAAGGCGCGGCGGAAGGCGCGATGGGCAACGTCCTGACCATTCCGGCCGAGGGCTATACCCCTGTCGACGCCGAGCTGATCCCGACCGGCGCGACCACGCCGGTGGCCGGCACGGTCTTCGACTTCCGCAAGCCCATGGCCGTCGGGACGCACATCCGCGACGCCAGTGATCCGCAGATCGTCGCCGGCCGCGGCTACGACCACAACTACGTCCTGAACGGCAAAGCCGGCGGCGCTCCGCGCCTGGCCGCGCGCCTGGCCGATCCCAAGAGCGGCCGCGTGCTGGAGATCCTCAGCGACCAGCCGGGCATCCAGTTCTATGCCGGCAACTTCATCGACGGCACGACCATCAGCAAGAGCGGCAAGATCTATCGCCAGGGCGACGGCATCGCGCTGGAGCCGCAGCACTTCCCCGATGCGGTGAACAAGCCGCAGTTCGCGCCGATCCGCCTGGATCCAGGCCAGAAGTACAGCAACACCATGGTCTTCAGGATGACCGTCCAGAAGTAGGCGGTTCGCACGAACGACCCGAGGGGAGCGCGGCCACGCGCTCCCCTTTTTCGTTGCCAGATCGGAGCGGATCGCCGAGAAATCTCTACTCGCGTCGTAGAGTATTTGCATGCCCCCAAAGCCAGCGCCTGTCATCGCCGTGGTCGGCGCGGGGTTTAGCGGCGTGATGACCGCCCTTAACATCCTGAGACGCTCGGCGGACGCCAAGGTCATCCTGTTCGAGCGCCGCACGCCCGTAGGCCTGGGGGCGGCCTACGCCACTCACAATCCTGGCCACCGCCTGAACGTCCGCGCCGGCAATATGAGCGCCTGGCCCGATCGGCCGGGACACTTCGTCGAGTGGATCCGCAAGGAGCGCTTCGGCCTGGGCCCCGCCGACTTCGCCACCCGCGCCGACTATGGCCGCTACCTCCAGAGTCAGGTGGCCGAGGTCGCCGAAGGCCCCGCCGGCGCCGGGCGGCTGATGGTGGTCCCCGACGCCGTGGTCGGCATCGAGCCGGGCGGCGACGGCTGGCGGCTGACCTGCGCCATGGGCAATGCGGTCACCGCTCACGCGGTCGTGCTGGCCCTGGGCAATCCGCCGCCCGCCCGGCCGCCGGGCATCGACGAGGCCTTCGCCGCCTCCAGCGCCTATGTCGCCGATCCCTGGCGCTGGAACGCCGCCGACCTGCCTTCGGGACCGGTGCTGCTGATCGGCACGGGCCTGACCATGGTCGACGTCGCCCTGTCGCTGAACCAGGCTCAGCCGGGCCGGCCCATGCTGGCGCTGTCGCGGCGCGGCCTTGCGCCGCTGGAGCATGACGGCGCGCCACCGCTGTCCCTGCCGCTGCCGCCAGCCAACGATCTGTCGCCGCTGGAGGCCTTCGGCTGGCTGCGCAACGCGGCGGCCGAGCACGGCTGGCGCACGGCCATCGACGCCACGCGGCCGGCGACCCAGAGCCTGTGGCGTGGCTGGTCGGCCCAGCAGAAGCAGGCCTTCCTGCGCCACGCCCGGCCGTTCTGGGACATCCACCGCCACCGTCTAGCCCCGCTGGTCGCCCGCCACATCGGGGCCATGCGCGCCACGGGACAGCTGACCCTGGCCGCCGGCAAGATCCGCAGCCTCCGCCTGGAGCCCGACGGCTTTGCCCTGTGTCGCTGGCGTGGACGCGGCGAGCACGGCGGCTACGTCTTCCGCGCCGCCACGGTGATCAACTGCACCGGCCCGACGGGCGACGTGCTGACCTCGACCGATCCACTGATCAAAGACCTGGTCAAGCGCGGCCTGGCGCGCCCCGACGCTCTGCGCCTTGGCTTCGACGTCGACGACGACTACCGCGTGCGCGACGTCTCGGGCGAAGCTTCGCCCACCTTGCTGGCCGTCGGCCCCGCCACGCGCGGGACCTCGTGGGAGATTACCGCTGTGCCGGACATCCGCGGCCAAGCAGCTGCCGTGGCCAGAACGGTGCTGGCCGCCCTGACCTAAGGTCACATTTCAGATACCAAATTAATACCAATTAGACACCACCTGAAGCCAAACCGTGCAGATCATCTTGTTTACGCAAGATTTTCGCAGAACTCGCGATTTCAGCGCCGATAAGCCCAGTTGAAATAGGATCTAAATTGGTATCTTTTTGATCCGACCAATCCGCGCTTCCCCTCGAAGCGAGTCGCATTGAGGAGCGCATCTCATGTCGCTGGCCGCCCAGATCGGCCCCTTGGGCCAGGGGGACTCAGCGCCGCTCTACAAGCAGCTGCAAAAGGCCCTGCGCGAGGCGATCCAGGACAAGGTGCTGGCGCCCGATGACGCCCTGCCGCCCGAGCGCGACATGGCCGACGAGTTCAACATCTCGCGCATCACCGTGCGCAAGGCGCTGGACGGCCTGGTCAGCGAGGGCCTGCTGACCCGCCGCCAGGGCGCGGGCACCTTCGTCGCCGCGCGGGTCGAGAAGAACTTCTCCAAGCTGACCTGCTTCACCGAGGACATGATCTCGCGCGGCCGCACGCCGCACAGCGAGTGGATCGCCCGGATGGAAGGCGCGGTGACGCCCGAGGAGTCGCTGACCCTGGGCCTGTCTCCCGGCGCGCCGGTCTATCGCTTCCACCGCGTGCGCTGCGCCGACGGCGCACCGATGGCGGTCGAGTACACCACCATCGCCGCCTTCGCCCTGCCCTCGCCTGAAGTGGTGACGACCTCGCTCTATGAGGCGATGGCAGCCACGGGGCATCGGCCCACGCGCGCCCTGCAGCGACTGCGCGGCGTGCTGATCACGCCCGAGCATGCCGAGCTACTGCACGTGAAGCCCAAGGATGCCGGCCTGCTGGTCGAGCGTCGCGGTTTCCTACGCGACGGCCGACCGGTCGAGGTCTCGCACTCGTACTATCGTGGCGACGCCTATGACTTCGTCGCCGAGCTGAACGATCTGGGCTGAGGCCGGGGGGCTAGCGCGTCGCCCAGGCCTTGCCGATCTCGGCCATCGGCACGCAGCCGTGATAGGCGCCGGGCACGGGATCGTACTTCAGCGCCTCGGTTGCCCCAGCTTCCGACGTGAAGTAGCCAACCGTCACCATATCCTCCAACGCCGGGAAGAAGTGCGACTGGCCCTGGCCACGCGCCGCGCCGCCTTCCTGGTCGTAGGTCGTCAGCAGCGCGACTTGCTGCTCGGGCGCCAGGTCAACGAAGACATTCCCGCTCGCCGCGCGAGCGTCGGCGTCCATACGCGCCAGGCCGCTCAGCAGCTGATCCACCTGATCCTTGGTGTAATAATCGCCCACGGCCCGGTCGATGAACCGCGGAACGCCGGCGGCGCGAGCGCCGGGGGTGTCCGTCGCCGGAATGATCAACTCGGCCACCACGTCCAGCAGCCGCGCCTGGTCGACAGTCAGGGCCTTGGGCGTCCAGCTGAGCGCCGGGGCCGGCGCGGCGGCCAGGGCGCGCTGAGCCCAGCCCGTCGAGGCGACGCCGACCGCCAGGGCCAGGCCGCGCAGAGTATCGCGTCGGTTCAGCATCAGATGTCTCCCCGCTTGCGAGCCTTGACCGCGTGGTCGGCGGCGCGGGCTGTTAGGGCCATGTAGGTCAGGGACGGGTTCACGCACGAAGCCGAGGTCATCGCCGCCCCGTCGGTGACGTAGACGTTCGTGCACTCATGCACCTGGTTGTGGGCGTTCAGCACCGAAGTCTTGGGGTCGCGCCCCATGCGGGCGGTGCCCATCTCGTGGATGCCCAGGCCCGGAGCGAAGCCACTGTCGTAGCCCTTCACGTTCTTGAAGCCGGCGGCCTCCAGCATTTCAATCGCCGAAGCCTGCATGTCGCGCCGCATGGCCAGTTCGTTCTCGCGCATGGTGACGTTGATCGACAAGGTCGGCAGGCCAAAGGCGTCCTTCTTGTCCCGGTTCAAGGTGATACGGTTGTCCTCATAAGGCAGGAACTCGCCGAAGCCGCCCAGCCCCATGCTCCACGGCCCCGGCTGAGTCAGCGCGGCCTTGCGCGCCTCGCCAAAGCCCTTGGCGCCCTTAGCCCGGTTGCCCAGGTCGCGGTCCCAGGTCGAACGCGCCGCGCCGCCCTGGTAGCCGAAGCCCCGCAGGTAGTCGCTGCGCTTGGTGGTCTCGTCACCCAGATTGCGGAAACGCGGCACATAGATGCCGTTGGGCCGCCGCCCCGAATAGTACATGTCGGCGAACTCGGGCGCCTCGCCGGTCGCGCCGACGCCCAGGTGGTGGTCCATGACGTTGCGGCCCAGCTGGTCGCTGCCGTTACCGAAACCGTTCTCGAACCGCGAGCTGGTCGAGTTCATCAGGATCCAGGCCGAGTTGAAGGCCGAGGCGCAGATGAAGATGACGTCGGCGTGGAACTCCTCGTCCTTCTTGGTTTCGGCGTCCAGGATCCGCACGCCGGAAGCCTTTCCGGCCTTCGGGTCATAGACGATCTCGGTGACGATCGAGTTCGGACGGATAACCAGGTTGCCGGTGCGCTCGGCCGCCACCAGTCCGCCGGAGTTGGAGCTGTAGTAGCCGCCAAACGGGCAGCCCCGGATGCACATGTTGCGATACTGGCACTTGGTGCGACCCAGGCTGAGTTGCTCCTCGGTCGGATCGGTCAGGTGAGCCGTGCGACCCATGCTGATCCGGCGCTCGGGGAAGCGCGCCTCGGACTTGGCCTTGAAAGCCTTCTCGACGCAGTTCATCTCCATCGGCGGCTGGTAGTGGCCGTCCGGGAAGTGCGCCAAGCCCTCGTGCTGGCCCGAGACGCCGATGAAGCGTTCGACGTGCTCGTACCAGGGCGCCAGATCCTCGTAGCGGATCGGCCAGTCGACGGCGATCCCCTCACGGGCGTTGCCTTCGAAGTCTAGCTGGCTGTGGCGATAGCTCTGCCGCCCCCAGGTCAACGACCGGCCGCCGACGTGATAGCCGCGGATCCAGTCGAACCGGTTTTCCTCGGTATAGGGGTGCTCGTCGTCCTTGACGAAGAAGTGCCGCGTGTACTCGGTCATCGTGTAGTTGGTGCGGCGCTGCACCGGATAGTGCGCTTGCAGCTCCGCCTCCGGCAGCTGGCCCTGCGGGTACTGTGTCTGCCACGGATCCAGGACGGCGGTCGGATAGTCCTCGAGGTGCTTGACCATGCGGCCCCGCTCAAGAACCAGGACCTTCAGGCCCTTCTGAGTCAGCTCCTTGGCCGCAATACCACCCGTGATACCGCTACCAACAACAATCGCATCGTAGGTGTTCTTGCGCTTCGCGCGGCCGCTCACATTGGCCATGTTCGCTCCCTTTGCGGCCGCTCGATGGACCGCGTCGGCAGCTGGTAAGCAACACGACGCCCCGACCTCGGCGAACCCCTCATTCTTGCCTGGAGGCTTCCATGAAATGGGTTACATTGCAAGAAAGCTCGGCATTTCATGTCAAAATCGTCGAGCGCCTGGGAGGGACAAGAATGATCAGATCGACCGCCGGGGCCCTGGCCCTGCTGCTGGCGCTTGGCGCGGGCGAGGCGCATGCGCAGGACGTGAAGGCCGGCCCGTGGAAGCCGCTATTCGACGGCAAGACCCTGAACGGCTGGACACCCAAGATTGCCAAGCATCCGGCCGGTGAGAACTATCGCGACACCTTCGTCGTCGACCATGGCGCGATCCGGGTCTCGTACGCCGGATACGACACGCTGGACGGCCAGTTCGGGCACCTCTTCTACAAGACGCCGTTCAAGGCCTACCGCCTGAAACTGACCTACCGCTTCCTGACCGAGGGCGGCCTGGCCGACACGCCGGCCTGGGCGCGCAGCAACAGTGGGATCATGTTCCTGAGCCAGAGCCCAGAGAGCATGACCGTCGAGCAGCCGTTCCCGGTCTCGGTCGAATTCCAGCTGCTGGGCAAGGACGGCGACGCGCCCCGCTCCACCGGCTCGGTTTGTACGCCCGGCCTGACCATCGCCATCGACGGGACGAAGGTGAAGGAGCATTGCACGATCTCGAAGAACGCCCCGACCATCCCGAACGGGACCTGGGTCCAGGCCGAACTGGAAGTCTTGCCCAACGGCGAGATCACCCAGAAGATCAACGGCGTGGCGGTCCACAAATATGCCGACGTAACCCTGGATCCGGACGACACTGTCGCCGGCGGCGCCAAGCCCTACATCCTGGCGCGCGGCGCGGCTCCGGTGACCGAGGGTTACATCGCCCTGCAGAGCGAAGGCCACCCGATCGAATTCAAGGATATCCAGATCCAGGAGCTGACGGCGCGGTAGTCCCACAAACACCGAGCATCCCCGCCGAAAGCGGGGATCCATGCGGACTTTCGGGGGTTTGGCGCGGTCGGAAACTAACCCGCTGGCTCGGCTTGGATCCCCGCTTTCGCGGGGATGATCGGTTTGGGGAAATCGATCTATTTCTTGATGGACGTCAGGTACTGGATCACCGCCGCGCGCTTGGCGGCGTCCGCCTCTCCTAGCAGCATCTTGGTGCCCGGCACGGTCTTGCCCGGGGCCTTGATGAAGGCGTCCAGCTGGTCGGCGGTCCAGGTGATGTTCGAGCCCTTCAGCGCGGTGCTGTAGGCAAAGCCCGGCGCGGCCGCGGCCTTGCGACCGACGACGCCGGCCAGCGGCGGCCCCATCTTGCCCGGCGCGGGCTGCAGCGAGTGGCACATGGTGCACTTCTGCTCGAACACCTGTTGGCCGGAGACCTGCGCGGCGGCGCTGGTCGCCATGCCCATCAGGATGGCGGCGAGCGTAAGCTGGAACTTCATCGAGGAAACTCTCCGTCAGAATTTGGCGGCGGCCTTAAAGACCCAATAGCCGGCGATTGCGACCAGCGTCTGGCGCGCTGCCGGCGAAGTCGTCGAAGGCCTTGTCCGTGACCTGGATGATGTGGTCTCGGATGAACGGCGCGCCTTCGCGGGCGCCCTGTTCCGGGTGCTTCAGCGCGCACTCCCACTCCAGCACCGCCCAGCCGTCGAAATCGTATTGGGCCAGCTTGGAGAAGATCGCCTTGAAATCCACCTGGCCATCGCCCAGCGACCGGAAACGCCCTGGCCGCTCGGCCCAGCCCTGATAGCCGCCATAGACGCCCGACTGGGCCGTCGGCCGGAACTCGGCGTCCTTGACGTGGAACGCCTTGATCCGCTCGTGGTAGCGGTCGATGTAGCCCAGATAGTCCAGCTGCTGCAGGACGAAGTGGCTGGGATCGAACAGGATATTGGCGCGCGGGTGGCCGCCGACCTCGTCCAGGAACCGCTCGAAGGTCGCGCCGTCGTGCAGGTCCTCGCCCGGATGGATCTCGTAGGCCGCGTCGACGCCGTTCTCCTCGAAGACGTCCAGGATCGGCTTCCAGCGCCGGCCAAGCTCGGCGAAAGCCTCCTCGATCAGGCCCGCCGGCCGCTGCGGCCACGGATAGACATAGGGCCAGGCCAGCGAGCCCGAGAAGGTGGCGTGCGCCTTCAGCCCCAGGCGACGGCTGGCGACGGCGGCGGCCTTCACCTGCCCGACAGCCCATTCCTGGCGCTCCTTGGGCTTGCCGCGCAGCTCGGGCGGCGCGAAGCCGTCGAACAGCTCGTCATAGGCCGGATGCACGGCGACCAGCTGGCCCTGCAGGTGGGTCGAGAGTTCGGTGATCTCCAGGCCGTATTCAGCGAGCAGACCGGCGATGTCGTCGCAATAGGTCTGGCTCTCGGCGGCCAGGGCCAGGTCGAAGAACGAATCCGCCCCGCCCGTCGGCATCTGCACGCCGAGATAGCCGAGGTCAGAGACCCATTTGGCCATGGTCTCCAGCTTGTCGAACGGCGGCTCGCTGCCGATGAACTGGGCCAGGAAGATGGCCGGTCCCTTGAGCGTCTTCATCACGCCTCTCCTGTCAGCGACACCCAGCCGGCGTCGTCGCGGCTGGCGGCCACGGCGCGCTCGACGAAAGCCATGCCGCGCACGCCCTCGCCGATGTCGGGCACAAGCGCCCCGCCCCGCCCTTCGATGGCGTCGGCGAAATCGCGATAGATGTTGGCGAAGGCCTCGATGAAGCCCTCCGGATGGCCCGTCGGCAGGCGCGTCACGGCGCGAGCGCCCGCGCCCAGATAACCCGAACCGGCGTGCAGCACATGGCTGGGACCGTCCAGCCAGTCGATCGTCAGGACGTTGGGATCCTCGTGCGACCAGGTCAGGCCGCCCTTCTCGCCATAGACGCTCAGCGTCAGGCCGTTGCGGGCGCCCGCCGAGATCTGCGAAGCGATCAGCACGCCGCGCGCGCCACCGGCGAAGCGCAGCAGCACGTTGCAGTCGTCATCCAGGCTGCGGCCCGGCACCACGGTGGCGACATCGGCGCACAGGCGCTCGACGCGGTGGCCAGTGACGAACTCGGCGATGTTGAAGGCGTGGACGCCGATGTCGCCGATGCAGCCGCCGACGCCGGACTGCTTGGGATCGCCGCGCCAGCTGGCCTGCTTGTTGGCCTCGTCCAGCTCCAGGGGCTTCGACAGCCAGCCTTGCGAATATTCGACCACCACCTTGCGCACCGCGCCCAGGTCACCCCGCGCCACGATCTCACGCGCTTCGCGAACCATGGGATAGCCGGTGTAGGTGTAGGTGAGGCCGTAGTGTTTGCCAGACGCCGCGACGATGCCAGCCAACGCTTCCGCCTCGGCCAGATTCAGGGTCGCGGGCTTGTCGCTGATCACGTGCAGCCCACCCTTCAGCGCGGCGGCCGAGACGTCGAAGTGCAGGTGGTTGGGCGTCACCACCGAGACCAGCTGGACCCCATCCGGCCGCGCCGTCTCGGCGGCGATCATCGCGTGATGATCCGGATAGACCCGGTCGGGCGCGACGCCCCAGGCGGCGGCCGCCTGGGCGTTCTTGGCCGGGTCGCGGCTGAACACCCCGGCGACCAGCCGGATACGGCCATCCAGCTCGGCGGCCATGCGGTGCACCGGCCCGATGAACGAGCCGGGACCGCCGCCGACCATGGCCATCCGCAGAGCCATCAGGCGACGACCTTGGCGAGGTAATCGTAGCTGATCTTGGCCGACTCCAGGCGCGGATGGGCGAACGGCGGCTCCTGCTCGTAGTAGAAGCCGCGGATGCCGGCGGCGTAGGCGGCGGGCAGCAACTTCTTCCAGTCAATCATGCCGCCGCCGACCTCGGTCGGGTCCTGCTTCAGCTCGAAATTGGCCTTGGTGGTCGGCTTGATGTCCTTGACGTGCATCTGGGTGAAGCGCCCCGGATGCGCCTTCAGCATGGCCAGCGGATCGTGGCCGGCGGCGGTGACCCAGCCAGCGTCCATCTCGAAGGTGACCAGGTTCGGATCCGTGCCCTTCAGCAGGATCTCCATGCCGTTGGTGTCACCCAGCGGCGCGAACTCGAAATTGTGGTTGTGATAGCCGCTGATGATGCCGGCCTTCTTCAGCACGGCGGCCTTCTCGTTGAGGAAGTCGGCGTTCCATTTCCAGTCGTCGGCGGTCATCTGCACGCCCGCCTGCCGCAGGTCGGCGCCGCCCATGCGATCGGGGATGTAGAAGATCGGCATCATCACCGACTTCACGCCGATCACGTGCATGTCGTCGGCCAGCTTGGCCAGGTCGCCGCTGAAGCCGCCCCCCCCCTTGGGCGAGATGTGGGCGCTGGGGCAGATCAGACCCGCCTTGTCGAACGCGGCGCGCAGCTCGGCCGGCGTGCGGCCCAGATAGCCGGCCAGTTCGACCGACTTGAAGCCGATCTTGGAAACCGTGGCCAGTTGGGCGTCCAGTTCCTTCGCCAGGTCCGGGCCCAGGCTGTAGAGCTGGATGCCGACCGGCTGCTTGTGGCGTTGGAAGAACGGCGCCTCAGCGGCGGTGGCGGCGCCGGTCAAGGTCGCGCCCAGCACAGCCGCGCCAGCGCCCAGAAGGCCACGTCGAGAAAGGTGTTGGTTCACGGGGCTTTCCTTAGACTTGAGCCGCGGAGGCGGTGGCGGGAACGTCGTCGGTCTCGGCGACCGGACCATGCGACGGCGGGCGGAAGAACACCGCCAGCAGGCAGACGGCGGCCAGCGCCATGCCGGTCGGGACCAGGAACAGGGTGGTGTAGTCGACCGCTCCGCCGGCGCTCAGCTTGCTGACCAATTCGGGGAACAGGAAGCTGGCCACCACATTACCGATCCCCAGGATCAGCAGGTTGAACAGGCCCTGGGCGCTGGAGCGCACGTCCTTGGGGAACACCGCGTCGACAAAGATGTACACGGTGGCGAAGAAGAACGCGTAGCAGATGCCGTGCAGCAATTGGACCGCCACGATGGTCGGGATGCTGTCGGCGAAGAAGGCGAAGACCGCGAAACGAGCGGCGTGGCCCAGCACGCCGATGATCATCGTCACCTTCCAACCCAGCTTGGCCAGCACGCGGCCAAGTAGGAACATGGTCAGGATCTCGGCCACCTGGCCCAGGCTCAGCACGACCATCGACAGGTTGCCGGCGATGCCCACGCGGTTTGTGAGGAAGGCGTCGGCCATCACGAAGTAGCCGTTGTGGATGACGCTATCGATGAAGGTGACGATGAACAGCACCAGCACGAATGGCGCGCCCAACAGCTTGAAGGCGCGGCGCCAGGCCAGGTTGTCGATGCCGGGCGCGTCCTTGCGGGCGGGCGTGTGCGGCAGGGTCAGGGCGTAGCCGGCGAAGGCGAACGAGACGATCGCCGCGACCAGGAAGATCCAGCGCACCTGCTCGACCGAGGCCTGGGCGCCCAGCAGGAAGACGAACGGCCAGCTGACCAGCACCCAGCCGACGGTCCCGCCCATCCGCACCGCGCCGAAGCCGGCGGCCGGATCCTTCAGGTTGGCGAAGGCGATCGAGTTGGTCACCGACAGGGTCGGCACATAGACCAGGCTGAACACCAGGTAGCAGGCGAAGAACGGCCAGAAGTCGGTGGCGAAAGCGGTGCCGACCAAGGCCAGGCCGCCGATTAGGTGGCTGACAGCCAGGAAACGCTCGGCCGCGAAGTTGCGGTCGGCGAACTGGTTGGAAAAGAAGATGCCGACCAGGGCGGCCACGCCCCACGAGCTGCCGACCAGCGACTGCTGCCAGGGCTCGAAACCCAGCATGCCCATGTAGGGGAAGATCTTCGGCGCCCAGGCGCCCCAGATCGCCAGCTGCAGCACCATCATCACGAAGAGCCGGAAGCTCGTGTTCATGGACCTGGCCCTCCCCGACCAGTTTTGGGCGGCTGGTTTCGTCCGTTTTGGACGGCCTCCGCTCCGATGTAATCGAAATCATCGATAACAGGGGTCCGCTAGCTTGCCAAGCTGTCGGCTAGTCGCCAGTGTCCGGCCGATGGCGACCATTCAAGACGTTGCCCGCGACGCGGGCGTCTCCACAGCGACTGTTTCCAGGGTGTTCAGCGCGCCCGAACTGGTGCTGGAGACCACGCGCCATAAGGTGATGGAGGCTGTCACCCGCCTGGGTTACGAGCCCAACTTCGCGGCCAAGAGCCTGCGCACCCTTCGGACCGAAAAGATCCTGGTCACCGTGCCGGACATCTCCAACCCGTTCTTCTCGCAGGTCATCCGGGGCGTCGAGGAAGCCGCCCTGGCCGCCGGCTATTCGGTGCTGCTGGGCGACACCCGCCATGAGGAGACGCGCGAGGAGCAATATGCGGCCATGTTCCGCCGCAAGGAGGCCGACGGCCTGATCTTCCTGGGCCATCGCCTGCCCGACGTGCTGGCCGAGATGGTCGCCGCCAAGGGCCCCAAGACGCCGATCGTCAATGGCTGCGAGTTCCGCCCGGGCCTGGCCGTCTCCAGCGCCCATATCGACAACGAGCGCGCCGCCGCCGAGGCCGTCGAGTATCTCTACGAGCTTGGCCACACCCGCGTCGGCGCGGTGACCGGCCCGCTGGCCAGCCCGATCAGCAGCGACCGCCTGAACGGCGTGCTGGCCGCCGCCCAGCGTCATGGCCGCGCCAGCGCCCTACGCATCGCCATCGGCGACTTCTCGATCGAGTCGGGCGTGCGCCAGGCCGGCGAGCTGCTGGACGAGCCCGGCCGGCCGACGGCGATCTTCTGCTTCAGTGACGAGATGGCCATGGGCGCGCTGGAGGCGATCCGCCAGCGCGGCCTGCGGTGTCCCGAGGACGTGTCGCTGGTCGGCTTCGACGACATCCGCTTCGCCCAGTACCTGTATCCGCAGCTGACCACGGTGCGCCAGCCCAAGGAGCAGATCGGCCACGAGGTGGTGCGTTTGCTGTTGGACATCCTGGCCGACCGGACCAGCACCCTGCAGAACGTCACCCTGCCCCATCAACTGGTGGTGCGCTCCAGCACCGCGCCGCCGTCAGCCTAGCGGCGTCGGCAGCTCGCGAACCCAGATGTTGCGGAAGCTGATCGGCTCGCTGGGATCGCCATGCGCCTGCAGCTTGATCGGCGCAGCCCCGTGCGATTTGTAGGTCGGCTTGCCGATATAGACCGTCTCGCCGGCCAGCACGGCGTTGTCCTGCACCAGCACGCCATTGTGCAGCACCGTCACCGTCGCCGGCCTGGACAGCGCTCCTTCGGCGCCGAAAGTCGGCGGATGCCAGATGATGTCGTAGGTCTGCCACTCGCCCGGCTTGCGGCTGGCGTTCGCCAGGGGCGGATGCTGCTTGTAGACGCTGGCGGCCTGGCCGTTGACGTAAGTGGCGTTGCCGTAGCTGTCGAGGATCTGCACCTCGTAGCCCTGGTCGCGCGGACCGGTGGACGCCAGGAAGACGCCGCTGTTGCCCCGCGCCTGCCCCGAGCCGGTGATATTGGCCGGGACACGCCATTCCAGGTGCAGTTGGTAGTCGCGGAACGAGCGCTTGGTCTCGATGTTGCCGCGCGCCTTGTTGACGGTGATCACTCCGTCGGAAACGGTCCAGCCAGCCGGCGACTTGTCCAGGGCCGAGACCCACTGATCCAGATTCTTGCCGTCAAAGAGGACGATCGCATCGGCCGGCGCACCGCCGACATCCTGGGCCGGCGCCACGACCGGAACCGCCGGCTTCCAGACCTCGGTCTCTTCCGGCTTGGCCCCTTCTGGCTTGGTTTGGGCCACAGCCAGAGACACCGCCGCCAGGCCGCCGACCATGGCGAACGCCAGGACGCTGCTACGCTTCATCTTCGTTCCCGCTCCCTATCGAGAACGGCAGCATAGGCGCCCAGGCCCAGAAACAACAACGCCTCCGCTGGACGTACCAGCGGAGGCCATTGCTCGTACCGTATGGACGGTAAGTCTTACGCGCCGCCCGGGAAGCGGAACGGAACCTTCACGGTGCCGGTCTTGGCGCCCATCGGCAGCTTTTCAGCGATGCACATGGCGGCCTTGTCGAAGCCCTTACCACCGGCGCTGTTGTCGACGACCTTGCAGTCCGACAGCTTGCCGTCGGCGGCGTTGCACTCGAGCATGACCTGGGCGGCGTCGCGGGTGTTGGCGAACTGCTGCAGGCAGCGGCCCATCTGGTCTTCGAAACCGCCGGCGGCCGAAGCGGCCTGAGCGACGAAGAAGCTGGCGGCGACGCCGGCGGCGAGTGCGATCGAGAGTTTCATTGGCCCCATTCCCTGTAGCGAGCAACGCTTGGTTTTGATGGGATGGTTATCGCGCCTAAGCCCTAAAGAACGGCCAAGCTTCACGGTTAATCATATCCAAAAATCATCCGCCTGATGACGAAACCCGGACAGCGCTTGGCCTTGCTTCTGAAATAATAAAAGAGGTTTTCTTAATGGCGGGGCGGATGGTATCGCTTCCAATCCCAAGAGAGACAGCCCGACCATGTCCGATGCGCAGAGCCGGCGTTCCCGCGAGCCGCACGACGAGGGGGCCAATCTGTCCGGCACCAATATCGAGCGGGCCGGCGACTACAATCAGCGCGTCGCCCTGCAATCGATCCGCATCGGCCTGGCCAAGACCAAGCAGGAAGTCGCCACCTATACGGGGCTGACCGTCCCGGCGATCACCAACATCACCAACCGCCTGCTCGAGGAAGGCCTGGTCATCGAGGCCGGCAAGCTGCACGGCGCCCGCGGACAGCCGGCCATGACCTTCACGATCAATCCGGACGGCTGCTACTCGATCGGCCTGAATATCGACCGTGACCACATCACGATCGTGCTCCTGGACCTGGCCGGCAAGGTCCGCGCCCGCGCCTCGCGTGAGGTCGCCTTCGCCAGCCCCAGCCAGGTCGCCGACTTCTTCGAGCAACACCGCAAGGCGTTCCGTAGGCTGAAGGGTATCCAGGCCGACCGGATCATCGGTGTCGGCGTGGCCGTGCCCGACGACCTGGCCAAGGGCGACCTGCCCCATCGGCCGGCCGACTACGAGGCCTGGAACACGGTCGACATCCGCGCCCTGCTCTCGCCCGGCCACGACTGGCCGATCATGGTCGAGAACGACGCCGCCGCGGCCGCCCTGGGCGAGCTGCATTTCGGCCACGGCATGCGCAATCCCAGCTTCTTCTACATGCTGGTCAGCTCGGGCCTGGGCGGCGGCCTGGTCGTCGACGGCGAGTACTTCCGCGGCGCGCATGGTCGCAGCGGCGAGCTGGGCTTCCTGCCGGTAAGTGGCTCGGGTTCGGCGACCCTGGAGGACTTCGTCTCGCTGTCGTCGCTGAACGAGGCCCTGGGCGACTTGGCGCCGGCGGATCCCGCGCAGCTCGCCGACCTGCCGCCGGAAGGCCATGCGCGAGTCGACGCGTGGCTGAACATCGCGGCCGAGCGGCTGTGCGATCCCCTGGTCGCCATCAGTTGCTTGATCGATCCGCAGGCGGTGTTCATCGGCGGCCGCCTGCCCGGCTCGCTGATCGACCGTCTGGCCCAGGCCGTGAACGACAAGCTGGCGGCGCGAAATCTGGCCCTGGCCATGGCCCCGGTGCGCCACGCGGCCCTCGCCGCCGACGCGCCGGCCCTGGGCGCGGCCATCCTGCCGATCATCGCGCGCTACCTGCCGGTGCGCTCGGTGCTGCGGAACACCGCCCAGGCCTAGCCGGTCTGTCCTGGCGCCCACAGCCGCGCTTCGATGCGCTCGACCAGATCGCGAACGACGGCCAGGGCGGCGTCGTAGGTCGCCGGCGTCGGCATTCGCAGGCGCGCTACGACCTCGCCATCGGCGCCAGGCCGGCGGCCTCGATCTTGGTCCCGCCGAAATCGACACCAATCTGGATCACTGGAAAGCCTCGATAGCGCACGAAGGGGCGCCGCCCCGCGTCAGCGTTGGTTGGAGAAACAGGAAGACGGACGCCGCTAGGGCGCGATGCGGACCATGACCACGCCGTGCGGCTGGACGGTCGCGACGAACCGCCCCTTCATCGCGACTAGGTCCTTGCCGGCCCACAGATCGCGCACCTGAGCCTTCAGCGTCGCGGGATAGCCCAGCTCGGTCCAGTCGACCGTGATCGGCTTGGCCGCCTCGCCACGGTTGAACAGGATCACCGCCCGGCTGCCATCGGCCAGCGGCTTGGACCACACCTCCAGATCGCCATCGTCGCGCACGCGGCGCCCCTGGACGCCCAGTCGGTCCTGGTTCACGGCGATGACCTCCCTGTTCAGCAGGATGTCGCGCGTGTCCTTGTCCATGTTGGCCACGTCATTGCCGGCGATCAGCGGCGCGGCCATCAGGGCCCACAGGCTGAAGTGCGAGCGATACTCGGTTGTGGTCAGGCCGCCATTGCCGACCTCCAGCATGTCCGGATCGTTCCAGTGGCCTGGCCCCGCGAACGGATGCAGCGGCTCGTTCAAGTCGACGATGCGAAGGACGCCCAGCGAGTAGTCATGCTTGCCGTCCCACTTGTCGGTGATGTCGCCGGTCGTGCGCCACAGATTACCGATGGCGCTGGCCCACAGCCACGGCTTGGCCGTGCCCCATTCGCACATCGAGAAGACGATATCGCGGCCGGTCTCGCGCAAGGCGTCCGCCATCAGGGTGTAGGCTTCCTCGGCGTTGCGTGTACCGGTGGAGCACCAGTCGTACTTCAGATAGTCGACACCCCAGGCGGCATAGGTCTTGGCGTCCTGGTACTCATGTCCCTGGCTGCCCGGACGACCACCGCAGGTCTGCCGGCCAGCGTCGGAATAGATGCCGAACTTCAAGCCCTTCGAATGGACATAGTCCGCCAGCGCCTTGATGCCGCCGGGAAAGCGCTTGGCGTCATAGGTAATGAAGCCGTTCGCATCACGCGCGCCATGCCAGCAATCGTCGATCACCACATATTGGTAGCCGGCGTCCTTCATACCGTTCGAAGCCATGGCGTCAGCGACGCGGCGCACCGTGGCCTCGTCGATATTGCAGGCGAACTTGTTCCAGCTGTTCCAGCCCATCGGCGGCGTCTGGGCCAGGCCATTGGCGACGCGCGGCGGCGGGTCCTTGTCGGCCGCGAACGCAGCGGATGGGAGAACCAGCGCGGCGGTCGCCAGCAAGGCGATCAGACGCGGGGATGGCCTAGGCATCAACGGTTCCTTTCATGGGATCGGGCGTGGAGACACGCTCGAGAATGCTGGCGTGGGTCGGCATCTGCGCCGCGGCCTGACGGCAGGCCATCCGCACGTGCCGCAGGCGCTCGGCCATGACGCGCTCGTCCATCAGATTGGCCAGCGGGTCGTGGCCCTCGGGCATGCCGCCCTGGCCGATCATGATCGCCAGCCAGTTCGGCTCCTGGAAGATGGTCTGGTTGGGGAAGATGGTCGCGCCGCGGGTGCGGAACAGCTCCATCTTCAGCTTCAGCGAGTCCGGGATCGTCATGTGGCGCATGCGGTCCCACAGCGGCTGACCGACCCGGCGATTGGCGTGGTAGTGGTAGATCAGGAAATCCCGGATCTGCTCCATCTCCTCGCCCATCATCTGGCTGTAGAGATCGGCGACGGGCGCATCGATCTTGGCCAGCGGGAAACTGCCGGCCAGCTTGATCAGGCCATGCTGGATCAGGTGGATCGAGGTCGACTCCAGGGGCTCCAGGAAGCCGCTGGACAGGCCGATCGCCGCGCAGTTCTTGAACCGCGACTTCTTGCGCCGCCCGGTGGTGAACCGCAGGAAACGCGGATCGGCCAGCACCTTGTTGCCCGGATGCTCGGCCGCCAGGGCCGCCAGCAGGTCGTCGGCCGCCTGGTCGTCGCTGATGAAGTCGCTGACATAGACGTAGCCGTTGCCGGTGCGGTGCTGCAGCGGGATGCGCCAGCGCCAGCCAGCCGTGTCGGCGGTGGCGCGGGTATAGGGAATCGGATCCTCATAGCGCGTCGTCGGCACGGCGATGGCGCGGTTGGCCGGCAGGAATTCCGACCAATCGTCATAGCCCACGCCCAGCGCGTCGCCGATCAGCAGACCTCGGAAGCCCGTGCAGTCGATGAAGAAGTCGCCCGCCAGGGTCTCGCCATCGTCCAGCGCCAGCGAGGCGATCGCGCCGTCCAGCCCATCGAGGTTCACGCCCTTGATCGTGCGTTCGACACGCTTGACGCCCCGGCCCTCGGCCACCTCACGCAGTAGCTTTGCGTAGAGCGAGGCGTCGAAGTGATAGGCGTGGGCCATGGCCGAGCGCGGGTCGCGCGGATCCTCCGTGCGCCAGTCGAACTTGCCGGCCTTGGCGGCCACGCAGCTCAGCGAGAACTCGGAAAGGTCAGCCTGGTAGCCCAGCTTGCGGGCCCGCAGCCAGAAGGCGTGGAACGACACCCCGTCCATCGGCGGGCCGTAGTTGCCGAACGGATGAATATAGGCGTCGCCGGGATCGCCCCAGCCGACGAACTCGATGCCCAGCTTGTACGTGCCTTGCGTCGACGTCAGCATCCGGCGCTCGTCGACGCCCACCACCTGGTTAAAGAAGGTGATCGGCGGGATCGTCGCCTCGCCCACCCCGACCGTGCCGATGTCGGCCGACTCCACCAGGGTGATCTTCATCTGCTGGGGCGTGAAGACCTTCGAGAAGAACGCCGCCGACATCCAACCGGCCGTGCCCCCGCCGACGATGACCAGGTGTGAGATCTTTCCCGCGTTTTCCATGCCGCCTTCGTTCGTCAAAAGGGTCCCCGCCGGCGAGAGGCCGGCGGGGTTACAGGGGGCCTAGAAGGTCCCGCGCACGATGAACGAAACACGGCGGTCGCTGACGGTCCAGCTGTGGGTGCGGACCAGGGATTTCGAGAAGTTCCCCTGCGTGCCCAGGTACCAGCTGTCACGCTGGTCCATCTCCAGGTCGTAGCGAGAGTTCAGCAGGTTCACGACCTGGACGCCGACCTTGACCTGCGGGGTCAGGCCGTAGGTCACAGAGCCGTCCAACTGGCCGTAGGCCTTGGCGTATACCGGAACCACCAGGTTCGAGGCCGAGGCGCTCATCAGGTAGCGCGAGCGCCAGTTGTAGGCCAGGCGCGCGTCGATGCCGTACTTACTGTAAAGGAGCGTGGCGTTGTACGTGTAGCGCGATAGCTGCTCCAGCGGCAGGTCCAGCTTCGAGGCGTTGATCTGCGAGGCGTCCGTCGTGCTGGACGAGACGTTCGACGTTCCCTTGCTCTCCAGGATGGTGGCGTTGAATTCCGTGCCCAGGCCGCCGAAGGCGCCCGGCAGGAAGTCGTAGTACTGCTGGTACTGGAACTCGAGGCCGTAGACCTTCCCGTGGCCCATGTTCTGCGGGATCGTGCCAACGGCCTGCACGGACTTGCCGTCGGACTTGGTGATCGTCGCCAGGGTCGGGGTCGACTGGATGTAATCGTAGACGTCCTTGTGGAAGGCGCCCACGGCCATCATGCCGCCTTTGAAGTACCATTCGCCCGACAGGTCGAACGAGTTGGCGCGCATGGGTTTCAGGTTCGGATTGCCTGAGTAGAAACCGAAGGCGACGTCGCTGTGGTACTGCACGGGCGAACCGCCGGCCGACGCCGTGTCGAGTTGCGCCTGGGTATAGGCCGCACTGGTCTGCGGGTTGATAATGCCGTCGGCGACCGTGGCGTTACGCGACTGCAGCGTGGCCGACATGTTGACCGAGGGGTCCAGCTGGTAGAAGTCCGGCCGGACGATGTTCTTGGACGCCGCGAAGCGCAGGAACAGGCTCTCGTTGGCTTTCAGGCGCAGGTTCAGGCTGGGCAGCACGTTGGTGTAGCTGGTGCTGCCGACCGAGGCGAACGGCTTGCCGTCGGCGAAGTCGATCTTGGCTTGCGCCACGCTGGAGGCGAAGCGCTTCTGCGAGGCGTCGATGAAGCCGACCGTGCCGTACCCCTGGCCGTCGGTCGAGGCATGCACCACGCGCAGGCCCAGATTGCCATCCCAGGTCATGGCCCGACCGCCCCACTCGAACGGCAGATCGCCGCCGAAGCGGGCCTTGGCATAGATCGCCTCGGTCTTCTCCCACTGGCGATTGACGCCGCGACCGCCCGAATTGGCGAAGCTGGTGTTCACGTCGCCCAACGGCTGCCAGTAGCTGATGTTGCCCGTCGGCGCGGCCCAGATGGGCATGTAGCTCATCAGGGCGCCTTGGGCGAACGGGCTGTAGGTCCCGCCGGCCGGCGACCAGGTCGGGATCGTGCCGTTGGGCCCGCCCCGCGGATAATAGCCGTACTCGCCGTCGTTATAGGCCGGACCGCCGCCAGGGATGGGGCCGTTCCAGATAGTGTTCCTCAGATAGGCGTAGAGCGCCGTCGGGTCCTTGGCCAAATCGAATGACGGCATGATCAGGCCGGGGACGCTGAGGTCGCCCTTGAAGAAGTTATCGAAGCTGACCTTGTCCTGGTGCTGGGTGTACTTGTCGGCCGTGGCCGTGACGCGCGTGGCCCAGGGCGCCGAGATCAGGTTCCAGTTATAGCCCGCGTCGCGCGAGGTGGCGTCGCGCGAGGTGGCCCGGACGCCCAGCTTCAGGTCCTTGAGCCAGTTGTCCTCGTCGAACGAATAGGTGACGTCGAACTTACCCGAATACTCACGTGCGTCGTTGTCGTCGATGTGGTCCATGGCGGCGTACAGGTTGAACGCCGCCGGATTGGCGGTGGCGTTGGCCATGGTGATCTTCGGCAGCTCGCCGGTCAGATCCAGGCCGAAGCCGCCCGCCAGGGTGACGGTGTTGTAGACCGTCAGGTCCGTGCCTTCGCGGTGCGAATAGACGTATTGCAGATCGCCCGTGACCAGCCAGCGATCGTTGCCCCACTTGAAGCCGGCCGAGACGTCGTTGGTGTTGTCCTTCACCTTGCCGTAGCGCGTGCCCAGGTTCAGCAGGAACGAGTTGGACACGCCGTTGCCGCCGCCACCGCCGTCGATCAGATGGCCCTTGAGGAAGTTGCCATCGGAGTCGAAGGTGAACGAAGTCCCCGTCGCCGGACCGACCACGAACGACTGGTTGTTGGTCGCCGAGCAGCAGGCCGAGGTCTGGGCGAAGCGGTCCTTAAAGGTCTGCTTGGCCTCGGTGCGGAACAGGGTCGTGTAGAGCTCCAGATTATCGTTCGGCCGCCACTGGAAGGCGCCATAGAAGCCGTTGCGGTTCCGGTCCTGCTCGTTGTTGCGGTACTGCACGCCGACCGGCACGAAGACGCGGCTCTTACCCTGGCCGGCGACCGAATTGTCGCCATTGAAGTTCAGCGTCGCACCGCCGTCATACGAGGACTGCACGCCCACGCCGTGGGCGTTGTACGGGTCGACCGCGATACTGTTGACCGCGGTCGCCAGCTTGGAGCTGGACATGCTGACCAGCATGCCGAACTCGCCCACATTGGTGTCGAAGCGATCGCTCAGCAGGAAGCTGCCCGACGGCGTGCCTTCCTTGCGCAGGTCGCCGCGCGTGTAGTCGGCCGAGAAGGCCATCTGCCGGCCGGCCTGATCGAACGGCATGCGCGTGCGCAGGTTCACCGTGCCGCCCAGGCCGCCTTCGACGATGTCGGCCGACGGGTTCTTGTAGACGTCGACGCCGGCGAACAGCTCGGGCGTCACGTCTTCCCACGAGATGGCCCGGCCGCCGCGCGCCGAGAACATGTCGCGTCCGTTCAGTTCCGAGCGCACCCAGGTCAGGCCGCGGATCTGGATGCCCGAGCCCTCGGCGTTCAGGCGGTCCACGTCGCGGGGCTGGTTGGTCCGGCCGATGGTCACGCCCGGCACGCGCTGCAGCGCCTCGGTCACCGAGCGGTCCGGCAAGCCGCCGATGTCGACGGCGGTGATCGAGTCGACGATTTCTTCGGAGTTCTTCTTCAGGTCCTGGGCCGACTGAATCGCCTTGCGCTGGCCGACGACCACGACTTCGGTCACTTGATCGACAGCGCTGTCCGCACCGACCGCAGTTGTCTGGGCCTGAGCCGACGCGACCAGGACTCCGGACCAGGCGACGGCCGCGACCGACGCCAAGAGCACACTTTTCCTGTTGATTGCCTTCACGTTTCCACCCCTGAAACTGCCGCCGAACCGATTGATCAGACGGACCGCCGCTTGCAGAGAGTTCGACGTTTCGTCGCCTCACCGCCTCGGAATATTTTATTTAATTTGTTTTATTTAATCGGCTGGCATTTATCATACAAGACGGTTTTTCACGATGACGGATCGTGACTGCTCCCCAGCAGCGACGGGGTGAGCCGCTGCCGGGTTTTCAAGAGACTTCAGGGTTTCTCAGTCTGCGCTTTCCAGCGGCGCGATCGAGACGAAGCCATGGGCTTCGACCAGGCTGGCCTGGCCGGCGGCGATCCGAGCCGACGGATTGGGGCGCGGCTCAGCCACCTTGTGCAGAGTGTTGCGATCGAGATGCCGGAACGGCGCCGCCCTGCCCCGCACCTGCAGCATGGTGGTCGAGGTATAGGACCAGCCGCCATCGGCCTCGAAGCAGACGTCCAGCTCGTAGGAGTCTGTCCGGAACGCCCACTCCAGGAAATCGGTCGAGCTGATGCCATAGCTGGGGCTGCTCCGCTCGGCGCGAACGATCAGACCCGAGCCGTCCTCGGCGGCTCGGCCGGCCGCCAATAGCGACTGGCCGCGCGGGATAGCCAGGGTCTGCATGATCAGGCCCGTCGCCGGCTCCCACAGCCAGTAGCCGACCTGGTCGTGAAAGGTCGCGTCCTCGTCAGAGGCGACGATGTGGACGTGATACCGCAGGCCGTACAACAGCTGCGGGCCGTTGGCCTGCGGGTCGATCGGCTGCATCTCGATACGCTCAAGAAACTCGCGGCGCTCGGGGCCGTCGGCCTTGGGGTTCAGGTCGATGCCCTTCATCCCCTCCCAGACGCCGGCCAGACGACGCAGCGGACCCAAATTGGCCAGGGTGTCCGGATCCACGTCCTCGGGTTCGGTGAAGATGTCGTCGGGAAAGTCGTGCATGGCGTCCGCGCTCTGGTGAAGCTTGCCGCCGGCTCTACCGCCCCGAACGGGCGCGTCAAGCGGTGCTGATCACCAAGCTAGCGGTCTCGCCATCACGCAGCTTGATCGAAAGCGGTACGGCTTGCAGACCAGGCACGAGATTGAAGATCCTTGTGCCAACGTCACCGTCCAGATCGGCGTCGGGACTAGAGACCAGAATCGCGCCGCCGGGCTTGGCGATGACGACCGAGCGGGCGTCGCGGCGCGCGGCCGCTTCGTCCTTGCGCGCGATGACCGGCGCCACGAGGCGCGCTGCGCGATCACCCAAGCCGGACACCGTCGCGCTCAGCTCCAACCCGCGCGGCGTCAGGCTATAGGTTACGGCGAAAGCGACCGGCGGCTCCAGTTCGCGCCCCTCCGGCGTCTTCAAACGACCGGAGGTCCTGGCGACGACCGCGCCATCCCGCTCGACCGCCTCCAGGTTCGCGGAAAGGTCGGCGACGCTGGTGAAGACGTCCTTGCCTTGGACCACGTCGATCCGCAGCGTCAGCGGCTGATGCGCGGCGTCGATCGGGACCTGCTGGTTGCTGATCTCGACGGCCTTGTAGCGCGTCATGCTGGCCGCCAGCACCGGCCCCAGCGCCTGGTGTTGCAGCAACGAGATCGCCCCACCCGACGCGTGACCGCCACCGGCCGGCGCCAGGTAGTCGAAGTCGTAGTCGGTGAAGGTCGCCCGCCAGGGACCGACCGACGCCAGATGGGTCCCGATCTCCGGAAAACGTTTCAGGCCATAGGGCTTGTCGCGTGGCAGCTCGGCGCGCGGCGACGACGCCAGTGGCCGAGCCAGATCCAGCACCGCCGCCAGCGCCTTGGCGTGGCTGAAGGTGTGGTGGATGCACGGCCGATAGCCCGCCGCGCGGTAGTGCGGACCGCCGTAGAGCAGACCGTCGTGCGTACAGGTCGCCATCAGGGCCAGGTTGCGCGCCGAGACTTCCGCGAAGCGCGGGTCGCGGTCGGCCAACAGGCGGTAGGCCGGATGGCAGCCATCGCTGGTGCGGCTGCCCCACCAGGTCCACTTGAAGTTCCGCGTGCCCCAACTGTTGTCCCAGCCGCCGTCGGGCAGCATGAACTCCATGTGAGCGCGCAGGCTCGTAGCGACCTGGTCCAGCAACGCCCGATCACCGGCCCGCAGGCCGTACATTGCCAGGGCTGGCAAAGACTCCTCGACATTGTAGCCAAGATCCACCGGCGGACGGCCTTTGGGCGTCCTGCCCCGCTGCGGATGACCTTCGCCGAACAGCAGGCCGTTGGGCGTGAAAAAGTCGAGGCTGGCCTGGGCGAAATCCCGCGCCTTGGCGACATAGGCCTCGCGCCCCAGCACCTCGGCCCCGAGCGAGAAGGCGTAGGCCGACGAGATCGGATAGTTGATGTTGCCGGTGTCGATCTTCATGAAGCCGTCGAGGAAGTCGAAGGCCTTGGCCAACCGACTCCGCCAAGCTTCGCGCGTCGCGGCATCCAGCAGGTCGCCGTGGTGCAGCAGCGTCTCCGACAGGGCGATGGCGCGGAAGACGGTGATGCCCTTCCAGTCGTTCAGGAAGACGTCGTTGACCCAGCTACCGTCCGGCCGGCTGACATTGTGCTCGCTCCAATCCTGGGCGGCCTTGGCGGCGCGGACATAGCGGGTGTCGCCGCTGGTCCGGGCCGTGCGCATCAGCGGATAGACCGTGTCGGCGACGCGCCCGTGGACCATGCCGCAGCCCGGGCACAGGAAACCGCCATTTGCGCCCCGCCCGGCCAGCCCCGTCACCTGGTAAGCCAGCAGCCCGTCGCACCAGGTCTTCAGCAGACGCTCATAGGGCTGGAGGTCAGCCCGAACGGGCGCCGCCGCCTCGACCATGGCGGGCGCCAGCACGGCCGCCGTCGAGATCCCCAGCATCCCCCTGCGCGAAAGCCCCTCGCCTTGCCCGGTCATCCACCCCTCCATCGTTATGGCGGCACCATGACGGCGCGATCGAGATTTGGACAGGCCAATTTTAGATACAGGTCATGCCAATTTAAGCTAGAGTCACATTGAACGCGATTGATGAATCCAGCTCATCAGCATGTGGAGAAAAACGGACTAATCGCTTGTCGTTTGGTCCGATAGCCTGAGCCGCACCTTTGCGCGGCAACTACCCGCCGTTCCCGTCGCTTATAGTCGCGGCGTCCGCGGAGGATCGGAGAATGACATGGCCGACACGGAAGACCTCAGCCTCTCGAGGCGCGACCTGATGGCCGCCGGCGCGGCCTCCGCCGCCATCGCCGGCGCGCCCGCCACGGCCAGCGCCGCGACGCCGGATGCGCCCCACCTGGCCCAGGTGACCTTCAAGGTGAACGGCCAGAAGCGGTCGCTGACCCTGGACACCCGCACCACCCTGCTGGACGCCCTGCGCGAACACCTGCGGCTGACCGGCACCAAGAAGGGCTGCGACCACGGCCAGTGCGGCGCCTGCACGGTCATCGTCGACGGCCGGCGGATCAATTCGTGCCTGAGCCTGGCGGTCATGCACGAGGGCGACGAGATCACCACGATCGAGGGCCTGGGCGCGCCCGACAAGCTGCACCCGCTGCAGGCGGCCTTCATCAAGCATGACGGCTACCAGTGCGGCTATTGCACGCCGGGCCAGATCTGCTCGGCCAAGGCGGTGCTGGACGAGATCAAGGCCGGCGTGCCCAGCCACGTCACGGCGGATCTGACCGACGCGCTCAAGGTCACGGCCGAGGAACTCCGTGAACGGATGAGCGGCAACATCTGTCGCTGCGGGGCCTATTCCAACATCGTCGAAGCCATCGGCGAAGTCGCGGGAGGCCTCTCCAAGGGGGAAATGGCATGAAAGCCTTCACCTACGAACGCGCCCGCACCCCAGCCGAAGCTGCCTCAGCTGCCGCCAAGGACCCGACGGCCCGCTTCATCGCCGGCGGCACCAACCTGCTGGACCTGATGAAGCTGGAGATCGAGACGCCCCGCCGGCTGATCGACGTCAATGGCCTGAGGCTGGACAAGATCGAAGCCACGAAGGACGGCGGCTTGCGCATCGGCGCCCTGGTGCGCAACACCGACCTGGCCGCCGACAAACGCGTGCGCAAGGACTACGGCGTCCTCTCGCGCGCCCTGCTGGCCGGTGCCTCGGGCCAGCTGCGCAACAAGGCCACCACGGCCGGCAACCTCTTGCAGCGGACGCGGTGCCCGTACTTCTACGACACCAACATGCCCTGCAATAAGCGCACGCCCGGTGCGGGCTGCTCGGCGATCGGCGGCTTCACCCGCTCGCACGCGGTGCTGGGCACTAGCGAGGCCTGCATCGCCACCCACCCCAGCGACATGGCCGTGGCCATGCGGGTGCTGGACGCTAGCGTCGAGACCGTGAAGCCGGACGGCGTGACCCGCTCGATCCCGATCGCCGACTTCCATCGCCTGCCAGGCAATACCCCGCATGTGGAGACAGCCCTGACGCCCGGAGAGCTGATCACCGCCGTGACCCTGCCCAAGCCGGTCGGCGGCATGCACGCCTACCACAAGGTCCGCGACCGGGCCTCGTACGCCTTCGCCCTCGTCTCGGTGGCGACCATCCTGCACAAAGACGGTTCCGGCCGCGTGGCCCTGGGCGGCGTCGCGCACAAGCCGTGGCGGGTCGAGGCGGCCGACAGCGCCCTGCCGCAGGGCATCAAGTCCGTGTCCGAACTCCTGCTCGCCGGCGCCAAGACCACCTCCCAGAACGCCTTCAAGCTGACCCTGGCCGAGCGCGCCCTGGGCGCGGCCATGGCCCAGGCGCGGAGCTAGGACCATGAAGTTCGACACCCCCGCCACGACCAATCCGATCGACCAGCTGAAGGTGGTCGGCAAGCCGACCGACCGCATCGATGGCCCGCTGAAGACCACCGGCATGGCCCCCTACGCCTATGAGCGGCACGACGCCCTGGAGAACGTGGCCTATGGCTACGTCCTGGGCTCGGCGATCGCCAAGGGCAGCATCAAGGCCACGGACGTCAGCCGCGCCAAGGCCGCGCCTGGCGTGCTGACCGTGGTCACCGCCCAGACCGCCGGCAAGCTGGGCAAGGGCGACTTCAACACCGCCAAGCTGCTGGGCGGTCCCGACATCCAGCACTACCACCAGGCCGTCGCGGTCGTGGTCGCCGAGACCTTCGAGCAGGCCCGCGCCGCCGCCGCCCTGATCAAGGTGGACTATGAGCGGGCCAAGGGGACCTTCGACCTGGCCTCCGCCAAGGACGGCGCGCCGCCGGCCGGCAAGGACAATCCCGACACCGCCGTCGGCGACTTCGACAAGGCCTTCGCCGACGCGCCGGTCAAGCTGGACGAAACCTACCTCACGCCCGACCATGCCCACGCCATGATGGAGCCGCACGCCACCATCGCGGCCTGGAAGGGCGATAAGCTGACGGTATGGACGGCCAACCAGATGGTGGCCTGGAGCCGTGGCGATGTGGCCAAGACCCTGGGCATCCCGAAGGACAATGTCCGGCTGGTCTCGCCCTATATTGGCGGCGGCTTTGGCGGCAAGCTGTTCATCCGCGCCGACGTGATCCTGGCGGCGTTGGGGGCCAAGGCGGCGGGTCGGCCGGTCAAGATCGCCCTTCAGCGGCCGCTGATGTTCAACAACACCACTCACCGTCCGGCGACCATCCAGCGCATCCGGATCGGCGCCACCCAGGACGGCAAGATCACCGCCATCGGTCACGAAAGCTGGTCCGGCGACCTGCCCGGCGGCGGCCCCGAGACCGCCACTCAGCAGACCCGCCTTCTGTATGCCGGCGCCAACCGCATGATGAAGATGAAGCTGGCCGTGCTGGATCTGCCGGAAGGCAACGCCATGCGCGCGCCGGGCGAGGCGCCGGGCCTGATGGCGCTGGAAGTGGCGATCGACGAGCTGGCCGAGAAGCTGGGCGTCGATCCGATCGAGCTGCGCGTCCTCAACGACACTCAGGTCGATCCGGAAAAACCCGGCCGTCCGTTCTCGCAGCGCAAGCTGATCGAGTGCCTGCGCACCGGCGCCGACAAGTTCGGCTGGGCCAAGCGCAGCGCGCGACCCGGTCAGGTCCGTGCCGGCCGCTGGCTGGTCGGCATGGGCGTGGCGGCGGCGTTCCGCAACAACCTGGTCATGAAGTCGGCCGCCCGCGTGCGCCTGGAAAAGACCGGTCGGATCGTGGTCGAGACCGACATGACCGACATCGGCACCGGCAGCTACACGATCATCGCCCAGACCGCCGCCGAGATGATGGGCGTGCCTCTGCACCAAGTGACGGTGAAGCTGGGCGACTCTTCGTTCCCCGTCTCGGCCGGCTCCGGCGGCCAGTGGGGCGCCAACAGCTCGACGGCCGGCGTCTACGCCGCCTGCGTGAAGCTGCGCGAGGCCGTGGCGACCAAACTGGGCCTCGATCCAGCGATCGCCGAGTTCTCGGACGGCCGCGTGAAGCTGGGCAATCAGAGCCTGCCGCTGGCCCAGGCCGCCGCCGACGCGCCGATCGTCGCCGAGGACGCCATGGAGTATGGCGACCTGACCAAGACCCACCAGCAGTCGACCTTCGGCGGCCACTTCGTCGAGGTCGGGGTCGACGCGGCCACCTGCGAGATCCGCATCCGCCGCATGCTGGCCGTCTGCGCCGCTGGTCGGATCCTCAATCCCAAGGCCGCGCGCAGCCAGGTGATCGGGGCCATGACCATGGGCGCCGGCGCGGCGCTCATGGAGGAACTGGTCGTCGACAAGCGGATCGGCTTCTTCGTCAACCACGACCTGGCCGGCTACGAGGTGCCCGTCCATGCCGACATCCCGCACCAGGAGGTGATCTTTCTGGACGAGACCGACCCCATGTCCTCGCCGATGAAGGCCAAGGGCGTCGGCGAGCTGGGCATCTGCGGGGTCGGCGCGGCGGTGGCCAACGCCATCTACAACGCCACCGGCGTGCGGGTGCGCGAGTACCCGGTCACGCTGGACAAGCTGCTGAAGGACATGCCGGTCGTCGCCTAGGCGATTACTCGCCCAGCAGGGCCCGCGCATAGTGCTGGCGGTCTATGATCGGCCGGCAGAAGGTCAGTTGGCCGTCGATGACGGCTGGCTCGGCCAGCAGTCCCTTGAACCACTGGTTCGCCTCGGCCACCCCGCGATGCAGAGCGGTTATGCGGTAGCTGTGTTTGCCGGTCACCGCCGCCGCCGCCGAAACGGCGGGGTCATTGCGCAGGCGCGCTTCGAACCGGTCCAGGTCGCGCACCTCCAGCAGCTTCGTGCGCAGATCGGCGACGCAATGGCAGACCTCGTCGGGCAGCCGCACGCGGTCGACCAGCTTGAGCAAACCGCTCTGCTTGAATCGCGTGATGATCCGGTGCGCCGTGGTCTGCGAGACGTCGAACATATGGGCCAGTTCGGCCACCGTCGGCAGTGGCTTGCCCTCCAGCTGGGCGAGGATTTCCAGGTCCGCCTCCAGGCCGACGCGCGGCGCGGCGGTCTGGCGAGAGGCGTACGGCGGTCCGGGTCTGATCTGGTTCACGGGCGCCTCGCCTGGTTTGGAGGCGGGCGCCGCCCGCCCCTCCGCGACTTGATCAGTAGACCGCTGAAACCTCTGAATAGCAAGAAAATTCTCTGATTAGAGAATTTACGCCTATATTGAGAAAACCTCTTACTGACCCCGTTTCGGCGTGAATAGCAGGTCGTGATAGTCCCAGCTGAAGTCGGCGATCGGCGACGCCGCCTTCATGATCACGCGCTCGACCCCGCCGTCGGCATTCAGGTTGAACGTGACGTAGGCCGGCTCCAGCGCCTTATCGTCGAAGCGGGTGACGAAGGTGTCGTACTGCCAGTGCTCCAGCTTGCCAGCCATGCGCGGCGTCGATTTGAAGTCGATGCGTAGGCCGCCCTCGCCTTGCGTAACCACGATGTCGCCGTACCAGGGATCGCTGTAGGTTCCGGCATATTTGGCCACCGGCAGCGAGGGCCCAACGCCCGCCGGCTTGGCCTGGACGCCGCCCATGGCTTTCACCGCTCCGGCGACCAGCTGCTTCTTGTAGGTGATGTAGCGCTCGGTCCACGGCTCGGGCTTGAGGCCCAGATAGTGGTCCAGCAGCTCGTACATCAGGCCGCGCGGCAGCTCGCCGTCCTCGCTGTTCAGCTCGATCGAGAAGCCGACATTGCGGTCGGGGATCAGCACGACCACGGTCTTGAAGCCGAACACCGCCCCGCCGTGCCAGACGATCTGGGTCCCGCGATAGTCCTGGATCTCCCAGCCCAGGGCATAAGCCTGGAAGGTCGACCGGGTGACCTCGAAGCCCGGCGGGACCTTGTCCAGCGGCTGGATCACGGTCGGCTGCCACATGGCCTTGGACTGGTCCTCGCTGAACAGTCGCTTGCCGTCTGGCAGAGCGCCGTGGGCCAACTGCAGCTTCAGCCACTTGGCCATGTCGTTTGCGCTGACGGCCATGCCGCCGGCCGGGGCGGCGCTGGTCGAGAGCTCATCGCGCTCGTCCAGCACCTCCTGGTCGCCCGCCCCGCGCAGGCCGCCGTTCATGCGGGCGTGCGGCTGGGCGCGGTTGGCGATCTGGAAACGACGGCCGTCGGTAGTGGAGCTGGTCATGCCGGCGGCGGCGAAGACGTGCTCGCGGACATAGTCCTCCCAGGTCTGGCCGGTGACCGCCTCAATCAGCTGACCGGCCACCATGTAGAGGACATTGTCGTAGGCATAGCCGCTGCGGAAGCTGGTGGCGGGCTTGAGGTAGCGCAGGCGGCGCACGGCCTCGGCGCGGGGAATGTTGCTGCGCGGCACGAACAGCAGGTCGCCCTGCCCCAGACCCAGCCCGCTGCGGTGGACCAACAGGTCGCGCACGGTCAGCTCGCGCGTCACCCACGGATCGTACATCTGGAAGCCCGGCAGGCGGTCGGTGACCTTGTCGTCCCAGGACAGCTTGCCGGCGTCGACCAGGGTGGCCAGGGCCGCCACGGTCATCGCCTTGCCGGTCGAGCCGGTCATGAACAGGGTGTCGGCGTCGACCTTCTCGGGGCTGCCCAGCTTGCGCACGCCATAGCCCTTGGCCAGCACGGTCTGACCTTCGTCGACAATGGCGATCGACAGGCCCGGCGCGCCCACCTTCTGGCGCAGCGCCTCGACATGCGCGTCGAAGTTCTTGGGCGGCTGAACGACAGGACCGGCGGCAAGCGCCGCGGCGAGGACGAGGCTGATCATGAGACCTCCGGTTGGAAGGCGGGACGCTTGGCGAGGCGGGCAAGACCCAGGGTCGCCAGCGGAATGACGTAGAGCGCGATCAGGGCGTAGGCCAAGAGGCGGTAGCCGCCGGCGATCAGGCCGACCAGCCCGACCCGCTCGGCCAGCACCATGCAGAAGACCAGGAGGGCCAGAGTGCAGGCGGCGCGAGCCCGGACGCCGAAGTTGCGGCCCATCCGCGCCTGGAAGGCCCCGGCGACCCGCTCGTTGATGGCGTTCACCGCGCCCGTACCGCTCTCCAGCAAGGCGGCGAAGACCATCAGCTGGAACAGCAGGTGGAAGATCGGCAGGTTCAGCTTGGCCAGCAGCACGTCGGACGGCAGGGCCGCTCCGCTGACTTCCGGCGCATAGGCGCACATGCAGACGAAGAAGACGAACGCTGGGATCATCGCCAGCGGCCCGGCGATCAGGCCAGCGGTGACGGCGTCGCGGTCGCTGAGCAGGTGGCGGGTCACCGGCAGGATGATCACCGCCCCGATGATGTTGTAGCCGGCATAGGTGGCCCCGCCGACCAAGGCGTCCGTCCCGACCTGGATCGGGACCGAGAAGGCGGCGGCGATGTCGTGGCCGAAGGTCGTCAGCGCCAGCACAAGGAACAGGCCATAGACGCCGTAGAGCAAGATCGAGACCCAGGCGAATAGCTGCTCGACCACCTTGTTGCCGAAGGCCGCGAAAGCGGTGACGCCCGCCAGCAGCGCCAACATGCCCGCCCACTTGGGCGCGCCGAACACCACATGGCCGATCTCGCCCGCCGCGGCGCCGAACACGGCCAGCACGATGATGACGAAGAAGGCGTAGGCCAGCTCGAAGGCGATCCAGCCCTTGCCCAGCAACGCCTGAAAGAAGCTGCGATAGTCCCGCGCCCCGCTCGCCCGCGCGAACAAGAAGGTCAGGACGCACATGCCGCTCCAGATCAGCGTCGCCAGGGTCAGGCCGGCCAGGCCGCCCCACGGGCCGGCGGGCAGGAAGAATTCGGCGATCTCGCGACCTGTGGCGTAGCCGCCGCCAATGACGGCGGCCTTGAAGGCCAGACCCGGCAGCAGCCATCGGCTGAACCAGCCTGTCGTCTTCCCCCTCATAGGAGGCAGGAATCCAGCAGACGCTCGAAGGCGGCTCCGCCGCGCAGAGGATCGGCGGCCGGCAGACCCAGCCGCGTCGCAACCGCCTCGATCTCGGCCTGGGCCGCCTCGGACGACAGCTTGCCGGTGTTGAGGCTGATCCCAGCGCAACGGATGTTCGGACTGGTCACCCGGCCCAAGGCGATGGTCGCCTCGATCACCGCCTCGATCGACGGAACGGCGTGGCCAGCATGACCCAGGATCTCGCTGCGGCCCGGCTCGTGACAGACGACGAAGGCGTCCGGCTGGCTGCCTTGCAGGAGGCCCAGCGACACCGCGCCATAGGCCGGATGCAGCAGCGAGCCCTGCCCCTCGATCACGTCGATATGGCTGGCCGACGCCGCCGGGCTCAACATCTCGGCGGCCCCCGCGATGAAGTCGGAGACCACGGCGTCGATCGGTATGCCCGAGCCAGCGATCATGATGCCGGTCTGCCCCGTGGCCCGGAAGTCGACGTCCAAGCCCCTGCCCTTCAGCCCCCGCGTGATGGCCAAGGCCGCGTACTTCTTGCCCAGCGCGCAGTCAGTGCCGACGGTCAGGATCCGGCGCCCCGAGCGCGGCTTGCCCGAGCCGACCGGAATGCCCGGCGGCGGGGTGCGCACGTCGATCAGACGCCGCCCTGTCCGCTCGGCGGCGGCCTTCAGCTCGGGAATGTCGCTAAGCTTGGCGTGCATGCCCGAGATGATGTCCAGCCCCGCTTCCAGCGCCTCGATCAGGCCGGCGATCCAGGCCGGCGGGATGAACCCGCCGGCATTGGCGACGCCGATCACCAGGCCCCGTGCGCCCTCGGCCGCCGCTTGCGCGGGAGCCAGGGCCGGCAGGCCGGTGCTGACCCGCCCGCCGGTCAGGACGAATTCGCCCACGCAGCGCTCGCCAACCCAGTCACGCAGGCCGAAAGCGGTCTTGGCGTAGCCGGGTTCGACCGTGTCGCCGAGGAACAGGAGGTACGGCGACGGCAAGCCGCCGACTTCCTCGTCGGCGTCATCACGCGGTGCTCTGGCGATGGCGCTCATGCGATCAGAAGCCGGCCGTCAGGCTGACGCCGATGGTGCGCGGCCGGATCACGCCCGTGCCCATCGCCCCGCCCGGATAGACCGGCAAGCCATTGGCGGTAACCGCGGCCGTCGAGGTCTTGCCGTCGGCGTCGAAGGCGTTCTTGACGTAGGCCTCCAGGTCAACCTTGCCGAAGGTCATGCCGGCCCGGAAGTCGACCACCTCGTAGGACGGGATCTGGCGCTGCTTGCCATTGGCGGTGCGATAGGTCGCGTCGAACGTGCCGCTCTGCTTGCCCATCACCCGCAGCGATGCGCCGACATAGGCCTCGTTCTCGCCGACCGACCAGCTGTAGTCGCCATTGAAGCCCAGGCTGACCTTGGGCGTGAACGGCAGCTGGTCGCCCTTCTTGCCGCCGACCAGGGCGCTGGTGTCGCCCGACAGTTTGGCGTCGGTATAGGCGCCGTTGGCCGACAGCGTCAGGCCATTGGCCAGCCGCGCCGTGGCGTTGAACTCCACGCCGTCGCTTTTCGCATCCGCGCCGTTCGCGTTGATGCCGAAGTTGTTGACCACGGTCAGCAGCTGGATGCCCTTCCAGTCGATATGGAAGGCGGCGACGTCCAGGGTGAAGCGGCGGTCCGCGCTCTCGCCCTTGAAGCCGGCCTCGTAGCTGGTGACCGTGTCGGGATCGAAGCTGGCCGGGGTGCCGGCCGGGGCGCTGGGCGGGATCACGTTCGGGCCGCCGGGGCGATAGCCCTTGGCGACGCGGGCGTAGATCGAGCGGCGCTCGTCCAACTTGAACTTCGGGGCCAGCGAATAGGTGAAGACGTTGTCCGAGGACGTCAGGTTGCTGGCGATCGGCGTACCGCCGGCCAGCACGCCCTTGGCCGCCTGGCTGGCGCTCTGCTTGTTGTGGCTGTAACGGCCGCCGACATCGACGTCGATGCGATCGCTCAGGTGCACGGTGGCGTTGGCAAAGCCCGCATACTCCTTGTAGCGCGAGCTCAGATCCAGGTCGGCCAGCAGCGGCAGGGTCGTCAGCGGGGTCAGCGTGCCCGGCTGGACGGCGATGTACTCCTGGTGGATCAGGCCCTTCTCGTCGGTGAAGTAGCCGCCGACCATCCAGTCGAACTTGGCGCCGGGGTTCGAGGCCAGGCGGACTTCCTGGGTGTATTTCCGGTTGTTGGTGTTCTGGCCCAGATAGAGCTCGTTGGTAGCGCCGAACACGCTTTTGATCAGGCCGCTCAGGTTGAACGAGGCGTCGTCGCGCTTGGTCTGGTTCAGCTTGCTGTAGCTGCTGGACGAGGTGAAGGTCGCGAAACCCAGGTCATAGTTCCAGACACCGTTATAGACGCGGTAGTCAGCGTCCGAGAACGCCGGCACGAACTGCGACAGGCTCGGTCGGCCGTACTTGGTCGCCAGCGTGTTCGGATCGCTCTCGACCACGGTCGGGGCGTCGGCCTTGATGTCCTGCAGCACCGCCGTCAGACGCAGGTCGAATTTGTCGTTCGGCTTGAACAGCAGCGAGGCCCGGCCGCCATAGACCTTGGCGTCGTTGATGTCCTTCTCGACGTCCGAACCGCTGGTTCCGATCGAGTCGATGAAGCCGCCATCCTTGCGATAGAAGCCCGAGGCGCGCAGGGCCACCGTCTCGCCCAGCGGGATGTTGACCATCGCCGTGGTGCGATACGACATCGCGCCGCCCTTGGAGTCCTCGACCGAGGCGCGGGCGCGGGCCGTGAAGCCGCCGGTGTCGGGCGTGTTGGTCACGAACTTCAGCAGACCGCCCATCGAGCTGGCGCCGTACAGGGTGCCCTGCGGGCCGCGTAGCACCTCGATGCGGGCGACGTCGAAGGTGTCGAAGTCGCCGGCCAGCACCGCGCCATTGACCAGGGCGCTGCTCGAGCCGAACGGCGTCTCGTCCATATAGACGGCCACGGTCGAAGCCACGCCGCCGGTGTTGATGCCGCGCATCACCAGGCGCCCCTGGCCGGGCGTGCTCTGGACCAGCTGCAGGCCGGGCACCAGCTTCAGGTAGTCGCTGAAGTTGGTCGCCGCGTGGATCTCCAGGGCGTCCCCCGACACCACCGAGATAGCCTGCGGAATGTCGATTAGCGTCTGCTCGCGCTTCTGGGCGGTGACGACGATCTCCTCGACGGTCGAGACCTTGGGAGCTTCATCTGCCGCCAGGGCGGCGGAGTGGGTCAGCAGCGCGCCGACGGCGCTGGAGATGAGCAAGGTCGTACGCTTGAGCTTCATTCTAGTCCCCTCATTGTTGTGTGCGCCGGACGGCCCCCGGGGCGATGCGCCCTCTTCCCGCCGACGCTGAGAGGTCGTCCGGGTTCCCCGTTTCCGACCTCAGCCCATTACGCAAATTTAATCCTATTCAGGACACTGTTATCCCAATCAGAGAATTGTCAACGGCAATTACGCGGCTAGGCGGACGGTTCGCCGGCCTCGACGCGACGCGCCCATGGATCGATCAGACGCAGGAGGATCGCGGCCGTGACGGCCAGGCCTGCCAGCAGCGCGAAATAGGTCGTGTGGGACATCTTGCTCCACAGCGTCCCGACCAGACCGGCGCTGAGGCTGCCGGCGAAGATGGTCAGGTACCAGGCCGCCACCGTGGTCGCGCCGAATCCCGGCGGGGCCAGGCGCGCGAACAGACCCAGGCCCGTGGGCAGGATGAAGAGCTCGCCGAAGGTGTAGATCCCGAAGAAGACCACCAGCCACAGCCAGTGCGCCTTGCCGCCGCTGAAGGCGTCGACGGCGCACAGCAGCAGGTAGGCCCCGGCCACAATCAAAGCCCCGGTGGCCATGCGCTGGGCCGGCGACGTATCGCGACCGTGGTCGGCCCGCTTCTTCCAGCCCGCCAGCAGCATCGGCGTCATGGCCATCACCAGCAGCGGGTTCAGCGACTGGAACCAGGTCATCGGCACGGTCCAGGACCCCAACGCCCGGTTCACGCCCGCATCGGCCCATAGAGCCACCGTGTTGCCGGCCTGCTCGTAAGCGCCGCGGAAGACGGTGACCGACAACGCCACGCCCGCCAGGACCAGCACGGTTGGCAGGCCCATACGGCCTCGCGGAGCCGTTGGCGTGGCGGTCACCCTGCCCTGCTCGGCCGGCAAGTAACGTTGCCCCCACAGATAGATCAGCAGGCCCGCGAGCATCCCGAGGCCCGCCACCGCGAAGCCAACGTGCCAGCCGAACACCTCGCCCAGCGTCCCGCACAGCAGCGGGGCCAGGAAGCCGCCGATATTGATGCCCAGATAATAGACGTTGTAGGCCCAGCCCCGCCGGGGATCGCCCTCGGCATAGAGGTCGTTGATCTGGCTGGGCAGGGTTGGCAGGAACAGGCCGTTGCCCAGGGCGATCGTGGCCAGGGCGACGTACAGCAGGTTCTCGAAGCCCATCATGAAATGGCCGGCGGCCATGACGCTGGCGCCGATGATGATCGCCCGCCGCTTGCCCAGCAGCCGGTCGGCGATCACCCCGCCGACGATCGGCGTGAAATAGGCGCAGGCCGTGTAGGTCCCATAGATCAGGGAAGCTGTCCCCTGGGCGATCAGCAGCTGCTTGGTCATGTAATAGACCAACAGCGCGCGCATGCCGAAGTAGGAGAACTGCTCCCACATGTTCGTCAGGAACAGGACGGTCAGGCCGCGCGGCTGACCAAACCACGGCGACGGCTCGAGAGCCTTGTCGGTCATGCGGCCGCCGCCGAGGCCGGCGCGCCCCATACGCCCTCGCCCGCCCAGACCGTGCCGTCCTTGTAGACCGCGCCGGGCGGCCGGTCCTTGGCCAGGAAGGTCGGACCGTCCAGGTCGACGAGGTCGCAGATCTGGCCCAGCACGAAGCCCGGCCCGGTGGCCAGACTGGTGCCGACCATGGTGCCGACCATGACTCCCAGACCCAGTCGCCGCGCCTTGGCCGCCATCAGCAGGCCCTCGGTCAGGCCGCCGCACTTGTCGAGCTTGATGTTGATGACCTGGAAACGCCCCACCGCCGCCGCCACGTCGGGCAGCGACACGCAGCTCTCGTCGGCCGCGATCGGGATCGGGCTGTCGAAGCCCTCCAGCTCATGCTCATGGCCACGCGCCAGGGGCTGCTCCAGCAGCGATACGCGCTGCTCGACCAGGGTCTCGATCAGGCCGTCCAGGTCGGCGCGGACGAAGCCCTGGTTGCCGTCGACGCCCAGCCAGGCGTCCGGGCGCGCGGCGCGGATGGCCCGCACCCGGTCCTGGTCGAGGGCCAGGTCGCCGGTCAGCTTGATCTTGATCGAGCGTGCCTGGCCGTAGCCCATCGCGCCCCTGGCCATCGCCTCGGGCGTGTCCGCACCTAGTGTGAAGGTGGTGCGCAGCGGCTGGGGGGCGTCAAGCCCCGCCAGCTTCCACACCGGCTGCCCGGTGAGCGCCGCCTCCAGCTCCCACAGGGCGCAGTCGACGGCGTTGCGGGCCCCGCCCGGCGGCAGGATGAACCGCAGCGCCTCACGGGTCGGCCAGGCCTCGATGGCCTCGCGGACCGCTTCCAGCTGGGCCCGCATGCTGTCCACGGTCTCCTTCAGGAAGAAGACCCCGGACGCTTCGCCTCGGCCTTTCGCGTTTCCGGCCGACAGGGTGACAACGATGATGTCGGACGTGTCGAACACGTGGCCGGCGATCCGGAACGGCTGAGCCAGCCGCAGGGCCTCGCTGGCGATGTCCAGGGTCAGCCGGCCCATCAGTAGTGCACCGACATGGCCAGCAGGTGGAAGGTCAGGGCGACGTAGAACAGCAGCAGGGTCGCCAGGACCAGCAGCACGCTCCACAGCTTGCGCGCCCAGCCGCGGCCGTCGGTCCAGGTCAGCCAGGCGTTCCAGCCGGCGGTTGCCAGAGCCAGCGGCAGCACCACCCAGCCCAGCCCCTGGAGCAGCAGCATGATGCCGTCCATGCCGCCGGCCATGGCGGCCGCGCTGGACGTCATCGCTGTCACGCCCACGCCCCAGCCCACGATCAGGGCCAGCAGCAGGCCCGCGCCGCCGCGCGCGGCCCGCGAGGCCGTCAACGCCTTGCCGGAGATGTCGGCCTTGGTCTTGTAGCGACGACGGATCAGGGCCACGATCGGCCAGTACAGGAAGGTCAGGGCCAGGACGCCGATGCTGGCGAACAGCGCCGGCAGCAGCCACGCGCCGTTCTGGCCGGCCGGGATGCGATCGAAGACCATGAACGGCGAGCCGAAGTCCCAGCTCCAGCGGACAGGCTTGCCGTCGACAACCTGGGCGGCCAGGCGGTCGTGACCGCCGACTTCACGCCAGACGTAGGGCGCGATCTCGACCCACTCCTTCGGACGACCATTGGCGCCCAGGATGCTGGGAACGATCAGCTCGCCCTTGGGACCGACCGCGACCTTGGCCTGGCCCATCATGTAGAACAGCGACAGGAAGCTGCCGTCGGCGCGGCGGCTGACCTGCCAGGGACCGGCCAAGGCCTTGGCGTGCTCGGCGGAGGTCTTGGCGTCAACCTTGCCGTCCGGCGCGCCGGCATAGGGCAGATAACGATCCGAGAAGTCACGGAAGATGGCCGTACGCAACGTGCCCGCCGCGCCCTGGCGACCGCCGCTGTTCACCGACAGATACAGGCCGACATTCTCATTCATGTAGAGGTGGAGCGAGGAGTGGAAGCCCTCGGTGTCGCCCAGGTGGCCGATCACATAGCGGCCGTTGATCGAGGTCTGGAAGAAGCCCAGCTCCATGCGATCCAGCGGCCCGATCAGCGACTTGGGGTTCACCTTGTCGAGCGGGCTGTAGTGCATCGTATGGGCCGTTTCCGCCGACAGGATGCGCTGGCCGTCCAGCTCGCCGCCCTGGAGGTGGGCGATCATGAAGCGGCCCATGTCCGCGCCGGTCGACGAGGCCGAGCCGGCCGGGGCCGGTCCGACGATCTCGAAGCCCTTCGAAGGCTTGCCGGGCTTGGAGTAGCCGATGGCGTCCGTGCCGGCCAAGTTGGCGGGCAGCGGCTGTCGCAGCGTGGTGTTCCGCATGTTCAGCGGACCCGTGACGTGACGGTCGATATAGTCGTTGAACTTCTCGCCCGACACACGCTCGACCAGATAGCCGGCCAGGGCCGTGCCGTAGTTCGAGTAGGCCGGCGTCACGCCCGCCTCGAAGATGCGCTTGGGCACGTGGTTCTTCAGATAGGCGCCCAGCTCAGGCTCGGGCTTGCCGTAGAAGATCAGCTCCTTGACCACTTCCTCGAAGCCGGCCGTGTGGGTCATCAGCTGACGCGTGGTGACGGGCTTGCCCTTGTAGGCCGGGATCTTGAAATCCAGGTACTGGTTGATGTCGGCGTCCAGGTCGATCTTGCCGGCCTCGACCTGCTGCATCACGGCCGTCCAGGTGAACAGCTTCGAGATCGAGCCCGGACGGAACAGGGTCCTGTAGGGATCGACCGGGGTGTGCTTGTCACGATCGGCATAGCCGAAGCCGCGCGTCGTCAGGATCTGGCCGTCCTTGACCACCGTGACCACGGCGCCGGGAATGTCGCCGACGCGCAGGGCGTAGGGCATGTAGCCGTCCAGCCAGAGATCGACATCGGCCTTGGTCAGCGTGGCGCTGGCCGACGGAATCACTGGCGCGGCGGCCGGCGGCGGTGCGACCTTGGCGACCGGCGGCGTCGCCGTTTCCTGCCGCGTCTGCGCCTGGACGGACCCCAGCCCCGCCAGTACCGCGGCCACCGTGACCGCCACTCTTCTGATCGAACGCATTCCCTCGCCCTCCCTCGACCTTTGGCAGGATTGCTCCCGCTCGGCTCAGCCGATAGATTGGGAGACAACAATCCTGATCAGGACAATTGCTATCCTGATTGGAAAATTCGTCAACTGCCTCGAGGAGTCGTGGCGCGTGCCTGCCAATGCCCACACGCTTGGAACCCTGCTGCGTGGACTGAGAGATCGTGAGGGCTGGACGCTCAAGCAGATGAGCGAGAAGAGCGGCATCCCCGTCTCGACCCTGTCCAAGGTCGAGCACGACCGCCTGACCCTGACCTACGACAAGCTCCAGCAGCTTTCGCAGCGACTGGGCATGCGGATGTCCGAGCTATTCGCGGAAGAGGATACGAGCCCGCCCCAGGCGGTGACCGCGCGGCGCAGTCTGGGCGATGTCGACCGCGCCGTGCGCGTCGAGACCCCGAACTACGACTACTACTACCTGCACACCGAGCTGCGCGGGAAACGGATGATTCCGGTGATCACCAAGATCCGCGCCAAGAGCGCCGAGCAGTTCGGCGACCTGGTCAGCCACGCCGGCGAGGAATACATCTTCGTGCTGAAAGGCCGGATCGTCGTCACGACCGAGTTCTACGATCCGGTGGTGCTGGAGGAAGGCCAGTCGATCTACATCGACTCCAGCATGGGCCATGCCTATCTGGCGGCTGAAGGCTGCGACGAGGCCGAGGTGTTGGGCGTGATGTCCAGCGAGGACGCCGAGTTGATGAACGCCCTGCTGGACATCCACGAGGACCAGAAGGCGGCGCGCCGCTAGACCAGGCGCGGCGGGGCCGTCGAGTCCCGTTGGACCAGGGCATGGTCCAACACGTGGTCGGCGAAGATCTCGTCCGCCTCGTCATTGGACCGCAGGGCGCGGATCAGGCGGTCCAGGGCGATGGCCGCCATCTGCCGCACAGGCTGGCGGATCGTCGTGAGCGGCGGCCACAGCGTCGTGGCGACCGTGGTGTCATCGAACCCGACAACGGTCAGGTCGCGCGGCACGTCCAGGCGCCGGCGGTGCGCGACCGAGACGGCGGCGGCGGCCATGTCGTCGTTGCTGGCGAAGATCGCGGTCGGCGGCCGCTGGGCGTCCAGAAGCGTCTCGGCAGCACGCAGACCCGAGTCATAGGAAAAGGCGCCCGACGCCACGAACAGCTCGGCCCCCTCGACGGCGGCGATCGCCGCCCGCGCGCCTTCCAGGCGAACGGCGCTGGCGGTCTGGTCGGGATTGCCGGCAATGAAGCCGATCCGCCGGTGGCCCAGGCCCAGCAAGTGCTGCGTCATGGCCTGGCTGGCCTGGCGATCGTCGATACGGACGTTGATGGCGTCGTTGGGAGGCTTGCCCGCCGCGACCACGGCGACCGGCACGTGGGCGGCCCGGAGGATGTCGCGCGCAAGCGCGGACTCGCCCAGCGGCGGCGCCAGGACCACACCGTGGACGCCGGCTCCGACCAGCCGCTGCAGCTCCTCCAGCGACGGCGGCTGACCGTTCTCGCCGCGCACCAGGATCAGGCGCGCCCCGGCGCTGGTGGCCTCCTCGAAGACCCCGACCAGGAAGTCGCTCATGAAGGCCGAACTGGGGTTGGAATACACCACCCCGATCCGCAGTTCGCCCGACATGACCAGATTACGGGCCGCCAGGTTGGGTTCGAAATTCAGGTCGCGGATCGCGGCCAGGACCGCCGCCCGCGTCTCTTCACGCACCTTGGCGCCTTCGTTGATGACCCGCGATACGGTCATGCGCGAGACACCCGCCCGGTCGGCGACGTCGGCCATGGTGGCGCCGCGCGAGAGGCGGGGCTTTCGGGTCGCTGGCGCTGTCATATCGGTGAGTCTCCCGCGCATGATCGAGCCATAGCGCAAAGAAAGACGCCCGGGCCACTGCGGGGAGACCGCTCGGGCCCGGGCGAGGCCGCCCAGGGGGAGGTGGTGGGCGGGCGGCCTGGGACTTAGAAGCTGTACCGCAGGCCTAGGTGGTAGAACCGGCCCAGCAGGTCATAGAGCGCCGGGTTGGCGTCCAGACCCGTGTTGGTCTGCGGCGACGGCGTCGGATCGCGGTCCAGCAGGTTGTCGATCTTGCCGTAGAGCTGCAGGCCATTGCCGAACTTGTAGGACGCGCTGATGTCGACATAGGTCGCGCCCTTCATCCGGTTATAGTCGATGGTCGGGTTGCTGCCGGTCGAGACCGGGCAGCTTGACTGGCACTCGATATAGTCCGTGGTGGTCCCACCGAACCGGCCGTCACTGAACCAGCGCTCCTGGACGCTGAAGGCGAACCGGTCATTGTCCCAGGACTGGATGGCCAGGAACTTCCAGTCCGGCGTGGCGCCGGAGTTCTGGCCAGCCGAGTCGACGGCGACCGCGCCGGGGATGCCCGGGTTGGTGACGAACTTGTGCGTGTTCGTCGCCAGGCCCCGGACCGTGAAGCGGCCCGGCACGCTGGGCAGCTCGAACCGATAGCTGCTCTCGATATCGAACCCGCTGGTCTTGATCGAAGCCAGATTGAACGTCTGCGAGTTGATGAAGGCGTTCGGCGTGTTGAGATTGAAGGCGCCGCAGAACTGGGTCATGCCCGCATAGCAGAAGTTGACGATCTGCTGAGCGCCCAGGCTGGAGATCCCGCCGTTGAGGACGATGTTGTACCAGTCGACCGAAACGCTGAAGCCTGGCAGCCATTGCGGGTTCGATAGCACCGCGCCGATGGTCACGTTCTTGGCGATTTCCGGCTTCAGGTTCGGGTTGCCCACCACGTTCTGGAACGCCGTCACCGCGCCGCCCGAGGGCTGGCCGGCGGGCGGCGTGCCGTTCGAGGGGATGGTGAAGTTCGGCAGCGTGGTCGTCACCGGCGCGGCGAACAGTTCAGACAGGTTGGGCGCGCGGACGTCACGCGAGGTGACGGCCCGCAGGCGGACGCCGTCGATCGGCGTGTCCCAGGTCGCGCCGACCTTCCAGGTGTAGACGGTGCCCGAGGTGCTGTAGTCGGTCCAGCGGCCAGCCATGTTCAGGTTGGCCCGGCCCGCCGCGTCCGAGTTGACCAGCGGGATGTTCACTTCGGCATAGGCTTCCTTCACCGAATACGAGCCGCGGCCGGAGTGGTAGTTGCCCGCGAACCAGTTGGCGCCCGAGGCGACAAGGACCGGATCGTTGGGATAGTCGGCGGTGTTGGGCGAGTCGGTGTTGCCGTCGCCGTAGGGGTCGCCTTGGACGTGGTACTGCTCCTTGCGCCACTCGCCGCCGAACGCCAGCGACACGGGACCGGCCCACGACGAGAAGGGCTCGCCGCTGAAGTTGATGCTGGCGACGTCCTGCTTCTGCACCGAGTGCTGGTACGGGCCGTTCTTGGGCGTGATGTAGGCCAGGGCCGCTTCGCTGGGCGTCTTGCCGCCGAAGATGTTGATCGGCACGCAGCCATTGGCGCGGGCGACCGGGTCGGCGCAGACGATCTGACCATTCACCGTCGCCGCCTGGATAGCCGCGCGATAACGCGGCATCAGCAGGATGTCGTTGACGTGGATGTTCGTCGTGTTCTGGCCGTGGGTGTAATAGGCGTCGTAGCGCCATTCCTTGCCCAGGGCGTTGAACTTGCCGTCGGCGCCGACCACGGCACGATATTGCGTACGCGTCGGATGGACCGAGATGTTGCGCGGCAGCAGGGCGTTGCTGGTGCCGAAGTTGAAGGTCGTGATGTTGTTGGCCGCGCAGGCGGCCACGATCGAGGCCGGCAGGAACGGGTTCGAGCACGACATCGTCAAATTGGTGCTGGCAGCGCCCGGGTTGGGCTGGTTGCTGCTTTCCACACGCGCGACGTTCAGGGTCGCATAGATCTCGTTGTTGTCGTCCAGGTCGTAGCCGATGCGGCCGTAGCTGTTCATCCGCTTGATGCGGGACTGCAGCGAGGTGCCGATACCGACGTTGCCGGACAGGTCGCCACCGACGCAGAAGCCGCCGTTCGAGTAACAGCCGCTGACGTTGCCGGCGGCGTTTTTGGCAGGCACGCCGCCACCACCGTACTGGAACGTGAACGGATTGCCGTTGACGTCGAAGGCCGTGCCTTGCAGCGGGCCGTTACTGATCAGGCCGTACTTGGTGTACTGATAGGCTTGGGCGTGTTCGCGGTAGAGATACTGCGGCGCGCCGTCGTTGGTCACGCCGCGGTTGACCAGGGTGGCGGTCGTATACCAGTCGCGACTGCCCGGCGCGTCCTCCCCGAAGCCGCCCGCCGGGACGCCTTCCTGCCAGTCGTATTCGCCGCTGACCTGCACGTGCAGGCGGTTGTCCATGAAGTTCTTGCCGGCAGCGACCTGGGCCAGCCACTGGTGGTTGTCACCGTACGTCGTGACCCCGCCCAGGACATTGGCCTTGAAGCCCTCGAACTTCTTGTTGGTGACGAAGTTGACCACGCCGCCCACGGCATCCGAGCCGTAGGACGCCGAAGCGCCGCCCGTCACCACGTCGACTCGCTCGACCAGCAGCTGCGGGAACAGGCTGATGTCGGGGACGCCGGTGACGTTGGCCGGCACGACCCGCTGGCCGTCCAGCAGGGTCAGGGTGCGGATGGTGCCCAGGCCGCGCAGCGAGAACGAGGAGAGACCCTGCTGGCCGCTCGAGGTGCTGAAGGTGCCGGTGGTGGCGCCGCTGGAGCCCTGCAGCGACGGCAGCTGGGTGATAGCGGTGAAGATGTTCGGCTGGGCCGCGCGCTCCAGCTCCTGCTGACCCAGCACCTGGGTCGGCGTCGGCGCGGTGAAGCCCTCGGATTTGATCCGCGAGCCCGTGACGACGATCTCGGTCACGGTGCTGTTGTCCGAGGCCGGGGCCTCCTGCGCATAGGCCGCGCCACCTGCGATGATCGTCGCGAAAGCGCTCGTCGCGAGCAGAGCGCTCATAAAGGACGGTCCCCCTCGCGTGCCGTTAACAGCACTCATCCTGCATCCCTCCCAGTTTTTCATTGGGCCATCTCATGGCCTGCTGGGAATTTGTCAGACGATGGGACCGCTAACTATACGACCATGGTCGTAGGCCTTTTGGGGACCGCTCTCCTATTGTGGGACTACTTGGTTCGCACCGCGTAGAGCGCGTGATGAGTCAGCACATACAAGGTACGCATACCCGTACCGCCGAACAGCAATTGCAGGGGCCTTTCGGGAATATCCAGGCGTCCCAGCTCACGCCCGTCCGGCGCGTAGACGAACACCTGGCCGTTGGCGACATAGACCCTGCCCGCGGCGTCGACGGCGACGCTCTCTCCGCCCCGCTCGGCGAAGACCTTCAGGTCGGTGATCGCGCCCTTTTGTCCGACAACACCGCTGTAGGTCTTGTTTTCCGAACTGTTGGCGACGAACACCCGCTGACCGGGCTTGGCGGTGGTGAAGCCATAGGTGTCCAGCGAGTCGGAGAACCGCAGCCCGCGATAGTCCGGCGGACCATTGGAGAACGTCCGATAGGCTGGCAACACCAGGCTGCCGTCGGGCGAGACATATTCCTTGGCCTTGGGCAGCGCCATGTCGCGGGCGAACAGCTCTGCCAGGGTTGTAAACTCGTAGGTGTCGAGGTTCAGCTGGTCCTTGAACTCGCCGTTGTTCCACCAGTTGACCGGCAACACCGTCGCCGCCTTCGCGCCTTCACCCGCCGGCGTCGGGGCGATCACCGTCACCTCGGTGTCCGGGCTGCCGGGCTTGAAGCTGTAGACCGAAGCATTGCGCCCTTCCGACGACAGCACCAGCAGGTTACCCGAGGCGTCGACGGCCAGGTTGACGGGGTCCAGGGTGTTGTCGCGCACGATCGACAGCTTGCGATCTTCCGACCAGCTGTAGATCCGCTGGTGGCGACGATCGATGAAGTACAGCGTTCCGGCCGCATCCACGGCTCCGCCGCCCAGCGAATAGAAGCCGTCGCCCAGCTTCTCGACGGTCGCACCGGCCGGGAAGATTGACGGCGCGACCGGCTTGGGCGGCCCGCCGATGTCCAGCACCGCGAACTGGCGCTCGCGCACCTCAAGACCGCTTGTGATGTCCTGGATGGCGTTCTCGTACGGATACTTGGTCAGGCGGGTGAAGGTGCCGCAGCCATTGTCGTCACAGGTCCCGAAACCACTCTCGCCGTTGACGGCCACGTTGCGGAACCGGATGTCGTGCGAATTGTAGATCCGCACCGCCGCCGGCGCCGGACGGCGGGTCCGAGTGACGCGATAGCCGTGGTAGTTGGCCAGCAGGATGTTGCTGGAGTCGCGGATCTCCAGCGAGACGGTGTCCTCGCCCTCGCCCGCCTCTTCCTCGGTCTGCGGGGCCAGGAACTCCCAGTTGGCGACGCGGTTCAGGCTGATCTCGCTGCGCAGGTGATGCTCGACCGAGGCCTGGTAGACATGGCCGGGCGTCTGGGTGTCGGAGACGTAGATGCCCGAATAGGCGTAGGTGCTGGGGCTCCAGATGTTGGAAAACGTCCCGCCCCCATCATTGGTCACCCACAGGCTGGGATACTGCCCGCCCCAGCGCTTGGTGGCGTCGGCGTCGGCCGTGGCGTTGTTGTTGTACGGGCTGAACCGCGTACCGTCGTAAAGGTTGGTGCCGTGGCCGCCCTGGAACTTGACGTCGTTGACCATCGAGTTAGCGCCGGCCGTCCACAGCAGCGCCGTGGCGCGCGGATTGGCGCCGTCGGTATAGAGGCCAAGGCCAAAGACGATGTTGTCGCCGCCATCCGCCGACTGCACCAAGGCCTTTGGCGCGCCGACGCCCTGGAAGGCCGGCGTGGCGTGGGGCAGCACGATCTGGGTCAGGCTGGGGTGCAGGCCGATCAGTACCGTGTCGGGCTTGAGCTTCAAGGTGTCGGTGACACGATAGAAGCCGGTCGGGAAATAGACCACGCGATGACTATCGATCGCCTTCTGGATCGCGGCGGTGTCGTCGGTCGTGTTGTCGCCCTTGGCGCCGAGCGTGCGGACGTTCGTCCATTCCGAGGTCGGCGGCAGCGCCCGGATCGCGGGCTTGGCGGGCTTGGGCCCGGAGACAGCCTCGGCCTCGAACGTAGTCTTGTAGTCGCCCGTCTGGCCCAGGCCCGGCACGGTCAGGCCGTGGTTGAAGGCGGCGACGCGATAGGCCTTGCCCTTGCCTGCCGTCGTCTTGCCGCTGTCGCGGAAGCGCGCGAACACCGGCGTGTTGATCGCTGAGGCGTTCTCGAAGCCTACCTGGGTGTAGACGTTCCGCTCGTTGGAGATGACGACGCCGGCCTTGGAGACGTTCTCGAACCGGACGTCCCTGCCCCACAACCAATCGCCATAGCCGCGGTCGATCTCGATGCCGACCGGCGTATCCTTCATGGCCACATTGACCAGGGTCAGGCCGGCCTCGTGCTCGCGGATCGCTGCGTCGCGCTGGCCCTCGAAGGTCGAGTCCAGCAGCACGAAGCCCCAGGCCGCCGACGGCTTCTCGGCCAGTATGCCGTAGCGGCCGCCCTTGAAGTGCAGGTCCTCGGCCTCGTTGGCGACGTGGTACAGACCCGCCAGGCCCGAGCCGATGTCGAACGTCATGTGACTGAGCACCGCGTGCTGGGCGGCGTGGAAGCGGATCGCCGTGGCGGCCGGATTGCCATTGCCGATCGTGAAATCGACATTGCTGATGGCGCTATAGAAGGTGCCAGGATTGGCGTCGGCGATATCCTTGTTGAAAGGCACGCTGCCGGGCGGCGGGAAGGCCGGCTTGAAGGCCCGCGCCGGATCGGGCTTGGCCCCAGCGAAGATCAGCATGTTGGCCAGGCCCTTCTGGAAGCCTGGCGTCGCGTTACCCAACACAATCTCGGGCCGCGTCGTCCCGACACCGAACAGCCGCACGCCGGGCCACAGGAACAGGGTCTTGCTGATCCGGTAACGGCCCGACGGCAGAAAGACGAGACCACCGCCCGGCTTGGCCGCCGCCGCGTCCAGCGCAGCCTGGAGGGCAGCGGTGTCGTCGGCGCGGCCGTCGCCCTTGGCCTTCGCCATGATGGCGGCGGGATCGTCGGGCGCTGTCGCGAAGGCCGAGATCGAAGCCCAGGCTGGCGTTCCCGCCGCACAGGCCAACGCGATAGACGCCACGCTCGCGGCGACCAGCCAACGCTTCATACTCGACTCCCCAACCCGACTGTTATGGCGTGACAGCGTAGAGCGAACGGTGAGTCAGGACGAACAGTGTTTTCCCGCCCTCGCCGCCGAAGATCAGTTGCAGCGGACGCTCGGGCACGTCGATGCGGCCGGTCAGGCTGCCGTCAGCGGCGTACTGGAAGATCTGGCCATTGGCGACGAACACCCGGCCCTGCCCGTCGACCGCGACGCTCTCGCCGCCGCGATTGGCGAAGACCTTGAGGTCCGTCAGCGTCCCGCCGGGACCGACCTGGCCGCTATAGGTCTTGTTCTCCGAGCCGTTGGTGAAGAACAGCCGCTCGCCGACCGCGCCGCCGATCAGGCCGTTGGCCTGCAGGCTGTCGGCCCAGCGCCAGCCGACATGGTCCGGCGGACCTTGCTGCCACACCCGGAAGGCCGGCAGCGACACGCTGCCGTCGGGCGAGACGTATTCCTGGGCCTTGGGCGCACCCACGTCGCGGGCGAACATCTGCGCCAGGGTGGTGAACTCGCCCTTGGCCGGATCGTACTGGTCCTTGAACTCGCCGTTGTTCCACCAGTTGACCGGCAGAAGCGTCTTGCCCTTGCCGCGCGCAGTGACGGCCGTGGGCGCGATCATCGTCATCGCATCGTGGGGACCATTCGGGTCGATCGAATAGACCGCGCCCTGCGGACCTAGCGACGATACCACCAGCAGCTTGCCCGAGGCGTCCATCGCCAGGTTGGTCGGATCCAGCGAGCTGTCGCGGACGATCTCCAGGCCCTTGGCCGCCGTCCAGCGGTAGATCCGCTGGAAACGCTTCTCGACGAAGTACAGCGCCCCATCCGCGCCGGTCGTCGCGCCCGAAATCGACCAGAAACCGGTCTCCAGCTTCTTGACCCGGGGATCGGCCGGGGCCGGCGCGGGCTGGTCTCCCTTGATATCCAGCACCGCGAACTCGCGCTCGCGCACCTCCAGCTTGGAGGTCTTGTCCTGGATGGCGTTCTCGAACGGGTACTTGCTGGCCCTCAGATAGGTGCCGCAGCCGATCTTATCGCACAGGGCCACGCCGCTCTCGGCATTGATGTGGACGTTGCGGAAGCGGATGTCCGACGAGTTGTAGAGCTTCACCGCCGTCTCGGCCGGGTGATACGAGCGCGTGACCCGATAGCCGTGATAGTTGGCGAACAGGATGTTCTTGGAGTTGCGGATCTCCAGCGACACGGCGTCAGGGCCGTCTCCAACCTCCTGCTCGGTCTGGGGCGCCAGGAATTCCCAGTTCTCGACATTGTCGAGCACGAACTCATTGCGTACGTGGTGCTCGACCGAGACCTCGTAGATGTGGCCCGGCGTCTTGGTGTCGCTGATGTAGAAGCCGGCCGAGGCGAAGGTGTTGGGGCTCCAGACATTGGCGAAGGTCCCGCCGCCGCCATCCGTCACCCAGATGCTAGGATACTGGGCGTCCCAGCGACCGTCGGCCACGGGGTCGCCGCTGCGGGCCTGGGCCGCGCCCAGCGGCTTGCCGTCGGCGGTTGGCGTGCCGCCGCCGCCCATGATCTTCACGTCGGTGACCAGCGACTTCTCGCCCGACCGCCATAGCAGCGCCGAGGCGCGCGGGTTGATGCGGCCGGTGAAGAGCCCGATGCCCGAGACGATGTTGTCGCCGCCCTTGGGCGTTTCCAGGATCGGCCGCACGGGTCCGACGCCGACGTGATTGGAATTGCCGTCCGGAATGACCAGCTGGGTCAGGGCCGGATGCAGGCCGATCAGCACGGTGTCGGGCTTCAGCTTCAGGGTGTCGCTGACCATGTAGAAGCCGATAGGCAGGTACAGAATCTTGTGACTGTCGATCGCCTTCTGCAGGGCGGCCGTATCGTCGGTCGAGCTGTCGCCCTTCACGCCCAGCGTCTTGACGTTGACCCACTCGCTCATCGGCGGCAGCGAGCGCAATGTCGGCGCGTTGGCAGCCGGCAAGGCCTTCAGCGGCGTGATGTCCGAAAGGGTCTTGTACTCGCCCATCTGGCCCATGGCCGGCAGGGTCAGGCCGTAGGTGAACGAGCCGACCCGATAAGCCTTGCCCTTGCCGTCCACCGTCTTGCCGCTGTCGCGGAAGCGGGCGAACACCGGCGTGTTGGATGCTACGGCGTTGTCGAAGCCGACCTGGGTGAAGACGTTGTCCTCGGCCGAAATCACGACGCCGGCCTTGGAAACGTTCTCAAAGCGGACGTTCTTGCCCCACAGGCTGTCGCTGTAGCCCTTGTCGATCTCGATCCCGACCGGCGTGTTCTTGATCGCCACATTGACCAGGGTCAGGTCGACCTCGTGCTCGCGGATCGCCGCGTCGCGCTGGCCGTCGAAGGTGGAGTCCACCAGGGTGAACTGCCAGGCCGGCGAGGTCTTCTCGGTGACAATGCCATAGCGGCCGCCCTGGAAGTGGACGTCCTCCATGATGTTGCCGGCCTGGTAGACGCCGGCGAAAGCCGAGCCCAGGCGGAAGTTCATGTGCTTGAGGAAGGCGTGTTGGGCCATGCGGAAGCGCACGCCCGCGGCGGCCGGATTGCCGTCGCCGATCTCGATGTCGATATTGGCCATCGACGAATAGAAGGTGCCGGAATTGGCGTCGCGCACCTTGGCGGTCGTCGGTCGGACGCTGGGCACCGGTACGGGAATGTCGCCGACCTGGTACTGGTCGCCGCCCGTAAACGAGACCATCGTGCCCACACCTTCCTGGAAGCCGGGCGTGTTCGCCCCCAACAAGAGGACCGGCCGGGTCTTGCCCACGCCGAAGACGCGCACGCCGGGCGGGATCAGGATGGTCCGGCTCAGGCGATAGCGGCCCGAGGGCAGGAAGACGAGGCCATGGCCGGTGCTGTCGCGCGCGGCGTCGATGGCCTTCTGGATGGCGTCGGTGTCGTCGGCCTTGCCGTCGCCGACGGCCTTGACCATGATCGCTCGGGGATCGTCCGGCGCGGTCGGCCAAGCCGAATTGGAAGCGGCGGCGGCCGCGAGAACGGGGCTCGAGGCCGCCAGCAACAACGACAACACAAGCGCTCTCATGCCACTCCCCAAAATCTACTTTCGGTAAGTGATAAGGCCCCATCCCTGCCCGACCATCCTCGACCATGGTCGTAGTTACGCACCGCGAGGGCGTCGGTAGAAGCGAAGTCCCACCCCACCGGACCAGGGACGACGTTTGCCGCCGCCATCCAGCCCCCTACGACCTGCCGGCCTCGCCATCATCGCCATGGGCGTGAGCGGCAGTGGCAAGTCGACCTTGGGCGCCCTGCTGGCCCGGAAGCTGGATTGCCCCTTCCTGGAAGGCGACGCGTTCCACGACGCCAACGCGGTCGCCAAGATGCGCGCCGGCCTGCCGCTGGACGATGACGACCGCTGGCCATGGCTGGACCGGATCGGCGCGGCGATGGGCGAGGCCCTGACTTCCGGCGGACCGGTCGTGGCGGCTTGCTCCGCCCTACGCCGCCGCTATCGCGAGCGCCTGCGGGCGGCCATCCCGGTTCAGGTCCGCTTCGTGCTGCTGGACGCCGGCTACGACGAGCTGCTTCGCCGCCTGACCCAGCGGCCGGGCCACTACATGCCTGCCAGCCTGTTGGACAGCCAACTGGCGACCTTGGAGCGGCCTAGCGCTGACGAAGGCGTCTTCACCCTCGACGCCGCCGAGCCGCCCGAGCGGCTGTGCGAGATCACCCAGACCTGGCTGACAGAACCCACCCTGTCAGTTCGCGCCTAGGGCATCAGCCGCTTGCGACCTCGCGAGAGGTGCCAGCGCATAGCCAAAGCCGCCTGGTCGCCATCCTGAGCTCGGATCGCCTCCACGATCATCTCGTGCTCGCGCATCATCTCCGCGATCGCCTCGGGCGGCCGCGAGCGTGAGATGTCGACGCCGGCTCGCATGATCTTGTCGACATCGGCCTCCAGCGCCTCGAAGGCGACCAGGAAGGCCGGATTGGCGGTGGCCAGCACGATCTGACGATGCAACTCCATGTCCTCGGCATGGGCCGGCGCGCTGGACAGCAGCGCCGCGCGCAGGTTCGAGAGCGCCGTCTCGATCGCGTCCATCTCCTCGGCCGAGCGCCGCACGGCCGCCAGGCGCGCCGCCTCAGCCTCCAGCACGAATCGCACCTCGTAACTGCCCATGGTCGACGGCAGCTCCGACAACGGCATATAGGCGCCCAGCTTGTCGGACGGCCGGTTCTTCACATACGAGCCCGCGCCGCGGCGGGCTTCGGTGATGCTGTCGGCGGCCAGACGGACCAGGGCCTCGCGCACGATGGTGCGCGACATGCCGAAGATCTCTGCCAGGCGGGCCTCCGACGGCAGGCGATCGCCGACTTCCAACCCGTCACCGTTGATCATCTCGACGATGCCCGTATAGGCCCGGTCAGCCAGACGGCCCTCGCTCATCCCTTAAGTCTCCAACTTCACGGCGCAGCATCGGGCCATTCGCGGCGCATGGCAAAATCACCTCCGCCCTACAACCCTAACACCAAAAACCTGTATGACAGGTTTTATATCGTTCCGGTTCATTTCGCGATGTTCACGCTCACATCGCCAAAATCACTTGAACTTGTCCAACAGATAGCGCTAACGTGAGTCACATAACCCGGATCGCTCGGCGCAGAGTCGTCGAACAAAGAAGACGGGGTTGCGCGCCTCTAGGGCGGCTTGCAGGGATGAGGCAGAGGGGTTCAGCGATGAGCACGACGGACGTTGCCGGTCGGGATCTGAAGACGGCGCTGGGCGGCCTGACGCCGACCCAGATGAAAGTGCTGGAAGGCGTCAATTCCGGCCTTCTCAACAAGCAGATCGCCTTCGACCTCGGGATCGCCGAGGCTACGGTCAAGGCGCACATGACCGCGCTCATGCGCAAGCTGAACGTTCACAACCGCACCCAGGCCGCCATCGCGGCCCAATCGCTGGTCCAGGGCCTGCGATCAGCCGGCGGCTAGCGCGCGGGCAATCATCATAATTCATCTTATGGTGGTGAAATTCAGAGATACGCGCCTATAGTCACACCTTCCTGCGGAGGGCGTGACATGACCAACGAGCTGTTTCGGCGTCTGGCGACCATCTATCTGGGCGAAGCTATTCGTTATCCCAAACTGCGGGCGGTGACGCTGGCGCAGTGGGCGCTTGAAAGCGGTCGCGGCAGCTCGGCGCTGGCGCGTGATCACTACAATTTCGGCGGCTTGAAGTGGCGCAAGGAAATGACGCCATACGCCACTAAGGTGAAGTATGCCGCCCATGACGGCGAGGACTTCTACTGCAAGTTCGCCACGCTCGAGAACTTCATCGCCGGCTACTGGGCCTTCCTGAACCGAACGCCTTACTCCGGTTGGGAAGCCAATGTGGCGACCCCCGAGAAATTCATTCGCTTCGTTGGTCCGATCTACACGCCTCGCCCCAACTATGCCGACGCCGTGCTGGCGCTGGCGCCGGAGGCCGAAGCCCTGCTGGCCGATGTCGAGAAGGCCGAAGCCGCGGCCGTGAAACCGGCCGCCGCGCCGGCGGTCAGCCTCGGCGTCATCGTCATCGACCCTGGCCACGGCGGCAACAGCGACGTCTCGGGCAGCAGCGCCAACAACGCGATCTCGGTCAGCAACGTCAAAGAGAAGAAGCTGACCCTGGATTTCGCGCTGATCCTGCGCGACGAGTTGCTGCGCCAGGCGGCGGCGCGCAATGAGACGGTCCAGGTCGTGCTGACTCGCACCACCGACATCAACGTGACCGGCAAGGCCCGCGCGGCAATGGCTTTCGACCACAAGGCCAAGCTCTTCCTGTGCATCCACTTCAACGGCAACAAGAGCGCCACGGTCCGAGGAACCGAGACGTTCTATCGAGCCAAGGAGAACAACAACATCAACCTGGCGGCGGACATGGAGTTCGCCGGCGCGGTCCAGACAGCCTTGTTCACCGCGCTCAAGACTATCGACCCCGGGGCCAAGGATCGCGGCATCAAGCCCGACAACCAGGGCAATCCCAACCTGCCGGGCTTTGGCGTGCTGAACGACATCAGCCTGGGCAATGACCGCCGCCAGACGCCCTGCCGCGCCGCCTATATCGAGGCGGAGTTCATCACCAACCCGTCTGTCGACAAGCTGCTGATCTCAGGCCCCAACGCCGTGCCGAACCGAATCGCCGCGATGGCGGCTGTCGCCGGCGCCTGCCTGGCGCAGATGCGGAAGATCCCCTGAGCGAAGGGGCCGCCTCCATCAGGGCGGCCCCACCTTCCCTACTCGGCCGCCTGCAACGCCCCGGCGTAACGGTTGATCGGAAAGTCCAGGCCCAGGCTGTCGCGGAAGGTCGTTCCTTCGTACTCGGTGCGGAACAGGCCGCGCGCCTGAAGGATCGGCACGACTAGCTCGACGAAGGCCTCCAGCTGACCTGGCAAGCTTTCGAACAGCACGAAGCCGTCGGCGGCCCGCGCCTCGAACCACTGCTGCAGGCTGTCGGCCACCTGCTCGGGCGCGCCGACGAAGTGTCCGCGCGGCGTGGCGAAGCGCAAGGCGGTCTCGCGCAAGGTCAGGTTCTCGGCCTGCACCGCCGCAACGATACGACTCACGGCGCTCTGGTTGGAGTTGGCGCCGAACTCGGCCGCCTCCAGCGGGAACGGACCGTCCGGGTCGTGCTGGCTGAAGTCGTACTCGTTGAACGGCCGGGCCAGCATCGACAAGGCGTTGTCCAGCGACACCAGTTCGGTCAGTTCCTTGTAGAGCGCCTCGGCCTCCTCGGCTGTGCGACCCACCACCGGACGCGCAGCAGGCAAGACATGCAGCTGATCTGCATCGCGACCGAAGCCGGCGGCCCGGGCCTTGATGTCCTTGTAGTAGGCCTGGGCCGCGTCGACGTCCTCGTGCGAGACGAAGATGGCGTCGGCGCGCCTAGCGGCGAAGGCCTTGCCGTCTTCCGAAGCGCCCGCTTGGAAGATCACTGGCTGGCCCTGGGGCGAACGGCTGATGTTCAGCGGTCCCTTCACCGAGAAGAACTCGCCCTTGTGGTTCAGGGCATGAAGCTTAGCCGGATCAAAGAATTGCCCGCCTTTCTTGTCGAAGGTCAGGGCGTCGTCCTCCCACGAGTCCCACAGCCCCTGGACCACGTCCAGATACTCGCCGGCCAGGCGGTAGCGGACGTCGTGGGCGTAGTGCTTGTCGCGGCTATAGTTGGCGGCGCTGCCTTCCAGCCATGAAGTGACGACGTTCCAGCCGGCCCGGCCGCCGCTGATATGGTCCAGCGAGGCGAACTGGCGGGCGACATTGAACGGCTCGCTGTAGCTCACCGTCAGGGTGGCCACGAGGCCGATATTGTTCGTGGCGCCAGCCAGGGCCGACAGGATGGTCAGCGGCTCGAAGCGGTTCAGATAGTGCGGGCTGGATTTCTCGGTGATGTAGACGCTGTCGGCGACGAACAGGAAGTCGAACTTGCCCTTCTCGGCCACTTGGGCCTGGCGCTTGTAGAACTGGAAGTCGGTGCTGGCGCTGGGCTGGGCGTCCGGGTGACGCCAGTCGCCCCAGCCGGGGCCGACGCCATGCAGGATGAAGCCGAGCTTCAATTGACGCTGAGAAGACATTGAACTCTCCGATCTTATTCGGCTGGAACCAGGGTGATGTCGCGGACGGCCTGCAGGACCGGGCCGGCCTCGGTGCGGACCAGCCAGTCGGGACTGACGTCGACGAAGCGGACGACGCGCTCGTGGTCGATGACGACGATGGCGGGCTGGGGCAGCTCCCAGGTTCCCGTGCCCGTCGTCTCGCCGATAAAGCCGCCCTTGGCGCGCTGGGCCGCCTGGCTGGCTTCGTCGGCCGTGTAGAGGATGCCAAACCGCCGCCCCAGGGCATTGCCGATGTCCGAGGCGACCTTGAAGGTCAGATTATGGCGGCTGCGGATCTCGCCCAGGCGCTCGGGAACCTGCGGGCTGATCGCCACCAGGGTCGCGCCCAGGTCGCGCAGGCCCGGCGCCAGGGTCTCGTCATAGTACGGCAGGGCGATGTTGCAGGCCGGGCAGCCGGCGAAGCGGAAGAACACCAGCACCGCCGGACCACGTTGCAGCAGCGTCTCCAGAGCTAGCTCGCCGCCCTCGACATCCTGCAACACGAACGGCTCCAGGCTGTCGCCGACCTTGACCCACTGCGACGGGTCGGCCGTCTCGACCAGGGTCTGTCGCTGGTCGATGTTGATCCTCAGCGCCGCCGGATCCCAAGTGCGCACGCGCTCGGCATGCAGGTCGCCCAGGCGGGCCTTCAGGCTCTTGCTCATCGGGTCTTCTCCCCTTCGGGTTTGGCCATGCGGTAGGCGCGCTCGAAGATCGCCCCCATCCGCCAATGCTGGTTGGTGTGGGTGGCGGCGTGCTCGCCCCAGCCGTGGTCACGGCGGAAGGCGCCCAGCTGGCCCGAGGCCAGGGCCTGCTCGGCCGTGATCCCGGCGACGCGGTCGACCTCCGGCCAGACGAACAGGGCGTCCGTCGGACAATAGAGCTCGCACAGCAGGCAAGTCTGGCAGTCGGCCTGGGCGGCGATCACCGCCTTGCCGCCCTCGCCCACCCGCAGCACGTCGCTGGGACATGCGTCGACGCAGTCTCCGAAGCCGCCGCAGCGGTCCTCGATCACGACCTCGATCATCAGGCGACCTCCGCCTGAGCGACTGCCGGCTCGAAGCGGGTGAAGATCCTCGCCAGGCCCTGGGCGCGCTGTCGGTTGGCCAAACGCGGATCCAGGCCTGGCGCATCCTCACGACGATGCATGCCCCGACTCTCGCGACGCGCCAGGGCGGCGGCCTTGCTCCATCGACCGGCCGCGACCAAGGCTGCGGCTTCCCGTAGCCGCAGGGCCGCACGACCCTCGGCTCGACCGTGATCGGCCAGTTCGCGCCAGACCTCGTCCAGGCGCTCCAGCGAGGCGGCCAGGGCCTCGCCCCGGCGGAAGATGTTCTTGTCGTAGGCGTTCAGCTCCTCGCGCACCGCCTGGACAGCGCCGGCGGTGTCGAAGGCGCGCGCGGAGAGCCTCGGCGCCAGGCCAGCCTGACCAGTAGCGATCACCAGGTCCGTCTCGCGCGCGCCGATCGACCGCGCCCGCCGCGCCGCCGCCGCCCCGGCCCACTGGCCCGACGACAGCGCCCAGGACGAATTGACCGCCCCACCACCCGAGATCGCGCCGGTGACCAACTCACGGCTTCCAGCATCACCCGCGACATAGAGGCCGGGTACGGCGGTCTGGCAGTCCTCGTCGTCGACGCGTAGCCCGCCAATGCCGCGCACGGTGCCTTCGGCATGCAGCGTGACCTCGAAGCGCTGGCTGTAGGTATCGATCCCAAGCCTTTGGAAAGGCAGGACGAAGTTAGGCTGCACCTGCGGCATCACCGCCCGGATGTCCTCCGGCACGCGATCCAGACGACAGAACAGCGGTCCCGTCAGCAGCGCTCGCGCCAGATGCGGGGTGACGTCGGGACCGTTCGGAATGTCCAGCTCCCGGTCATCGGCGTCGAACCAGCGCGCGAAGCTGTAGGCCATCGAGCGGGCCATGTTCGTGCCGGCCAGGGCGGGCGTGTAGTAGTTGGTGAACTCCATGCCGGAGAGGTCGGCGCCGGCCTCGACGCCCATCAGCAGGCCATCGCCGGTGTTGGTCGCCGACCCCAGCAGGCGCGAGGCGAAGGCCGTGCCGCCGGTGGCCAGCACCACGGCCCCAGCCCGGATCGTCCAGGGCCGCTCGCCACGCAGGGCGATCCCCGACGCACCGGCGATCGATCCGTCGCCATGCCGCAGCAGCTGCAGGGCCGGATGGTGGTCCAGGATCCTCGCCCCCGCCGCCAGGGCGTAGGCGCGCATGGCCCGCATGTACTCGGGACCTCGCAGGGCCCGGCACTGCACCTCGCCCTTGTCGTCGGTCGAGAAGGCGTAGTGGCCGGCGAGGCCCGGCAGGCTGGTCCAGGTCAGGTCCAGGATCCGCCGCATCCAGTCCGGATCGCCTAGGCCCAGCGAGCGCTTCAGACGATCAGCCACGGCGGCTTCGCGGCGTTCGGGCGGGACCCACCAGTGGCCTGGGCCGGCCGTGGCAGTGACGCCGCTGGTCCCGCAATGGCCCTTGTCGACCAACACGACGTCCGCCCCCTCCCGCGCCGCCGCCATGGCCGCCCAGGCGCCGGCCAGCCCTCCGCCGATGACCAGGACGTCGGTCGCCAGGGTCAGCGGCTCGCTCACGCCACGGCCCCGTTGAACGAGGTGTCAAAAGCCTGCGCGGGATCGCGCGTGCTATTCACCGTCCCGGCCGCCCGGAAACGATCGAGCACCGCCCTCGCCTCCGCGATCGACTGCTCGCCCAGCGGCGATGGCTGGATGCGGTACTGGCGCACGGTGTAGAGGGCGACCTCTTCGGACAGCCCGGTCTCCTTGGCCAGCACCTTGCCGAACACATCTGGATTGTCGGCCGCCCAGCGACGGGCCTTGGCCAGGCGACGCAGGAAGTCCTCGACCTGCGGCCGCTTCTCGGCGATCGCCTTCTCGCTGGCCGCCTCATAGCCGAAGCCGCCCAGCAGCCCCTCGCCGTCGATCAGGATGCGCGCCGCATCGTGCAGCCGCGCCAGGGCGACGTACGAGCCCCAGGTCACCCAGGCGTCGATCGAGCCGGCCGTGAAGGCAGCCTTGGCGTCGCCAGGGTTCAGGTAGGCGATCGAAACGTCGGAGGGCTTTAGGCCCGCCTTCTCCAGCACCACCAGCAGAAGGTAGTGGCCAATCGAACCGCGCCCGGTGGCGATCTTCTTGCCGCGCAGGTCGGCTGGCGTCCGGATCGGCGAGTCCTTGCCAACCAGGATCGCCGTCGACGAACCGCCGCTGCGGCCCGCCTGCACGGCCTTGATCTTGGCCCCGCCGGCATAGGCGAACAGGAACGGCGCATCGCCGGCCTCGCCCAAGTCGACCGCTCCGGCGCTCACCGCCTCCAGAAGCGGCGCGGCGGCCGGGAACTCGCTCCATTCGATCTTGTACGGCGCGCCTTCCAGGGCGTCGGACGCGATCAGCACCGCCTTGGTGCCGCCCCGCTGGCTGCCGACCTTGAGGACGGGCTGGCCGCCTCCGGTCTTGGTGCAGGCGGCCAAACCTACGGAAGAAAGCCCAGCGGAGGCGATGCCGGTGACGAGTAGCTGGCGTCGGTTCATCGCGCCCTCCCTCAGAAGCTCTGGGTCAGGCGGGCGTAGTAGTAGCCGCCGGTGATGCCGAAGGGTGAGAAGGTCCCGAACTGGCCCGTGCCCTGGTCGGCGTTGAGGATTCCGATCTTGTCGGGATGCTTATCGAACAGGTTGTTGGCCCCGATCGCGATGTTGGTGCGCTCACGCACCTGCCAGGCGATATCGAGGTCGGTGATCCACTTGGGACTGAAGGTCCGGTCCAGGTTCGCCGACGTCCCGGCCTCGGTGTAACGGCCATAGCGGGTGTTGCGCAGGCCGGCGGTCCAGGCGCCGCGCGACCACTGGGCGCCGACGATGATCTTCTCGCGCGGCGTGCCAATGGTCAGGTCGGCGATCTTCTGGCGGTCGAACAAGACGAGGCTGGGATTGACCGCCTTCAGGACCGCGGGCGTCGCCTTCAGCTTGGTGATCTTGGTCTTGTTGAAGGCGTAGGCGGCATTGAGGTTCAGACGGCCGAAGTCGCCCAGGCTGAAGCCGTACTCGCCGACGAAGTCGACGCCCGTCGTCCGGGTCGAGACCGCGTTGGTGTAGTAGGTCGCTGTCAGGCCCTGCGGGAAACGCGCCAGCAGCGGAGCCAGGTCGGCGCGCGACCCCAACTGCGCCACCGACAGGTCCAGGTTGCTGGTGTCGACGATGCGGTCGTCGATCTGGATCTCGTAGGCGTCCAGGGTCAGGCGCAGGCCGGCGAACGGCTCGGCCGTGACGCCGAAGCTGTAGTTGGTCGAGGTTTCCGGCTTAAGCGTTTCCGCGCCCAGCGCTTTTGCCTCAACGCTGTCCGTGCGCAGCACCTTGGTCGGGAAGGTCAGGTACTCGCCGGGGACGCAGGGCGCGCCGCGGAAGATGTTGTTCGGCGCGGCCGGGCACAGGCTGCCGTTGATGGTCGAGGTCGCGAACAGGGTCTGGCCCAGCGACGGCGCGCGGAAGCCGTTGCTGACCGTGGCCCGCACGGCATAGCCCGGCAGGAACTCCCAGCGCGTGGTCAGCTTGCCGCTGAACGTATCGCCCACGCCCTTGCCGTACTTCTCGTACCGACCGGCCAGGCCTACATACCAGGTGTCGGTGACATCGGTCCCGACATCGACATACGCCGCGCCACTGTGGCGGTGCATCGCGCCGGCGTCCTCGGGCGCGGTGCCGGCATAGGACGCCAGGCCCGGGTTCGGACGCAGACCGGCGAACGGCTGACCGGCCGGGATCACATAGTCGCCGACGATGTACGACGCCTCGTCGCCCGCCTCGATCAGGAAGCGCTCATAGCGATGTTCAAGCCCCCAGGAGACTTGCAGCGGATTCTTCAGCCAGCCCGAGAACTCGCGCGTGAAGTCCAGGTTGTTGGTCCACTGCCGGAACTCGTGGGTCGACAGGTGGAAATAGGTCGGGCTGTTCGGACCCAGGGTGGCATTCAGGGTGTTCTGGCCGTCCAGCTGGGCGTGGTCCTGGGCCAGGGTGGTCGACAGGTCCCAGGCCCAGCCAGCCTTCTCGCCGCGCGCGCCGAAGCTGGTCTGGAAGTCCAGCTCGAAGATCCGGCGATAAGCATTGAAACCGTCGGGATAAACCTCGGGCAGTGAATTGCGGTTCAGCGGCCGCCCGGTCGTGACGCCGGCGACCGGCGCGAGGTTCGGCAGGAAGCTGCCGGTGTTCTTGCGCGACGAGCGGTGGCTCAGCGTGCCCGACGAATAGAGCTTCAGGTCGCGCCAGGGCAGCTCGGCATTGTACGAGGCCGCCAGGATGTCTTCCTCACCCGGACCGTAGCTAAGGCCCCACGAATAGCGGTCGACCGTGGCGTCGCGCGGATCGGGCGTGACGGTGGTGACGCCGCCGACGGTCGTGACGGTCGGCTGATAGATGTATTTGGCGCGCGAGGGGATGGCGCGGGTGGCCGCCTCGTTGTTCTTCCAGTTCAAGGCGAAGTGGACGAAGCCGCCCTTGTCGCCCAGCGGCCGGCCCCAGTTCAGCGTCGCGGCGCGGGTGTCGCCGTCGCCCAGGAAATTCTGGCCGCCGGTGTAGCTCAACGAGCCGCCTTCGTAGTCGTCCTTCAGGATGATGTTGACGACGCCGGCGATGGCGTCCGAGCCGTACTGGGCCGAGGCTCCGTCGCGCAGCACCTCGATGCGCGCGATGGCCGAGGCCGGGATGAAGTCCAGGTCCACCGGCACGCCGCCCCGGCCGACGCGGGCCAGATTGTTGATCAGCGAGGTGGTGTGGCGGCGCTTGCCATTGACCAGGAACAGGGCCTGATCGCCGTTCAGGCCGCGCAGGGTGATAGCCCGCACCGTCCACGAGGTGCCGCCGCCATTGATGCCCGGCAGGTTGAACGACGGGATCAGGGTGTTGAGCACCTCCTTCAGCCCGACCTTGCCGGTGGCCAGCAGCTGGTCGCCGCTGATCACGTCCACAGGCGCGGGGCTATCGGCGACGGTGCGGCGCGCGCCGCGCACGCCGGTGACGATGACGCTGTCGACGGCCGTCGCACCTTCGGTGTCGGCTACGGGGGCATCGACGACGGGAACGGGATTGGCGTCGGCGGCGCGGGCCACGCCGCCACTCAGGGCCACGACGGACGCGCAGGCCAGAAGCGCGACGTTCAGCTTGGAGTCACTCTGTCGGACAGCCGTCCGGGTCTCGGAAAAAGGCAAAAGTCTATCCCCCGCGCCCGGCGGGTCGCCGAGCGTCGTTGTTGATCGATGAGTGAGGTGCGCGCCGCTGCCCTCGGCGCGCTGGGAACTTAAGAGGCCGGCGCCGGGGCCGGATCGACACCATGGCCACGACGACCCGACGGATCGAACGAGTATTTCTCTGAACAAATTCAGAGTTTTATATATCGTGCACAGCAATAGTCGGTATTTGCGGAACGCATAAAGTCACAGCTCCAGGGCGGCGGTGTGGATCAGCTGCGCCAGCTTGGCGATCGAGGCGTGGGGCGTATCGTTCGTGCGCTGGACGTAGGCCACCTCCGGCAGCGACGGCAGGCGATTGGTGGTCAGCGGCGCACGCTCGGGCAGGAACAGAGAGGTCCGGCATGTCACCGCCAGACCGGCCTGCACGGCCGCTCTCAGAGCTGAAAGGCTGGGCGTTTCCAGCGCCACGCGATACGGCCGGCCGTCGCGCTCCAGCGCCGCCAGGGCCGCGTCGCGGAAGCGGCACGGCGACTCCAGGATGGCGATCGGCAGGACCTCGGTTTCCGCCAGCGACGAGTCGCCATGCCAGACCATCGGCACAACCCGCGCCGCCCTTGGATCATCGGCCGCGCCCATGCACAGCACCACGTCCAGACGGTCGGCTTCCAGCAGGCCCAGCAGCTCCGGCGACCCCGCCACCCGCACCTGTAGCTGGGTATCGGGATTGAGCTGGGCGAAGCGCGCCAGCACGCCCGACAGCAGGGTCTCGGCGAAGTCCTGGACGAACCCCACCCGCGCCGGCCCGGCCAAGGCGTCGCCAGTCAGGGCCACCACGGCGCGATCGTTCAGGGCCAGGATCTCGCGCGCCCTGGGCAACAGGGTCTGGCCTGCCGGAGTCAGCACCAGGCGGCGTCCCTCGCGGTGGAACAGCGGCGTCAGCACCGTCTCCTCCAGACGCTTCATCTGCAGGCTTAGCGCCGACTGGGTGACGAACACCCGCTCGGTCGCCCGCAGCATCGAGCCGGAGTCGACGATGGCCACGAAGCTTCGCAGCAGTTCGGTCGGCAGGTTGGTCACAATCGTCGGCCTCTTGAGAATTGCTAATAAGCTATGTGAGGATAAGTCTATTGATCAAGTAGGAATTCAACGTCCTTCTCTGTGGACCCGCGGCGCTTGCGTCGCAACGGTTTCCGACGAGAGAGGACCGCAGTGTCTCTGGCCACGACCTACAGAATTTCTGAATCTAGGCCGTGGCGCTGGCCCGATCTGGCCCGCGCCCGCTGGCTCTCTCCCGTGCTGTTGCTGGTCTTGTGGGAGCTGGGCGCGCGCGCCGGCGTGATCCCGCCGCGGGTGCTGGCCGCGCCATCCACGGTGCTGGAGACCTTCTGGTCCCTGACCGCTTCGGGCGAACTGCCCACCAACCTGCTGGTCTCGCTGGCCAGGGCCGGCGCAGGGCTCGGCATCGCCCTGGTCCTGGCGACCACGCTGGGCCTGATCTCGGGCCTGTCGCGCTGGGGTGAAACGCTCGTCGACCCGCTGATGCAGATCAAGCGGACCATCCCGGTCCTGGCCCTGACGCCGCTGTTCATCGTCTGGTTCGGCATCGGCGAGACGCCGAAGATCCTGCTGATCACCGTCTCGGCGACCTTCCCGCTGTACCTGAACCTGTTCGCCGGCATCCGGGGCGTCGACGTGCGCCTCGTCGAGGCCGCCCGCAGCTTCGGCCTGTCGGGCTGGAGCCTGGTGCGCGAGGTGATCCTGCCCGGCGCCCTGCCCTCGTTCTTCGTCGGCCTGCGCTACGCCCTGGGCATCTCGGTGCTGGTCCTGGTGATCGCCGAGCAGATCAACGCCCAGGCCGGCCTTGGCTACCTGGTCAACAACGCCCGGGACTTCATGCGGACCGACATCATCGTCGTCTGCCTGGTCGTCTACGCCCTGCTCGGCCTCGGCGCCGACGCTCTCGTCCGCACGCTGGAGCGCAAGGCGCTGGCGTGGCGCCCCAGCCTCGTGGAGCAATGATCATGGCCGCCCCTCAGCCGCGCCTGCGCCGTCCCGCCGTCTCGCGCTCGACCCAAACCGTCGAGCCGGCCGTCAAGCTCGTGAACTTCGTCCGCCGCTTTGGCGACAATACCGTCATCGACGGCCTGGACCTGTCGATCGCCCCCGGCGAGTTCGTCGCCCTGCTGGGCGCCAGCGGCTCGGGCAAGACCACCCTGCTGCGCACCCTGGCCGGCCTCGACTCCGCCGCCGGCCAGGACGTGAAGACGCCCGACACGCGGGCCGTCGTGTTCCAGGACGCCCGCCTGCTGCCCTGGAAGAAGGTCTGGCGCAACGTCGCGCTCGGCCTTGGCGGCAAGGACGTCCGGGCCCGCGCCGAGGCGGCGCTGAAGGAGGTGGGCCTTGGCCATCGCCTCGACGCGTGGCCCGGCACGCTCTCGGGCGGTGAAGCCCAGCGCACCGCCCTTGCCCGCGCCCTCGTCCGAGAACCGGGCCTGCTGCTTCTGGACGAGCCGTTCGCGGCGCTCGACGCCCTGACCCGCCTGAAGATGCATGACCTGGTTCTCGCCCTGTGGCGCGAACACGCGCCGGCCGTGCTGTTGGTCACCCACGATGTCGACGAGGCCATCGCCCTGGCTGACCGCGTTCTGGTGCTGGACAAGGGCCGCATCGCCGCCGAGGAGCGCATCGAGCTCGAACGCCCCCGCGCGCCGGACGCCCGCTTCCAGGCCATCCGCCGTCGCCTGCTGGGCCATCTGGGCGTCGAGGCTCCGGCGCATAGTGAAGGCCACCTGGTCGCCTTCCCGACCGGCGAGGTCGTGCTCTAGGCCATGAGCCAGCACCGTCCCCACCGCCTGTCGGACTTCGTCGCCGACCTTTCAGACCTGCTGGATCAGACCGGCGACGAGGCTGTGATCCTGCGCGAGGGCGCCGCCCTGCTGGCCCATCTAGTCGCCGCCGACGACTGGCTGCCCGAGCCGCAGAGCCAGCCCGATCCGGCGCGCTACCAGCAGTACCTGCTGCATCGCGACCCGGCCGGCCGCTTCTCGGTGGTCAGCTTCGTCTGGGGTCCAGGCCAGGCCACGCCGGTCCACGATCACACCGTCTGGGGCCTAGTCGGCGTGCTGCGCGGAGCCGAACTGTCCCAGGCCTATGAACGGCGTGGCGAAGCCCTGGCGGCCGCCGGCGAGGTCCAGCGCCTGGAGGCGGGTCAGGTCGAAGCCGTCTCGCCGACCGTCGGCGACATCCACCGTGTGGCCAACGCCTTCGACGACCTCGTCTCGATCAGCATCCACGTCTACGGGGCCGATATCGGGACGGTGAAGCGCTCGACCTACGACGCCGACGGCAAGCCCAAGGCCTTCGTCTCGGGCTACGCCGATGTCCCGCCGCCCCTTCTTTTCGATCGCGCCAGCGCCCTGGCCTATGGAGCCGCTGAATGAGCCTGCCCGTCATCACTTCGGAAGACGTCCGTCGTGACCTGATCGCCCGCCGCGAGATCGCCCTGCTGGACCTGCGCGAGGAAGATCCGTTCGCCAAGGCCCACCCTTTGTTCGCCTCGCAACTGCCGCTCTCCCGGCTGGAGGTCGAGATCCTGGACCGCGTCCCGCGCCAGGACGTCAAGATCGTCCTCTATGATGACGGCGAAGGCCTGGTCGCGCCGGCCGGCGAGCGGCTGGCAGGGTTGGGCTACACTAACGTCCACGCCCTGGACGGCGGTCTCGCCGGCTGGAAGGCGGCTGGCTACGAGCTGTTCCAGGACGTCAATTCCTACAGCAAGGCGTTCGGCGAGCTGGTCGAGGCCCGGCGGCACACGCCGTCCCTGCCCGCCCAGGAAGTCCAGGCCCGCATCGACGCCAAGGCCGACCAGGTGATCCTGGATAGCCGTCGCTTCGAGGAATATGCAGTGATGAGCATCCCGGGCGGCATCAGCACGCCCGGCGCGGAGCTCGTCCTGCGCGCGCGCGAACTGGCGCCGGATCCCACGACCACCATCATCGTCAACTGCGCCGGCCGCACTCGCAGCCTGATCGGCGCCCAGTCGCTGGTGAACGCCGGCCTACCCAATCCCGTCTTCGCCCTGCGCAACGGCACCATCGGCTGGACCCTGGCCCAGCAGAGCCTGGAGCACGGCCAGAGCCGCAAGTTCCCGGACGTGCGCGAGCAGACGCTCGAGGAAGCTCGCAATCGCGCCCGCGACGTCGCCTACCGCGCCGGCGTCCGCCGCCTGGACGCCCAGGGCCTGACGGATCTGGCTCAGGACACGCACCGCACCCTCTACCGTTTCGACGTCCGCACGCCTGAGGAGTTCGCCGCTGGCCACTTGCCCGGCTTCCGCTCGGCGCCCGGTGGCCAGCTGGTGCAGGAGACCGACGTCTTCGCGCCGGTGCGCGGCGGCCGCATCGTGCTGGCCGACGACCTGGGTCCGCGCGCCGACATGACCGCGTCTTGGCTGGCCCAGCTAGGCTGGGAGGTCTACGTGCTGGATGGTTTCGATGGCGCGGTGGAGAGCGGCGCCTGGGCTCCGCGCCTGCCCGTGTTGCCCACGGTCGAGACCCTGTCGCCGCGCGATCTGGTCCAGGCGCTTGCCGACGAAGCCGTGGTCGTCGTCGACCTCGCGCCCAGCTCGCGCCACCGCAAGGGCCACGTGCCCGGCGCCTGGTTCGCCATCCGCGCTCAGTTGCCGGAGGCCCTGGCGGCGCTGCCCAAGGACAAGGCCATCGTCCTCACCTCGCCCGACGGCGCCCTGGCAGCCCTGGCGGCGTCCGAGCTCGAAGAACTGACCGACCGCCCGGTGCGCGTGCTGGCCGGCGGCACGGACGCCTGGATCGCCGCCGGACGCGCCGTCGAGCCCGGCTTGACCCACGCCGCCAACGCCCCGACCGACGTCTACAAGCGCCCTTACGAGGGCACCGACAACGCCGCCGAGGCCATGCAGGCCTATCTCGACTGGGAGTTCGGTCTAGTCGACCAGCTGGCCCGCGACGCCACCCACGGCTTCTACGTGATCTGATGACCTTGCAGCTCTATTTCGCGCCCGGATCCTCGTCCCTGGCCCCGTTGGTGGCGCTGGAGGAGATCGACCTCCCCTATGGCACCCATCGGCTGGACCTCGCGGCCGGCGACCAGCGCAGGTCCGAGTACCTGAAGGTCAATCCGCGCGGCCGCGTGCCGACCCTGGTGGTCGACGGCCAGCCGGTAACAGAGGTGCTAGCCATCCTGACTTACCTGGCCCACCGCTACCCGCACAGCGAGCTACTGCCCCTGGCCGATCCGCTGAAACTGGCCAAGGCGTATGAGGTGATGGCCTGGTTCGCCAGCACCGTGCACGTGGCCTTCGCCCAGATCGCCCGGCCCGAGCGATATGCCGATGACGAGGCGGTCAAGGCCGCTCTAGCCACGCCCGGCGAGGCGCGCTTCGCCCGCACCCTGACCGACATCGAGCGCCTGGCCCAAGGTCCCGGTCCCTGGCTGCTGGGCGAAAGCTTTAGCGCCGTCGACGCCTACGCCCTGGTCATCTGGCGCTGGGCCGAGCGCCGCCAGATCGACACCGCGAACTATCCCGCCTGGAGCGCCAAGGCCGCCCGGGCCTTTGCCCGCCCCTCCGTCGTCCGCGCGCTCCGCAAGGAAGCCGCGCCGGTCATTGCCTAAAGCCATCGCCTGAACCCAGGAGCCTCCCATGAGCGTCGAATTCATCGGTTTCATCGGCACCCAGCACGCGTCTGAGATCCATCCGCCGTCCGGTCCCGCGATCGACGTCTCATACGTCGAGAAGACCGCCCGCGTGCATGAAGAGGGCGGCTTCGACCGCGCCCTGGTGGCCTTCCACTCGACCGGTCCGGAGAGCCAGCTGGTCGTGGCCCACGCCGCCTCGGTGACCAAGACGCTGAACTTCATGATCGCCCACCGTCCGGGCTTCACCCAGCCGACCTTGGCCGCCCGTCAGCTGGCGACGCTGGACCACTTCACCGGCGGCCGCGTGGCGGTGCACATCATCACCGGCGGCTCGGACGAAGAACTGGCCAAGGACGGCGACCACCTGACCAAGGACGAGCGCTACGCCCGCACCAGCGAGTATCTGGACATCGTCCGCGCCGAATGGACCGGCGACAAGCCGTTCGACTATGCGGGCCAGTACTACAAGGTCGACCAGGGCTTCGGCGCGGTGAAGCCGCTGCAGGCGCCGCACATTCCGATCTATTTCGGCGGCTCGTCGGACGCGGCCATCCCGGTGGCCGGCAAGCACGCCGACATCTACGCCCTGTGGGGCGAGACCCAGGCCCAGGTGCGCGAGACGATCGCCCGCGTCCGCGCGGCCGCCGCCAAGCACGGTCGCCAGGTGCGGTTCTCGCTGTCGCTGCGCCCCGTGATCGCCGACACCGAGGAAGCCGCCTGGAAGCGCGCCGACGACATCGTCGCCCAGGCCAAGGCCCTGCGCGAAGCCGCCGGCCTGCCGACCACCGGCCACCGCCCGCCCAACGCTGGCTCGCAACGCCTGCTGGACGCCGCCGCCCAGGGTTCGCGCCTGGATAAGCGCCTGTGGACTGGCGTGGCTGGCGTCACCGGCGCCCAAGGCAATTCCACGGGCCTGGTCGGCACACCTGAACAGGTCGCCGAGAGCCTGCTGGACTACTACGACCTGGGCGTCTCGACCTTCCTGATCCGAGGCTTCGATCCGGTGGAGGACGCCATCGCCTATGGCCGCGACTTGATCCCGCTGGTCCGCCAGCAGGTCGCCGAGCGCGACCTGCGCCTGGCCCGGGCCGCGAGCTGATCCATGCCCTACGACGCCGCTCCGCCGGTCCCGGCCGACTTCAAGGAGGTGCTGGCGCACCTGGCCAGCGGCGTCGCCATCGTCTCGTGCTGGGACGGCGACACGCCGCGCGGCCTGCTGGTCAGCTCGATCACCGGCCTGTCGGTCGAGCCGCCCCGGTTCCTGTTCTGCGTCCGCAAGGAGGCCGCCAGCCATGACGCGCTGGCGGCGTCGGCGGCCTGCGGCGTCGCGCTGCTGGGCGCGGCGGACGAGGACGAGGCGCTGCGGTTCGCCAGTTCGTCCCGCGCGGCGGAACGCTTCGCGCCCGATCGTTGGCGGCTCGAAGAGGGTCCGCCAGCCTATCGCGGCGGCCTGGCGACCGCTCATTGTCGGATCGACAGTATCGCCGACGCCGGCAGCCACTCGATCTTCATCGTCACGGCAACCGCCAGCGCCCTGACCTCGGGCCCGCCCCTGGTGGCTTGGAACCGCGCGCTGCGAGCGCTAGAGCCGCATCCTCAGCCCTAGGCCGAACGAACGCCCCGAGCGGCCGATCTGCAAAGGGCGACTGCGCTGGTTCTCGTAGGCCGCCTCGACCGTGTCGGTCAGGTTGCTAGCCTCGATGTGGATCGAGACGCGGGGGCTCAGGTCGTACGAGCCGGCGGCGTCCAGATAGCCCGCGCTGGCGACCACGAAGCTCGACACCCCGCCGCCCTGCATGTCGGCCTCGGACCCGAATGGCGAGCGCCAAGTCCACGACAGGTGAGCGTGTAGCCGGCTCCGCTCGACGAACGGACTGATCGAATAGGACAGCCGCGAGACGCCATTCAAACGACCGCGCTGGCCAGCCTCGTTCCGGCTGGCAGCATCCACCCAGGTGGCGCTGGTCCACACGCCGAAGCCGTGGGCGAACCGTCGGCTGAATGCGGCCTCTAGGCCCGTGACATGGGCCTGACCGGCGTTGCGCGGCCGAGACATCATCACCGTCGCCACGACTGGCGGTCCCGCGCGGGTGGCGAAGGCCAGGCGCTCAGGCTGGGCCGAGACGACGATGAAGTCGTCGATAGACTTGTGGAAAACCGCCAGGCTGACGCCACCGAAGCCTTCGAACTCACGCTCAAGCGACAGGTCGAAGTTAGTCGCCAGATAGGGCTTCAGCTCCGGATTGCCGCCGACGCCCGAGAACAGCGTCCCCGGCGACGGATTGTCGATCTCGGCCTGGCCGCGTTGGTACAGGATCGAGACCAGGCTGCTGGCGGGCACCGTGGCTGAGCGCAGGTCGGCCAGCGATGGTCGGGTGATGCTGCGCGAGGCCGCCAGGCGCAGGCGCCAGTCATCGTCCAGGGCGATGGCCAGGTTGGCGCTAGGTAGGACCACGGCGTGGGAGCCGGCATAGCGGACCGGCTTGATGTCCATGTAGCCGGCCGCCGAGACGCCTTGCAGCGATCCCGCCACTTCGGTCCGTGTCCGCGCCGTCCGCACGCCAATGTTGCCGGTGGCTGACTTCCCCAACACGGTCGTGGAGAAATCCAGACGCCCATAGGCGGCCAGGATCCGCTCGCCGACCTTGTAGGAGCCTTGCAAGTCCGCGCCGGTGGGGGCCAGGTCCTTGGCGTCGACGACCACCCCATCGGCCTCGCCCGGCAGGTAGAAGTGCTCGCGAAAGGCGGCGAAGTCGGCGGCGGTCCAGGCCGGCGGTCGCGACGCGACGAGGCGGTCGAAGGCGGCGCGGGGCGCGGCGATGTCGAAGAAGTCGGCGTCGACGATGGTCCCCGGCCGCGGCTCGGCCTCGCGGTCGCGACGCTGAAAGTTCCGCCCCCGATCAGTGATCTGGCCACCTAGGCGCAGGCGATCGAACCGCAGAGGCCCCACGGCCCAGTCGATCGGTCGTGCGGCGGCGATCAGGCCGGTGGCGTCATGGTCCTCCACATGGGTGGCGCGGACGCCGTAACGCGAGAAGGTCAGTTGGGCCGGATCGGTCAGGTCGAACGTCGTGGACAGCAGCGGCGCCTTGCGGCTCTCAATTAGATCGGGCCCGAGGTCGAAGGCGTAGGACACGCCCAGCGGGCTGACGGCGCCGATCCGCTGCAGCGGCGTGTCGAGGTTCGAGCGGGCGCTGGAGAGGCTAAAACGTGGCTCCAGGGTCCAGGCCCCAGCGTCGGCCTTCATGGCCAGGCTGGCCGAGACGTTGTCATGAATCTGGTCTGAGACCTCCAGATTGTTGCTGATCTGGCCGGCGCCGACCCGGCCGCCGACCAGCGTGCGCCCCTCGAACTTGGCGTCGCCCGCCGCCAGGATCTGGGCCGCGAAATCACTGATCCCGTAGACGACGCGATCCTCGCGAATGCCGTTGTCGAAGCGCGAGGCCAAAGCGTCGAGATAGACGGTGACGGCCGGCGCGGCCCGCCACTCCACACCTATGAAGGCCGTGGCGCGGGCGCGTTGCTCTTGCTCGACCGTGGTGCGGATATCCTCAGGGAGGGTCAACGACGCGCCACCAATGGCGAAGTCGCGATAGCGTGAGACTTGGAAACGGTCGTACTGCACCTCTCGCCGTTCGGTGGAGACACCGGCCACCACGCCCAGGCGGTCGTCCGCGCGACGCCAGCGGCCCGAGATCGCCAGGTCCGGCGAGACCGCGCCGGAGCGCACCTCGGCATGGGCGTCGGCGCGGAGCGACAGGTACGACGGCCCTTCCAGCCCGCGCACGGTGCGGATGTCTATATTGGAGCCGATGCCGCCGTCGACGATGTCGGCCGTTGCCGACTTGGCCACCACGGCTCCGGCCAGCAGGTCGGCCGAAAGCGCTCGGAAGCGGAACTGCCGCCCGCTCTGCGTGGAATTGCGGATGTTCTCGTTGAAGGCCACCGGCGCGCCGTTCAGGGTCACCGACTGGAACAGCGGCCCCAGGCCCCGGACGCTGACGAATTGCCCCTCCCCGACCTCACGCTCGATGGCCACGCCCGGCACGCGTTGCAGCGCCTCGGCTAAGTTGGCGGCGGGCAGCTCACCGATACGACCGGCCGAGACGGCATCAACAATAGCGTCGGCGCGACGCTTCTGGAGCAGAGCGTCCTCGATGCCGGCCACGAAGGCGGCGGTGATGGTCACTTCGTCCAGGCCGACCGGCTCTTCCGGACGCGGCGCGGCGCCTGGCGGGGCCGCCGTCGGCGCCTCAGCCCAGACGCGCACCGAAGCATGGTCGCTGAGTTCGTAGCGCAGCCCCGTGCCGGCCAGCAGGCGCTTGATCGCCTCGGGCCAGGCCATGGTCCCCGACACCGTATTGGCGCGGTAGGTCCGGCCGGGTTCGGTCGACAGGGCGAAGGCGCAGCCGGCCTTCAGGCACAGCGCCATCAGCGCCGAACGCGCGTCCTGGGCGGGAATGTCGAAACGGGTCACCGCCTGCGCCGAAAGCGGCGCGGCCAGGGCCAGCGCCGCGATCGACAGAGCGGACACGCGGCGAAGCGACATAAGACGACTGACGAAAACCCCCGACGCGGTGAAGGCGCCTGAGGGTCTGGTAGCTGCGCTTCGTGACAGTCGCGCGAAACTAGCGCGCCGAGGCGACGACCTCGTTCGACGCAGTGCGGGTCAGGGTCACCGGCAGCACACGCGCGGCGCGCTCGACCACCGTGCCGCGACCATCCAGCGGCAGCATGGCGGTGACGCGCTGGCGGCCCAGCGCCGGGTCGGCCAGGCGGATCTTGGCGTCTGTATAGCGACCCAGCTCGGCCAGCACCTCGGACAGGGCCGCATCCTGGAAGACAAGGCGACGCTGGCGCCAGGCGACGGCGGCGGCCGGATCGATGCGGGCCTCGCGGCGAACGGCGCCGCCGGCCTGATACGAGACCTGATCGCCGGGCGTGAGACGGACGGGCTCGGTCGAGACGCGGGGCTGGCGAACCTCGACCGAGCCCTCCAGCAACTCCACTCGGGCACGGCCGTCGCGGAGGCTCGTGGCGAAATGGGTGCCGGTCACGACGACCTGGCGGTCGGCCAGGGCGACCTGAAACGGATGGGCCTTGTCATGGACGACGGCGAAATAGGCCGCGCCGTTGTCCAGAGCCAGGCGGCGCACGCGGCCGTCGACCTTGGCGCGAAGCGTGGTGGCGGTATCCAGCGTGACGACCGAACCGTCGGCCAGGGTCACGTCGCGGATCTCGCCGACGGCGGTCGTGTAGGTCGCCGCGCCGGCCAGCGGATCCTGGAAGCGGGTCAGCAGGGTCGGCGCGATGGCCACGGCCAGCACGGCGGCGACCAGGCCGCCGGCCAGGGTGACAGGCGTCCAGCCGGCAGCGGCGCGGCGCTTACAGGGCGCGGGCGGGATCAGGTTCAGCTCGCCCAGCAGCTCGGTACGCAGATCCTGAGTCTCGCGCAGCAGCGCCTTGGCGGCCTGGTAATCGGCCAGGTTCGCCGGATCGGCCGACAGCCAGCGCTCGAAGGCGCCTTGCCTCCCGCGCGACACCTGGGGACGGCCCAGGCGCACGAGCCACTCTTCCGCGGTGCGCGGTTGGCGTTCGAACAAGGCAGCGAAACGGTCGAGCATCTTGGCGTTTGAGGCCTTCCTGGCGGCGGGACGTATCTTCACAACGATCGGCGAGCGGAACACCTCAGGTCTCCCGCGCCGCTTTCAGGCGTCGTAGCGCTTCGGCCAGGTGCTTTTCCACCATGCTGACCGAAACACCCAGGCGCTCGGCGATCTGGCGATAGCTGAGATCCTCGAAGCGATGCAGCAGGAAGGCGTCGCGACAGCGCGGCGGCAGCTCGCGGATGGCGGCGGCGATGCCGGCCAGGTCCTGGCGAGCGATCGAGCGGCGATCGGCGGCCGGATCCTCGCTGGGCGCATTCTCCCACGCCGAGGTCGTGTCGTCCGCGTCGAGCTGCAGGGTGCGGGCGCGCTCGCGATTGGACTGCTTCCAGTGATCCTTCAGCAGGTTCTTGGCGATGGCGAACAGCAGCGGTCGACCATCGGCCTGGTCCAGCGCGTGACCAGCCCGGTGAAAGCGCGCGAACGTCTCCTGGACGATGTCCTCGGCGTCCTCCAGCGACTGACCGCGTCGCTGCAGGAACGTGACGAGTTCGGCCCGCAGCCCCCTCATGCCGCTCCCCTTGAATGAACGCACAGAAGCGCTCCCCCCGGCGAAGGGGGGAGCGCGACCGGTGATGGCGTCCAGCGGGCTCAGAAGTTCATCCGCAGGCCAAGCGAGAAGCGCCGTCCGGACTTCTCGTACATGGTCGGGAAGGACGGATCCATCGTGTAGCCCTTGGTCACCTCGTCCGTGATGTTGATGCCTTCCAGGCTGAGCTGGATGTTGTCATTCACGTTGTAGCTGACCGACATGTCGGTCTGGCCGTAGCCCGAGCGCCAGATCGGATACATCTCGTAGCCGATGCCTTCGACGTACTTGTCCTTGTAGTTATAGGACACGCGGGCCTGGAACTTGTCGTTCTCGTAGTAGAGCGTGACGTTGTAGGCCTTGTCGGCCAGGCCCACCGGCGGGGTCGGCACCTTGATGATCGACTGACCGGTCAGCGAGCTGTCCAGGATCGTGTAGTTGGCGTTGACGCCGAAACCCTTCAGCGGCTGCCACAGAATGTCGAACGGCACGATGGCGACCAGCTCGACGCCGGTGACCTTGTACGAACCGTCGGCATTGACCGGCTGGTAGACGTCGAAGTCGTAGACGCCGTCGATCGTGCCGTTGGCGTTGTACTTGGTGACGTTCTTGACCGTGCCCGTCAGGGCCTGGCGGACGACGCCCTCGATCTTCTTGTTGAAGTACGAGACCGCCAGCAGGCCGCCTTCCGGCAGGTACTTCTCGAGACCCACTTCCCATTGCTCGGCGAAGGTCGGCTTCAGGGCCGGGTTGCCGTCGGTGAAGCGGAACGAGTTCCAGCTGGCCGTGCGCTTGTAGGCCAGGTCGGTCAGGGCCGGACGCATCAGGGTCTTCGAGGCCGCGCCGCGCAGGATGATGCTGTCGGTCAGGTCGGCGGTGAAGTTCACGCTGGGCAGCAGCTTGTTGTAGCTGCCGTCGCTGGACACCGGCGCGGGGGTATAGGCCGTGCCGCCGGTCGGGGTCTGGATCTGGTGGTAGCCAGCCGAGGTGATCGAGGTGTCGACGTAGCGGACGCCGCCGTTGATGGCGACCGGCACCGGACCGACGTCGAAGCCGAGGTCGGCCATGGCGTACAGGCTGGTGACCTTCTCACCCACCTCATAATAGTTGTCCGGCGTGAACGGCGTCTTGAAGCCGGCATAGCGGAAGGTCTTGCGCGCGTATTCGTTGGAGATCTGGCTCCAGGTGATGTCGCGGACCGTATAGTCGCCGCCGGGCACCAGATCGCCGATCGGGGTCAGCGGGCTGTCGGCCATGGTGCGGGTGTTGAGCCAGGCGGTGCTGCCCGCGCTCGGCCCCTGGATGTTCAGGGCGCCGTACTGACGTTCCTTCGACTTGTCGGTGTAGCGAGCGCCGACCTGGATCGTCTTCAGCGCCGGGAAGAAGCTGAAGGCGAACTCCTTGGTGAAGTCCACCTGAGCCGCGTACTTGTCGTCCTGGATCTTCTCCAGGGTCGTCTCATAGGCTTCGAACAGGTACTTCGACGGCGAGTTGTACATGTCGATCGAGGCCGGGTTGGCGCTCTTGACGGTCTCGCCGCCCTTTTCCGTCCAGCGGGTGCGCGACGGCGCGTAGGCCACGTGCTTCAGGTTCGAATAGTCCAGGGTCTTCTTGGCGCCCGAATAGCCGGCCAGGCCATGCAGCTTCCAGCTCTCGCCGTGCCAGTTGAACTCGGCGCCGAACTGGACGTAGTCGGTCTTGTTGATCTGCTCCTTGCTGAGCATCTCGTGCTGGGTCGCGGTGTAGGAGACGTCGCGCAGAACGACCATGCCGTATTGCGACAGGGTGTCCTTGTCGTACGCGTGGATGGTCTCCAGCGTGCTGCGGCTCGAGGCCGAATAGGCCGCGGCGTCATACTGGTCTTCGGTGCCATCGAAGGCGCCGACCATCAGGTCGAAGGCGATGTCGAAATTGGCCGTCGGCTTGTACTGCAGCGACGCGGTGCCGCCCCACTGGTCCTGGGTGTTCAGGTAGGCGCGGTCGCCGACCTTGTCCTGGAAGATGATACGGCCGGTCTCGTCGCGGTTGGTGTTGCTCTTGATGATCACGCCAGCGTCGCGGGCCAGCACCGAGGCGGCCTGGGCGGCGCGGGCGCCGCCGGCTTCCGAGAAGCGGAACATCGGACGGAAGTTGATGCCCGAGTTGGAGTCGGTGCGGTTCGTGCGGCGCGCGGCCGAGAACGACACCAGGCCGCCCCAGTTGCCCCAGGTGTCCGAAGCCAGGAACGAGACCTTCGGATCCGCCTTCTTCGAGATCGAGTTGTAGGCGCCCTCGGCCGAGGCCACCAGCTTGCGGCCGCTGTAGTCGAACGGACGCGCCGTCGAGATGTTCACCGAGCCGGCGATGCCGCCCTCTTCGTCGGCCGCGCGCGGCGACTTCTGCACCGTGACCTGCTGGACGATCTCCGAGGCGAACATGTCGAACTCGACGTCACGACCGCCGCTGCCCGAGGCCGTGGCCAGGTTGTTGATGGTGACGAAGGTGAACTCAGCCGGCAGGCCACGGACGCTGACACGGCCGCCCAGGCCCTTGTTGCGCTCGATGGTCACGCCCGGCATGCGCTGCAGCGCTTCGGCCAGGTTCTGCTCGGGGAAGTTGGCGACGTCGGTGGCGACGATCGAGTCCGAGAAGCCGATCGCATCGCGCTTCATGTCCACGGCCTTTTCCAGGCTGCGGCGATAGCTGCCGGTGACGACGATTTCCTCGACGCTCGCGTCCTGCGCGGCCGGCGCCGTCTGGGCGTGGGCGCCCGCGGCGGTGAACAGGCCGATAGCGGCGCAGCTGGTCATCAGCCAGGCCGTGCGGCGCGCGCGGCCGCTGTTCGTGTTCGTTCCGATCATTGCCGATATCCCCGAGTCTTTGTTGCGACGGCGGGGGAGCCGAACGTGCCCGCTCGACCCACGCCCCCGACGGCAACAACGACGCGTCTTCGAGGGGCCTCAGCGCCGGACTGTTGATTTCATGAAAACTTCACGCCCGGGTCGGGTGCGCCCCTGGCCAAGACGGCGCCCGTCGTTCGCGCGCCCGGCGCCGCCATCGTTCGCAGTTTGACAATGATCGAACTGAAACAGGCCGGCGCGCTTGACGCGCTGCACGCGGCCTAGCTCTGATCATCGAAACAGAGAAGAATTTCAGCTTATCGCCGCCCTCTATGATGACGGCGGGCAATCGTCTTCGCCACTCTCATAATGTATATTTGCAATGTTCATAAATTGAACGGCAATGCGCAGAACAAGGACTATTTCAATATATGTCCTCGACCTGAGAAATTCTGAATTTACCCACCACGGAACAACAGCAACGCTATCCCCATCAAAGTGATTGGGGATCGTCATGACTGTTAGAAATCGTCCGCCCGCGCGCCTTCGCGCGCTGCTGCTCGCCGCCACCGTGCTGGGCGGTGCCACGCCCGCCCTGGCCCAGGAGACCGCCGAGGTCGACACCGTCGTGGTGACTGGCAAGCGCCTCTCCGAGGCCAGCGTCGCGATCGGCACCGACCACGCCACCGCTACGGTCTCGATCACCCGCGAGGCGCTGCTGTCGGCGCCGGCGGGCATCACCGGCCTGAAGATGCTGGAGTCCCTCCCCGGCTTCAACGTCCAGGCCAATGACGCGCTGGGCATGTACGAGTTCGGCAACTCGGTCTCGGTCCGCGCCTTCAATTTCCAGCAGATCGGCTTTCTGCTGGACAACATCCCGATGGGTCGCAGCGACCAGTTCGGCGGCAGCCCGATCTATCGCTATGTCGACAACGAGAATCTGCTGCGGGTGACCGCCTCGGCCGGAGCCGGCGACGTCGCCCTGCCCAGCTACGCCTCGCTGGGCCCGATCGTCGACTACTTCACCCAGGCCCCATCCAAGACGGCCGGCGGCGCGATCAGCGGCACCCTGGGCAGCGACAACCTGCGTCGCGGCTTCCTTCGGCTGGAGACCGGCAAGATCGGTCCGGTTTCGGGCTATGTCAGCGGCTCTTGGATCAAGGGCGACCTGTGGCGGGGCCCCGGCGACATCAACCGCAAGCATATCGAGGGCAAGCTGCGCTACGACCTGTCCAACGGCGGCGACATCAGCTTCCAGACCGTCCACAACGACTATTTCGACTATGACAGCCCGTCGATCACCCTGGCCCAGTACGCCGGGACGGCCGGCGACGTGTTCGGGCGCAAGGGCCGCTACTTCGCCTACCTGGGTATCGTGCCGACCCCGGGTGCGGCTGGCACGGCCCAGACGGCCACCAACCTGCCGGCGGTGGCGGGCGGCCCGACCTACTCCAACGCCAACTACGCCCAGTACTACAAGTTCGCGGTCAACAAGCGGAAGGACCACCTGTACGGCCTGACGCTGAACACACCGATCACCGACAATCTCGACCTGACCACGACGGCCTATTACGAAGACAAGGGCGGTTACGGCGTCTCGCCCGAGGCCTACGCCACCTCGCTGACCAGCTATACCGCCGAGGTCGGCAAGGTCGCCGGCATCGTCGCGCCCAAGGGCATCCAGTACGGCCTGTCGGGCGTCGACGGCGTCCGCCAAGGCGTGACCGGCAAGGTCTCCTGGCACGTCGGCTTCAACAAGATCGAGGCCGGCCTCTGGCTGGAGAACGACGATTATCACCGCACCCAGAACCGCTACAACGTCGAGAACGGCCACCCCGACGGCGCGCCGCTGTTCAACGAGCGGGTCCACGCCCAGCGGGACTACAAGTCGCTGCGCGAGACCAAGCAGTTCTTCCTGAAGGACACGCTGACCCTGCTAGAGGCCAAGCTGAAGGTCGAGCTGGGCTTCAAGGCCACCGACATCGACTACAAGATCGCCGGTTATCGCAACCCGGCCGACTATGCCAACTTCCGCCACCCGATCCTGAAGGCCAACTGGAAGGACAGCTTCCTGCCCCAGGTCGGCGCGGTCTACAGCCTGACCGGCCGCGACCAGGTGTTCGCCTCGTACTCCGAGAACATGGCCTTGCCCCGCGGCGCGGACGATATCTTCTCGGCCGCCAGCCCGACGGTCGCCGCGCCGCAGCCCGAGACCTCAACCAACTGGGAGATCGGCTACCGCGCCAACCACCGGACGTTCAACGCCTCGATCGTTGCGTATCAGACCGAGTTCAAGAACCGACTGCAGTCGTTCGCCTCGCTGGTCCCCGGCGGCGGCGGCGTGACCGAAACCTTCTTCCAGAACGTCGGGGCGGTGAAGGCCAAGGGCGTCGAGTTCAGCGGCCAGTGGAAGCCCGAACTGTTCGCCGGCAAGGCCTATTTCAACGCCAACGTCTCGTACAACGACGCCAAGTTCCAGGACGACGTCCTGAACTACCGCGCCAGCACCACGGCCGCTCCGACCACCCTGGCGATCGCTGGCAAGAAGGTGCCGGACTTCCCCGACTGGGTGTTCACGACCGGCGTGACGATCGAACCGTTCGACGGCCTGCTGGTCAATGTCTCGGCCCGCCACCTGGAGAGCCGCTTCACCAACTTCGTCAACAGCGAGAAGGTCGGCGGCTACACCATCGTCAACGCCTACATCGACATCGGCGACGGCTTCGCGGCCGGACCGTTCAGCCAGGTCAAGGCCCGCGTCAACATCGATAACATGTTCGACAAGGACTATCTGGGCACGATCAGCACCACGGTGAATACGCCCGCCAGCTTCCGCCCGGCCCCGCCGCGGACGGTGCAATTCACGATCTCGGCCGACTTCTAGGGTCGAATGCCAATGGCTTCCTGCGGCGTGTGGTCGCAGGAAGTCACGCCTAGAGCCTTTGAAAAACATAGATACGCCAGTGTATTCGTAGCGTCGGCCGCCATGCTCGCAACGAGGGAGGACGCCGACCTGCTCGCCCGTAGCGTTGCTCGCGCCAGAACCGCTCGATACGCTCCCTCCACGGTTATCCGTGAGATCCGTGCATGAGCAGTCGCAACGGCGCCTCGGTCGCGAACGACGCCGCCTTCCTGTCGGGGGGCGGAGAGATGGCGCGACTGATCGGCCAGACCGACTGGTCGAAAACGCCGCTGGGCCCGATCGAGGGCTGGTCCCAGAGCCTGCGCACCACGGTCAGCCTGTGCCTGGCCTCGAACTTCCCGATCAACATCATCTGGGGTCCCGAGCACTGCCAGATCTACAATGACGGCTACCGCGTCGTATGCGGCGCGGCCCATCCGCAGGCGCTGGGTGAGCCCTACACCAAGACCTGGGCCTCGGCCTGGCCAGCGATCGGCCAACCCTTCCATCACGCCCTGAGCGGCGAGACCTCGTTCCTCGAAAATCAGCGGATGTTCCTGTTCCGCAACGGCTATCTGGAGGAGACCTTCTTCACCTTCTCGCTCAGCCCGATCCGCGACGAGAGCGGTATTGGCGGCCTGTTCCATCCCGTCACCGAGACCACGGCCAGCATGCTGGCCGAACGCCGCGCCCGGACTCTGCGCGATCTCAATGCCAGCTTGGGCGAAGTGCGCGCCACGCGGCAGGTGTTCGACAACGCTTTGGCGGTCTTGGGCAACCACGCCTTCGACCTGCCGTTCGTTCTGCTCTACGAACTGGACGCCGAGGAAAATTGCTACCGCCTGGCCGGATCGGTGGGCGTGGCCGCCGACGACGTCATCGCCCCCGCCACCCTCTCCGAAGACGTAGAGAATCCCTGGTCCGCCGATCTGGCCGGCGCCCGGGAGCCGATCACGGTCGCCCTGCCCCACGATGGCGCGGCGCGCGGCCCGTACGAGGAGCCTTCGCATACCGCGCGGGTCTTCGCGATCACCGCGCCGGATACGGCCCGCGCCCCGGCCCTGATGATGGTCGGGACCAGTTCGCGCCTCCCCCTCGACGAGGCCTATCTCGGCTTCCTGGACCTGCTGGCGGCCGCGCTCGGCGCCGGCCTGACCAGTGCGCGAGGTTACGAAGAGGCCCGTCGGCGCGCCGAGATGCTGGCCGCGCTGGACCAGGCCAAGACCGCCTTCTTCTCGAACGTCAGCCACGAATTCCGCACGCCGCTGACGCTGATGCTGGGTCCGATCCAGGACGCGCTCGAAGCCGACGGCGACCTGCCAGAGAGCCAGCGCGAGCGCCTGACCGTGGCGCACCGCAACGCTCTTCGTCTGCTCAAGTTGGTCAATTCACTGCTGGACTTCTCACGTGTCGAGGCCGGTCGCTCGCGCGCCGTCTTCCAGCCCACTGACTTGGCCGGCCTGACCGCCGAACTAGCCAGCAACTTCCGCTCGGCCTGCGAACGCGCCGGCCTGACCCTGACCGTCGACTGCCCGCCCCTGTCTCAGCCGGTCAATGTGGATCGCGAGATGTGGGAGAAGATCGTCCTCAACCTGATCTCCAACGCCTTCAAGTTCACGCTGGACGGCGGGATTACGGTGCGACTGCTCCAGACCGGCAACCGGGTCGAGCTGGCGGTCGAGGACACGGGCCTTGGCATCGCCGAGGACCAACTTCCGCGGGTCTTCGAGCGTTTCCACCGGATTGAGGGCCAAGGCGGCCGGACCCACGAGGGCAGCGGCATCGGCCTGGCCCTGGTCGAGGAGCTGGCCAAGCTGCACGGCGGCGCGGTGTCCGTCGCCAGCCGGCTGGGCCAAGGCAGCACCTTCACGGTCAGCCTGCCGCTGGGCGCGGCGCATCTGCCGCGCGAACAGTTCTCGAACCGCGAGACCCTGGTCGACGCCAGCCGCCATGCCGAGGCCTTCGTCGCCGAGGCGATGCGGTGGTTGCCGGACGTCGAAGAGCGGGATGCGTTGACGACGGCCGACGCCCCGCTGATCGAGGGTCGCCCTCGCGTGATCCTGGCAGATGACAACGCCGACATGCTGGCCTACGTCAGACGCCTGCTCGAGGCGGGCGGCTACGAGGTCCGAGCGGTGGCGGACGGCCAGGCGGCGCTTGACGCAGCCCTGGAAGGACCGCCGCCCGACCTGGTGTTGAGCGACGTGATGATGCCGAGGCTGGACGGCTTTGGCTTGCTGGCGGCGCTACGCGCCGAACCGAAGCTGGAGGGCTTGCTGGTCATCCTGCTGTCGGCCCGCGCCGGCGAGGAAGCCCGGGTCGAGGGTCTGGCCGCGGGCGCTGACGACTATCTGGTCAAGCCGTTCAGCGCGCGCGAACTACGCGCCCGTGTCGACGGCGCCGTGCGCCTGGCCCGCCAGCGCCGGGAGGCCGCTCGCCGCGAACAGGACCTTCGGACCGAAGTGGCCGCGGAACGCGGCCGCGCCGCGTTGCTGCAGAGTCAGGCGCAATTGGACTTCGCCCTCGAGGCTGGGCGCCTGGGCGGCTGGGAAATGGACATCGACAGCAACCGCATCGCTGTCTCGCCCAGCTTCCGACGGTTGTTCGGCCTGGGTCCCGAAGATCCGTTCGAATACTACCAGGACATTGTCCGGCGGGTGCATCCCGGCGACCGTGATCGTCGCCATGCCGCGGTCCAGCAAGCCATCGCCACCGGCGAGGATCTGGATGTCGAGTACCGCATCGAAGGCGACGACGGGGCCGAGCGTTGGGTGCTGGCGCGCGGGCGGGCCACCTATGACGGCGACCGACCACTGCGCATCGCCGGCGTCACGCTGGACATCACCGAGCGTAAGGCCGCCGAGGCGCGCCAGAAGCTCCTGCTGGCCGAGGTGGACCACCGCGCCAAGAACACTCTGGCCAGCGTCCAGTCGATCGCCATCCAGACTCTGCGCCACGCCGAAAGCCCCGAGACTTTCGCCGACGCCTTCCTCGAACGGATCCACGCCCTGTCGCGTGCGCACGAGCTGCTGACCGCCAGCGCTTGGGAAGGCGCGGACCTGAAGGAGGTGATCGCTCGCACGGTGCGCATCCACCTGCCCCCTGATGAACAGGATCGGGTCTCGCTGACAGGACCGACCATCCGCCTCGGCCCCAACGCGGCGGTGACGGTCAACATGGCCTTCCATGAACTGGCGACCAACGCCGCCAAGTACGGCGCCTTCTCGACGGCGACGGGTCGCGTGTTCGTCGACTGGTCACTGGACGCCGAGCGGCGCGAAGTGACGATCGACTGGCGAGAAACCGGCGGACCGACGGTCATCCCGCCGCCCCGCCGAGGCTTCGGCTCGCGCCTGCTGCAGCAGGGCCTGCCGCGCGAGCTGGGCGGCACGGTGGATCTGCAGTTCCCGCCCGAGGGTCTGCGTTGCGTGATCCACCTGCCACTGTCGGCGAAAGTGGGCCTGGTCGACGCCTAGGCGGCCGACACCCGAGCCTGAATCAGCTTGATCGCCTCGTGCGCCGACAACGCCGCGCCCTCCTGCCAGGCATTGATGTAGCTCATGTGCTCGCCGGCGAAATAGAAGGCGCCGTCGGGCTTGCACAGCTCGGCATAGTCGGTGGTGCGCTGCTCTTCCTTCCAGCCGACGGCGACGCCTTCGCTGTAGGGGGTCTGCATCCACGAGACGCTGAAGGGCTTGGTCAGTTCTTGGCCGTGCCCGGGATGGAACTTGTCGATCACCCGGCGCGAAAGCGCGAAGCGCTCCTCGAACGACATGGCCGCGTATTTCGGCGGCGCGTCGGGGCCGGAGAAGCCGATCGAATAGGCCCCGACCAGAATGCCGGTCTTCTCGCCGATGCCGCCGCTGGGATACCAGACCAGTTCGTTGGCCTCGTCGGTCCAGCCCAGGCCGCCGAACTGGAAGTCGTCCTGCTCCCAGAACCGCCGGCTCTCCCAGGCGACCTTGGTGCCGTGGTGGTATTCGCCCGCCGCGATGGCCTGCTTTACGCGCGGGGCGAAGTCGGACGGGATCTTGGACAGCACCGGCAGTGGGATGGTGCAGATGCAGAAGTCGGCCGCGAGCGTCTTGGCCGCGCCGCCTTCCGCGTATTCGATCTTCACACCCTTCGGGGTTTTCCGCAGCGCCTTGACCACCGCCTCGAATTTCACGGCCGGCTTCACCTGCTCGTACAGGGCGTAGGCGATGCGATCCATGCCGCCGACCGGCTGAAGCATGGTCGCCTGCATGTCGACGATCTCTTCGAAGATCAGGCTGGCGCCCCAGAACCGCGAGCTCATCATGTCGGCCATGCGCAGCGGCTCGCCGGCCTTGGGTGGATGGGCGTAGCCGCCGGGGCTGGCGCTGAAGCCCGACCGGGTCGAGCCGCCATAGGCATAGCCCTTGCCGAGGTCCCCGTAGGCCGACAGGTAGCCCAGCAGCTTCTGCTTATCGACGCCGGTCAGCTCCTGGTCCAGCGCGCCCTTGTTGACGGCCTTGGCCAGCAGCTCGGTGAAGGCGCCGCGCGTGTCGTTGACCGCCTGATGCTCGGTCACCACCTTGCCGCCGAAGTCCAGCTTGGCGAAGCGGTTGGCGTTGACCATCACCTCCAGCGGCACGTTCAGGTCGCGGCAATAGCCGAGGATGGCTTGGTGCCACTGTGGGATGCGGGCGGGACCGGCGTTGAAATAGGCGTGCTTGCCCTCGGCCCAGTCGACAACCTGATCCGGACGACCGGTCTGGATGATCTTGGAGCCCGACCGCACCGACCAGGCGCGACCGCCCGGACGATCGCGGGCTTCCAGCACGGTCACCGCATAGCCAGCCTTGCGCAGCTCGTAGGCCGCCACCAGGCCGGCGATGCCCGCGCCCAGGATGGCCACCGACTTGCCCGCTCCGCTGCCGGCCGGCAGTTGCGGCGGACCGGCATAGGCGCGCGGCGCGGCCAAGAGGCCCATGCCCATCATGGTGGTGTAGAGCGCCCCATAGCCGCCGGCCTTGCCGACCGCGCCCAGGAAACTGCGTCGCGAGAGTCCCATCGTCTTCCCCGAATTTAGGCGAATTGGCTGAAGGTCGGCGCGAAGCCGCAGTCCCCGTCGCAACACGAGTTGCGAGCGTGGTTCAGGAAGTCAGGCTCGTGCCACCAGTATTCCGCCGAGACCTCGCAGACGAACCGCCGCTTGCCGCCCAGAGCGGCATGTTGCGCGTGGCCAGCAAACGGACCGATCAGGTCGGCGATCGAATAGACCTCGCCATGCTTGATCACCGTCGTAACCTTGGCGGCGTCCTCGATGCGAGCCAGCGGATCGCCGTCGACCAGGACGAGGTCGGCGTAGTTCCCCGTCGCGATCGAGCCCAGCGGCTCGTCCAGATACTCGGCCGAGGCGCTGGTGGCCGTGACCAGGGCCTCGAACGGCGTCATGCCGAACTTGACCATGGCCCGCAGGTTCATGTGCAGGCTGACGGCGTTGAAGTCGATCGGCGAGTCCGTGCCCGTGGTGATGCGACCACCCGCCCGGACGGTGCGCGCCACCTCCGCAACGTTGCGCGACAGCGAGGCGAACATCGCCGTGCGATCAGCGCTGGCCATCTGCTTGGCCCGCTCCAGCAGGCGGGCATATTCCCACGGCGGATACAGCGCCTTGATCCGGAGATCGTCGACCAGCGAGCGATCGTCGCCCAGCATGGCCGTGGAGGTGAACAAGGTCGGGGTTCGCGCCGCCTTGCTGGCCACGAAGGCGGCATTGACGTCCTGGTAGGTGTTGCCGAGCGCGCTGACCGTCCGGGAATAGCCCGTGCGGCTGGTCGCCCCCAGGTGCTCCATCCCGTCCATGCCCAGCCCCAGGGCCGGATAGTGGTAGTGCGAGGTCAGCGGCAGACCCTTGGCATGGGCCCAGGCGATCACCTCCTTCTGGCACTCGCCCGACAGGCGGACATAGGTCTTGATCAGGTCGTAGGACAGCGCCTCGGCCCGCTGCATCTCCAGCGCCATCTGACCCGGCTCGGTGACCGGCCGCATGAAGTTGTAGAAGATCCGCGAGCCGTCGATCGCCTCGCCGGTGGCGTAGTAGCGAGGGCCGACCCGCTTGCCGGCCTCGATCGCCTCCTGGTCCTCGACCGTGTGATAGGCCGGGCCGCCCGGCGAACGGGTCGTGGTCACGCCCAGCGACAGCCACAGCCGCCCTTCCCGATCGCCATAACCGTAGCCCTGCATCTGGCGATGGGTGTGCATGTCGATCAGGCCGGGCATCACTGTGCCGGTCGGGGCGTCGATCACCTTGACGTCGGCCGTGACCTCGCCGCGCGAGGCGACGCCGGCGATGCGGCCGTCGGAGATCAGGACGTCGACGTCCTTGCGCGGCGTCGGCGACTTGCCGTCCCATAGGCTGGCGGCGCGCACGACCATCCGCCCCTTGGGCCGGACATTGGCCCAGGTCAGGCCGTGCGGCACGGTCTTGGGCTTGCCGCCGGCCGCCGAGATCAGCTTCAGCTGACCGGCGCTGATATAGATCAGGCTCTTGCCGTCGCCGCCCCAGCTGACGGCGTCGGTGACCTCGTCGTTCAGGGGCTTTGGCGCGCCCAACAGCTTGCCGGCCTCGTCCACGGGCGAGACGTGCAGGCGGCTGGCGAAGACATAGGCCAGGCTCTTGCCGTCGGGCGACCAGACCGGGCCGTCGTCGCCGCGCGTGCCCAGCGAGCGGTCGGGCGCGATCGGGGCGTAGGTCCCCTTCCCGCTGACCAGGTCGACGGTCAGGATCTCGCTGAGCCCCTCGCGGAAACGGGCCGAGTACGGTTTGAAGGCAGCATAGGCGATGGTCTTGTCGCCCGGCCCCCAGGTCGGCTTGCCCGGCTCCCACAGGTCGCCATAGACGCGGCGGGTCTCGCCGGTGGCGGCGTCGGCGACGAACAGGCCGCCGTTCTGGCTGAGGAAGGCGATCGACCTGCCGTCGCGCGACCAGGCGCTGGACACCGCCGCACCATCGAACTTGGTCAGCTGTCGGCTCGCGCCCGTGGCCATGTCCCGCAGCCAGATATCCAGCGTGCCGCCCTTGTCGGTCGAATAGGCCAGGACCTTGCCGTCCGGCGACCAGGCCGGATCGACCTTGCTGAAGGCGTCATTGATCAGCGGCTTGGCCGGGCCGCCGCCGATGTCGAGCAGGTAGAGGTCGTTCAACGCCCGGAACACCACCTGCCGACCATCAGGCGACAAAGCTGGACTGCCGATGCCGACCACCGGACGGGCCTTGGCCGACAGGAAGTCGCGACTCTTCTTGGTATAGCGTGGCGTCAGCACCGGCACGGCGGCGGTGAAGGCGACCGTCGTCGCGGGGCCACCAGGCTTGCGCAGCTTGATCTTGCCATCGGCCGTATGGACGAACGCGCCGTCCGGCAGCCACGAGACGCGGAACGGGAACACATCCTCGCCACCAACCACCACGCCGCTCCCGCTGCGCAGCTCGGCCCTGCCGCTCTCTATGGCAGTGAACAGCACGTCCTTGCCGTCGGGCGTGAAGGCCGGGCTGGCCACCGAGGCGGCGTTGAAGCGGTCGGTCGAGGCCTTGACCTGAGCTACGGTGCGCCGTGCGCCGTCCAGCGCTTGGACGTCGATCCGGACCTTGTCGACCGTGAAGGTCATGCTCTTGCCGTCCGGCGCCCACGACGGTTCGAACTCGTCGGTCGGTCCCGAGCTGAAGGCGGTAATGGCTCCGCTGGCGACATCCAGCAGGTGGACGCCATAGCGCCCGCTCCGATCGGACGAGAAGGCGATCGTCTTGCCATCCGGCGACCAGCGCGGCTCACGGCAATCGAACGCCCCCTTGGTCAGCTGCTTCAGCCCCTGCCCGTCCGCGCCGATGGTCCAGACGTGGAAATTGCCGTCGCGATAGGACTGGAAGGCGATCGTCCTGCCGTCCGGCGACCAGTCGGGCTGGGCGATCTCGTAGATCTCGTCGGTGAGCCGCTTGGCCGGGCCGCCCGCGATCGGAACCAGCCACAGCATGGCGTAGACGTCGAAGGCCACGGTCTTGCCGTCGGGCGAGACCGTGGCGCAGATGTTGGTGCCTTCCGTGGCCGTGACGGTCTTCGTCTCAGCGGCAAGCGGCTGGTCGGCCGCCTTCGCGCCGGGCGGTGTCAGGGCCGCCACGCCCGAGGCCGCGATCGCCCCGCCGCCGATCGAGAACAGCCGCCGACGGCTGACGCCGCGCTTGGAGGTCTTGGTCATCTTGAACTCGCAAAAAGGACCGGTCCGGGGGCTGCCGGACCGGCCAGGCCAACCCTAGAATTTTGCCGCCATGCGGACGTAGTAGAACCCGCCGCTGATCCCGTACGGGGCGTACTGGTTGTAGTAGGCGAAGGCAGGCGTGCCGCGGTTGGCGGCGCGAACGCTGTCGGGATAGGCGTCCAGCAGATTGTTGGCGCCGACGCTGACCGAGACGTTGTCCGAGACCGCATAGCTGAGGTCGAGGTCGACGATCAGCTTGGGCGAGACGGTCTCGTCATTGGCCGCCAGGGCGGTGCGCTGGATGACCTCGCCATAGCGGGTCAGGCGCAGGTTGGTATTGAACTTCTTGAGCGTCCAGTCCGCGCCCAGGATGTACTTCTCCTTGGGCGTGCCGACGGTCAGGTCGCCGATCTTCACGCGGTCGATATAGACGATCCCCGCCGCCGCCAGCGCCGCCGGCGGCTGCACGACGCGGGTGAACTTGTTCTTGGTATGGTTGGCCGAGAAGGTCCAATGCACGTTGCCGAAATCGCCGAAGTCGGTGCGGTAGTCGACCACGAAGTCGATGCCGCGCGTCTTCGTGTCGGCGAAGTTGCCGTAGTAGAACGCCGCCTGCTGCGGGTTCAGGCCCTGGCTGGCCAAGGCGGTGCTGACGGCGGTGTTGGGTCCGAGCGTGCCGCTCTGCAGGATGCGGTTGTCGATCTTGATCTGGTAGACGTCGAGGGTGACGTTCATCCGCGAGATCGGCTGGGCCACCAGGCCGACCGAGTAGTTGACTGACTTTTCCGGACGCAACGGCTTGGCGCCTAGGGCGATGGCGGCCGGATTGTCCGGCGGCAGCAGCTGCACCGGATAGAGCTGGGTGGTCGTCGCCGGCGGCACGATGACGCCTATGGTGCTGGATGAAGCATAGTGTTGCTGTTGCAGCGACGGCGCCCGGAAGCCTGTGCTGGCCGTGCCCCGGATCGCCAGGCCCGGCAGGATGGCGTAGCGGCTGGAGAGCTTGAAGGTCTTGGCGTTGCCGAAGTCCGAATAGTGCTCGAAGCGGCCGGCCAGGGCCAGTTCCAGCTTCTCCGTCACCTTCTGCTCGACGTTCAGATAGGCCGAGATGTTGTCGCGCGAGAACGCGCCGGCCGAGAACGGCGGAAAGCCCGTCACGCCCTGCGAGCCGCCCGCGAACACCACGCCCGCCTGCGGGCTGCTGGCCGGGGCGACATAGCCGCCGTTGATATAGGAGGCTGGCTCGCCCGCGACGATCTCGAACTTGTCGTCGCGATATTCCGCGCCCACCGCCACGAACAGCGGATCAGCGAAGGCGCCGGTGTCGACTTCACGCGTCAGGTCCAGGTTCGAGGTCCACTCCTGGAACTTCAACGTGCCCAGGTAGAAATAGGTCGGGCTGGCCGGGCCCAGCGAGGCGTTCAGCGAGCTGGTGTAGTAGTCGACATCGTCGCGGCTGAAGGTCGTCGACAGGTCCCAGTTGAAGCCCAGGAACTCGGTGCCCTTGGCCCCGAAAGCGACCTGGAAGTCGCGGTCCTTCAGAAACAGGCGCGGCGTATAGCCGTCCGGGAAGATCGCCGTGATGTTGTTGCTGGCGTTCGGATTGCGGAAGGTCAGCCAGGCGGCGGTGTTGCGGCTGGAGAAGGTGCCGAACGAATAGAGGTCGACCTTGTCGCCCAGCGGTGAGCCGGCGCTGTAGCCCAGCGAGAACAGCTGCACCTGGGGCGAGCCCGGGTGGCTGGTGTGGCGGTTAGCGGTGGCCTCGCGCGGGTCCAGCGTCGCACCCGCCGTGCCGACCCGAACGGGCTGGCCCAGGGCGTTCAGCGGGAAATACATCTGGGTGGTGTTGAGCGTCTTGTCGCCGCGATCGGTCGGGTCGGTGATCCGAATGTCGGCGGTCAGGTTCAGATAGCCCTCCTGCCCCAGCTGCATGCCAAAATTGCCGGAGAACTGGCCGGTCTCGCCGTCGCCCTCGGCGGTCTTGCCATAGAGCGCGGTCATCGAGCCGCCTTCGGGGCTCTTCTTCAGGATGACGTTGATGACGCCGGCCAGGGCGTCCGAGCCATACTGGGCCGAGGCGCCGTCGCGCAGCACCTCGATCCGCTCGATCGAGGCCGAGGGGATCAGATCCAGGTCTGGCGGCGACTGGCCGTTCTGGGTGGTGCCGTTGACGAACAGGATGGCGGTGTTGTGCCGGCGCTTGCCGTTGACCAGCACCAGGGTCTGGTCGGCCGACAGGCCCCGCAACGACACCGTCTTGATCGCGAAACTGGCGCCGGCGCCGCTGTTGGAGGTGTTGGCCGACGGCACCAGCGTCGAGATCAGGTCGCGGGTCGACTGCTTGCCGCTCTTGGTCAGCTCGGCCGCCGAGATGACGTCGATCGGCGCCATGCTCTCGGTGACCGTGCGCGAGGTCGAACGCGTGCCGGTGACGATCACCTCCTCGATGACGCTGGGCGTGTCCGGCTCTGGCGGAGCCGGCTCAGGCGCAGGCGGCGTGACCCCGGCGGCCGTCGTCGCCCAGCCGGTGCGGATCAAGCCCGAACGCGGCGGGGCCAGAATGATCGTCTTGCCGTCGTTGGAGACCACGGTCAGGCCCGTGCCGGTCAGCAACTGCTGCAAGGCGCGATCGATCGGCAGCGAGCCCCGCACTGGCGCGGTGCGTTTGCCCTGGGCGGCGTCCGACTGGACCAGGATCTGCACGCCCGCCTGGCGCGCGAACTGGCGGATCCCCTCGGGCGCTGGCTGGGCGTCCATCTTGAAGTTCGTCTGGGCCAGGGCCGCTTCGGCGCTCAGCGCCCATACGGCGCAGGCAGACAGCAACAGGCCTCGTCTGGCGGAACGGTTCGTCCACACACGCATCGACAATCCCCCATCGTTCCGAGGCCAGCCAAACGCGGCCTCCTGAAAGCACGAAGGGCGTGGGCCGTTTTTCCGGGGGGTCTTGGCGCATTTGGTCCGATCACGGCCCAACACGCCCGCTTTTGCGACAACCGTGACTTCAGGCGCCTGTTTCGCATGCGCGTCGACATGAACAGACGCGTCGATGAAAGTCGTTTTCGGCGAAAATCGATGCTTCTGAAATCCCATGAACACCCCCGATCCTGAAATCGAAGGACAATAGGCCGATCAAGGCAACCTATACTGAGTCAATATACATGAGGCAGAAGGCAGATTTACTCATATCGCGAAATAGAATGAGCAATATTCACTGCCATTATGATCAGCGTCGGAAATATATGCTCAGGAACTATGAGCGCGGCTGATCCTGATCGCTTGCGCGTCGTCGGCCACCACCGCGCCCAGTGTCGCGGCGACCGCGGCTGCGAAACTTTCGGGCTCGTTGGTCTGGAACAGACCGACAAACCGTTCGCGCGCCAGGACCGGATCCTCGATCACGATCTGGCGGCTGTTGTAGCGATTGAACAGCTTGGCGGCCTGCTCAAGGCTTTCGCCGTCCAGGGCGATCTCGCCGTTGCGCCAGGCCAGGCTGCGTTCGATCTCGGAGGGCGTCTCGGCTACCACCGGCGAAGCCGTCCCGACAAGGATCACCCGACTGCCCGCCGAGACCCGCCGCCGGGAGCTCTCATCGCCCTCGATCCAGGTCTCGACCACGCCCTCGGTCACCATGACGTCGACACCCGCGCCGGGCTCGTCACCGCGCCGCACGGAAAAGGCGGTGCCGACCGCGCGGATCCGCGCCACCCCCGCCGCCACGACGAACGGACGCTTGGGATCCTTGGCGACCTGGAACCAGGCTTCACCTTGCTTGAGCACAATCCGGCGCGACTTGGCCTTCATCGCCACGTCGAGCGAGGTCTGGGTGTTGATCGCCACCAGCGAACCATCGGCCAGCGGCACCCTGCGGATCTCGCCCAGGGCCGTGTCCAGCCGCCGAGGCCGCAGGCTCCAGAAGCCGACCCCGCCCGCCAGCGCCGCCGCAACACTGCCGCCCAGTCCAGCCAGCAGAGCACGGCGGTTGGGCCGCTCGGCCACGATGGTCTCGACCGGCGGCGTGACGCTGGCCAGCGCCCTGCCCCGGTCCAGGAAACTGATCGCCGCCTGGGCGCGCAGGAAGGCGCCGGCGCGACGCGCATCGCCCCTCAGCCAGGCCTGCAGTTCGGGATCGTGCTCGACATCCAGCCCGTGCGCATCGACGCGGGCGGCCCAGTCGGCCGCCTCTTCGTCAATCTCGCTTGCGGACGGGATGGAGCTCATGGGTCTTGCCGACTGCCGGTTGATCTTGCGTCGTAGCTTCCGATAAGGCCCGCAGGATTAAACGCAAGCCCCGCGCCGATTGTGTCTCCACGACATTCTCGGTCACCCCCAGCCGCGCGGCGATCTCCTTCTGCGACAGGCCGTGGATCCGGCGAAGCGTGAAGATCTGCCGACACCGCTCGGGAAGTCCCTCGATCAGTTGCTGCACCCGCCCCAGCTCGCGACGGCCGGCGACCACCCGTTCGGGAGAGGGCTCATCATCTACGACGTTCAGCGCGTCGATTTCCGTGACGCAGTCGATACGAACAATGCGCGCGCGGCGAATTTTCTCGATGGCGATGTTGCGCGCGGTCCGGAAGAAGTAAGCGCGGCCGCTGGCGATATGGGCGACGCTGTCCAGCGCGGCCAGGCGGCAATAGGTCTCCTGGATGACGTCATCGATGTCGGCGGAGGCGCTGCCCGTGCGACGCAGCCACGCGCGCACGTCCGCCTCATGCGGCAAAATCTGGCCGCCGACAAAAGCGACGATTTCGGCGCGACTCTGTTTCAACGGGCCCTCGTCAGCGACAAACCCAGGTTCATCGAGCTTTGGTCGCGCCTCCGACATCGGCAATGCTCAGACAGAACATCCGCCTGCCATCCGCCCTTCGGCGCCCCGCTTCGCGGCATATTCGGCGCCCAGGCGCCTCGCGACTTGGCTCATCCGGAACCGTGGATACGTCGCCAGGCCGAGGGCGAAACGCCAGATGCCGGCGAAAACGATCGCGAACGCGGCCGTCGCGACGGTGCGCCGCGACCAAGGCGCTCAGCCGCAAGCACATCGAACGGGCCAGCCTATAGGCCAGTCGAGCGCGCGCCTTAGGGCCAAGCTTGTTCAGGCGCGCTTCATGTTGGAAGAATGATGTTGGGGTCCGGGCGGATGCGAGCGAGGACCCAGCGATGGCGGACGGCCATTTTCCAGACGTCGAACTTTTGCGACGCGAACTGGCGACCCTGATCCTCGAATGGGCCGGCAAGTCGGTGAAGGACGATCCGGACGGACCACTGTCCACCGCCCTGACCCGCGCGGTCGGCGACGCCGCGCGCGGCGCGGTCGCCGAACAGCATCAAGCCCTTTCCGCCGACGCCGCCGATCGGCTTGCCGAGGCGCTGGAACAGCGCGCGAAGGCCAGGGGGCTCTGGGGCGTTCCTGCCTGGGGCATGACGCTGATGGCCATCGCCGCGGCGACCCTGTTCGGTCTCGGATACCTGCTGGGTTTGCAGGCCGGACGGACGGAAGATCCCTTGCCGGCGACATCACCGGCAGCCTCGGCCCCGATCGCGCCGATCGCGCCGATCGTCGACGAGCCCGAGCCGCCCCAGCGCTCGCCGCCGGTCCAGCAGCCTCGCGCTCAACGCACCGAGCCGGCGTCCGCCAAGCCCGCCACCCGCCAAGCGCCGCGCGAGCTGGGTCGCCCTGCCCCGGCCGCCAGCGACGCCACGCCTCGCACCACCACCCAGCCTGTCGGCGGCGCAACGCCCCCTCCGGCGACCAATCCCGCGCCGGCGACGACGCCATGACCGTGCTCGTCTCCACGGCGGTTATCGGCCCCAAGGCTCAGGGCCGCAATTACGGCCTACGCAGGCATGCCGGACCGCGCCTGACCTCCGAGAGCCAGGCCCGCCTGGCCGACTTCGCCCTATCGCTAGCTGGATGGGCCATGCAGCGTCGCCAACGGTTCGTCGCCATGCTGCCGCTGGCCGCCGACGGCTCGTCCTTCGCCGTGGCCCGCGTCCGTCATCTGGGCGAAGGCGAGCTTGGCCCGATCGCGGTCGCCCACCTGCTGCTGGTCGACGCCACCTTGCTGGACGCCATCGACTGGGCTTCGCCCCGCCTGCTGCGCCTGTTGCCTCAGCCTGAAGACCCGGCCTTCGGTCTGGAGCCGCTCAAGGTCTCGCCCAGGAGTCTGAAGCCTGCCGCCGCCCGACCGATGACCGCGCCGCGCGTCGGCTGGAGCGATGTGGCCATTGATGTCGGCGACGAGGATCCGGAAGGCGCGCTGGCCGCCCTGGTTGAAGGCGTCGAGGCCCCAGCGCGTCGCGCCACGCTCACCGGTTGGGCCAGCACCAGCCTGATGACCCCGGTCGGCGATCTCGACCCGGCTCGCGTGTTCAAGCTGATCACCCACGCCTCGACCGAAAGCCCCGCAGCCTTCCAGGCCACGCACGAGCTCTTGTCGATCAAGGCCATGGCAGAGCCGACCCTGGCCTGGAAGGCGTGGCTGCAACTGGCCGCCATCGCCGAGCGAGAGCCCGCCGCCGCCGCCCTGCGCTCGGCCCAGTGGTCGCAGGAAAAGGCCCGCCTGCCGGCCGCCGACGTGATGTTCGAGGAGATCGCCTCGGCCTGCGCCGAGCTGACGCCCGAGGCCATGATCGCCCTGCTGCGCGCGGTCATACGCCATGCAAGCGGCGCGGACGCGGCTAGCCAAGCCTTGCGCGACGGCGTGTCCGAGACCTTCGACGCCCTGGTCGCCGTCGCCGATGCCCAAGGCGCGGCCTTCTACGTGCGCGGCTTGGCCGATGGCGCCGGCTCAAAGGCCTTGCCTAGCCTCGACGAAGTCATCGCCAGGCCTGCGGTTGCCGCCTGGCTGGGCGACGTCGCTCGCGGCCTCGACCTGACCGGGGTCGTCACACGTTGGGCGGCGCGACTGGCGGCCGCTCCCGCCTTCGCCGACGAGATCGCCCTCGCCGCGCCGACCTTTCTCGACGCCGTGCTGGACACTGCCCTGACAGGCCTCGATGACGAAGGCGCGCGCCGATTGGCCGGGACCTTGCTGCGTCTGCAATGCCAACGCCCCAGCGTGGACGGCGAGCGCATCCGCGCGGCGCTCTCGGCCCTGCTAGCCAGGCCGCCGGCCAGCGCCGACGCCGCCCTGGCCGATCCGGCCGTTCTGACCGTTGCCAAGCGTTTCGCGCCCGACCTGTCAGCGACCCTGGCGACGCGGGCCATTCCGACCGGCCTGCGCCAGGCGCGCCATCCGGACGAGTTCACCCGCGCCGCCTGGGCGCTGGTCACCGTGGCGAGGGCGTCGCGATGACCTATTGCGAGATCTGCACCAACGACTTCTCCAGCGAGGACTTCGCCGACTGCCCGCACTGCGCCCTGGCCGAAGGCCGCGTGGCGACGCCGGTAGTCCGCGCGCTGGATACGCCCACGCCTGGCGTGACCATGGGCGAGGTGATCGACACCCTGCGCCGCATGACGCCGCCCGAGCCGCCGCCCAGCGCCGAGCCCCAGGCGCCGGAAGGCCTGCGCGAAAGCCTGAAGGCGTTGGTCGAGCAGAAGGTCGACCAAGCCGCCGCCGCGTCTGAACAGCCGTCCTTCGCCCCCGTCGAGGCCGAGCCCTCCGCCGAACCGCCGCTGGCCGGCCCGGTGGCTCGCGAACTGGATGTCGAAACCCTGCGCCGCATCCGCGAGTCCGATGTCTTCACCATGGTGCTGTTGGGCTTCCCCACCGCCGGCAAGACCTGGTTCCTCAACCGGCTGAAGTACGAGCTGCAGGAAGGCGACGCCTATGCCTGCTACCCGCGCCGCGCCCCGCCCGGCGACGTGGAGAACACCGTCCAATTCACCGCCCACCGCTTCCGCAAGGGCGCGCAGGATTTCTACGTCATCGACATCCCCGGCGAACGGTTCCTGCGCGCGGTGGAGGGTTCGTTCCTGGGCGAGGCCAACGCCCTGATGCGGCACGTGATCCATACCGGCCAGGCCTTCCTGACCCTGCTGCCCGCCGACGAGACCCTATTGTCGGAGCTGGCCCATGACGTCCTGTGGCGACGCGCCGCCGCTGGCGGGTCCGCGCCTGTCGACACGGCCGGCCTGCCGCCCGCCCAGGTGCTGATCGACCGTGTCGACGCCCTCAAGCGTCAGGTCTCGCAGGCCCGTAAGGCCGCGGAAGGCGGCGACGCCAAGGCGCAGGCCAAACTCAAGACCCTGGTCCGCGAGCGCAAGCACCTGCTGGAAGGCGGCGTCGAACAGGCCCTGCAACGCCTGGCCACCAAGCACGAGGAGTTGGGCGAATATATCAGCGGCGTCGGCCTGATGGCCCAGCTGATGGTGGTGATGGAAGAGCGCGGCGGCCCCGATCTCGACCCGTCGATGGACGCCTACGCCGTGTTCGACCGCAGCCGCGAGGCTGAGCGCAAGAAGCCGACCAAGCCGATGTTCATCGTGCTGTCCAAAAGCGACGACCTGACCCATCGCTCCGACGCGGTGCAGCTGCCGATCCGCCGGCTGCTGCAAGGCCATCAGAAGGCGACCCACCTGCTGCGGGTCCTTCGTCGCGAGCCGGCCAAGGCCGACGCCTTCGCCACCCTCAACGCCCTGCGTCCGGGGGTGGCCCGCCAGATCGACGAGTGGTTCGCCTTCGCCAGCTTCCAGTTCGCCACCGCCTTCGAGGGCGTGGCGCGGGGGTCCAAGACCATCAACTATCGGCTCGACCATGTTGGGGTCACCGAGCTGATCCGCGCCCTGCTGCGGTTGAAGGAGCACGCCGAGAAGCGTCGCGCCTGGGACGGGCTGACGGGCCTCTTTCGCCGGCGGCCGGCGGCCGAGGCGCCGATGACGGAGACGGCGCCATGACCCGCCGTAGCGGCGTCCGGCCGCTGGTCGTTAGCGGCCTTTTCGTCTTGTTGGCCGTAGCCGGGATCGTTTGGGCGTTGGGCCTGACGCTCCGTCCCGGCGTGGCCATCGTCGGCGCGGCGCCGACGCGCGGCGGCGGACCATGGATCGAGCGGCTGGGCCTGTCGCAACTGGAACCCTGGTCGTCACCGAGTCCCGCCTTCGCCGAACGCCTGGCCGCTCTGGGCGACACGCCCCAAAGCACGGCGCTGCGACGCGAACTGTGCCAGGGCGTCGGCATGGACGCCGACCCAGCCTTCCGCGAGGCCCGTCGGGCCCTGGTGCGCAACGACGGCGCGCTATGCTCCGCCCCGATGGATCATGTCGCGGCGGTCTCGCCGGTGATCGTGGCCCTAGGTCCCCGTCTGGGCTGGCCGGTGCTGGCCATGGGGTCGCTGGCGATGGCGGGCCTGGCGCTGTGGCGACTGTTGGCCCTCAAGCGGGTCCATGATCACTGGCGCTATCTGGGCCGGTCCACCTTCGGCGCGGCGCGGAGGGCGGGCAGCGGATGAGTGGCGTCTTGCTGGGTGTGGTCTGCCTGGCGCTTGGTCTGGCGTACTGGCGAATAGCAAGCGACAGCGCGTCGGCGCGACGCAAGCCGTCTACGGCGCGGGTCGCGGCCTTGATGGTCGGCGTCGTCGCGCCGGCCGTCCTGGTCGTGGGCTGCCTGCTGACAGCCCAGCTCCAGGGCCGCACGGACGAGCTGCGCCTGTCGCTGCTGCGCCTGACGGCCGAGGTGCGCCAGTTCCCGCTACGTTTGGGCGGTGACGCCAGCCGTGACGATCTGGTCATACCCCGCCTGCCACCCGGTTTCGCCACGGTCGAACCGGACCTCTCGACCGGCGGCGAGACCCCGCCCCTGGCCTTGGTCGTCGCGGGTTCCGACAAGACGCCGCCGCAAGTCGTGATCGGCCTGCGCGAAGGCCGGCGCCTGACTTGGCCCGGCGCCCTGGCATTCGGCGAAAGCGACGCCGTCTGCGTCCAGGCGCCTTGCGAGCAGGATGACGCCGCCTGGGCGATCCTGCGCGGCCGAACGCTGGTCCCGGCAACATGGCGAGACGGCCAGGTCAAAGCACAGCCCGGCGCCGCCGGCCCGGCCATGCCCGAGCGCAAGACCCTGCTGGCCTTCGGCGGTGTCAACGACTGGACCCCGAGCCAGGCGATCCACCCCCTGCGCGACTTCTTCCCTCGCGCCGGCGCCAGCGCGGCCGGCGGCGTGCTGGCCGACTGCGAGCGCTGGCTGTGTGTCGGCAAGGGCGCGGCGCGCGCGCCCGTCCGCAGCTTCCTGTTCCAGCAAGGCGGCTTCGGCGGCTCGGCCTGGGCGATCATCCTGGCCGACCCGGGCGCGCGCATCGCGCGGAACGGCCAGATCGTCCCCTACGCCTCGCCAGCGGCCATTCCCCTAAGCGCTGGGATCCGGGCGGAGATCTTTGAACCCCGCTTCGTCGACGGCGTCCTGGACGGACCGGACGCCCGCCGGGGCCGCCTGCAGCTGCGCCGCAGCCTGGCCTTGGCCGAGCGCAACGGCCAGGCCGAGATCAACTTCGCCACTCCGCCGACCGAGGTCGTCGACCGCTGCGCGCAAGGCGCCCCGCCACGCCGCCTGGGTCTCGAGGCCACTGTCGTCGGCGGGCTGACCGCCGACGCTCTGCGTCAGGCGCCGTCCGTGCCGCAGGGGCCTGCCTGCGCCGCCTTCACCCACGCCAAGCTGGACGCCCCCGCCGCCGCCCCGGCTCTGCGCATCGCTCATCTGGCGCTGGATCGACTGCCGACGCCCTGGCCGGCGGCGCTGGTTGTGCTGGCCTGGACCGCCTGTGTGGTGCTGCTATGCCGCGACCTCTTCCACCGTCGCCTCGCTCTGTGGGCAGTCCTGAGCCTGCTGCAATTCTTGCTGACCCTGCGACTGCTGATCGGCCTAGCCGCCGCCCAAGCCGACCCGACCTTGGACTGGCGTGAGATCCTCGGCGACGCGACCGTCGCCTACGTCACCGTCCCGGCCGCTCTGTTGGTCTGGGCGCGAGCGGGTGAAACTCGCAGGGCTGGCGATCTGGCCCTGAACCTGGCCCCGCCGCTAGCCGCCACCGTTGTGCTGGCCTGGACCCGCCATCTCAGCGTTCTTTGCCTGCTGCTGCTCTGCGCGTGGGGCCTAGCCCTGCTTTGGCGTATCGCGAAGACGCCGCCGACCAAGGGCGCCGCGCCCTCGCCCCTGAACCGGTTCGCCGAACGCTGGCGAACCGCGCCCGCCAAGTCCGCATGGCTGTCCGGCGTCGTGCTGCTGGTCATCGTCCTGATCGGCCGCCTGGCAGTCGGCGCCATAGGATGGAAAGAGCGCATCGACCTTGGCGTCACGGTGCTGGCGATCAGTGTCATCTATACGCCCCTGATCCTGATCGGCTTCGGCCGCCTGCTGGCGGCCAGCGAGGACCATCCCGTGGGTTGGGGCCGGCCCATCGTGTTCTGGGCGCTGCTGGGCCTGGCGACCTTCGTCATCCCGTTCACCGTACGCGACAGCGGCTACGCCCTGATGGTCCTGCCGATCGGGGGAGTCGCCGCCGGTCTCGCCTGGCGACGCGGCGTCGCGCGCCTGCCTTGGGCAGCTCCGGCGGCGATGGCCATGGCCGCCCTGCTTGTCCTACCCTTGCTGGGCGCGATCGGAACCGCCGGCGCCGATCGGTTAGGCCAGACCGCCCAGATGTCGCGTGGCCTCAACGACGAGCAGGCCCTGGCCAGCCTGGACCGCCAGGCCAAGGCCAGCCAGAACCTGTTGCGGCTCTATCTGATCGCCGCTCCCGAGGCCTTGGGCGCCGACGTCTCGACCGAGGCGGAGGCGCTCAAGGTCTGGTCGGCGCAGCTGTCGGACTACACCGGCTCGCTCTTCGGGCGCGGTTACCTGTCGCCCGCCAACCTGACCGCGCTGAAGCCCGTACAGGCCACCGACAACCTGACCGCCATCCATCTGATGTCGCCGTTCGGACGGCTGGCGACCGGTCTGTTGCTGGCCTTGCTGGCCGCCGCGCCGATCGCGGTCTGGTCGCTGACGAGAACAGCGCCGCTGGACGCAAAACGGGCGACCGGCCTGCTGGCTCTGTGGTGCCTGTTCGGCGCGGCGACCTACATGACCCTGGCCAATCTGCAGTTGGTGCCGTTCACCGGCCGCAACGCCTACCTCCTGGCCCCGACCTCGGGCGGCGACCTGCTGGAGGGCGCGATCCTGATCGCCCTGGCCGTCTGGGGCCTGACCGAGCGTTCGGCGGAGGCCAGACGATGAGCCCCCGCGCTAAGCGTCAGGCGGCCTGGACCCGCGCCATCGCGATCGCCACGCCCCTGGTCGCCGTCGTCGCCCTGGTCGCCGGAGCCCCGGCGGTGCTGGCCGCCCTCGGACGTCCCGCGGCCCAGGGTCTGACCAGCGGCTATGAACGGCTGGTCGACGCCATCGCCCAGCGCCAATGGCTGTCGGTGCGCTACGACGCCAATGGCGAGCCCCGCATCGCCCTGCGAGACGGCCCAGTCGGCAGCGACCCGCGCCTGCGGGCCTTCGTCAACGCCTCGTATCTGCGCGCCGACCTGCAAGACCCGGCGGTCTGGCGGCTCAGCGACGACGGCCAATGGGTCGAGGGGATCGATCCCTTCGCCCACCAGATCGACCGCCCCTATTCCGGCGGCGGCGCCTGGGCGGGCCCGATCCTGTTCCGGGGTGGCCCCGCGCCCGGCCTGCGCCTGCAGCCCCTGGGCGGCGATCCGCCCCCTCCGCCCATAGCTCTGGAGCCGAATAGCTCGCCCGCAGCGGCCTGCGACATCCTGATGCCGACCCGTCGGGTCGGCGCCAGCGGCTCGCGCCGGGCCCTGTCGATCTGCCTGAAGGACGGCGACGCCCCGCCCCATGCCGTCGGCTCGGTGATGCTGATCGGCGACCAGGCCGTGGTGCGCGTGCAGACCCCGTCGATCCTGGAGATCCGCGTCGGCGCCCGCGACATCCGCCCCCGCTCCGATGGCGACGTAACCCTGACGCCCTTGCCCCAGAGCGAAACCCTGACCCTTCGCACCGGCCAGTCGGTGCTGCGCCTGCGCCTCGAAGGCGGCGGCGCCGACATCGCCCACAGCGCCCCCTCGGGCGCCCGCGCCTACTATCCTGCCTTGCAACCGGTCGCCCAGCCGCTGGAGCGCGTCATGGCCGGCCGACCCACCACGCCGCTGCGACTATCGCTGGACGCGGGCCTGCAACAGGTCGCCCAGGAGGCCCTCTCGGCCGGCGCGGCGACAGTGCGCGCCAGTCCCTCGCCCGAGCGCCAGAAGGACGGCGGCGACGCCTTCAAGGCGGCCGTGACGGTGATGGACTCCACCACCGGCCAAGTGCTGGCCGTCGCCTCCTGGCCCCTGGCCGAAAGCGACCTGGCGCCGGCCCAGCGTCGCACGCGACGCGGCCAGAATCTGGTCGACCAGAACCACAATTTCGAACGGTTGCCGGTCGGCTCAATGGCCAAGGGACCGTTCTCGATGGCGATCCTTGACGCCGATCCGGGCCTGGCCTCGCTGAAGATGCAGGGCGGGACCGATGGCCGTGTCCGGACGGTGCTGGGCATGGACCTGGGCAAGGGCGGGTTCGACAACCACGGTCTGGGCGTGACCGATTTCCCAACCTTCCTGGAGCACTCCAACAACCGATACGCCCTGGCCCTGATGATGCTGGCCTACCGCTCGCCCGACGCGCCGCCGGCCCCACCCCGCGCCCAGCAGCCGCCGGTCGAGGCCTGGTCGCTAGAGGGCAAGAGCCGCACCGACGTGCCGCCCCTGCCCGTGTTCGGCGAGGCGACCGCGCCGGGGCCCTTCGGCTGGGTCCTGCGGCCGCCGCCAGGACGCGGCCCGGCCTGGCCAGATCGCCTGGCGCGCCTGTTCGATCTGGACGCCGGCCAGGGCGGCGGCTGCCGCTACGACGTCAGCGTTTGGCGGGGCCTGAGCGGCGCAACACCACCGTGCAACTCGCCGCTGGCCGGCGCTTCGCCCGAGCGCGAGCGGCTGGGCTTCGACGCCATCGCCTCGTTCCGCAACGACTACCTGATGGCCGTGCTGGGCGGCAGCCGCTCGACCTGGAGCGCCATCAAGATGGCCGAGGTCTATTCGCGGATCGTCACAGGCCGCGCGGTGCGGGCCCGTTTCACGCCCAATGCCGGGCCGCCCGCCGACATGCTGCCAATGCGCAGTCCTCAAATCCGCGCCACGGTGCTGGACGGCCTGTCTCGCGTGATCAAAACCGGCACCGCCGCCGGACTGGGTCGGTCCTTCGCCGAGATGGGCTACGGCCCCGACGTCACCCTCTACGGCAAGACCGGCACCATGAAGGTGGCCGGCGAAGCGCCCGGCGAGCCGGGCGCGGCCTTGCTGCGCCAGCTGGCCCGCAGCGACTGTGGCCTGCGTTGGGACGCGACGGCCGGTGTGCTGAAGTTCGGCTTCACCCCGCCGAAGACACAGGCCGAGGCGACACGCCAGATCCTGGATCTCAAGGAGACCCGCTGCCGGGTCCGCGTCGCCGGTCGCTACGACCTGGCCAAGGAGGCCGCAGCGGAGATGCAGCGCTTCGCCTGCGGTTATCGCAACTGCCAGCCGGGAGACTTCACGCCCGAGCCGGACGGTCGCGTCCTCAATCTGCCGCTGCGCCCGGTCGAGCCGCCTCTGCTGGACGGCCACGCCATTGCCGTCGTCGCCTTGCGCCAAGTTGGAGGCCAGCCCGCGCGAGGCCTGACCATCGTCGTGAATTTGCAGGACAAGCGTCAGGCCGAGACTCCAGCCCTGGCCGTCGTCGCAGCCATCCTGCGCTCGCCCGCCGCTCACAGCTGGATCGCCGGAGGCGGGTCATGAAGCCCTGGGTTCCCTACGCCGCCATCGCCACGCTGTGGCTGAGCGCCCTGGGCCTGGGCGCCTGGACGGCCCGGTCCTCGCCAGCGCCGCAGGCCGAGACCGAAGCCCCGCGCTGGTTGACCGTCAACGTCGCCGCCGGCAGCCCCGCCGCCCACGACTGGCCGCACTTTTTCGCCTGCTCGGGCCTGGCCGCCGATCCGGCGCTGATGCGCGCGACGCTCAGTCTCAACGGAGGCGGCTCCGAAAGCGTTTGGCGTCGAGACGGTTCGCCCACGCCTATCCGCGTGGCGCTGGCGCCGCTCGATGCGCCGGCCGCGCCGCAGGCCGACCGGATCGTCGAGGCCGCGACACGAGCCGTCGCCGACTGTGGAGAAGCGCCATGACGCTCACCAAAGCCGTGCTGCGCCTGAGAGTCGAAGGCTTCCGTAAGCCGCTGCGCCTGCGGCCGCTGCGAAGCACCGGCGCGCTGGAGGCCTTCGCCATCGAAGGCGAGGCGCTGGAAGCCGTCCGCTTCTACCCGGCGGGCGCGGTGCGCGAGACCGATGGCAATCTGACCGCGATCCCCGAGGCGGAGACGCAATACGCGGCGGCGCTGGACGCGTTCGAAGCCCTGGGCCGCCGGCTCCAGGCGATGGCGCCAAGCGCGGTCCTGCCGGTCCAGGCCGTCACTCGGGGCCCCAGCGGCGGCTTCTGGTTTCAGCCTCCCACTGGCGCGACGTTGGAAACCTGGCTGGCCCAGCACCCCGCCCCCGTAGTCGAGCCCGTCGCCGCCGCCTTTGCCCGACGCCTGGCCTTGGCGCTGGAAGAACTCCACGCGGCCGGCGTCATCCACGGCGACCTGTCGCCTCGCGCGGTGCTGATCGATCATGGCGAGGTGCGGCTGACCGGCTTCATGGTCGATCGCCGCCCGTTCTTCCGACCGCTGCGCAGTCAACTGGGCCTGGTCGAGCCCGGCTATGCGCCGCCCGAAGCCCATGACGGAGCCCAGCGCCACCCGATCGGTCCGGCCGCCGACCTCTACGCCGCCAGCGCCTTACTCCAGCGCCTGCTGACCGGTCGCCCCCCGCCGCCCGCCACCGCCCGTGTGGCCGGCGATGATGCCTGGCCCTCCGCCGCGACCTCGGCCGGCCTGCGCGCCGGCATCGAGGCAGGGCTGGCGCCCGTCGCTTCCGAGCGCCCGGCCAGTGCGACGGCGTGGCTGGCCGGCCTGGACCTGGGACCTGAGCCAGACGACGCGCCCTGGTTCGAAGGTCTTGCCAGCACACCGCCAGAAACCCCGCCGCCGGAGCCGGAAACCGACCCTCTGGCTCTACCGCCATTGCCGATGGCCGATCTGTTCGAGGCGCCAGCAGACGCCGTCGAGGCTCCCCTGACCATTGCCCGCGAAGCCCCGGCCAGGCGTCGGTGGGGCTGGTGGGCCGGAGGTCTGAGTCTCGCGGCCCTCGCGATCGCCGCCGTCGCGCTAGTCGCGCCCCGGCTGAACTCCCGCCCCTCGACCCCGCCTGCCGCCGCCGCGCCCAAGGTCGCCGCACCAGTCGCGCCGACCGGCTGCCAATGGCTCTCGGCCGGCGGGGTCTGGCGCCTGCGCTGCGCGGACGCCCCGGCCCAAGGGCTGCGCCTGCCCGAGCGCTTCGACGCCCAGACCACCGCCCGGGCCGCCGCCGGCGAGCCGGCCGCCATGGAGCGGCTGGGGGCCTTTTATCGCCTGCGAGCCAGCGAGACGGCGAACCCCAACCGTAGCGCCCATGCCTATCAGGCCCTGGACTGGCTGCAGCGCGCGGCGGGCGCCGCCGACGATGGCCGGCCTGAAACGGCGCGGGCCCGCGACGACGCGGCCCTGGCGCTGGGCCAAATGCTGGCGCGCGGCGAAGGCGGTCGCGCTCCGGATCCCGCCGCCGCCGAGACCCGCCTGCGCCAGGCCGCCGCCGGCAGCCGCGCCGACGCCGTGCTGGCCTTAGCGCAACTGCTGGAAGCCCAGGCCGGCGACGACGCCGATCGCCTGGTCCAAGCGCGCGGCCTCTATGCCCGGGTCGCCCAACTGGGCGACGGCTCGCTGCTGCAGCGTGAAGGCGAGCGTGGCCTGGCCCGCATTGATGCGGCCACGAAACCCCCGCCTGTCGAGCCTCCGCCCGAGCCGCCGATCGAGGAAAAGCCGGCGCCCGCGCCCAAGCCCGTTCCCAGAGCCAAGACGCCCGCCACGAAACCGCCGGCCAAGGTCTTGGCGAAACCACCGCCCGCCAAGGCGGCCCAGCCCGCTCCACCCGTCGTGCGCGCACCGCCAAAGACTGCGACGCCGCCGCGCCGCCACCCGACCGTCGCGCCGGCCCCGTCTCTGCGCACCTGGACGACCTCGACCTTCATCAAGGTCGATCCGACCACGAACTTCTATCCGGCGCTGGAGCTGGCCGGCCGCGCCGCCTGCGACAGCGAGGGCGGCGAGACCCTGTCGGTCCGCGCCGGCGACACCAACTGCCCCAACGGCGTCAATTACTGCCAGGTGCGCGCCGTCGCGACCTGCCAAGGAGCCAGACCATGACCCGCACCCTCGCGACGGTGGCCGCCGCCCTGCTTCTGGCCGGAGCGACCCAAGCGCAGGCCCAGAGCGCCTTCCGGGGCGACTGCGACCAAGCCAAGCGGTTCGCCGAATCCCTGGCCTTCAAGGCGTCGTACCGGGGCGTGCAGCGCATGACGCCGCAGACCGCCGACCGCTGCGGGCGGGACGTGGTCGCGATCTATGACCTCAAGCGCCGCAACGAGGCCAACGCCAACTACGACCTGGTCGGACGCTACTATTATCTGTGGCCCGACAACGCGACCTGCCGCGAGGAGGTGCACGATCGGCTGAGCGGCGTCGCGCGCATCACCCAGGAGGTCCGTCCCAACGGCTTGCTGTGCGAGGTGGCGCTGCGCCTCGACTTCGACGTCACCAATGACGAGAAGTACGGCCCGAACCGCTTTTCCAAGCTGATCACCCTGGTCGGCGCCGACACTTCCCGCTTCGCCGCGACGGCGACGGGCGAGACCGGCGGCACGGTCTTCTACGAGGCGCCGGCCCGCACGGCCGATCGCGCGGCCGGTCCCGCCGACGATAACAGCGAGGTCGCCGCCGAACGCGCCGAGCCGCCTCGTGCCCAGCCTCGCCCCTACGAGATCAATCGCCGGCAATATTTCGACCGCCGTGTCGGCCGCTTCTATTTCTATGATCCAGTGCGCGACGCCTATTTCTGGGAAGATGGCGAACCTCGCGACTAGGGTCGGCGCGCCTTCAGCGCCTTGGCCACGACCGGCGCCAAGGCCTCGCCGATCCGCCTGGCTCCCGCGGCGTTGGGATGGATGCCATCCCGCTGCATCAAGGCCTGGTTGCCGCCCACGCCGGCCAGGATGTTGGCGTAGAGCGGCACGGCGAATTCTCGCGCCAGGCCGGGATAGATCGCGTTGAACTCGCGGGCGTAGGCCCCACCGATCGTCGGCGGTGCGCCCACACCGACCAGGATCGCACCGACACCGCGAGCCTTCAGCTTTTGGAGGATGCCGCGCAAGTTGGCCTTGGTCTGGGCCGGTTCGACGCCTTGCAGCAAGTCGTTGCCACCCAGCGCCACCACGCAGATTCGCGTATCGCTCGCGACGCTGAACCCTACCCGCGCCAAGCCGCCCCCGCTGGTGTCGCCTGACACGCCGGCCGCGCGGACAATGGCCGAGACGCCCGACCGGCCCAGCGCCGCCTGCAATTGAGCCGGCATCGCATCGCGCGCGGGCAGGCCGAGGCCCGCCGTGATCGAGTCGCCCAGGACCGTCACGACTGGCGCCTTCGGCGCGGCGGCGATCTGGGACAAAAGACCCAGGCTTAGCAAAAAGCGGCGGCGATTAGGAAAACGCTGTGCGGTCGGGCTCATGTCTTCCTATGTAGTCTGGCTGCCGGCCGAACAAGGACCGGCCTCGCAGGAAACGCCATGACCGACGACGCCTCGCCCCTGGTTCTTGACGCCGTCGCCCTAACCCTGCCCTCCTCTGCTGGACCCGTGAACATCCTGCGTGGCGTCGACCTGACGGTGAACGCTGGCGAGCGCGTCGCGGTGGTTGGCCCCTCCGGTTCCGGAAAGTCGTCGCTGATCGCCGTGGGCGCTGGACTGGAGGAGCCGACCGCCGGCGCGGTGCGCCTGTTCGGCCACGACTTGGCGACGCTAAACGAGGACGGCCGCGCGCGCTTGCGGCGAGGCCGGGCGGCGTTGGTGTTCCAGTCCTTCCACCTGCTGCCCAACATGACCGCCGAGGAGAACGTCGCCACGCCGCTGGAGATCGCCGGCGTCCGGGATACCCTCTCCACCGCCCGCGACTGGCTGGCCCGGGTGGGTCTGGGCAGCCGCTTAACCCACTATCCACACCAACTGTCGGGCGGCGAGCAGCAGCGGGTCGCCCTGGCCCGCGCCCTGGCCGCGCGGCCCGCCCTGCTGTTCGCCGACGAACCCACCGGCAATCTGGACGGCGCGACCGCCGCGACCGTCGCCGACCTGATGTTCAACCTCGTCGCCGAGGTCGGGGCCGCTCTGGTCATGGTCACCCACGACCCGACGCTGGCCACGCGCGCCGACCGCATCGTCCGCATGGCCGACGGGCGCATCGTATCGTGAGCCGCGCCCCGCTTGCCTTCCGCCTGGCCGCCCGCGAGCTGCGCTCGGGCGTGCGGGGCTTTCGCATCTTCCTGGCTTGCCTGGCCCTAGGCGTCGCCGCCATCGCCGCCGCCGGCTCGACCGCAGAGGCCTTCCGCCAAGGCCTGGCTAGCCAAGCGCGCGAAATCCTGGGCGGCGACCTGTCGTTCTCGGTCGAGAACCGTGACTTCACCCCTCAGGAGCGTGCGGCCTTCGACAAGCTGGGCGTCACGACCTATACGGCCGGCGCCCGCGCGATGGCGGAGGCGCCCAGCGGCGACCGCCGGCTGGTCAACATACGCGGCGTGGATGGCCGCTTTCCGCTTGCCGGCGCCGTGACGCTGGAGGGCGCGCCTAGCCTCGCAAGCGCCCTCGCCGATCGTGACGGCCTGCCTGGCGCGGCGGTGGAGCCCGCGCTTCTGGATCGACTGCACCTGAAGATCGGCGATCGGTTCGAGGCAGGCCCCATGACCCTGGTCGTGCGGGCCCGTCTGGTCAGCGAGCCCGACGGTCTCTCGCGCGGCTTCTCGATGGCGCCGCGCGTCCTGGTCCGCCGCGAAGTCCTGGAGCGCTCCGGCCTGCTGGCGCCCGGAGGTCTCTCCGGACGCACCGTCCGCGTCGCCCTCAAGCCCAGCGAGGATCCTCGCGCCATCGGCAAGGCCGTCCAGGCGGCGTTGCCGGACTCTCACCTGCGGGTTCGCGATCGCCTGGACAGCGCGCCCGGCGCGCGGCGGCTGATCGACCAGCTGGAATACTTCCTCGGCTTTATCGGCCTGGCCTCCTTGGTGGCCGGCGGTCTGGGTGTGGCTGGCGCCGTATCGGCCTACCTTTCGACCCGCGAGCCCACCATCGCGGTGCTGAAGGCGCTGGGCGCCGAGAGCGGCCTGGTGCGCGACCTGCATCTGATCCAGATCGGCGTCCTGGCGCTGCTTGGCGTAAGCATCGGCCTTGGGGTCGGCGCGGTCGCGCCTCTGATCCTGGGTCAGTTGGCCGGCTCCAATCTGCCGATCCCAGCGCTGTTCAAGGTCTATCCCTGGCCGTTGGCCAAGGCCGGGCTGTTCGGCGTCCTGGCGGCGGCGGCCTTCTCGCTGGTTCCGCTGGCGCGGGCGCGGGCCACGCCGCCGTCGGCTCTGTTCCGCCGCGCGCCCAAGGCCCGCCTGCCGCTTGGCCTGGAGACGATCGGCGCCGTCTTGTCGGGCATCGGTCTGGCCGCGCTGGCTGTAGTCACGGCTCCGACGCCGCTAGCGGCGGCGATCATGATCGCGGGCGTCGCCATCGCCTTCGGCCTGCTCTCGGTTCTCGGCCGGACGGCCGCCTGGCTCGCCGGCAAGGCCCGCGGCCTCACACGCGGTGCGGCCAAGCTGGGCCTGGCCAATCTGGCCGGACCTCGATCGGCCGCCCGCACCGCCAGTCCGGCCATCGGGCTCGGCGTGGCCCTACTGGCCTGCGTGGTGCTGATCCAGTCGGCGCTGCTGGCCCAGGTCAGCGACGTGGCCCCGCGAACCGCGCCGGCCATGGTGTTCACCGAGATCCCTGGCGACCGCGTGACCGCGTTCGACGCCGTGGCGTCCAGCGTGATGGGTCCTCTGAGCGAGGAGGCCTATTTGCGCATGCCCTTCGCGACCGGCCGGATCATCGCGCTGAAGGGCAAGCCCGTCGACACCAAGGCCGTCAAGCCGTCCGAACGCTGGGCCTTCGACAACGACATCAGTCTGTCGCTGCTGGCAAAGGCGCCGAAGAACGCCGAGATCGTGTCCGGCCAATGGTGGCGCGAGAACGACACCGGCCCACCGCAGGTGGCGCTGAACGTCGAGATCGCCGAGGCGGCCGACCTCAAGGTCGGCGACACGATCACCGTACTGGTGCTGGGCCGTGAGATCGAGGCGCGGGTCGCCGTGCTGCGCAAGATCGACTTCGGCGGCTTTGGACCCAGCTTCAACCTGATCTTCAACCCCGCGACGCTGGAAGGCGCCGAACTGCGGAATGTCGCGATCGCGCGCCTGAGCCGGACCCAGGAAGCGGCCCTGACCCGCGCACTTGGCCAGGCCTTCCCGAGCGTGAACGTCATCAGCGTGCGCGAGCAGCTGGATGCGGCGGCCGCCCTGTTCGACCGCCTGGCGCTCGCCGTGCGCGGCGCGGCGGGTGTCGCGGCCCTGGCCGGCCTGCTGGTGCTGGCCGGGGCCATCGCCGCCGGCGCGCGAGCCCGGGCTCGCGAGGCTGCGACGCTGAAGGTGTTGGGGGCGACCCGCGCCCAGATCCTGCTGGCCTATCTGATCGAGTATGGCGCGGTGGGCCTGATCGCGGGCGCCGCTGGCGTACTGTTCGGTTTCGCCGCCGCCTGGCCCGTGGTCGTAAAGGTCTTCGAGGCCCGCTGGAGCGTCGACTGGAGCGGCGTCCTGGTCCTACTGGCCGGCGCGACCAGTCTAGCGGCCCTGGGCGGCGTGATCGCCGCCAGCCTGGCGTTGTCGCAGCGCCCCGCGCCGGTGCTGCGGGGCGACTGAGCCTTCAAGGGGCGTCCTGCCCCCGAAGGCGCACCTCTTCGCCTAAAGCCTGTGCGCAACGCGCCTAGCTGACCGTCTTGTCAGGTAGCCGTCAGGCTGCGGACCCCTTGGCCTTGCTAGACCATGGCCAACCTCCCCCGCCGCAACGACGGACTTCAGTATGATCTCGCTTGTGCGGACGGCCTTGGCGCGTCCCTACACCTTCGTCGTGATGGCCGCGATGATCTTGATCGTCGGCGTGCTGGCGATCCTGCGTACCCCGACCGACATCTTCCCAAACATCCGCGTGCCCGTCGTCGCGGTGGCCTGGACCTATAACGGCCTGTCGCCGGCCGACATGTCGGGACGGATCCTGACCCCCTACCAGCGGACCCTGACCACCACGGTCAATGACATTGACCACATCGAGGCGACCTCGCTGCAAGGCATCGGGGTGGTGAAGATCTACTTCCAGCCCGGCGCCGACGTCCGCCTGGCCAACGCCCAGATCACCGCCATCTCGCAGACCCTGCTGCGGCAGCTGCCGCCGGGCGTCACCCCGCCGCTGATCCTGAACTACAACGCCTCGACCGTGCCGATCGTGCAACTCGCACTGGCGGGCCAAGGCCTGTCGGAGCAGCAGTTGTTCGATTACGGCGTCAACTTCATCCGTACGCGTCTGGTCACCGTGCCCGGCGCGGCCGTGCCGTTTCCGTTCGGCGGCAAGACCCGCCAGATCCAGGTCGACATCGACCCGCAGGCTCTGCTGTCCAAGGGGCTCTCGGCGAGCGACGTCGGCGCGGCCATCGCCGCCCAGACCCAGATCACCCCGGCCGGCTTCGTCAAGATCGGCGAGTTCCAGTACGCCTTGCGCCTGAACAACGCCCCCGGCACGGTCGACGAGCTGAATGCCCTGCCGGTGAAGACGGTCAACGGGGCCACCATCCGCATCGGCGACGTCGCCCACGTGCGCGACGGCTCGGCCCCGCAGCAGAACATCGTCCACGTCGACGGCCAGCGCTCGGTGCTGATGACAGTGCTGAAGTCCGGCTCGACCTCGACCATCGCCATCGTCGACGGCATCAAGAGCGCCCTGCCCGAGCTGAAGGCCCAACTGCCCGCCGAGCTGACTGTCACGCCGCTGAACGACCAATCGACCTTCGTGAAGGCCGCCGTCAATGGCGTGGTCCACGAAGGCGCCTTGGCCGCCGTGCTGACTTCGTTGATGATCCTGCTGTTCCTGGGCAGCTGGCGCTCGACAGTGATCATCGCCGTGTCGATCCCGCTGGCGGTGCTGGCGGCGATCGCGGCCCTGGCGGCGTTCGGCCAAACCCTGAACGTCATGACCCTGGGCGGCCTGGCCTTGGCCGTCGGCATCCTGGTCGACGACGCCACCGTCACCATCGAGAACATCAATTGGCACCTGGAGCACGGCAAGGACGTCAAGACGGCGATCCTGGACGGCGCGGCCCAGATCGTGACCCCCGCCTTCGTCTCCCTGCTCTGCATCTGCATCGTCTTCGTGCCGATGTTCTTCCTACCGGGCGTGTCGGGCTTCCTGTTCGTGCCGATGGCGCTGTCGGTGGTCTTCGCGATGATCGCCTCGTTCCTGCTGTCGCGGACCCTGGTCCCGACCATGGCGGCCTATCTGCTCAAGCCCCACGTCCCGCATGACGAGGAAGCGCCGTCCAGCAACCGCCTGGTCCGCTTCCAGCGCGGCTTCGAACGGGGCTTCTCCAAGGTGCGCGACGCCTATTCGGGTCTGCTGGGCTTTGCCCTGGGCGCGCGCGGCGTGTTCGTGGCCGGGTTCCTGGGATTTGCGCTGCTGAGCCTCGTGCTGATCCCATTCCTGGGCCAGAACTTCTTCCCGGCTGTGGACTCCGGCTCGATCGCCCTGCACGTCCGCGCCCCGGTCGGCACGCGGATCGAGGAGTCGGCCGCCCTGTTCGACCGCATCCAGCGCCACATCCGCACCGTGATCCCCGCCGACGAGGTCGAGACCATGGTCGACAACATCGGCCTGTCCACTAGCGGCATCAACACCGCCTACAACGCCTCGGGCACCATCGGCCCGCAGGACGGCGACATCCTGATCAGCCTGAAGGAAGGCCACCACCCGACGGATGGCTACATCAAGGCCCTGCGCGAGGAGCTGCCCAAGGCCTTCCCGACGGCGACCTTCTCGTTCCTGCCCGCCGACGTGACCAGCCAGATCCTCAACTTCGGCAGCCCGGCTCCGATCGACATCCAGGTGTCGGGCGGCGATGCGGCCGGCAACCAGGCCTACGCCCAGAAGATCCTGCGCGCGATCCGCGGCGTCAAAGGCATCGCCGACGTCCGCATCCAGCAGCCCGCCGCCTCGCCGGAGCTGCGCTTCGACGCCGACCGCACCCGCATCCACGCCCTGGGCCTGGACGAGCGCGACGTCACCGCCAGCCTGGCGGGCGCCGTGGCCGGCAGCCAGCAGACCGCGCCGGTGTTCTGGCTGAACCCGCAGAACGGAGTCTCGTACCCCGTCGTGGCCCAGACGCCAGAATACATGCTGGACAGCCTCGACAAGATCGCGTCGATCCCGGTCACCGGCGCCCGTACGCCCAACCAAGCCCCGCAGGTCCTGGGCGGCCTGGGCACGCTCAGCCGCGGCGCCACGCCCGCCGTGATCTCGCAGTACAACATCCAGCCGATGGTCAATGTCTATGCCGCCACGCAAGGGCGCGACCTAGGCGGCGTTGCCACCGACATCCAGAAGGTCCTGAAAAAGCTGGAGAAGGATAAGCCCGCCAAGATCAAGGTGACCCTGCGCGGCCAGTACCAGACCATGAACACCGCCTTCTCCGGCATGGGCTGGGGTCTCTTGGGCGCGGTCGTGATGATCTATCTGCTGATCGTCATCAACTTCCAATCCTGGCTGGATCCGTTCGTGATCATCTCGGCCCTGCCCGCCGCCCTGGCCGGCATCGCCTGGATGCTGTTCGCGACCGAGACGCCGCTGTCCGTCCCGGCCCTGACCGGCGCGATCATGTGCATGGGCGTGGCCACGGCCAATTCGATCCTGGTGGTCAGCTTCGCCCGCGAGCGGCTGGACGCCACCGGCGACGCGGTCCAGGCCGCGTTCGAGGCCGGCGTCACCCGCTTCCGCCCCGTACTGATGACGGCCCTGGCCATGATCATCGGCATGGCGCCCATGGCCCTGGCCCTGGGCGAAGGCGCCGAGCAGAACGCTCCGCTGGGTCGCGCGGTGATCGGCGGCTTGATCTTCGCCACCTGCGCGTCCCTGCTGTTCGTCCCCACCATCTTCTCCATCGTCCACGGCCGCCGCCCCCACGCGGAAGCCGCCTCCCCCGAAGGCGTCGCCCATGTCTGAGTCCAACCTGCCCAAGACCAGCCCCCAGCGGCTGCGCCGTCTCGCCCTGGTGGGCGCCGCCGGCTTCGTCCTGATCCTGGCGGCCGGCACGGCCTCGCGGCTGATGGCCAGCAACGACCTGAAGAAGACCAGCCAGGCCAGCGCCGTCACCACGGTCAGCATCATTCAGCCCGGCGGCGGCGAGACCGGCGAGCTGGTCCTGCCCGGCCGCCTGCAGGCCTGGAACGAGGCCCCGGTCTTCGCCCGCACCGACGGCTATCTGCGCCGCTGGTATGTCGATATCGGCCAGCCGGTGAAGACGGGTCAGGTGCTGGCCGAGATCGACGCGCCGGAAGTCGACCAGCAGCTGGTCGCCGCCCGCGCCGCCCTCGCCACGGCCCAGGCCCAGCGGGATCTCGCCGCCACCAGCGCCGCCCGCTGGAAACGCCTGGTGGCCGACAACGCCGTCTCGCAGCAGGAGGCCGACGAGCGCGCCGGCGATCTGGCCGCCCGCGAGGCCATGCGCAACGAGGCGCTCGCGAATGTCCGCCGCCTGGAGAGTCTCACGGCCTTCAAGCGCATCGTCGCCCCGTTTGACGGGGTGGTGACCAGTCGCGACACCGACCAGGGCGACCTGATCAGCGCCGGCGGCGGCCGCACCACGCCGCTGTTCACTGTTTCCGACACCAAGCGCCTGCGCCTCTATGTCAGCGTGCCCCAGAGCCTGGCCGGCCAGATCCGGCCCGGCATGAGCGCGACCTTCTCCACGCCCGACCTGCAGGGCCAGACCTTCAACGCCCGCCTGGTGCGCACGGCCGACGCGGTGGACGCCCAGTCCGGCGCGATGCTGATCCAGCTGGAGGTCGACAATGCCGGCGGCCGCCTGAAGCCGGGCGGCTACGCCCAGGTCAATCTCGACCTGAAGGCCGCCAGCACGACCTCGACGGCCTCGGTGCGGATTCCGTCCAACGCCCTGCTGTTCCGCAAGGAAGGCACCGCTGTGGCCGTGGTCGGCGGCGACAACACCGTTGCGATCCACCCGGTCAAGATCGCCCGCGACGACGGCGCCGAGCTGGAGCTGGCCTCCGGCATCGCCGCCAACGATTGGATCGTCACCAGCCCGCCGGACGCCATCGCCACCGGCGACAAGGTCAATCCGGTGAAGGCCAAGAAGGGTGCCGCCAATGCAAAAGGCTAGCCTCCTGGTCCTGGCGAGCCTGGGCCTGGCCGGCTGCTCGATGGCGCCGGCCTATGCCCCGCCCACCACGGCCGCGCCCGCCACCTTCCGCGACACTGGTCCCTGGACCCCGGCAGCTCCGGCCGAGACGATGCAGAACGGCGCCTGGTGGGCCACGTTCAAGGACCCGACGCTAGATGGCCTGGAACACCGACTGGAGAAGGGTAGCGCCGATCTCGCCGCCGCCCTCGCCCGCTACGACCAGGCTCGCGCCCTATCGCGCCAGGCCTCCAGCGCCCTGCTGCCCAGCATCGGCGCCTCGGCCAGCACAGAGCGTCAGCGCACGCCCGCCAACGGCCGCTTTGACACCAACACGGTGACGGCCAGCGCCAGCTATGAGCTCGATCTCTGGGGCCGCATCCGTAACCTGGTCGCCGCCGGCAAGGCCGACGCCCAGGCCAGCGCCGCCGATCTAGCCGGGGTGCGCCTCAGCCTGCAAGCCCAACTGGCCGACACCTATTTCAGCCTGCGGGGCGCCGACGCTCAGATCGCGGTGCTGGGCTCGACGGTCGAGGCCTATCGCCAGGCCCTTGATCTGACCAACCGCCGCCAGGCCGGCGGCGCGGCCAGCGGCCTCGACACCGGCCGGGCTCAGACCCAGCTGGCGGCGACCCAGGCCCAGTACGAGCAGGCCGTGGCCAACCGCGCCCTGCTGGAACACGCCATCGCCGTGCTGGTCGGCGAGCCGGCCTCGACCTTCAGCGTCGCCTCGACGGAAGGCCTGAGCGACGCGCCCATCACCCCGGTCGGCGCGCCCTCGATCCTGCTGCAACGCCGTCCGGACGTCGCCGCCGCCGAGCGCCGGATGGCCGCCGCCAACGCCCGTATCGGCGTGGCCCGCGCCGCCTGGTTCCCCAGCGTGACGCTCGCGGCCGCGGGCGGCTATCAGTCCAACGGCGGCGAGCTACTGACCGCCGCCAACCACGTCTGGGCTCTAGGTCCCCTGGCGGCCGCCTTGCCGCTGTTCGACGGCGGCGCCCGCAAGGCCGAGGTCGCCCGCAGCCGCGCCGTGTTCGACGAGACCGCCGCCGGCTATCGCCAGACCGTGCTGGACGCCTTCCGCGAGGTCGAGGACCAGATGGTCCTGGCCAACCGCCTGGCTGCCGCCCAAGGCCGCCAGGACGAAGCCGTCGATGCCGCCGTGCGCACCACGGGGCTCGCCACGACCCGCTATCGCGAAGGCGCGGCCAGTTATCTGGACGTGGTTACGGCGCAGACCGCGGAGTTACAGGCCCGGCGCGAGGCGCTGGACCTGCGCACGCGTCGCCTTTCGGCCAGCGTCGATCTGATCCGGGCGCTGGGCGGCAGCTGGAGCGCCGGCTAGGCGTTGACGGTTTCCCGCTCGGGCGGCGGAACGGCGGCTGCGGTCGCCGGACCACCGTCCATCGTGAGCGGCTCCGCCTTCGGCAGCAGGAACCCGATCAGCACCTCGCCGCCCTCGCAGCGGGCGAAGACCGACCCGCCGTGCATGGTGACGATGGCCTTGACCACCGCCAGGCCCAGGCCGTGGATCTCGCCGCTGTGCTCGCGGGCGCGATCCATCCGGTAGAAGCGGTCGAACAAGCGCGCCAGGTGTGGTTCGGGGATCGGTCCCCCCTTGTTGCGCACCGATAGGCAGACAGCCTTGTCCTGGAGCTCAATCGTGACCCGCACGGTCTTGCAATCGACACCATGTCGAATGGCGTTGTCGAGCAGGTTGGTGACCGCCCGGCCCAGCAGCGAGGCGTCTGCGGTAACGGTCGCGTCGCCGCGCACCTCCAGCCGCACCTCGGCGTCCTCGAGTAGCACATCCAGGAAGTCGGCGGTCTTGTGAGTCAGAGCCGCCAGCGACAGCGGCGCCAGGTTGGCCGCGAGCGCCCCCTGGTCGGCGCGGGCCATGAACAGCATGTCGTTGATGATGGTGCGCAGCCGTTCCAGTTCTTCGAGATTGGAATGCAGCGTGTCTTCCAGCTCGTCGGCGTCTCGCGTGCGCGACAGAGCGACCTGGGTCTGGCCGATCAGGTTGCCCAGCGGCGTGCGCAGCTCGTGGGCGACGTCCGCATTGAAGGCCGCCAACCGCTCATAGGCCGCCTGCAAACGATCCAGCGCGCCGTTGAAGGCGCTCATCAGACCCACCAGCTCGGCCGGCAGGTCCTGGGTCGGCATGCGTAGGGACAGGTCGGCGGGGTTGAGCGCCCCGGCGCGGTGCGACAGACGATCGACGGGCGCCAAGCCCCGTCGCGCGATCCACCAGCCCAGCAGGCTGACCAGCGCCGTCGTCAGCACCGACACGCCCAGTACGCCGACACCCAGCACATAGCGCGACGCGTCGAACGGCGCGGTGTCGGCCGCGATCACCAGCCTCACGTCGGGACGTCGCCCATAGGCGGGCACTTTGCGCGCCAGAGTCATGAACCGCTTGCCGTCGGCGTGGATGACGCCGAAGCCATTGCGCGCAGGCTCCAGCGCCTTGCCCGGCGTGAACTGGAAGCGCGGATCGGGAGACTCGATGCGGTAGCGGATGCTGCCGTCGGCCGGGGTGAAGGACCTCAGCTTGTCCGCCATCAGCGGCCAGCGGGTCGGATCCTCCAGACGGCGGATCATCGCCACGATGATCTCGGACCGCGCGCTCAGCTCTTCGGCCTGGTGGCGCTTCAGCTCCAGGCTCTGGAAGCTGAACATCGCCACGCCCGCCAGGATCGAGACCAGACTGGTGGCGACCGCGAACATCAGGGCCAGGCGGCCGGCGATGGATTTGGGGGCTGAAATCATGACGAGCTCCCCTCGGGGCGGTGTTCCAGGACGTAGCCCATGCCGCGCACGGTGTGCAGCAGCTTGGTCTCGAACATGCCGTCGATCTTGGCCCGCAGGCGCTTGATGGCGACCTCGACCACGTTGGTGTTGGTGTCGAAATTGATGTCCCAGACCAGCTCGGTGATGATGGTCTTGGAGACGATCTGCGACTGGCGGCGGCCCAACACGACCAGCAGGGCGAACTCCTTGGCCGTCAGGTTCAGCCGCTTGCCCGCCCGCGTGGCGCGCCGCGCCATCAGGTCCAGATGCAGGTCGCCGACCGTGATGGTGGTCGACTCGCTGCGCCCGCGACGGGTGATGGCCTGCAGTCGGGCCAGCAGCTCCAGGAACGAGAATGGCTTGACCAGATAGTCATCGGCGCCCGCTCCCAGGCCCTTCAGGCGATCCTCGACACTGTCGCGAGCGGTCAGCATGATCACCGGCGTCTGACGGGTCTGACGCAGCTGCTCCAGCACCTCGACCCCGTCCAGCCCGGGCAGCATGCCGTCCAGCACCACGGCGTCGTAGTCGAGGGTCTGGGCCAGGTGCAGGCCGTCCTCGCCATTGCTGGCGAAATCCACCGCATAGCCCTGCTCGGTCAGCCCCTTACGCAGGTAGGCGACGGTCTTGGGTTCGTCCTCGACGATCAGGATCTTCATAGAGCGAGGCGTCTCACGACCAACAGCCCGGAACGCAGGCGCGCTCCAGGCCGGCAAGATAGAGCGTCCTTGCGCCCGTCGCCATGGGGGTGGGGGGTGGTGGACAGGCGGCGGGGCAAGGACGAGGGGCATCCTGCCACCCCTGCCCGGTCACAAGGCTGACCGCCGGATGACATTTCTGACCGGAAACGCCCGGAAGCGCCGGTCAGTGTCAGACCGCGATGACTTCGATCTTCAGTGGGGCCCCGCCGGCGGCGATCGAAAACAGACGGTCGATGTTGGGATGCGCGCCCGGACGATTGCGGGCATCCGCCGTGTGCTCACCGAACACAGCCAAGCCGTGCTCCGCCGCCTTCGCGTCCAGGCCGCCGAACTGCCGCTTGAGGTATTGGTAGATCGCGAGCGAGCCTTGCTTGCCGGGCTGATTTTCAATGCTGGCGACCACGTCGCCGCTGGCGTCCACGAGGTCGACGCGCTGCACGTCGTCGATGGTCGGCAGCTGCTGAAGATTGTCCTTGAAGGTCGCGCCTGGTTGAATCATCGCCCGATATCTCGAATTCCTGAGGTAAGGGGCGGCCCTTTAGCACTCCCGGCAATTATCCGCGACAGGCGATCAGCCAATCCGAGCTAGCCTCGAAACGACGAACTCGAGGCGTGCATTCCCGAGACCTGGGCCGACAGTTTGCTCGTCTGCGCAGGCGGAGGATCGACCGCCGCGCCGTCTTCACTGGCGTGCCGAAATTCACGTGGTGACAGACCGTATTGCTCGCGAAAGGCGCGGCTGAAGTGCGCCGAACCGTTGAAGCCCCAGCGGAAGCAGATCTCGGAGATCGACAGCCGCGCGTGCTGCGGACTGGCGAGGTCGATCCGGCAGCGCTCCAGGCGGCGCGAGCGCAGGTAGTGGCTGAAGGTCTCGTTGGCCGAGGCGAAGAGTTTCTGCACATATCGTGGAGAGACCCCCTCCTCGTCGGCGACGCGGCGCAGCGAAAGCTCCGCATCCGGCAGCAACGTTTCGATGGTCTGACATAGGCGCTGTAGATGCGCCGTCGGGGCCGAGGGGTCGAAGACGTCGGATGACCCGGCGCCCTGCTCGATCAGGCACTGGGCCAAGAACTCCGTGAGCGCCAGATCTACCGGCCGCAGCTGGTCGACCGACAGGTTCTCCAGCTCCTCGGCCGTGCCCCGCAGCAGGTCCGACAGGATGCGCGGTACGCCTTTGGACCCGTCCAGCCAGCCGACCCGCAGGTTGAAGGGCCGGATCAGGCGGTGATCCAGGGCGACGCGCGGCGCGCGGACGAACAGCAGCCGCGAGCGCGTATCCAACCGCAGGGCCGCGGCCTGGCCGGTCGGGCCGAAGGCGATGTCGCCGGTGGCGACGCTGACGGCCAGCTCCTCGGTGACCAACGTCGCCTCGCCATGCAGCAGTACGGCCAGCCAGACCGCCGCCGGCTGTCCCGACAGGCGGCCGGAGATGGTCTGGGCCCCAGCCTCGACCAGCGCGAACTCGATGCCCAGCGGCGAGGTCAGGCACACCACCTGGGCCGCGGCCGGCTCGGCGTCGGACAGGCCTTCGATCGGCAGGCCTAGGCGGCTCATGGCTTCGCGCCAGGCCTCGGCCCGCTCGGCGCGAGGATGGCTTTCCGTGCTGAACGACCAGGCCTTCATGGTCCTATTCCTTCATCTTGGGGAAGATGTCGCGCGGGATGCGCACGTGGCAGCCTTGCGTGCCGTCGACCACCTGGGTGACGCCGAAGTCGGCCGCGACGCTCATCAGCGAATAGGCGTCGTTCTTGGACAGACCGACCTGGTCGCTGAGCAGGCTCAGCATCTTGGTCGAGGCGTCGCGCATGGCCAGGTTCAGATCTTCGTTGAATCCGTGGACGATCCACCACTTGGGCGTCTCCAGCAGCGGTCCCGGGGTCTGGATGTCCTTGCGCAGTACGATCTGCATCAGGACGTTCAGCGAGCTTTCGATGGCCGTGCCCGACAGCTCGCCGTCGCCCTGGCTGACGTGAGGGTCACCGATCGAGAACAGGCCGCCCTCGACCTGCACCGTGTAGTACATCGTGGCCCCCGCCCCGATGCGCCAGTTGTCGATATTGCCGCCGTGCTCGCCGGGCGGAATGGTGCTGATCCGCCCGTTGACGGCCGGCGCCACGCCGGCGGTGCCCAGGTGTGGACGGGCCGGAATCCGCACGCCCTTCAGGGCCGGTTGGCGATCACATTCCGGGCAGTTCGTGATCGTGCCCGGGATCAGGTATTTGCCCTCGAAGTCATAGGCATAGAGGGCGCTGGCGGTGTTGGTGTTGGCGTCCAGCTCGTAGATCGTCACCCGCTCCTTCTCGCCGAACTCCTTGTAGAGATAGCCCCAGTTGGCCGCGAGGTTGGAGCCGTAGTTGTTGCGCGGGACCATGCGCAGGTAGCGCACTTCCAGCACGTCGCCGGGCTTGGCGTCCTCGACATAGATAGGGCCGGTCATGATGTGGACGCCGGGGTTGCGGTCGTCCTCGGGGATCTCCTTGAAGATCCGGGTGATCGCTTCGTCCATCATCAGCTCGGGCGCGTCGCCGGCGTGGTGGGTGATGGCCTCGGCCTGGACCAGGTCGCCGCTCTTGATTCGCAGCGAAGGTTTGGTCGAGGGATCGAAATAGCCCCAGTGCACGGTCTGGGGCGTGGCCTTCAGGCAGTGCAGCGCGCCGGGAACGATGTCCTCACGGGTCTGGCCGGGTTCGCAGATGAAAGGCATCGGATGTCCTCAGGCGCTAGCGAGCGTGACCGAGGTCATGCTCAGCGAGCCGTGCTCGATATGGTCGGGGGCGAAGGCGGCGACGTCGCCTGGCAGGCGCGCGCCCAGCACGTACAGCAGCGGCCAATAGTGGTCGGGCGTCGGCACCGAACGTTTGGCGTCCTGCCCCTGGCTCTCGAAGTCGACGGCGCGCTGGGGGGCGTCCTCGGCGATGGCGGTCTTGATGTAGTCGTTGAACCGCTGCGACCAGTCGTAGGGCGCGCAGTGGCGATCGCCCCAGTCCATGGCCGGCAGGTTGTGGACGATGTTGCCGGTGCCGACGATCAGCACGCCTTCATCCCGCAACGGAGCCAGGCGCTGGCCGATCTCGAAGTGCCAGGCCGGCGGCTTGGTGGCGTCCATGCTGAGCTGCACCACCGGCACGTCGGCGTCCGGAAACGCCTTGCCCAGCACCGACCAGGTCCCGTGATCCAGGCCCCAGCCGTTGTCGTCCAGCTTCACGGGCGTCGGCGCCAGGACCTGAGCCACCCGCGCCGCCAATTCGGGCGAGCCGGGCGCGGGATATTGCTGATCGAACAAGGCCTTGGGGAAGGAAGCTCCGAAGTCGTGGATGGTCCGAGGCTTGGTCATGGCGGTGACGGCAATGCCGCGCGTCAGCCAGTGGGCCGAGACGCACAGGATCGCCTTGGGCTTGCCGACGGCGTCGCCCATGGCCTTCCAGGTCCGCGTGGTGTCGTTGGTCTCCAGCGCGATCATCGGGCTGCCGTGACCAAAGAAGATGACGGGCAAGCGGCTCATGCGGCGGCCTCCGAATTGGCGGGCGCCGGCGCGCTACCGGCCTTCATCGCCGCCCAGGTCTGTTGGTATCGAGGCGCGAGCCAGCGATTGAACTGCACCTGCGCGCCCTCCTGCCAGGAGTAGCGACCACGGATGGCGAAGCGTGAGCGCAGGCCCTGCTGGACCAGTTCGTCGACATGCATGTCTTGAGCGATGATCTTGCCGGCCGAGGTCATGATCATCTCGAGGCGCTCCTCGAAACCGGAGCTTTCGGTCGCGCCCGGCGCCACCAGGATGCCGGTGTCCTGCTCCATGGTCTCGGGACCCGTGGGCCGCAGGATCAGGTAGATGACCATGTCGCTGGTCATCACCAGCGACAGCGTCGGCGGGATGTTGGCGAAGGTGGCGCGGTTACGGTCTTCGTCCGTCAGGTTCGGGAAGATCGGTAGCACGGCCTTCTGGGTCGGGTTGAAGCTGGCGTCGGCGTGCAGTGTGCCGTTGTAGCGCAGGAAACCGGCGTCCCCCTCCCCGGCTTCCGGGAAGCTGCACAGCTCACTGGGGATGAAGTCGTGCAGCGGCCCGCGATGCAGCTTGCTGGCGTGGTAGCCGTCGTTGTTGTTCTCGAACATGACCTTCCAGTTCCAGGCGAACTGGCCGGTCATCGGCGGCGACAGGCCGTCGGCATTGGCGAGGTCATAATTGGCCACGGCCGCCTCGACCGCCGTCAGGCGCGGCGCCAGCGACGCGGCCTCGGAGTCGAAATTGATGAAGATGAAGCCCAGCCAGACCTCGACCTTGAAGGTCGGCAGCTTCACCGCTTTCTTGTTGAAGTCGCAGGTGCGCTCCATGGCCGGGGCGTTCACCAGGTCGCCGTTCAGGGAATAGACCCAGTGGTGATAGGGGCAGACGAAGCCGCGCGTATTGCCCCGGCCCTCGGCCACCAGCATGGCGCGGTGCTGGCAGACCGCCGACATCGCCTTGATCTCGTTGTCGCGGTTACGCGTGACGATGATCGGCTCGCCGATGATCTTGGTCGTGAAGAAGTCGCCGGGCTCCTTCACCCAGTCGACGCGGCCCACGCACAGCCATTCGTGATTGAACAGCGCCTCCTTCTCGAACTCGTAGAAGTCGGCGTCGGTGTAGCAGGCGGGCGGCAAGGTCTCGGCGGCCTCGACGCCCAGCATCGAGCGTGAAAGGCCGTCGAAGAAAGCGTCGCTGAGGAATGGCGGGCGCGGGTTCATCGTGAAGCGCTCTGAAAGGTCGGATGTCGACCATCACGCTAGGAGCGCACCGTGGAACGGTCTTGCCTCAGCGCGCACGAAGAGTTGGTCGTCGCGCGCCCTTCGAGGCCCGCCGCCGGATTTGCAGGCGTCCGGCGCCTGGATGACGCTTGCGGCGCCCAAGTCACGGTCACTCACCGCGCCGCCGAGAAAGCTGTCGTGCGCGCTGAGACAAGACCGGCGTCATCGCTGCGCCTAGGCTCTTAATCGTGGATATCGCCCACGGAGGACGCCATGACGCTGACCGCCGACATCGCCATCAAGGATCTGAAGCCGGGCTTCGGGGCCGAGATCTCCGGCATCGACCTGGCCTCGGCCCCCGACGCGGCCCTGGATCAGGTCGTGGACACCTTCCATCGCCACGGCGCCATCGCCCTGCGCGACCAGAAGATGACGCCCGATGATCTGATGCGCTTCATCGGCCGCTTCGGCGACGCCGAGGATCACACCCAGACCCGCTTCACCCTGCCGGGCTATCCGAAGATCTTCATCCTCTCTAACCGCGTCGTGGACGGAAAGCCGATAGGAGCCCACAACGATGGGGTCGGCTGGCACACCGACTACAGCTACAAGCCCGAGCCGGTCATGCTGACCATGCTCTATGCGGTCGAGGTTCCGGAGGAAGGCTCCGACACCCTGCTGGCCGACGGCTGCGCCGCCTGGAACGCCCTGCCCGCCGACAAGCAGGCCATGCTGGAAAAGCTGCGGCTGCACCACAGCTACAAGCACTTCATGGCCACCCGGCAGTTTGGCCAGCAGCAGAACCTGTCGCCCGAGCTGGAGGCGGCCAATCCCGACGTCGAGCACCCGCTGATCCGCACCCATCCGGCGGACGGCCGCAAGGCGCTGTGGCCCTCGACCGGCACGGTCACCGAGGTGATCGGCATGCCCGGTCCGGCGGGCCTGGCTCTGCTGGACGAACTCGTGGAGTTCATGACCCAGGACGAATTCGTCTATCGCCACAAGTGGCGCGTCGGCGATCTGCTGATGTGGGACAACCGCTGCACCCTGCACACCGGCACGCTGTACGACGACACCAAGTACATCCGGACGATGCACCGCCTGTGGGTGAAGGGCGACAAGCCCTTCTGACTTCACCCGCCTCCCTAAATGGCCGTCTCCCCGGCGAAGGCCGGGGCCCAGATCATAAGGCTGGACCGCGCCCGTGCTGGTTAATGCTGGGGGTGGATCTGGATCCCGGCTTTCGCCGGGAAGACGGAGTTTGTGAATTTGGAACCGCGCATGGCGAAGACTTGGTTCATCACTGGCGTTTCCGCCGGCCTGGGGCGCCAGATCGCGCTGGCGGCGATGGCGCGTGGCGATACCGTCATCGGCACGGTGCGCAAGCCGGAAGCCGCGACCGCGTTCGAGGCGCTAGGCGGTCGTGCCGTGATCCTTGATGTCACCGACGAGACGGCGGTGAAGGCCGCCGTCGCCAAGGCCAAGAGCGTGACCGGAACGATCGACGTCCTGGTCAACAACGCCGGCTACGGCCTGGTCGGCGCTGTCGAAGAAGCCTCGCTGGACGAGGTCCGCGCGCAGTTCGAGACCAATGTCTTCGGCCCGCTGGCGGTGCTGAAGGCCGCCCTGCCCGCTATGCGCGCCCGTCGTGCGGGACGGATCATCAACATCACCTCGGTCTCGGGCCTGGCGGTCTGGGCCGGCACCGGTGTCTACTGCGCCAGCAAGTGGGCGCTGGAGGGCCTGACCCAGACCCTGGCGCAAGAGGTCGCCGAGCTAGGGATCAAGGTGATCAACGTCGCCCCCGGCGGCATGCGCACCGACTTCGCCCAGGGCTCCAAGACCATCGTGGCGACCAAGCTGGCCGACTATGACGGTCTGGCCCGCGACGCCGAGCGGATCATGGCCGACCACGCCGGCCAGGAGCCCGGCGACCCGGCCAAGGCGGCTCAGGCGATCCTGACGATCGCCGACGCCGAGAGCCCGCCGATGCACCTGCTGCTGGGCGAGGACGCCCTGAAGTACGCCGGCTACGCCGCCCAGGGCCTGTCGACCGACATCGAGACCTGGAAAGACCTCTCCCTCTCCATCGGCTTTTGAACCGCGAGCGACCTCACGTGACCAACACCCTGATCTTCGTCGACCTGGCCTCCGAAGACCCGTCCAAAGCCGGCGACTTCTACGCCAAGGTGTTCGGCTGGCAGAACGACGCCCGCCCGGAAGGCGTCTATCATCGCATGGTGCCGGGGGGGTTCTTCAAGCAGCCCGATGGGACGGACAGCCAGATCGGCAACCTGCACCTGGGGATCTTCAAGGCCGCCAACGCGCGTCCCCACCCCGAGCCCGAAGGCGTAGAGCCCCGCGCGCTCAGCACCGAAGGCCGCAAGCCGCGCATCTGGGTGCTGATCAGCGACGACGACAGCGCCGACCGCATCCTGGGGACCGCTGAGGAACTGGGCGCGACGATCCTCTGGAAGAACCACTACTGGAAGGAATTCAACGGCTACAACCACGCCTTCCGCGACCCGTGGGGCAACGAGATCGTGCTGTGGGGCAAGGCGGGTCCTGATCCGCAAATCCCGGCGGACTTCACGCGCGAATAGTCAGTCGACGCGCGAAGGCTCACCGACGAAGTCCTTAGCGCAGTACCAGCCGCCCTGAAACGGGGCGGCGATCGGATCCTCGGGCGGCCCGGCCATCACCTCGGCCGCCCAGTCCTCGGCATTGTCGCGCGGGGCATAGCCCAGGAAAGCGACGGCTGAATTGTCCCAGAAGTTCCGCGTGTTGGCGGAGACACCGTAGACGGAGGCATAGCCGAAGTCGGGCGCCTCGATCCCGCACCGGACCAGTTCGACCATGTCGCGCGGGCTGACCCACACCGCCAGCTGACGCGGATCGGACGGCCGCTCACGATAGGCGCCGATGCGCAGGGACAGCACCTGCAAGCCGAACTTGTCGGCGTACATCCGACCCATGGCCTCGCCGAACACCTTGCTGACGCCGTAGTAGCTGTCGGGGCGCGGGACCAGCGTCTCGGGCGTCGGCGTCGCGCGCTGATGGAAGCCCGCTGCGTGGTGCGACGAGGCGAAGAGCACCCGCTTTACGCCAGCGAGCCGCGCCGCCTCGAACAGGTTATGGACGCCAATGATGTTCGCCGGCAGCACCTGTTCCCAGGCGTTGTCCTCGGGCTCGACCGGCACGCCAGCCATATGGACCACGCAATCGATCCCCGCCATGGCCGCTGTCAGGCCGGGCAGATCCAGAAGGTCGACGGCCAGCGTTTCCTCCCCTGCCCTCGCCGGCGCCAGAGGCGCGATGTCGGCCAGCCGCATCAGGTCATAGCGGCCGCGCAGGCCCTGGCGGATCGCGTCTCCGATGCCGCCGGCGGCGCCGAGGAGAAGAATTCTAAGATCGCTCAACATATTCCCGTTTCCCCGGCGAAAGCCGGGGCCCAGATCCAGCCTGAGCCTCTTGGGATGATCCGAGATGCGCCGTTGTCAGCGCATCAGGCGTCTGTGGGTTCGATCTAGGCCCCGGCTTTCGCCGGGGAAACGGCTGTTGATCAAACCGGCTTGTCGCCAGCGACCGTCACCCGGAAGCCCGTCCGCGTGTCGGGGAAATAGTCCCATATCGCCTGGTGCCAGGTGCAACGGTTGTCCCAGAAGGCCACCGAGTTCTGCTTCCAGCGGAAGCGCACCTGGAAGTCCGGATTGCTGGCGTGCTGGTACAGGAACTCCAGGATTGCGCGGCTCTCGGCCTTGGACACGCCCGCGATGTGGGTCGTGTAGGACGGATTGACGAACAGGCTCTTGCGGCCGCTGACCGGATGGGTGCGCACGATCGGATGGGTCGAGCAATTGTATTTGCGGTCGATGTCCGGAAAGATCGCCTTGTAGACCGGGTTGGCGTCGTGCACCGCGTGCAGGCCTTCCAGATAGGTCTTCATCCGGTCCGACAGGGTGTCGTAGGCCCAGTACATGCTGGCGAAACAGGTGTCGCCGCCATCGTCGGGCAGGACCTTCATGTAGAGGATGCTGCCCAGCGGCGGCTCGGGATCGCAGGTCAGGTCCGAGTGCCAGTTCTCGCCGGCCACGAACTTGGAATTGGCGTCGGCATGGATGGCCACGATCTCGGGATGATCAGGCAGGCCCGGCACGCCCGAATGGATGGCCAGGTCCCCGAACTTGCGGCCAAAGTCCTTGTGGGCGTCGTGCGACATCTCCTGATCGCGGAAGAAGATCACCTGGTACTGGGTCAGGGCTTGGTGGATCTCTTCGAACTGGCGGTTCGAGAGGGGCTGCCCAAGGTCGACGCCGAAGATCTCCGCGCCGATCCGGCGGGTCATGGGCTTCACGTCGAGCACGTCATAGGCCATGCGGCGCAACTCCAACTAAGCGTTCAGGAAGCCGCCGCGCACATAGACGAGCGGCGTCTTGGTTTCGTCGGTCACGACGCGCCGGACGCGTCCGACCAGGATTTCGTGATCGCCGCCGTCGTGGGCGGCATGCAGTTCGCACTCGACCGCCGCCACGCAATCGGCCAGCAGCGGCGCGCCGCAGACGCCGGCCTCGACGGCGGTCAGGGCAAAGCGGTCGTCGGCCCCGCTCTTGGCGAAGCGGTAGGCCAGGTCGCCCTGCTCCTGCGCCAGGATGTTGACGCAGAAGGTCCGCGCCTGACTCAGCGCCGCCAGGGTGCGGCTGTCGCGCTTGAGGCAGACCATGACCAGCGGCGGGTCCATCGACACCGAGCTGAAGGCGCTGACCGTCGTGCCGACCAGCCGGCCGTCATGGCAGGCGGTGACCACCGTCACGCCGGCGGCGAAGCTGCCCATGGCCTTGCGGAAGTCCGCCGGTTCGGGCGCGTGGACTTGAGGCGCGGCGCTCATCACTCGTTCCCGAACGGGTTGTCGGGATAGACCGCCGAGGCCGGGCGCCTGGCGCTCTCGTCCGGGCTGGCGCGGCCACAGATGGCCAGGGCCGTCAGGGCGTAGATCAGGGCGCTGTCGACCAGGTCCTTGGGCGTCGGACGCCAGCGGCGGAAGCCGGTCGTGATCGCCGGAATCCGGTGCATGTTGAAGACGTTGTGGTCGCGCCACATGCTGGAATAGACCGGATTGGCCAAAGCGACCGGATGGCCCAGGCCCAGCTGGGTGGCGACGTCCACGGCCCCGACCAGCGGCGCCACCTCGGCGGCGTCGGCCTCGAAGCCGTGGCGCACCACAACGGGCTCGATGTCGATGCGGCCCAGGCCCGCCTCGCGCACCATGGCCTCCAGCGAATGCTGGATGTCGGCCACGCGCTGTTTGGGCGTCAGGCCGACCTCCAGATAGAGGTTCACCAGCTCGGTCCCCGCCCCGAAGGCGAACGGAATGCCGCCGCGTACCGAGCCGATCTGCGACTTGGGCTGGGCGACGCCGCCCGGGCTGTCGTAGCGGCTCTTCTTCTCGTACTCGCCGCTCCAGGCGTGGATCGCCTCGGTCAGCTTGCCCAGCTTGTAGATCGGGTTGGGGTGCTGGTCCGCCGTCGCCGGGTGCTCCAGCAGCGGGGTGAAGACCCCCTCGCCCCAGACCTGAAAGCGGAATACGGCATAGCCGCAGCCGACCCAGGTCAGGCCAAAGTCGCAGCCCTCGGCGGCGATGGCGTAGTCGGGAGCGACGCCGCCGTGGTGGAACAGGTAGTGGGCCCCGATGTCCTTGCCCATGTAGGCGACGCCCCGGTGTTCCTCGATCGGCTCGGGGCCGATCTCGCCCGGACAGGCGGTCAGGTACATCTTCCCGGCCAGCTCATAGCCGGCCTTCTTCAGCGCCTTGGCCGCGATCAGGAAGCAGCTCATCGGACCGCGGTCATTGGCGATCGGGTAGCCGTAGAGTTTGCCGTCCTCCAGCCAGCACTTCTCCCACTCGGGATTGGCCAGGGTCTCGGCGCTGTACTTGTAGCTGTCGAGGTCGGGGTTCCAGGTCGGCGCCTCGGTGTCGAGGTGGGCGGTGAACAGCAGGTTCTTGCCCACGTCCTTGCCGCCGTGCGTGCCGATGACGTTGGGCCGCTCGGGCGTGGCCCCCACCTTGCGCGGCGAAAAGCCTTCACGGGCCATCCAGTCGTGGACGTAGTTGGCGACCTCCAGTTCCTTGCCCGAAGGCGCGGGAATATTGCCCAGGGTCAGGGCCAGCTCGACGATCTCGGTCTCGTCGATGGCGGCGGCGATCGCCGCGCGGTCGGCTTCGGTGACCGTGTAGGGGGCGGCTCCGCCCAGGTTCGGAAATCCATCGGCCATGATCAGGCGCTCCAGGCGTGCGCGATCGCGGCCGTGTCGGTCAGGATCGCGCTGTTCAGTTCCATCACCTTCAGCGAGGCGGCGTGGATCTCGGGCTCGTAGGCGGCGCAGGCGTCGGCGGCGACAAACACGTGGTAGTCCAGGCTGAAGGCGTCGCGGACGGTGCTGTCGACGCAGCACTCGGTGGTCAGGCCCGCCACCACCAGGGTGTCGACGCCCAGGGCGTTCAGGCGCGCATCCAGGTTGGTGCCGACAAAGCCGCTGTAGCGGACCTTCTTCACCACCAGCTCGTCGGGCAGCGGCTTGGGGCCGTAGAAGTCCGAGCCGACCTCGCCCTCACGGCAGAGAGCGCTCTCATTATCGGGATCGCCGCCGCGACGACGCATGCGCTCCTTCCAGCTGGGGGAGTCGGTCTCGGGCGTCGTGAACAGGCCAACGAAGATCACTGGGACCCCTGCCCCACGCGCGGCCTCGACCATGCGCTCGGCGGCGGTCACGGCGGGCCGCACCGCGGCCATGTCGACATAGGCGCCCAGCGCACCGTCCGGCGAGGCGAAGTCAACCTGGATGTCGATGACCAGGACCGCCGTCCGCGATGGCGCGATCCAGGTCGCCAGGCCGTCACGCTCCAACGTCATGGCATTCACGAGAACACCGCGCGCAAACCCGGCAGGATCTCGGCCCCGAACATGGTCAGGCCCTCGACATAGTCGGGGAAGATCATCATCAGGCCATCCAGCTCGCAGTAGCGCAGATACTCCTCGATCTGCGCGCTGCAGGTTTTGGGCGAGCCGACCACGGTGTGGGTCATGAACGCGCCCTGGGCCTTGGCGACGGTCGAGAGCTTCTCGGCCGGCACGCCCCAGCTTTCCAGCATGGCCAGGATCGCGCCCATGTCGGCGCCGTCCTTGTAGTGCTCGACCTTGGCCTGCGCGTCCGCATCCGTGTCGCCATGGACGACGGTGCACATGGCGAAGGTCTTGATGGTCTTGCCCATGCCCTCGGCGGCCTGCTTGGCGCGCAACGAGGCGTCGCGACGCTCGTCGGGCGTGCGGCCGCCGATGAAGCAGATGTCGGCCTCGCGCACCGAGAACTGGAAGCCCCGGTCGCTCATGCCGGCGCAGACCAGGTCCGGGCGCGGCTTGGACATCGGCTTGGGCTTGGACTGGCAGTCCTTCATCTGGAAGTACTTGCCGTCGAAGTCGACGCTGTCCTCCGACCACAGCCGCTTGACGATCGTGGTCCATTCCTCGGTCAGGGCGTAGCGGTCGTCGTGAGTCAGGCTGTCGTCCCACGCGCCCATCTGGTCGAACTCGCCGCGATAGGCGCCGGCCACGATGTTGAGGCCCGCGCGGCCGCCGCTGATGTGGTCCAGGGTGGCGATCATCTTGGCCGCCACGGCCGGGTTCTGCAGCAGCGGATGGATGGTCGCCCAGATCTTCACGTTCTTGGTGGCCTCGGCGATGCCGGCCATCATGGTGACGGACTCCAGGGCTGTGCCCCAGTGGTCGGTCTCGCCGCCGAAGCCGCGGAACTTGCCCATCGACATGACGAAATCCATGCCGACCTCATCGGCCTTCACGGCCGCCGCGCGGTTGGTTTCATAAAGGCCGTCGAGGACCGGCGCGGTCTTGGAGATGATCCAGCCGCCGTTGGCGACCGGCAGGAACACCCCGAAATCCTTGTGCTGGGAAGGACGGTGGAACATGGCGTTACTCCCTGAACTGTCTTAGGCCGCGTCGCGCAGCAGGACGGGCGTGGGCGCCGGGACCGGCGCGGTCGTGGTTTCCTCGGTGGCCTTGCGCGGCGGACGCATGAATAGCGCCGCCACGAAGATCACGCCGATCACGGCGGCGAAGACCTGGAAGGTGGGTGCAAAGCCGCCCAGGCGGTCGCGCATCACGCCGCCGATCACCGGCCCGAGGGCCGAGACGGCGCCGGCCAGGCAGACCATCGAGAAGAGCTCGAGATTGTTCTTCCGGCCGTAGTAGTTGAGCAGCAGGATGCTGACCGCCAGCACGGTCATGCCAAAGCCGACGCCCACACCCAGCGCGAAGATCACCATCATCGGCCAGGTCGCGGCATTGGCCAGGGCCAGCAGGCCCACGGCCATCATCCCTTGCGCGCCGGCCAGCAGCCAGCGCGGGTCGATGCGATCGCCCAGGAGGCCGCCGCCCATCCGAGCCACGACCTGCATCAGGGATTCCAGGCTCAGCGCGGCGACCGCCACGGCCGAGACCACGCCCATCTCGCTGAAGTGGCTGGGCGCCAGGCTGACGGCGGTGACGCCGCCCAGCAGGTGAGCGAAATAGGCCGCGACGATCACATAGAACTGCGGGGTGCGGATCGCCTCCTTGATCGTCCAGTCGACCTGTGTGCGGTAGACGCGAGCGTTCGCCGGTTGTGCGGCGGCGTCTTCAGCTACCGCCTTGTCGGTCTCGACCGCCGCGCTTTCCAGCCACGCCTTGCCGCCGACCAGGGCCGCGGCCAGGGCGCCGACAACGGCCGAGGCGACCGCCTGCCAGGCCCAGTACGGCCGCCAGGCGCCGCCGGCCATCTCCATGCCGACCAGGGCCATCCAGGGGCCGACGACCCCGCCCAGCGAGCCGATCGTGAAATAGATCCCGAAGGGCAGCGCCCGCTTCTTGAACAGCATCGACAGGAGGTGCGTGCCCGGGATCAGCGCCATCATCTGGTAGCCGATGCCCAGCAAGGCTGTACCCGTCAGATAGACCGGCAGCCCTTGCGCTGTCGTCAGGCACAGGAAGCCCGCGATCATCACGGCCGAGCCGGCGACGATCGTGGCCCGCACGCCGATCTTGCGGATCAGCAGCGCCGGCAGCCACGACGAGCCGCCGCAGAACGCGCCCAGCAGGGTGAAGCCCAGGAAGGCCGAGGCGAAGCTCCACTGCTGGTCCTTGATCATGGCCGGCAGGACCACGCCCAGCGACGAGAACGTCGAGGCCGTGATCAGGAACAACAACAGGGAAAGAGCGCCCAGGAGGGTCCAGGAGCGCCATTGGATCGTCGACATCGCCATCGAGCCTCCATGCAAGCTCGCGGCGCGTCCCTCGCGGGGCGCGCCGCGCGGGGGAACTAGAATTTACGGGACAGGGTCAGGCGCCACTCACGGCCCTTGCTGGGCAGCGCGCCGAGGTTGGCGTAGCTGTCGGCGTCGGGTGTGAAGTAGAGCTTGTCGAACAGGTTATCGACGTTGAGCGTGGCCGTGTACGGACCGAACTCGTAGTAGACGCTGCCGCTGGCCACCCAGTAGGCGGGATAGGTCACGGCGTTCTGGACTGTGCCGGCCGTCTTGGTCACGTGGGTCACGCCCAGAGTGCCGCCGGCCTTGCCCCACTTATGCTCGTCGCTGGTATAGGCGCCGTACAGGCTGACCACCGACTTGGGGATCAGGGTGTAGTCGTAGTCGCCCGCGCGGCCCGGCAGGCTGCTGAACGCCCAGACGACATAGGTGCCGCCATAGGCCTGAGCGCCCGGCACGCCGGCGGTATAGGCCGGGATGTACTGGAACGAGTTGTCGGGCCCCTTCACCGTCGTGTGCTGGGTATTGCCCGAGAAGGTGAAGCTGAAGTTCTCGCTGGCGAGCCAGCGCACTTCCAGCTCCACGCCCTTGGCGCGGGTGCCGGTCGGGGTGCCGGTGATGCCGGTCAGCTGGGTGCGGTTCTGGCGATAGCCCGCCAGCGAGCCGACCAGCGTGCCCTTCAGCCATTGGAACTTGACGCCGGCCTCGGCCAGATCGCTGTTGGACAGCCAAGCGTCGCTGGCGTCGGCCACCAGGCCCGGCGCGATGTCACCCGCCTGGCTCATCTCCAGGGCCGAAGCCTTGGCGTAGGTGATGTAGGGCATGATGCCCGCCGGCGCCTTGTAGGTCGCGCTGGCGCTGTAGGTGAACTTACCCTTGCTGGCCTTTTGCTGGCCGGCGATCTGGTAGCTGAGATAGCCCGTGTCGTTCGACTTAACGTCGTAGTCGTCGTAGCGGCCGCCCAGCATCAGGTTCAGCTTCTCGCCGACCATGATGTCGGTCATGGCGAAGACGCCGGCCTGCTGCCACGTGCTCTTGTTGTCGTTCTCCCAGAGCAGGCCTTGCACGCCCGCGCCGGTCTCGGTCGAGAACGGGCTGTCGATGATGTCGGTCGGCGTGGCGCCGAAGCTGATGTCGCGACGATCCAGGGCGATCAGGCCGCTGTTGTAGCTCTCGCGGCGACGGCCCTCGAAGCTGCGGTACGAGGCCCCGACGAACGACTTGGAGGTGATGGCCCCCACGTCATAGGCGAAGTTGTAGGTCGCGCGCGCTTCCCACACCTTGCTGTCGAACCAGGCCGGATAGCCGTAGCTGACGAAGCGCTTGTTCTCCTGGTCGTCGTAGAACAGCTGCAGCTTCAGGGCGCTGTCGGGCGACAGCTCCTTGGCCAGGTCGAAATAGAAGGTGTTGGTGTTGGTCTTCGAGAAGTCGGCGCCGCTGATATAGACGTTGCGCGGGTTCAGCTTGGTCGTGCCGACACCGACGTCCAGCGTGTGCAAGGCGTTGCTGTCCGGGAAGCCGTAATAGGCCAGGTACATGGCGCTGGAGTACGGATAGAAGCCGATCTCGTTCGGCGTCAGGCGGCCGTTGCCGTCGGTGTCCTTCAGCGTGGTGTCGCGACCGGTGATGTAGGTCCGGTTGTCGATCAGGTCCTGGGTCAGGCGGTTCCAGCCGGGCGTCTGAACGTCGCCGTCCGAGTGGTAGTACATGCCGCCGAACGCCGTGGTCCAGCCGTTGCCCAGGTCGAAATCCGACGAGGCCTCCAGCGTCTGGCGACGCGGATAGATGCCCTTGTAGTAGCTGTGGCTGTCCTCGACCTCGCCGTACAGATAGACGCCGCCGGTGATCGAACCGAAGTTGGCCGGCAGGCCCAGCTGGGCCGTGGCGTTCTTCTTGTTGTACGAGCCGTAGGTCAGGGTGACTTCGCCGGTCGGCTCGGTCAGGTAACCACCCTCGTTCTTGCCCGACTTCGGAATGAAGTTGAGCATGCCGCCCACCTTGCCCGAGCCGTAGATCGGGGTTGGCGGACCGCGCACGATCTGGATCTGGTCGGCCGCGCCGATCGGGGTCGAATAGGTGCCCCGGTTCTCGATGCGCTTGAAGCCGCGGAAGTAGTTCTCGGCCAGGGTGCCGCGAATGTTCAGCGCGCCGGGCACGCCGTAGAAGCTGGCCGTGTAGGTGCCGGGCGAAACGGCGGTCAGGCCGTCGATCGTCTCGATGCCGTAGCGTTGCAGCGTCACGTCGCTGACGAAGCTGGCCGAGCGCGGCGTCTCCAGCAGCGGCTTGTCGATGCCGAAGACGGTGTTGTTAGGCTGCTTCTCGATCAGCCCAGCCTTGTCGCGCGCCTTGACCACGACCTCGTCGACCGTGTCGGACGGCGGCGTGGTGGTGTCGTCAGCGAAAGCAGCCTGCGAGTGCGCCAGCAGGACTAGGGCGGAACAACCCGCCATCAAAAGTCGATAGGTCGACATGCGGTCCTCATCCGAGGCCGTCGCGCCCACCGCCTGCGGCGGTTATCCCCAGGTCGACGCCTCGGGACTGATCATCCGCCGCTCAGGCCCGGCGGCGAGCAGCGGCGACTGACATTTCACTCAAAATGTCCCCGCCGCACGCATGTTGAGCCATTGGCGACCGCGAAAGCGGCGCGGCGCCATCGAAACTTGCTTCAGAGCGAACCAGAGGCGGCCCAAAGGTGCCCCCTCTGAGGGGACCCGCTCTACCCGCCCGGATGCAGACCGGGCGCCTCCTGGCCGGTACGGGCGACATACTCGGTGTAACCGCCGCCGTACTGGTGGAAGCCCTCGGGGGTCAGCTCCAGCACGCGGTTCGACAGGGCGCCCAAGAAGTGGCGGTCGTGCGAGACGAAGAGCATGGTGCCCTCGAAATCCGCCAGGGCCGCGACCAGCATCTCCTTGGTGACCATGTCCAAGTGGTTGGTCGGCTCGTCCAGCACCAACAGATTGGGCGGATCAAACAACATCTTGGCCATGACCAGACGCGCCTTCTCGCCGCCGGACAGCACGCGGCAGGGCTTTTCGACATCGTCGCCGGAGAAGCCAAAGCACCCCGCCAGAGTGCGCAGCGCCCCCTGCCCCGCCTGCGGGAACGAGCGCTCCAGGGATTCGAAGATCGTCTCTTCGCCGTCCAGCAGGTCCATCGAATGCTGGGCGAAATAGCCCATCTTCACGCTGGCCCCGATATGGACCGCGCCCTTGTCAGGCTTGGTGTCGCCGGCCACCAGCTTCAGCAGCGTCGACTTGCCGGCCCCGTTGGCGCCCAGAACGCACCAGCGCTCCTTGCGGCGCACCAGGAAGTCCAGGCCGTCATAGATCGGCTTGTCGCCATAGCCCTTGTGGATGCCCCGCAGGCTGATCACGTCCTCGCCTGAACGCGGCGGGCTCTGGAACTCGAACTGCACCGTCTGGCGACGACGCGGAGCCTCGACGCGTTCGATCTTGTCGAGCTTCTTGACCCGGCTCTGAACCTGGGCGGCGTGCGAGGCGCGCGCCTTGAACTTCTCGATGAACTTGATTTCCTTGGCCAGCATCGCCTGCTGGCGTTCGTACTGCGCCTGACGCTGGGCTTCGCTGAGCGCGCGCTGCTGGTCGTAGAAGTCCAAGGCGCCCGAATAGGTGATCAGCGAGCCGGCGTCGATCTCGACCACCTTGCCGATGATGCGGTTCATGAAGGCGCGGTCGTGCGACGTCATCAGCAACGCGCCGTCGTAGTTCTTGAGGAAGGCCTCAAGCCAGATCAGGCTTTCCAGATCCAAGTGGTTGGACGGTTCGTCCAGCAGCATGCCGTCGGGACGCATCAGCAGGATGCGGGCCAACGCCACGCGCATCTTCCAGCCGCCAGACAGCATGCCGACATCGCCGTCCATGCGTTCCTGGCTGAAGCTCAGGCCCGCCAGCACTTCGCGCGCGCGGGCCTCCAGCGCATAACCGTCCAGCTCCTGGAAGCGCTCCAGCACCTCGCCGTAGCGTTCCATGATGGCGTCAAGCTGGTCAGCCTTGTCGGGATCGACCATGTCCGCTTCCAGCGTGGCCATCTCGGCGGCCAGCGCGCTGACGGGACCGACGCCGTCCATCACCGCGGCGACCGCGCTCTGACCCGACATCTCGCCGACGTCCTGGCTGAAGTAGCCGATCTTCATGCCGGGATCGATCGTGACCAGGCCGTCATCGGGCTGCTCCTGACCGGTGACCATGCGGAAGAGGGTCGTCTTGCCGGCGCCGTTCGGGCCGACCAGCCCGACCTTCTCACCCTTCTGGATGCCCATCGAGGCTTCGATGAACAGGATCTGGTGGCCGTTCTGCTTGGAGATGTTGTCGAGGCGGATCATGGGCGGTCTGCTAGCCCGAGCGGACGCGGAACGCCAGCCTTAGAGAGCATCAATTCCAGGCGCGGGTCACAACGACTCGCTTCCTAGGGGCTTGGTCTTCGAGAGACACGCCCACCGCAACGTCAGGGCGAAATTTGGGCGTTGCCAGCGCTATACAAGGCGCCCTTAACTCAAGCTCGCAACCTTCTGGGGCACGGAAGGCGTCGGGCGTGGGCTCGGCGTCGGCCAGACCCTAGAGTCATCCGCGCTCAAGCGTGGTCACGGTGCGTAGGGAGAAATGCCGCGTATCAGATGACGACGACACCGGGGCTGGTGTTGCCTTGGGCGATCAAACCGGTTCACCGGAAAACGAAGGGGAAGTTGTGCGTATCTCGTCCATGGTTCTGGCGGCTCTGTTGCTGCCTACAGTCGCGTCTGCTCAAAAGGCGCCCGATCCGGCCCGGCTCAAGGCTGACGTCACCAAGCTGGTCAGCTTCGGCACGCGGCATACGCTGTCCGATCCCGATCACCCGACGCGCGGCATCGGCGCGGCGCGGCGCTGGTTCGCCGAAGAGATGAAGCGGACCGGCGCGAAGTGCGGCGACTGCCTGCAGATCTCCACCATCGAGCGCGTGTTCACCAATGACCGTGCGCCCAAGGGCGTGAATGTCGTGGACGTCCTGGCCATCCAGCCGGGCCGCGATCCGAACCGCGTGGTGATCGTGCAGGGTCACATCGACAGCCGCGTGACCGACGTCATGAATTTCACCAGCGACGCGCCGGGCGCCAACGACGACGCCTCGGGCGTGGCGCTGGTGCTGGAAGCCGCGCGACTGCTGTCGGGCCAGAAGTTCGACGCCACCATCGTCTATGCCGCGCTCTCGGGCGAGGAACAGGGTCTGCTAGGCGGGACCCTGCTGGCCGACACGGCCAAGGAACGGGGTTGGAAAGTCACCGCCGTGCTGAACAACGACATCGTCGGCAACACGGTCGGCCAGAACGGCACGCGCGTCGCCGACCGGGTGCGGGTGTTCTCGGAAGGCATCCGGGCCAGCGAAGGCGCGCCCGAGCAGCTGACCCGCCGCGGCAACGGCGGCGAGGATGACGGCCCCAGCCGCGCGCTGGCCAAGGCCATCGACCATGTCGGCGAGAGCATTCCTGGCGGTCTGGACGTCTTCGTGGACCGCCGTCCCGATCGCTTCGGCCGCGGCGGCGACCATGAGCCCTTCCTGAAGTTGGGCTATCCGGCGGTCCGCTTCTCGGTGGCCATCGAGAACTACAACCAGCAGCACCAGGACCTGCGCACCGCCGATGGCGTCGAATATGGCGACACCGTCGACAAGATGGACTTCCCGTATCTGGCCAAGGTGACGGCGGTGAACGTCGGGACCATCGCGCGCCTCGCGGCCGCCCCGGCCGCGCCGGATCAGGTGCTGCTGCGCGGCGCCCTGGGCAGCGACACGACCGTGTCCTGGACCGCCGCACCCGGCGCGGCCGGCTACCGGGTCCACTGGCGTCGCAACGACAAGCAGGACTGGACCGATCATCGCGACGTTCCAGCTGATGCGACTGAGCTGCTGCTCAAGAACGTAAACGTCGACGACACCTTCTTCGGCGTCTCGGCGCTGTCGTCCACGGGCGCTGACAGCATCGTCACCTTCGGCGGACGCGCCCCGCGCCCTCCGCGCTAAGCGCCTGACAACCAAAAAGATTGAACCCGCGCAGGCTAGCCTGCGCGGGTTCTTTCATTTCTAGGCCTTGTCGCCACCGGACCAAGGCCGGCGGCGACGCTGCGGTCTGGCGCTTAGAACTTGAAGCGCGCGCCAGCCCGGAACGAGCGGCCCAGCAGGTCGTAGGGCGCGCTGGTGCCGAACGAGGTGCCGCTGCTAGGGATCGGCTCGGGATCGCGGTTGAACAGGTTCTCCACAGCTGCGAACAGCGTGATCCGACGGCCGCCAATGGTGACGTCATAGTTCTCGGCGATTTCGACGTACCAGACCGGGTCCACCTTGTTCAGCGCCTCGGGAATACCGGTGCGGCTGGTTTCAGGCTGGTTGGTGATCTTGCCCTTGCCCAGGTAGCGCGTGGTCAGGGTGGTGCGGCTGTCGCCGACGACATAGGTCGTCGTCAGCATGCCGCGCCACTTCAGGCTCGCGAAGGTGCCCAGGGTCGGCGGCGCGACATCGCCCGGCAGGACAGTTTCATCCTTCAGCCGCTGGGAGACCAGCAGGCGGAAGTTGACGGCGCCCGGCAGCGACTTGCTGATGCGGTCCAGCGTGGTGCGATAGCCCGCTTCGTAGTCGATGCCCTCGACGGAGACCGTCTGGGCGTTGATGCCGCTGGTGTAGATGGTGGCGTTGACCAGATTGGTCGCGCCCGGCGCCTTGACGATGGAGTCGCAGGCCGCCGGGTTCTGCGGCCGGTTGAAGCCGTAGCACATGTCGATGATCTGTTGCGCGCCGACGGCCGTGATGGCGTCGGCGATATCGATCTTGTACCAGTCCACCGACAGGCTCAGGCCCGGCGCCCAGTGAGGCTGATAGACGCCGCCGGCGGTCCAGGTCTTGGCGATTTCCGGCGTCAGGTTCGGATTGCCGCCGCTCAAGGTGATGTTGGGCACCTGCGGGCTGCCGGGCTGGGTCCGGTCCAGATACGCGTTCACGAACTGGCTGCTGGGCGCGAACAGGTCGTTCAGGTTCGGCGCGCGGATGTCACGCGAACGGGTGCCGCGCAGACGCAGGTCATCATTGATGTCCCAGGTCAGGCCCGCCTTCCACGTGGTCACCTTGCCGCTGGTCGAGTAGTCGGTCCGACGGACGGCGCCGTTGAACTCGAGGCTCTTGGCCACGACGGAGTCCTTCAGCAGCGGCACCAGGACTTCTGCGAAGCCTTCCTTGACGTTGTAGCCGTTGGAGCCGTTCTTGAAGTTACCAACGTTCCACAGCGACTGCAGCGAGTAGGCGTCAGCCGTCGAGTCGAACGTCTCCTTGCGATACTCGAAGCCCGCGGCGACCGAGACCTCGCCAGCCCAGGTCGAGAACGGGCTGTACTGAGCGTCGATCGACCAGACGTCCTGGTTGAAATCCAGATCCTGACGGGTGCGCAGCCCTTCGGACGCGCCCGTGACCCAGGCGATGGACGCCGCGCCCAGCGAGCCCTCGCCGAAGATGTTCATCGGTACGCAGCCGTTCGTGGGCGCGGTCAGGGTCGAGCGGCAGATCGGCGAACCGGCCGCGACACCGGCCACGCCGCCGGTCGCCGGGTTGGCGATCACGTCGATGGCTTGGTTGAAGCGGTTCAGGATGATGTTGTTGTCACGGGTGTACCAGACCTTGCTGTGGCCGTGCTGGTAGTAGGCGCGCCAACGGCCGCTATCCAGGAAGCGACCGTCCAGCGCCGCCAGGATCCGGTCCTGCCGGCGATAGTAACCCGCCTCGCCGATGTGGGTCCCCGGCGTGTTGATCATGTCGTAGAAGAGCCGGTTCATCTGGAACGACGTGACGCCGGCCCGGTCCATGGCCTGTTGCGCGCCGATCGGCAGGAACGGGTTGGCCCGGTTGACCGTGATCGCGGTGGCCCCTTGGCGGTTATAGACCGCCGACCAGTTGACCGTGTCGTTGCCGGCGTAGCTGGCCTCGAAGGTGGCGGTGATCTTGTCGGTCAGCTCGAAGCTGGCGCGACCAAAGAGGCTCCAGTGCTCGTCGTCGGGCAGCAGAGCGCCGCGGATGGGCATGGATTCCACCGTGCCGCCGGCCTGCACCTGGCCTTGCTGGATCGGACCGAAGACGAAGTTCTGCAGCGTCCCGCCTGGCCCGAAGGCCATGCCCATCAGCGGACCGGAAGCGACCACGCCGCCCGGCGTGCTGTTGTAGCCCGCGTCCGTGCGGACGATCTGACCGGGCTGGCCGTTGGTGGCCGTCCAGTTCGGGTTGTTCATCAGGCGCAGGCCCGGCTGGAACCAGCCGCGGGGATCGTCATAGAAGTCGATCCGATCGCCCTTGTAGTAGTTACCGCTCAGCAGGAGATGGCCGCGGCCGCCCGCGAACTTGCGGCCATAGGCCAGGTCGGTCGAGATGATCTTGCCGTCGCCGTGATCGGTCTTGCTGTAGTTGACGCCGCCCTTGAGACCGGTGAAGCCGGTGTCGAGGATGAAGTTGACGACGCCAGCAACGGCGTCGGAGCCGTAGGCGGCCGAGGCGCCGCCCGTCACGACATCGACCCGCTGCACCAGGTTCTGCGGCAGCATGTTGACGTCCACGGCCGGCGACATGCCCGAGCCCACCACGCGACGGCCGTCCAGCAGCACCAGCGTGCGAGTGACGCCCAGGTCACGCGCGCTTAGCTGGTTGGCGCCACCGGTGGCATTCGCGAACAAAGTTGTCGTGCGCGGCGTATTCCCCGTGCCCATCGAGGGCAGCTGGGTGATGTAGTCGGCGATATTGGTCGGGTTGCGTTCCTGGATGTCCGCCGCCGACAGCACGGTGGTCGGCGTCGGCGCCTCGTTGCCGTTGCGCACGATGCGCGAACCGGTGACGACGACCTCTTCGACCTGGCTGGCCTCCCCCTGTTGCGCCGCCGGCGCACCCGTCGCCTGGACGGCCAGCTGGAGGACTTCGGCCTGCTCGGCCGCGGCAACCGGATTGGCCGCCAGACTCAAGGTAGAGCCCGCTGCGATGGCGACGCCGGTCAGAAGGCGCCAACGCAGGCTCTTCGATACACGCACTTGGAACATAACTCTGCCACTCCCCGATACAAACGTTACACTGGTAACGCCGTTACGCCACAAATCTGCCACAGATTGCGCTTGCGTCGAGTAGTCGCCATTAAGATTGGCAATCGCCTAGAGATTGGGCATCTTTCGCGCCGCACAAAACCAACCCTGTGCAGTCCGCGCGCCCCTTTGCCCCGGCGCCACCGTTGGCGCCCTGTGCGGGATGCCCAGTCCCGCCGCCGCGCTTCGGCGAGTCAAAATCAAAACTCGATACCCGCCTGGGCCTTCACGCCAGACCGGAACGGGTGCTTGACCAGGGTCATGTCGGTAACCAGATCCGCGGCGTCGATAAGCGCCTGGGGCGCATTGCGGCCCGTGACGATAACGTGCTTGCCCTCCGGGCGCGCCGTGATCGCCTCGACTACCTCCTCGACCGGCAGGTACTCGTAGCGCAAGACGATGTTCAGCTCGTCAGCGACCACCATGTCGATGTCGGGATCCGCGATGCGCGCCTTCACCGCCTCCCAGGCCACGCGGGCGACGGCGATATCGCGCGCGCGGTCCTGGGTGTCCCAGGTGAAACCCTCGCCCATGGGTGTGAATTCGACCTGGTCGGGGAAGGCGTCGAAGACCACCTTTTCGCCGGTCTTCAGCGCCCCTTTCACGAACTGGATGACGGCGACCTTCTGGCCGTGGCCGATGGCCCGGCAGACCATGCCCAAGGCGGCCGTGGTCTTGCCCTTGCCGGTCCCGGTGTTGACGATCAGCAGGCCCTTCTCGATCTGGCGCTCGGCCATCATCTTGGCGCGCGCGGTCTGGATCTTGGCCATCTTGGCGTTGTGCCGGGCGTTGAGATCGGCTTCGTCGGTCATGGGACGATTTACTCCTGAGAGAGGCAGGCGAGCCTCCGCCACGCTGTTGGATCCGGGACGCCACGCGCCCTTCCGTGTCAATGAAACGCCGCGCCGGCGTTGTGGGCGAAGCGTCGATTCCAGACGATCGCCACGCCTGAAATGGTCGTGACGACGGTCAGAGCGACCGTGAACTCGATCAGAGACGGAACGGTTCTGCCCGTGAATGTCATGGCCGTCTGCAGCGCGAATGCGCCAGCGCACACCCCCATGGACAGCATCAGCTGCTGGAGGGTCGCATAGAAACTGGTCGCCGCGCTCATCCGCTCGGGCGGGATCTCCTCGTAGGCCACCAGATTGTAGGCAGTGAACTGCAGCGACATGAAGGAACCCGACACCAGGAGCGTCGCCACGATGAGAGGCATGGGCCAGGCGGGCCTGAACAGGCCGCAGACGGCGTAGCCCAGGCTGCCGGCAAGCCCGTTGAAGATCATGCTGTTGCGGAAACCAAAACGCTTGAAGGCGACCGGAGCGGCCCACCTGGTCAGCAGCGCGCCGATCGCGCCGGCGATCATAAGCAGACCACTCGTGGCCGCAGGCATGCCAAAGCCGAGTTGAAACATCATCGGCAGCAGGAAGGGCTGCGCCCCCTGGGTGATACGCGTCAACGACCCGCCGATGACCGACAGGCGAAAGGATCGATAGGTCAGCAGCGACAGGTCCAGCACGGGGTCTTCGCAGCGCCTGGCATGGCGCAGGTAGACAGCCCCGATCGCGAGCCCGGCGATAATGACCGCGACACTCGCCAGGGCGCGCCCCGGCTGACTGGCCATCTCGAAGCCGAACAGCAGACAGCTGATCGCGGCGCCCGCGATGAGGAAGCCCACGACATCCAGCTGGAAGGGGCGCGGCTCATGGGTCTCGGTGATGAACAGCGTGGTGAGCACGATCCCGAGCAGGCCGATGGGCAGGTTCAGATAGAAGATCCAGCGCCAGTCCAGATGCATGACGATCAACCCGCCGATCGGCGGCCCCAGCACCGCGCCCGCCAACGCAGGCAGGATCAGCGAGGCGGTGGCGGCGACCATGTCCTCCTTGGCCACGCTGCGGATGAGGATGAGGCGTCCGACCGGGATCATCATCGCGCCGCCCACGCCCTGAAGAAATCGGGCGACGACCAGGAACGGCAAGTTCGGCGCCTGGGCGCACAGCAACGATCCCAGGGTGAAGAGCACGATGGCGACGCGGAAGAGATCGCGAGCGCCGAAACGATCGGCCAATCGCCCACTGGCCGGGATGAACAGGGCCAACGCCAGGAGATAGCCGGTCAGGGCCGAGCTCAGGCGCGTGACCGAGACCGCCAGGTCCTGCGCCATCGTCGGCAAGGCGGTGGTGAGCACCGTCGCGTCCATCTGTTCCATGAACAGCGCGCAGGCGACGATCAGGGCGACCAGTCTGTAGCTCCGCCGAATGGGCGTGGCGGGTTCGTTTGTATCCATGACCACCCCCTCGGTTCGGCCCTGCTACCGCAGTCGGCCGAGGGTTGCCAAGCGCGATTAGGGCCTGCGCGAGATCACGAAAATTTAGCGATCGGACGGTGACGGAAACCGCCCGTCGGCGGGTCTTCCCGGTTGAAGCGCCATCAAGGCGTGACAACGAACAATGGGAGGGTTGCCGTGAAAACCACGCGCAAAATCACGTTCAAGGGGTATCTGTTCACCGCTACGGCGGGCGCTGTTCTGGCGTCAGCGGTTCCGGCCCTGGCGCAAACGGCGCCGCCGGCCGACCAGGCCGCGACGGTCGAGGAAGTGGTGGTCACCGGCTTCCGGGCCAGCCTCGCCAACGCCATCAACCTCAAGCGCAACGCCGCCGGCGTCGTCGACGTCATCAAGGCCGAGGACATCGCCGACTTCCCGGACGCCAATCTGGCCGAGTCCATCCAACGCGTGCCAGGCGTCTCGATCTCGCGCGACGCGGGCGAGGGTCGCTCGATCACCGTGCGCGGCCTGGGCGCCAGCTTCACGCGGGTGCGCATCAACGGCATGGAAGCCCAGAGCACGACCGGCGGCACCGACAGCTCGGGCGGCGCCAATCGCGGCCGGGGCTTCGACTTCAACACCTTCGCCTCGGAACTCTTCAACAGCATCACGGTGCGCAAGACCCAGGCCGCCGAGGTCCAGGAAGGCTCATTGGGCGCCACGGTCGACCTGCAGACCTCGCGGCCGTTCGACTACAAGGGCTTCAACCTCGCCCTGTCGGCGCAGCAGGGCTACAACGACCTGCGCGGCAAGTGGGACCCGCGCCTGGCTGGCCTGGTCTCCAACACCTGGGACACCCCGATCGGCCGCTTCGGCGCTCTGGTCTCGGCCGCCTACACCCGCCGCCACATGTATGAGGACGGCTTCGGCACCGTCGGCTGGGACCTGGTCAACACCAATGGCGGCTTCTGCAGCCCGATCGGCGTCACCCCGGCCAATCCACCCATCAGCGCCGCGACTGGGACCAGCGCCACGGCCTGCGGGACCGCCGCTGGCATCACCGTGCCACGCGCGGCCGGCACGCCCGAGAACATCGCCGCCTACACCACCGCCAGCGGCGCCAATGTCCACATGCCGCGCCTGCCGCGCTACGGCCGCCTGACCCACGACCAGAAGCGCACCGGCGTGACGGCCTCGCTGCAGTGGGAGCCGACCCCCGACACGACCCTGACGCTGGACGGCCTCTATTCGAAGTTCGACGCCAAGCGCGAGGAAGACTGGCTCGAGAACTTCGGCTTCAGCCGGGCGCTGTCCAACCTGGGCAAGCCGCTCAACAGCGTGCGCAGCGCCGTGGTCTCGCCGACGGGCGACCTCGTCTACGGCGTCTTCGACGGCGCGCGGATCCGTTCGGAGATGCGCTATGACGAGCTGACCACCGAATTCAAACAGTTCGTGCTGACTGGCAAGCACCGGTTCAACGACCGTTTCCGCATCGAGGGCCTGGTCGGCCACTCGACCTCGGACTTCGCAAACCCGATCCAGACCACGATCATGCTCGATCGCCTGAACTCGGACGGCTACAGCTACGACCTGCGCCAGAACAATCGCCTGCCGACGATCAACTACGGCTTCGACACGACCAATCCGGCCAACTTCACCTTCATCAACAACGTCTCCGAAATCCGGATGGCGCCGCAGTGGGTGAAGAACACCTTCGACACCGCCAACTTCAACGGCGGCTTCGACCTGACCGACGGCCTGACGCTGAAGGCCGGGGTCGAGTACCGGAAGTACGAGTTCGACACGCGCAGCACCGGCCGTCTCAACAGCCAACTGCTGCCCGCCCTGCCGGCAGGCAAGACCCTGGCCGACCTGACCAAGCTGGTCACCGGCTTTGGCAAGAACCTGGGCCAGCCAGGGACCAACATCACCAGTTGGGTGGTGCCCGACATCGACAAGTTCTCCGAAGCCCTGGGCATCTACAGCAACACCGGCCTGTTCGAGCTGACCGGCGTGACCAACTCCAGCGCCCGCGGCAACATCCGTGGCGTGAAGGAAGTCTCCAAGGCCGCCTGGACCCAGCTGGACTTCCGCACCGAGGCCCTGCCCTTCACGGTGCGCGGCGACATCGGCGTGCGCTACGTGAAGACGAAGCAGAGCTCGCGCGGCTATCAGCTGCTGGGCGCCGCGCCGGTTCAGGTCACCGCCGAGCGTGAGTACGACGACATCCTGCCGTCGCTGAACCTGACGGCGGAGGTGACCCCCGAACTGCTGGTGCGCTTCGCGGCCTCGAAAGTCATCGCCCGGCCCGAGCTGGGCAACCTGACCCCCGGCGGCAGCATCACGGTCACCGGCGCGCGTTCGGTCAGCGCGGGCAATCCCGACCTCGACCCGATCCGCGCCAAGACCGTGGACGGCGCGGTCGAATGGTATTTCGCCAAGGACTCGCTGCTGTCGGTGGGCGTCTTCTACAAGGACATCGAGACCTACATCCAAAGCCTGCAGGAAGATCGCCCGTTCAACACGTCGGGCCTGCCGCTGGACCTGCTGGCCAACTCGCAGACCGCGCCGACGGACATCTTCACCTTCCGCACCCCGGCCAACACCAAGGGCGGTCCGCTGAAGGGCTTCGAGATCAACTACCAGCAGGCCTTCACCTTCCTGCCGGACGTGCTGCCGTTCCTGCCCCGCTGGACCGAGCACTTCGGCACGCTGCTGAACTACACCTATGTCGACAGCAAGATCGATTACTTCCTGAGCGCCACGGGTGGCTCGTCGACCAGCGCCGACCTGGTCGGCCTGTCGAAGAACGCCTTCAACGCCACGCTCTACTACGAAGACAGCCGCTTCAGCGCCCGCGTCTCGGCGGCCTATCGCGACAAGTACCTGACCTCGGTCCCCGGCGGGAACACCGGTAACGACATCAACGGCACCAACGAGCTGCTGACCGTCGACGCCTCGGCCTCGTTCGCCGTGACCAAGAAGCTGAAGCTGACCTTCGAGGGCCTGAATCTGACCGACGAATTCGTCGACCAGTACCAGGACTCCGCGCGCAACAGCGCGTTCGTCTACACCCACACCGGACGGCAGTTCAACGTGGGGCTGCAGTACAAGTTCTAGCGTCCCTCTCCAACGCGCTAGCTCCTGGGCGCCGGTCTGCGGCCGGCGCCCGCATTTTCATTCCGACCATGCAGGCCAAGATGTCCTCGAGCTTCATGACGCCGCGCGCCCTGCGCCTGGCCCTTGTCACCACCACGGCGCTCACCCTGGCGTCCGCCGCCTACGCGCAATCGGACGGTCTGCTGTTCAGCCTGTCGGGCGACAAGGGCCTGACGGCCGACCGGGCGGCGGGCATGGCCGGTCCGATCTTCGCCGAGGGCGTCGACGTCGTCGCCGACGGCGCGGCGGGCCCCGCCCTGCGCGCCTCCGATGACCAGGTTCTGGCCTGGTCAGGCCCGGCCAACATCTATGCCCAGCGTGGCACCGTCTCGTTCTTCTGGCGCGCTCGCACCCCGGTGGGTCGCAGCGCCTTCCCGATCTTCCGCGTCGGCTATGCCGATCACACCAGCTGGGACATGGTCTGGCTGCGCATCGACTGGAACGGCCACGGCTTCGACGCCTTCGTCACCGACACCAACCTGGCCCGCACGCGCGTCAGCTTCGACGCCCCCGCCCCCTCGCCCGAGACCTGGACGCACCTGGCCTTCGCCTGGGACGAGACCCAGGGCGTGCAGCTGTTCGTCAACGGCAAGCCCGCCGCCCGCAAGGACGCCAAGACCACGCTCGACGCGGGCCTTTTCGGCTTTGGCCCGCACAGCCGGGTGATCAGCCCCTATCAGGTCCAGAGCGCCTACAACTATCGGCGCGGCGGCGACATCGACGAGCTGAAGATCTACGACCACCGCTTGGCCGAGACCGAAGTCGCGTCCCTGGCCGCCAAGACCGAGGTCGCCTCTCCCGCGCCGCGCCGCGACCTGTCCGAGCCGCGCTGGCGCGACGAATGGTGGATGCGCTACGGCTGGAACCGGCCAGGCGACCTGCCCGCCTATCTGGCGGCGGCGGCCACCAAGATCCGCAAGGTCGAGTTCGCCGACACCCGCGATCTGAAGATGCGGATGTTCCGCGGCGCCGACGGCATCCGCGAAACGACCTGGCCCGGCGTCTACAACCGCTCGCGCCTGGCCGGACGCCATGACTATTTTGAGCTGCCGGACTGGAACGTCTATGCCGACGGCGGCAAGGCCTACGACCTGACCCTGCCCGACGAGCCCTGGAACACGCTGGAGATCACCGGCGCGGCCTATGGGGCCTTGAGCTTCACCCCGACCGGCGGCCGCCAGACGACGATCGGCGCGCGTCCCGCCGGCCAGGAGCGCACCTCGACTCGCCTGCCCGCCCCGCTAGGCGCCGGCGTGCTGCGGTTCTCCAACACCGCCCAGGAGACGCCGATCCAGGAGATCGCCGCCTACAACGTCACGCCTGGCGAGGAGCCGAAAGACGCCTTCAAGCTCAGCTACCAGGTCCGGGCCAGCGCGGGCGCGGCCTATCCGACCCTGACCGAATTGAACGGCTTCATCGCCGGGCGCTATGTCGCCGACGAGCGCGCGACCGTGGTCGCCCTGCCGGCCGGCGCGCCGTCCGCGCCGCGCGCCAAGACGTCGGGACCGCAGCTACCGCTGGTCCACGTGCTGATCCCAGCCGACTTCCGAGACGTCGCGCCGGGGGGGTCCGTGGCCCGCTATTCCTATGGCTGGGAGAACCTGAATGCGGGCCTGGACGGCCTGGCGATCGACCTGCCCGCTCTGGACGTCAAGCCGACCCACGGCGAGTTCTTCCTGCTCAACATCCGGGTCAAGGACCCCAGCTGGCCCGAGCGCGACCTGCTGGACGTCAATGTCGCCGTCAAGCCGAATGAAGCCCGCACCCTGTGGCTGGACACCCGCGACCGGATCCTGCCCGACGGCAAGAGCCTGTACCTGACCCTGGCCGGATCGGGCGGCGACTTCGGGCCGGCCTCCGTCGACGGCCTGCGGGTGCGCCTGGTGTTCAAGGACCGCAAGGCCGCCGCCCCGGAACACATCGCCGACCGCTTCGAGCAGGCCCGCGACAATCTGAGCTTCCTGGTCGAGGAGCAGCCCAACATCCGGCTGTATCCGACCTGGACCCGCTTCGAGCGCGACATCTCCGACGTCCTGAAGGTCGACCCCGACAACGCCGTGGCGCGCAGCTACTGGGTCGAGAAGAACCCCGAGCAGCCTTATGCCCCGTTCGTCCAACCAGAGCCGCCGGCGGGCGTGCCGCTGTGGGCCTTCCGCCAGACCGAGGACCTGAAGCTGGCCAGCCGCTTCGTGCGCTGGTGGATCGACAACCGCCAGATCGCCAACGGCGAGTTCGGCGGCGGCCTCTCCGACGACGTCGACCTGACCAACCAGTGGGTGGGCCTGGCGGAGATGGGCGTCGATCCCGAGGGTCTGGCGCGCTCGCAGCGCCGCATGCTGGACGAGACCTATGTCAACGGCATGTGGTCGAACGGCCTGGGCCGCATCCGCACCGACGAACTCCATACCTACGAAGAGGGCATAAACGCCGTCGCCCAGGGCATGATGCTGCAGTTCGGCGATCCCAAGACCGTCGAGCGGGCCATGGAGACGGCGCGCAACTACGACCGTCTCTACCAGGTCAATCCGGCCGGCCATCGCCACCCGGTCTCCAGCTACTACAGCGGCGACGACATCGTGCGCGAGAGCGTGTGGGAATGGGGCAAGCCCTACTCCTACCTCGTCCTGCACCCTGGCCTGCTGCTCGGCGAATACTGGGGTTCGGCCAAGATCAAGCAGACAGTCTTGGAGCTGGCCGACGGCTACCTGGCCCACGGCAAGCAGGCCGCCGACGGGACCTGGACGTTCCCGGCCGAAATCCACTGGCGCACCGACGCCGATCGCGGTTCGGGATTCGCCAGTTCCATCCACGTCTTCTGGGCCGCCTACAAGTGGACCGGCGACGAGAAGTACCTCCGCCCGCTGAACGGCGAGGTCGCCAAGGGCGACTGGTCCAGCCTGCTGCTGCTCAACGCCGACGTCCTGGGCCTGGCAAACCGCAAGGATAGCTGGGGCGCCAAGCTCTCGGCGCTCGCGGCCCCCAAGGCGTCCTTGACCGGACGCGGCGGCGACCTGGCCGACTACGCCCGTTTCGAGCGCTGGCGCGAGACTGGCGACAAGTCGATCCTCGCCGATATCTACGGCCGCGAGATCGCGCTCGACAGCCAGCGCATGCACCTGATCACCGAGGGCCATCTGTGGTCGGACCGGGTCAATGTGCCCTGGTCCATCTTGCAGCGCTCGCGCCTGGGCGGGATCGCGCATAACCGCAACCAGTACTTCCCCGGCAACCTGGTCAGCTGGCGCTTCGACCGTCCCGACGCGGCCGAGCAGGTGGCTATCCTGATCCCGCAATCAACGCCGAAAGCCTTCAAGGCGGTGCTGTTCAACCTGGCCAACCGGCCGGTGAAGGCCACGCTGGTCGGCGCCGACGTCGCGGCGGGCCGCTGGACTCTGAGCGAAGGCGTCGACGCCAATGGCGACGACAAGGCCGATGCGCCCACGCAGCGCAGCGTGGTCCTGGAGCGGAGCGCCGGGATCGATATCGTCCTGCCGCCCGGCCAGACGACTGTGCTGGATCTGGCGCTGGATACGGCCTGGGAGGATCCCTCCACCCGTCCGGACATCGGGGTTGGAACCGACGACCTGCGACTTACCAAGGGTCGCCTGACCGCCACCGTCCACAGCCTGGGGTCCAAGCCGGCGCCGGCCGGAACGCTCGTCCTGGAAACCGCCGTCGGCGCGACCATCGCCTCGGCGCCGATCCCGCCGCTGCCCTCGGCCGCCGACCTGACGCCCAAGACCGTCGAGGTCCGGCTGAACCTGCCGGCCAAGGCCGCGCCGGGCGACTACCGCGTACGCCTGAAGCTCGAGGGCGATGTCCGCGAGGTCACCCAGGCCAACAATCTCGTCCCCCTGTCCCTACCTCCAACGCGGTGACGAGACGCGGGTCCGCTGTCCTCCCAGCGGGCCCGCACCCTTTTCAGTACCGCCAGCGCGCGCCGAGGAAGATCTGGCGGCCCGTGCGGCCATAGACCAGCGGCCCGCGGCGCGCCGCGCCCGTCCAGTAGGACTGGGCCTGGTCGGTCAGGTTCAGCAGGTCCAGGGTCAGCTGCAGCCGCCCCGTCAGATTAAGACTGGCCGAGGCGTCGAGATTGAAGGTCGCGTCGGCCCCGTCGACATCGGCGATATAGGGCGTCGGGCACTCGGCCGTGGCCTCCGGCCCGCAGACGCCGCCCCGGCTGGGCACGGTGCGGGTGTACTCCCCGCGTCGCGCGGCCGACAGGCGCACGGCGTAGCGCGGGGTCTGGTAGTAGACCGTGGCGTTGATCGCCGTCGGCGACGTCCCCACCAGCGGTGCGCGATAGGTCTGGTCCGGCGCGGTCGGGGCCAGCACATAGTCCAGCGCCGACTGTATGCGCGTGTAGTTGACCATCACGCCCAGGCGGTCGAACGGCGCCGGAAGGAAGGTCAGGGGTTTCTGGAAGCCGATCTCCAGCCCTCGTAACCAGCCGCCCTTGGTATTGACCACCTGGGTGATCGCAACGGGCGTCAGGTTCGTGGCGCCGGCGGGAAGCGCCACGTTCGGCAGGCCGGTGTCGGCCAGGACGCCGACACGGCTGAGCGCCTGGGGGAAATTGTCGATCGTCAGATGGAAGACCGAGGCCGAGATCAGCCCCTCTCGTCCCAGTCGATGATCGATCGACAGATCAAGGTTCGTGGCCTGATAGGGAGAAACCGAGGGATTGCCGGTCAGGTATTTCAAGCCGGCGGAATCGCTGGTCAACACGCCGGCCGGCGTCAAAGCGCTCAGCGCCGGACGCGCCATGGTGCGGGCCAGCGAGATGCGGAGCCGGGTGTCGGGCGTCAGATCACCCACCAACGTCGCCGAAGGCAGCAGATTGTCGTAGCGGCGCCGATCGTGCTGCCACTCGCCCGTGGTCGTCAGGCCATAGGCGTGCTGGCGCGTAGCCGCGTATCGCAGGCCCGCCACCAGCCGCAACGGCACGGCCCCCACCTGGCCGACCACGTCAGCCTGGAGATAGCCGCCCAGATCGTCCTCGATGACGCCGCGATTTTCCAGGCGTGAGTTGCCGGCCGCCGCCATACGCCAGTCGCCCCAGGCGTTGACGCAATTGCAGCTGAGGCCAAAACGCCGCTCGAACGCGTCGATATCGGGCGACAGCCAGGCGCTGATGCCTCCGGGCGCGCGCGGCAGACTGACGCCCCAGCGATCCACCAGCACACTGAGATCGCGCAGATCGCCAACGGCCGGCACGCTGGTGAAGGGCGCCGACCGCTGATCGCGGGTCTGATCGAAACCGTAGCGCCTCAGACTGACGCCGGCCTTGATCGTCACGCCAGGGCGCGCGTCGAAGACCAGATGGGCCTGCGCGGCGTCATACCGGTTGTCGATGAAATTGCTGAAGCGCCGGATTTCAGAATAGCCTTCGGCGAAGCTCCAGGCCCCGGCCGAGGCCGGATCGAGGCCGCTTCCAAACCGCAGGATCGGCACCTCACCCTTGGCGCGGGCGTCGAACACGACGCCGTCCTGGTCGAAGGCGTCATAGCCGACGAGGCGCTGGTTCGGGTCCGAGAACCGGGAGCGCGAGCGCCCCAGCAGCACGGACGCCCTCAGCCTGGGCGACAGGGTCTGGTCCAGCTTCAGGGACAGCTGATCAAAGCGAGTCACGAAGTCGTCGGCGAAGACCTCGGTGCGGATGTCGGTATTATCGAACCGCGCATAGACCAGCTCGCCCTGCGGCGAGACCTGAGCCGCGGTCACCGCCATGGCTGGCCGCCCCACGAAACGCGGATCCGGCGCGCCCCGATTGTCGCGATTGAGGCTCAGGATCTCGATGTTCCGATCCAGCCGGTGCTCGTCGTAGCGCGAGGCGAAATAGTCCAGGGTCAGCAGCGTGCCCTCTCGCGGCCGGGCCTGCACGGTGGCCGAAACGCCAAGGCGCTCCTGGTCGTGAGAATAGCGGCCATAGCGAGGGACCAGCGGCATATAGGTCACCGGCGATCCGGCGGTGATCACGCCATAGGCCTCCGCCGTCGAGCGTTCGCCCCCGCCCGGACAGGCGGCGCCCGTCGGCGGGCAGAAGCCGCCGTTGAAGCTGGCGATATAGTCTCCGGTCGAGTTGTAGCTGTCCTCGAGGCTACGCCGCCGGCTGTAGGCCACGGAAAACAGGACGCCCAGACGGTCCTGCGCGAACGTGTCGGACACCAGGGCCGATACCCGCGGATAGGCCTGACGGTCGCCCAGCTCGTAGAAGGCCGCCTGGCTGGCGACCGTGGCGTGAAGGCCCGGCGTGTCGAGGGGCCTGGGCGTCTGTAAATCGATGGTCGCGCCCAGCCCACCCTCTTCGATCTCGGCCGAGGCGGTCTTGCGGACGGTCAGGGTCGAGAAGAGCTCCGACGCGAAGGTGTTGAAATCGAACCCACGTGTCCGGTTGGCGCTATTGGTCGCCGCACCGGTGCCGCCACTCGTCGCCAGGGTTTCGAGTCCGTTTAGGCGCACCCTGACGAAATCGCCGCCGAGACCCCGCACCGACAGGGCGCGCCCCTCGCCGGCGTCGCGCTCGATCGAGACGCCCGAAAGGCGCTGGAGCGACTCCGCCAGGTTCGCGTCGGGGAAGTCGCCGACGTCCTCGCTGACGATCGCCTCGACCACTCCCGCCGCCTGGCGCTTGATCGCCATGGCGCTGGCCAGGCTGGCGCGGTAACCAGCGATGATCACCGCCTCGACGGCGACGTCAGGCTCAGGCGCGGCCGGGGCCAGGATCGGCGGAGGCGCCTGAGGACGCGGCGCAGGCGTCGCCGCCAGGAGAATGGTGTGGCCATAGTCGGCGCGGATCGAAAGACCCGTACCGGCCAGAAGACGGGCGAGACCTTCGCGGGCGTTGAAGCGTCCTCGCACGGCATTGACGCGCCGCCCCTCCGCCACGCTCTGGTCGAGCAAGATCTGCAAGTCGGCTTGACGGCCGAATGCGGGCACCCCGCTGGACGCGGGTTGGGCGGCGACATCGAAACTTAGAGTCTGGGCGGTCGCGTTCCCGGCGACGAGCGCGAGCGTCGCTCCCGTCATCCAGGCCCACGGCGTTCGCCCCACGCCGCTGTTCAGACTTTCCTCCCCTTCCCTCGCCGGCGCGATCTTGGCGCGCTCGGTCGTTCTAACGTCCGCCGCGACTCATCGCTCGTGCGGCGGCGCGCCCAATCTGATCGTCGTGGCGTCGGTCGTCACGGGAGCGCCGAAGGTCTGGCCGACCACCTCGGCGAAATGCTCCGGCTGATTGGTCCGGAACCAGCCCACCAAGCCCTTTCGGCCCAGGGCGGGATCGGCCACGACGATGCGTCGCTTGTTGTAACGATTGAACTCGACAGCAGCCTCGGCGACCGACATGCCCTCCAGGGCAAGGCGCCCCTGACGCCAGGCCAGACCCTCGTCGACACCGCCACGTCCGGCCAGAGACCGCGGCCCCTCGCCGCTCGCCGGCACATAGAGGCGACCGCCGGCCGGCGCCCGCGTGCGCACGCCGGGCGCCGCGGTGCTCCAGATTTCGACGACGCCCTCGGTGATGTGGACTTCGGCGCCGCCGCTCATCCGGCGCACCGCGAAGGCGGTGCCCACGGCGCGGACACGAATATCTCCGGCGGAGACGATGAACGGCCGGGACGGATTCTTGGCCACCTTGAACCAGGCCTCGCCCCGCTCGAGCGCGACGGCCCGCGCCCGCGGCGTCATCGATATGCTCAGGGCGCTGTTGGTGTTGATGTCCGCCGAGGAGCCGTCGGCCAGGGCCACGTGCTTCACCTCACCGACCACGGTCTCGTAGGCCGCGCTCGAACGCGGGAAGACCTGCACGGAAACAAGCGCGGCCGCCGCCACCGCGGCCAACGCCGCGGCGCCCGCCGCCAGCCCCCAGCCCCGCCGCGAGCGCGCGACCTTGAGATGAACGGGCGCGGCCAGGGCCTTGGCGCGATCGAGCGTGCTCCAGATGGCCGCGGCGCGCGCATAGGCGCCGCGGTGGCGCGGATCGGCCGCCAGCCATGCGTCCAGGGCCTGCGTCTCGGCGGACGTCAGGTCGCCGCGATCGGCGCGGGCCGCCCATTGGGCCGCCTCCTTATGGACGGTTCTTGCTGTTCTTCGTTCGGTCATGGTCTTTGCCAGGCGCTCTGGACGGAGCGATCGGATCCTCGCTCACGGCCTTGCTCAAGAAACGAAGCCCCCTCGATACGTTGTTTTCGACGACATTCTCCGTGACGTTCAGCCGTTCGGCGATTTCGCGTTGGGACAGGCCCTCGACCTTCCGCATCTCGATGATGCGTCGGCAACGCTCGGGCAAGCTCGCCAACAGATCTCGCACGCGTTCCAGTTCTCGACGCCCGGCCACCACGCGCTCCGGTGACGGCTGACCATCGTCCAGGGTCGCCAGCTCCAGATCGGTGATGCTGCTGATGCGGATCACGCGAGCGTGGCGGATGGCGTTGAGCAGCAGGTTGCGCGCGACACTGAAAAAGTACGCCCGCGGATTGGCGATCTGCTCCACGGACTGGAGATCGGACAGGCGACAATAGGCTTCCTGTAGAATGTCTTCCGCCTCGATCGAACTCGGGGCGTTGCGTTTGAGCCAGGCGCGTACAGCCGGTTCGTGAGGAATGATCTCACGTCCGATCCAGACGACGACGTCCTGCCTAAGCCGTTCCACCCCGCTGAGGCCTTTCCCTCATATCTTAGACATCAAGACACCCCGGCGGCGCGGTTCCGTCATCCGATGCGAAACATTTTTCACGCGCATCGTGGATCCCAAATAGCGGATCACATTGAGGGCGTGTTTTCCGCCCCGTTTCAGTCCGAGACCGCAGATAAGAGACCCTCCAGGGATGCTTGAGAACACTCGGATCGCCCCGATCCGATAAGCACGGCAGCGGGCGAGACCTGCGGACGCCGTGAAAAATCGTCAGGGGTCTGTCAGTTGAGCAGGCGCACTGTCTTGCCATGGCGTCGCCTCTCGCTCCCGCGGGGCGACGCAAGGGGCCCGGCCTGGATAGGCCGGGCCTCTGTAGCAAGGAGTAAGCTCATGAAGATCACCGTTCTTGGCCTGTCCCTCGCCGCTATCGCCACCGGCGCCTGGGCTCAGACGACCATCGCCCACAACGAGACGCTGCCCGCCAAGGGCGCCTTCACGGTCGGTCAGATCGAAGACGCGGATGTGATCGACTCCGCCAACCGTGAGGCCGGCGAGGTCGAGCACGTGCTGCTGGACGCGGCCGGAAAGCCGACCGCCATCGTCATCGAGATTGACCGCATGGGTCCGGACAAGAAGGTCGTGGTGGCGCTGGCGGACGTGACCGTCGCGCCCGAGCCCGGCGACCGCGACGACCACATCGTCCGGACCAAGCTGTCCAAGGCGCAACTTGCCGCCCTGCCCGACTGGAAGGGCTAACCGATCGGCGCCGGCCAGCCCGCCGGCGCCGTTCACCCCACGGCCCCTTTCACCCCACGACTAGGGCCGCCGCCTCCGCGGCGCTGAGGATAATGGGAAGGAAGCTGTCGCTCTTGAGTGAGGCGCCGCACCTTGGCGGCGATCAGGTCATCGGTTTCGCCATGACCGGACCGACGCTCGGAGTGTCCAAGGACGAAGCCCCGCGCCCAAGGCATCGTGACATCACCCCGCTTTGAACATGAAAAAAGGAAACCATTCGGAATGGTCGCGCATATCCGCGACCATCCGGGAAGCTGGCGCGCCCTGCTGGATTCGAACCAGCGACCGCTCGCTTAGAAGGCGAGTGCTCTATCCAGCTGAGCTAAGGGCGCGCATGCCGGCTAGCCCCGCGAGCGCCCTAGTGGGTCCAGGGCCGCTTGCGGTTGGCCGCGAAGTTGTCGGCGTAGGCCTTGATGATCTTCTTGGGGGCCTTCGGCTCGAACAGCTGGAAGGCGATCTCGTGACGCTGGGCGTAGGCCACCGCTTCGTCGCGGGTCTCGAAAGTCAGGCGGATCTGGCCGTTCATGTCGCTGGACGTGGTCCAGCCCATCAGCGGGTCAGGCTTGCGCGCCGAAGCCGGTTCGAACTCCAGCACCCAGTCCTTGGTCTTGGCCTTGCCGGACTGCATGGCGTTCTTGGCGGGGCGATAGATGCGGGCCAGCATGGACCTTCTCCAAAGTACCTTACCGATGGTCGGAGCGGCAGGATTTGAACCTGCGACCCTCTGCTCCCAAAACAGATGCGCTACCAGGCTGCGCTACGCTCCGAAACATCGGCAGGCGGCTGCTCTACAGGGGTTCGGAGCGCGGATCAACGGAAGCGTCACGCCTTTGGAAAGATCCTGTGCAAGACGCGGTCTCCCGGCAAGATCCCCAGTTGGGCCGCGCGGCCTCCGGCGATCTCCAGAACGCCCAGGATCAGGCCGCCCGACGGCAACGGCGTCTCATCGTGCGGACGGGCGTTGCGGACGATCGACAGGACCCGGCCGTCGGGCGCGATGTAGATGATGTCCAGCGGAATCAGCGTGTTCTTCATCCAGTAGGCGGCCGGTTGCGGCCGCTTGTAGGTGAAGAGCATGCCCCGGTCTGGCGCCAGGGACTTACGGAACATCAGTCCCTGCTTCTGCTGAGCCAGGGTGGCGGCGATCTCGACCTGGAATCGCGCGCGACCGCGGCCGGTGACGACCTCGACCGTCTCCAGCTTGGGCGCGGCCAACACTTCACCGCCCGCGCCAAGACCAAGTCCTAGCGCGGCCAGCAAGGCCCGTCTGTCGATCATCCGCTCCGCCACGCACCACCTCGCTGAAAGCTAGTCCCCATCAGACTAGCTTTCGCCGCGAGACGGCGGAAGTCAGGCGTCGCCGGCCGTGATTTCCGCCACGACCAGGCCCTTGGGCCCCCGCGCGAACCGCACCAGGACGTCATCGCCCGGCTGCAGGTCCTCGAGCCCGCCCCGGCGGAGCGTCTCGATATGCACGAAGATGTCGCCCGGCTCGGCGTCGCGGATCACGAAGCCATAGCCCTTGGTGCGGTTGAACCACTTGACCTTGGCGTGCTCCGGCGGCCCCTCGGGCTCAAGCGCGTGACGCCCGTGCCCTTCCCGCAGGACATCGCGTCGCGTCGGGCCTTCGGCGAAGGTCCGCCTCTGGCGCTCCAGCGGCGCGGGCGCCGAGGTCTCGTCGAGATTGACCACCTCGCAGACCTGCCAGCCCTTCGGCCTTTTGACGACATCACACACGATAACCGCTCCCTCCATGGCGGTTTCGCGGCCGCAATTACGCAGCGACGTCACATGTAGAAGCACGTCCTTCAGCCCGGTCTGGCCGGGATCATCGGGGACGATGAACCCATAGCCCTTGCCGGCGTCGAACCACTTCACCCTCCCGCTGATGCGCACGAACTCTTCGTGCGCATCAGCGTCCTCAAAATCGAAACCAGACATCCCACCCCTCTGGCTCGCCCAATCAGCCCATCGGAGCGAGCACTACGAGAACAGTGTTCTCGCGTGACGAGAACCGTCAATGACGAAATCACGTCAAAACCCCAGGTGGGGGCGTTCCGCGACATTTCGTCGCAGAAACAGCACAGTAACAATCCTGAAATACAGCCAGAGATGGCAGTCCCTAGGGGAGTCGAACCCCTCTCTCCAGATTGAAAATCTGGCGTCCTAACCGATAGACGAAGGGACCACATAACCGCCGAAGCGGAACATAGCCGATATGTAGTCCTCGCGGGTGGCAGTCCCTAGGGGAGTCGAACCCCTCTCTCCAGATTGAAAATCTGGCGTCCTAACCGATAGACGAAGGGACCAGCGGCCCCGCGAGGAAGCGGGTGTATAGCCGCGACCTTTGGGGTGCGCAAGCCGCCGAAAGTCATTTTTTCAGTCCGTCCACATCGGGTGCGGCAAACAGCCTATTCCGAGTATCTGGCTCTGGGATCGCTGGCGTCCTCGATCTCCAGCTGCACGCCGTTGCGACCCATGTAGTCGTCCGGCTTCAGCTTGCCGACGACGTCCAGCGCGCCGCCGCCAGCCAGCAGGCGCTGGCCCAGCGGCGTCTCGGCGCTGCGCCAGCTGATCGCCTTGATGCGGTCGCCCGTGGGACCGACCAAGTCCATGCGGACATGCCCGCCCTTCAGGGCCGAGACGCGATCGGGCCGCACCTGGCTCAGGGCGAACATCGGCTCGGGATTACCGGGACCGAACGGCGCCAGGCGCTGGAAGTCGTCGAGCAATGCGCGATTCGCCGCGCGCGGTTGCAGCAAGGCGTCGATATCGACTGACTCGATTCCCACCGCCTCCATCTCGCCGGCCAGGCGCTCTTCCAGGAAGGCGCGGAATTCGGGAATCGAGTCGGGGCGAATTGAGAGACCCGCCGCCATGGCGTGGCCGCCGCCGGCCATCAACAAGCCCGCCTCGAAGGCCGCCTGGATCGCCTTGCCCAGATTCACGCCAGGCTGCGAACGGCCCGAGCCCTTGCCGACATTGGCGGCGCGGTCGACGCCGATGACCACCACGGGCTTGCGATAACGTTCGCGCAGGCGGCCGGCGACGATGCCGATGACGCCCGGGTGCCAGTCGTCGCCGGCCACCACTATCACCGGCGCGTCCGGGTTGAAGTTGCTGCCGCGCTCCAGCAGGGCCGCGGCTTCTTCGACCACGGCGGCCTCGACGGCTTTGCGTTCAGTGTTGAGGCTGTCGAGCTCCTCGGCCAGGGCGGCGGCCTCCAGCGGGTCGTCGGTCGAGAGCAGCTTGGCGCCGAGATCGGAGCGGCCGATACGGCCGCCAGCGTTGATGCGCGGCCCCAGGATGAAGCCGGCGTGAAAGACCGACGGGTCACCCGAGCCCTTGCCAACCTCGAACAGGGCCTTCAGCCCCGGATTGGCCCAGGCGCCCATGGTGCGCAGGCCCAGCGCCGTCAGGGCGCGGTTGAAGCCGACCAGCTGGGTGACGTCGCAGACCTCGCCCAAGGCCACCAGGTCCAGCCACTGGCGAAGGTCCGGCTGCGGACGATCGTCGGTGAACAGGCCGCGCTTGCGGGCCTCGCGGTTCAGCGCGGCCAGCAGCACGAAGGTGACGCCGGCGGCGGCCAAGACCCCCTGCCCGCTCTGGCAGCCCGGACGGTTAGGATTGACCACGGCGGCGGCGGCCGGCGGGTCCTCGCGCATCAGGTGGTGGTCGATGACCACGACCTCCAGGCCGATCTGGCCGGCGCTGTTGATGGCGTCATAGGCCGCCGCGCCACAGTCCAGCGTCACGACCAGCTCGGCCCCGCTCTCACGGATCGTCTTGAAGGCAGCTGGGCTGGGGCCATAGCCCTCGGTCAGACGGTCGGGAATGTAGATGGGCAGCTCGACGCCCATGTAGCGGAACCAGCGGACCAGCTGGGCGGCGCTGGTAGCTCCGTCGACGTCATAGTCGGCAAAGACCATGGTCGGCCTGCCCTGCTCCAGGGCGTCGATCAGGATCTCGGCGGCCCGGTCCATGTCGGTGAAGCTGGACGGATCGGGGAACAGCGCCTTCAGGGTCGGGCGCAGATAGTGCTCGGCGTGATCCAGGGTGACGCCGCGCGAGACCAGGGCGCGGGCGAGCGGCTCCGTCAGGCCATGGCGCTGCTGAATATCCCGCACCACGGCCATGTCGGCCGGACGCTCACGCCAGGCGCGGCCGCTCAGCGAGCGCTCAACGCCTAGGAAGGCGGTAGTATCGAAGTTGGAAGCACCATCAGCGGCCATCGCGGCAGACTATCCGTTAAGGCGGATTCGGACCATGCGGCGCCGCCCCGTCAGTACCGGACGTGAGTCTGCTTAGCCTGCCTTGGCTTCCGCGCGGATAACTTCCACCTCGTTCGCCGAGCCCAGCACCACCGGCACGCGCTGGTGCAGCTTGGTCGGCTGGATGTCGAGGATGTCGATCACCGCCTCGGTCGACTTGCCGCCGGCCCGTTCGACCAGCAGGCTCATCGGGTTGGCCTCGTACATCAGGCGCAGCTTGCCGGGCTTATCGGGCTCGCGGGCGTCCCACGGATACATGAAGACGCCGCCGCGCATCATGATGCGGTGGACGTCGGCGACCATCGAGGCGACCCAGCGCATGTTGAAGTTCTTGCCCCGAGGACCGTCCTTGCCCTGCAGGCAGCCGTCGATATAGCGGCGCACGGGCGGCGCCCAGTGGCGCTGGTTCGACATGTTGATGGCGAACTCGGCGGTGTCGGCCTTGATGGCGATAGCCGGATGGGTCAGCAGCCACTGACCGTCAGCGTTCAAGGTGAAGCCGTTGACGCCGCCCGACAGCGTCAGGACCAGCATGGTCTGCGGGCCGTAGACGGCATAACCGGCCGCGACCTGGTTGCGGCCCAACTGCAGGAAGTCGGCTTCCGCCGGCGCGTGATCGGCCGGCGCCGGCAGCACCGAGAAGATCGTCCCGACCGAGACGTTGACGTCGATATTGCTGGAGCCGTCCAGCGGGTCGAAGGTCACCAGATAGCCGCCAACGCGGCCCGTGGGCTCGACCTGTTCCAGCTCTTCCGAGGCCAGGCCCGCGACGGCGGCGCAGCCCTTCAGGGCGTCGCTCAGCATGTCGTTGGTGATGACGTCGAGCTTCTTCTGCTCTTCGTCCTGCACATTGGTGCTGCCAGCCGCGCCCAGGCTGCCCGAGAGGGCGCCGGAGGCGACCACGCGGCTGATCTGCGCGCAGGTGGTGGCGACCGTCTGGACGACGTCCTTAAGGGCGGCGTCCGCCGGCTCCGCCGCGAGCCAGGCGGCCAAGTCGACAAAGGTGGTCATAGGAACCTCGAAACCAGAAAGCAGAACGGCCGCCTCTACAGGGCGACCGTGACGGATAAGTCTCAGACCTTCCGCTTCATGCGAACTTCGCGGACGGTGCCCGTCGACGAGTTCATTACCAGGGTGTGGGTGTGGACGCAGCCGTCGCGGAACACAACGCCGTCCACCAGCCCGCCGCGCGTCACGCCCGTGGCGGCGAAGATCGCCTCGTCACGGACGATCTCGTGCAGGTCGTACTTCTTGTCCAGCTCGGTGATGCCCCAACGCGCGGCGCGGGCGCGCTCGTCGCCGTTGCGGAACAGCAAGCGCCCCTGAAACTGACCGCCGACGCACTTAAGGGCCGCGCAGGCCAGGACGCCTTCCGGCGCGCCGCCTGAACCCAGGTACAGGTCGATGCCGGTCGAGGGATCGGTGGTGTTGATCACCCCGGCGACATCGCCGTCCGTGATCAGATGGATGCGAGCGCCGGCGGCGCGGACCTTGGCGATGATCTCGGCGTGACGCGGACGGTCCAGCACGCAGACGGTGATCTCGGTCGGGGCCACGCCCTTGGCGTCGGCGATCGCCTTGATGTTGTCAGCCGGCGACTTGTCCAGGTCGATCACCCCGGCGGGCAGGCCCGGACCGCAGGCGATCTTGTCCATATAGGTGTCGGGCGCGTTCAGCAGCGTCCCCTTCGGCGCCCAGGCCATCACCGTCAGGGCGTTGGGCTGGGCCTTGGCGGCCAGGGTGGTGCCTTCCAGCGGGTCCAGGGCGATGTCGATTTTGGGGCCTTTGCCCGTGCCGACCTTCTCGCCGATGTAGAGCATCGGCGCTTCGTCGCGCTCGCCCTCGCCGATGACGATCTCGCCGTCGATGTTCAGCTCATTGAGGGCGTTGCGCATCGCGTCGACGGCCGCCTGGTCGGCGGCCATCTCGTCGCCGCGGCCCAGCATCGTCCACGAGGCGATGGCGGCGGCTTCGGTCACGCGAACGGCGTCCAGGACCAGCGAGCGGTCCAGGGTGTTCGAACTCATCCGTCTCTCCCGACCGCCCCCGGAAAAGGGCGGCCTAGTTCCCAATGTCGCCCTCGACGCCGAGTTTTCCCGGTCGTTAGATGCGCGCGACGCGCAGAAGGCGGGGACGCTCTAGCACGGTCTGCAGCTTTTCGATGCGGCTAATCGCGTCCAGCAGCTTCGATTCCGGCGTCGCATGCGTAACGAGCACGATCGGCACGCCACCCGCGCCATCGACGGGCTTTTGCAGGAAGCTGTCGATCGAGACGCCGCATTCGGCCAGGGTTTCCGAGATCGCGGCGATCACGCCGGGCTCGTCCTTCACCATCACGCGCAGATAGGCCTTGCCCACGGCGCGAGCCGGATCGATCGGCGTGAACGAGGTCAGCGCGCCGGCCGGCGCCTGGAAAACAGGCCGCACGGCCTTGGTCATCACATCGGCGATGTCGGCGGCCACGGCGGCGGCGGTCGGACCCGCGCCCGCGCCCGGACCCTGCACGAAGATGCGGCCGATACGCTTGCCTTCGATGAAGAGCGCGTTCAGCGCGCCGCCGGCCTGGGCCAGCGGGTGGTCCAGCGGCACCAGCGACGGATGCACCTTCACTGCGACGCCGTCCTCGGACTTGGCGGCGCTGGCGATCAGCTTGATGCGATAGCCCAGGTCCTTGGCCAGCTTGATGTCGAGCAGGTCGACCTCGCTGATGCCTTCGATCTCGGCGGCCGCGAAGTTCGGGGCGCAGCCGAAGGCCAGGGCGGCCAGGATGCTGACCTTGTGGCCGGCGTCGAAACCGCCGACGTCCATGGTCGGGTCGGCCTCGGCATAGCCCAGGCCCTGAGCCTCGCGCAGCACGTCGGCGAACGAGCGGCCCGTCTTCTCCATCTCCGAGAGGATGAAGTTGCAGGTGCCGTTCAAGATGCCGGCCACCGAGGCGATATCATCGCCGACCAGGGCTTCGCGCATCATCTTCACGGCGGGCACGCCGCCCATCACCGCGGCTTCGAACAGCAGCGGCGCGTTGTTGGCTTCCGCCAGGGCGGCCAGTTCGGCGCCGTGTTCGGCGATCAGGGCCTTGTTGGCCGTGACCACCGGCTTGCCGGCCTTCAGGGCCGTCTCGACGGCGGCCTTGGCCGGGCCGTCAGACCCGCCGACCAGTTCGACAAAGATGTCGACGTCCGGCGAGGCCGCCAGGGCCACCGGATCGTCGAACCAGGCCAAGTTCGAGATGTCGACCGTGCGCGGACGCGATTTGGAGCGCGCCGAGACGGCCGTCACGACCGCCTTGTCGCCGGCCGGCGCGAAGTCCGGACGGTCGGCCAGGAACTGCAGGAGGCCACCGCCAACGGTGCCCAGGCCCGCGACGCCGACGCGCCAGGTCTTGTTCGTCATCTTCGAATCCTTAGGTCGAACCAGCCTCTAGGAGGCCTGTTCCATCTTGTTGTGGGCCTTGGCCAGGATGGAGTCGGCATTGGCGATGAATTTCTTCACGTTGCGCGCCGCCTGGCGGATGCGGTGCTCGTTCTCGACCAGACCGATCCGCACATAGCCCTCGCCATATTCGCCAAAGCCGATGCCCGGAGCCACGGCGACGCCGGCCTCCTCGATCAGCAGGCGCGAGAACAGCATCGAGCCGGCTTCGCGGTACTGTTCGGGGATCTTGGCCCAGGCGAACATCGAGGCTGGCGGATTGGGGATGTCCCAGCCCGCGCCCTTCATCGACTTGATCAGCGTGTCGCGGCGGCTCTTGTAGATGCCGCGGATCTCGTCGACGCAGTCCTGCGGGCCGTTCAGCGCCGCGGCGGCGGCCACCTGCACCGGGGTGTAGGCGCCGTAGTCCAGATACGACTTCACGCGGGCCAGGGCCGCGCAGATGCGGGCGTTGCCGACTACCATGCCCACCCGCCAGCCGGCCATGGCGTAGGTCTTTGACAGCGAGTTGACCTCGACGGCGATGTCCTTGGCGCCCTCGACCTGTAGGATCGACGGCGGCGGGTTGTTGTCGAAATAGATCTCGCCATAGGCCACGTCGCTGATGACCAGCAGGTCGTGCTTCTTCGCGAGCGCTACGGCGTCCTTGTAGAAGTCCAGGTCCACCCACTGGGCCGTCGGGTTCGACGGATAGGACAGGATCAGCACGCTGGGCGGCGGCACCGAGTGCTTCACCGCGCGGCTGATGTTGGACAGGTACTCTTCCGGCGACAGGGCCGGCACGTGGCGGATGATGCCGCCGGCCATGATGAAGCCGAAGGCGTGGATCGGATAGGCCGGGTTCGGGCAGATGATGACGTCGCCGGGACCGGTCAGGGCCTGGGCCAGGTTGGCGAAGCCTTCCTTCGAGCCCAGGGTCGCGATGACCTCGGTGTCGGGGTTCAGCTTCACGCCGAAACGGCGGCCGTAGTAGTTGGCCATGGCCTTGCGCAGACCAGGCACGCCCTTGGAGGCGGAATAGCGGCCCGCCTTGGGATCACGCGCCGTCTCGATCAGCTTGTCGACGATGTGCTGGGGCGTGGGCATGTCCGGATTGCCCATGCCGAAGTCGATGATGTCGGTCCCCTCGGCGCGGAGGCGCGCCTTGATCTTGTTGACCTCTTCGAAAACGTAGGGCGGCAGGCGGCGGATACGGTGAAAATCGGTGCTCATGAGGGCTCTGTGCGCCGCTTCGGCGCTCTGGGAGCGAAAAGTCGGGCATGGATAGACCCCGAGCGGGGCCAAGCCAAGCCAGTTCAAGGAAGATTATGCCTCCGTCGCCCTATTGGGGCTGGGACGGAGGCGCGCTAGCTCGGCCGCGGGCTGCGCGGGCGAAGGCTTCGGTTGCGGCGCGGTCGGCGTCGGTGGGGGCTTCGAAGTTGCCCGGCTTGACGTCGCGGCGCGCCTTGTCGGCGTAGCCTTCGGTGTCCTTGAGTTCCCAAGTGCCCGGCGCGACGGCCTTGGTCAGGGCGTCGCCCGCGCGCTGCTGATCGACGACGGCGGCGCGAACCTGGTTGGCGTTCGGCACGTCCTTCGGGATCGTCGGGATGTCCGAGAACTTGCGGCGCGGCGCCTTGGCCTTGGCGGCGGCGGTCGCCCGGGCCGCGATCGGCGAGCTGGGATCGACCTGCGCGGTCGTGAACGGACTGGCCACGCACGCGGCCGCGCCGGCGGCCAGGCCGACGATCAGAGCGACACGTACGATTTTGCGGGTTTCGCCGTTCATTGGTTCTGGTCTTATGCGATGATCGCGGCGAGCGAAAGGCGTTCGACGCCGCTTTTCGCGAACACCCTACGCGGAGGAACTCATGGCCACGGCAAAGGCGGCTCCCAAGGCCCGGAAGAAGGCTTCCCCCAAGGACGAGACCGCCGAACCCAAGGCCAAGAGCGCGCCAAAGGCATCCAAAGCCAAGGCCAAGCCCGAAACCGCTGAACCGCCGCTGAAGACCGAATCGGCCAGTCAGGGCGCAGGCAGCTTCCATGGCGGCGCCACGCCCCCGCCCTTCCCGCCGTTCGAAAACGTGATGTCGGCCGAACAGCTGAAGATGGTCGAGACCCTGTCGGCGAACCTGGCCCGCGCGGCCGTCACTGCCCAGGGCGCGATAGCCGAAGCCGCCTTGCGCCAGGCCGACCGCCCAGCCGCCCTCACCCCGGACCCGTTCCACGTCGCCCCGGCCCTGAACGAGGTGATGACCCGCCTAGCCGCCCAGCCCGACCGGCTGATGCGGGCCCAGGCCGACCTCTTCAGCCAGTACATGGAACTGTGGCAGTCGACCGCCCGCCGCGCCGCCGGCGAAGAAGTCGCGCCCGTGGTTGCGCCGGCCGCCGGCGACAAGCGCTTCAACGATCCCGACTGGGCGTCGAACCCGATGTTCGACCTGATGAAGCAGTCGTACCTGCTGTCGTCGAACTGGCTGAACGGCCTGATCGCCGAGGTCGACGGCGTCGACCCCGCGACCAAGCGCCGGGTCGAGTTCTTCACCAAGATGCTGACCGACGCCTTTTCGCCGTCGAACTTCCTGATCTCCAATCCCGCCGCCCTGCGCGAGGTGGTGCAGACGCAAGGCCAGAGCCTGGTGCGCGGCATGGAGAACTTCGCCGCCGACCTGGAGCGCGGCGGCGGCCAGCTGGCGATCAGCCAGACCGACCTGGCCAAGTTCAAGGTCGGCGAGAACGTCGCCACCGCGCCAGGCAAGGTCGTCTACCAGAACGACATCCTGCAGCTGCTGCAGTTCGATCCCAGCACCGACAAGGTCAGCGAGATCCCACTGCTGATCTTCCCGCCGTGGATCAACAAGTTCTACATCATGGACCTGCGGCCCGAGAACTCGATGATCCGCTGGCTGACCAGCCAGGGCTTCACGGTGTTCGTCGCCTCGTGGGTCAATCCGGACCAGCAGCTGGCCGCCAAGACCTTCGAGGACTACATGCTCGAAGGCATCTACGACGCCACCCAACAGGTCATGACACAGTGCGGCGTCGATCGGATCAACACCGTCGGCTACTGCATCGGCGGCACTCTGCTGTCGGTGGCCCTGGCCCACATGGCCGCGCGCGGCGACAAGCGGATCAACTCGGCCACCTTCTTCGCCGCCCAGCAGGACTTCGCCGAAGCCGGCGACCTGCTGCTGTTCACCAACGAGGAATGGCTGCAGTCGATCGAGCAGCAGATGGACGCCGCCGGCGGCTTCCTGCCCAGCCAGTCGATGGCCGACACTTTCAACGCCCTGCGCGGCAACGACCTGATCTGGTCGTTCTTCGTCAGCAACTACCTGATGGGCAAGGAGCCCCGCCCCTTCGACCTGCTGTTCTGGAACGCCGACCAGACGCGGATGCCCAAGGCGCTGCACCTGTTCTATCTGCGCAATTTCTACAAGGACAATGCCTTGACCACGGGCCAGCTCAGCCTGGGTGGCGAACATCTGGACCTGTCGAAGGTGAAGACCCCGATCTATGTCCAGTCGTCCAAGGACGACCACATCGCGCCCTATCGCAGCGTCTATCGCGGGGCCAAGGCGTTCGGCGGGCCGGTGACCTTCACCATGGCCGGCTCGGGCCACATCGCTGGGGTCATCAACCATCCGGACGCCAAGAAGTACCAGCACTGGACCAACGAAGGCCTGCCCAGCGACGTCAGCCAGTGGATCGCCGGCGCGACCGAGCATCCGGGTTCTTGGTGGCCGCACTGGGCCGAGTGGCTGCGCTCGCGCTCGGGCGATCAGGTCCCGGCCCGCGATCCGGCCAAGGGCAAGCTGAAGCCGCTGGAGAATGCCCCCGGCAGCTTCGTGATGGTCAAGTCGCAGGCTTGATGCTTAGGAGGCGAACCGCAGACACTTCGCCTAACGCGCTCTAGAGCACGCCGCTGGCATAGACCTCTTCGAAGACATCGGTCTCGACCCGTTCGACCAGCGGCCGGATGCGCTCCAGATGCGCCAACCGGCGCGGGTCGCGGGCGAAGGCCAGTACGTCCAGCGGGTCGTCGAAGGTGGTGATCACCACGACGACCTCCCCGGCCCGCAGACAGCGCACGCCGCGCAGGCCCGCGACGCGGCCCTCCAGGCGGAGGTGTTGGGCAGCTTGCGCCGCCAGCAAGGCGTCGAGCATGCCAGGCCTGGGATGGATCACGCTGATCGAGACCGCCGGCGCGGCCGGCTCCAGCACCTCGACCAGGCGGATAGCGGACGCGGCCATCAGATTTCTCCCACCGCATAGGCCTGAGTGAAGGCGCCAGCCTCGGAGGTCTCGATCAGCGGTCGGACGCGGGCGATGTGATCGGTGAACATCGGGTCGCGGCGGAAGGCATCGGCCTGCGCGGCGCTGTCGAACACCGAGATCAGCACCACGCCGTCATCCGAGCGGAACAGCCGCGCGCCGCGCAGGCCGTCGACCTTGCCCCGCACACGCTGGTGCTGCTCCAGCTGCAGCGCCATGAAGTCCTCCAGGCGCCCGGCCTTGGGGCGGATGACGCTAATGCTGATGACGGGGGCGGTATCCATGCGGGCTCCTTGGCGCTGTTGCCTGTGAAGGAGCCTTCCCCGTACAACCTCAACCAAAGTTGAGGTCAAGCGCCGATGTCGACATCTCCTTCGCCTCCGACCTTGAGCGTCGGCGAGGTGGCCAAGCGCAGCGGCGTGGCGGTCTCGACCCTGCATTTCTACGAGGCCAAGGGCCTGATCCGCAGCCTGCGGACCGAAGGCAACCAGCGGCGCTATCCGCGAGCGGTCCTGCGCCGGGTGGCGCTGATCCGCATCGCCCAGCGCACCGGCATCTCGCTGGTCGAGATCAAGGCCGCCCTGGATCACCTGCCCCAGGATCGCGCGCCCAGCGCCGACGACTGGCGCGCCCTGTCCGAGTCGTGGCGCGCCGAGCTGGACGAGCGCATCCGCCACCTGACCGGCCTGCGCGACCAGATCGACAGCTGCATCGGCTGCGGCTGCCTGTCGCTCAAGGAATGCCCATTGCGCAATCCGGGTGACGTCATGGCCAGCGCCGGGGCCGGTCCCCGCGTCCTTATCGACGATTGACACATCGGCAACCCACGTTCGCCCAAAAGTCGCCACGAGTACGGCGGAGCTTCCGCGCCATGCTCACGCTCGACCGCCGGACAGCCTTGGGGATGTTCGCCGCCTCGCCCCTGATGGCGGGCGCGGGGCCCGGCCTCGCCCTGATCCAGAACGCCGGCCAGAAGCTGGCCTCCGCCGCCCGCGAGCAGATCGGCGTCACGGTCGATTACGACCCCAGCTATCGATCGATAGGCTATCCCAACGGCGACGTGCTGCGAACCAGTGGCGTCTGCTCGGACGTGCTGATCCGCGCCGCTCGCGACGCCTGGGACATCGACCTGCAGCGGCGGGTGCATGAGGACATGGTCCGCGCCTTCGAGGCCTATCCGTCGCGCCGCACCTGGGGCTTGAAGAAGCCGGACGCCAATATCGATCACCGGCGGGTGCTAAATCTCGAGACCTTCCTGGCCGCCAGAACGCCAGCATTCCCCTGCCCTCGGCCCGCCTGCTGGGCGGTGACGCGTTCAAGAGCCCGCAGGCCGGCGACGTGCTGACCTGGCGGCTGTCCGGCGGCGGGCGTCCGCACCTGGGCGTCGTGGTCGATGACTACGGGACCGTGCGGGTAGCGCACAACATCGGCGCCGGCGTCCGTGAGGAACCGCTGTGGATGTTCAAGCTGCACAAGCCCGCCGGCCACTATCGCTGGCGGGTCTGACGCGGGCTAGAGCCCCGCGTCTTCCTTGAGGCCCAGGGCGATGTTCAGGTTCTGGACCGCCGCGCCCGAAGCGCCCTTGCCCAGATTGTCCAGCAGCGCCACCAGGCGCGCCTGGCCGCTGGTGTCGGAGCCGAACACGAAGAGCTTCAGGCGGTTGGTGCCGTTCAGGCCTTCCGGGTCCAGGGTCGTCAGGCTCTTGGCCTCGTCCAGCGAGGCGACCTCGACGAACTTCTCGCCCTTGTAGTGCTTGGCCAGGGCCTCGTGGATGTCGCCCAGCGACGGCGCGCCGTCCAGGGTGGCGAAGTGCAGCGGCAGCTCGACGATCATGCCCTGGGCGTAGCGCCCCACCGCCGGCGTGAAGATCGGACGGGTCAGCAGGCCGCCATGCTTCTGCATCTCCGGCACGTGCTTATGGGTCAGCGACAGGCCGTAGATGATGTAGGGCGCCCGGGTGTAGTCCGGGGCGCTCTCGTTCTCGAACTGGGCGATCATGGTCTTGCCGCCGCCGGTATAGCCCGAGACGGCGTTGTACGAGACCGGCAGCTCGGGCGGCAGGATGCCCGCCGAGACCAGCGGCCGCGTCAGGGCGATGGCCCCGGTCGGATAGCAGCCCGGGTTCGAGATCCGCTTGGACGCGGCGATCTTGCCGCGCTGTTCCTTGTCCAGCTCGGCGAAGCCATAGGCCCAGCCCTCGGCGGTGCGATAGGCGGTCGAGGCGTCGATGATCACCGTGTTCGGATTGGTGACCAGCGACACGGCTTCCTTGGCCGCGTCGTCGGGCAGGCACAGGATCACGGCGTCGGCGCCGTTCAGCATCTCGGCGCGGGCGGCGGCGTCCTTGCGCTTGTCCGGGTCGATCGAGACCAGCTGCAGGTCCTTGCGATCGACCAGGCGCTCGCGGATCTGCAGGCCGGTGGTGCCGGCTTCGCCGTCGATGAAGACCTTGGGGGCGCTGGACATGGCGGACTCCGTTCTGGCTCACCGCCAGAGAAAGCAGAAAACAGAGACAGAAATGAAAAGGGGCGCTTCGGCCTGACCGAAGCGCCCCTTCCCGTAAGACGTAATCGTCGCGATTAGCGCTTCGAGAACTGGAAGCTGCGGCGGGCCTTGGCCTTGCCGTACTTCTTACGCTCGACGACGCGGCTGTCGCGGGTCAGGAAGCCGTGCGGCTTCAGGACCGGGCGCAGACCGGGCTCGTAGTGCGTCAGGGCCTTGGACAGGCCGTGGCGGATGGCGCCGGCTTGACCCGACAGACCCGAGCCTTCGACGGTCACGACGACGTCGAATTGACCCAGACGGTCGGTCACTTCCAGCGGCTGGGCGATCATCATGCGCAGCACCGGACGCGCGAAGTAAACTTCCTGGTCGCGGCCGTTGATGGTGATCTGGCCCTTGCCCGGCTTGATCCAGACGCGAGCGATCGCGTTCTTGCGCTTGCCGGTCGCGTAGGCGCGGCCTTGGGCGTCGATCTTGGGTTCGGCCGGAGCGGCGGTTTCCGGGTTGCTGGACAGCGAGGCCAGCGCTTCAAAGCCTTGAGCGTCGGTCATGACTTAGAGGCTCCGGATGTTCTTGGCGTTGCGGCCAGCGAAGTCGACGACTTCGGGGTTCTGCGCTTGGTGCGGGTGCTCACCGGCGTTGTAGATGAGCAGGTGGGTCAGCTGCTTGCGAGCCAGCGGGCTCTCCTTGGGCAGCATGCGCTCGACGGCCTTTTCCAGGACGCGTTCCGGGAACTTGCCGCCCAGGACCTTGCGCGGGGTGGTTTCCTTGATGCCGCCCGGGTGACCGGTGTGGCGATAGTAAACCTTGTCGTCCATCTTCTTGCCGGTGAACTTCACCTTGTCGGCGTTGATGACGACGACGAAGTCGCCGCAATCGACGTGCGGGGTGTAGTCAGGACGGTGCTTGCCGCGAAGACGCATGGCGATGAACGTCGCCAGACGGCCGACAACGGCGTTCTCGGCGTCGACCACGATCCACTTCTTCTCGACCTCGGCTGGCTTCAAGGAAGCCGTGATCTTCTGCATGGGATTGATCCGTAATTTCTGGGCGTTCGAACCCGAGAAACCCGGTTTCGTCCGTATGAGGCGCGGCATGTACGGGAGGGTTTGTGCGGTGTCAACAACGGTGGGCGCATAAAGTTACAAAGCTTATAGAATACAACGAGATAGATATTACGGTATTATAATACCGCACCCTCGCACTCGAAGCGCCATGAGCGGTAGAAAGCACGGCGCTGACCCCTCCACCGGCTTCGCCGGTCCCCCTCCCCCAAACGGGGAGGAGAGGCGCTCCCCGCATGGGCGGCGCGTTCCTTCTCCGCCCCGCTTGGGGGCGGACAGACCTCGCGGAGCGAGGTCAGGTGGGGGCCT
>NZ_JAGIBH010000130.1 GCF_017744445.1 Caulobacter sp.
CTGCTCAACCGCGCGGGGTTCCTCAACTCGGAGATGATGTGCCCGCTGCTGTGCACCCGGCTCGGCCTGCCGTTCGTCGGCGCGAGCCCGATTCTGCGCGGACTCAGCGACGACAAGGCGCTGGCCAAGCGTGCCGCGCTCGCGGCCGGCGTGCCGACCGCGCCGTGGGCGATCTACCGCCGCGGCGCGCCGGTCGCCGAAGCACCTGCCCGCCCGCCGAGCGCTGGGTGATCAAGCCCAACGCCTCGTCAGCCAGCTGGGGCGTGCGCGACGCGACCGACTGGGCGGGCGTCAAGCTAGCGGTCGCCGAGCTGCACGAGGAAGGCCATGACGCGATCGTCGAGCCGTTCCTCGTCGGCAGCGACGTCGAGGTGCCGGTGATCACGATCGGCGATCCGGTGATCCTGCCGAAGATGATCTTCCGCCAGGCCGACCCGAGCCACTTGCGGACCTACTACGAGAAGCGCGACCTGGTCGACCGCAGCGCCAAGTACTCGCTCGACCCGTTCGAGGACGACAAGGTCTCGGCGCTGATCTCCGAGTATACCGCCAAGCTCTACGCCGAGTACCGCC
>NZ_JAGIBH010000131.1 GCF_017744445.1 Caulobacter sp.
CACCCAGATCGGCGGCCTGACCTCGACCCAGCTCGGCGCGATCTCGTCGACCAACATCAGCCTGCTGAGCAACACCCAGATCGGCGCGCTGACCACGACGCAGATCAAGGGTCTGACGGCCAGCCAGATGGCCGGCCTGACCTCCACCAACATCGCCGCCCTGGCGGACACGCAGGTGGGGGCGCTCAGCTCGACCCAGCTGGCGGGCATGACGCCCACCGGGTTCTCGAACCTGGACGCGACTCAGGTGGCGACGCTGAACGCGACGCAGATCAAGGGTCTGACGGCGGCTCAGCTGAAGGGCCTGACCTCCACCGACATCGGCGAACTGGCCGACACCCAGATCGGCGCGCTGTCGGCGGCCCAGATCGGCTCGCTCTCGACGACCAGCTTCTCGGCCCTGAACGCCACCCAGGTGGCGGTCCTGTCCGCGACGCAGATCAAGGGCATGTCGACCGACCAGATCAAGGCGCTGACGACCACGGATGTCGGCGAACTGGCGACGACCCAGATCGCCGCCCTGACCACGGCCCAGCTGAACGCGCTGTCGACGACCAACCTGTCGGCCCTGAGT
>NZ_JAGIBH010000132.1 GCF_017744445.1 Caulobacter sp.
GCCCGCTACGGCGACTATCTGTTCGTGCATGCGGGCGTCCGGCCCGGCGTGCCCTGGGACCAGCAGGAGCCCGAGGACCTGCTGTGGATCCGCAACGATTTCCTGACCCTGCCGCACCGCCTGGACTGCGTGGTGGTCCACGGCCACACGCCGGAAAGCGAGCCGTTCCTGGGGCGTGACCGGATCAATGTCGACACCGGCGCCTATGCGACGGGCGTCCTGACCGCCGTTCGCTTGACCGAGAGTCCTCCGGTTGTGCTTCAGGCTCGAAAGTCTCTTCGCGTTTAGCGCTTCGCCTTGTCGTCGTCACATACACATGTCATGACGACGTTCGCAGGGACTGACGTAATGTTGAGAACACTTACCCGATGACTATTGCTCGGCGTTTCTGGAATCGCGTGGTGCTGTCGCTCGGCGTCGCCTTGATTGGCTTGCAGGCGGCTCCAGCCCTGGCGCAGGACATGACGCCCTTCCCGCCGCCCGTCGCCGCGCCCCCATTCGGCCCGTTCGCGCCCGCGCAGCTGATCCATCACGTAGGAATCGTTCGCCACGTCGCGCGTCACGACGATGAGC
>NZ_JAGIBH010000133.1 GCF_017744445.1 Caulobacter sp.
GACCAGGTCGATCATCTTGTCGATGAGCATCTGCGCGGTCGTGTTCGGCGTCTGGTTGTTATAATGGCCGACATCGTTGATGCCTTCGAGCAGGATGATCGTCTTCACGCCCGACAGGTTCATCGCGTCATAGCCCCAGCGCTTGTAGAGCGCCGGCGTGATGCCGACCCGGCCCGAGCCATCGTCCAGGCCACCGTCGTACAGGATGCGATCGCTGCCGATGCCGGTGTTGACCACCGCGAGATGATCGGTGCTCGCCTGGCCGTTCAGCGTGTTGAACAGCAGGTTCGGCCAGCGATTATTCTGGTTGAGGTCCGAACCGGTGCCGTCGGTGATGCTGTCGCCGATCGCGACGATCGCCTGGCTTCCAGCCGGAGCATCGACGTCGACCGCGGTGGCGAAATGCCAGGAGCGATAGTTGGTCGGCGTGGTCAGGTTCTTGTTGGCGGCCTGGTTGCCGGCAGCGAAATACGAGACCTGGAACGACTTGAAGTGGCTGGTGTACAGGCTGATCGTCTGCTTCGGCAGGAAGAAGCTGACCGCCAGATCCTCGCCCGCACCCACCGCAAGCG
>NZ_JAGIBH010000134.1 GCF_017744445.1 Caulobacter sp.
CCACCTGGGCGGCCGCCAGCATCAAGGCCTTCTGCGCCGGGGTCAGTTTGTCGGCGTCCCGCAGATAGGCGCCCACGCCATAAGTGTACTGCCCGCCGACCAGGTCGCCGTCGTAGAGGCCGTCGATCGAGCGCCGCGTGCCGTCGGCCTGACGGGGAAACCGGGCGTCGAAGGCCTGGTCGACCGTAGCCGGATCGATCGCGGCCAGGCGTCGCGCCAAGGAGTCCGAAGCGGCCTCATGCACCTTGACCAGGTCGGAAAACAGCCGGTCCTCGGTCTTGACCCGCTCGCCGACATATTCGGCCAGGTGGCGCAACTGTTCGTCAGCGGCGCTGCGCTGGACGAACACGAAGGTGACGGCCGTGGCCATGCCCGTCACCGCGATCGACAGCACCGCGACGATCGCAAGCAGACGGCGCGCCAGAGGCGAGGTCACGTCTGAAATGGCTCGACCGCTGTCCACGCCCCGTCCTTACCCCCTTGGCCTCAACATGGCCTTAAGCGCCCCCGCGCCTGGAAAACCATGTCATGGCGACCTCGCCTTTCCCACCGGCCCGCAACAGTCT
>NZ_JAGIBH010000135.1 GCF_017744445.1 Caulobacter sp.
GTCCCTGCACCAGGTCGGCATGGCCGGCGTTGGTGATCGGCAGCGGGCGGCACCGGTCCGCAGCATTCGCAGGTGGTCCTGCGCAGCCGCAACGTGTGGGGTCCTTACGAGCCGAACAAGGACAACCCGATCCTGACCCAGCGCGACCTGGACCCGGGCCGCCCGCTGCCGATCACCAACGCCGGCCATGCCGACCTGGTGCAGGGACCGGACGGCAGCTGGTGGGCGACCTTCCTGGCCAGCCGCAACTACGGCGTGGACCACTACAACACCGGCCGCGAGGCGTTCGTGCTGCCGGTTACCTGGAAGGACGGCTGGCCGGTGATCCTGCCGCATGGCGAGAAGATCCCGTACGTGTTGCCGGGTCCGTCGTTCATGAAGAAACCGGTCGACCAGGCGCCGATGACCGGCAACTTCACCTGGCGCGACGAGTTCGACACCGTCGAACTGGGCAAGGGCTGGATGACCCCGCGCGTGCCCAAGACGCCGTGGTACGACGGCAGCGCGCCTGATCTGCGCCCCACCTAACCCCTTCAACACCCTCGCGCCGCCTCAGC
>NZ_JAGIBH010000136.1 GCF_017744445.1 Caulobacter sp.
GCCTCAGCACCAGCTCCTCGGCGTAGTCCTGCGAAGCACGGATCCGGTACAGGGTGCCGCCGGTATCCGGCAGCAGGTGCGACAGCAGCTGGCTGGCCAGGGCGATCGCTTCGTCCGGCTTCATGCAGTTCTGCAGCAGGCTGCCGAAGCGGCTGAGCTCGGCCAGGTCGGCGGTGTGCCGCTCGAGCTGTTCGACCGATTCGCGCAGGCGCAGGTTGGCCTGGGTGCTGGCGCGCTCGGCCTTGCCGCGGCGACGGATCTCGCGCACCAGCATCCAGTACACCGCGCCGACCACCGCGATGCCCAGCGGGATGCCGAGCAGCGCCAGTGCGCGCAGGATGTCGGCGCTGCGCCGGCTGGACACGCCGCGCGCGACCAGCAGTTCGCGCTCGCGCTCGACCAGCTGCTGGGCCTGGCCGCGGATGGCGGACGACACCTCCAGCACCTCGCGGTCGATTCCGGCCTGGGCGGCGGGCAACCCGCCCTGGCGATAGAGGCCGAGGTTGGTCTCGATCTGGGCGATGCGCCGGTCGCGCAGCGCACTCAGCGCGCCGAC
>NZ_JAGIBH010000137.1 GCF_017744445.1 Caulobacter sp.
GACCACGAAGGTCGTGCAGCCGGCCGCGGCGACCGTATCGATGAAGGCACGGAAGCGGTCGTAATCGTGTTCGTCGTCCACGCCGAGCCGGCACTTCACCGTCACCGGCACGCGCACGGCCGCGACCATGGCGGCGACGCCCTCGGCTACCAGCGCCGGCTCCTTCATCAGGCAGGCGCCGAAGCGGCCGGCCTGGACCCGGTCCGACGGGCAGCCGCAGTTGAGGTTGATCTCGTCGTAGCCCCACTCGACGCCGATGCGCGCCGCCTGCGCCAGCAGCTCCGGCTCGCTGCCGCCCAGCTGCAGCGCCACCGGCGCCTCGGCCGGATCGAAGCCCAGCAGCCGGGCGCGATCGCCCAGCACCACGGCGTTGGCGTGGACCATCTCGGTGTACAACCGCGCGTTCGGCGCCAGCAGGCGGTGGAACACCCGGCAATGACGATCGGTCCAGTCCATCATCGGCGCGACCGACAGCCGCGCGGATGCCGCGTAGCGGTCGGTGGGAAGGACGGTCGAGGGAATGCGTGTTTCCATGGCTCCGGAACCGGGACGTCC
>NZ_JAGIBH010000138.1 GCF_017744445.1 Caulobacter sp.
GGCCTGGGCTCCGACACGATGAAGGCCGGCGCCACGGGCGTGACGCTGATCGGCGGCATGGGTCACGACAGCCTCTATAGCGGCGCTGGCGACGACACGCTGGACGGCGGCGACGGCAACGACACGTTCTATCTGAGCGCCGGGGCCGACAAGATCATCGGCGGCGCGGGCAGCGACACCCTTTATTTCGTGGCCGGCGCCACGGCTCTGAACGTCGACCTGACCACGCTCTGGACCACCGGCCAGTATGCTTCGGCGGGGCTCAGCATCACCGAGGTCGAGGTGCTGGGCGCCGTCACCGGCGGCGCGATGAATGACACGGTCGTCGTCGGCGAAGCCTATGTCAGCATGACGACGCTGGACGGCGGCGGCGGCGATGATCGCCTCACGGGCGGAGGCGGCAGCGACACCATCAATGGCGGCGCCGGCGACGACGTCCTGACCGGCGGCGGCGGGCGCGACTACCTTACCGGCGGGGCCGGCGCCGACACGCTGAACGGCGGCGCGGGCGACGACTTCCTGATCATGGATGGGAGCGATCGCGCGATCGATGGCGGCGCGGGCGTGGACAGCCTGTCGT
>NZ_JAGIBH010000139.1 GCF_017744445.1 Caulobacter sp.
GTCCTGGCGACCGCCCACGGCGGTCAGTTCGCGGACCTTGGGACGCAGCACCCCGGCGACGACCGACCGGGTCAGCGGGTTCGGATCGCAGAACAGCACGGCGCAATCGCCCAGCGCGCGCGCCGAGGCGGCGATCGGCGAGGTCGCGCCCGCGCGGTGCAGGGGCAGGACGACGGTGGCGGTCGCGCCCTGGCCCACGACGCTGTCCAGAGTGATCTCGCCGCCCATGGCGTCGGCCAGCCGCCGGCAGATGGCCAGGCCCAGGCCGGCGCCGCCATGGGCGCGGGTGCGGCTGGCGTCCGCCTGGCCGAACGGCTCGAACACCTCGGCCAGCTTCTCGGGCGGCACGCCTGGGCCGGTGTCGGCGACCTGCAGGACCAGCCGTTCGCCGTCGGGGTCCTGGCGGGCGCTCGCCGACAGCGACACCGTCCCCTGGTCGGTGAACTTCACGGCGTTGGACAGCAGGGCGAACAGGATCTGGCGCAGGCGGCCCGGGTCCTCGACGATCCGCGTCGGGGCGTCGGCGAAGTCGCAGGTCAGGAC
>NZ_JAGIBH010000013.1 GCF_017744445.1 Caulobacter sp.
GTCTCGTCGCCTATCGGCGCCGATCCACCTCCCCCGCAAGCGGGGCAGGAGGGTGCAGCTTCCTCCTCACCCGTGAAACGGGGGAGGTGGCGCGATGCGAAGCATCGTGACGGAGGGGGCGCTCAGCGTGGCGCCTAGCGCCGCCGCTCCATCATCACGATCGGAGACCCCTTGTAGGTCGTATGCGCCTTGATCAGGAACCCCATCTTGGCCGCCAGGGCCAGGGACGGCGCGTTGTCGGCGTCGATGATGCAGGGCACGACCGGCGGGGCCATCGCCTGGTCGATCCAGGCCAGACCCGCGCCGACCGCTTCGGTTCCAAAACCCTGGCCGTGCGACCAGGCCGCCAACACCCAGCCCATCTCCGGCAGGCCATACAGGCTGGGCGTCAGGTCGCGGCGCAGGTCGGCGAAGCCGACCTCGCCGACATACCGCCCCGTCGAGGTCTCGCGCACGGCCCAGTAGCCGAAGCCCAGCACCGCCCACAGGCCGCGGGCGCGCATCAAGCGGGTCCAGCTCTCCTCCTCGGTGAAGGCGCGGCCGCCGACGTGGCGGACCACCACGGGGTCGGCCCACATGGCCTTGCTGTCCTCGAAGTCCGACAGCTGCGGCGCGCTGAGCGTGAGGCGGGCGGTGGTCAGGGTAGGAACAGGCATGAGACTCGCGGTTTGCGGCGGATGCGGCTCGCAAGCTACACCGACACCACGACCTGGAAAGAGCCCATGACCACGCCCGCTGACGCCATCGCCGCCCGCCGCAAGCTGACCAACAAGCTGATCGCCGCCAAGGACGCCGCGCGGCTGCGGCCGTTCTTCGATCCGCGCATGACCCTGATCGCTGGCGACGGTTCGCTGTTGCTGGGGGCCGAGGACGTGCTGGCCGCCTTCGCCGGCCAGTTCGCCGATCGCGGCTTCATCGCCTATGTCCGCACGACCGAGCAGATCGACCTGGACGCCGACGGCAATCGCGCCGCCGAGCGCGGCCGCTGGGTGGGCTCGTGGAAGGACGCGGCCGAACAGTCTGGGACCTATCTGGCCACCTGGAAGAAGGTCACCGGCCAGTGGGTGATCGAGAACGAGCTCTTCGTGACCCTGGCCTGAGCGGTGTGACCGCAATCACTGCTGGATTTCGCCGGATGACTCGGAATTAATTTCGCCAAACTCGGGGAGGGGCCTACGCCTTCGCCTCTAATTACGGGCCTGGGAGGGAAAGCCTTGCTCAATCGTCGCCATATGATGTTCGCCACCGCCGCCGCGGGCTTCGCCGCCACCGGAGGCGTGCCGACCCTGGCTTTCGCGCGTGAAGGCGAAGTCGCCAAGCTGAACGCCCTGTTCGACGACATCATGGCCAAGCAGCTGCGCCAGTCGCCCGAGACGGCCACCAGCCTGGGCCTGGACAGCGGCGACCTGGCCTGGACCAAGGACCTGCTGACCGATCGCTCGGCCGCCGCCATCGAGGCCGGCAAGGCCCAGACCGCCCGGCAGCTCGCCGCCCTGCGCGGCATCGACCGCCGCGCCCTCAAGGGCATGGACGCGGCCAACTACGACACCGTCGAATTCGTGCTGGCCGTCCAGGACGAGGGCAACAAGCAGTTCACCTACGGGGGCGGCGGTTCGGGCGCGCCCTACGTGCTCTCGCAGCTGACCGGTTCGTACCAGCAGATGCCGGACTTCCTGGACACCCAGCACAGCATCGAGACCAAGGCCGACGCCGACGCGTACCTCGCGCGGATGGAGGGCTTTGCTCGCCTGATGGATCAGGAAACCGCCATCGCCAAGCAGGACATGGCCGACGGCGTGATCCCGCCCGACTTCATCATCGATAAGGCCCTGGTCCAGATGAAGGCCTTCGCCGACACCCCGACGGCCGACGCGCCGCTGGTCAAGTCGATCGCTCGCCGGACCAAGGAAAAGAACATTGCCGGGGATTGGGCCGGTGAAGCCTCCAAGATCTACGAAGGCTCGGTGCTGCCGGCCCTGAAGCGCCAGATCGCGCTGATGGAATGGGCTCGCCCCAAGGCCGTGCACGACGCCGGCTGCTGGCGCTTGAAGGACGGCGGCGCCTACTACGCCACGTCGCTGAAGAACTACACGACCTCGACCCTGACGCCGGACGAGATCCACCAGCTGGGCCTGGACCTGGTGAAGTCGATCTCGGCCGAAGCCGACAAGTTGTTCAAGAGCATCGGCATGAAGACCGGCACGGTCGGCGACCGCATGCGCGAGTTGGGCAAGGACATCTATCCCAACACCGACGCGGCCAAGGAACAGCTGATCAAGGACCTGAACGAAAAGGCCGCCTGGATCCAGAAGCAGCTGCCGGCCTATTTCGGCGCCCTGCCCAAGGCTCCGCTGGAGATCCGCCGCGTGCCCAAGGCCATCGAGGCCGGCGCCCCGGCCGGCTACTACAATTCGCCCTCGCTGGACGGCAAGCGCCCCGGCATCTACTGGATCAACCTGCGCGACACGGCCGAGCAGGCCAAGTACATCCTGACCACCCTGACGGTGCACGAGGGCGTCCCGGGCCACCACCTGCAGGGCTCGCTGTCGAACGAGGCCGAAGGCCTGCCGATGATCCGCAAGCTGGTCTGGTTCTCGGGCTACGGCGAGGGCTGGGCGCTCTATTCCGAGCAGCTGGCCGTCGAGATGGGCATCTACAAGAGCGACCCGCGCGGCCATATCGGCATGCTGCACGACGCCCTGTTCCGCGCCGTCCGCCTGGTGGTCGACAGCGGCATGCACCACAAGAAGTGGAGCCGCGAACAGGCCGTGAAGTACATGGCCGAGACCATGGGCGACGAGGAAAGCGGCACGATCACCGAGATCGAACGCTACGTCGTGTGGCCGGGCCAGGCCTGCAGCTACATGATCGGCAAGATCGTCTGGCTTCGCGTCCGCGCCAAGGCCCAGAAGGCGCTGGGCAAGAAGTTCGACATCCGCGAATTCCACGACGCGACCCTGCTGTCGGGGGCCATGCCGCTGACGGTGCTGGAACGCGTGGTCGACGACTACATCGTCAGCAAGGGCGGCAAGGCCTAGTCGTGAACTCCTCCCCCCCTCAATGGGGGAGGGGGACCGTCGAAGGCGGTGGAGGGGGTTAGCCCCAGCTGTCCGAAGCCCCGGCCCGGCGCGCCACGGCTTTGACCGGCGCGCTGGGTCGCAGGGCGGGGGCGGGCTTGTCGGCGGGCTTGCCGTACAGCCAGCCCTGGGCGAAGTCGACGCCCGCCGCGCGGACGATCTCCTCGACCTCGACGGTCTCGACCATCTCGGCGACGGTGCGGATCTTCAGATCGCGGCACAGCTCGACCAGGCGGCGCACCAGGGCCCCGTCGCGGCCGTTGTCGGCCAGTTCGCGGACGTAGCGGCCGTCGATCTTCACGATGTCCAGCTGCAGCTGCTGCAGGTAGGCGAACGAGGACGAGCCGGCCCCGAAGTCGTCCAGGCAGACCAGCGAGCCCATGCCGCGCAGGGCCTGGATGTGCTGGTTGGCCACGGCCAGGTTGTCGATGGCGCGGGTCTCGGTGATCTCGAAGATCAGCCGGCCCTTGGCCTCGTCGAACTTGGCCAGCAGGCGACTGACATGGTCGACGAAGCTCTCGTTGCCGATCGTCTGGCCCGAGACATTGACCGCCAGGCGCAGCTTGCGCTCCTGGTCATTGGCCAGCTTCTTGACGGCCTGCTCGACGATGGCGTGGTCCAGCTCCTCGATCAGGTCGAATTCCTCGGCCATGCGGATCAGGGCGAACGGGCTGCCGCCGTCCTCGAACCGCACCAGGGCCTCGTGGTGATGGGCCAGGCCCGTGGCCAGCGAGACCACCGGCTGGTAGGCCAGGGTGAAGCGCCGCTGGCTGACTGCCACGCCCAGGGCGCCGGCGCGGGCCAGGGTCCGCTTCACGGACCGGTTCATCGCCTCCGACAGGGTCATCGGCGGCATGTCCTTCAGGCCCTCGCGCAGGAAGTCGTCGAGGGCGTAGCGCAGGGCGCGCAGGGCGCGGGACGAGCCGCCGCCGGACTCCAGCGGCACCAGGTGGGCGTCGGCCTCGGCGCTGACCATCTTGGTCAGGCGCTTGACCATGTTCTCGGGCCGGTCGTCGCGTTGGCGCAGCAGGGCGAAGCGGTCGGGCGACAGGCGGGTGGCGGCCGAACCGCCGTGCGACTCGGCGCGAACGGCGCTGGCGACGCGGACGTCCAGGGCCTGGGCCTCGCTGGGCGTCAGGCCTTCGCGCATGGCCCCCAGGCCCGCGAACTCGACCATGGCCAGTTCCAGCTCCAAGCCGGTGACGCGGGCGGCCTCGAACAGGCCCTGGGCGATATCGTCGAACGACTCGCGAGGCTGCAGGCTGTCGGCGGTCAGGGGAGGGCCGGCCGACTGGGCGGCGGTGACGGCGCACGAAACGCGGCCGTCGTTCTCCGGCAGGGCGCGCAGGATCACGCGGACGCAGCGCTCCTCGGTCCCGGCCAGACGCAGCACCACGGGACCCCGGCGGATGCCGTCGTCGGCGCAGCTGAGCATGGCCTCCATCAAGGGGCGGTCGTCGGGGTGGAACAGCTCAGACCAGGCCTGACCCGTCAGGCCGACCTCGGACTTGCCCATGACCTTCTGCGCCGCGCCCAGCGCCAGGCGCACGCGGCCGCTCTGCAATTCCACGAGAAGATCGGCGCTGGCGAAGGCCAGCCCCAGCAGGCGGCGCGGATCAATGGACAAGTCGATAGTCCCCCGAGAAGCGGCGAAGCTGGCACAGCGGGACTTAAGGACCAGTTTCGGCGCGGCGGGCGCCAACTGATTTCAGAGTCAGAAGGGTGCGGCATTCTGGCCTACGTCAGAAACGGACGTTTCTAGCGATGAGAACATCTTGCGAACTCGGAACAAAGCATGTACGCCTTAACTGTGTTCCACAGGTCGTTGGGACGCGGCGCTGGAAGCGCCGATCGGGCGACCGGAATCATGGGATAGAGGGCGGATCAACAATGACCAGTCAGGCGGCTTTGAAACTCGTGGGCAAGGAAGAAGGCGACAAGCAACGCGCGCTAGAGGCGGCTCTCGCCCAGATCGACCGCGCGTTCGGCAAGGGCTCGGTGATGAAGCTGGGCGAAAAGGGCAAGGTCGAGATGGAGTCCGTCTCCACCGGCTCGCTCGGCCTGGACATCGCCCTGGGCATCGGCGGCCTGCCCAAGGGCCGGATCGTCGAGGTCTATGGCCCGGAAAGCTCGGGTAAGACCACCCTGGCCCTGCACGTGGTGGCCGAGGTCCAGAAGGCCGGCGGCACCGCCGCCTTCGTCGACGCCGAGCACGCGCTGGATCCGTCCTACGCCTACAAGCTGGGCGTCAATCTGGACAACCTGCTGGTCTCGCAGCCCGACAACGGCGAACAGGCCCTGGAGATCACCGACACCCTGGTGCGTTCGGGCGCCGTCGACATCGTGGTCGTCGACTCGGTCGCGGCCTTGACCCCGAAGGCCGAAATCGAAGGCGAGATGGGCGACAGCCTGCCGGGCCTGCAAGCCCGTCTGATGAGTCAGGCGCTGCGCAAGCTGACCGCCTCGATCAACAAGGCCAACACCATCGTCATCTTCATCAACCAGATCCGTCACAAGATCGGCGTGATGTACGGCAGCCCCGAAACCACCACGGGCGGCAACGCGCTGAAGTTCTACGCCTCGGTGCGCCTGGACATCCGCCGCACCGGCTCGGTCAAGGTGCGTGACGAGATCATCGGCAACAACGTCCGCGTGAAGGTCGTGAAGAACAAGGTGGCCCCGCCGTTCCGCGAGGTCGAGTTCGACATCATGTACGGCGAGGGCATTTCCAAGCTGGGCGAAGTCATCGACCTGGGCGTCAAGGCCGGGATCATCGACAAGGCCGGTTCGTGGTTCTCGTACGGTAGCCAGCGCATCGGCCAGGGCCGCGACAATGTCCGCGAGTTCCTGAAGACCAACCCCGACGTCGCCGCCTCGATCGAAGCGGCCGTCCGCAAGTCGTCGCAGAAGATCGAGGAAGAGCTCCTGGTCGGCGGCCCGGAAGAGGGCGAAGAGGACTAAGAACGAGGCCCCAGACCTAAACCTCTGGGCCTTACGGTTTCGCGGCCCTCGCCCGACCCCGGGCGTCCCCGCCTTCAACACGCTCGCGGCCGGACCGCCGCGAGGGCCGCGATTGCAGGCCGCCTGGACCCCATGCCAGGCGGCCTATTTCGTTTCTGGGACGGAGATCCTCCCCCACGATGCGGGGGAGGTGGCCCGGAGGGCCGGAGGGGGCTAGCTCGGCCTAAGCAGCACTTGCCCCCTCAGTCGGCTCCGCCGACAGCTCCCCCGCATCGCGGGGGAGCATCTCAGCCTCCGAACCCGCCCTTTTCCGCCTCAACCTGGGTCCCCATCTGTGGATCGGTTTCCCCTTCGCCAAAAACCGCGCTATGCAGCGCGCGACTCCCGGCCGCTCGCCGGACGCCCACACTTGAGACGCTCATGCCCAGCTTGAACGAGATCCGCAGCACCTTCCTCGACTACTTCGGCAAGGCCGATCACGCCGTGACGCCCTCGGCGCCGCTGGTGCCGCAGAACGATCCGACCCTGCTGTTCGTCAATGCCGGCATGGTGCCGTTCAAGAACGTGTTCACGGGCGCCGAGACGCCGGCCCATCCGCGCGCGGCCAGCTCGCAGAAGTGCGTCCGCGCCGGCGGCAAGCACAACGACCTGGACAATGTCGGCTACACCGCCCGCCACCACACCTTCTTCGAGATGCTGGGCAACTTCTCGTTCGGCGACTACTTCAAGGAACAGGCAATCCACCACGCCTGGACCCTGCTGACCGGCGAGTTCAAGCTGCCCAAGGAAAAGCTGCTGGTCACGGTGTACCACACCGACGACGAGGCGGCCGCGCTGTGGAAGAAGATCGCCGGCCTGTCGGACGATCGCATCATCCGCATCCCGACCAGCGACAACTTCTGGTCCATGGGCGACACCGGCCCGTGCGGCCCGTGCTCGGAAATCTTCTACGACCATGGCGAAGGCATCCCCGGCGGCCCTCCGGGCAGCCCGGATGAGGACGGCGATCGGTTCATCGAGATCTGGAACCTGGTCTTCATGCAGTTCGAGCAGCTGGCCGGCGGCGAGCGCGTCTCGTTGCCCAAGCCCTCGATCGACACCGGCATGGGCCTGGAGCGCGTCGCGGCGGTCCTGCAGGGCGTGCACAACAACTATGACGTCGACCTGTTCAAGTCGCTGATAGCCGCCTCGGTCGAGCTGACCGGTGTTGCGGCCGAGGGCGACCAGGCCCCGTCGCACCGCGTCATCGCTGACCACCTGCGCTCGTCGTCGTTCCTGCTGGCCGATGGCGTCACGCCGTCGAACGAAGGCCGCGGCTACGTCCTGCGCCGCATCATGCGCCGCGCCATGCGCCACGCCTATCTGCTGGGCGCCAACGAGCCCCTGATGCACCGCCTGGCGCCGACCCTGGTGGCCGAGATGGGCCAGGCCTATCCGGAACTGCGCCGCGCCGAGGCCTCGATCGTCGAGACCCTGCGCCAGGAAGAAGAGCGTTTCCGCGTCACCCTGGGCCGCGGCATGGGCCTGCTGGACGACGCCACCGCCAACCTGACGGCCGGCGGCGTGCTGGACGGCGAGACCGCCTTCAAGCTGTACGACACCTACGGCTTCCCGCTTGACCTGACCCAGGACGCCGTGCGCGCCAAGGGCCTGACTGTCGACACCGACGGCTTTGATGCGGCGATGCAGAAGCAGCGCGAGATGGCGCGCGCCAACTGGGCCGGTTCGGGCCAACAGGCCGGCGCGGCCGCCTGGTTCGCGATCAAGGAAAAGGCCGGCGCGACCGACTTCGTCGGCTATGAGAACACCGAGACCACGGGCGTCGTGAAGGCGATCGTCGTCGACGGCGTCGAGGTCGAGAGCGCTTCTGCCGGCGTGACCGCCGAGGTCGTGCTGGACCGCACCAGCTTCTACGCCGAGAGCGGCGGTCAGGCCGGCGACACCGGCGTGATCGAGGCCAATGGCCGCGAGAACCGCGTCATCGACACCCAGAAGCAGGCGGGCGAACTGTTCGTCCACCGCGTCGAGCTGTCGGGCGACCTGAAGGTCGGCGACCAGGTCGTGGCCTCGGTCGACGCCGAGCGCCGCCATACCACCCGCTCCAACCACTCGGCCGCCCACCTGGTGCACGCCGCCCTGCACCACGTGCTGGGCCCGCACGTCGCCCAGAAGGGCCAGATGGTCGACGGCGAGCGCATGCGCTTCGACTTCAGCCACGGCGGCCCGCTGACGGCCGAGGAACTCGACCGCATCGAGGCCGAGGTCAACGAGGTCATCCGCCAGAACGTCCCGGCCGAGACCAAGGAAATGGCCCCGCAGGAGGCCATCGAAGCCGGCGCCGTGGCGCTGTTCGGCGAAAAGTACGGCGACAGCGTCCGCGTCCTGACCCTGGGCAAGTCGCTGGCCGACGAAGCCAAGGCCTATTCGGTCGAGCTGTGCGGCGGCACCCACGTGGCCCGCACCGGCGACATCGCCCTGTTCAAGATCGTCTCGGAGCAGGGCGTCGCCGCCGGCGTGCGCCGCATCGAGGCCCTGACCGGCGAGGCGGCCCGCCGCTTCCTGCTGGACCAGGCGGGCGTGGCCAAGTCGCTGGCTGATCAGTTCAAGACCCCGGTCGCCGACGTGGCGAGCCGCGTCGACGCCCTGATCGCCGACCGCAAGCGTCTCGAGAAGGAACTGGCCGACGCCAAGAAGCAGCTGGCCCTGGGCGGCGGTGGCGGCGCGGCGGCCGGTCCGGAAGACGTCAACGGCACGGCTCTGATCGCTCGCGTCCTGGACGGCGTCGGCGGCAAGGAGCTGCGCGGCGTCGCCGAGGAGTTCAAGAAGCAGCTGACCTCGGGCGTCGTCGCCCTGGTTGGCACCAGCGACGGCAAGGCCGCCGTCACCGTGGCCGTCACCGCCGACCTGACCGGCAAGTTCAGCGCCGCCGACCTGGCCAAGGCCGCCGTGATCGCCATGGGCGGCCAAGGCGCCGGCGGCAAGGCCGACTTCGCCCAGGGCGGCGCGCCCGACGACAGCAAGGCCAATGAAGGCCTCGCGGCGGTCAAGGCGGCGCTGGCCGGCTGATCGGGCCTCCAGCCTAAGACGAGATGAGGGGACGCCGAAAGGCGTCCCCTTTTTCACGCGGCTAGCGGAGGTTCGCAGGGGCGCGCGAAAACGCCCCCTGCGAACGGGATCTAGGTCAGCGCGCCGCCGTCGACGTTCAGAATCGTCCCCGTGATCTGACGGGCGGCGGGCGACGCCAGGAAGGCTACCGCGGCGGCCACGTCCTCCGGCTTGCCGTAGCGGCCGAGCGGGATCAGCGAGCGCTGAAAATCCGAAGATTCGCCATCGGACGGGTTCATGTCGGTGTCGGTCGAGCCCGGCTGCACCAGGTTCACGGTGATGTCGCGCGGACCCAGTTCACGGGCCAGGCCGCGGTTGAACGACTGCAGCGCCGACTTGGTCATGTAGTAGGCGGCGCCCGGATCGCCCACGATGCGGTCGGCGCCGGCCGAGCCGATGGTGATGACACGACCGCCGGCCTTCAGGTGCGGAATGGCCGCCTGGGCCGCGAAGATCGGCGAGCGCACGTTCACCGCCAGGAGGGCGTCGACATCTTCCTGGCTGATCTCGGCGAACGGGGCGTAGCGGGCGATGGCGGCGTTGTTGACCAGGATATCGAGACCGCCGAGCGCGGCCGCCGCCTCGTCCACCGACCGCTTCACCGCCGCGACGTCGGCGCTGTCGGCCTGGATGGCGACGGCTTTGCGACCCTTGGCCTCGATGGCCTTCACGACCTCCGCGGCCTTGTCGGCGGCGCGTTCGTAGGTGATGGCGACGTCCGCGCCCTGTTGGGCGAGCTCCAGAGCGATCGCGGCCCCGATGCCGCGAGAAGCGCCTGTCACCAGGGCGCGCTTGCCAGCCAAATTCGTCATGTGAGTCCAGAGTCCATTTATGGAGTGATCGATACACAAATAGCTAGGAAGGTTGTCGGACCGGTTCAAGGGACTTATCTAACGATCGATGCAAAATTCAGAACAAGGTCCGAAAAGCGACGCCAACACCCTAGGGCGCGGGCGCGGTCGGCCGCGCGCGTTCGACCGCGACGCGGCGCTGGCTCAGGCGATGCTGCTGTTCTGGGAGCGGGGCTACGAGGCCACGTCCATCTCCGACCTGACCGCGGCGATGGGGATTGGCGCGCCCAGCCTCTACGCGGCGTTCGGTTCGAAGGAAGCGCTGTATGGCGCGGCGCTCGACCATTACCGCCAGACCTATGACGAGATGGGCTGGGGTGGGTTCAGGGCCGGCGCAACGGCGCGCGAGGCGGTGGCGGCGTGGCTGCTGGACTCGGCCGCCTCCTTGACCGGTTCGCTGTGCGACATGCCCCGAGGCTGCATGGTGACCTTGTCCATGGTCGGCGAAGAAGGCCATGCGAGCCTCGGCGAGTTGGTCCGCGCGGCGCGCCTGGGCAGCTTGGAGCGGCTGAAGGCGCGACTGGATCAAGGCGTGGAGGCCGGCGAGCTTCCGGCCGCAACCGACGTCCACGCCCTCGCCCGCTTCGTTCAGACGGTCCAGAGCGGGATGTCGATCCTGGCGCGGGATGGCGCGACGCGGGCGGAACTGGAAGCCGTGGCGCGGATCGCGATGCGGAGCTTCGACGCGCGTCAAGACCAGGGTCCTTCCACGTCAACAGTTTAAGTTCCACTCGCCACTTCCAGTTATCAGCGGGTCGCTACTTCGCGCCCGGCAGCTTGATTCCCAGCAGGACCAACCGCTCGCCGGTGATCCCGAACCAATGCGGCACGCCGGCGGGGACGAGGATGACGTCGCCCGGCCCCAGTGTCCGGGTCTCACCGCCATCGATCTGGCTGCCCTCGATCAGGTTGGGGTTCTTGGGCTTGGGATCGGCCATGGTCCCGCCGGAAATCAGCGTGCCGGCGCCCTCCAGCACGATGGCGTATTCGGCTTCGGTGGGGTGAACGGCGGGGCGGCCGGGTTTTTTCCAGATTTCGATCGCCGCCACGGTAGCGCCGTCGCGCACCAGCGGACGCCACATGAACCCCTGATCGGGCTTCATCGCCGTGAGCATCTCGCGGATCTGGGCCTGGACATCCGCGCTGCTGGCGAAGCCGGAAGGTTCGGCGGCGGAAGCGGTGGCCAAGCCCGCCGAGACGGCAAGCACCAACGATGTTGCGCAGATCGTGAAAATTCTCGCCATTGCCTTCACCGCAGCTCTCCCTCGGTCGACTGAGGTTGTGACTTGACGGCAGTGCGCGCGCCAGTTCAATAGAATTACATATGTAGTTCAAGTCCGGATGGTCGTATGTCGCGAAAGGCTCTGATGGTCGTCGGTCTGCTGGCCTTGGCCGGCTGCGGGCAGAATGCGCAGGCGCCAAAGCACTTCGCGCCGCCGGCCCTGTGGCGGATCGAGGTGGTCGAGGACTCCGGCGGCCAGACAGGTGTGGTCATGGTCTGCGCCAATCCCGAGGTGGTCAGCTCGTTTTCGCGCGTCGAGCCGAATATCAACGGTGCGCCCTGCCAGCTGTATGGCCAGGCCGCCAAGGACACCGCCGACGAGCACATCAAGCGCTGCCAGGTCGGCGACGCGCGCTACGGCCTCTATGTCACGACGACACGCCACAAGGTCGACGACTTCACCGTCCGCTTCGCCCTGCAGCCGCTGCAGTCCGCCGGCGGCAAGGTTGTCCAGGCGCGCCGCTACCAGCGCATCGGCCCGTGCCCGACGGGCTGGAAGGCTGGCGACCAGGGGCCGCCCGGCGGCGCGCCGACCTCCAATGTGCTGAGCGGGCAGGGACCGGGTTAGCTCTTCAAGAAAGCCGACAGCTTGTTGCCGTCGGGATCGCGGACATAGGCCAGGTAGTAGCCCTCGCCATAGGCTGGACGTGGACCGGGCGGGCCGGCGCAGGATCCGCCCTTGTCCATGGCGGCGGCGTAGAAGGCGTCGACCTGCTCGGAGGTTTCGGCCTTCAGCCCCACCATGATGCCGTTGCCGGCCTTGGCGGGCTGACCGTTCTCGGGGCTGCAGATCATGACGGTGGCGTGCTCGGGATCGGGGCCGTAGCCGATCCAGTCGCCTTGCCGCCAGAGCCGCTGGTTGCCCAGCGCGCCCAGCACGGCGTCGTAGAAGTCGCCGGCGCGGTCGATGTCGCTGGCGCCGATGGTGATGTAGCTGATCATGGCGTCTCCTCCTGACGCCAAGACTAGGCCGGGCCGCTGACAGGGATTGTCAGCAGTCAGGCCTTCGCCTGGCGGGCCACCCGCGCCTTGCGCTTCTTCAGCCAGATCACGACGCCGGTGACGCTGAGCGCGGCCACCACCACGCCCATGAACGAGATCAGGATTCGTCCGGGCAGGCCCAGGATGCGGCCCGAGTGCAGCGGGAACTGCGCCTGGACGAAGATGTCGGCGGCGGTGCCGACCCATGGCAGGCGCTCGCCGGCGGGCAGGCCCGTCTGGCCGTCATAGTAGAGATAGGGCGTGCCGACCCCCGCCGCGCCGTGGTCGCCGCCCGGCTGGTGGAAGGTCACGCCATAGACGCCATAGGCCGGGGCATAGAAGGCGCCGCCGACGGGGTCGGTCCAGCCGCGCTTCCTGGCCTCGACCTTGGCCGTCTCGATGACCTGGGCATAGGTCTTCCTGGCGATGATCGGCTGGTCCAGCGGCGCGGGCGTGCGCAACTCGAACGGGCCGGGCGTGGTCTTAGAGACCTTGGACAGCACCGGATAGAAGACCTCGGTGTAGAGGTTTAGCGAGAAGGCCGTGAAGGCCACGGTGAACAAGACGCCCCACAGCCACAGGCCAAAGGCCCGGTGGATGTCGAAATTGATCCGGTAGGCGCTGGCCTTGGTCTTGATCTGCCAGGCGGGCTTCCAGCGGCTCCAGTAGCCTTTCCCGGTCCCCTTTGCGTTCTTTTGGGCCGGCAGGGTGAGGTAGAAGCCGGCGAAGCAGTCGATCGTCCAAAGCACGGCGATCGCGCCCATCAGCCACACACCCCAGCGGTCGACGCCCCACATGGCCGGGATGTGCAGGGTGTAGTGCAGCACGTAGAGGAACGAGACGAAGGTCTCGGTCGTGATCGGCCAGGCCGCGCCCCAGTTGCGTCGGCCCAGTTCGTCGCCGGTCGCCGGATCGATGAAAACCTGGTTGTAGCCGGGCGTGTACAGCTTGCCGGTGGTCGGGTTCTGCTTGGCGTCGACCCCGAAGGCGTAGGCCTCGCCCTTTTCCGGGGCTAGCGGGATGAAGGTGACCTGGACGCGCGGGTCGCGGGCCTCGATCAGCTTGGCCACCTCCAGCGGGGCCTTGGGCGTCCCTTCGGCGCGAGCGTGCATCAGGTGCGGGTTGAGCAGGTCGTCCAGCTCATGGTCCCACGAGATGACCGCGCCGGTGACGCCCGAAATGAACAGGAAGCCGGCGATGAACAGCCCCACCCAGCGGTGGAAGAAGCCCAGCAGCGGGCGCACGGCCTGCTTGGGCAGGCTCAGGCTAGGGGCTTTGGCCAGGGCAGGCGGGGTGCGGGCGTCCATGACCTGCTCCTAGAACGTGTAGTCGAGACGCAGCGAGACGCTGCGCGGGGCGGCGTAATAGGCCTGGTTCCACATCAGGCTGGCCAGATAGGTCTTGTCGGTCGCGTTCTTGACGTTGACCGTGGCGCGGACCTTCTCCGTCAGGTCGACGCCAGCCATCAGGTCGATGACGCCATAGGCCTTCTGGGTGACGGGCACGATGTCGGCGCCCTCGATATCGTCCTGCCAGCGGACCTGGGCCCCCAGGGTCAGGTTACGCAGCGACGGGATGGTGTAGGTGGTCGAGGCCTTCAGCGTCTTGCGCGGGGTGAACAGGCGGGCCTTGTTCCCGTCGGCGTCCTTGATGGTCAGGTCGGTCCAGCCCAGACTGACCCGCCACTGGTCGTTGATCGCGCCGACAGCCTCCAGCTCGTAGCCGGTCGCTTTGGTGTCGACGCCGGCGTAGTAGCTCTTGCCGTCCGGGAAGTCGCCGGCATAGGTCGCCAGGCCGGCCTGGCGCGAGGTGAACACCGCGCCGGTCAGATAGAGGCGCTTGTTCAGCCACTCGCTCTTGAAGCCGGCCTCGTAGCTCTTGCCGTGGGCCGGATCCAGCCGCGCGTGGGTGACGTCGACTTCCGACTGCGGATTGAAGATGTCGGTGTAGCTGGCGTACAGCGACACGTTCTCGGACAGGTCGAACACCGCGCCGGCGTAGGGGCTGACCTCGCTGTCGTTGCGCGGGGTGTCGGCGCCATACGAATAGCCCTTGGATTTCAGCTTCAGGGCGTTGAAGCCGGCCACGACCTTCAGGCGGTCGGAGAGGTTCAGGTGGGCGGCGGCGTAGAAGCGCGACAGGCGGTCGACCTGGTCGGTGGCCAGATAGGCGCCGGGGAAGGTCGGCTCGGCGACCTGGACGCTGCCCCAGTCCTTGATCGACGGATAGATGATCGGGTCCTGCGAGAAGTCCTCGTACTCATGCCCGTGCGAACGTGAGGTCTGGCCGCCGATCACCAGCTGGTGCTCGCGGCCGAACGCCTGGAACGGACCCGAGGCATAGGCGTCCAGGATGTAGTTCTCGTAGATCGACGGATAGACGCCGGCCATGCCCTCGACGCCCAGGCCCGTCACCGGATCGGGATTGTTGTAGGCGTACAGCAGCTTGGCGTTCTCCTCGAAACGCTTGAACGTTCCGATCGCCTTGACCTGCCAGTCGTTGTCGAAGCGCCAGGCTAGCTCGGCGAAGGCGGTCTGGTCGCGGACGTTCCAGTGCGTCCAGTCGGCCGAGGTCGAGGCCGAGCGCGGATAGTCGATCCGCGTGCCGTCGCTATAGACCAGGGGCAGGGCGCCCCAGTTGTTGCCGCGGGCGCGGTTGTCCTGCATCGACCAGCCGACCGTGGCGGTCAGGTTCGAGGTCGCGTCCCAGGCCAGCAGGGCGCCGTAGACGTTCCGGTTGACGCCGTAATAGTCCAGATAGCTGTCGCGATCCTCGTTGGCGTAGATCAGCCGGCCGGCCAGCGTGCCCGAGGCATTCAGCGGACCCGAGACGTCGGCCTCCAGCCGCTTGTTGTCCCATGAGCCGTACTGCAGCGCGCCCGAGGCCTGGAAGGTCTTGGTCGGGCGCTTGCGGACGTAGTTGATCGTCGCCGACGGATTGCCCGTGCCCGTCATCATGCTGTTGGCGCCGCGCACGGTCTCGACACGCTCGAACAGCACCGTGTCCAGCTCGCCGAACTGGATGCCCCAGATCAGCGGCAGGCCGATGCCGTCGGCCTGGAAGTTGGTGATGTCGAAGCCGCGCGAGTTGTAATAGGTGCGGTCGGTCTCGACCCGCTCGACATTGACGCCCGTCACCTGGTCGAGCAGCTGGTTCACGTCGGTCAGGGCGAAGTCCTTGATCCGCTCCTGGTTGATGATCGTCACCGACTGGGGCGTCTCGCGCAGGCTCATGTCGAGACCCGTCACCGCCGAGGTGCGGGTGCGCGCGCCGGTGATCACCACGCCTTCGACCTGGTTGGCTTCCGCCGCGCTGTCCGCGCCAGTCTCGGTCGCCAGAGCCAGGCATGGAACGCTCGTCACGGCGACGCCAGCCAGCAGAAGGGCGCGGAGGGACGGGGTCATGGACAACCTCTGTGCAAACGATAATGACTCGCAAGAGCGTTTAGTGGTCGAGACAAGGGGTGTCAAACACGGCAAGCGTGACGGTGCGCAATTTATGGGATGAATGGCTTAGCGCAGCAGCAGGGCCGCCAGGGCCAGGGTGACCATCGACAGCGTTGTGGTCAGGGCCACCGTGCGGGCGGCGCCACGGGCGAAGACGCCATAGGCGCGGGTCTGGATGAAGACGTTCACCGCCGTCGGCGCGGCGGCCAGCAGGGTCGCGCCGGCGCGGAAGGCGGGCGGGGCCGGCGTCAGGCCGATGGCGAACCAGGCCAGCAGCGGGAAGGCGACCAGCTTGCCGATGGCGGCCAGGGTGACGGGACCCCAGGACGGCGCGGTTTGGCCCTCGGTTTCTCGCAGGCCCAGGGCCGCGCCCAGGGCTACCAGGCCAACCGGACTGCCCGAGACGGCGGCCATGCCAACGGCGCGGTCCAGGGGCTCGGGCAAAGCGAGGTCCAGCAGGGCCAGGGCGACGCCGGCCAGGGCGGCGGCCACGACCGGGTTGCGGAACGCCTGGACGGTCGAGCGCCAGACCGAGCGGCCGGCCGCCCAGCCCAGCAGGCCCACGCCGGTGGCGGCCATCACTACGAAGTCGATGGCCACGACGCCGGCGACCAGGCGGGCGGTCTCTGCCCCCATGACGGACGCGGTGATCGGCAGGGCCAGGAAGGCGCTGTTGCCCACGCCGGACGCCATGCCCGCGCCGCCGCGCTCGGCCTTGCTCCAGCCCAGCAGCCGGCCGGCCGTGACGACGGCGGCCATGACCAAGAGGCCCGCGCCAGCATAGGCCGCCAAACCCAGCAGCAGGTCGTGTCCGGGGCGTCCCAGGCGCGACAGCGAGTGCAGCAGCAGGGCGGGGAAGCCGACCCAATAGACATAGGCCGACAGGCCTTGGGTCATCTTGGCGTCGAGCAGGCGCAGGCGGCTGAGCGTCAGGCCCGCGCCGACCAGCAGGAAGAACGGCCAGACCCGCGAGACGACGTCGAGAACGAGATGCAGCACGGAGGTCAGGCTAGCCCTGCCGCTCGTCGCCCGGCAGGCGGATGTGCACCAGCTTCCAGGTGAACAGCGCCTTGCGCTCGAAGGTGAAGATCGTGACCTTGCCGCTGGCGTCTGGGCGCTTGATCGAGATGCGCACGCGATTGGGGTCCCAATAGGCGATGCCCGGATAAGGACCGCGCACCGCGTCCTTGATCTGGCCGCCCAGCGAGCCGTCGCGGGACGAGGCGGGCGGGGCCTTGCCAGGGGCGTAGCCGCGGGTCAGGGCCGAGACGCCGGCCACGGTCAGGTAGCGGTCGACCTTGGGCTCGGGCGGGGCCATGGGCTCGATGGCCTTCTTGAAGACGCCCAGCGGGTCGCGCCAGATTGAGGGGCTCTCGGGCTGGGCGGCGGGGGCGTCGGCGATCAGCTGGCCGGTCAGGCTGCGTCGCACGGCCGGGAAGTCGACCAGCTCGCCGATGGCCTGGACGTCTTCGTACTGGGCGGCGGCCTTCAGCGCCCGGAACGCGAACCAGGGCGCCGTGGCGAAGGCGGCGGCGAAGACGAAGATCGCCAGAACGATCAGGTCCCAGATCCGCTTCTGCAGAGTCATGCCGCTTTGCCCGCCCTCAAAGGTTAACGCGGATAGACCAGCTATCGCCGTTCGCCGCAAGGGCGCTCGCGCGTGAGGGGCGCTCGCTGCGGGGAGGCCTTGGGGGAGGCGCAGAAAAAAGCGCCGCTCCCGGGGGCGGGGGCGGCGCTGGAGGCGGATCCGGTCGGGGAGGAAACTCTCGACTACGGATCGGGGAAGGCGTCCGATCGGACGACTTGCACGCAAGTGAAGTCTTATAAGTTGTATTTGTCAATTGTCGCCCATGGATTGTTGCGACAACACGCGCGTCGATCGGCTGGGCGGTCGCTGATATCTGACGAGCGGGGACGTTCAGTATCGAGAGTAAAGCCAAGTGTTGCGTTGTCCCGACGCGCCCGCCTTCGCGTGCGCCGCCGCCCTTGTGGCCGCTTTCCTGATCCCCGCCATGGCGCATGCCGCTGATCTCGATGAGGCGGTGCTGGACGAGGTCAACTACGCCCGGGCCCATCCGGCCGACTACGCCCGCGAACTGCGCCGCGCGCCCGAGTGGGCGTTCGAGCAGGAGGAGCCGGGCGCGGTGGAGGAGGCTATCGATTTCTTGGAGCGCCAGCGGCCTCTGCCGCCGCTGAAGGCCGATCGCCGGATCGGGTCGGCGGCGCTGGAGCATGTGCGGCTGCAAGGCCCGCGCGGCGAGGTCGGCCATGGCGCGGCCGGCAGCCTGGGGCTGCGCCTGCGGGCGGCGGGGGTCTATGCGGGCCTTTCAGCCGAGAACATTTCGTACGGCTATGACGATGCGCGGCAGGTCGTGCGGCAGCTGATCATCGACAGCCGCGTGCCGGGGCGAGGGCATCGCCGCAACATTTTCGGGGCGGGATACACCACGGCCGGCGTGGCCTGTGGAAGCCACCGGCAGTGGGGCGCGATGTGTGTGATCGACTTTGCCGGAGCCGTCATGGAGCGCGGCCGAGCGGAATAGAAAAACGCCCCGAAGGAGATCCTCCGGGGCGTTTCTGTTTTTCGATCCTTCTTCCCCCTTCGGGGGAGGAGCGCGAAGCGCGGAGGGGGCGAGTCAGAGTTCTGTCACTCTACTTGCCCCCACCTGGTCGCTGCGCGACCGTCCGCCCCCGCAGGGGGCGGAAGGGAAACTTAGGCCATGGCCTTCTTCAGGTTCTCGTCGATCTTGTCGAGGAAGCCTTCGGTGGTCAGCCAGCCTTGCTTGTCGCCGACCAGCAGGGCCAGGTCCTTGGTCATGTAGCCGCTCTCGACGGTGTCGATGCAGACCTTTTCCAGGGTGGCGGCGAAGTCGGCCAGTTCCTGGTTGTTGTCCAGCTTGGCGCGGTGGGCCAGGCCACGCGTCCAGGCGAAGATCGAGGCGATCGAGTTGGTCGAGGTGCTCTCGCCCTTCTGATGCTGGCGGTAGTGGCGGGTGACGGTGCCGTGGGCGGCTTCGGCTTCCACCGTCTTGCCGTCCGGCGTCATCAGCACCGAGGTCATCAGGCCCAGCGAGCCGAAGCCCTGGGCGACGATGTCCGACTGCACGTCGCCGTCGTAGTTCTTGCAGGCCCAGACGTAGCCGCCCGACCACTTCAGCGCCGAGGCGACCATGTCGTCGATCAGGCGGTGCTCGTAGTGGATGCCCTTGGCCTTGAACTGGTCGGCGTATTCGGCGTCGAAGATCTCCTGGAAGATGTCCTTGAAGCGGCCGTCATAGGCTTTCAGGATCGTGTTCTTCGTCGAGAGATAGACCGGATAGCCGCGGTTCAGGCCGTAGGCGAACGAGGCGCGGGCGAAGTCGCGGATCGAGTCGTCGAGGTTGTACATCGCCATGGCGACGCCGGCGTCCGGGGCCTTGAAGACTTCGTGCTCGATCACTTCGCCGTCGTCGCCGACGAACTTGATCGACAGGGTGCCCTTGCCGGGGAACTTGAAGTCGGTCGCGCGGTATTGGTCGCCGAAGGCGTGACGGCCGACGATGATCGGCTGGGTCCAGCCCGGCACCAGGCGCGGCACGTTCTGGCAGATGATCGGTTCGCGGAAGATCACGCCGCCCAGGATGTTGCGGATCGTGCCGTTCGGCGACTTCCACATCTTCTTGAGGCTGAATTCCTCGACGCGCTGCTCATCCGGGGTGATGGTGGCGCACTTCACGGCGACGCCGTGCTTCTTCGTGGCGTTGGCCGCGTCGATCGTCACCTGGTCATCGGTGGCGTCGCGGTTTTCGACCGACAGGTCGTAGTAGTCCAGTTCCAGATCCAGGTAAGGGAAGATCAGCTTATCCTTGATGAGCTTCCAGATGATCCGGGTCATTTCATCGCCGTCCATGTCGACGACGGGGTTGGCGACTTTAATCTTGGCCATTGCGGGGAGGTTCCTCTGGCGGTGGCGCGCCTGTGGCGATCTGGCGCACAGGGCCAGGAAGCGGCGCGGACCGGGAGGCTATAGACTGTTGCGTCGCGGGGGAAAAGCCAGTCGCTTCGACCTTGCCAGTCAGTTCAGCGTTCAAGCGTAGCGATTTGGGGATAACGGCCCAAGGGCGCGGGCCAGGGAGTACTCTTGAACGACCATCCGGGGGCGATCGCGGGGGTGACCTCCCCGCTGGCGCGGCGGCTGCTGACCATGGTGGCGATCCTGTCGATCGCCGTGACGGGCGTCGCGACGGCGGCGGCCTTCGTCTTCGTGCGCAAGAGCGCCGCCGACACCCAAACCCGCCACCTGGCCGAATATGTCGGCGAGCGGGTCAAGACCGAGGACCGCCTGTTCTCCGACCTGGTCAAGGTGCACGACGCGGCGGGCGAGGCCCTGACCCGGCGTCTGGCCATGAGCGACGACCCCGAGGTCCACGCCCAGTTCCAGCGCCTGTTCCCGGAGAAGGGCGACGGCACGCGGCGTTCGATCCCGGGCCTGTTCGACGGCGCGCGGATCGGCAACCGCTATGTCTATGGCGTCGGCGCCTACCTGCCCCAGGCTCACACCATGAGCCTGCCCGAGCAGGAACTGTTCGTCGGCGCGACCGACGTTGTGGCTTCGACCGGCGAGACCGAGATCCGCCACTATGACAACTTCTACTTCTTCACGCCCCGCACGCGGCTGGTGATGTTCGGCCCCAACCGGCCCGATCGGCTGATGTACTACCGCCAGACCGCGCCGCCGGACCTCTCCATCGCCCATGAGGAGATGACCTTGCTGACCTTGCCGGAGAACAATCCGGCGCGGGTCATGAAGTGCACCAAGCTGCGGCGGCTGATCTCGGACCCCAGCGGCCGGGGCCTGAACGCGGCCTGCATGACGCCCTTCTACTACAAGGGCCAGTTCATGGGGGCGTTCGGCACCAGCCTGTCGCTGGACAGCTACCTGCTGCGCGCCGTGGCCGACGCCTTGCCGGGCGGGCGCAATCTGATCGTGGCCGACGACGGCGAGCTGGTGGCCGCGCAAGGTCTGGCCCGCAACGGCGTGGTGGATGTCGGCATCCTGCGCAAGTTCGAGGCGGACAACGATCTCAAGCGCCTGGTCGAGCACATCGCCGCCCAGAAACGCGAGGTCGGCACGGTGCTGTCGCCCAAGGGGGACAAGCTGGTGGCCTATGGCCGCCTGGTCGAGCCGGGCTGGTGGTTCATCATGGCGTTCCCGTCCAGCGATATCGTCTGGTCGTCGCTGAAGACCGCCTCATGGGTGCTGCTGTTCGGCTTCATCGGCGTGGCCCTGCAGGCCCCGCTGCTCTACCGCCTGACCAACCGCATGGTCACCGAGCCGCTCGAGAAGCTGGCCGATGCCCAGCAGCAGGGCGACCCCGCCGCCGCTCGCCCGATCGAGGCGCGGCCGGACGAGATCGGCTCCCTGGCCAGGGCGCTGCGTCGCCAGCGCGACCGCAACGAGGAGCTGCGCCGCTCGCTGGAAGATCGCGTGGCCGAGCGCACCGCCGAGCTGGAGCGCGCCAACCAGGCCAAGTCGGTGTTCCTCGCCAATATGTCCCACGAGCTGCGCACGCCGCTGAACGGGGTGATCGCCATCGGCGACCGCCTGGCTAATGAAGACGATCCGGAAGCCCGCCGCGAGCTCGCCGCCCTGGTCTCGTCGTCGGGACGCCTGCTGGAGCAGGTGCTGGGCGACATCCTGGATGTCTCCAAGATCGAGGCCGGCGAGTTCCAGCTGACCCTCGGCGCGTTCGACCTGACGCAACTGGTGCGCGGCATGGCCGAGCTGCACGCGGCGGCGGCCGAGGCCAAGCACCTGGTGTTCCGCTGGTCGGTCGCGCCCGACGCCGAAGGAACCTATGACGGCGACGCCGCGCGGATCAGCCAGATCCTCTCCAACCTCTTGGCCAACGCCGTGAAGTTCACGGCCGAGGGCGAGGTCTCGCTGGAGGTCGACCGGGTGGGCGAGGCGGTGCGCTTCGTGGTGCGCGACACCGGCGTCGGCTTCGACGGGGCCGTGCGCGACCGCCTGTTCAAGCGCTTCGTCCAGGCCGACCAGTCGATCACCCGCCAGTTCGGCGGCACGGGCCTGGGCCTTTCGATCTGCGCGGCTCTGGCCGAGATGATGGGCGGCACAATCGATGCCCAGGCGACGCCCGGCCAGGGCGCGCGGTTCGAGGTCGTGCTGCCGCTGGTCCGCTGCGAAAACATGGCGCAGAACGCCGTCGAGGAGGATCGCGAGATCTCGCTGGAGGGCCTGCGGGTGCTGGTCGCCGAGGATCATCCGACCAACCGCAAGGTCGTCGAGATCGTGCTGGAGCCGTTCGGCGTGGACCTGACCATGGTCGAGGACGGCCAGGCGGCGCTGGACGCGCTGGAGGCCGCCAGCTTCGACGCGGTGCTGATGGACATGCAGATGCCGGTGATGGACGGCCTGACCGCCACCCGCGCCATCCGCGCGCGTGAGGCGGCTTCGAACGCGCCGCCGGTGCTGGTGGTCATGCTGACCGCCAACGCCATGGAGGAGCACGTCGCCGCCGCCCACTCGGCTGGCGCGGACCTGCACCTGGCCAAGCCGCTGCATCCGGCCCAGCTGCTGGAGGCCCTGGCGCGAGTTCGCCGGCGCTAGAACTCTTCGAGGACGGTCTTTCCGACCTCGGCGATGAGCCGCTCGCGCGTCGCCGCGTCGGCGGTCGAACCGGTCAGGAACACCACGAAAGCCACGCGCCGGCCGCCCTTCAGCTCGACCACGGCCAGGGCGTGGCTGGAAGGCGTGAAGCCCTGGTCGGCGCGCGCCGAGCCGGCCGCCTGGGCCAGCTTCGCGCCCTTGGGCAAGGCCAGGGCCAGATGGCCGGGATCGTGGCCCAGCAGGCGATCGGCGTCGGGCGACACGCCCAACTCGCGCTGCATGAAGGCCTCCAGCAGACGCAGCATGCCCACGGGCGTGGCGGTGTCGCGGTGGTCGGTCTGGAGTTCGTGGGCGGCGCGGGCGCGTTGTTCGGGCGGCACGGCGGCGATGGCCTTGTTCCAGGCGGCCTCGCCCTTCCAGTCGGCGCGGAACGAGGCCAGGCCCAGGGCCTCGGTGCGGACCTGGCGCTGGTAGCGATCGACGCGGACGCCCTCGATGCGCTTGACGTCCAGCCAGCCGCCGACCGCGCCCGGCCCGCCGATCTTCTTGGTGAGCAGGTCCAGCGCCGTGGCGTCGCCGTGCTCGGCCAGCACCTCCAGGTCGACGACGCTCCACACCTGGCGCTCGGGCCAGGCGTCGGCCACGGCGCTGGGCGGTGGGGACAGGTCGACGTCGCGGACGGGCATGGTCGTCTCGGGCGACAGGCGGCCGCCCGCTGTCTCGGCCATGGCCGCCGCCAGGATCGGGACGCGCGCGGCGGCGCCCAGCGGGAAGGCGCGATCGCCATTGAAGACCCACATCTGCCGCGTGGTCAGGTCCTCCACCGCCACGCCCAGCGTCGCCGGCTGTGCGCGGACGGCGATCGCCTCGATACGCTTCTGCAGCCGCTTGGGCTTCATCACCGGCTCTTCTTGGCCCAGCATCGGCTTTTTCTCGCCGCAGGCATACAGCAGAGGCAGGGCGAGGAGAGCGGTCAGGACGGCGCGGCGCGACATGCCGGGTAAACGCGGCTGTGGCGGTTTCGGCTGCCAACCTCTTGCATACGGGGCGTAGTCGGCGGAAAGGGTGCGGATGACCGAAGACTTCAAGCCCGTCCCCCCCTGCGTCATCCTGAACGAGCCCCAGCTGGCCGAGAACATCGGCTCGGTGGCGCGGGTGATGGCCAATTTCGGGCTGTACGAGCTGCGCCTGGTGCGACCGCGCGACGGCTGGCCGCAGGAGCGGGCCTGGGCCAGCGCCTCGGGCGCCCACTGGCCGCTGGACGACGCCAAGGTGTTCGACACGCTGGAAGAGGCGATCGCCGACCTGAAGCTGGTCTACGCCACCACGGCCCGCCCGCGCGAGACGCGCTTGCCGGTCTACACGCCGCGCGAAAGCGCCAGCCACCTGGCCGAGGAAGTCGCCCACGGTCGCAAGGTCGGCCTGCTGTTTGGCGGCGAGCGCGCGGGGCTCGAGACCCACGACATCGCCCTGTGCCAGGCCATCGTCTCGATCCCGATCGACGAGCGCTTCCGCTCGCTGAACCTGGCCCAGGCGGTGTCGATCAACGCCTACGAATGGAAGATGACCCAGGACGACCGGCCCTGGAAAAAGTTCGAGCACAATGTCGAGGAGCCCGCCGACCAGGCCGCCATGGTGGGCTTGTACGAGCACCTCGAGGGCGAGCTGGACAAGGCCGGCTTCTACCATCCGCCGGAGAAGAAGCCGTCGATGGTCCGCAACCTGCGCGTCCCCCTGGCCCGCGCCCGCCTGACCGACCAGGAAGTCCGCACCTTCCGAGGCGTGATCACCGCGCTCAGCAAGGGGCGGGGCCGGGTGCTGGCCAAGCTGGCCGCCAAGAAGGCCGCCGAGGGCGGCGAGGCTTAAGCGGCGCGGCCTCTTGAACTGAGGCGTTTCTAGCGCTCAACTCCTCTCAAACAAATGTTGGGGAGGTCGGGATGAACCGTCGGGAATGGCTGGCCATGGCCAGCGCCTTGGGTCTGGTCCCGTCTCTGGCGCGAGCGCAGGGTGATCCGACGGCCGCGCGGGACGCCTGGCTCTATGCCCTGCCGTTGATCGAGATGGCCACGACGCGGGCGCGCTTGTTGAAGGCGCCTGGCGCGGCGATCAACCGGCTGTCCCACACCCGCACCCTGTCGGACCACAACGCCCGCTGGGTGACGACGCCCAATAATGACACGCTGTATTCGTCCGCCTTCCTGGACCTGACCAAGGGGCCGGTGACCCTGACCATCCCAGCCCTGGGCGAGCGCTACTACTCGGCAGCGGTCATGGACATGTTCACCAACAATAACGTGGTGCTGGGCACGCGCACGATCGGCGGCAAGGGCGGAACCTTCACCCTGGTCGGACCGGGGCAGGCCTCCAGTGGGCCGAACCCGACGCGCATCGCCACACCGCACGCCTGGCTGCTGGTCCGCACCCTGGTCAATGGCGAGGCCGACCTCGACGCCGCCCACAAGGCCCAGGATGGCTTCGTCGTGAAGGGACCTGCCGGCGGTCCGGTCGCCGCCTATGCCAACCGCGACGCCAAGCCGGCCGACTATTTCGCGACGGCCCGCAGTCTGCTGGCCAGCGATCCGGCGCCGCCGACCGATCTGAAGATCCTGGCCCGCACCGCCGCCTTCCTGAGCGCGGGACCCTATGACGAGGCCGCCGCGACGGCTGGGGTCGAGCAGGCGCGGATGATCACCGTCTTCGCCAAGGGGCGGCAGGCCTTCGTCGGCGGCTGGTCGTATCCGCGCCCGAACCTGGGCGACTACGGTCAGGACTATCTCTATCGCGGCATCGTCGCCTTGCAGGGCCTGGGCGCGCTGCCCGTGGCCGAGGCCATGTACATGAAGGCCGCTGGCGACGATGGGGCGGGCAACTTCACGGGCGATGGCCTCTACCGCCTGAGCCTGCCGGCCCAGATCCCGCTGGACGGCTTCTGGTCGCTGTCGATGTACGAGGCCATGCCCGACGGCCAGTTCTTCTTCACCGACAACCCGATCAAGCGCTACACGATCGGCGACCGCACGCCGGGCCTGAAGCGCAATGCCGACGGCTCGCTGGACCTGTGGATCGGCCGCACCGACCCTGGCGGCGACCGCAGCGCCAACTGGTTGCCCGCGCCGAAGGCCGGCCCGTTCGCCCTCTATCTGCGCGCCTATCTGCCCAAGGCCGAGCTGCTGGGCGGCGCTTTCCGTTTTCCGGCGGTGGTGAAGACCTAGGGCGTCAGCTCGCGGCGTTCCTGGGCGCTGCGCATGGCCAGGTCCATGACGGTCATGGTCGCCAGGGCGTCGGCCGGGTCGGACGGGTTGGGACCCGCGCCGTTCAGGGCGTCGCGCAGGGCGGCGTAGAAGGCCAGGTAGTCGCCGGGCAGGCTCTCATAGCCGCCGTCGCCCTCGACGCGCAGCAGAGCGCCGGGGCGCGGATCGAGGCCCCAGCCTTCGCCGCCCGGTTTCGCGCCGCCAGCCAAAGCGGCCTCCTGCGGGTCCAGGCCGTGCTTGATGAAGCTGCCGCCCGTGCCGTGCACGATGAAGCGCAGGTCATTGGCCGGGGCCAGCTGGCAGGCGTGCAGCACGACCCGCAGACGCGCATAGCGCAGCACCACGTGGCAGTAGTCGACCGCCTCGCCGCCGTCCTTCTGCACCGCGAAGTCGGCATAGACGCCCAGCGGCATGCCGAACAGCTGCAGGGCCTGGTCGACCAGGTGCGGGCCCAGGCCGTACCAGGTGCCGGCGCCGGCCTTCTCCTTCCACTGGTCGACGACCATGGGGCGGAAGCGGTCGTAGCGGGACTCGAAGTGCGTGACCTCGCCCAGCGCGCCGTCGGCGATCAGCTGCTTGATCGTGAGAAAGTCGCTGTCCCAGCGGCGGTTGTGGAACACGCTGAGCAGCTTGCCGGTATGGGCGGCCTGCTCGGCCAGGGCTTGGGCGTCGGTCAGGGTCGTGGCGAACGGCTTGTCGATCAGCACCGCCTTGCCGGCCGCCAGGGCCTGGCGGGCATGTTCTGCATGGAAGGCGTCGGGCGTGGCGACGACGACGAGGTCGATCTCGGGATCGGCCAGCGCCGTGCCGACATCGGCGACGACGCCCGCGCCCGGATGGTCGACGGCGACCTGATCGGTGCGCGACGTGACCACGGTCCTCAGCGCCAGGCCCGGCGTCGCCGCGATCAGCGGGGCGTGGAAGACCTTGCCCGCCATGCCATAGCCCAGCAGGGCGACGTTCAGGGTCTTGGTCATGGGCGGGCTCCGACGAAACTGGGCCGGACCCTAGTTGTTCGCTGAACGCGGGTCACGACGACGGGCAAAAAATGGGTGGCTATCAAGTCTCGACCCGGCGTCGCTTCGACGGCAGATTGCGCCCGTTCGCTCTCCAGGAGACTCGCTATGAAGACCCGCGCCGCCGTCGCTTTCGAAGCCAAGAAGCCGCTGGAAATCGTCGAGGTCGACCTGGAAGGGCCCAAGGCTGGCGAGGTGATGGTCGAGATCAAGGCCACCGGCGTCTGCCACACCGACGCCTACACGCTGGACGGACTGGACAGCGAAGGCATCTTCCCCTCGATCCTGGGCCACGAAGGCGCGGGCGTGGTGGTCGAGGTCGGCGCGGGCGTCACCTCTGTGGCTGTCGGCGACCACGTGATCCCGCTCTACACGCCCGAATGCCGCCAGTGCAAAAGCTGCCTCAGCGGCAAGACCAACCTGTGCACGGCCATCCGCGCCACCCAGGGCAAGGGCCTGATGCCAGACGGCACCAGCCGCTTCTCGTACAAGGGCCAGGCGATCGCCCACTACATGGGCTGCTCGACCTTCTCGAACTATACGGTGCTGCCCGAGATCGCGGTGGCTAAGATCCGCAAGGACGCGCCGTTCAAGACCGCCTGCTACTGCGGCTGCGGCGTGACCACGGGCGTGGGCGCCGTCACCAACACCGCCAAGGTCGAGCCGGGCGCCAACGCCATCGTCTTCGGCCTGGGCGGCATCGGCCTGAACGTCATCCAGGGCCTGAAGCTGGTGGGCGCCAACATGATCGTTGGCGTCGATCTCAACCCGGCCCGTGAAGAATGGGGCCGCAAGTTCGGCATGACCCACTTCGTCAATCCGAACGACGTGCAGGGCGATCTGGTCGCGCACCTGGTGGCCCTGACCGATGGCGGCGCGGACTACACCTTCGACGCCACCGGCAACACCGGCGTCATGCGCACGGCGCTGGAAGCCTGCCATCGCGGCTGGGGCGAGAGCATCATCATCGGCGTGGCCGAGGCGGGGAAGGAGATCTCCACCCGCCCGTTCCAGCTGGTCACTGGCCGCGTCTGGAAGGGCACGGCCTTTGGCGGCGCGCGCGGCCGCACCGACACGCCCAAGATCGTCGACTGGTACATGGACGGGAAAATCCAGATCGACCCGATGATCACCCACGTCCTGCCGCTGGAAGACATCAACAAAGCCTTCGACCTGATGCACGCCGGCGAGAGCATCCGGACCGTGGTGACGTTCTAGTGGCCGTCGAAACCACGGCCACGCATCGCGTCCACGGCGGCACGCTGCGCTATTGCAAGCATGACAGCGCCAGCACCGGCACGCCGATGAAGTTCACGGTGTGGACGCCGGATGGCGAAGGGCCGTTCCCGTACCTCGTCTGGCTGTCGGGTCTGACCTGCACCGAGGACAATTTCACGGTGAAGTCGGGTATCTATGCCTATGCGGCCCAGCACGGGATCGCGATCGTCGCGCCGGACACCAGCCCGCGCGGCGAGGGCGTGGCGGACGATCCGGCCTATGACCTGGGGCAGGGCGCGGGCTTCTATGTCGATGCCACCCAGGCCCCGTGGGCGCCGCATTTCCGGATGTACTCGTACGTGACCAAGGACCTGCTGGAGGCCGTCGACGGCGCCTTCCCGCTGGACCCAGCGCGGCGGGGGATCTTCGGCCACTCGATGGGGGGGCACGGGGCGCTGACCCTGGCGCTGCGCAATCCCGACCTCTTCAAGTCGGTCAGCGCCTTCTCGCCGATCGTCTCGCCGCTGAACTGCCCGTGGGGCGACAAGACGCTGACGGCCTATCTGGGGGAGGACCGCGCCGCCTGGCGGGCCCACGACGCCTGCGCGCTGATCGAGGACGGAGCGGGCGCGAGCTTCGACGAGATCCTGATCGACCAGGGCCTGGCCGACAGCTTCCTGGAAAACCAGCTCAAGCCGCAGCTGATCGAAGCCGCCGCCGAGAAGGCCGGCCGTAAGGTCACGGTCCGCCGTCAGGACGGTTACGACCACAGCTACTTCTTCATCACGACCTTCATCGGCGACCACGTCGCCTGGCACGGGGCTAGGCTTTAGCTTCAACCAAGCAAGGCGCGTGGAACAGGACCCCGCTCCAGGCGCCGCGCACGGTGCGGGTGGCGACTACCAGCCAGGCGGCGGCCAGCACGGCGACCAGGGCGCAGCCTAGCGTCGTCAGGGCCGGGATCGGCAGGATGGCCGCCAGCCGCAGGGTCGCCAGGGTGAAGACGCCCAGCGGGAAGGTGTAGCCCCACCAGCCCAGATTGAATGGCAGGCCGCGCCGAACCTGCCGTACGGTGGCCATGGCGGCCGTGGCCAGCCACCACAGGCCATAGCCCCACAGCAGCAGCGCGATCAGCAGGCTGGCGCCCTTGAAGGCGACGGCGTAGGCGGACAGGCCGACATCGGCCAGCACGCTCGGCGCGGCTTCGCCCAGCAACAGCAGGGCCAGGGCGCCGCTGCCCAGCGGGCCGAGGGCCAGCCAGCTGGTGGCGGCCATGCCGGCCTCGGGCAGCTTATGCAGCACCATCCGCAGCACCAGGATCGCCAGCAGGCCCAGGGCCAGCGGCACGGACGTGGCCCACAGGGCGTAGCTGGCCACCAGCACGTCCAGATTCAGGGCCGGATCGACCAGGTGCGGGATCAAGAGGCCGCCGCTGGCCGCCGCGACCTCGGCCGGCACGATCGGCAGCAGCCAGACGGCGGTCATCCGCTCCATGCCGTGGTCGTGGCGGGTGAACATGAGGAAGGGAACCAGCAGGCCCGTACCGATCGACAGGGCCACGTCGGCCCGCCACAGGACGGTGGCGATCTCGACCGCCTTCGCGCCCAGCAGGGCCGGGCCGAACACCAGGAAGCCGTTGACGATGGTGGCCAGGGCCATCGGGATACAGCCCAGGAACATCGACATCACCGGATGGTCCAGGATTCGCCGGGCCTGCTGCGGGAACAGCATCCAGCGCGCGGCGTAGAGGCCCGCGAACAGGCCAAACAGGCCGATGTTGAACAGCCACAGCGCCTGGCCGATCGGCTTCAGCGGCGCGATCTGGGCCAGGACCAGGGCGAGCACGCCGGTGCCCATGCTGGCGGCGAACCAGTTGGGCGTGAACTGGCGGACGACCTCGGTCGGGTGGTCCAGATGGGCGAAGGGCAGGGCGGCGGTGGTCATGGCGCTGGCATGCGCCTTTCCAATCAATCGATCCAACGCGTTCTTTTGCTTTTAATGTTCGATATTATCGAACGATCTGACTAGCGCCAGGAACGCCTCGCCAGCCTTGGCGCGGTAGCGGTCGTTGTGGCGCAATACCCAGTAGGCGCGCGGCGGCAGATCAAAGGGCACCTCGACCAGGGCGCCGGAGGCCAGGCTGGCGGCCGCCACGCTGCGCGACAGCACGCCCGCGCCCATGCCGGCCTCGATAGCTCCGCGCGTCGGCTCGTTGTCGGGCAGGGTGATGGCCAGGGTCACGCGCGACAGCTCCACACCCGCTCGCGCCAGAAGGTCGTCGAACACCGCCCGCGTGCCCGAGCCCGGCTCGCGCACCACCCAAGGCGTGTCGGCCAGGTCGGCGAGGCTGGGCCGCGCCTTCGCCCACGGATGGTCCGGCGCGACCAGTACCGCCGGTTGGTCGTGGTCGATTACGTCGACCTCCAGCACCGGATGGTCGACCTCGCCCTCGACGAAGCCCAGCTCGGCCAGGCCCTCGGCGACGGCGTCGGCCACCTGGCGGGTGTTGCCGATGGTGATGTCCAACGCGATCCCCGGCCAGGCGCGGCGGAAGGCGGCCAGCCGCCTGGGCAGCCAGTAGCTGGCGATGGTCTGGCTGGCCCGGATCGACAGCCGGCCGCGCGAGAGGTCGCCGAGATTGGTCAGGGCCGTCTCGGCCGCTTCAACTCGCGCCAGCACCGCCTTGGCCTCGGCCAGGAACACCGCACCGGCCGGATTGAGCACTACGTTGCGGCCGACCCGGTCGAACAGGCTCACCCCATGACGAGCTTCCAGCGCCGCCACCGCGCTGGACACCGCCGACTGGGTCAGGTTCAGCTCGCGCGCCGCCTGGGTCACGTGCTGGCGCTCGGCCACGGCGACGAAGATGCGGAGCTGCTCCAGGGTCATGGGAGAGGTTTAGGCCAAGTCGCGGGCGCTGGCGAACCCGCCGCGCACGTTGACTCCCTAGGCCCGTTCCCTCATAAGCCACCCCTTCACGCCGCCGGCTCGCCGCGCGGCGCGGAGCCTTATGACGGATTGACCCGAAGCCGCCGTTGCGATCGCACCTCTTTCGAGGAGCCGGCCCGGATCGTTTTGAAAGACTGACTATGTCGAAGCGCCATAGCGCCAAGTACAAGATCGACCGCCGCATGGGTGAAAACCTGTGGGGCCGTCCGAAGTCCCCGGTCAACCAGCGCTCGTACGGTCCCGGCCAGCACGGCCAGCGCCGCAAGAGCAAGGTTTCGGACTTCGGTCTGCAGCTGCGCGCCAAGCAAAAGCTGAAGGGCTACTACGGTAACCTGACCGAGAAGCAATTCTCGCGCACCTACGAGGAAGCTGCTCGCCGCAAGGGCAACACCTCGGAGAACCTGATCGCTCTGCTCGAGTCGCGCCTGGACGCCATCGTCTATCGCGCCAAGTTCGTGCCGACCGTGTTCGCCGCCCGCCAGTTCGTGAACCACGGCCACGTGACCGTGAACGGCAAGCGCGTGAACATCCCGTCGTACCGCTGCAAGGCCGGCGACGTGATCCAGGTCCGCGAAAAGTCGCGCAACATGGCTCTGGTCCTCGAAGCCGTCGCCTCGAACGAGCGTGACTTCGCCGAGTACGTCTCGGTCGACGCCAAGAGCCTGTCGGCCACCTTCGTCCGCGCTCCGGAACTGTCGGAAGTTCCGTATCCGGTGAAGATGGAACCGAACCTGGTCGTCGAATTCTACGCTTCGTAAGCGTCGAATCCGAACCAACGGAAAAGGCCCCGGAGCAATCCGGGGCCTTTTTTGTTGCGCCCTTAAGGGCCAACCGCCCCTTGAAAGCCCCTTTGGCCCATCCCAGGTTAATTCAGCGGGACCGGGCCCCTCTGGCGAGCGATGCAAGCGCTCGTGATGTCGGACCGCATCGGGTGTTCTCGATGTCACTGGGTCCGGCCGCCTAAGCCCCCCTCCCTAAAGGCGCCGCCTCCGACACGAGGACACCCGATCCATCTTTTGGACCGGAGGTTCGTACATGCCCCTTCTGATGTGCCCCAACTGCGACGGCTCCATGCAGGCCGTGCAGCGCGCCGGCGTCGAGTTCGACATGTGCCCGCGCTGCCGTGGCGTCTGGCTGGACCGGGGCGAGCTGGAGAAGCTGATGGTGATCGAGCGCGAGGAGACCCAGGCGGCCTATGCCGAGCCCAGGCCCTACAAGCGCCCCGACCACTATGCCGACCAGAAGCACAAGCACTACGACCGCGATGACGATGACCACCGTCGCCACGGCTCGTACGGCCATCACAAGAAGAAGCGTTTCGACCTCTTCGACATCTTCGACTGACGATCAAAGCGATGAATCACTTCAAGACCTACATGCTGCTGGCGGGCCTTACGGCTCTGTTCATGGGCGCGGGCTATCTGATCGGCGGGCCGACCGGCATGTTGATCGCGCTGCTGTTCGCCTTGGCCCTGAACGCCTTCTCGTACTGGAACGCCGACAAGATCGTGCTGCGGACCTATGGTGCGCAAGAGGTCGACGAGAGCCACCCCGAGCCGCTGATCCGCAACTATGTGGTCGACGTCGTGGAGATGGCGCAAAAGGCCGGCCTGCCGCGTCCGCGCGTGACGGTGATCGACAACGTCCAGCCCAACGCCTTCGCCACCGGCCGTGACCCGGCCCATGCCGCCGTCGCGGCGACCACGGGCCTGTTGCAGCTGCTGACCCGCGACGAGATCCGCGGCGTGATGGCCCACGAGCTGGCCCACGTGAAGAACCGTGACACCCTGGTGATGACCGTGACGGCGACCATCGCCGGCGCGATCTCGGCCCTGGCCAATTTCGCGTTCTTCTTTGGCGGCTCGCGCGATGAGGAAGGCAACGGCGGGGGCATCGGCGGGATGATCGGCGCGATCGCCATCGCCATCCTTGCCCCCATCGCCGCCATGCTGGTGCAGATGGCTATCAGCCGCGCCCGCGAATATGAGGCCGACCGCATCGGCGCCCAGATCGGCGGCGACCCGGCCGCCCTGGCGCGCGCCCTGGAGAAGATCGAGGCCTATGCCCGCGGCGGCTACGTCAATCACGACGCCGAGCGCAATCCGGCCACGGCCCACATGTTCATCATCAACCCGCTGGCGGGGAAGGGCGCGGACAACCTGTTCTCGACCCACCCGTCGACCCAGAACCGCGTCGAGGCCCTGATGCGGCTGGGCGTGGGGCAGGGCACGCGACGTCCGGCCGTCCCGGTCATGGCGTCGGTCGCGCCGCCGAGCAATCCGGGTCCTTGGGGCTAGTTCAATCCTGTCATCCCGGGCGAAGACCCGGGACCGCAACAGGCTCAGAGCTTCCGGCGGTCCCGGCTCGGCGCGCTCGCGCTTGGCCGGGATGACAGCTTTTACTGTGCCGCTACTGGCAGCTGGCGATTGTACTCCCACGGCCACGGCGTCCCCAGGTCGCCCAGGACTTCCTTCGCCAGCGTCGGATAGAGGCGCTGGCCCAGGCCGCTGTTGCTGAACAGCACGACGCAGCGCTTGCCCTTCTCGACGCAGCCCACGTGGTTGTCGGTGATGTCGTTGTGGCCGCCCTTGAAGAAGGCGCGGCCCTGCGGACCGTCATAGACGACCACGCCGATGCCAGCGGCCAGGCCGATCTTGGCGTTGGCGGGATTGTCCTTGATCAGGAACGGCGGGAACTGGGCTTCGCTGACGATCGGGAAGCTGGGCTTGTCCAGTTCGGCGCGCGCCTTGGCTGAGAGACCCCAGCCTGAGACCATCGCCGCCGCCAGCTTGCTCATGTCGCTGATCGTGGTGTCCAGCGAGCCGGCCGCCCGGACGCTGGAGCGGTCGTCATGCGGCTCCCACTTGCCGTCCTCGCGAATGCCGTCTGCCAGGTTGCCCTTGAAGTCGTCGCGCCAGATCATGCTGGAGCGGGTCATGCCCAGGGGCTGGAAGATGCGGCGGTTCATCTCGTCGCCGACCTTGATGCCCAGGCTCTCCTCGATGACGAACTGGGCCAGGTTGACGCCTTCGTTGGAGTAGGCGTAGCGGCTCCCGGGTTCCAGGTTGAAGCGGAACTTGTTCTCCGGATCATAGAAGCGCTGGTCGGCCAGGCCCGAGCTGTGGGTCAGCAGGCGGCGGATCGTGATGGTCTTCCAGCGCTCATCGACACCCAGGTCGGCATAGCGCGGATAGGCCGGCAGGGGCTTGGGCAGGTAGTCGGCGATGGACTTGTCCAGGTCGATCGTGCCGTCGTCGACCAGCATCAGGACGTAATAGGCGAAGGTCATTTTCGTGATCGACGCCGCGTACATGATGGTATCCGTGGTCAGCGGATCGCCCTTTTCATTTCGCACGCCCTTGGCGACCACGTGGGCGACCTTGCCGTTGTCGATCACGGCCATGGCCAGGCCAGGGATCTTGCCGGCGACGATCAGCCGGTCGATCTCGGCGTCGAGTTTCTTGTAGTCCGAAGCCGCGTGGGCGGGAGCCGTCAGGATGGTGGCCAGCGACGCGGCCAGCAAAACGCTACGAAGACGCACAAGACTCTCCCCGAAGGCTGGTCAGCTCGCCAGCGGTGGGCGATCTTTGGTCAAGTTTGAGCCGTTCGTACAGGGGTCGATGAACTTCGTTCAGTCGCGCAGAGGTTTTGTGATCGGCGGAGCGGCCCTCGCGCTGTCCGGCTGCGCGACCACGCGGCCGCGCCTGCTGCCCGCCGCACCGGACGAGACCCTGGACGAACTGGAACCGGTGGCCATCGTGGAGACGGCCGCCGACGCCCTGACCGTTCGCGTGAGGTCCAAGGGCTGCACGGCCAAGGCCGATTTCGTGTTCCGCGTCGACCGTAAGGCTGGCCATGCGGTGGTCGCCTTCGCCCGACGGAGGCTGGAGACGTGCAAGGGGTCTGAAGGATGGGCGAACTTGCGGTTCGGCTATAACGAGCTTGGCTTGACGGTGGGTGAGTTGATTGTCATTGCCAACCCAGAATTGCACTCTGGGGGCAAGAGATGACCGACGCCGCGGCGCCAGGCTGGAAGATCCAATGTGTCAGCTGTGGTCACCAGAAGTCGCTGGCCGAGGCCGGCGGCGTTCGCATCGGCGGATCCGGGACCAAATATAGCCTGGGGCGCTGCTCGCGCTGCCGGGGTCTGCGGATCGTGAAGATCCACCGGCCGTCGCGGCCCTAGCCCTTCGGCGTAAATCGCTCGACCATCCAGGGCAGTACGCGGGCAGGACGCTTGGCGGCGATGTCGATCAGCACCCAGTCGGTGCGGCTCTGGGCGCACATCTCGCCGTCCGGGCCGTCGATGCGGACATAGCGCTCGAAGCGGGGGCCCTTCAGCTCGCCGACCCAGGTGTAGCCGGTGGCGATCGCGTTCGGCAGCAGTTCGCGGCGATAATCGATCTCGTGGCGGCGCGCTACCCAGCTCCAGGGCGCGCGCTGCTCTTCCGTCGCCCAGGCTTCCCAGTGGGCGATGGCCAGGTCCTGGGCCCAGGCCAGGTAGACCACGTTGTTGACGTGGCCGTTGGCGTCGATGTCCGACGCCTTGGGCTCGAAAGTCAGGGAATAGGCGTCCGTGGGCGGGACGAAGAGACGGCTCACGCCGTGAGGACGCCCTGTTCGACCAGCATGGTCTTCAGCTCGCCCGACTGGAACATCTCGCGGATGATATCGCTGCCGCCGATGAACTCACCCTTCACGTACAGCTGGGGGATGGTCGGCCAGTCGGTGAAGGTCTTGATGCCCTGGCGCAGGTCGTCGTCCTGAAGGACGTCGACGCCGACGAACTCGACGCCCAGGTGGTCGAGGATCTGCACGACGACCGACGAGAAGCCGCAGCGCGGCTGGTCCGGCACGCCCTTCATGAACACCACGACCGGATGATCGGCCACGGTCTTGGCGATGAAGTCGAGGGCGGGGGAGGAGGCGACGTCGGTCATGGCAATAGTCCTGGAGCGTAAGCCTTTCAGCTAGGCGCCATGGGCCTTCTGGTCAAGTGCGACCCGCTGCCTTCTCGCGTTCCTGGGCCGAGAAGCGGGCCATTTCGATCTGGGCGCAGACGCCGGTGGGCAGGTCGCGCTCGACCACGCCGGCCAGGCGCTCGACCTCGGCGCGGCTGTCGGCGGTGACGCGCACGGTGGCCAGCGAGGGTTCGGTCAGGGCATAGCCCAGGCAGATCTCTTCGGCATTCCAGCCGGGCGTGGAGTGCAGGAAGTCGTAGCCGCCGAAGTCGGCCAGCGGGTCGGTGCGGCGACGCCACAGCGACGGCTTGGGCGCGGCCGCGACACCGCCGCTCTCGCGCAGGGCCTGGGGCCAGAAGTCCTCGCCGATGACCGCGAAGTCATGCTGCGCGGCGTGGCGTATGCGGTGGCGCTCGGCCCAGCCGGATGACAGGTTGAACGGCGAGGAGATGGCCGTGACCAGGCCGCTCTTCATCAGGCGCGGATCGATGTCCCCGCGGCTGGCGATGCCTAAGCCCCGCACCGCACGGCTCTCGTGCAAAAAGCGCAGGCCGGCGTCGAAGACCTGGGGCAGGGCAGGGCCCAGCGGGTCGTTGATGAGGACGAGGTCCAGGTAGGACAGGCCCAGTCCCTCGAAGGCCGAGCCCAGCAGGCTGTCGACGGCCTGCTGGCCCAGCATCGCCGCGTCGCCGCGCACCCGCCAGGTCAGGAACAGCAGGTGGCGCTCGACCGAGGCGAAGGCCTCGCCGGCGCCCTTCAGCAGCTCTGGGCTGTCGCCCTCGACCTGGAAGCTGTTGATGCCGTTCTCCAAGGCCGTGAAGACCAGGGCCCGCCAGTCGTTGGCCCGCAGGCGCGCGCTGTCGGCCAGGCGCAAGGTCAGCGCCGAGATCGCCATGCCAGACGCGCCGAACGGGCGATAGCGCAAGGTCTGCTCCTATTCCGCCGGGGCGGCGGTTTCGAGGGCCAGAGCGTGCAGGGTCCCGCCCAGCACGTCGGCCAGCGCCTTGTTGACCAGCTGGTGCTGGCGCACGCGCGGCAGGCCCTTGAAGGCGGGCGAGACGATGCGGGCTTTCCAGTGGTCATTGTCGCCGGCCAGGTCGGTCAGCACGATCTCGGAATCGGGGAACGCCTGGGTGAGGCGGGCCTCGAGTTCGGCATGGGACATGGGCACGGGCAAGGACTCCTGGAACGTCTAACTGGCCGCGATTCCTTAAGGACGGACGCACGCTGACAGCGTTTGTCATTCCGGGCCACGGCGATCTGTCGGAGATTTAATTGAATTCGCCGCGCGGCGCACGGCATGTAGGCGGAATGATCCGTCTTACCCGCGCTTTGGCGCTGACCGCCGTCCTCGTTTCCATCGCCGCGCCGGCTTTAGCGGGCCCGGGCGACAAGGCCCTGGACGACGTCCGCATCCTGTCGGCCGACGATATGCAGGGCCGCCTGGTTGGCACGCCGGGCTCGGAGAAGGCGCGGACCTACATCCTGTCGCGCTTCGCCGAGATCGGCCTCGTCCCGCTGGGCGACAAGTTCGAGCAGACCTTCGAGTTCGCCAAGCGTGACGGGACCAAGGTCACGGGCACGAACCTGGTGGCCCGCATCAAGGGGACCGAGGCCGGCGGCAAGGCCCTGGTCATCTCGGCTCACTACGACCACCTGGGCGTCCGCGATGGCCAGATCTACAACGGCGCTGACGACAACGCCTCGGGCGTGGCCGGCCTGTTGGCGTTGGCTGAGGCCTTCAAGGCCAAGCCGCCCAAGCATGACGTGATCCTGGCGGTGGTCGACGCCGAGGAGGGCGGCCTGCGCGGCGTCAAGGCCTTCGCGGCCAACCCGCCGGTTCCGCTGTCGACGATCGCCCTGAACATCAATTTCGACATGCTGGCCAAGAACCCGAAGAACGAGCTCTACGCCGCCGGGACTGCTCCGTTCCCGTATCTGAAGCCGATCCTGGTCAAGGTGGCCACGACCGCGCCGGTGACCCTGAAGCTGGGGCACGACACCGACGAGGGCGGTAAGGAGAACAACTGGACCAACCAGTCCGACCACTACGCCTTCGGCGAGAAGGGTGTGCCGTGGATCTATTTCGGGGTCGAGGACCATCCCGAATATCATAGGCCCACGGACGATTTCGCGACCGTGCCGCAGGAGTTCTTCAAGCGCTCGGTGGCGACGGTCGTCATGGCCGCCCAGGCGCTGGAGCGCGACCTGGACGATGTGGCCAAGGCGTCTGGCCGCTAAACCTCTGGCTTCATTGGGTTTCACGGCGCGACGAATTGTCACCCGGCTGGCGGAATGGCCTCACTCCTCCTTAATGTGGCGGGGGCATCGTGATTCCGAAAAGCCGAAGGAGCGCCGCGATCAAGCCCGCCGTCGTGAGAGACCGGATCTTCAAAACCGCGCCGACGGTGGGCCTCATCGTGGCCGCGGCGCTGATCGCCGACTACGTCATCAACGTGCTGGTCATGCGCAATCCGCAGACCTTCACGCCCTTCACGACCCTGATCATCGCCACTGTCGTGGCCACGCCGCTGGCCTACTGGCTGACCAGCCAGAAGATGAAGCTGGAGCAGCTGCGCGACGAACTATCGGCCAGCGTCGAGGCCCAGCAGCGGGCCATCGAGCAGTATCGTGAGGCCGACCGCCTCTATCGGCTGCTGGGCGACAACCTGACCGACCATGTCGCCCTGTGGTCGCCCAAGGGCGAGCGGATCTACAGCTCGCCCAGCATCGAGCGCATCACCGGCTACACCCACGAGGAGTTCATGGCCCTGCCGCCGCAGGCCATGGTCAGCGACGCCGACTTCAAGCGCGTGCAGGGCGTGATCCGCGGCCTGGAAGCCGGCGGCCCGCCGGTGCACGCCGACTACGAATCCGCCCGCAAGGACGGCCGGGTGATCTGGCTGGAGAGTTCCTATTCGCGGCTGGGCGACGGCTCGGACATCCTGCTGGTCACCTCGCGCGACATCACCGAGCGCAAGCAGCTGGAGATCGACATCGCCAAGGCCCTGGAGCTGGCCGAGGCGGCGTCGGCGGCCAAGTCCGACTTCCTGGCCAACATGACCCACGAGCTGCGCACGCCGCTCACCGCCATCATCGGTTTCGCCGAGGTGCTGCGCCGCTCGCGCAACCTGAACAAGACCGCCGCCCGCCAGGTCGGCCATATCCTGGACGCCAGCAACACCCTGCTCAGCGTCGTCAACGACGTGCTGGACTTCTCGCGCCTGGAGGCCGGCGGGCTGGAGCTGGATCCGGGGCCGTTCGACCCGGCGGCCATGGCCTCGTCCTGCGCCGCCCTGGTCGAGGAGCGCGCCGTCGCCAAGGGGCTGAAGGTCGAGGTGCGGGCGGCCAAGGACATCGCGCCGATGAACCTGGACGGGCCGCGCCTGTCGCAGGTGCTGCTGAACTTCCTGTCCAACGCCGTGAAGTTCACCGCCCACGGCGCGATCACCGTGGCCCTGACCCAGACGATCGACGGTGAAGAGGCCGTGCTGCGCGGCGAGGTGATCGACACCGGCATCGGCATCGCAGCCGAGAACCGCGAGGCGATCTTCGACCGCTTCTCGCAGGCCGATGCGGCCGTCTCGCGCCGCTTCGGCGGCACGGGCCTGGGCCTGGCCATCTCGCGCCGGATCATCGAGCGCATGGATGGCCAGATCGGCGTCGACAGCGTCGAAGGGCAGGGCTCGACCTTCTGGTTCGAAGTGCGTGGTCCCTTGGCCGAGCTGCCGGCCCCGGAGGCGGAAGATGTCTCGCCGCTGGACGCCGAGGCTGGGGTGCGCCTGCTGCTGGTCGAGGACAATGCGGTGAACCGCGAGCTTATCCGCACCATGCTGGAGCCGTTCGGCATCGGGGTGGAAACGGCCAATGACGGGGTCGCCGGCATCGAGGCCATGCGCCAGGGCCAGTTCGACCTCGTCCTGATGGACGTGCAGATGCCGGTCATGGACGGCTTGACAGCCACCCGCGAGATCCGGGCCATGGAAGGCGCGCGCGGCGCGGCCACGCCGATCGTCGCCATGACCGCCAACGTCCTGCCCGAACAGATCGCCACCTGCCTGGCTGCCGGCATGGACGACCACCTGGGCAAGCCGATCAACCCTACCAAGCTGCTGGAGACGGTGGCGCGGTGGTCAGGACGGACGCACGCGGCCTAGCGAAGCCCGCAGCGCCTCTCGACGTTCAGGCTTCACGAAACCCAGCAGCAGGGTAGCCGCTACGGCGCGGGCCCGAGCCGCGAGCTCCAGGTTGGCGATCTCACCGGCCGTCCAGAACGACAGCGCGCCCCGGAAAGCCAAAGCCAGATGATCGGGTAAAGCTTGGCTGGCGATATCGGCAAGGCTTGGCTCCAGTCCGTCACCGTCTGCGATCGCCCGGGCCCACAACGCGCGTGACTGGACATAGGCCTGTCCGGCCTCTCCACCCGGCGCGCCGATCGTGCCGATCACCGCGCGGTTCACCTCCGGCGAGGCCAGCATGACGGCGGCGGCGATGTCTACCGCGGCGAGGACGCGGTCTGCGGCATCGCCCTTCGGAGCCGCCTCGTCGAAGCGGGACACCATCGACGCGATACGTTCGGCCGACAGGGCGTGCATGATCGCCGCCTTGCTGCCGAAGTGGTTGAACGGAGTGGCGAAGCTCACCTCGGCGCTGGCGGCCAGCTCTCGCATCGAAAACTCGGCGCGTCCCTCGTGCAGGAGGCGCTCGGCGGCGTCGAGCACGCGCCGACGCATGGCGTCGGCGCGGCTTTTCGCCGGGGCGGGGGGCTTGTCCTCAGTCATTCGAAAAAGTATATCATGATATAAATTTGGATCTACGGAGCCTTGCCATGGGCGAGAACAGCCATTCGAAAACGTTCCTTATCACCGGGGTCAGCTCCGGTCTCGGCAAGGCCTTTGCCGCGGCCGCCCTGGAGGCGGGGCATCGTGTTATCGGGACCGTGCGGCGTGCGGAGGACGGGGCGGCGTTCGCGGCGCGGTATTCCGACCGCGCCTTTCCGCTCTTGCTCGACGTCACGGACTATCCGTCGATCGCATCGGCAGTCCGCGGCGCGGAAGCGCTGGCCGGCCCGGTCGAGGTGCTGGTCAACAACGCCGGCTACGGCCATGAAGGCGCGCTGGAGGAGTCGTCGCTGCAGGATCTCCAGCGTCAATTCGCGGCCAACGTCTTCGGCCCCGTCGCGATGATCAAGGCCGTGCTGCCAGGCATGCGCGAGCGTCGGCGCGGGCACATTATCAACGTGACCTCCATGGGTGGTTTCATCACCATGCCGGGGATCAGTTTCTACTGCGGCAGCAAGTTCGCCCTCGAAGGAATTTCAGAGGCGCTGGGCAAGGAGCTGGCGCCGTTCGGCGTCCACGTGACGGCGCTGGCCCCTGGACAATTCCGTACGGACTGGGCTGGTCGTTCAATGGACCGGACCTCCCGGAGTATCAGCGACTACGACGCCGTCATGGATCCGATCCGCGAGGCCAGACAAGCCAAGAGCGGCCGTCAGCCAGGCGACCCGGACAAGGCGGCGCAGGTGGTGCTGAAGCTTATCGCGCTGGAAAATCCGCCCGTCAGGCTGTTCTTGGGCGAGGATGCCTTGGCGCTCGTTGACCAGAAGCTGACTGCGATGAAAGCCGAGATCGTCGCCTGGGACGCGCTATCGCGGTCCACAGGCTTCGACACGCCGGTCTAGTCGACGCAGATCGCGCCGGTCGACTTGCCGTTCACGACCTTGGCGTAGCAGCCGAACTGGCGGTTGGTTTTCTGGCACTGGCCGGTGACGTCGCCCTGGGCTTCTAGGTTGCCCTCGAGGATGCAGGCGCCTTCGCACTGAGCCTTGTCGGTGCAGGTCTTGCCGGCGTCGGCATAGGGCACGACGCAGGTCGGGATCTGGGCCTTGCCGACGGGCTGGACGCTGCCGCCCTTGGCCGAGCACTGGGCGACCAGGTTGTCCGCCGACGGGGCGGCGGGTTGGGCGGTCGGGGCGCAGGCGCTCAGCATGAGCGCCACGACGGCGGTGAGGGCGAGGATGCGCATGTACTCGTGCTTTCCGGTCTTAGGCCTTGGGGGCGTTCATGTAGCCCGGCAGCCAGGCCTCGTGGGCCGAGCGCAGGGCGTCCAGGGAGACGCTAAACAGGTCCTTTGACGCGAACGTGTCGCCACCGGCGACGCCGGCGACATTGGCGTGGACGCCGGCGTCCTTGGCCGCTTCCAGCACCGCTTCCGGGTCCGGGGTGGCGATCAGGTAGCGCGCCTGGTCCTCGCCCAGCAGGTAGGGGTGAGCGTGGGCGGCGCTGGTGGCGTTCAGGGTGACGCCGACCTTGCTGGCCAGGGCGATGTCGGCCGCGGCGATCAGCAGACCGCCGTCCGACAGGTCGTGGACACCGGCCACCAGGCCCGAGCTGATCAGGCCGCGCACGAAGTCGCCGTTCTTGCGCTCCAGGGCCAGGTCGACCGGCGGCGGGGCGCCGTCCTCGCGGCCCAGGATCTCGCGCAGATAGATCGAGGCGCCCAGTTCGCCGTGTGTCTCGCCGATCAGGACGAGCGTGTCGCCCTCGGCCACAGCGCCGAAGCCGGTGCGCAGGTCGTAGTCTTCCAGCAGGCCGACGGCGCCGACGGTCGGGGTCGGCGGAATGGCGACGCCGTTGGTCTCGTTATAGAGGCTGACGTTCCCCGACACGACCGGGAAGTCCAGCGCGCGGCAGGCCTCGGCCATGCCGTCGGTGGCGCGCACGATCTGGCCCATGGTCTCGGGCTTTTCGGGGCTGCCGAAGTTGAGGTTGTCGGTGATGGCGATCGGCAGGGCGCCGGCGGCCGTCAGGTTGCGCCAGGCCTCGGCGACGGCCTGCTTGCCGCCCTCGTACGGGTCGGCCTGGACGTAGCGCGGGGTGCAGTCGCTGGTCACGGCGATGGCCTTGCCCGTGCCGTGGATGCGCACGATGCCGGCGTCGCAACCCGTGGCGCTGTCTTCCAGCGTGTCGGCCATGACGTGGCGGTCGTACTGCTCCCACAGCCAGCGCTTGGAGGCCATGTCGGGGCAACCGACGATCTTCAGGACCGCTTCGTTCCAGTTGATCGGTGCCGGGATCTTGGCCGGGTCGAGGCGGGCGTCCAGCTTGGGCTGGACCCACGGACGGTCATACAGCGGCGCGTCGTCGAACAGCGGGGCCAGCGGCACGTCGCAAACCGTCTCGCCGTGATGCTTCAGCACCAGGCGGCCGGTGTCGGTGGTGTAGCCGATGACGGCGGCGTCCAGGCCCCACTTCTCGAAGATGGCGTGGCCGTCCTGCTCGCGGCCGGGCTTCAGGACCGCCAGCATGCGCTCCTGGCTTTCCGACAGCATCATCTCGTAGGCCGACATGCCGGTCTCGCGCTGCGGGACCATGTCCATGTTCAGCTCGATGCCGACGCCGCCCTTGCCGGCCATCTCGACCGACGAGGAGGTGAGGCCCGCCGCGCCCATGTCCTGGATGGCGGCGACCGCGCCGGTGGCCATCAGCTCCAGCGTGGCTTCGATCAGCAGCTTCTCGGCGAAGGGGTCGCCGACTTGCACGGTGGGGCGCTTCTCTTCCGAGTCCTCCGAGAACTCGGCCGAGGACATGGTCGCGCCGTGGATGCCGTCACGGCCGGTCTTGGAGCCGAAATAGACGACCGCCAGGCCCGGGCCCGGGGCGGCCGAGTAGAAGATGCTGTCGGCCTTGGCCAGGCCCACGCACATGGCGTTGACCAGGATGTTGCCGTTGTAGCCCTTGTGGAAGTTGGTCTCGCCGGCGACCGTGGGCACGCCCACGCAGTTGCCGTAGCCGGCGATGCCGGCGACCACGCCATCCACCAGGCGCTTGGTCTTGGGGTGGTCCGGCTCGCCGAAGCGCAGGGCGTTCAGCAGCGCGATCGGCCGCGCGCCCATCGTGAAGACGTCGCGCATGATGCCGCCCACGCCCGTCGCCGCGCCCTGATAGGGCTCGATGTACGAGGGGTGGTTGTGGCTTTCCATCTTGAAGATGATCGCGTCGCCGTCGCCGATGTCGATCACGCCGGCGTTCTCGCCCGGACCGCAGATCACGCGCGGCCCGTCGATCGGGAACTTCTTCAGCTGGTTCTTCGACGACTTGTACGAGCAATGCTCGGACCACATCACCGAGAACACGCCCAGCTCGACAAGGTTGGGCTCGCGGCCCAGCCGCTTCAGGACGACGTCATATTCGGCGGGTTTCAGGCCGAACTCGGCGGCCAATTCGGCCATGGGCTTTTGGGGCGTGCTCATGGGCGCGCCTTCTAACCCGGTCGGTCAGATTCCGCTACAGCCTGTCGCGCGCTACATCGCCTTGATGGCGTTCTCCAGGTGCTTCATCCCCAGGGCCATCCACTGGTCGATGACCGCGCCGCCCTTTTCGACGGAGCCCATGCGCGCCGACACGCCGATGACCATGGCCCCGAACAGGGCCAGGATGACGATGATCGTGTTCAGCAACGGATTGATGCCCGAGCGCTTACGGCGTTTGGCCCAGACGGGCACGCCGCTGACATAGGTCTCGGGGAACCGAACTTCGGGGTCGGCCATGTTGGTCTTAACTCTGTGCGTCTTCGAAGGCTCCGCCGATGCCTTCGTGTTTTTCCCTCGGGATAACGTTGATCGACCCGAGACGGGGATTCCACCGATCTCGCGCGGGTGGTGCGGCTTAACCCTAATTCTCTTGTCTAAGGCGAAGCTTTCTCCCGCGAACGGCGCCATGGTGAGGGTATCGTTCCGGAGACCCGCATGAGCCTCGATCGTCGCGCCTTGCTCGCTGCCCTGGCCGCCATCCCATTGACCGGCGCCGGCCGCGACCGGGAGGTGCGGGTGAAGCTGGTCACCGAGAGGGGGAAGATCGTCCTGGCGCTCTATCCCGACCGCTCGCCGATCACCGTGGCCAACTTCCTGGCCTATGCCGACAAGGGGCTGATGAAGGGCGGGACCTTCTACCGGACCGTCTCACCGAAGAACGACAACAACCCGGCCACGATCAGCGTGATCCAGGGTGGGCTAGGCGACGCGGGCGAGCGCCTGCCGCCGATCCCGCTGGAGCCGACGAAGCGCACTGGCATCCGCCACACCGCCGGGGTGATCTCCATGGCCCGCGACACGCCCGGCTCGGCGACCTCGGAGTTCTTCATCTGCCTGGAGGACAGCCCGGCCCTGGACTATGGCGGCGCGCGCAACAAGGACGGCGGCGGCTTCGCGGCCTTCGGCAAGGTGGTCGAGGGCATGGATGTGGTCCGCGCCATCCACGCGGCGGCGACGGTCACGCGGGCCGACGATCCCTACATGAAGGGACAGATGATCGAGAAACCCGTGAAGATTCTTGAGCTTAGCCGGAATTAAGGCGACTCCGCCGTAGGAACGTCGCGAGTCCGCGCCCGTTTTGTCCTCGTGCGCCGAGAGCGTGCGGAGTGAAACAGGAGTAAGCCCGATGGCTGACAACAATCGCAACCCGCAGCAGCAGCAGAACGACCAGCAGCGTCGAGCGCCCGACCAGCAGCAGCAGCAGGGCCAGCCCAGGCAGAACCCGAACGAGCAGGGCCGCAATCCTGGCGGCCAGGCCAACCAGCAGGATGAGAACGCCAGGCGCGGCGATCGCTGACCTGACTGAATTCCTCTCCGTAGATGGGAAGGGCCGGCGGATGGTCACCGCCGGCCCTTTTCGTATGCCTACTTGGCGTCGACCACCGGCAGCTCGATGAAGCTGGCCTCGGGGCCCGCGTGGAACACCCGCTGCGTCGCCTTCACGTAGTCGGCCGGCTTGGCGAAGAAGATGTTCGGCACGAAGGTCTGCGGGTTGCGGTCGTACAGCGGGAACCAGCTGGACTGGACCTGCACCATGATCCGGTGACCCGGCTGGAAGGTGTAGTTCGCGGTCGGCAGGATGAACTGGTACTTCAGCGGCTTGTTGGGCGTCAGGGCCTTGGGCTCGCTGAAGCTCTCGCGATAGCGGCCGCGGAAGATGGTCATGCCCACCGGCAGCTCGTAGCCGCCCAGTTCGGGCTGGCTGGGGACCTCGTCGGGATAGACGTCGATCAGCTTGACCACCCAGTCGCTGTCGCTGCCGCTGGTCGAGGCCGTCAGGTTCACTTTCGGCACGCCCGCGATCTTCATCGGCTCGGTCAGCGGCTCGCTGACATAGGTCAGGACGTCCGGGCGGCCATCGACGGCGCGCTGGTCGGTGACCAGCCACGGCGTCCAGCGGCTGCGGTCGGCGAACTGCATCGGACGCGGGATGTAGGGCACCGGCTTGGCGGGGTCGGAGACATACTCGTCATAGGCCGCCGCGCCCTTCGCCGCCGCCGGAGCCTGGAAGCCCAGGCCGCCATTGGCGCTCAGGTAGAGGTTCTTGGTCGCCTTGCCCGCGCCGGCGCCTTGAGCGCCGCCCTGGGGCCACGACGTGTAGCGGTTCCACTTGTTCTGGCCGGGGTCATAGATCAGCACCGGCGGGGTATCGGCCTTGGGGCCGTCCTTCAGGTACTGGTCGAAGAAGGGCTTCATCACATCGCGGCGGAACTGCAGGGCGGTGTCGCCGTCCCACTTGAACGGACCCAGGTTGTAGCCGTCGTAGTTGACCTGGCTGTGCCGCCAGGGGCCCAGCACCAGGTAGTTCTTGTCGTTGTTCGTGTCCTTGGACTCCAGCGCCGGGTACGAGTGCACCGCGCCCCAGATGTCCTCCTGGTCCCACAGGCCCTGGATCCACATGGTCGGCACCTTGAGCGGCGTCTTTTCCATGGTCTTGTCGAGGGCCTGCTCGCTCCAGAAGCTGTCATAGGCCGTGTGGGCGAACAGCTTCTGGGCCCAGGGCAGCTTGTCCAGGCCGTGGTTCTTGGCGTAGTCGCCGGCCGACCCCTCTCGCAGGAAGTTGGCGTAGTCGTCATAGCCCTGGCGTTGGACGCTCTCGCCAGCGCCGCGTACGCTGGTCTGGCCGGCGAAGTAGTCGAAATTGTTCTGGCGGAAGGCCCCGTGCTGGAACCAGTCGTCGCCCATCCAGCCGTCGACCATCGGGCTCATCGGCGCGGCGACCTTCAGGGCCGGGTGCGGATTGACCAGCGCCATCACGACGGTGAAGCCCTCGTACGAGCTGCCCAGCATGCCGACCTTGCCGTTGGTCTCGGGCACGTTCTTCACCAGCCAGTCGATGGTGTCGTACGCGTCGGTGGAGTGATCGACTTCCGAGCTGTTCAGCGGCCCCTTCAGCGGGCGCGTCATGACGTATTCGCCTTCCGAGCCGTACTTGCCGCGGATGTCCTGGAAGACGCGGATATAGCCGCCGTCGGCCACGAACGGCTCGTCGCCCTGCGGCATGGCCGCGACCATGCGCGGGCTATCGGCGCGGGCGGCGCGCTTGGCGGCGTTGTAGGGCGTGCGGGTCAGCATGATGGGCAGGTTCTTGCCGCCCTTGGGGACCACGATGACGGTGTACAGCTTGGTCCCGTCGCGCATTGGGATCATGACCACGCGCTTTTCGTAGTCGTAGTTGATCTTGGTCTGGGCGTACTTGCCGTCGATATCCGGCGTCATCGAGGTGACTTGCGCGTGAGCGGCGGCGGCGAACGCCGAAAAAGCCACGGCGGCCAGCAGGCCGACGCGCAGCTTGGAAACGAGACTCATGGAATGGCCCTCCTGCAATGGCAGGCACCTTAGGCTCCGGATTCTCGAGCTGCTACACTATAACAGCAGTGGGCAGCCCACTTTTTGATCAGCGCGCGGAAGGCAGGCGCCGGGCTAGCGCTTGAGCGCGACGGGACAGCGTGATCTACCGGGAGGATTATCGGAGGTTGTCTTGCGCCTGCTGCTCGTCCCCGGCCTGCTTGCTCTCGTGATCATCGTTTCAGGCTGCCAACGTGAGCCCGTGCGCGAGGCGTCGGCGGCTCGGCCCGCCAACGCGCATGCGGTGGCGTCTTTCGCCGGTCGAGTCTTCCGAGCCGACTATGGCGATGCCCTCTGCCACCTGACAGCGGAAGATTGGGCTAGGCGCGAGACCGCGTCGCCAGGGCCGACGCCGAAGGCTGCGGAGCCTGGAGTTCTGGCGTCCACCCAAGGCCGGGTGCGACGCGAGAATGGGGTGCTGATCGTCTCCGGCGCGCGGTTCGCCGACAACGATGAGGAGGGCGATGCCTCGGTCGCCTACGCTTATCTGGGACGGTTGCCGGACGCGCGCTTCGACGTGCTGCTGGGCCGCCACTGGGAGTGGATGACCTGGTACCTCGTCGACGCGAAGGGCGCACAGGTCGGTCTGGGCGGTCCGCCCGTGGCCTCTCCAGATGGACGCTCGTTCGCTGCTACGGGTGACGACGTCGAGGGCGAGAGCCTGAACGGCGTCGAGATCGCGACCCATGCGGATGGCGCGTTCAGTCACGCCGAGGTCCAGGCTTTCGCCGCATGCGATCCGCGTTGGATCGACAATGACACCCTCGAGGTGAAGGTCCTGTCAGAGGGGATGCGGGGTGTCGCCGCGACGCCCACAACCAAGCCCTCCGACTGGAAGGCCGCGCGGATCGTGCGGGAGGGCAAGGGCTGGAAGTTGGTCCAACCCGCTTAGAGCGTCAGGCGCTCTGGAAGATGCTGCGGAACAGCACCGCGCCGTCGTCCGAGCCCAGGTCCGGATCGAACGAGCGGTCGGGGTGGGGCATCAGGCCCAGGACGTTGCCGCTTTTGTTGACGATGCCGGCGATGTTGCGGGCCGAGCCGTTGGGGTTTTCCTGGTAGCGGAACACCACCTGGCCTTCGCCTTCGATCCGGTCGAGGGTTTCCTCGTCGGCGAAGTAGTTGCCCTCGCCATTGCCGACGGTCATGACCGCCTGGCGCTGCTCGCCGTAGCCGGCGGTGAAGCGGGTCTGGCCGTTGACGATGTCCAGGCCGATCGGCTTGCAGACGTACTTGAGGCCAGCGTTGCGCAGCAGGGCGCCGGGCAGCAGGCCGACTTCCGTCAGGACCTGGAAGCCGTTGCAGATGCCGACGACGGCGACGCCCTTTTCGGCGGCCGTGACGACTTCCTTCATGACCGGGCTCTGGGCCGCCATGGCGCCGCAGCGCAGGTAGTCGCCGTAGGAGAAGCCACCGGGCAGGACGATCAGGTCCAGGTCGTCCGGCAGGGCCGTCTCCTGGTGCCAGACCATTTCGACACGGGCTCCAGCGGAGCGCTCGATGGCGACCTTGCAGTCACGATCGCAGTTCGAACCGGGGAATACGACGACGGCGGCTTTCATGGCGCGGGCCTGTAGCACCGTTCGTGCGGGATGTCAGTCCCGCACGGCCGGAAACATCACGCGCACTCGTCCAGCTCGGGTTGGACCGGTTCGCCGGTCGGGGGCGGGAAGGGGGTCTTGAAGAGGAAGGCGGCCGGGGTCGGGCCATGGGCCTTGAGCAGGGCCAGCTTTTCCAGGGCTTCTTCCACCGTCGGGACGTGACCCACCGGGACCCACCAGAGGGCCATGGCGTGGTCCATGGGCTCGAAGAATTCCTTGCGGCGGCGCATGATCTCGACGTGACCGCTACGATAGACGTAGGCGCCCAGGGAGGGGATGTCCTCCCAGACCGACAGGTTCGGAATGAACAGGGGATCGCCGTCGATCGCGAGATCAGTGGCGTTGTTGCCGTCGCCCTTCAGTCGCCAGACGAAGCCAGGCGAGGATTCGGCAAGAGCGTTGATGCGGTCGAGGTTGTCCGCGAAGTCCTTGATCATCGGATGGTCGATCGGGGCCCTCAGGCGTCCGACATTGACCTCGGCCAGGTGGAACTTCGCGCTCATCAATCACTCCCTTTGTCTCTTCACCGAACATTGTGTGGCGAAGCTGGGGGCGGAAGAGGGGCGGAGGAAATTCCGCCCCTACATTCGTTTTAGGCGATCTCGATGCGGTAGCTTTCGATGACCGTGTTGGCCAGCAGCTTCTCGCACATGGTCTTGACCTCGGCCTTGGCGGCTTCGGCGTCCGTGGCGTCCAGGTCGAACTCGATCACGCGGCCCACGCGGGCCTCCTTGACCGACGGCCAGCCCAGGCCGTGCAGGGCGTTCTCGACAGCCTTGCCCTGGACGTCGAGCACGCCGGGCTTCAGGAACACGTGGACGGTGGCTTTCACTGACAGTCTCTCCGTAAAAAGGGCCGCCGCATGCGCCCCTCCCGCGCGACGGTCTGCGTCGCGACACCCACCCCGCTGCGGGGTCAGGAACTTAGTGCACGCCGCCCTGAATGACGGTCGGCATTTCCTTCATGATACCCAGGCGGCGGGCCACCTCGGTATAGCTCTCGATGACATTGCCCAGGTCGCGGCGGAAGCGGTCCTTATCCAGCTTCTCGTTGGTCGCCGAGTCCCACAGGCGGCAGCTGTCGGGGCTGATCTCGTCGGCCAGGATGATCCGCGAGAAGTCGCCCTCGTAGATGCGGCCGAACTCGACCTTGAAGTCCACCAGGGTGATGCCGACGCCGCTGAACAGGCCCGACAGATAGTCGTTCACCCGCAGGGCCATGGCCATCATGTCGTCGATCTCCTGGGTGGCGGCCCAGTTGAACGCGGTGATGTGCTCTTCCGAGACCATCGGGTCCCCGAGCTTGTCGTCCTTGTAGTAGAACTCGATGATCGAGCGGGGCAGGGGCTGACCCTCGGTCAGGCCCAGGCGCGTGGCGATCGAGCCGGCGGCGATGTTGCGCACCACGACCTCGAGCGGGACGATCTCGACTTCCTTGATCAGCTGCTCGCGCAGGTTCAGGCGGCGGATGAAGTGGTTCTGGACGCCGATGCCGTTCAGGCGAGTCATGATGTACTCGCTGATACGGTTGTTGATGACGCCCTTGCCTTCCAGGATGGCCTTCTTCTGGGCGTTGAAGGCCGTCGCGTCGTCCTTGAAGTACTGGATCAGGGTGCCGGGTTCGGGGCCCTCGTAGAGGATCTTGGCCTTGCCTTCGTAGATCTTCTTGCGACGGGTCGTCATGGCTCTCGTCGAGGCCCTTCTGAAAGCGCGCGCCCCACCGGGGAAACGAAAAGCGCGCGCGGCGGATAGCTGCGCGCGGCATTCGACTCAAGGCCGCTCACTAAAAAATATCTTACGGAACCTACCCGAATGAGCGCGGCCGCGCAAACAAACCTGGTTGGTTTTGGTCTATGCTGGAGCCGGAAACGTCGCCTGCGGCTTATCCGCCGATTGCGGCGGAGACCGGCAAAGGATATGCAGCCCGCGTAGGAGCATGATCGCTGAAAGCGGACGCCGGTTCCGGCGACCATCATGCTCAAAATGTTTAGAATTATGGCCTGTCGCGGCCGGATGAATTCATCTGGCGGGGACAGGCTGGCGACTTTGGGGCCTTCATGACCACCTTCGACGAACGCGAACAGGCTTTCGAACGCAAGTTCGCGCACGACCAGGAACTGGAATTCAAGGCGACCGCCCGCCGCAACCGCCTGCTGGGCGAGTGGGCGGCCGGCCTGATGGGCCTGGCGACGGTCGAGGAATACGCGCGCGCCGTGGTGAAGTCCGACTTCGAACAGCCGGGCGACGAGGACGTGTTCCGCAAGGTCTTCGAAGACCTGAAGGGCTCGGGCGTCGCCGCCTCGGAAGGCGAAGTCCGCATGAAGATGCAAGAACTGCTGGCCGTGGCTCGCGAGCAGATCAAGGCCGAATAGGCCTTCAGCGCTCATCGCTGAAAAGAACAAGGGCCGCTCCTTAGAGCGGCCCTTTCCTTTTGCGCCCTACCAGATACGCGAGCGCTTCTCCGGCGGCAGATAGAACTTGTCGCCCGGCTTGACCCCGAAGGCCGCGTACCAAGCGTCGACATTGCGCGTCGGGCCGATCACCCGGAAGTTCGACGGCGAGTGGGGATCCGACGCCATCTGCTGCTTCAGCGAATCGTCGCGCGATTTGTCCTGCCAGCTCTGGGCGAAGGCCAGGAAGAAGCGCTGGTCGCCGGTCATGCCGTCGATGGTCGGGGCGGGCTTGCCCTTCAGCGAGGCGTGGTAGGCGTCATAGGCCACCTGCAGACCGGCCAAGTCGGCGATGTTCTCGCCCATGGTCAAGGCCGGGTTGATCTTCATGCCGGGCACGGGCTCATAGGTCCCGTACTGGCTGCCCAGCACCGCCGCCTGCGCCTCGAAGCGCTTGGCGTCCTCGGCGGTCCACCAGTCCCGCAGCTTGCCGGTGTCGTCGATCTTGCGGCCCTGGTCGTCGAAGCCGTGGCTGATCTCATGGCCGATCACCGCGCCGATCGCGCCGTAGTTCACCGCCGCGTCGGCCGCCGGGTCAAAGTACGGAGCCTGCAGGATGCCGGCTGGGAACACTATCTTGTTCTCCAGCCCGCCGTTGTAGGCATTCACCGTCTGCGGGGTCATGCCCCACTTGCCGCTGTCGACCGGCTTGCCCAGGTCGCCCAGGGTGTAGGCCCATTCGAAGGCGCCGCTGCGGCGGACGTTGCCGTACAGGTCGCCTGCGTCGAGCTTCAGGCCCGAATAGTCGCGCCACTTGTCGGGATAGCCGACCATGACCTTCATCTTCGACAGCTTGCTCAGGGCCGCCTGCTTGGTGGCCGGGGCCATCCACGGCGCCTTCTCGATGCGCTCGGCCATGGCGACCTTCAGATTGGCGATCAGCTCGACCATCTGGGCCTTGGAGGAGGGCGGGAAGTACTTGGCGACATAGGTCTGGCCGACCACTTCGCCCAGGCTGCTGTCGACCAGCTGCACGCCGCGCTTCCAGCGGGGACGCAGCTGGGTCTGGCCGCTCAGCACTTTCACATACTCGAACCGGCTGTCGACGAAGCGCTTGGAGAGGTAAGGCGACATCTCCTGCACGCCCTGCACCGTGCGCCAGGCCTTCAGGGTCTCCAGCGGCGTGCTGGCGAACAGCTTGGCGATGTCGCGGACGGCGGTCTTCTCGCCCAGCACCACCTGGCTGCGCCCGGTGATCCCGGCGGCGGCCAGGTAATCCGTCCACGGAACTTCAGGCGCGTAGGCCTTCAGCTCGTCCAGGCTGACCGGGTTGTAGACCTTGTCGATGTCGCGGCGTTCGGCGACCGGCCAGCTGACCTTGGCGATGGCGGTCTCGAAGGCGACGACGTCGGCGGCGGCTTTCGCCGGGTCCGCATAGCCGGCCATCTTCAGCGCCCGCTCGGCGAAGGCGGTATAGGCCGCCAGCTGCGGCTTGAAGCCGTCGGTCAGGTAATAGTCGCGGTCGGGCAGGCCCAGACCCGATTGGCCGATGTAGAGCGTGTTGATCTCGGGGTTCTTGGCGTCCGCATAGATGTCCAGCGAGAACAGGTCGGGGCCGAACCCGCCGTGGGCCTGGCCCATCGCCTTGGCCATCTCGGCCTTGGACGAGACGGCGGCGATCGCGGCCAGGTCGACCTTCAGCGGCGCGTCGTCGACCTGCTCGACCTTGGCCTCGTCGGTGAAGCTCTTGTACAGCGCGCCGATTGGGGTCGAGGCGTCGGCCGTCTCGATCAGGGTGCGCAGCTGGTCCTGCGAGCGGTTGTAGACGTCGTAGCCGACGCCGGCCGAGGCCTGGTCGGCCGGGATGGTCGTCTTCTTCTCCCAGCCGCCGTTGGCGTACTTGTTGAAGTCGTCGCCCGGCTTGATGGCCATGTCGCGAGCCGTCAGGTCAACGCCCCAGGCGCCATACATCGGCTTGTCGGCGGCGAAGGCCGAGCTGGAAAGAGCGACCGCCGAAACGGCGGCCAGCAGGAAGATGCGCATGTGTAGGATCCCAATGCCCCTCAAAGTGCTGGGATGCTGCCCCAAGCGCGGGCCCAGCGCAGATGAATTTCCCGTAATGTGAGATGAAGCCTTCGGTTGAGCGGCTACGACCTAAAAGGGGATTTTCGACCTGGCGTTTTAGTGGTCTGATCACTGCCAATCAGTGGTCAGGCAAGCTGACGCGTGGAGGAAACCGATGAACGATCTCGCAAGTCGCCGAGCCGTGTTGATGGCGGCGGGACTGGGTGGCGCGGCTCTGGCGAGCGGCGCGGCCATCGCTCAGGAGGTCGCCGCGCCGGGGCCGGCCCTGACGGCCAAGCACAAGATCAAGTTCGCGGTGATCGGGCTCGACCACTACCATATCATGAGCATGACCGCGGCCGTGAAGCGGGGCGGCGGCGAGTGCGTCTGGGTCTATGCCTACAACAACGACGCCAAGCAGCTGGCCGACTTCAAGAAGCAGCATGGCGACGTGCCGGTGGCTGCCAGCATCGACCAGATCCTCAACGACAAGTCGGTCCAGCTGGTCGCCGCCGCGCCGATCCCCGACCAGCGCACGCCGCTGGGCCTGAAGGTCATGGCCGCCGGCAAGGACTACCTGGCCGACAAGCCGGGCATCATCACCCTGGAGCAACTGGCCCAGGTGCGCGCGGCGGTGAAGAAGACCGGACGCAAATACGCGATCATGTACTCCGAACGGCTGGAGGTGCCCTCGGCGATCAAGGCCGGCGAGCTGGTGATGGCCGGGGCGATCGGCAAGGTCGTGCAGACGGTCAACCTGGCGCCCCACCGCATCGGCCAGGGGCGTCCGGACTGGTTCTGGGACAAGGCTCGCTACGGCGGCATCCTTACCGACATCGGCTCGCACCAGGCCGACCAGTTCCTGTTCTACACCGGCAGCAAGACCGCCAAGGTCGTGGCCAGCCAAGTCGGCAACATCGCCAATACCGACCACCCCAAGTTCGAGGACTTCGGCGACCTGACCGCCGTGGGCGACGGCGGCACGGGCTATGTGCGGGTCGACTGGTACACGCCCGACGGCCTGGGCGTCTGGGGCGACGGGCGGCTCTTCATCCTCGGGACCGAGGGCTATATCGAGCTGCGCAAGTACATCGATCCCACGGGCCGGCCGGGCGCCAACCACCTGCTGATCGTCGACAAGAAGCAGGCCCGCTACATCGACTGCAGCCAGGTGCAGCTGCCCTTCGGCCCGCAGTTCGTCACCGACATCGTCGAGCGCACCTCGATCGCCCAGGACCAGGAGCAGGCCCTGCTGGCCGCCGAACTGGTTCTGACCGCCCAGAAGAACGCCACCAAGCCGGTGCTGGCTTAAGGGAGATGACGATGAGCAACCTCACGCGTCGCGGTGTTCTGGCCGCCGGCATCGCCTTCCCGACCATCGTGCCCGCCACGGTCTTCGGCCAGAACGCGCCGTCCAACCGCATCAATATCGGCGTCATCGGCGTGGGCCGCATCGCCCGCGGCCACGACATGGCCGAGACCTTCAAGTACGACCACGCCCAGATCCTGGCGGTCTGCGATCTCGACTCCAAGCGCGTCGAGCTGGGCAAGCAGCTGGTCAATGAGACCTACAGCAAGAAGTACGGCCGCGCCTGGGACAGCGCGCGGGGTTATGCCGACTATCACGAGGTGCTGGCGGCCAAGGACCTGGACGCCGTCATCATCGCCACGCCCGACCACCAGCACGCCATCCTGGCCGTGCACGCGGTCAAGGCCGGCAAGGACGTCTATCTGCAGAAGCCGGCCTCGCTGACCATCGCCGAGGGGCGGACCATGGCCGACGCCGTCGCCGCCAGCGGCCGCATCCTGCAGATCGGCTCGCAACAGCGGTCGGACAAGCCCTGGCCGCAGTTCCGCCGCGCCTGCGAACTGGTCCGCAACGGCCGCATCGGCCAGCTCAAGCATGTCGAGGTCGGCCTGCCGGGCGACCCCGCTGGCCCCGAGGCGCCGCAGCAGCCGATCCCGGCCAACCTCAACTACGACGCCTGGCTGGGTTCGACGCCCGAGGCCTACTATACCGAGATGCGTGTCCATCCGCAGGCCGACTTCGGCCGGCCCGGCTGGCTGCGCTGCGAGCAGTTCGGCGCGGGCATGATCACCGGCTGGGGCGCGCACCATGTCGACACCGCCCACTGGGGCATGGACATGGAGCACTCCGGCCCGGTTGAGGTCTGGGGCTCGGCCGAGTTCCCGACCAGCGGCCTGTGGAACGTGCATGGCAAGTTCCTGACCCACGCCCGCTACGCCAACGGCGTGACCATGGACATCTCGGGCGACTTCCCCAACGGGGTGAAGTTCATCGGGACCGAGGGCTGGATCTTCGTGGCCCGCGACGCGGCCGTGACCTCCAGTGACCCCAGCTTCGGCCAGAAGCCGATGCCGGCTCTGGCCGCCAGCAATCCAAAGATCCTGGACAGCGTGATCGGCCCCAATGAGATCCACCTGCGCAAGTCCGAGGAGCAGCACGGCGACTGGCTGACCTCGATCAAGAGCCGTCAACCGCCATCGGCCACCGCCGAGGTCGGTCACCGCTCGTGCTCGACCTGCCTGCTGCACCACGCGGCGATGAAGACCGGCCGCCACTTGAAGTGGGACCCCAAGGCCGAGCGCTTCATCGGCGACGACGCCGCCAACGCCCTGCTCAGCCGCCCGCAGCGCAAGCCGTACACCTTCTAGGACGATGCTCATGATCACCAAACGAGACCTCGCCATCGCCGTTGGCGCGGTGGTGCTGACCCTGGCCGGCGTCGCCGTGGCGCAGGCGCCCAAGCCCGCGCTGCTGGGCCCGTCGGTCTGGCGCTGGGACGAGATCAAGTCCCATCCCACCGACGTCGGCGCCTACGCCCAGATCACGCGCGGCCCGACCGCGACGCTGGATGAGCTGGAGATGCACGTCACGACCCTGAAGCCGGGCCTCAGCTCCCACGCGCCGCACACCCATCCCAACGAGGAGCTGGTGATCATCCGCGAAGGCGAGGTCGAGGTGCTGTCGGGCGGCGTCTGGAAGAAGGTCGGCCCGGGCGGGGTGGTGTTCAATGCGTCGAACAGCCCGCATGCCCTGAAGAACGTGGGAACCACGGACGCGGTCTATCACGTGATCAACTGGAAGAGCCGGGCGCCCTAAAATCCCTCTCTCTAAGAGAGAGGGGTCTTGAGCGCGCTCCACGCTTCGGCCTTCTCCGCGAATGTCATCGCCGCATGGGCCGGTGACGAGGAGGGCAGGGCGATTGTCTTGATGCGCTCGCCGATCAGCCGGCCGCCCAGCTTGGCCGCCGTGCCGCCGTTGAAGGCGACGGCTTGCAGGTTGGGGAGGGCGTCGATCAGCGCCAGCAGGTCATTGGCGGCCGGGTCCTTGATCGCCGCGTCCAGGCTGCCCGGCCGCTCGGCTTCGGCGATGACGTCCCATAGGCCGACGCCGTGGGCCAGCAACGCCGTCAGCCGCGCCTCGTAGGCCAGCGGGATCAGGGGCGTATCGAGCACGCCCTCCATCAGTCGCCAGAAGGCGTTCCTGGGATTGCCGTAGTACTGCGAGACCGCCAGCGAGGCCTCGCCCGGCAGGCTGCCCAGGATCAGGACGCGGGTATTCGCGTCAACGACCGCCGGGAAGCCTGCCTTGCGCAAGACGCTAGGCTTGCTCGCCGAAGACGCGCTTGAAGATCACGTCGACGTTCTTGGTGTGGTAGCCATAGTCGAACAGCTCTTCGAGCACGCTGTCCGACAGCGCCTTGGACACCACCGGATCGGCCTTCAGGAAGTCGATGAATCGGCCTTCGCCGCGCCAGACCTTCATGGCGTTGCCCTGGACGGCGGCGTAGGCGTCCTCGCGCGACACGCCCTCTTGCGTCAGGGCCAGCATGACCCGCTGCGAGAAGACCAGGCCACCCAGCTTGTCCAGGTTCTTGGCCATGTTGTCGGGATAGATGTTGAAGCGCTCGATAACGCCGGCCAGGCGGCGCAGGGCGAAGTCGAGGTGGATGGTGGCGTCGGGGCCGATGCCGCGCTCTACCGACGAGTGGCTGATGTCGCGCTCGTGCCAGAGGGCGACGTTCTCCATCGCTGGCACCACGGCCGAGCGGACCAGACGGGCCAGGCCGGTGAGGTTCTCGGTCAGGATCGGGTTGCGCTTGTGCGGCATGGCCGACGAGCCCTTCTGGCCCGGATCAAACGGCTCTTCGGCTTCCAGAACCTCGGTGCGCTGCAGGTGGCGGATCTCGGTGGCCAGGCGCTCGACTGATGAGGCCACGACGCCCAGGGCCGCGAAATAGGCCGCGTGACGATCGCGCGGGATCACCTGGGTCGAGACCGGCTCGACGGCCAAGCCCATCTTGTCGGCCACGTGCTGTTCGACGCGTGGGTCGACATTGGCGAAGGTGCCGACGGCGCCCGAAATCGCGCAGGTGGCGATCTCGAACTTGGCCATGGCCAGGCGCTCCTTGGCGCGCTGGAACTCGGCGTAGTAGCCGGCCAGCTTCAGGCCGAAGGTGATCGGTTCAGCATGGATGCCGTGGCTGCGACCGACGCAGACCGTCATCTTGTGTTCCATGGCCCGGCGCTTCAGGGCGGCCAGGACCAGGTCGACGTCTTCCAGCAGGAGGTCGGTGGCGCGCGACAGCTGCACGGCGAAGCAGGTGTCCAGCACGTCCGAGCTGGTCATGCCCTGGTGCAGGAAGCGGGCTTCCGGACCGACGATCTCCGACACGTGGGTCAGAAAGGCGATGACGTCGTGCTTGGTGACGCGTTCGATCTCATCGATGCGATCGCTGTCCCAGACCGCGTCGCGGCCCTTTTCCCAGATCGCCTCGGCGGCAAGCTTCGGGATGGTCCCGATCTCGGCCATGGCGTCGGCGGCGTGGGCCTCGATCTCGAACCAGATCTTGTACTTGGTCTGGCTGGACCAGATGGCGGCGGCTTCGGGGCGGGCGTAGCGGCTGATCATGGGCGGGCGTTTCGGCCCGCCCGCCCTCGGAGTCAAGGGAAGAGGCTTATTACTTAAGCCGCCGCGCGCTCCTTCATGTGCTTGACCAGCCCGATGCTGGCCAGGCCGTAGTGCACGCCGGCCCAGGCGTAGAAGCATAGCGAGACGATGATGCCCTGCTGGGTCGACCGGGCCATGGCGCCGGCGCAGGCCTTGGCCAGTTCGGGCGCGGAGCCCTTGGGCGCGAGGCCGCCGGGGCAGGAGGCCGCGAAGCTCTGGGCGCCCGTGTCACCGAACGAACCGGCCAAGGCGTGCAGCATGCCGGTCGTGCCGGGGTTGTTGAAGTTGAACTGCGCCATGTGGTCGATCAGCCAGCCGGTGAACACCGGCCCGCCGCCCAGGGCGATCAGGTTCAGGAAGAAGAACAGCAGGGCCGTGGCGGTGGCCCGGCGGCGCGGCTCTACCGAGTTCTGCACGACGGCGAAGGTCGGGGCCAGGTAGGTGTAGTGGAAGATGCCCGGGACCAGCAGGATCAGGGCCGTGGCCTGCCAGCTCGTCTGCAGATAGGCGGCGATGTAGATCGGCGTGCAGACGATCAGGCCGATGGCCGGGGTCAGGGCGTACCACTTGACGCTCTTCTTGCCGGCCCAGTCGGTCAGGAAGCCGCCGACCAGGGTGCCCAGGCCCGCCGAGAAGCCTCCGATCAGGCCGACGATCAGGCCCACCTGCGCCAGGCCCAGGCCGTAGGTGCGCACGAAATAGGGCGGCACGAACGCGCCCGAGCCGTACGAGCCGAACGAGGCGATGGTCACGCCCAGCACCATGTGCAGCACGGGCCACTTGCCGAACAGCACCTTGGCCACGGCCCACATCTCGGAGAACTCGTTGGCCAGGGAGAAGGCGGGCTTGGGCGCCGGCTCGACGACCAGGTTTTCGGCTTCCAGCGGGCGCTCGACGATCTCGGAATGGCCGCGCGGGGGCTCCTTGATCACCAGCTTGACGATCAGGGCCAGGATCACGCCGGGCAGGCCGACGATAACGAAGGCCACCCGCCAGCTGAACTCCTGGGCCAGCCAGCCGCCGGCCACCGCGCCGAACATGGTGCCCAGCGGGATGCCGAACGAATAGATCGACAGGGCCGAGGCGCGCTTCTTGGGTTCGTAGTAGTCGCTGATCAGCGAGTGGCTGGGCGGCGAGCAGCCGGCCTCGCCGACCCCAACGCCGAAGCGGAACAGGGCCAGCTGGGCGAAGTTGGCGGCCGCGCCGCACAGGGCTGTGAAGCCCGACCAGATGACCAGCGACACCGAGATGATCGTCACCCGGTTCCAGCGCTCGGCCAGGCGGGCGATCGGAATGCCCAGGATCGTGTAGAGCAGGGCGAAGTAGAGGCCGCCCAGCAGGCCCAGCTGGGTGTCGGTCAGCTTCAGGTCGACCTTGATGGCCTGACCGATAGTGGCGATGATCGTCCGGTCGATGAAGTTGAAGGTGTAGGTGGCTAGGAGAAGCCCCAGCACAGCGGCTTTGTAGCCATTGGAATAAAGCGGCCGATCGCCGCCGGACGCACGCGCGTCGGCCATACTGACTCTCTCCCTTCAAACATTTGTTCTAATCTTTGAGGGGGACTGTGACGGAGCGGAAGGCAAAGCGCCAGAGGGGAAATTCACCCTTCTCCCCTTGCGGGAGAAGGTGTCGGCGAAGCCGACAGATGAGGGGTTGAAAGCCCTGTCGAAAAGGCCCGCGCGACCCCTCACCCGACCGCCTGCGGCGGCCACCCTCTCCCGCAAGGGGAGAGGGATACTCGCTAGGCGACCATCTCTTCCCGGATGCTGTTCCTCGCCGCCCAGAACAGGCCGAATGCGGCCAGGCCCAGCGTTGCTGAAACGATCAGCGCCCAGCGCACGCCCTGCGCCTCGCCCAAGCCCATGTGGCCGGCCAGCACGTCGCTGAGCAGGCCCACCGCGACGGGGCCGAGGCCCAGGCCGATCAGGTTGATGATCAGCAGCAGTACGGCCGAGGCTGTGGCGCGCAGAGCGGGGTCAACGATGCTCTGGGCGGTGGCGTAGACCGGGCCGTACCACAGCGTTCCCAGCAGGGCGTTGATGGCCAGCAGGCCGATGGCGGTCATCGGCGCGTCCAGGCTGACGGCGGTGATGTAGATCGGGATGGTGATCAGTGAGGCCACCGCCGGCACGGTGACGTAGGCCCGCAGGTCCTTGGCCCCCAGGCGGTCGGCGAAGACGCCGCCCAGCCAGGCCCCGATGACGCCGGCCGTGCCGCCGATCAGGCCCAGCGCCAGGCCCAGAAACCCGGCCGGTTTCAGGCCGACGCTCGCGGCTAGCTCGGTCAGTTCCGCGCCATGGTTGCGGAAGAAGAACGAGGCCGTGAACGGCGCGTGGCCATAGCCGATGAAGGCCTTGATCGAGGCGGCCAGGGCCACCAGCCAGAAGGTCTTCTTGGTGGCCAGCACCGCGAGAGCGGCGGCGAAGCTGATCTGCGAGCTGGCGCGGGCGGCCATCTCGGCGGCCAGCTTCTTGCGCGGCTCCACCAGAGTAAAAGCGGCGATCAGGGCGAACAGCACGCCCGGCGCGCCGGCAACCATGAAGGCCACCCGCCAGCCATAGGCGTCGGCGATCAGCCCGCCCATGGCCATGCCGGCCAGCGTGCCCAGCGGCGTGCCGATCGAATAGAAGGCGATGGCGCTGGCCCGCTTCTCCTTGGGCACATAGTCGGTGATCAGCGAGTGAGCGGGCGGCGTGCAGCCGGCCTCGCCGACGCCCACGCCGATGCGGGCCAGGATCAGCTGCCAGAAGTTCTGGGTGAAGCCGCACAGCACCGTGAAGGCGCTCCAGGCGGCCACCGAGGCGCCGATGATGTAGGGGCGGTTGCGGGTCTCGGCGAGGCGGGCGATCGGGATGCCCAGCACGGTGTAGAAAATGGCGAAGGCCAGGCCCGTCATCATGCCCAGCTGCCAGTCTGCCAGGCCAAGGTCGCGCTTGATCGGCTCGGCCAGGATATTGACCACCTGCCGGTCCAAGAAGTTCAGGGTGTAAATGATCAACAGCACCCAGAGGGCGTATCGTCGGTAGCCCGCAGATACGGGCGCGATCACGGGCGACGGCGTGGCGGGTTCCGCCATGGACTCTCTCTCCCTCAAACATTTGTTCTAATCGTTGAGGCGACCTTAGACGCAAGGTAAGGCGGAACGCCATCCGGCATTTGCAGTAGGGGAGCGCGCGCCATGGAACTCGTCATCGGCACCAAGGCCTGGTCCAGCTGGTCGCTGCGCCCGTGGCTGGCGCTCAAGCGCACCGGCGCGGCGTTCAGCGAGATCGAGGTCACGCTGCGCCAGGGCGAGGTGACGACCGCCGAGATCGGCAAGATCTCGCCCAGCAAGCTGGCCCCGGCCCTGAAAGACGGCGACCTGGTGATCTGGGACTCGCTGGCGATCTGCGAGTACCTGGCCGAGAAGTTCCCGGAAGCGAAACTGTGGCCGGCCGATCCTGCCTTGCGCGCCCTGGCCCGCTCGACGGCGGCCGAGATGCACTCGGGTTTCCAGGCCCTGCGCGGTGAGTGCGCGATGGCGCTGGACGTCGCGCCGCACAAGCTGGACATCTCCGAAGCCACCCAGAAGGACGTGCGCAAGATCGTCGAGCGCTGGAACCAGCTGCTGACGCGTTCGGGCGGGCCGTTCCTGCTGGGCGAGTGGTCGATCGCCGACGCCTTCTGGACGCCGGTGGCGACGCGCTTCCGCACCTACCAGATCCAGCTGGCGGACTACGGCGACGCCGGCGCGGCCCAGGCCTATGCCGATCGCTTGCTGCAGACCCCCGAGTTCCTGGAGTGGGAGCGCGCCGCAAAAGCCTAGCGGCGCGTGGCCGGCTAGATCGGCTGGCCGACATCAATGCGGTTGCCGTCCAGGTCGGCGAAGACGAAGGCCCGCAGGCCATAGTCCTTGTCGGTTAGCGACTTGATGATCCGCACGCCGGCCGCGACCAGGTGGCCGTGCAGCGCGTCGACGTCGTCGACGATCAGATGGGCGATGTTGGCCGTCGAGGGCCTGTGGTCCTTGACCAAGCTCAGATGCAGCTCGGCGCCGTCCTTCTCCAGGATCATGAAGCCGACCGGCGAGCCGTTTTCGAATGTCTTCGAGAAGCCCAGGACGTCTCGGTAGAAGGCATACGCGGCCTGGATGTCACGCGTGAAGGCTGACGCGGCCAGGCGGCCGAACGTGATGTTCGAGGTCGATGAGGTCATCGCTCGCGGTCTCCCTGAGGGACGGGGCAGGGGCGGCGGTGCGCATGCCCGATGTGGAGCGGTGTCCGCCGCCACATCTGCCACAGGGAGACCTTGAGGACTAGACCGGTCTAGAGCCCTGTCGGCGCGCCGTTCTCGATCGGCGGGGCCTTGCAGCGGCCGGCGCGGGCTTGGACCACGTACAGCAGGGCGCGGCCCTGGGCGAAGGCGCTGTGCTCGGCCAGCGGGTTGGTGGGCTGGCCGGTGGTCAGGCTCAGCGCTTGCTCACCGCTGCCGGCGGCGGACTGGCCCAGCGAGGCCTGGTTCCACTTGCTGAGCTGCGCGGCGCAGGCGGCGACCACGGCGTCGGCCACGACCTCGGCGCTATCGCGCGAACCGGCCAGGCTGTAGGCCCAGCGGCGCGTGCACTCCTCGACCGGCATCGACGGATCGGCCGCGGCTGTGGCGCCCGGCGCGGTCTTGAAGTCGGCGCAGATCTTGGGGTTGGCCATCGTGTCGTGGCCGTTCTCGCACGCGGCGAGGCCGAGGGTGGCGAGGGCCAGGGCGGCCATCACGGGCTTGCGGATCATCGTCTGGATTTCCGTTGGTTCTTAGCGGGGGCAGATCTGGACGGCGCGCGAGCTGAGGCGGCCGCGGTCGTCATAGTAGGAGATCGTCGCGTCGCGGCACGAACCGCCGGACGGCGTGGTGTTCGACACCTGCTGGAAGGTCCCGTTCTGGACCGTGCCGCTGGCGACCGGATTGCCCATGTGGTCGTAGTAGACCTGACGGACGGGCGCGGGTTGAGCCGGCTGGTACGACGCGCCGCGCGGGCTGGAGCTGTAATAGGCCGTGCGGGTGCGATGGCAGCCGCTCTTGCCGATCTCGCGGCCGACCAGTGCGCCGCCGACGCCGCCGATCAGCAGACCGCCGCCGCCCTTGGAGATCGCGTTGCCGACCAGGGCGCCGCCCAGGCCGCCGATGACGGTGCCGGTGGCCTTGCGGCTGCGGCAGGACGCGGCGTTCGCGTCGGTGGGCGCCATCATGGCGGGCAGGGCCATGGCGCCGACGGCCAGGCTGATAATGATGAGACGGGGCATGTGATCCTCGCCGGTTAAGGTCCCTCGGGGCTCTCAACGCGTCTCGTCGGCAGAAGGATGCAGAACTGTCGTCTAGGCGACTTGGTAGTCGGGCCGGGTCCTGGTCTCGCGCCAGTAGGCGGCCAGGCCCAGCGCCTCGGTCAACTGGGCGAAGCGGGCATCGTCGCGCATCCCCGCCGTGGACGGGAAGAACAGGAAGTTGGTCCGGCGATCGGCCAGCGGCGTGAAGGTTTTCTGGCGCATCTCGAACCGGATGTCGGGCACCACGAAGCCTTGCCCAAAGAAGTAGGCCTGGGCGATCTCGAAGGCCGTCTCGGTCCGCCCCAGCGCGGAAGCGAACTGGACGGCGTTCTCGGCATGACCCGCGCCGGCGCGGGCCGAAGCTCGGATGCGCTCGACGGCCTCATCAATGTCAGCCGGGGCGCCGCTGACCATACCCTTGGCGACCTGGCGGATGAGCTGGAAGTTGCTCTCCTCGACGGTCTCGGGACGACCTTCCAGATTGTCGACCTTGGCCAGGGCCTCGCGGGCGCGGCCGGTGTAGAGCAGGAGGTGGAAGTGGGTGAACCACACCGCGAAGTGGGTGGGGTACATCGACACGGCCCGCTCGATCGCCCGGTCGGCCTCCTGCAACCGTCCCGCCGACCACAGGGCCTGGACCTGGCGCTGCACGCGGCCGGGCGTGGGGTTGTTGGCGTTGTCGACCTTGTCGTGGATCGCAGCGCTCTCGCGCCAGCGTCCGACCGCGCCCAGCACCTCGGCCAACATCATGCGGGCGGGGAGGTTTTCGGGATGGTCCTTGATCAGATCGCGTAAGGATTGCTCGGCCCAGGCCCAGCGGCGCAGGCCTGGCTCCAGCAGGATGAGCGCCGCCCGCGCGTTCGGATCGCCGGGATGGAGCGCTTCGGCCCTTCGCGCGGCTTCGCGGGCCCGGGCGGTCAGGTCGGCCTGCATCTGGGGCGAACGGCGCTGAACAGCGGCGGCGTAGACAAAGGCTAGCACGCCCCAGGCGATCTCGTCCTCGGGACTGAGCTCAACGGCGCGCTTGAGCAGGCCGATGGCCTGGTCGTTGCTCTCGGCCGTGCCCTGTTCCAGGGCGGTGGTGGCCTGGACGATCAGCGGCATGACGTCGGGCTTGGCGGGCTTGAGCCAGCGGCGGCCCAGCAGCGCGCCGGCGCCGATCGCGACGACGCTGGCCGCGCCGCCGGCGAGCAGCAGGCGACGGTCGGGGCGGGCACGGGCCTTTGCGGCCGTTTCGGCCTGGCCCTCGACCAACAGCCGATATCCGACCTTGGTGATGGTCTCGATGCGGAAGGCGCCGGTTTCGTCAGCCAGGCGGCGCAGGCGCGAGATCACCCGGTTGATGGCGTCCTCGCCGACGATGCGGCCCGACCAGCAGCGGACGGTCAGGTCGTCACGACTGACGATCGCGCCCTTGGCGTCGGCCAGGGCGACCAGCACCTGCATGACGCGAGGCTCCAGCATGGTCTCGTGGCCGTCAGCCTCGATGACCTGGCGCAGGGAAGGGCGCACCGAAACGTCGCCGACCACGAAGTCGGGCGCGCGCGCCAGATCGATCGGCTTTTGGTCGTCTCCCAACGCGCGTTCCCCGAGCACATCGTCGAGCTTCGCCTTACCGCGTCTTGGTCGGCGTTTCATCAGGCAATCATCGGTTCGCCGTCCTGTCCATCAGGCGACCTCGCTGCGATCCCGACCGCCAACAGCCAAGGCGGCCAGGAGACCAGACGACATGCCCATCGATATCGCCATTTCCCCGAGGACGGCCTCCGAGCGGAAGCTTTCCGGCGAGCGGGTGTTCTTCACCGCCCTGGCCGCCAGCATGCTGCTGGCCGTGCTGATCGGCTTTGGCCGCACCTACTACTTCCGCGCCTTCCTGCCGCCGCAGCCGGCGGTGCTGCCGCCCTCCGCCCTGGTGCATGTTCATGCCGCGCTGTTCAGCGCCTGGATCGTGCTATTCATGGTCCAGGTCGGCTTCGTGGCGGCGGGGCGGCGCGACCTGCATATGAAGCTGGGCCTGGTCGGCCTGCCCACCGTGCTGGCCATGATCGTGGTCGGGACCCTGACCGGCCTGAACCTCTCCAAGCGGCTGGCGGGCATGCCGTTTGATCCGTTCATGATGATGGCGCTGCCGCTGATCTCCATGGTCGGCTGTTCGGGCCTGTTCCTGAGCGCCCTGGCCCTGCGGCGCACGCCTGGCGCCCACAAGCGGCTGATGATCCTGGGCATGGCCGCCATGATCGGCGCGGCCTTCGCTCGCATGCCGTTCATCCCGTTCCTGATCGGGGCGTTCTTCCTGCCCAACATCTACACGGTGGCGCTGCTGGCCTGGGACGTGGTTAGCGATCGGCGACCGCATCGCGCGACGTTGGCGGGCGGGGTGGTGGTCCTGGGCGCGACCGTCGGCATCCTGTTCGTCTGGCAAAACCCGCTGTGGCTGGCCTTCGCCAAGTGGGCCTCAGCGCTGGTGAGCTAAGCCGCGACCTATCGTCTCGGATTCACGATTAAGCCGGATTCACCAAGCCTGGGGACCTGGCCTTAACCATGTCGCGCCATCGTGGACTGGAATGGGACTGGAGGGGCGGATGGCAAAGCACGTGGAAACCCTGGTGATCGGCGGTGGTCCGGCCGGGCTGACGACCGCCTATACCCTGGCCAAGGCCGGCCGCGGCGTGACCGTGCTGGAGATGGATCCGACCTATGTCGGCGGCATCAGCCGCACGGTCGACTACAAGGGCTTCAAGGTCGACATCGGCGGCCATCGCTTTGCGTCGAAGAGCCAGGAGATCGTCGACCTCTGGAACGAGATCCTGCCCGATGGCCTGGTCGACCGCCCCGCTCTGTCGCGCATCTATTATCGCGAGAAGTTCTACGCCTATCCGCTGAAGGCCTTCGAGGCCCTGGCCAATCTGGGCGTCTGGACTGCGGCCAAGTGCACGGCCTCGTTCGGCTGGGCCAAGCTGAACCCGATCACCGCGCCGACCACCTTCCACCAGTGGGTGCGCAACCAGTTCGGCGAGACGCTGTTCTCGATCTTCTTCAAGACCTACGCCGAGAAGGTGTGGGGCATGAGCTGCGACGAGATCTCGGCCGACTGGGCTGGCCAGCGCATCAAGGGCCTGCACCTGGGCGCGGCGATCCTCGACGGGCTCAAGCGTTCGCCCAAGGCCCCGACCGAAAGCTTCCGCTATCCCCGCAAGGGTCCCGGCATGATGTGGGACGCCTGCGCCGACAAGATCACCGCCCTGGGCGGCGAAGTCCGCCTGGGCCGCAAGGTCGACGGGCTGCACTACGACAAGCTGGCCAAGATCTGGACCGTCAGCGTCACCTGCGCCGACGGCAAGAAAGAGATCTGGACCGCCAACGACGTGGTTTCCTCGGCCCCGATCCGCGAGCTGATGCAGTCGGTGTCGCCCACGCCGATCAGCGTCTTCCACGCTGGCGAGCTGATGTATCGCGACTTCATCACCGTAGCGCTGATCGGCAAGCCCAAGAAGGCGCTGTCGGACAGCTCGATCTACATCCACGATCCGTCGGTGAAGGCCGGGCGGGTGCAGAACTTCCGCGCGTGGTCCTCGGAGATGATCCCTGACGAGACCTCGACGTGCCTTGGCCTGGAGTATTTCTGCTTCGAGGGCGATGGCCTGTGGGTCACCTCGGACGAGGACCTGGTCGCCATAGCCAAGCGCGAGATCGGCAAGATCGGCCTGATGGATCCGGCCGATGTCAGGGACGCCTGCGTGGTGCGCCAGCACAAGGCCTATCCCGTCTATGACGACGCTTATGCCGAGCACATCAAGATGATCCGCCTGGATCTGAAGATGCACTTCCCGGGTCTGCACCTGGTGGGCCGCAACGGCATGCACAAGTACAATAACCAGGACCACGCCATGATGACAGGCGTCCTGACGGCCGAGAACATCGTCGCTGGCGAGGCTATCCACGATGTGTGGGAGGTCAGCGACGAGGCCGGCGTCTCGGGCGTGCGTGAAGCCCTGGGGAGCCTGCGGCCGGTTGCCGAGAAGGTCGCGGCCTAAAACTAGGCCGTGATTCCATGCACGGGGGCCTGAGGCGCCTCGGCCGCGTCCTTGCCTTCGGTCAGACGCCCGAAGCTCCAGCACACGAAGTGCACCAGCGCGTCGGCCAGGCCGACCATGGCCGCCAGCACGAACAGGCTGGTCATCAGCAGGATCACCACGACGGACATGTTTTGCTCCTATCCCGCTGAGGACAGCGGGGATGGGGCAAACAGGTTCCAATGGTACCGCTAACAATCGTGGAAAAACCACGACTATGGTTGACAACGTTGTCACGCTTCCGGTGAATGGCGCGTCCGCGAAAAGACGGACTCAACAACATCGTCGCTTAGGGAGTGGTGGAGTGATTGCGGTGAAATACAGCCTCGAGGGCGCCGTCCGATGACCGACGCCGCGATCGCGAAGACCACGACAAAAGGCAACGGCGTCAAGCTGGCCGTCATATATGTGACCTGCCTGTTCTTCATCTGGGCGCTGGTCACCAACCTGCTCGACCCGCTGCTGAAGACCTTCAAGACCGTCTTCACCCTGACCCCTGTCGAGGCCAGCCTGACGGGCTTTGCCTTCTTCATCGCCTACGGGATCATGTCGCTGCCGTCGGCGGCGTTCCTCTCCAAGCTGGGCTACGCCAAGTCGGTGATGGTCGGCCTGGGCGGCATCGTCGCCGGCTGCTTCATCGCCATCGCCGCGGCCAAGCTGCATACCTTCGGCATCTTCCTGGTCGGCCTGTTCGTCATGGCCTCGGGCGTGACCCTGCTGCAGGTGGCCGCCAACCCGCTGATCGCCTCGATGGGCAAGCCCGAAGAGTCGTCGTTCCGCTTGAACCTGTCGCAAGCGTTCAACTCGCTGGGCGCGGCCTGCGGCCTGTGGTTCGGCGCCAACTTCCTGCTCAAGGGCGAGATCTTCACCAAGGACGTCGTGATCACCCAGGCCATGCGCGAGCAGGCTCTGGGCTTCGTCTCGAACGTCTATCTGGCCATCGGCGTGGGCCTGGCCCTGTTCATCCTGCTGATCTTCCTGGTCCGCCAGAAGATCACCGACGCCGCCCCGAAGACTGGCCACCTGGTCAACCCGTTCACGGCCCTGACCTCGAAGTGGGCGAACCTGGGCGCGATCGGCATCTTCCTGTACGTCGGCGCGGAAGTCGCGATCTCGCTGCACCTGCTGCTGTTCCTGGAGCAGTCGCGCATCCTGGACATCCCGTCCGAGCAAGCCGGCAAGCTGACCACCTTCTACATGGTCTTCGCCATGATCGGCCGCTTCGCCGGCTCGGCCCTGCTGCGGAAGATCAAGGACTACGCCCTGCTGACCGCCGTGGCCGTCGGCGCCATCGCCCTGTGCCTGGTCGTCATCCTGACCAAGGACATGACCCCCAGCGCCCACGCCGGCACGGTGAACCTGCTGCTGGCCTCGGCGCCGGTGACCAGCGGCCTGATCCCGGCCTTCGCGGCCCTGCTGGTCGGCCTGTTCAACTCGATCATGTTCCCGACGATCTTCACCCTGACCCTGCAGCGTTCGTCGGCCCCGACCTCGGCGACCTCGGGCCTGCTGTGCATGGCCATCGTCGGCGGCGCCTTCCTGCCGCTGGCCTTCGCCAAGATCGAGGAGCTGACCGGCTCGATCTCGATGGGCTTCATCGCCCCGCTGGTCTGCTACGTCTACGTCCTGTGGTTCGCGATCGTGGCCAAGAAGGCCCCGACCCACGAGATCGAGGAAGGCGTGGCCGGCGGCCACTAAGCCTCTCGAAGGACTTCAAAGAACTACCTGCAAGCACCCCCGGGAGGCACGTCTTCCCGGGGGATTTTTTTGTCAGTGCGCATCGGGCGGCGGCTTGGCGCCGGCCAGGGGCGGGGGCTTGCAGAATGGGGCCATGACCAGGGCCGCCAGGAACAGCACCGCCATCACCCGGAAGACGTCGTTGAAGGCCAGGGTCAGGGCCTCGCGGCCGACCACCTTGGCCAGCTCGCCTTGCAGGATCAGTGCGGCCTGGGCTGCGTCGGGCGTGCGCTCGGCGATGCGGGCGGCCAGGCTCCCGAGGGCGTCTGTGCCGGAGCGACCAGCCTCGCCCAGGGCCTCGCCGACGCGGGCCACGTGGATGCGGGCATTGTCCCCCAGCCAGGTGTTGACGACCGCGATGCCGATCGCGCCGCCCAGATTGCGCATCAGGTTGAACAGGCCGGAGGCGTACCGCAGCTCGGCCATCTCGAACCCGCCCAGGGCCAGGGTCACGCTGGGCACGATGCACAGCATGATGGCGAAGCCGCGCAGGGCCTGCGGCGCCAGCAAGGCCATGAAACCCCACTCGCTGGTCATGTGCGAGGTCAGCCACAGGGCGGCGGCGAACAGGGTCAGGCCAACGCTGACGGTGATGCGCGGATCGACCCTGGTCGACAGCCGCGCGGCGATCACCGTCGACAGGATCTGGGCGATGCCGGTGACGAAGACCGTGGTGCCGATCTCCAGGCTGTCATAACCCCGCACGCGGCCCAGGAAGACCGGGATCAGATAGGTCGACGAATAGAGCCCGAAGCCGATCACCAGGTTGAACAGACAGGCGAAGGCGAAGGTCGGCTTGCGGAACGGCGACAGCTTCACGACCGGTCCGCCGGAGCGGAACGAGCGCTCGACGAACAGGGCGAAGGCCACGACCGTCACCCAGGCGGCGATGGCGATGCCGGCATCCTCGAACCACTGCTTCCGCGGGCCTTCCTCCAGCACATATTCCAAGCCGCCCAGGAACACGGCCATGGCGGCCAGGTGCGAGTAGTCGATGGTCTTCAGCATCGACAGCTTGGGCCGGTCCACCTTGATGACATTGATGGCCAGGATGGTGACCAGGGCCCCGGGCACGATGTTGATATAGAAGATCGAGCGCCAGCCGATGGCGTCGGTCAGCCAGCCGCCGACCGTGGGGCCCAGGGTCGGGGCCAGCACCGAGACCATGCCCAGGATCGCCGGGATCATCGCCCGCTGCGGCCCGGAGAACATCGCGAAACCCGTGGCGAAAACGGTCGGCACCATGGCCCCGCCGGTGAAGCCCTGCAGGATCCGGAACAGGATCATCGAGTCGATGTCCCAGGCCATGCCGCACAGGGCCGATGACAGGGTGAAGAGGCCAGCCGACAGGGCGAACAGCCAGCGCGTCGACAGGCTCTGCGCCAGGAAGGCCGCGAACGGGATCATCACCAGCTCGGCCATCAGGTAGCCGGTCTGCACCCAGCTGATCTCATCGGGGCCAGCCGAGAGGCCAGCTTGTACGTCGTTCAGCGAGGCGGCGACGATCTGGATGTCGATCAGGGCCATGAACTGGCCGAACGCCATGACCGCGAAGATCAGGAACTTGGTCCGGGTGGGCAGGGCGCCGGGGTCGATCGGCGGCAGGTTCGCGGCGGCCATGGAGCGCCCCTTGAAAAGTATGATGATCATAATATTATATGCGTCATGTAATCGAGGCCGCAAGATGCGCTACGACAGCGAACACAAGGCGCGCACCCGCCAGAAGGTGCTGGACGAAGCCGCCAAGGCCATCCGCGAGGAAGGGCCGCACCGCCTGGGCGTGGCCGGGGTCATGGCCCGCGCGGGCCTGACGCATGGCGGCTTCTACGCCCACTTTCCGTCGAAGGAGGCCTTCATCGCCGACGCCATCGCCCACATGTTCGAGGGCGGGCCGACGGCGATGCTGGAGAAGGTCAAGGGCGCGCCGCCGCGCGAGGCCCTGACCGGCTATATCGATTTCTACCTGTCGGCCCGGCACCGGGACTCGCGCTCGGGCGGCTGTCCGCTGCCGTACCTGGCGGTGGATGCGCCGCGCCTGTCGGAAGCCTCGCGCGAACGCTACGCCAAGGGCGTGGCCCACCTGACGGGGATCATCGCCACGCACCTGGCCGCCCTGGGCCGCGACCATGCCGAGGACGAGGCCAGCTCGGCCCTGGCCGAGCTGGTCGGCGCCCTGACCCTGGCGCGCGCCGAACCCGACGCCGATCGCTCCGACGCCATTCTCGAACGCTCGCGGACGCACCTGAAGCGCCGCCTTGGCCTGGAGGCCGCCCAATGACCGACGCCACGTTCAAGGAGGGTCTCGTCGAGGCCCCCGCCGCCAAGGCCAGGAAGGCGCCGTTCTCGCGCAAGACCGTGCTGGCCGTGGGCGGCGCGATCGCCGTGGCGGCCGGCGGCGCGGCGCTGATCGCCATGCCCAAGAGCTCGGTCTCGACCGACGCGGCCTATCTGCAGGCCGACAGCTCCAGCGTCGCGCCGCGGGTGCGAGGGCTGGTTGCCGAGGTGCTGGTCGCCCACAACCAGACGGTCAAGCGCGGCCAGCCGCTGGTCCGCATCGATCCGGAAGAGTTCGACGCCCGTGTCGTGTCGGCCCAGGCCGATGTCGGCAATGCCGAGGCGGCCGCCGCCAGCGCCCGAGCCGCCCTGATCTCGCTGGACGCCGAGCAGCGCCTGGCCGGCTCAAACATCCGCGCCGCCCAGACCGCCATCGCCGCCGCCGACGCCGAGAACGTCCGCGCCCAGGCCGACCGCAAGCGCTACGAGGACCTGGCCGACAGCGGGGCGGTGGCCCGGCGCGACGTCGAGCGCTTCCGGGCCGCCGCCGTCGGGGCCCAGTCGGCCGCCGATCGCAGCCGCGCTCAGCTTTCCGTGAGCCAGGACCAGGCCGCCGTCACCGCCGCCAAGCGCGCCACCCTGTCGGCTAACCTGGCCCAGGCCGAGGCCGCCGTGGCCCGCGCCCAGGCTGCTTTGATCCTGGCTCGCCAGGACCAGACTCACACGGTGATCGTCTCGCCGATCGACGGCGTGGTCGGCGACCGCCAGGCCGAGCCCGGTGACTATGTCCAGCCGGGCACGCGGCTGATGACCATCGTCCCGACGCGGGCGCTGTATGTCGTCGCCAACTTCAAGGAGACCCAGGTCGATCGGATGCTTCCGGGCCAGGAAGCGACGATCAAGGTCGACGCTTTGGGCGGCAAGACGCTGAAGGGCCATGTCGACAGCTTCGCGCCGGGCTCGGGCTCGCAGTTCTCGCTGCTGCCGTTCGAGCCGGGCACGGGCAATTTCACCAAGATCGTCCAGCGCGTACCGGTGCGCATCCGCATCGATCCGGGCCAGGCGCAGGTCGCGCGTCTGCGGCCGGGCCTGTCGACGACGGTGAAAGTGCGCCTGAAGGGCTAGCGCTTCAGGACCCGGTCGCGCAGCGCCAGGAACGGCCGCTCGACGAGGTGGTGCAGGGCAAGCGCCGCGACCAGCGCCGTGCAGCTGTAGAGCGCGAAGGCTGGCCAACCGGCCAGGGCCTCCGAGCCCAGCCAGGCCTTGTCGAGGGTGTAGACCGGCTTGTGCACAAGGTAGAGGCTGTAGGACAGCGTCGCCAGGGCCGCGACGCCGGGCAGGGGGACTCTCCGCAGCCACGGTTCGGCGTCCAGCGAGGCCGACAGCAAGAGCGCTACGGCCAGCGAGAACAGCGGATAGCCGAAGGTCGCGCCGGCGAAGTCCAGCGCCGGCCCCTGGTCCTTGATCACCAGCAGCGCGCCGGCCAGGATCACGAGCCCGCCCAGCAGCGCCGCCCAGGCCGGCAGCCATCGGGCCATCGCCTTCGGCCGGAAAGTGCGTCCGGCCGCCAGCAGCACGCCCAGCAGCAGGCCGTCCAGCCGCACCCAGGTCGGATAGTAGAGCCGCGCCATGTAGACGTTCCAAGGCAGGTCCGGCGCATCGAGATAGAGCTTCGCCCGCAGCGCCATGCCGCCGACCAGGATCGCGCCGGCCACGGCCAGTCCGACCCACCGGGCGCGGCCGCGCAGCGCCAGCAGGACCAGTGGCGCCAGCAGATAGAAGTACTCCTCCACGCACAGCGACCAGGCCGAGCTGAACGTGCCGGCGGCCTTGCCGTCCAGGTTCCAGTTCATGCTGAAGGTGAGGAACCGCCAGGCCGGCAGCATGTCCTTGCCCTCGCGCATGGTCGGGACCAGCAGGTACAGGGTTAGCACCACCAGGAACGCCGGCAGGATCCTGAAGGCGCGGCGCAGGTAGAAGTCGGCGAAGTCGACGCCCTGGCCCTTGGCGATCCGCGCCATCAGCTGGCCGCCGATCAGGTAGCCCGACAGCACGAAAAATACGTCCACGCCCAGCCAACCCCAGTGCCAGACGTCGGGCAGCACGCCGACCCGCGCGGGCCGGGGCAGGTGCCACAGCATGACCATCAGCACGGCGAGAGCACGCAGCAGGTCCGGTCCGACAGCGCGCTTGGACCCTGACGCGGGCGCTTCGACGCTTGCCGCGCTCGCATAGTCCGTCACCCGCATGTTTGCCCCCGTTGCCGCGCTGGCAGTTGCGACTTGCGGCTGAGTCCTGTCGAGAGGACGAGGCAGGCATCACGAGAAGTTGCTGCCGCCTCTTTAGGCAGATCAGTTTTCCTCTCAGGGCCTTCCGAAAAACCTCGCTCGTAATTCCCACTCCGCCGCACGACATTTATGGCCGAGTTATTTCGTCGAGGATCTCCCATGGCCGCAGCCAAGAGCAGCCGCTTCATCAGCGGGTTCGGAGTCCAGGTGCTGGCCGCCATGGCGGTGGGCCTGGGCCTGGGCCTGCTGGCGCGCAACCTGGGTCCGGCGGAAGGGCAGGCGGGCTACGCCCTGGCCGAGACCCTGCACCAGGTCGGTTCGATCTTCGTCCAGCTGCTGCGCGTGCTGGTGCCGCCGCTGGTGTTCACGGCCATCGTCGCCTCGATCGCCAACATCGCCCAGCTGCAGAACGCCGCCCGTCTGGTCTGGCGCACCCTGTTCTGGTTCGCCGTGACGGCTTTGATCGCGGTATTGATCGGTATCGCCCTGGGCCTGATCCTTCAACCTGGCCTGCACACCACGGTCGAGGCCGCCGCCGCCAAAGCGCCCAAGACCCATGGCTCGTGGCTGGACTTCCTGACCGGCCTGGTGCCCAGCAACATCCTGGGTCTAGCCGCCTCGACCAAGATCACCGACGGCGCGGCCACAACGGGCCTGTCGTTCAACGTCCTGCAGATCGTGGTCATCTCGCTGGTCACCGGCGTCGCCGCCCTGAAAGTCGGCGAGGCGGGCGAGGCCTTCCTGAAGTTCAACGCCTCGGCCCTGGCGATCGTGCGCAAGGTGCTGTGGTGGGTGATCCGCCTGACGCCGATCGGCACCATCGGCCTGTTCGGCAACGCCGTGGCCCAGTACGGCTGGACCACCCTGGGTCAGCTGGGCGCGTTCACCGGCGCGATCTATATCGGCCTCGCGCTGGTGCTGCTGGTCGTCTACCCGACGATCCTGGCGCTGAATGGCCTGAACCCCGTGAAGTTCTTCCAGGGCGCCTGGCCGGCGATCCAGCTGGGTTTCGTCTCGCGCTCGTCGGTCGGCACCCTGCCGGTGACCGAGGCCGTGACCGAGACCAGCCTGGGCGTGCCGCGCGCCTATGCCGCCTTTGCCGTGCCGTTCGGCTCGACCACCAAGATGGACGGCTGCGCGGCCATCTATCCGGCGATCGCCGCGATCTTCGTGGCCCAGTTCTTCGGCGTGCACCTGGCCTGGTCGGACTACTTCCTGATCGTTTTCGTGTCGGTGATCGGCTCGGCCGCCACGGCCGGCCTGACCGGCGCCACGGTGATGCTGACCCTGACGCTGTCGACCCTGGGCCTGCCGCTGGAAGGCGCGGGCCTGCTGCTGGCCATCGACCCGATCCTGGACATGGGCCGCACCGCCGTGAACGTCGCCGGCCAGGCGCTGGTCCCGACGATCGTGGCCAAGCGGGAAGGAATCCTGGACCTGGAAGTCTACAACGCCGCTCGCGTTCCAGCCGAGGCCGAGCTGCATCCCGCCGAATAGGCGAGCGCGGTTGCGCCGTGGCGCTTTAGCGGCAATTTTGCCGGCCTGTTGAAGCGTCCCCGGGGGATTCCATGGCTTTGAAGACGACGAACGGCGGCCCCGCCGGGCCGAACCGACGCGCCTTCCTGTCTGGCGCGGCCGCCCTGGCGGGCTTGGCCGTCACCGCCCCCAAGGCCTTCGCCCGCGCCTCCGACCGCGTCGAGGGCCTGCTGGCCCAGATGACCCTCGAGGAGAAGGCCGGCCAGCTGTCGGTCTTCGCCGACATGATCCGTCCGCCGATCGGCGACATGAATCCGCTGGTCAATATCCGCAACGCCCAGACCCTGACCGCCGAGGTCAAGGCCGGCCGCATCGGCGCGCTGTTCAACGGCGTCGGCGCCCAGGCCGCGCGCGACACCCAGAAGGCGGCCATCGAAGGCTCGCGCCTGAAGATCCCGCTGCTGTTCGCCGCCGACGTGATCCACGGCTTCCGGACCGTGTTCCCGATCCCGCTGGCCGAGGCCGCCAGCTTTGACCCGCACCTGGCCGAGCGAACCGCCCGCGCCACGGCGCTGGAGGCCACGGCCGCCGGTCTGCACTGGACCTTCGCACCGATGGTCGACGTGGCCCGCGACCAACGCTGGGGTCGGGTGGCCGAGGGTTCGGGCGAGGACGTGTTCCTGGGCGAGGTGCTGGCCGCCGCCCGCGTGCGCGGCTTCCAGGGCAAGGACCTGAAGGCCGACGACAGCATGCTGGCCACGCCCAAGCACTTCGCTGCCTATGGCGCGGTGACGGCGGGCCTGGAGTACAACTCGGTCGAGCTGTCGGACGCCACCCTGCGCGAGGTGCACCTGCCGCCGTTCCAGGCCGCCTTCGCGGCCGGCGCCCTGATGACCATGTCGGCCTTCAACGACGTGAACGGCATCCCGGCCACGGCCAACAAGATGCTGCTGACCGACATCCTGCGCGGGGAGTGGGGCTTCAAGGGCGTCGTCATCTCGGACTACACGGCCGACCAGGAGCTGGTGGCCCACGGCTTCGCCGCCGACGACCGTGACGCCGCGCGCCTGGCGATCCTGGCCGGGGTCGACATGAGCATGCAGAGCGGCCTCTACATCCGCTACCTGCCCGAGCTGGTGTCCTCGGGCGCGGTGCCGATGGCGGTGGTCGACGCCTCGGTGCGCCGGGTGCTGGCGCTGAAGGAGGCGATCGGCCTCTTCGACAATCCCTATCGCTCGCTGGACCCGCAGGCCGAGGCCCAGCGCACCGCCACGCCGGCCATGCGGGCCCTGAGCCGCGAGTCCGGCGCGCGCTCGATCGTGCTCCTGAAGAATGATCGGGCGCTGCTGCCGCTGCCGCGCGCCGGCAAGCGCTTGGCGCTGATCGGTCCGTTCGCCGACGACCGCGACAACGTGCTGGGCGCCTGGGGCGGCTTCTTCGCCGACCGCCGCCTGAGCGTCGACTTGGCCACCGGCCTGCGCGCCCAGATGGCAGACCCCAATAGCCTGATCGTCGAGCGCGGCTGCGAGGTCGAGACCACCATCGCTGGCGGCTTCGAGCGCGCGGTCGCCGCCGCCCAGGCCGCCGACATCGTGCTGCTGGCCGTAGGCGAGAGCCAGGACATGACGGGCGAGGCCAAGTCGCGCACCGACATCCGCATTCCGCCCGTCCAGATGCGCCTGGCCGAAGCCATCGCCGCCACGGGCAAGCCGATCATCGTCCTGCTGCGCCACGGCCGCGCCATCCAGCTGGAGGGCGTGGTCCGCGACGCCCCGGCGATCCTGGCGACCTGGTTCCTGGGCAGCGAGATGGGCAACGCTGTCGCGGACGTGGTGTTCGGGGCGGTGAATCCCTCGGGCAAGCTGCCGGTCAGTTTCCCGATCGACAGCGGCCAGGAGCCGTTCTTCTACAACGGCCGCACCACCGGCCGCCCGGCGCCTTCGGATCCGAACGGCCAGGAATACAAGGCCCGCTGGCGCTCGATCCGCAACGATGCGCTCTATCCGTTCGGCTTCGGTCTCAGCTACACCCGCTTCGACGTCACCGACATGAAGCTGTCGACGCAGCGCCTGGCCTGGAACGACACGCTGCACGTGACCGCCAAGGTCAAGAACAGCGGCAACCTTCACGGTGACCATGTCGTTCAGCTGTACATCAGGGACCGTGTCGCCAGCCGCACCCGGCCGGTGCGCGAGCTGAAGGGCTTCCAGCGCGTCTCCCTGGCGCCGGGCGCCGAACGGGAGGTGAGGTTCGAACTGAAGCGACAGCACCTGATGTTCGTCGGCGACAACGACTATTGGATCGCCGAACCCGGAGTATTCGACGTCTGGATTTCCAACTCGTCGGTCGACGGTTTGGTCGCCAGTTTCGAGCTTCTCCCGGTTGGGTAGAGGGCGACTCGCGAATCGCGTGTCGGGTCGTCGACGGCCGGGAAGAGCCGCTGCTGGGCCGAAAAGCGTCGAAAACGCCTCTGCATTAGTCGCCCATTAGGAGAATCTTGTGGGGAGGCAGGCATAGGCGCTGTTTTCGCCAGCTTTGCTGATCGCCCTTGTCTTGTAAGGATTTTTCGGACTTCATATGTCCGAGGTTTCTGAGTTTAGAGCCGCGCGGACGTACGATTGTGGTCTGCGGCCGCATGTCTCGTTGAAAGGACTTGGAAAGGAAATAAGGTTACGCCCGTCGGGCCGTAGTGTGGCTTGATTGAGGCGCTTGCGTTGGGGGGCGTCTTCAAATTGCTTCGGACGCGCGCTGGGGCGCGTTCATCAGCAAGGATGAATGTATGGCGATCTCGAGTCTCTCGAACGCGCAGATTACGGCGCTGTCGATCACGGCCATTCAGGGCCTGTCGACCACGGACATTCAGTCCCTCAACGGATCCCAGATCGCCGCTATCAGCGCGACGGGCATTGGCGCGCTGGCCGACACCCAGGTCGCCGCGCTCACCACGACCCAGGTCAAGGCGCTCACCGCGACGCAGATCCCGAAGTTCGCCGCTTCGGTGACCTTCGACGTCACCCAGCTGACCCAGCTTTCGACCAACCAGGTTTCCGCGCTCACCTCGACCCAGCTGGCGGCGCTCGACACCTCGCACATCGCCGCCCTGAGCTCGGTTCAGATCGGCGCGCTGTCCACCAAGTTCTCGGGCCTGGACGCCACCCAGGTAGGCGCCCTGAACGAAAGCCAGATCAAGGGTCTGACGGTCGCGCAGGTTAAGGCGCTCTCGACCGGCGACATCGGCGAACTGTCGGGCACGCAGATCAGCTATCTGGCGGCCGACCGCCTTACCGCCCTGTCGGCGACCAACATCTCGGCGATGGATGGCACCCAGATCTCGGCGTTGAGCAACACCCAGATCGCTTCGCTGACCACCAGCCAGATCAACGGCCTGAACGCGACCGACGTCGGCGAACTCTCGGCCGCCCAGGTGGGCGCCCTCACGGCCGCCCAGATCTCGGCGCTGAAGCCCGCCAGCTTCTCGGCCCTGGACGCCACCCAGGTGAGCGGCCTGTCGGCGGCCCAGATCAAGGCCGTCACCACCGACCAGATCAAGGCGCTGAACGCCACCGACATCGGTGAGTTCACGACGGCGCAAATCGGTTCGCTGAGCACCGCCCAGGTTGCGCTGCTGGCCACGACCCAGGCTTCGGCCCTGGCGACGACGCAGGTCGCGGCCCTGGCCAACACGCAGGTCGCGGCGCTGACGACCTCGGCCCTGAAAGCCTTGGACGCCACGCAGGTCGGCGCGCTGGCCGACACCCAGGTCAAGGCGCTGACCACCAGCCAGCTGGCCTCGCTCGACGCGGCCAACATCGGCGAGCTGGCCGACACCCAGATCGCGGCTCTGACCTCGACCCAGCTGGGCGCGATCACCGCCACCGCCTTCTCCGCGCTGAACGCCACCCAGATGGCGGCTATCACGACCGATCAGGTCAAGGGCATCACCGCCAGCCAGCTGAAGGCGCTGAGCGCCACCGACATCGGTGAACTGGCCTCCACCCAGATCGGCGCGCTGAGCACGGCCCAGCTGGCCAATGTCAGCACCGGCAACATCTCGCAGCTGACCGCGACCCAGGTCGCCGGCCTGAACGTGACCCAGATCAAGGGCCTGACCACCCAGCAGGTGGCCGGCCTGTCGACGACCGACATCGGTGAACTGGCGGACACGCAGATCGCCGCCCTGACCGTCGACCAGATCAAGAACCTGTCGACCAGCAGCATCTCGGCCCTCAACGCCACTCAGGTCACCGCCCTGACCAACGCCCAGGTGGCGGGCCTGACGGTCTCCCAGGTGAAGGCGCTGAACGCCACGGACCTGGGCGAGCTGTCGGCCGCCCAAGTCGGCGCCCTGACGACCTCGCATATCGCGGCCCTGGCCGGCACCCAGGTCAATGCGCTGTCGGCGACCCAGATCGGCGGCCTGACCTCGGCCCAGGCCGGCGCGATCACGACGACCAATATCGTCCAGCTGGACGCCACCCAGATGGGCGCGCTGGACACCACCCAGCTGAAGGGCATGACGTCCCAGCAGATGGCGGCCCTGACGACCACCAATATCGGCAATCTGGCCGATACCCAGGTCGGCATGCTGTCCACCGCTCAGCTGGGCGCGCTCAATTCGACCAGCTTCTCGGCGCTGAACGGCACGCAGATGGCGGCCATCACGACCGACCAGCTCAAGGGCCTGACCGCCAGCCAGATCAAGGGCTTGAACGCCACCGACGTCGGTGAGCTGTCCACGACCCAGATCTCCGCGCTGTCGACGTCGCAGATGGCCGCCATGACGACGGGCAACCTGTCGGCCATGAACGCCACCCAGATGGCGTCCCTGACGACGACCCAGATCAAGGGCCTGACCACCAGCCAACTGCAGGGGCTGAGCGCCACCGACATCGGCGAGCTGACGACGACCCAGATCGGCGCGCTGACCACCGATCAGATCAAGACCCTGTCGGCGGCCAACATCTCGGCCCTGGCCGACACCCAGGTCGCGGTCCTGACGACGGCCCAGCTCAAGGGCCTGACGACGACTCAGCTGAACGGGCTGAACGCGACGGATATCGGCGAACTGGCCGACACCCAGGTCGCGGCGCTGTCGAACGCCCAACTGGCTGGCCTGAGCCAGACCGGCGTCCAGGCCCTGTCGACCACCCAGATCACGGCCCTCAGCGCCACCCAGGTGGGCGCCTTCTCGGCGACCAACTTCTCGGCGATGGACGCGACCCAGGTCGGCGCGCTGTCAGCAGCCCAGATCAAGGGCCTGACCGTCGACCAGGTTAAGGGCATGAAGGCGGCCGACGTCGCCGAGCTGGCCACGACCCAGATCGCGGCCCTGGCCAACACCCAGGTCGCGGCCCTGACGACCACGGCCTTCACGGCTCTGGACGCCACCCAGACGGCGGCCCTGAACGAAACTCAGGTCAAGGCGCTGACGACCAGCCAGCTGCGCGCCCTGTCGGCGACCGACATCGGCGAACTGGCCGATACGCAGGTCAAGGCGCTGACGACCACGCAACTGTCGCAGCTGACCGACACCGGCTTCTCGGCGCTGAACGCCACCCAGGTGGCGGCGCTGGACACGACGCAGATCAAGGCCATCTCGGCCACCCAGATAAAGAACCTTTCGGTCACCGACATGGGCGAGTTCACCTCGACCCAGATCGGCGCTCTGACCGTCGACCAGGTGAAGAACCTGTCGGCCGCCAACATCTCGGCCCTGGACGCCACCCAGGTGTCGGCGCTGGTCAACACCCAGCTGCAGGCGCTGAACGCCACCCAGCTGAAGGGCCTGACCACCACTGACATCGACGAGCTGTCGTCGACCCAGATCGGTCAGCTGACGAACGCCCAGATCACCGGTCTCGCCGGCACCCAGGTGCAGGAGCTTTCGGCTACCCAGATCAGCGGTCTGACCACGGCGCAAGTGGGCGCGCTCACGTCGACCAACATGACGCTGATGAACGCGACCCAGTTGGGCTCGCTGACGGCCAACCAGTTGAAGGGCCTGACCACCCAGCAGGCGGCCGCCCTGACGGCCACCAATGTCAGCGCCCTGGCCGACACCCAGATCCAGGGGCTGGCGAGCACCCAGGTCGCCGCTCTGTCGACGGGCAGCTTCTCGGCCCTGAACGCCACCCAGGTGGCGGCCCTGAACGAGACGCAGGTCAAGGCGCTCACGGCCAGCCAGATCAAGGGCCTGAACGCCACCGACATCGGTGAGCTGTCGTCGACGCAGGTCAGCCAGCTGACGACGTCGCAGATCGGCGCTCTGACGACGACCAGCTTCTCGGCTCTGGACGCCACGCAGTTCAGCGCTCTGACGGCCGCCCAGGTGAAGGGCATCACGCTGGATCAGGTGAAGAACCTGTCGGCGAGCGACGTCGGCGAACTGACGACGACCCAGATCGGCGCCTTGAGCGTCGACCAGGTCAAGAACCTGAGCCCGACGAACCTGTCGGCGCTGGATGCGACCCAGACGGCGGCCCTGACGGTCACCCAGATGAAGGGCCTGACGACCGCTCAGCTGGGCGGCCTGACGACCACCGACATCGGTGACCTGGCCGACACCCAGATCGGCGCGCTGTCGGCCGCCCAGCTCTCGGCCCTGAACGTCGGCGACCTGACCGCGACCCAGATCCAGGGCCTCAGCAGCACGCTGATCGGCGCGCTGGGCGCGACCAAGTTCGCGGCCTGGGACGCCACCCAGGTTGGCGCGCTGGCCACGACCCAGATGAAGGGTCTGACGACCAGCCAGCTCAACGCGCTGAGCGCGTCCGACATTGGCGAACTGGCCGATACGCAGGTCGCCGCCCTGGGCGCGACCCAACTGGCGGCCCTGTCGGCGACCGGCTTCTCGGCGCTGACCTCGACCCAATTGGCCGGCCTGGATGCTACCCAGGTCAAGTCGCTGACGGCTACGCAGCTGAAGGGCATGACGACGGGCGACGTCGGTGAACTGACCGAAACCCAGATCGGCCAGCTGACGACCTTGCAGATCGGGGCGCTGACCGACACGGCCTTCTCGGCCCTGAACGCCACCCAGGTGGCGGCGCTGACCGTGACCCAGATGAAGGCGGTCACGGCCACCCAGATCAAGAATCTGTCGGCGACGGACATCGGCGAACTGGCCACGACCCAGCTCCAGGCCCTGAGCGTCGACCAGGTCAAGAACCTGTCGGCGGCCGCCGTCTCGGCGCTGGCCGACACCCAGGTCGCGGCGCTGGCCAACACCCAGATCGGCGCGCTGTCGACCACCCAGCTGAAGGGTCTGACGGTCACCGACATCGGCGAACTGAGCTCGGCTCAGGTCGGCGCGCTGTCGGCCCTGCAGATCGGTTCGCTGGCCGGGACCCAGGTGCAGCAGCTGTCGACCACCCAGATCGGCGGCCTCACGGCCGCGCAGATGGGCGCGATTTCGACCACCAACGTGCAGTTGCTGGACGCCACCCAGATCGGCGCCCTGAACGCGACCCAGGTCAGGGGCCTGACCACGCTGCAGGCGGCCGCCCTGACGGCCACCAATGTCAGCGCCCTGGCCGACACCCAGGTGCAGTCCCTGACGACGGCGCAACTGGGCGCGCTGAGCACGACCTCGTTCTCGGCTCTGAGCTCCACCCAGGTCGGGGCGCTCACCGCCGACCAGGTCAAGGGCATCACGACGACCCAGCTGAAGAACATGTCGGCGACCGATGTCGGCGACCTGGCCACGACGCAGCTGCAGGCCCTGTCGACCTCGCAGATCGCCGCCCTGACGACGACCAACTTCTCGGCCCTGGACGCCACCCAGATGGGCTCGCTGACCGCGACCCAGATCAAGGGCATCTCGGTCGATCAGATCAAGAACCTGACGGCCACCGACATCGGTGAGCTGGCGACCACGCAGATCCAGGCCTTGACCGCCGCCCAGATGGGCGCGCTGTCGACCGCCAACCTGTCGGCTCTCGATGCGACCCAGATGGCTTCGCTGACGGTCACCCAGGTGAAGGGTCTGACGAACAGCCAGATCCAAGGCCTGAACACGACCGATATCGGCGAACTGGTCGACACCCAGATCGCGACCCTGAGCACGGGTCAGGTCGGCGCCCTGGCCGGCACCCAGTCGGCCGCGCTGTCGACGACGCAGATGGGTTCGTTGGCCTCGACGCAAGTCGGAGCCCTGACGACCTCGGCCCTCCAGGCCCTGGACGCCACCCAGATGGGCTCGCTGACGGCGAACCAGCTGAAGGGCCTGACGACGGCTCAGGTCGGCTCGCTGCGCACCACCGAGATCGCCGAACTGGCCGACACTCAGGTCGCCGCGCTGAGCGCCACCCAACTGGGGGCGCTGACGGTCACGGCCTTCACGGCCCTGGACGGCACCCAGATCGCGACGCTCAACGAGACGCAGGTCCGCGGCTTCACCGCCAGCCAGATCAAGGCGCTGTCGGCGACCGACGTGGCCGAGCTGGCCGACACCCAGGTCAAGGCCCTGACGACCACGCAGCTGATGGCCATGACGACGGGCAGCTTCACGGCCCTGAACGCCACGCAGGTCGCGGCGCTCACCGTGACCCAGATCAAGAGCATCACCACCAGCCAGATCGCGGCTCTGAACGCGACGGATGTGGGTGAGTTCACGACGACCCAGATCCAGGCCCTGGGCGCCGACCAGATCAAGAACCTGTCGGCGGCCGGCGTCTCGGCCCTGGCGGACACCCAGGTCGCCGTCCTGGCCACCACCCAGATCCAGGCGCTCTCGGCGACGCAGCTGAAGGGCCTGTCGGTCACCGACATCGACGAGCTGTCGTCGACCCAGATCGGCGCGCTGTCGAACCTGCAGATCGGGGCCCTGGCCTCGACCCAGCTGCAGGAACTGTCGGCCACCCAGATCGGCGGCCTGACCTCCAGCCAGGTCTCGGTGATCTCGTCGACCAACATCAACCTGCTCGACGCCACCCAGATCGGTGCGCTCGGGGCTAATCAGCTCAAGGGTCTGACGACCAGCCAGATGGGCGGCCTCAACGCGACCACCATCGGCGCCATGGCCGACACCCAGGTCCAGTCGCTGACCTCGACCCAGCTGGCAGGCATGAGCGCCACGGGCTTCTCGAACCTGAACAGCACCCAGATGGCTGTTCTGAACGCGACCCAGCTGAGGGGCCTGACGACCGCTCACATGAAGGGGCTGTCGGTCACCGACATCGGCGAACTGGCGAGCACCCAGATCGAGTCGCTGTCGGCGGCGCAGATCGGCGCGATGACGACCGGGACCTTCTCGGCCATGGACGCCACCCAGATGGCCGCGCTCAACGCGACGCAGGTCAAGGGCATCACCGTCGATCAGATCAAGAACCTGACGGCGACCGATATCGGCGAGCTTACGTCCACGATCATCCAGTCGCTGGCCACCAGCCAGCTGGTCGCGCTGTCGACGACGAACCTGTCGGCGCTGGACGCGACCCAGATGGGCTCGCTGGCCACGACCCACATCAAGGCCCTGACCGGTGACCAGGTGAAGAACCTGACGGCCACCGACATCGGCGAACTGACCGCGGCTCAGGTCGGCGCTCTGAACACCGCCCAGGTGGTGCTGCTGAACGCCACCCAGGCGGGTCAGCTGTCGGAGACCCAGATCGGCGCCCTGGCCACGACTCAGGTCGCGGCGATGACCGCGACCACGTTCTCGAGCCTCAACGACACCCAGGTGGGGGCGCTGAACGAGACGCAGGTCAAGGCCCTGACGACGACCCAGCTGGCGGCCATCAGCGCGGCCGACGTCGGCCAGTTCGTCGGCACCCAGATCAGCGCGCTGACGACCCAGCAGTTGGCGTCGCTGTCGGCGACCAACATCTCCGCCCTGGACGCCACCCAGACCGGATCGCTGACCACGACGCAGATCAAGGGTCTGACGGCGTCGCAGCTGAAGGGCCTTACGGCGACCGACGTGGCCGACTTGGCGGGCACGCAGCTGGCTTCGCTGGCCACGACCCAGCTGGCCCAGCTGTCGACCTCCGTGATCAGCGCGCTGACCACCACCCAGGTCGGTCAGCTGGAAGTCAGCCAGCTGCCGGGTCTGACGGCGACGCAGCTGGACTTCCTGTCGACCACCAACATCGAAGCGATGTCGACGACCCAGGCCAACGCCCTGACGCAAAGCCAGGTCCAGAGCCTGAGCGACGAGCAGATCGTCGCCTACCTGAACGCGACCTGATAGTGGCCGCCGCTCGCGCTGACCGGCGCGGGCGGCGAACCGCCTCTCGGCCATTGGTCGAGCCCCAAGCCCCATGCCATGATCACGCTGCGCCGACTCGCGCGCTGCTTTTGCGCGCGCCTGTCTCTCGCCGCTTATCGGTACCAGGAAGACAATGGCCGACGTCGATACGCTGGATCTGCTCAGCAAGCTTACCGCCGAGGGGTGCCCGCTCGGCGAGGTGATCACCATAGCCGCGCAGCTGGGGGCAGGGGGGCAGCCGGCCCTGGCCGACCAGGCCTACAAGGTCTGGATCAAGTTCAACGCCGAGCATCCGCAGTTGAGCGTGGCGCTGTTCAACCGGGCGATCCTCCAATCGGCCCTGGGCGACAACGCCGGCGCGGCGGCCTCTCTGGAGCAGGCGATCGCGCTGAACGCCGACTTCATGCCGGCCTATGTTAATCTGGGCGGCCTGCAGGAGCGGGCCGGCCTGCACGAGATGGCCATCGCCACCTGGGAGACCGGCGCCAATCGCAGCGTCGTGCCCAGCGGCATGGGCGTCAGCTACGCCTTCACCTGCCTGAAGCAGATCGCCCGCCTGCTGGGCGAGATCTCGCAGCCCGCGCGCGCCGAACTGGCTCTGATGCGCGCCGCCGACCTGGATCCCACCGCCGAGGAGGTGATCGGCCAGCTGGTCGCCACCCGTCTGGCCCAGTGCAAGTGGCCCGCCCTGCAACCGACCGAGCGCCTGCCGCGCGAGACGCTGCTGCGCGGCGTCAATCCGTTGTCGACCTCGGCCTATACCGACGACCCGCTGCTGCTGCTCAGCGCCGGCAATCACTTCATCGAGCGTGAAGTGAAGGTCGCGCCCGAGCAGATCCGCAGCGACCGCCGCGACGCCCCGATCGACATCAAGGGCCGTCGCCCGCGCATCGGCTACATCTCGTCGGATCTGCGCGACCACGCCGTCGGCTATCTGATGGCCGAGCTGTTCGAGGTGCACGACAAGTCCAAGGTCGAGGTCTTCGCCTATTACTGCGGCCCCGAGTCCAGCGACGGCCTGAACACCCGCATCCGCGCGTCGGTCGAGCACTTCACCGACATTCGTCCAATGTCGGACGAGGAAGCCGCCCAGCGCATCGCCGACGACGGCATCGACATCCTGGTCGACGTCAACGGCCACACCCGCGATGCCCGTACGGCCGTTTTCGCCCGCCGTCCGGCCCCGATCATCGTCAACTGGCTGGGCTATCCCGGCACCATGGGCAGCGATTACCACCACTACATCGTTGCCGATCCGTGGATCATCCCGCCGGAGATGGAGCTGTACTACTCCGAGGCCGTCCGCCGGATCCCCTGCTACCAGCCCAACGATCGCCGCCGGAAGGTCAACGAGACCACGCCGACCCGCACCGAGGTTGGCCTGCCCGAGGACGGCTTCGTCTTCTGCTGCTTCAACGGCGCCCAGAAGATCACACCCTTCGTCTTCGACCGCTGGATGGAAATCCTCAAGCGCACGCCCGGCAGCGTGCTCTGGCTGCTGGACAACAATCCCGAGACCAATGCCCGCCTGCGCGACGCGGCCGAGGCGCGGGGCGTTGACCGCACCCGCCTGGTCTTCGCCCAGAAGCTGCAGAACGCCTTCCACCTGGCCCGCTATCGCCTGGCGGACCTGTTCCTGGACACCACCCCGTACGGCGCTCACACCACGGCCTCGGACGCGCTGTGGATGGCCGTGCCGGTGCTGACCTGGTCGGGCAAGAGCTTCGCCTCGCGCGTCTGTGGCAGCCTGGTGCGTAGCGCCGGCCTGCCCGAACTGGTCGTCGACAGCGCCCAGGCCTATGTCGATAAGGCCGTCGAGCTGGGCGCGAACCCGGATAAGGCCCGCGCGATGCGGGCCCAGCTGGAAGCCAACCGCGACACCTGCGTGCTGTTCGACATGAACCTGCTAGCCGGCAAGCTGGAAGAGCTCTACGGCGAGATGATCGCCGAGTATCAGGCCGGCGCCCGACCGCAGCCGAACCTGGCCAACCTCAAGACCTATTTCGAGATCGGCCTGGCGCTGGACCGCGACGATCGCGAGATGCAGGGCGAAGCCGACCTGCACGCACTCTACCGTGCCGAGCTGGCCCGCCGTCACAGCGTCAAGGCCATTCCCGCCGATGGTCGTCTCTGGAACGGCGGCGTGGCGTGACGCAGGCTTCGGTCGACGTCACGCCGGAGATGGCGGCGCTGTTCGCGCCGACATCGGCCCGTCCCGCGCAGTTGGGCCGCCTGACGGTCTTGAACGCGCTCAACGGCGTCATGGACTATCTGCGACGGCGCAAGGCGCAGGATCCGGGCTTCCGCATCCTGCTGATCGGCGGCGGTACGCCGGGTTGGCCGTCTGAGCTGCGTGACGCGGTCCTGGGCGGGCCCGAGTCCGACTTCCCCGGCGACCTGTCCGATCCGGAAACCTATCGCCAGATCCTGGCCCAGGTGGCTGGCGAGGGGCGCTTCGACTATGTCGTCGCTCTGCACGTGGTGCAGATGCTGGCGCGGCCCGGGGTCTTGCTGGAGCGCCTGCCGCTGCTCGCCGAGGCCGGCTGGATCACCACCCCGTCGCGCTACCTGGAGGCGCTGAAGGTCGAGGGCGCGCATCGCGGCTTCGCCCACCACCGCTGGGGCGTCGACCACATCGACGGCATCCTGGCCCTGGCCCCCAAGACCCCGCAGATCGAGCACCTGGTGTTCCCGGGCGAGGCCGTCTGGGAGCAGGCGACCGATCGTTTCGAGCTGCAGATCGGCTGGCGCGGGGGGCTGCGCTTCGAGATCCTGGGCGGGGACGAGGCCTTGCTGCCGCGCGTCCAGATGAAGGCGCTGCTGGGTCGTTTCTTCGAAGGCGTCGAGGCCAGCGCCGCGCCCCAGGCGTCGCCGGAGTCGTCCAAGGTCGATATCGAGGGGCAGCTGGCCCAGGCCCTGGCCCAGGCTCGCGACCACACGAAACTGCATCCGTTGGGCCGGATGAAATACTACCACGACGCCGCCAGCCTGATCCTGTGCGAGCACCCGACCCGCGAGCGGCTGGAGCTGTTCGAACTGATCCTGGCCGAGGCGGGCTCCATGAACATGGACTCGCCGGGTGATGAGTGGATCGACTGGATCCACCACTACAGCGCCGTGGTCGACGCGATGACCGGCGCGCATCTGGCCGGCCCGACGCCGTCCGCGCCGGATGACGGTCCGCAGACCTTCCTGACCGGAGATGGCAAGACGCTGGACGGCGAGGGGCTCAAGGCCCACGCTGACGCCCTGGGCGCCCAGGTGGTGTTCTTCGCGGCGGCCGACGAGAAGTATGTCGAGCTCTATGCGCGCTGGCTGGCCCTGTCGGTGATCAAGCACGGCGACGTGCCGTTCCTGGTGGTGATCCACGTGATCGGCGGGGCCGGGCGCCTGGCGCAGGCCGCCGCGACGGTGCGCATCGACGATCCGCGCATCGTCTTCACGGGCGATGACTTCGACGCCTCCCGCGTGACCATCAAGTGCTATGAGGCCCCGCCGAAGGGGTTGATCGAGATCCCCGTCGCCCACTACCAGTCGGTGCGTTTCCAGCGGCTGGGAGCGTTGCTGGACCTGCTGCAACGGCCGGTGTTCGTGTCGGACATCGACTTGCTGCTCCAGCGCGGCGTCGCCGACCTGCTGGAGCGTTGGAACGACGCCGATCTCGTGATCAACGAGAACGAACGTAACATGCAGGCCGGTTCGCGGATCACGGCCAACCTAGTGCTGGCCCATCCGACGGACGCGACGTCGGTGCTGCTGCGCTGGCTGCGGGCCTATCTGGACGATCGGCTGTCACGGCCGGTGGTCACCCGCTGGATCGACCAGGTCGCCCTGAACCTGGCCCGCGCGCACCTGGCGGTGCACGTCCCCGGCGCCAAGGTCGGGACCTTCGACACCCAGAGCGACATCAACAACGTGATGTTCAAGGAATATGTGCCGGGGCACCCGTTCCGGTTCCTGTCGCTGTACCACGGCTTCGATACGTCGACGCTGGAGGAGTAGGGGGCGCTAGAAGCTCGCGCGGGCCTTCATCAGCACCGCGCCTCCGCCGGTCGCCCACAGCTCCGCGCCGTCGTCGATCATGCGGCCGTGGGCGGTGATCGTCTCGCCGACAAAGGCGGGCTTTAGGGCGCGGAACGAAAAGCGCGAAATCGGGCGAGCCGGCATGGCCTCCAGCAGCAGCAAGGCGATCAGCGGGCCGTGGACGACGAGGTCCGGGTAGCCTTCGACCTCGCGCGTATAGGCTTGGTCGTAGTGGATGCGGTGGCTGTTCGAGCTCGCCGCCGAGAAGGCGAAAAGCAGCACCGGATCGGTCGGCGTCTCGCGGCTCCAGTCGGCGGGCGGGAGCCCGGCGTCGGGTGTCCGGGGCGCGGGCGGAGCGGCGGTGTAGACGATCGTCTGGCGCTCGGTGACACAGAGCGCGCCGGCCTGGCTGAAGGTACGATCGACCGTGACGAAGGTCAGCGGACCGCTCGCGCCAGGCTTCTCGTCGACGCCGGTGACGGTCTCGACCAGTTCGGTTTCCTGGCCGGCGCACAGAGGCCCATTGAAGGTCATCTCCGCTGCCGCGAACATCCGGCGAGGCGCTTCGATCGCGGGCAGGAACAAGCCGCGCCGTTGATGACCATCGGGACCCAGATCGGCGCGGGGGAGAGGCTCGGCGAGACACGCCCAGTGCCAAGCCGGCGGGACCCCGTCGGTCGGCGTCGGCTGACCCAGCACCGCCGCCAGCCTTGCCAGGTCCGAGGCCGCCAGGACCGCCGTGCGTCGCCGGTGCATCAGTACGAACGCGGCAGACCGAGCACGTGCTCGGCGACATAGGCCAGGATCAGGTTCGTCGAGATCGGAGCCACCTGGTAGAGGCGCGTCTCGCGGAACTTGCGCTCGATGTCGTACTCCTCGGCGAAGCCGAAGCCGCCGTGGGTCTGCAGGCACATGTCGGCCGCCGCCCACGAGGCCTCGGAGGCCAGCATCTTGCCGATGTTGGCCTGCTCGCCGCAGGGCTCCCCACGGTCGTAGCGCGTGGCCGCATCATAGATCGTCAGCCGCGCGGCGTGGGTCTGGGCGTAGGCGCGGGCGATCGGGAACTGCACGCCCTGGTTCTGGCCGATCGGGCGGCCGAACACGACGCGGCTATTGGCGTAGTCCCGCGCCTTGCCGATCAGCCAGGCGGCGTCGCCCAGGCACTCGGCCCCGATCAGGATGCGCTCGGCGTTCATGCCGTCCAGGATGTAGCGGAAGCCCTTGCCTTCCTCACCGATCAGGCTGCCCTTGGGGATCACCAGGTTGTCGAAGAACACCTCGGTCGTGGCGTGGTTCAGCATGGTGGCGATCGGCTTGATCGTCAGGCCGTTTCCCTTGGCCTGCCGCATGTCGACCAGGAAGACCGACAGGCCATCCGTCCGTTTTTGAACTTGGCTCTTCGGTGTCGTGCGGGCGAGCAAAAGCATCAGATCGGAATGCTTAGCGCGACTGGTCCAGACTTTCTGGCCGTTCACGACGTAGGTGTCTCCCTCGCGCTTGGCGAAGGTCGAGATCGAGGTGGTGTCGGCGCCAGCCGTGGGCTCGGTGACGCCGAAGGCCTGCAGGCGGATCGAGCCGTCGACGATCCGGGGCAGCCAGGTCTCCTTCTGCGACTGCGAGCCGTGCCGCAGGACCGTGCCCATGGTGTACATCTGGGCGTGCAGGGCCGCGGCGTTGCCGCCGCTGGCGTGGACTTCCTCCAAGATCGCCGCCGCCGCGGTCAGGCCCAGGCCGCCGCCGCCGTATTCCTCCGGGATCAGCACGCCCAGCAGGCCGGCCTTGGTCATAGCGGCCACGAACTCGGTCGGATAGGCCTTCTCACGATCCAGCGCGCGCCAGTAGGCGGGCGGGAAGTTACGGCACAGCGCGCGGACCGTCTGGCGCAGGGCCTCGATCAGTTCGGCGTCCGCCACTAGACGCGCTCAAAGGCGAGGGCGGCGCCCTGGCCGACGCCGATGCAAAGCGTTGCGAGACCCCGTTTGCCGCCAGTGGCTTCCAGCTGGCGCAGGGCGGTCAGCACCAGTCGCGCGCCGGACGCGCCGAGCGGGTGACCGAGTGCGATGGCCCCGCCGTTCGGGTTCACGGGGGCGCTGTCGTCGGGCAGGCCCAGCTGGCGCAGGACGGCGAGGCCTTGGGCGGCGAAGGCCTCGTTCAGTTCGACGGTGTCGAAATCGCTGACGGCGAGGCCGGTCTTGGCGAGCAGCTTTTGCACCGCCGGTACCGGGCCAATGCCCATGACACGCGGCGCGACGCCGGCGGTGGCATAGCCGGTGATGCGGGCGCGCGGCATGAGGCCATGACGCTTCACCGCGTCCTCGGAGGCGACGATCAGGGCCACAGCGCCGTCATTGACCCCCGAGGCGTTGCCGGCCGTCACCGTGCCGCCTTCGCGGACGACGGGCTTCAGCTTGGTCAGCGCTTCGATGGTGGTCTCGCGCGGGTGCTCGTCGCGATCGACGAGGGTCGGGCCTGCCTTGCCGGGGATCTCGACGGGCGTGATCTCGGCGGCCAGGAAGCCGTTGGCCTGAGCGGCCGCCGCCCGCTGCTGGCTGCGCAGGGCGAAGGCGTCCTGGTCCTCGCGACTGACGCCGTAGTCGGCGGCGACGTTCTCGGCGGTCTCGGGCATGGAGTCGACGCCGTGGGCCTTGCGCATGGCCGGGTTGATAAACCGCCAGCCGATGGTGGTGTCGAAGATCTCGGCGTTGCGCGAAAAGGCGCTGTCGGCCTTGCCCATCACGAAGGGCGCGCGGCTCATGCTCTCGACGCCGCCGGCGATGACGAGGTCGTTGTGGCCCGAGGCGATGGCGCGGGCGGCGTAGCCGACGGCTTCGAGGCCCGAGGCGCACAGGCGGTTGACCGTTACGCCCGGCACGCTGACGGGATAGCCCGCCAACAGCAGCGCCATCCGCGCGACATTGCGATTATCCTCGCCGGCCTGGTTGGCGCAGCCCATGACCACCTCGTCGATGGCCGAGAGGTCGAGGCCGGGGTTGCGCGCTGCCAGCGCCTTCAGGGGGATGGCCGCCAGGTCGTCGGCCCGCACCTTGGACAACGCGCCGCCATAGCGGCCGAACGGCGTGCGGATCCCGTCGCAGAGATAGGCGGTGGTCATGCTCAGGCTCCGATCGTGCGCTCAAACAAGTGTTAGAGTCGCGCGGGCGGAGCCTCAACAAGTTTTCAGCGCCAGCCGCCGCCCAGGGCCTGGACCAGCGCCACAGCCGTCGTCTGGCGCGACACCGCTGTCGTCACCAGGGTGCGCCGCGCCGCCAGGGCCGAGGCCTGGGCCGCGACCACGTCGGTGTAGGCGACCTGGCCGGCCTTGTACTGGTTCAGCAGCATCTGCTCGGTCTGATCGGCGGCCTGGGAGGCGGTCAGTTGCAGGGCGTACTGCCGTTCCAGGGTGCGGGCGGCGGTCAGCTGGTTCTCGACGTCCTCGAAGGCCTGCAGCGCCGTCTGGCGGTAGTTGGCGGCCATCTGGTCATAGGCGGCGCGGCTCTGGGCCACCTGGGCGCGTCGCGCGCCGGCGTCGAACAGGGTCTGGGCCGCCGTCAGGCCCAGCGACCAGGTGTTGGCTGAGGTGGCGAACAGGTCGCCCAGCTTGCTGGCCGTCGAGCGACCATCGGCGCTGAGGTTGAAGGTCGGGAAGAAGGCGGCGCGGGCTACGCCAATATCGGCATTGGCGGCGGCGACGCGGCGCTCGGCGGCGGCGACGTCGGGGCGGCGCTCCAGCAGGGTGGAGGGCACGCCGACCGGGATCTCTGGCACGACCGGCTTCCAGCTGGCGTCGGCCCCCAGGCGGAAGCTGCTTGCCGGCTCGCCGACCAGGACGGCGATGGCGTTCTCGAAGGCCGTCCGGTCCTGGATCAGGCCCTCCAGGGTCGACTGGGCGCTGGCGAGCTGGCTCTGGGCCTGCAGCACGTCGGATTTGGGCGCGATGGCGGCGTTGTAGCGGTTGGTGGTGATCTGCAGGGCGCGCTGATAGCCCTCGACCGTGGCCTGGACCATGGCGATCTCGGCGTCGGCGCGGCGCAGGCCCAGATAGCTGGTGGCCAGCTCGCCCTGGGCCGAGAGGCGGGCGGCGGCGAGGTCGGCCTCACTGGCTTCCGCCGACGCCTTGGCGCCGCTGATGCCGGCGCGGATGCGGCCCCAGACGTCGGGCTCCCAGCTGGCGCCGATACCGACCTGATAGCGCTGGGTGTCGCCGGCGTTGGTGCTGCCGCCGGCGCCCGGCGTGCTGCGCGTGCCGCCGCCACCCGACTTGGTGGCCGAGCCGGACAGGTCGATGGACGGGAACAGGCCGGCCCGCTGCTCGCGGACAAGTGCGCGGGCCTGGCGATAGGCGGCCTCGGCGGCGGCGATGGTCTGGTTGTCCACCTTCACCCGCTCGGCCAACGCATTGAGCTGCGGATCGCCCAGCAGGGTCCACCAGTCGCCGCGATCCAGGTGATCGGCCGGCGTGGCGGTCTTCCAGCCCTCCATGGCCTTGAACTGGGCCGGCGGGGCGGACTTCAGGGTGGGGGTCTCGTAGGCCGGCGTCAGCGAGCAGGCGCCAAGGGCGAGCAGCGAGACGGCGCCGATGAGGTGTGAAAGACGATGCATCATGCGGGTTCCGGCGCGTGGTGGGTCAGATGCCGCTCGTCCTTGTCGCGCGCCTTGCCGCGCAGACGGTCGAGATAGACATAGACCACGGGGGTGGTGATCAGGGTCAGGAGCTGGCTGGCGATCAGGCCGCCGATGATGGCCACGCCTAGCGGACGCCGCAGCTCGGCGCCTTCGCCAAAGCCGATGGCCAGGGGCAGGGCGCCTAGGGCGGCGGCCAGGGTGGTCATCAGGATGGGCCGGAAGCGCAGCAGGCTGGCCTCGCGAGCGGCCTCTTGCGCAGTCAGGCCCCGGCTGCGCTGGGCGTCAAGGGCGAAGTCGATGATCAGGATGGCGTTCTTCTTGACGATGCCCAAGAGCAGGAAGACGCCGATCAAGGCGATGATCGAGAACTCCATCTTGAAGATCAGCAGGGCAATGACGGCCCCGACGCCGGCGGCGGGCAGGGTGCTGAGCACCGTGATCGGGTGGACGTAGCTCTCGTAGAGAATGCCCAGCACGATGTAGATCGCGATGATCGCCGCCAGGATCAGCAGCGGCTGCTGCTTCATCTGGTCGTTGGCCTGGCGGGCCTGGCCCTGGAAGCTGCCGCGCACGGTGGTCGGCATGCCGATCTCGGCCTCGGCGGCGGAGACGGCGGCTTGGGCGTCGGCCAGGGTCTTGCCCTCGGCCAGGTTGAACGAGACCGTCGTGGCCAGCTCGCCGTTCTGGTGGTTGACCGAGGTCGGGGTGGCGTTCTGCGAGACGCTGGCGATGGCCGCCAGCGGCGTCATGGCGGTGGCGGCGGTGTTCAGGGCCGAGCCCGTGGACTGGTCGCGCAGGGCCGGATTGACGCTGGGACCGGTCGCCGTCGCCGTTCCCGAGGGCCGGGTCGGCACGTGGACGTCGTTCAGCGCTTCGGGGCCCTGAGCGAACTTCTGCTGCCACTCCAGGATCACGGCATACTGGTTGACGTCCTCATAGATGGTCGCGACCTGGCGCTGGCCGAAGGCGTTGTACAGCGCGTTGTCGACGGCGCGTGGCGTGATCCCCAGGCGCGAGGCGCTGTCGCGGTCGATGGTCACCAGGGTCTCGACGCCGTTCTCCTGCTGGTCGGAATCGACGTCGGTCAGCACGTCGTCATGCGCCTTCATCGCCTCGGCCAGCTTGCCGGCCCACTCCTTCAGCGCAGCGCTCGAGTCGCTGGTCAGGGTGTACTGGTAGGTCGAGTTGCTCTGCCGGCCGCCCATGCGCAGGTCCTGCACCGGGTTCAGGAAGACGTTGAGGCCGGTCACCTTCTGCAGCTGCGGCCGCAGGCGGGCGATGACTTCGGAGCCCTTCTCCTTGCGCTCGCCGATCGGTTTCAGGTTCACGAACAGGAAGCCGCCGCCCGCCCGGCCGCCGCCGGTGAAGCCGACCACCGTGTCGACGGCGGGGTCCTTGTGAATGATGCCGACCACCTGGCGCAGCTTCTTCTGCATGGCCTGGGACGAGACGGACTGGTCGGCGCGGATGCCGGCGTTCAGCTGGCCGCTGTCCTGCTGCGGGAAGAAACCCTTGGGCACGGCGATATAGAGCCAGGCGGTCATGGCGATGACGGCGACCAGGATCACGATGACCAGCGGTTTGGCGGCCAGGGCCCAATCGAGGGAGTGCTCGTACATCTTGTGCACACGGTTGAACGCCGCCTCGAAGAAGCGGGCGAGGCGGCCTTCTTTCTCTTTCTTCTCGGGCCGCAGCAGGTAGGCGCACATCATCGGCGTGGTGGTCAGCGAGATGACCAGCGAGATCAGCACCGCCGCCGACAGGGTGACGGCGAACTCGCGGAAGAGGCGCCCGACCTGGCCGCCCATGAACAGTAGCGGGATGAAGACGGCGACCAGCGAGATGCTGATCGACAGCACGGTGAAGCCCACCTCGCGCGCGCCGAGCAGGGCGGCGGCGAAGCGGTCCATGCCCTTCTCGATGTGGCGGGCGGTGTTCTCCAGCACCACGATAGCGTCGTCGACCACGAAGCCGGTCGCCACCGTGATGGCCATCAGGGACAGGTTGTTGAGCGAGAAGCCCAGCAGGTACATCACCCCGAACGTTCCCAGCAGCGAGACGATGGTCGCCGCCGCCGGGATGAAGGTCGCCCGCGCGCTGCGGAGGAAGACGCTGACCACCACGATGACCAGGACGATCGAGATCAGCAGTGTGACCTCGATCTCGTGCAGCGAGGCGCGGATCGAGTTGGTGCGGTCGCTGGCGACATCGACGGTGATGTCGCTGGGCAGCTGGGCGCGCAGCTCGGGCAGGGCGGCGCGGACGCTGTCGACCGTCTGGATGATGTTGGCGCCGGGCTGGGCGGTGATCAGGACGATGATGGCCGGCTTGCCGTTGAACAGGCCCAGCGTGCGGGTGTCGGCGACGCTGTCCTTGACCTCGGCCACGTCGGACAGGCGGATCGGGGCGCCGCCGCGCCAGGCGACGACCAGGCCGGCATAGTCGGCGGCCTTGCGGCCCGCGCCGGTGGTGTAGATTTGGTAGCGCTGGCCGTTGCCCTCCAGCGCGCCCTTGGGGCGGTTGGCGTTGGCCGATTGGATCGCTGCGCGGACGTCCTCCATGGCCACGCCGTACTGGTTCAGCAGGAAAGGGTTGGCCGAGATGCGCACGGCCGGCAGCGAGCCACCGCCGATCTCGACATCGCCGACGCCGGTCACCTGGGCCAGGCGCTGGGCCACGACATTGGAGACGGCGTCATAGATCTGGCCGGGCGTCTTGCTGTCCGAGGTCAGGGCCAGGATGATCACCGGCGCGTCGGACGGGTTGGCCTTGCGATAGGTCGGGTTGCTGCGCAGCGTGGCCGGCAGGTCGGCGCGGGCGGCGTTGATCGCGGCCTGCACCTCGCGCGCGGCGCCGTCGATCTTGCGGTTGAGGTCGAACTGCAAGGTGATCCGCGTCGAGCCGGTGGAGCTCTGCGAGGTCATTTCGTTGACGCCCGAGATCGTGCCCAGCCGGCGCTCCAGCGGCGTGGCGACGCTGGAGGCCATGGTCTGCGGGCTGGCCCCCGACAGATTGGCCGACACCGAGACGGTCGGGAAATCCACCTGCGGCAGGGGCGAGACCGGCAGCACGAAGAAGGCGAAGATGCCTGCCAGCGCCACGCCGATGGTCAGCAGGATGGTGGCGACCGGCCGCCGGATGAAGGGCCCGGACAGGTTCACGAGGGCGCTCCCGGGATCGGCTCGGGGTCGATGCGGTCGGGGTGCGGGCCGTCATCGCGACGTTCGCGCTTGGCCGTGGGGGCCAGGCGATCGAAGGCCAAGTAGACGACCGGGGTCGTGAAGATCGTCAGCAGCTGGCTGAGCAGCAGGCCGCCGAAGATGGCGATGCCCAGCGGGCGGCGCAGCTCGGCGCCTTCGCCGAAGCCCAGCATCAGCGGCACGGCCGCGAACAGGGCCGCCAGGGTGGTCATCAGGATCGGGCGGAAACGCAGCACGGCGGCCTGGAAGATGGCGTCGTGCGGGCTCTTGCCTTCCTCACGCTCAGCGTCGATGGCGAAGTCGATCATCATGATCGCGTTCTTCTTGACGATGCCGATCAGCAGGATGATGCCGATGATCCCGATGACGCCCAGGTCGTTGCCGGTGATCCACAGGGCCAGCAGCGCGCCGACGCCGGCCGAGGGCAGGGTCGACAGGATGGTCAGCGGGTGGATGTAGCTCTCATAGAGCACGCCCAGCACGATGTAGACGCAGACCACGGCCGCCAGGATCAGCCACAGCTGGTTGGACAGGGAGTTTTGATAGGCCCCCGCCGCGCCCAGGAAGGTGTGGGTGACGGCGACCGGCATGTCGATCCGCTTCATGGCCTTGCGGATCTCGTCGACCGCATGGCCCAGCGAGACGCTCGGCGCGGTGTCGAAGCCGATCGTGGTGGCCGGGAACTGGGCGACGTGGGTGACCTGCAGCGGCGAGGCTTGCGTCTTGATCGTCGAGAACGCCGCCAGCGGAGCGGGGGCGCCGCCGCCGGTCTTGAGGTTCAGATTGCCCAGGGTGGTTGGGTCGGTGAGGACGCCAGGCTTGGCTTCCAGGATCACGCGGTACTGGTTGGTCTCGGTGAAGATGGTCGAGACGATCCGCTGGCCGAAGGCGCTGTACAACGCATCGTCGACATCCGACGCCGTAATGGAAAGGCGCGCGGCGGTGTCGCGGTCGATGTCGACATAGGCCGCCTGGCCCGTGGCCGAGGCGTCGCTATAGACGTTACGGACGGCCTTCACGTGCGCCAGTTCGGCGGTCAGCTTGCCGGCCCATTCCTTGATCGTGGCGGTGTCGGCGCCTTCCAGTGACAGGCGGTACTGGGTTGGACCCGTCTCGGCGTCGATGGTCAGGTCCTGGGTCGGCTGCAGGTAGAGGGTCACGCCCGGCACCTCGGCCACGCGCTGGCGTAGCCGCTGCATGATCTTCTCCTGCGAGCCCGAGCGATCGGGCTTGAGGTTGATCTGCATCTGGCCGGTGTGGAGCATGGCGTTGTTGGCGCCGTCGACGCCGATGAACGAGGCGACGTTCTCGACCGCCGGATCATCCATGATCGCCTCGGCCGCCTGCTGCTGCAGAGCCGCCATGCGGTCGTAGCTGACCGACTGGGCCATCTCGGTGCGGGCTTGCAGCTGACCGGTGTCCTGGGTGGGGAACAGGCCCTTGGGGATGACCATGTAGAGCAGGCCGGTCAGCACCAGGGTCAGCACGGCGACGACCAGGGTCGCGGTCTGGCGCTGCAGCACCCAAACCAGGGCCTTCTCGTAGCGAACCTCGACCTTCTCGAAGAGGTCTTGGGCCTTCTTGCTGATGCCCTTGGCGTCCTCGCCCTCGTGCGGCTTCAGCCAGCGGGCCGACAGCATGGGGGTGAGGGTCAGCGACACGACCGCCGAGATCAGGATGGTGATGGCCAGGCTGATGGCGAACTCGCGGAACAGGCGGCCGACGACGTCGCCCATGAACAGCAGCGGAATCAGCACCGCGATCAGCGAGATGGTCAGCGAGATGATCGTGAAGCCGATCTCGCGCGCGCCCTTCAGCGCCGCCGCCATCGGCTTTTCCCCCTTCTCGAGGTGGCGGGTGATGTTCTCGATCATCACGATGGCGTCGTCGACGACGAAGCCGGTGGCGATGGTCAGGGCCATCAGGCTGAGGTTGTTCAGCGAGAAACCCAGCAGGTACATCACCCCGCACGAGCCGATCAGCGAGATCGGCACGGCCAGGCTGGCGATGACCGTCGCGCGCAGGCTGTGCAGGAAGAAGAAGATCACCAGCACCACCAGAGCCACGGCCAGCAGCAGCTCCATCTCGACATGGTGCACCGAGGCGCGGATGCCGGTGGTGCGGTCGGCCAGAACCTGGACGTCCAGGGTGGCGGGCAGCCCGGCTTGCAGTTCGGGCAGCTTGGCCTTGATGGCGTCGACGGTCTTGATGACGTTGGCGCCGGGCTGGCGCTGGACGTTGACGATGATGGCCGGGGTCTTGCCGGCCCAGGCGCCCAGGCGGGTGTTCTCGGCGCTCTCGACGACCTGGGCGATGTCGCTCAGACGGATCGGCGCGCCGTCCTTGTAGCTGACGATCAGGTTCTTGTAGTCGTCGACGGACAGCAGCTGGTCGTTGGCGTTGATCGTGTAGCTGCGCGTGGGGCCGTCGAAGCTACCCTTGGCGCTGTTGGCGTTGCTGGCGCTGATGGCGGTCTGCACGTCCGACAGGGTCAGGCCGTAGCTGGCCATGGCTTGCGTGTCGGCCTGGATGCGCATGGCGGGGCGCTGGCCGCCCGACAGGCTGACGAGGCCCACGCCCGAGACCTGGCTGATCTTCTGGGCCAGGCGGGTGTTCACGAGGTTCTGCACCTCGGTCAGCGGCAGGGTGTCCGAGGTGATGGCCAGGGTCAGCACCGGCGCATCGGCCGGATTGACCTTGGCGTAGACCGGCGGGGCCGGCAGGTCGGCGGGCAGCAGCGAGCCGCTGGCGTTGATGGCGGCCTGCACCTCCTGCTCGGCGACGTCGAGGGTCTCACCGAGGTTGAACTGCAGGGTGATGACCGATGCGCCAGCCGTGCTGACCGAGCTCATCCGGGCAAGGCCCGACATCTCGCCCAACTGGCGTTCCAGCGGGGCGGTGACCGTCTGGCTCATCACCTCGGGGCTGGCCCCGGGATACAGGGTCTGGACCTGGATGGTGGGGTAATCGACCTGGGGCAGGGCCGACAGCGGCAGCAGCCGGAAGCCGACCAGGCCGGCCAGGACGATGGCCGCCATGAACAGGGCCGTGGCGACCGGCCGCTGGATGAAGGGACGCGAGGGGTTCATCGCCTGGTTTATTCCGGACGCTGACGACGACCTTCGCCGCCTTGGCCCTGGCCGCCTTCACGCTTGCGCCGTTCGCCGCGCTGGCCTTCGCCCTTGCCCTGGCCTTGCGGACGGGCGCCCGGCAACTGGACCTTGCCACCGTCGCGCAGGCGGTCGCCGCCCTCGGTGATGACCTTGTCGCCGGCCTTGAGGCCTTGCGTGATCTGCACCTGGACACCGGTGGCCTGGCCGGTCTTCACCGGGGTCTTGGTCACGGTGCGGTCGGCGTTCAGCAGCCACACGAACGACCCGTCGCTGCCCTGGCGCACCGCCGTAGCGGGCACGACGATCGCGCCCTTGATGGTGTCCAGCTCCATGCGGACATTGACGAACTGGCTGGGGAACAGCGTGCCGCCGCTGTTGGGGAAGCGGGCCTTGGCCTTCACGGTGCCGGTACCGGTGTCGACCAGATTGTCCAGGGTCGAGAAGGTCCCGCGGTCCAGGGTCTGGGTACGGGTGCGGTCCAGCGCCGTGACGGGCACATTGGCGCGACCCTGACGGGCGGCGATGCGCGGCACGTCGTCCTGCGGGACGGTGAACTCGACATCGATCGGCGAGACCGTGGTGATCACCGCGACGCCCGTGGCGTCGCCCGCGCCGATATAGTTGCCGACATCCACGACGCGCAGGCCCAGGCGGCCGCTCACCGGCGCGGTGATGCGGGCGAAGCCGAGGTTCAGGCGGGCCGTGCCCACGGCGGCGCGGTCGGCCATCACGGTGCCTTCCAGCTGCTTGACCGTGGCGGCCTGGTTATCGACCTCCTGGCGGGCGATCGAGTCCTGGGCCAGCAGGGTCTGGTAGCGGGTCAGGGTCAGGCGCGCGGCGGCCAGCTGGGCCTCGTCGCGGGTCTGGTTCCCCTGCGCCTGCAGCAGCGCCATCTGGTAGGGGCGGGGATCGATCTGGACCAGCGCCTGACCGCGCGAGACCGTCTGGCCTTCGCGGAACATCACCTGGGTGATCGTGCCGCCCACCTGCGGACGCACGGTGACCGTGGCAGCCGGTTTCACCGTGCCCAGGGCCTCAATGATGATCGGCAGGTCGGTCGCGCTGGCCGTGGCCACCGCCACGGTGCTGGCCGGACCGCGCCGACCGCCGCCGCCGCCGAAGCCGCCGCCAGGGCCGCCCGGACCGCCGCCTTCGCCCTTGTCGCTGTGCAGCAGGGTCCAGGCCAGCCAGATGACCCCGACCAGGGCGAGCACGGCGATCAGGCCGCCGAGGATCAACGTCCGACGACGCGGAGGCGTACGGGGGGCGTGCAGGTCAGTCATCGTCAGCCTTCGAGCCGGCCGCGACCAGCGCGGCATGAGCGGGCGGCGCAACGGGCCGCCTCAGGGAGACCGTCAAGAAAGCTGACGGTCTGGAATCCGTAGAGGCCTAACGTGTGCGCCGGTTTTCAGAGCTGAAATGATCTCGCCGCGATATGGCTCCGCTTGGGCGTCGGAAAGTCGCCATAATCGACCTTGGGCGGAGGACTCGCGACCCGTATCGACCGCACGAAAAGGCGGTGGTTCCCCGAAGGGGAATTCTTCTAGATCACTGAATTTTCGAGAGAATGGTGGGTGTAGTAGGATTCGAACCTACGACCCGCTGATTAAGAGTCAGCTGCTCTACCAACTGAGCTATACACCCATTCGACGGTCCGAAGCACTTGCGAGCCCCGGCGGCGAGGCGCGGAACATACGCAATGATTTTGGGAGCGCAAGCGCTTTTTTCATGGCCAGACGAGATATTAGCGGAGCCGTTGATTTCGCTTACCTGGAAGGGTTCGCGGCAGGGGATTCCGGGGTGGTCGAAGAGGTGTTGGCGCTGTTCCGCGAACAGGCCGCGCTGTGGACCCCAATGCTGGATTCCACCCACCCTGGCTGGCGGGATGCGGTCCACACGGTGAAGGGCGCCGCGCGCGGGGTAGGGGCTGCTCAGCTTGGCGAGGTCTGCGAACGCTGCGAGGCGGGCCAGGAGAGCCTGGAAGCGGTCAAGACGGCCCTGGACGCCGCGCTGCTCGATATCGCCGCCTACGTCCACGAGCAGGCCCTGCGGTCGCTGAAGGGCTGAGGGGGGCGATCTCAGCCGCAACCACTCCCCAGCGTCATTCCCGCCCTTGTGGCGGGAACCCCTCTGTCCGCCGCAGGTGCGGAGCAGGTGGCAGCGCTGTTGATCAGCATCTGTCTCACGTGCGGCTGAACCAGGGGTTCCCGCCACAAGGGCGGGAATGACGAACGTGTGGGGGGAGCGATTGGCGCCCACCGAAAAAAGAAAAAGGGGCCGAAGCGAACTTCGGCCCCCGCAGGAGGAGTGAGTCTGTAGCGAGGTTTAGAACTTCGCGCGGATGGTCACCTGATAGGTGCGGCCGTCGTAGTCGATGAAGCGCGGCAGGGTCGGGTCGTTCTCGTACTCGGCGCGCTGGGCGTCGGTCAGGTTGAACGCGTCGACCGAGACCGACAGGTCTTCGGTGACGTTGAACGAGGCCGAGGCGTCCAGCTGGCTGCGGGCCTTGACGGTGCGGGCGTCGCCGACGAACGAGTTGCCGGCGGCCAGGTCGTACTTGTCACGCCAGTTGTAGACCAGGCGGACGCCGCCCCACTTGGCTTCGTAGTAGCCGATGACGTTGATGTTGTTCTTCGACACGCTGGGCAGGGTGATCTTGTTGCCCGCCGTGTCGGTGCCGTCGATCTTCGTATACGAGTAGTTGAACGCGCCGCCGAAGTTCTTCCAGAAGCCCGGCAGGAAATCCAGGTTCTGCTGGATGTTGAACTCGACGCCGGTGACGGTCATCGGCGACTGGTTGGTCTTGCCGCTGACATTGACGCGGGCTTCGACCAGCGGAGCCGTCGCGCCGGCGGCGCCGACGAACTTGTTCGAGCTGACGCAGCGCGGGGTGCCGGCCGAGTTGTCGATGCGCAGGGTGCCCAGGTCGACGTCGATGCCGGGGATCTTGCCGTTGGCCGGGCACAGGATCGACTGGTCGGTGATCGGGCCGATATAGCCCTTCACTTCCTTGCGGTAGGCCGCCAGCGAGATCAGGCCGCCGGGACGGTTATACCACTCCAGCGACATGTCGTAGGAGTCCGAGGTGTACGGCTTGATGTCCGTAGCGCCCAGGGTGACCGTGTAGACCGGGTCGACCGGCGGGTTCACGTCGACCGGCACCTGCACGAAGGTGGTCGGCACGTTGTCGCGCGGTTGCGGGCGGACGTAGGTGCGGTAGGCGGCGGCGCGGAAGACCAGGTCGTCGCGCAGATCGGCCATGATGATCGCCGACGGCAGCCAGTAGTCGAAGTTGTTCTTGGTCGTGGTGGTCGACAGCGAGTGGTTGATCGCGCCGGCCTGGTTCGACAGCGCCGTGGTGCAGTTCTTACAGTTCAGCGCGACGATCTTCTGCTCGGTATATTCGTAGCGCGTACCGACGGTGCCGCGGACCGGGATATTGAACAGGTCGCCCTTGAACTTGGCCGCGATATAGGCCGAGAAGACGTCGTTCTGGTTGCTGAAGTTGTTGTTCCAGTAGTTGCCGTCCGTGTAGTTGTTCACCACGCCGTACGGGGTCAGGAACACGCCGGGCGCGCCCAGCAGGAACTGGTCGGGAAGGCCGTTCGGGTTCAGCGTCGTGCGCAGGTTGGTGTTGACCGGCGTGATCGCCTTCAGCACGCGATCGACGTCGACGTTCATCCAGTTGCTGGTCGCGCCGCCAGCCTTACCCCCAAAGAAGTCGTTAGCGTACGACAGCTGGTAGGCCATGTCCGGCGTGATGTTCTGGGTCTGGGCGCCCAGGGCGGTGTTACGCGAGCCGATCGAGGTGAACTTGTTGTGCTCGGCGCGGCCGCCGAACTGGAACGCGTTCACGAAGCCGTCCAGCGAGCGCTCGAAGTCGAGCTGGAACGAGTCCAGCACGTTGTCGGCCTGGCCATTGGTGCCGGTGACGCCGAAGCGGTCGGCCGCGACGGTGGCGGCCTGGCCGGGCATCACGGCGCCGGCCTGGGTCGGGGCGGTGTTCGTCGCCGGGATCAGGAAGCCGCCGGTCGGCAGGTGGGTGGTGTGCGGGGTAACCAGGGTCGCGGTGTAGTCGCCGAGGTTGGCGCCGCCCGTGTAAACCGTGGCCACGATGCCGTTCAGACCGGCCGGACCCAGGTTGCGATAGGGGTTCTGGACGACGTCGAACTCGATCTGGTTGGCATAGGCCTTGGCGCGCGAGACCGTCAGGTTGGCGTTGGCCTTCCAGGTGTCGTTCTTGAACTCGACGGTGGGGTTGATGGCCCAGGTCTGGTTCTCGGCCGGCTCGGAGCGGACCGAGTCGAACGTGTTGATGTTCTCGGCCTTGAAGCTGTTGATGTAGGCGCGCGGACCGTTCGGCGTCTGGACGATATAGGGCGTGCCCAGGTTGCTGAGCTTGGCGACGGCCGAGGTGGCGGTCAGGCCGGTGAACGTGTTGTTGCCCGGACCGGCGTCGATATAGAGCAGGTTGTTGGTGGCCTCATCCAGCTTGCGCTTGGTGATGAAGCCGTTGGCGCCGAACTTCCATTCTTCGTTGATGCGCCATTCGAAGCCGGTCGCCGCCGACAGGGTCGAGCCGCGGTTGAACTTCACCAGCTGACGGGTCTGGCTGGGATAGTAGACGGGGGCCTGGCCGGGCGCGAACAGCGCCTTGTAGCTGTCGGGCAGGGCGGCCTGCATGGCGTCGTAGGCCGGGTTGGCGCCCGGGATATAGGTGGTCACGCCGCCCGTGGTGCTCGTGACCGCGGCCTGGTTGCCCAGCTGGATGCCGCCGATGCGGTTGCCCCACGAGTTCACGGTGATCGAGTCGCGGCGGAACTTCTCGTCCTTCCACGCCACGACGCCGAACACCGCGAAGTCGTCGGTCAGGTGCTTGTTGTAGCCCAGCGAGGCCAGCGGGCTGCCCAGGTTGCCCAGGTCATTGTACTCGTAGGACAGCTTGGCGAAGCCGCCGTCCTTGCGGGCCAGGGCCGGGTTGATGCGCAGGTCGACATTGCCCGACAGGCCGCCGGCCAGGTTCGAAGCGGACGGCGACTTGATGACGTTGATGGCCGTGAAAATGTCGGAGTTGAACGCGCCCAGCGGGGTCGAGCCGTTCAGGATCGGGTCGGCGAACGCGCCGCCGTTCAGCGTAGTGCGGGCAAAGCTGCCCGGCAGGCCGCGCAGGCTGATCGTGGCGTTACGGCTGCCGGCTTCGCGGTTGATCTGGACGCCCGGGATCCGCTGGATGGCTTCACCGACGTTCAGGTCCGGGAAGCGGCCCAGGCCGTCCGACGAGATGCCGTCCGAGATTTCCAGGGTCTCGCGCTTGGTCGCGATGGCGTTGGCGTAGGCTTGGCGGAAACCGGTTACCACAACGGCGTCGACGGTTTCCGTTTCCGGCTGCTGCGCGTTCGAAGCGGGTGCGGCCTGGCGCGCCTGCGCGGCCGAACCCACGGCCAGGGCCGCGCACGAGGCCAGCAGGGCCGCGCGAAGAGCAAAGGAATTGCGTGCATGGATCATGAGAGTGCCTCCCCCGGCGCACTGAGATGGCGCCCTTGAGGAGACTTATCCGACCAGTTCGTGACGTTGTCAAGAATTGGTAATGCCACTTGTGAGAATGGGGCGACCACTTGGTCAGGCCAAACCTCAGGATGCGGGTACCGACCGCGCGATGGAAGCGCATCCAGTGGTAAAATAACTTGATAAGCGAGAAACCCAGGAAAAACTTGGTCGTCCGTGCGCATTTCGGGTGTGCTCAAGCTGGGTGGTCAGACAAGGTCATTTGTCCGACCAATGGTATGACCAGATTGCTCGGCTGGCATGACCGCCGCCCAAAGCGCCCGCGCACGGGAGCGCGCATTTAAAGGAAGCGTAATTGGCGGGTGTCGCGCGGGCTCGCTAAGAACGGTGTTCTAGACACGAGGAGTTCTTCCCCCATGCCCAACAGTCCCTGGAGCCACACCCGCAGCGCCAGCGTCGCAGACGACATCGACTTCGAGATCAAGGGCGATGACCTGCAGTTCGTCGAGATCGAGCTGGATCCGGGCGAGAGCGCTGTCGCCGAGGCCGGCGCCTTCGTGTGGAAGGACGCCAGCGTCCAGATGACCACCGTGTTCGGCGACGGCTCGGCCGATCAGGGCGGCGGCTTCATGGGCAAGCTGCTGGGCGCCGGCAAGCGCCTGGTTACCGGCGAGAGCCTGTTCACCACCGTCTTCACCCACCAGGGTCAGGGCAAGGCGCGCGTGGCCTTCGCCTCGCCGACGCCGGGTTCGATCCTGCCGCTGAACCTGGGCCAGCTGGGCGGGACGCTGATCTGCCAGAAGGACAGCTTCCTGGCCGCCGCCCGCGGGGTGTCGATCGGCATCCACTTCCAGAAGCGGATGATGACCGGCCTGTTTGGCGGCGAGGGTTTCATCATGCAGCGCCTGGAAGGCGACGGCTGGGTGTTCGTGCAGATGGGCGGCGCCCTGGTCGAGCGCGAGCTGGCCCCGGGCGAGGAGCTGCACATCGATACGGGGTGCCTGGCGGCCTACACGCCGGGCGTCGACTTCGACCTGGTCATGGCCGGCGGCGTCAAGAACGTGCTGTTCGGCGGCGAGGGGATGTTCTTCGCCCGCCTGCGCGGTCCGGGGAAGGTCTGGATCCAGTCGCTGCCGTTCTCGCGCCTGGCCGGCCGCATGTTGCAGGCCGCGCAGCACCAGGGCGGCAACCAGGGCGAAGGCTCGATCCTGGGCGGCCTGGGTCGGATGATCGACGGGAACTAGGCCGGTTTCCTTCTCCCCTTGCGGGAGAAGGTGTCAGCGTAGCTGACGGATGAGGGGTTGAAAGGCTTGTCCGATAGGGCGGCGCGACCCCTCACCCGACCCTTCGGGTCACCCTCTCCCGCAAGGGGAGAGGGAAGGGCTTCTAGCCCTTGGTCTTGTCCCAGCTGTCGTATTCGTAGGCGATGCAGCGGTCGATCAGCGTGCGCCACACCGGCTCGGCGATGGCTTCCGACAGGCCGGACGCGCGGGCGGAGGCTTTGACCTTCTCCACCACGTCCTCGATCCGCGCGCGGTCGAACACCTTGGAGCGGTCGGCCTTGATGCGGGCGGCGGCGTCCATGAAGCCCTGACGCTCGGTCAGGAGCTGGACCAGGGCCCGGTCCAGGGCGTCCACGCCCTGGCGCACATCGGCCATGGTCTGGCAGTCGGCGGGAGCGAGGTGCTCGTCGACTGTGAGAGTCGTGATTTTCATGGGCTCCTTTAAGCCGGTTCCGGCGACAGAAACCAGAGCCGTAGGAGCTTAAATCCCGGACCCGTTGTCCATTGTCAGCAGGGCGGCTTCGTGCGCCTCGGCCTCTGTGCGCAGCCAGGTCACGAAGGCCTTCACCTGGGGCAGGCGCCCCTTGGCCTTGGGGTGGACGACGTAATAGGCGAAGTCGACCGCCGTCGAGGCCTCGAACGGGATCACCAGGCGGCCGGAATCGAGGTCTGCCTGGGCCAGGGTGCGCTTGGCCAGCGCGATGCCGCGGCCGTTGGCGGCGGCCTCGATGACCAGGCTGGACTGGTTGAAGCGCGGGCCGCGCGCGCCGTCGACGCCCTTGATGCCGCGCGCGGCCAGCCACATCGCCCAGTCGGGGCAGCTGTCGTCGGCGTCGGGCGAGCCGTCGTGCAGCAGGATATGGTGGGCCAGGTCCTCGGGGCGCTCCAGGGCGTTGGCTTCCAGCAGCTCGGGGCTGGCGACCGGCACGACGGTCTCGTGCATCAGCCGGATGACCTCCAAGCCCGGATACCGGCCCGAGCCGTAGCGGATGGCCATGTCGACCTCGCCCGTGGCGAAGTCCACGACCTCCATGCCGGCCGACAGCCAGACATCGACCTGCGGATGGGCCTGCTCGAACTTGCCCAGGCGCGGCACCAGCCACTTGGCGGCGAACGAGGGGGCGGCGGTTAGGGTCAGGCGGCGACCGTCGACGGCGGCGGTCAGCAGGGAGGCGGCCTCGGCCAGGCGGTCGAAGGCCTCGCGCAGGGCGGGCAGGGCGGTCTGGGCGGCGTCGGTCAGCAGCAGGCCCTTGGGCGTGCGCTTGAACAGGGCCGCGCCGACATAGTCCTCCAGATTCTGGATCTGCTGGCTGACGGCGCCGGGCGTCACCGACAGCTCGTCGGCGGCGCGGCTGAAGTTCAGGTGGCGGGCGGCGGCCTCGAAAGCGCGCAGCGCGTTCAGCGGCGGCAGGCGGCGGCGCTCGTTGGGTCTTTCCATGAGTTTTACTGAACGCCCCGGCAGAAGTCCTTGTTTGCGAATTGAGCCCTTCGCGACGACTTTGCAAGCGTTCGCTGACGGATAGGCCCTTTTCGTCGGCGGGCGCTTGCGGGGTCGTCTCATAGGGACGACCCCGCGTTGCGTTCTACCGTTTTATTCCAAGCGGCCTGATAGAGGTTCTTAAAGCCCATGGCCCGCCAGCCGGTCCGTCGCAGCAGCAAGCCCGGTCTCGTCGTTGTTGGCGGGACGCGGGCCAATCGTGCGCTCGGCGCCGTGTGGCTCGTGGGCGCCGGTCCTGGCGATCCGGACCTCCTGACCTTCCGCGCCTTCAACGCCCTGCGCGCCGCCGACGTGGTGGTGCATGACGGTCTGGTCTCCGACGAGATCCTGGATCTGGCGCCCAGCCGCGCCCGCCGCATCAACGTGGCCAAGCGCAAGTCGCGCCACACCCTGCCACAGGACGACATCAACCAGCTGATCGTGGCCCTGGCTCTGGACGGCCTGAACGTGGTGCGCCTGAAGGGCGGCGATCCGTTCCTGTTCGGCCGTGGCGGCGAAGAGCTGGCCGCCTGCCGCGAAGCCGGCGTCGAGTGCCACGTGGTGCCCGGCGTCACCGCCGCCCTAGCCGCCAGCGCCGGCGCCGGCGCGCCGCTGACCCATCGCGGCGCGGCCCAAGCGGTTACCTTCGTCACCGGCCACGCCGCGCATGGCGAGCCGGACCTGGACTGGGTCTCGCTGGCCCGTCCGAACCAGACCGTCGTCGTCTATATGGGCGTCTCGACCGCCGGCCTGATCGCCGAGCGCCTGACCGCTGCCGGCCGCGCGGGCTCGACCCCGGCCCTGGTCGTCGAGAACGCCAGCCGCGCCGACGAGCGCCGCATCCTCACCACGCTGTCGGGCTTGGCCGAAGCCGCGCAGGGCGTTAAGGGCCCCGCGCTGTTGATGGTCGGCGAGTCGATGGCCATGGCCGACACCGTGCCGGTGATCGACCCGATTTCCCAAACCGCCCTGTTCGAGCGGAGCTCGCGTTCATGAAAGCTATCGTCGCCAACCGCCTGCTCGACGGTGACGTCGTGTTCTGGAAGGCCGGCCAGTGGGTCGAGCGCTTCGGGGACGCACAGCTGTTCGACGAAGCCGCCGAGGCCGAGCTGGAAGCCGCCGTCGCCACGGGCAAGGGCCAGTCGACCGTCGTCGTCGACGTCTATCCGATCGACCTGACCCCGTCGGAAGGCCACTGGGCGCCGGTCAGCTACCGCGAGCGCATCCGCGCGCTGGGCCCCACCAACGAACTCACGCATGGCAAGCAGGCCGAGGGCGGCGACGTCGTCGAGGCCCTGCGTCACGCCTCGGGCGCGGCGCGCTCGACCGGCCGCGTCGACCTGATCCGCAGGAAGTAGAGCGATGTACCAGTACGACATCATCGACAAAGAGTTCCTGCAGGACCGCTCGAACGAGTTTCGCGGCCAGGTCGCCCGCCGTCTGGCCGGCGAGCTGACCGAGGACCAGTTCAAGCCGCTGCGCCTGATGAACGGCCTTTATCTGCAATTGCACGCCTACATGCTGCGGGTGGCGGTGCCGTACGGTTCGCTGAACCCGGCCCAGGTGCGCCGCCTGGCCGAGATCGCCCGCGACTACGACAAGGGCTATGGCCACTTCACAACGCGCCAGAACATCCAGTTCAACTGGATCAAGCTGAAGGATGCGCCCGACATCCTGGACAAGCTGGCGGAAGTGGACCTGCACGCCATCCAGACCAGCGGCAACTGCATCCGCAACACCACGTCGGATCCGTATGCCGGCGCGACGTCGGAAGAGGTCGACGATCCGCGCGTGTGGTCGGAAGTGATCCGCCAGTGGTCGACCCTGCACCCGGAATTCTCGTTCCTGCCGCGCAAGTTCAAGATCGCCATCACCGCCTCGGCCAAGGACCGCACGGCGGCTAAGGTGCACGACATTGGCCTGCTGATGCGCCAGGGCCGTGACGGCCAGCTGGGCTTCGAAGTGATCGTCGGCGGCGGGCAGGGGCGTACGCCCTATGTCGGCCCGACCATCAAGGAGTTCCTGCCGACCGACCGGCTGCTGAGCTACCTGGAAGCGATCCTGCGCGTCTACAATCGCCACGGCCGCCGCGACAACATCTACAAGGCCCGCATCAAGATCCTGGTCGCCGCCCTGGGCGCCGAGGAGTTCGCCAAGCAGGTACAGGAAGAGTGGGAAAAGATCGACGCCGAGCGCGCCGACCTGCCCGCCGCCGAGCTGGCCCGCATCCGCGCCTCGTTCGCCCAGACCCCGTTCGAGACCCTGCCGGCCCGTTCGGAAGCGTTCGAAATGGCCAAGGCCAAGGACAGCGCCTTCGCCCGCTTCGTGCGCAACAACGTCCGCGCCCACAAGCAGCCGGGCTATGCGATCGTCGAGATCTCGCTGAAGGCCCAGGAGCAGACGCCGGGCGACGCCACGACCGAGCAACTGAACGTCGTCGCAGACCTGGCCGAGCGTTATGGCTTCAACGACGTTCGGGTGACCCACGCCCAGAACCTGGTCTTGCCGCACATCAAGCTGGACGACCTGCCGACCGTGTTCGCGGCGCTGCAGGCCAAGGGTCTGGCCACGGCCAATATCGACCTGATCAGCGACATCATCGCCTGCCCGGGCCTGGACTATTGCGCTCTTGCGAACGCCCGCGCGATCCCGATCGCCCAGGACATCGCCCGCCAGTTCGCCGACCTGGATCGCGCCGAGAATGTGGGTGAGCTGAAGATCAAGATCAGCGGCTGCATCAACGCCTGCGGTCACCACCACGTCGCCCACATCGGCGTGCTGGGCGTCGATAAGAAGGGCGAGGAATTCTACCAGCTGTCGCTGGGCGGCTCGGGCGCGGAAGACGCCTCGATCGGCAAGATCCTGGGCCCGGCGCTGCCGGCGGACAAGGTCGCGACCGCTGTCGACCAGCTGGTCGGCGCCTATCTCACCGTCCGCACCGACGGCGAGCGCTTCCTCGACACCTATCGCCGCGTCGGCCTCGAGCCCTTCAAGGAGGCTGTCTATGCCCAAGCTGATTGAGCTGGCTAACGGCGAGGCCCGCTGGGCCGAGGACGCCTTCGTCAACGTCACCGATGAGGACGCCATCCCGGACTCGGGCGACGTGATCCTGTCCCTGGCCCGCTTCGAGGCCGAGGGCGACGCCCTGCTGTCGTCCAACAGCCGCCGCGTCGGCGTGCGCATCGAGTCCGACCAGGAGGTCGAGGTGCTGGCCTACGACCTGCCGCGCATCGCGGTGGTGGCCCTGGCCTTCCCGAAGTACCGCGACGGCCGCGCCTACACCTCGGCCCGCCTACTGCGCGAGCGCTTCAAGTACGAGGGCCAGATCCGCGCCGTCGGCGACGTGCTGCAGGAGCAGGCCGGCTTCATGGTCCGCTGCGGCTTCGACGCCTTCGAGCCGAACGATGGCGCGACGCCCGAGGCCTGGACCAAGGCCGCCAGCCGTTTCCGCCACGTCTATCAGCGCGCCGCGGATGACCGGACCGTCGCGTTCGAGGAAAGGGCCTCCTGATGGCGTACGACCAGATCGGCGGGACCGCGGCAGGCCTCGCGGCCCGGCTGGGCGCCGAGCTGCGCGACGCCCATCCCCTGACCGTCCTCAAGGCGGCCTATGCCCATTTCGGCGACCGGCTGACCCTGGTCTCGTCCTTCGGGGCCGAGTCCGCCGTGCTGCTGCACCTGGTCTCGCAGGTGTCGCCGACCATTCCGGTGCTGTTCCTCGACACTGGCATGCTGTTTGGCCAGACCCTGGACTACCGCAAGAACCTGGCCGCCAAGTTCGGCCTGACCGACGTGCGCGACCTGCGTCCGGCCTTTACGGACCTGGCGACCCAGGACCCCAACTCGGACCTGTGGCGCACCAGCGTCGACGGCTGCTGCCACATCCGCAAGGTGCTGCCGCTGGACCGCGCCCTGGGCGGCTTCGACGCCTGGATCACCGGCCGCAAGCGCTTCCACGGCGGCGACCGCCTGAGCCTGCCCGTGGTCGAGGAGGCCGAGGGCAAGCTGAAGTTCAATCCGCTGGCCAACTGGTCGAAGGCCGAGCTGGACGCCTATGTCGCCGAGCACGACCTGCCGTCCCACCCGCTGGTGGAGCAGGGTTATGCCTCGATCGGCTGCTGGCCCTGCACCAAGCCGTCGGAAGACGGTCGCTCGGGTCGCTGGCAAGGCCAGGAAAAGACCGAGTGCGGCATCCATGTCGCCCGCGCCCCGGGCGCGGTCTCGAACGTGGGCGGGGATATCTAACCCCGCCTATTGGCCCGGCTTGTACGTCTTCACCGCGTGGGCCTTCAGGTCCTCGGGATAGAAGTACACGTCCCGCAGATTCCCCAGCGAGTACCGCAGCGCCTGGTCGTTGAAATGCGGGGAGGCGGGATCGCCGCTTTCACCGCCGGCCGAGACGGCGCGGGCGCGGACCTTGTCGCCGAACTGCACGACCGCCACGAAGCTGTTGCCCAGGGTGCCGTAGTACTTCTTGGTTCCCGGCCAGCGCTTGGCCCCGAACGAGGCCAGCGAGCCCCACTGGGCCGAGGTGAAGGCCACCGGGATGCTGGGCTTGGCGTCATCGAAGGTCTGGACGATGGCGGCGTCGTTGCGCTGGAAGCGGTTGATGTCGCCCCACGGAGTCTTCCACGAGCCGAAGTCGGCGGTCAGGCGATCCGACGCCTCGGTCAGGGCCGCCAGCTTCTCAGGCCCCGTCAGCTTGTCGGCCATGTAGTCGTAGGTGTTGAGCCCTTGCGCCTTGGCGGCCGGAGCGGCCTTGGCCCACATGGCTTCGCCCCAGAACACCGCCAGCGAGGTCTCGGTCGAGCGGGCCGACCACTTGCAGTCCCAGGCCTTCAGGGCCGCGACCTGCTCGGCCAGTTTGGGATCGGGCGCGGCGTCATAAGCCGCGACCAGCGTCGGAACCAAGCGGGCGAAGGCGGTCAGGTACGGGTCGTAGGCCTTGTCGATCAGGCCTCCGAGCGTGAGGTTCTTGGCATCCTTCAGCACCAGGTCGGCATGGATGCCGCGCGGGTTCTCGCCGAAGGTGTCCATGTACTTCGGATAGTCGGCCTTCTTGGGGCTGTAGGGGCCGGCTGCGGTGTAAGGCCAGTTGTTGGTGTTGAAGGTCCAGCCGTTGGGCGGGTTCACCACGTGCGGCGCGTCCTTCAGGGCGTGCAGGCCCTTCCAGTCGGTGGCGGGATCCGAACCGTCGACGGGTTTGGTGTAGTCGAAGCGGTCGTCGCGCACCGGAATGAACTGCGGGTGCAGATAGGCGATCTCGCCCTTGCTGTCGGCGAACAGGGTGTTGTTCGACGAATTGGCCTTCAGCTGCGCCACCTTCATGAAGCTGGCGAGATCGGTCGCCTTGGTGCGCAGGAACGACTGCTCCAGCGCCGCGACCGGCTTGTTCATCAGGGCGATGCTGATCCACTTGCCGTCGGCCTCGCGGACGATCGGGCCGTGGTGGGTCTTGAAGACGGTGAACTTGCGCTCGGCCATCGATCCGTCGGCGGCGCGATAGGGGACGGCGATGACCTCGCTCTTCAGCGGGCGCAGCTCTTTGTCGTACTTGTAGAAGCGCTGGCCGTCCTTCTCGACGATGGTCTCGGCGAACTCGTCGACCACGTCGACGCCGCTGGAGGTGTGCATCCAGCCGGCCTTGGCGTTGAAGCCCTGATAGATGAAGAACTGGCCCCAGGTCGTCGCGCCATAGGCGTTCAGGCCTTGGTCGGACGAGACCTGCATCTCGGACCGGAAGAAGAAGCTGGTGTGCGGGTTGATCAGAAGCAGGGCGTGGCCCTCCAGCGTCAGCTTCGGCGCGATGGCCATGCCGTTCGAGCCCTTGGGCTCCTTGAACAGCAGGCCCTTCTCGTCGGCGGTCATGGCCAGTTGCCGCTTACCGTAGAAGGCCTCCAGCTGGGTCAGGGCCACGCGCTCGATGTCGCCGCCGATGCTGCCTTCCGAGAAGCTGAGCGCCATCCAGGGCTCGAACTTGCTGATGACGCGCGGCTTCACGTCCGGATGCGCAGCCAGGTAGAAGTTCAGCCCGTCGGCCCAGCCGTTCATCAGCGCCTTCAGCCAGGCCGGGCTCTTGGCGTAGTCGGCCTTCAGCACGGCCGGATCGATGAACAGCTTCTGGCGCAGGTCGGCCCAGATCGCCTTCTCGCCCTCCGCCTCGGCCGTGCGGCCCAGCGAGGTCATGAAGTTGGTCTCGACCCGGTTGAAGTCGTCCTCGGCCTGGGCGTAGGCCATGCCGAACACCGCGTCGGCGTCGGTCTTGCCGTGGATGTGGGCGATGCCCCAGTCGTCGCGGGTGATCGAGACGGCGGCCGCGCGGGCCTTCAGGCGGGGCAGGTCGTCAGCGTGGGCGGGGACGGCTGCGGCAAGAACAGCTGCCGACACCAAGGCCATCGAGAATTTATACATACGCCCCCCAAAACCGACCATCCCCGCGAAAGCGGGGATCCAAGCCGAGTTTGAAGAGGATTTCCAGTCCGCGCCACAAGCCCAACGTCAGCCTGGGTCCCCGCTTTCGCGGGGATGAGCGGATAAGGGGCGTTTACTGCGGCGGGCAGCCCTTGAACTCGCCGACCTTGCTGACCGACAGGCTGGACAGGTCCACGCCGCCCAGGGCCTTCATCGAGGCGGCGCCGAAGCCGCTGAACAGGTCGAGCTTGAGGCCCTTCACCGCGCCGCCGATATCGGAGGCGTACCAGTAGCCATCGTGCTTGCTGCCGTCCGGCATAGCCAGACCAACGGTTTCCTTGATGAAGATCACGGTGCGGCGCGGGATCACCTTGGGATCGACCGCGACGGTGCGCATGGCCGCGACCTTGCAGCCCAGCGAGTCGAACGCGCGGATGCCCTTGGCGCCCGCGTGATACATCGTCGCCCGCATCTTGAACTCGACCGAGCCCGGCAGGCCGCCGCCCAGGGCGGTGCTGATGAGGTCACCCAGCGGGTCGGAACGCACGTCCGTCGCAGGCGTGGATTCAGCGGCATTTGCGAAGGCGGGAATGGCGAGTGCGGAGATGACCGCGGTGGCCAAAATTCCGGCGAGCTTGCGTCGCATCGAGGGGGTCCTCTTATCGGCGTATCTGTCGGGCGGCGTCTGGGTAGCCCGATCACGGACCCGTGACAACCCCGGCAGGCGTCGCACCCGCGGCCAAGCTCGCTCAATGCGCGAAAAAGCGGCAAGGATTCAGAGGCTTGAAACTGCGCTGTAAAGACTCACTTTTTTCCGTTTGAAGAGCTTCACAGGAGGAACCGGCATGACGTTGCGCATCTACGGCGACTCGATTTCCGGCAATTGCCTGAAGGTGAAGTGGACGGCCGAGCGCCTGCATCTGCCGTTCGACTGGATCGAGACCAGCGTGCTGAAGGCCGAGACGCGGACGGCGGAATTCATGAGCCTGAACCCCGCCGGCCAGGTCCCGATGGTGATCCTGGAAGACGGCCGGCCGCTGGCGCAGTCCAACGCCATCATGCTGCATCTGGCCGAGGGCTCGGTGCTGATCCCGGCCGACGCGTATGAGCGCGCCAGGATGTTCGAGTGGCTGTTCTGGGAGCAGTACAGCCACGAGCCCTATGTGGCGGTGGTGCGCTTCCAGGTCGCCTATCTGGGCAAGGCGCGTGACAGCCTCGAGACCAAGCTGATTGAAAGGGGCGAGGCGGCCCTGGCGCGCCTGGAAACACAGCTGAAACAAACGCCCTTTCTGGTCGGCGAGCGTCTCACCCTGGCGGACATCGCCCTGGTGGCTTACACCCGCGTGGCGCACGAGGGCGGGTTCGACCTTTCGCAGTATCCGGCCGTGAAGGCCTGGGTGGGGCGGATGGAGACCGCGCTCGGCATTATCTGATCCTTCGGAGCTCTCTCTTTGCGCCTCTCGACCAGCCTGAAAGTCCTGACCCTCGCCGCCGCCCTGTCCGCGCCGGCCGCCTCGGCCTTTGCCTGGGGCGCTTCGGGTCACCGCGTGGTGGGCGTCGTCGGCGCCAAGAGCTTCCCCACGGACGTGCCGGCCTTCCTGCGCACGCCGGACGCCGTCGCCGCGATCGGCGAATATGCCCGTGAGCCGGACCGCTGGAAGGGCTCGGGCAAGATCCACGACACCGACCGCGACAGCGCCCACTTCCTGGACATCGACGACCAGGGAAAGATGTACGGCGGCCCGGCCTTCACCGTGGCCACCCTGCCGCCTACGCGCGCCGACTATGAAAAGGCCCTGCAGGCCGCCGGCGTGAACAGCTGGAACGCCGGCTATCTGCCGTACGCGATCATCGACGGCTACCAGCAGCTGGTGAAGGACTTCACCTACTGGCGCATCCTGACGGCCGCCGTGAAGATCGAGAAGAACAAGACCCGGCTGCTCTACTACAAGGCCGACCTGAAGCGCCGCGAGGCGCTGCTGCTGCGCGACCTGGGCGTTTGGGCCCACTATGTCGGCGACGGCAGCCAGCCGCTGCACCTGTCGGTGCACTACAATGGCTGGGGCGATTATCCGAACCCCAACGGCTACACCAACTCGCGCCAGACGCACGGTTCGTTCGAAGGCCCGCTGGCCGCCGCTGTGGGCGACGAGGCTTCGGTCAAGGCGCTGGTGCCGGCCTACAAGGCCTGCGAGTGCTCGATCGAGACCCGCGTCGTCGGTTACCTGACCGAGACCTGGAAACAGACCGAGCCGCTGTACCAGCTGGAAAAGGCCGGCGGCATGGTCGCCACCGACGACCGCGCCAAGAGCTTCGTGCGCACCCGCATCGCGGCCGGCGCCACGGCTCTGCGCGACCTGGTGACTGACGCCTGGCGCGAAAGCGCCAATGGCAAGATCGGCTACCGCCCCGAGATCAGCGTTGCCGACGTCGCGTCGGGCAAGGCCGATCCGTGGTTCGACCTCTACGGCAAGGACTGATTTTGGGAATGCTGGCTTTCGGGACGCCCGGGGAAGGGCTGACCTATCGCGATCGCCGCGCCGCCTTCGGGGTGGCCGAGAACGGGCTGGGGCAGATCGCCCTGGCCCAGGTCACCAAGCCCGGCAAGGCGCCGTACTTCGACCTGCCTGGCGGGGCGGTGGATGGCGATGAATCCGAACAGGAAGCCGTCGCCCGCGAGTTCGGCGAGGAGACCGGCCTGGTCGTCCAGGCCGGGTCCCTGATCGAGACGGTGTCGCAGCATTTCCTGAAGTCCGACGGCGAACCCGTGCGCAATTACGGCGGGATCTATGTCGTGAAGGTCACCGGCGAGGCGCCGGGCCTGAAGATCGAGGACGACCACCAGCTGGTTTGGCTGGACCCGCGCGACGCGGTGGTGGCCCTCCGCCACGACGCCCATGCCTGGGCGGTCGCGGCGTGGATGCGTCGGGGCTAGCTCAGTTCAAAGCGAAGGTGGTGTGGGCGCCGGCGCGCTGGGCGGCCTTCAGGTCGGCGAGCTGCTGCTCGGTCATGGCGTCCTTCACGTCGATGGCGAAGTCCATGCGGCAGCCTCGAGCCGTCAGGCCGCGCAGACCCTTGCCGGCGCAGACGCGGGCCCCGGCCACGGTGGCGCGGCGCTCGAACTCGCGGGCGTCGGCCGGGTTCGACAGGGTCAGATCGCCAACCAGGATGCGAGCGACCGGCTGGGCCGGTTCGGCGGCGTGGGCGGCGGTCAGGCCGATGATCGGAGTGGCGGCCAGGGCCAGGGCGGCGACGGCGGCGATACGGTTGACGATCTTGCTCATGACTAATGTCCCTCTAGTCTTCATTGTGGTCGCCCGCGGCGGCGATCCGTTGAAAGAGGGTGTAGTCTGGTCGTCGGCCTAATACTCGTTACGAGTGCTTCATGACGTCGAATTAAGTCTATGAAACGCAAGTAATATTTCTAAAAATTTAGAATTGCCTCAGCCTGCTCCGAAGATGAAATCGGCCTTGTAGTAGCCCTTGGCGGGATCAAGGATATCGATGGCAAACGGCGCGGTTCCGTCGGCAAGGTCGGTAAGCCATACGGCGTTGCTGCGGGCCATGACGCCGACATCGGCCTTCTCGGCCTCGGCCAGCAGCCAGCCGACCATGGCCGCCTTCGTGCCGATCCCGCTTGCGCCATCGCCGCCGTAGCTGGCGAAGTAGTCGACGCGGGTGTCGATCAGGGCATGGACCTTGGCGTCGTTGGGCGTGCCGCCGAAGATCGCCGCATAGGCCTTCCGGGTGGCTTCGAACAGCGACAGCGCGCCGTAGTCGGCCGTGAACTTGGCGGCGCCTTCGCCCACCTTGCCCAGATTGACCGCGAAGTTGATGTAGCGGTTCTCGAGATTGAACAGCTGGTAGTAGGCGCTGTTGAGATTGTTGGCGTTCGGGCCGGTGGGCGAGATCAGGTAGTCGTAGCCCGGCTGGCCTGGAATCTTGCCGGTGAAGAACAGATAGCTCAGCGTCGCCACCGAGGTTGTCTGGTCGGCGGCCTTGACGACCTCGGCGATGGCGGCGGACGAGGTCAGGGCGCCGGCGGCGATCTTGGCCGAAAGATCGGCCGTCAGAACTCCGCCGGCGCCCGCCGCTGCGCTGACCCGCAGCAGCGAGGCGACCGCCAGACCCACCGTGGCGTCGCCCAAGCTTACCGTCTTGTCCGCGAAGACCAGGCTCTCGACATTCTTCAGCGTGTCGACGCCGTCCTTCGGATCAGCGCGGTTGTCGGTGACCACCCAGCCCGAAGCGCCGACGCTGATCGTGTAGTCGGCTGCCGCGCCGCCGTAGCGGGCCTGGTCCTGGCCGGCTCCGCCGTCGAGAGTGTCGGCGCCCGCGCCGCCGACCAGGATGTCCGCGCCATCGCCGCCGCTCAGCGTGTCGGCGCCCCCGCCGCCGAAGATCACATCCGCGCCGGCCTGACCGTTCAGGGTGTCGTTCTGGGCGTAGCCGACCAGGGCGTCGGCGTTCGCGCCGCCCGTGGCCGCGGCGCTGTCCTCGGTCGCCAGGTGGATGGTGAGATGCTCGGCATTGTCCCACATGCCGCGCCAGGCGATCATGTCCATGCGGCCGTCGCCGTTGACGTCGGCGGCTTGCAGGCGGTCGTACTGCGAGATGTTCAGCCAGCCTTCGGGCAGTTGCACGAAGCGGCCTGCGCCATCGTTCAGGAACACCGCCTGCTTGTGGCTGTTGGAGGCCAGCAGGTCGACATAGCCGTCGCCGTTGATGTCCGCGAGCTGGGTGCGGGTATACCAGTCCTCGGTCGTCTGGACCGGCAGGCGCCTGGCGGTCTCGTCCGTGAAGCCGCCCTGGCCGTCGTTGATCCAGATCTGGGTCGTGCCTGGCTTGAACAGGTCCACGACCGTGGTCATCACCAGGTCCAGCTTGCCGTCGCCATTGATGTCGGCGGCCTTGGCGTCGATCACGCTCTCACTGGCGCCGTTCTTGGGCATGGCGAATGAGGACAGGGCCGAGAAATTGCCCTTGCCGTCGTTCTTCAGCAGGCGGGCGTTCTGGATCTGGGTCTCGTTGGGCGTCAGCAGCAGATCAAGGTCGCCGTCGCCGTCTGCGTCGAACAGCAGGCTGGTGGGCGAGTTATACTGCCCCGCCACGATGTCGGCCGGCAGGCCCGCGCGGTTCAGGGTGAAGTTGGCCGCGCCATCATTGATCAGGAAATACGACGCCTCTTCGGTCCCGCCATTATAGTTGCCGACATAGAGGTCGATGTCGCCGTCGCCATCGATGTCACCCGCTGTAGCCGAGTGGCTGAAGTCGGTCAGGGTCGGCAGGCGCGAGGTCGCGTTGACCACGCCCGTGGCGCCCGACGACAGGAACAGCGCGTTGCGGGCGCCGGGGAAGGGGGCGGCGTCATAGCCGTGATCGGCGAAGAAGGCGTCGGCCCGGCCGTCCTTGTTGAAGTCGGCCACGACGATCTGGCGGCCATGCACGGTGGCCGGCGGCGCGCCGGCGAAGAGCGCGGTGGTCGCGTCGGTGAAGTTACCGGCGCCGTCGCCGGTCAGGACCCGGATCGGAACCGCGCGGTCTTCCAGCGGATACAGGAAGTAGGACAGGGCGATGTCCAGCTTGCCGTCACCGTTGAAGTCGGCGACCGCGATCTCGTGGGCCGAGGCGCTGGTGAAGCCGGTTCGCAGGGCGAGGGTGACGTCCAGGGTCTGAAACTTGGCGGCCATGGATCGTACTCCGTCGCGACTCGCAAAAAGGCCTGGCCACCTAATCCGGGTCACAGGCGGCGGGCATCGCCGTTTGTAGGGTGTCCAGCCTGAACTCTGGACGCGTCGCTCGCCGCGCCTCAAAGTCACCGCGTGACGGAAGCCGATTTGACCGATGAGCCGCGCCTGCCGACCTTTCTGCGCGCGGTGATGGAGGACGCCGACGCGGTGCTGGCGGCGACCCGCGATGCGCCGGATGCGCTGGACGCCCTGATCGAACCCGAGGCCGCCCAGGCCGGCTTTTCGCCGCTGTTCAACCCTCAGAGCATCGCCGCGGCCGTGCTGGACGCGAAGGGTCGCGTCCGCGCCGCGTCTCGGCTGTTCGCCGAGGAACTGGGGGAGCGCTACATCGATCCTGGCCTGGTCGCCCGCGCGCTGCATTCGGGCAAGCCGGTCGTGGCCCCGGTCGCGGTCGAGAGCGGCGGCGGGCCGGAGTCGGTGATCTTCGTCTACGCGCCGGCGGGGGAGGCCTTTCCGGCCTGGCGCTTGCCGCCCGAGCTCGCCCAGGAAGCGCCGACTGGCAAGGTCGTCGTCCTGACCACCCTGTCGGCGCGGGCCGGGCCGATCGAGCAGGCCTGCGCCGCCTTCGGCCTCACGGCGTCCCAGACCCGCATCGTCCAGGCGGTCATTCGCGCCGGATCGATCAAGGGCGCGTCGGAGATGTTGGCCATCTCGCACGTCACCGGGCGCGAGACGCTTTCAGAGATCTATCGTCGCACCGGGACGCGCCGTGTGTCGGAGCTGGTCGGGCTGCTGTCGGGCCTGGCCTTCGGCGCGATGCCGTCGGAGGCCGACCATGCGCCACTGCTGGTCGATGTCTGGGGGCTGAGTCGAAAACAGGCCAGCATCGCGCTGGTCGTGGCGGGCGGCGCGTCTCGCGAGGAGGCGGCGCGGGCGCTTGGCCTTTCGGTGGCGGTGGTGCGTAAGGAGATGGAGCAGGTCTTCGCCACCTTGCGGGTCAGCTCCGCCAGCGAACTGGCGCGGACCGTGTCGACCTTGAGCGCGCTGGGCGCCTTGCTGGGCGCGACCCGGGGACAGCTGGGCTTCGCCGATCCTCGGGTCGAGCCGCTGCGGCTGTTGCCCCGCGCCGACGGCACGCGCATCGCCTGGAGCGACTACGGCCCGGTCGGCGGTCGCCCGGTTCTGATCGTGCACTCCAGCATGACCAGCCGTCTCGCACCGTCGGGATTGGTCGAGGCCCTGCAGCGGGGCGGCTTTCGACCTATCGCCGTCGACCGGCCGGGGTTTGGCATGACCGATCCCGTACCGGGTCTGCGCGCGGGAGAGCATGATCCGTTCGACGCCTCGGCGCGGGACCTGATCGCCTTGCTGGATGCGTTGCGGCTGCCCGCGATCGACATCGTCGCGCGGGGCGGGGCCCAGGCCGTCCTGGCGTTGGCGCGCCGGGCCCCGGAGCGAGTCGGGCGCGTGGTGCTGGTGAACCCCGATCCGATTTCAGGCGCGGATAGCCTCAGACGCGGCCCGCTGGGCGCGTTCAAGGAGGCCTATTGGCGTAGGCCCGAACTGATCGGCGCATTCGCCCGCATGCTGGCCGGCAGCCTGACGCGCGAGCGGCTGCTGGGCATGGTCCGGCAATCGATGCACGGCAGCCCGCCGGACGAGGCCGCGATGGCGGATCCGCGCATCGCCGAGGACTATTGGCGTTCGGTGCGCATGTTCGCGACGGGTCGCATCGCGGGCTATGTCAACGAGCAGGTGGCGATCGCTCGGGAGAGCCCGCCCGATCCGATGCCGGGCCTTGTGCGATGGTCCGTGTTCATCGGCGCGCACGACACTCTGCACGACCCCGACCATGTCGATCGCTATTGGCGCAGAGTGCTGCCCGACAGCCGGTTCGAACGCGTCGCGGACGCCGGCCGCTTCCTGGCCATGACCCACACGGCGAGGGTCATCGAAACCTTGTTGGACTACGCCGCCACGAAGTCGCGCGTGGCCTTGTGATCGCTCTGCCGCACCGGCAGCGTGAAGCTGACCGTGGTGCCCTCGCCGGGCTGGCTGTGCATCTCCAGCACGCCGTCGTGCATGGTGATCAGCGACTTGGTCAGGGCCAGGCCCAGGCCGGTGCCTTGCGTGGTCTTGGAGAACTGGCTCTCGACCTGCTCGAACGGCTTGGCCAGGCGCGCCAGGTCTTCCTTGGCGATGCCGATGCCGGTGTCGGTGACCGATACCTTGACCATGTCGCCGAACGGATCGCGGCGCACCTCGGCGCGGACGGTGACGCTGCCGGCGCGGGGCGTGAACTTGATGGCGTTCGACAGCAGGTTCAGCAGCACCTGCTTGACCGCGCGGTAGTCGGCCTCGATCTCGGGCAGGTGCGGGAACTCGATATTGAGCTTCAGGCCGGCGGCCTCGGCGCGGTTGCGGATCAGGCGGACGGCGTCCTCGGCCACGTCCTCCAGGTGCATCGGCTCGAACTTGAGGTTCATCTTGCCGGCCTCGATCTTGGACATGTCGAGGATGTCGTTGATCAGCGCCAGAAGGTGCTGGCCCGACGAGTGGATGTCCTGGCTGTAGCCCTTGTAGCGCTTGTCGCCGAGCTCGCCGAACATCTCGTTCATCATGATCTCGGAGAAGCCGTTGATGGCGTTCAGCGGCGTGCGCAGCTCGTGAGACATGTTGGCCAGGAACTCGCTCTTGGCCTTGTTTGCGCTCTCGGCCTTGACCTTCTCGGTCTCGTACTTGCGGGCCAGCTCGGCCAGCTGCTCCTGAGAGCGCTCCAGGCCGGTGATGGCGTTCTGCAGCTGCTCTTCGTTGAGGCGGCGGGCTTCTTCCTGGGTCTTGATAGCCGTGATGTCGGCGGCGGTCATGACGAGGCCGCCTTCGGCCGTGCGGCGCTCGCTGATCTGGATCCAGCGGCCGTCCATCAGCTCGGCCTCGCGCACGCCCTTGGCGCCGTCCGGCGCGGGGTGGTCCTGCTTGATGGCCAGGGCGGCGAAGCGATTGACCTCGGCGCGGGCGGCGCCCGGTTTCAGGATCTTGGGCTCCAGCGAGAAGACGCTGCGGTAGTTGCGGTTGCACATCAGCAGCCGGCCCTGGCGGTCCCACAGGACGAAGGCTTCCGACACGCTTTCGATGGCGTCACGCAGGCGGTTCTCGGCGGCCTGGGCGCGGGCCTGGGCGATGCGCTCCTCTGTGACGTCCAGGGCCACGCCGATGATGCGGACATAGCCGTCGGCGCCGGGCTTGCCGAAGCCTTGGCCGCGCGCATCGATCCACAGCGAGCGGCCGCCCTGTTCGGCGGCCGGCACGCGGAACGAGACGTCGAAGGCCCCGTACATGGCGGCATTCGCCAGCGCCTGGCGCACGCGCTCGCGGTGGTCGATCGAGATGCGCTCCAGCAAGTCCTGGCCCGAGACGACGCCGCCGCCGCCCCAGCCGAACATCGCGCCGGTGACATCGGACAGGAACACCTGGTCGGCGTTCAGGTCCCATTCCCAGATGCCGCAGCGGGCAGCCTCAACGGCGAGGCGGAAGCGCTGCTCGCTGTCGATGAATTCGCGGTGGGCGCGCTCGGCCCGGCGGCTCTGGATCATCAGCAGCAGGGCCAGGGCGATGCCGACGGTCAGGGGCGCCAGCAGGGTAAAGGCGCCTTCCATGACCTGGCGGTCCAGGTTGGCGACCGAGCGGGTGGGCGAGGCGGCCAGGACCAGCAGGGCGCCTTCGGCGACCGGGCGGACGGCCAGGTCCAGGGCCGCGCCGTCGACGGCCTGGCCGCGCATGGCCGCCGGACCATCGCCCAGGTCCTCGACCGACAGGGCGAAGGCCTCGCGCAGGGTGGTCGCGCCCTGGGCGCCTTGGCCGCGGGCGGCGATCAGCTTGCCGCCGGGCAGGGCCAGGGCGCCGCTGTCGCCCTTGGCGGGATCCTCGATCAGGCGCGCGGCGTCGCCGCTGGCGATCACGAAGGCGCGGGTCTTGTCCAGGGTGGTGGCGGTGGCGACATAGAGGCGGCCGGTGTCGCCGACCGAACCGGTCCAGGTGGTGCGGCCGGAGGCGGCGGCGGCCTGGGCGGCGGACTTCCAGTCGGCGCCGTCGTCGCGGCCCGAGACGGCGACCACGCCGGTGGGCGACACGACGGCGACGGCCGCGGCCTCGCCGCCGGCGGCGCGCAGGGCGGTCTCGGCGGCGTCCATGGTCGCGCCCGGATCGCGCTTGAGCAGGTCGGAGGCGGCCGACAGACCCGCACGCTGGGCGGCCAGGTTGGCCTCGACGCGGCCGGCGATCAGGCCCGCTTTCGCGGAGAGGGGCGCGCCGCCCGGCTGGGCCGAGGCCTCGTTCTGCAGACGCTTGACGCCGAAGGCGGTGTAGACGGCCAGCAGCAGCAGGGCGGCCAGGATGGCCACGCGTACAAAGGCCTGGGAGGGCGCCTGGACGGATTTGGCGCGCACGGCCACGGGCGCGGCTGGTCCGGCAGCCGCCGGGCCTCCGTGTCTCGCCATGCCCCTGTCCAAACCGCCCGGCTCCTGGATTCACGCGGCGAGTCACTTCGCCAAGATGGTGAATCTACCGTACGCGCCGTGACCGCGTCACCGCCGGAAAGGCGGATTCCGTGCTTGTGAGCCCATTGGTCGCAACCCTGGAGGCTGCGACTCGTGAAAAGCTGTTTCAGGCCAAGGCCTTGGTCGCCAGCTCCAGCACGTTCTTGGACAGGTCCGGATGGGCCGCGATCCGCTCCAGCTGCTCGCGCATCAGCTTGCCCAGCTCCGGACCGTAGCGACGCCAGCCGCCCAGGGGCTCGACGAGGCGCGCGGCGGTCATCGGGTTGAAGCCATCGACTGCCAGGACCTGGTCGGCCAGGAACCGGTATCCCGCGCCGCTGGGATCGTGGAACCGCGCCGGGTTGAAGTTGGCGAAGGTCGAGACCAGGGCCCGCAGGCGGTTGGGGTTGGTCGGCTCGAAGTCCGGATGCTGGGTCAGGCCGACGATGCGCTCCAGGGCGTCGGCATTCGGGTCGCGGCCCTGCACCGAGAACCACTTGTCCAGCACCAGCGGCTCGGTGTTCCAGGCGTAGTGGAAGCTGGCCAGGGCCTTGTCGCGCGCCACGCCGCCGCTGGCGACCAGCGGATACAGGCCGCCGATCATGTCGGTCATGTTGCGGGCGGCCTCGAAGTGGCCGACCAGGCGCATCAGGTTGTCGTCGTGCGGATCGGCGGCCAAGGCTTCAGCGCAGGCGTTGCGAAGGGCGCGGCGGCCGGCGGCCTGGGCGCTGTCGGAGAACTCGCCCTGGCTCTGCATCTCGCCATGCAGGCGGCGCAGCAGGTCGCCCAGATGGACGGCGATGCGCGCGCGCAGATGGTTGCGGGCCTCGTGCAGGGCGGCCGGATCGGCGGGCTCGGACATCAGCGCCAGGTCGGGTTCGGACGGCAGGGCCAGCAGCAGCGCCTTGAAGGCCGGCTCGGCGGCGTCATCGACCAGCGCCTGGCCCAGGGCCTCGGCGTAGCGCTCCTCGCCGACCTCGTCGGGCGTCCCGGCGGCGCGGGCCAGGATCAGGTCGCGGGCCAGGGTCTGGCCGGCTTCCCAACGATTGAAGAGGTCGGGATCGGCGCCGAACAGCACGTAGCGGTCGGAGGGCCGCGCGTCGGTCGACAGGTTCACCGGGGCCGAGAAGCCGCGCAGCGCCGACAGGACGGGCGTGCTGTCCACGCCGTCCCAGCGGACGGTCATGGTCGCCTTGTCCAGCAGCACGACCTCGGTGTCGCGCAGCACGGCGCCGTCGGCCGACAGCAGGCCGATGGCGATCGGGATCGGCAGCGGTTTCTTGGTCGGCTGGCCCGGCGTCGGGGCGGTGGACTGGGCGATCGTCAGGGTCAGGGCCTTGGCGGCCGCGTCATAGGCGGTGTCGATGGTGACCGACGGCGTGCCGGCCTGCTCGTACCAGCCGAAGAAGTCCGACAGGTCGCGACCCGAGGCTTCGGCGAAGCAGGCGATGAAGGCCTCGACCGTGGTCGCCTGGCCGTCGTGGCGCTGGAAATAGAGGTCGCTGCCCTTCCGGAACGCCGCCGCGCCCAGGATGGTCTTCAGCATCCGGATGATCTCCGAGCCCTTCTCGTAGATCGTCGCGGTGTAGAAGTTGTCGATCTTCAGATAGCTGGACGGCCGCACCGGATGGGCCAGGGGACCGGCGTCCTCGGCGAACTGGCGGGCGCGCAGCGCGCGCACGTCCTTGATCCGCTGCACTGCCGCGCCGCGCATGTCGGCGCTGAAGCTCTGGTCGCGGAAGACCGTGAAGCCTTCCTTCAGGCACAGCTGGAACCAGTCACGGCAGGTGATGCGGTTGCCGGTCCAGTTGTGGAAGTACTCGTGCGCCACGACCGCCTCGATGCGCTCGTAGTCCATGTCGGTGGCGGTCTGCGGATCGGCCAGCAGCAGGGAGCTGTTGAAGATGTTCAGCCCCTTGTTCTCCATGGCCCCGAAATTGAAGTCGCGCACGGCCACGATCATGAAGAGATCGAGGTCGTATTCGCGGCCGAACACCTGCTCGTCCCACTTCATGGCCCGCTTCAGGCTGTCCAGCGCATAGGCCGCGCGCGAGGCCTGGCCCGGGTCGACGAAGACCTTCAGGGTCACCTCGCGGCCGCTCACGGTGACGAACTTGTCGATCAGCACGTCCAGGTGGCCGGCCACCAGGGCGAACAGGTAGCAGGGCTTGGGGAAGGGGTCCTCCCACTCGGCGTAGAACCGCTCGCCCACGGGGCCGCTGTCGATCAGGTTGCCGTTGCTCAGCAGGTGCGTGAACTTGCGGTCGGCCTCGATGCGCACGCTGTAGCGGCTCAGCACGTCGGGGCGGTCGGGGAAGTAGGTGATGGTGCGGAAGCCCTCGGCCTCGCACTGGGTGCAGAAACGGCCGCCCGACATGTAGAGACCCATCAGCGCCTTGTTGGCCGACGGATCGATCTCGACCTCGGTGGTCAGCACGAACTGGTCGGGGACCTCGTGGATCGTCAACCGCTCGGGATCGGTCGTGTACTGGTTGGCGCTCAGGGCCTGGCCGTCGATGGCGATCGACAGCAGCTTCAGACGCTCGCCGTCCAGCACCAGGGGCTCGCCTTTCGCGCCGCTGCGACGCACGGCCAGCTCGGCCTTCACTCGCGTCTGCGACGGGTGCAGGTCGAAGATCAGGCGGGTGGTCTCGATGGCGAACGGGAACGGGCGGTAGTCCGCCAGGCGGACGGGCTGGGGCGTGTCGGTGCGCATACGTCCTACTTAGTCCCCTGGGACGACCTTCGCGAGAGGACCTTGCGGCCAAGGTCGAATTATTGACTGGTTGCGGCCCGAAGCAGCGGGGGAGCCAGCGCATGTCGGAGCTTGAAACAGGGCTGGGGCTGGAAGTGGGGCGCAGACGGTTCCTGCATCCTGGGCCGCTGCGCTGGCTGCGGGCGAGCGCCTGGATGGTGCTGCTTTTCATCGTCTTCAGCCTCGTCTATGCGGGCGCGCAGGCCGTCGGCAATCCGCTGTTCAAGAACGGCGGCCATCTCTTGGAAGTGCTGGAGGTCACGGCGATCTGCGTGGCGGGCATGGGGCTCTACGGCGTCGTCGTCTGGCTGGCCGAGGGGCGATGGCCGCAGGAGCTGAACCTGCGCGAGGCGCCGGCCGAGCTGGTCATCGGCCTCGTGGTCGGCGCCGCCATGCTGAGCGCGGCGGTGGCCGGGCTTTACGCGCTGGGCGTCTACGAGATCAGCGGTCCGCGCCCGGCCTCGGCCTGGGGCACGATCGCCATGGCGGTCGAGTCCGGGGTGATGGAGGAACTGCTGATGCGGGCCATCGTCCTGCGCCTGCTGATGCGGGCGTTCGGGATCTGGCCGGCCCTGGTGCTGCAGGCGGCGCTGTTCGGGGCGCTGCACCTGGCCAATCCCAATGCCAGCCCAGTCGCGGCGGCGGCCATCGCCATCGAGGCGGGCCTGATGCTGGCCGGTTTCTACCTGCTGACCGGACGCCTGTGGATGTCGATCGGCGTCCACGCGGCCTGGAACTTCACGCAAGGCTGGGTCTGGGGCGCTTCGGTCTCGGGCATCCCGGTGATCGAGAGCTGGCTGGTCAGCAAGCCCAAGCCCGGCGCGCCCGAGTTCCTGAGCGGCGGCGCCTTCGGTCCCGAGGCCTCGCTGCCGGCCATGGTGGTCGGCACCCTGACGGCGGTGGTGGTGCTTTGGCAGGCCTGGAAGAAGGGGAACTTCAAGGCCAAGCCGGACGTAGCGACGCAGTAGCCACAAAATTATTGTGGTCTTTTGAGCCGGGTCAACGAGCGGGCCCGAGCACAGGCGCACACCCCTTTTCGACAGCAAAGGTCGAAAGGGGATACCGATGACCACCAAGCTTTTCCTGGCCCTGACCGTTGTGGCCGGTATGGGCGCGACGCCCGCCCTGGCGCAGCAGATCACGCCGAAGGCCAAGGGCGACATCGTCCTGAACGTGCGCCTCACCGACGTCGCGCCGAACGCCGGCGACCCGATCGTCACCGCCGCCGGCGCGGCCACGGGCCTGAAGGCCGACGTCAAGGACGATATCAAACCGACCATCGGCCTCAGCTACTTTCTGACGGACAAGCTGGCCGTAGAGGTGATCGCCGGGACCACCCAGCACACGGTGAAGGCCGTCGGGGCGGGGACCGACGTCGCGGTTCACAAGACCTGGGTCCTGCCGCCGGTCGTCTCGCTGCAATACCACCCGCTGCCGGGCGCGCGCTTCAGCCCCTATGTCGGGGCGGGGCTGAACTACATGCTGTTTTATAGCGGCAGGGACAAGAACGGCTTCTCCGTCGATCTGGACAACGGCTTTGGCTACGCCCTGCAGGCTGGCGCCGACATCCCGATCAATGCCGCCTACAACCTCAACATCGACGTCAAGAAGGTGTGGTTCGACACCGACGCCAGCATCAACGGCGGCGCGCTGAAGTCCAAGGTCAAGCTGGACCCGCTGGTGGCGTCGGTGGGTTTCGGACGACGGTTCTAGTCGACCGCGGGACCGGCCGCTGGCGCTTCCTGCAGGTAGCGCTCGATCGCCACGATCTTCTGGGCCAGGCCGGTCAGGGCCGGCGGGGCGTCCTCGGGATTGTCCGAGACCAGGGTCAGAAGCTCGCGGGCGATGGCGTGCAGGCGCGGCGCGCTGGCGATCAGGCGGGCCTGGTATTCCATCTTGTGCGGGTCGCGGTCGTACTCGGCCCCCGGCGTGCGCCAGCCGCCCCAGTCCTGGGCGTCGGTGACCACCACCGGATAGGTGCCAGGGTAGGGGTGATGGGCGCAGTCGCCCTCCTGCTGCCACTTGTTGCGGGCTCGCAGCACGCGCCAGTTCGAAGTCTGGCCGCCTTCCTGCGGGTCGACCTTGTCCTCGGCCTTCAGCTCGTGGGCCTGGAATTCGCGGTTCAGGCCGACGTCATAGGTGACCCGCACCGGCTCGTCGAAGCCCTTGGCCCAGATGGGCACGATCTTGTCGACCGTCGCCCAGCAGCCGACGCTCTCGACCCATACCCTCTGGTTCTTCTGGAAGACGGTCTTGGCCATGCCGTGAGATAACGTCCGAACGCTTGCTAAAGGCCAGCATAAGAACCTGAAATTCTTGACGCCGGGTCAATCTTTCCCTTCGCGTGAACGTCGTTCAGTGTGAGCTCCGAGATCGGCCGCCAGAGCCTGATCCAGGGAGAACGCCCGTGGATTTCGACTATTCCGACGACCAGAAGTTCCTGAAGGACGAGGCGCGCAAGTTCCTCGCCGCCCACTGCGACGTGGCCGTCGTGCGGGGCGTCTTGGACAACGCCGACCGCTCGTTCGACGACAAGCTCTGGAAAGGCGTGGCCGAGCAGGGCTGGTTGGGGGCGTCGATCCCCGAGGAGCATGGCGGTCTGGGCCTGGGCCGCGTCGAGCTGTGCGCCATCGCCGAGGAGTTGGGCCGGGCCGTCGCGCCGATCCCGTTCGCCTCCACCGTCTATTTCCTGGCCGAGGGCGTCATGGCCTTCGGGACCGACGGCCAGAAGGCCGCGATCCTGCCGCGCATCGCCGCCGGCGAGCTGATCGGGGCCCTGGCGACCTCGGAAGGTCCGGGCGTGGTCGGCCCCAACACGCTGCAAAGCCGGGTTGAGGGCGGCAAGCTCACCGGGACCAAGATCCCGGTCACGGACGGCGACGTCGCCGACGTGGCCCTGGTGCTGGCCAGCGACGGCGGCCGGCCGGGGCTGTTCCTGGTCGACCTGAAGCAGGCCGGCGTGAAGCGCGAAACGCTCAAGAGCCTGGATCCCACGCGGGGCGTGGCCAAGCTCACCTTCGACGGCGCGGTCGCCGAGCGGGTGGGTGAGGCCGGCGCCGGTTTCGACATCGTCCAGGCCATCCTGGATCGCGCGGCCGTGCTGCTGGCCTTCGAACAGCTGGGCGGCGCCGATCGCTGCCTGGAGATGGCCAAGGAATACGCCCTGGGCCGCTACGCGTTCGGTCGCGTCATCGCCGGCTATCAGGCGATCAAGCACAAGCTGGCCGACATGTACGTCAAGAACGAGGTCGCCCGTTCCAATGCCTATTACGGCGCCTGGGCGCTGAACGACGACGCGCCCGAGCTGCCGATCGCGGCCTCGGCGGCGCGGATCGCGGCCTCGGAGGCCTTCTGGTTCGCCAGCAAGGAAAGCATCCAGGTGCACGGCGGCATGGGCTTCACCTGGGACGTCGACTGCCATCTCTACTACCGCCGTTCGCGGCAGCTCAGCCTGGTCGCCGGCGCGCCCAAGGTCTGGAAGGAGCGGCTGGTCGGAGAGCTTGAGAGAAAGAACGCGGCCTAGTTTCCCTCTCCCCATGCGGGAGAGTGTGGCCCGAAGGGCCGGGTGAGGGGTCTCGCAGACCTTTCCGGACCGGCCTTTCAACCCCTCATCCGTCGCCGTTGGCGACACCTTCTCCCGCAAGGGGAGAAGGAAGGAGACCAGAGATGGATTTCAACGACTCCCCCGAAGAAGCCGCCTACCGCGAAAAGGCCCGCGCCTGGCTCGCCGAAAACGCCGCCGCGCACCGCGCCAAGTTCGGTGAGCTCAAACCCAACACGCCCGAGCACATGGCCGCCGCCAAGGACTGGCAGGCGACCAAGGCCGCCGCCGGCTATGCCTGCATTACCTGGCCCGCGGCCATCGGCGGGGGCGGCGGCACGCCGATCCAGTCGGTGATCTTCGGCCAGGAAGAGGGCAAGGCGGGTCTGGGCTACGGCTACTTCACGATTGGGCTGGGCATGTGCGTGCCCACGGTCATGGCCTTCGCCGACGGCGACACCAAGAAGCGCTTCGTCTCGCCCGCCGTGAAGGGCGAGGAGATCTGGTGCCAGCTGTTCTCCGAACCGGCCGGCGGCTCGGACGTCGCGGCCTTGCGGACGCGCGCCGTGAAGGACGGCGATGAGTGGGTGATCAACGGCCAGAAGGTCTGGACCACCGGCGCTCACTATTGCGACTACGGCATCCTGCTGACCCGGACCGATCCCGATGTGCCCAAGCACAAAGGGCTCACCATGTTCTGGATCGACATGCGCGACGCCGCCGTCGAGTGCCGGCCGATCCACCAGATGTCGGGCGGTCGCGAGTTCAACGAGGTCTATTTCACCGACCTGCGGGTCAAGGACAGCCAGCGCCTGGGTGAAGTGGGGCAGGGGTGGCAGGTCGCCCTCGTAACCCTGATGAACGAGCGCCTGGCCGTGGGTGGCTCGGCCGGTCCGAACTATCGCGAGATCATGAAGCTGGCGCGTGAGCTCAGCGGCGCGACGGGGCCGGCGCTGAAGGACCAAGCGTTCCGCGAGAAGCTGGCCGACTGGTACGTCCAGTCCGAGGGGCTGAAGTTCACCCGCTTCCGCACCATGACCGCCCTGTCGCGGGGGCAGACGCCAGGACCCGAGAGCTCGATCGGCAAGATCATCTCGGCCAACCAGCTGCAGGACCTGGCCAACACCGCTGTCGAGATGGAGGACCAGTACGGCATCCTCTCCGATCCCGAGACGGCGCCCGCCGAGGCGGCGTTCCAGCAGAGCCTGATGTGGGCCCCGGGCCTGCGCATCGCCGGCGGCACGGACGAAATCCTCAAGAACATCATCGCCGAGCGGGTCCTGGGCCTGCCGGGCGATGTGCGGGTCGATAAGGACGTGCCGTTCAAGGACATGCCGACCGGTCGCTAGTCGGCCTGATTTCGTCGAATCTTCGTCTAGCTCCGCTATGATCGAGCCGGCGGCTGCCTGGTGTAGCTGTCGGCTTCTCGACGCATCTCTCAAGATGTTCCGACGTCTGCGAAATGACGGGAAATTCCGGAAATTCGCCTGTCGAGCGAACCTCGACTGTCGTGACAATGACTTCATCCCCGGTTGGGTTGAGCTGACCTTGACAGTGCCCGTTCCGGGGCACATGAGAGATCGTTGTTTTATGGTTAACGGGCTGGGCTGAAGGGGGATTCATGCGGCAGGCCGGCGACGCTTTTGCGCGCCTTGCGATGCTCCGCGAAGCGGCTGGGCGTGCTTACGCCAGTCGTTCCGTCTGGCTGCGTCGCGCCCCCGTGGGCGCGATCGTGGCGGCGGTGGTGATTCCCCTCGTTGGTTGCGACACAGGCCCGAGCTTCTGGTTCCACAAGCGCGCCAGCGCGTGCCCGCGCCCGCAGGCGGCGCAAGGCGTTTCGGGCCAGTTCAATCAGCAGCAGCAAGAGATCCGCGCCCTGCGCCAGGGCGGCTTCCGCGGCGACTTCTTCGCGCAGCTGGAGCTGGCGCGTCGCTACGAAGGCCAGCGCGCGGTCGACAAGAATCTGGAGGACCCGGTCGAGGCGGCCGTCTGGTACGCCATGGCCCTGTCCAACTCGGGCGGCTACGCGCCGATCGCGGCCTATGAGCGTCGCGGCAAGGAATCACGCGCCGTCTCGCGCTTCGACGACTGCCGCGCCTTCGAGCGCCGCAGCGCCTATGGCGCGCTCGACCGCCTGCTGTCGCGCATGTCGACCGAAGAGCGCGAGAAGGTCCGCAACCGGGTGATCTACGTGCTGTCGGCGCAGGGCGCGGACGGCTTCCGCACCCTGGCGCGCATCCACGACGGCTATTTCGGCCCGTATGGCGAGCCTTCGGACAACCTCCAGGCCATCGAGGCCTACGGCAAGCCCAGCCAGCCCGGCGCGCCGGCGGCCCTGGACCTGTTCCGCCGCAACGACGTCGACGCCTATCTCTACAACTACCTGGCGGTGCAGACCGGCGACGTGTCGGCCTATGTGATGCTGAAGGACTTCGAGCGGTCCTCGCCGCAGCGCGCGTCCTACGGCTCGTTCGTCGAGACCAAGGCCAAGCGCTGGATCCCGACCTACGAGTTCTATCCGCCGGAATCGCCCGACTCGGGCGTGCCGCATTCCGACGAGTCGGACCTGTCGGGCGAGGCCCGCGAGGCCGCCCTCAGCCGGATCAACGAACTGCCCTTCGTTCACGTGGCCGAGGCCCTGACCTATCTGCGGGTCATCCCGGCGCCGATGCTGGACGAGAAGCTGCTGACCGTGAACGACGCCCAGACCCTGCAGAGCATGCTGGGCCGTCCCGCCACCGGTCGCCTGGCCGCGATCGAGAAGGTGCGGGCCATACAGTACGCGGCGGTCAACGGCTCGTCCAAGGCTCAGCTCGTCTTGGCGGTGATGTACTCCGAAGGCGTGGGCGTGCCGCGCGACTACGCTCGCGCCTATCACTGGTACTCGGAAGCCGAGCGCCAGGGGTCGGCCGAGGCCAAGTACGCCATGTCGACCTTCTTCTCCCTGGGCCTGCAGGGCGTGGCCGACCAGGACCGCGCCAAGGCGGTGGTTTACCAGCTGGACGGGGCTCTCTCGGGCTTCAAGCCGTCGGCCTACCGCCTGCAACAGCTGCTGGCCCAGGTTTCGCGTCCACCCCGGCCCGCGGCCGATCGTGGTCGCCCGTACAGCGAAAGGGACTTCTAGATGCTGCGCCTCAGCCGCCTGATGGCGCTTTGGGCCGCCCTGATCCTGGGCGTGGCGGCCGCCGCCCCCGAGGCCGCCTTCGCCTCGCCCGACGCCAAGATCGACCAGCAGATCCGCCCGTGCTTCGGCCTGCTGATCCAGCCGAACCTCTCGCACGGCTGCAAGGTCCGCTACGCCAAGCCCAAGCCTTGCCCGCGCGGGTACTACCGCACGCGCAGCGGTCGCTGTGCGATCAGCAACGGCGGCGGCGATGGTCCTGGCGGCGGCGGTTACGTCTCGCGCGAGATCAACTGCGACTACGCCTATCCGGGCCAGGTGTCGGACACGCTGGCGCGCCTCTATGACGGCGACACCATCACCCTGACGTCCAGCCAGGGCGGGGCCTGCGTCGAGTCGCTGAACATCACCCAGTCGGTGACGATCGTGGTGCGCAACTATACGCCGGGTCCGGGCCGTCCGATCCTGGTGGCCCCGGCCGACCAGCCCTGCATCAAGATCGCGCCGGGCGTGCAGTTCGTGGTGCTGGAAGGCCTGGGCATCGAGTCGCGTCGCGGCGGTTTGGCCTCGTGCATCGTCGGCCGCGCCACCGAGATCGCCCTGAAGGATGTCACGGTCCGCTATGACGGCGACGCCTCGGCCTTCGACATCGGCGACAGCCGGATCGAGCTGTCCAACGCCGTGTTCATCGGCCGCACCCGCTCGGCGGTGGTCAAGGCCACCGGCACGATCATGGCCTCGAACGTCGAGATCGCCGCCACCGCCATCGGCGGCGCCTTCGAGACCGCGGGCGACAGCCGTCTGCGCGACATCCGCATCGTCCGCCTGGGCGACTGGACCGGCTCGTCGCGCACTCGCAACTCGGCCGGCTTCGTGCTCAGCGGCATGAACCGCCAGCAGCTGGTGACCATCGACAGCCTGTACGTCGATGGCTTCTCGCGCGGCGTCTATATCGGCGGCGGCGACGAGACGACCCTGCTGCGTCCCGTGGTCCGCGACAGCGACTGGGCCGTGACGGTCGAGAACGCCAACCTGCGCCTCAATGACGGCGAGCTGGAAGCGGTCGATGTCGGCCTCTACGTCGCCTCGGGCGTCGCCTATGCCAGCCACAACAAGATCGTCGGCGTCATGCGCTCGGGCATCTATGCCGACGCCGGCGGCCAGATCCGCGCTGTCGACAACCGCATCTATGCCCGTCCGGAAGGCTGCAAGGCCCTGGTCAGTGGCTTCTTCGATGGCGAGCTGACCTGCCGTCCGTGGTTCGAGGCGCCGGAGCTCTATCGCACCCAGCGAGACCGCGCCCGCCTGGACTACGACACCTATTGGCCCGCCGACTCGATCGGCGCCGCGCCGCCGATGGCAGCATCCAACCCGCCGCCGGAACTGGCTGACGACGCCGCCGCGGCTGGCCTCGCCGGCGGTCCGCGCCCGTACGAGACGCTGCAGAAAGGGGGAGCCCCCAAATGAGCAAGCTGGTTCGCGGCCTGACCGCCGCCGTCATCCTCGCCTCGACCCTGGTCGCGGCCCACGCCTCGGCTCAGCCGGGGCAGGGCGGCCCCAAGCGCCGCGACATCTGCGGCGCGCCGATCACCGGCCAGGCGCCGGACATCATGACCTATGACAGCACCACGGGCACCCAGGTGTTCGTCGGCGGCGGGCGTGGCGGTAGCACGGACGTGGCGGCCTACAACGCCCAGACCGGCTCGGCCGCGGGCCTGACCGGCGATCTCAGCCGTCCAGGCCTGGTCTCGTCCTGCGCGGTCGATGGCATCACCCGCGAGTCCTACAGCGTCACCTCGGACCGTCCGGGCCAGGTCAGCCTGTCGGGTCGCGACGATCGTGGCGAGCGCTATCAGTTCACCCGCAGCGACGGCCGCACCGAGATCTGGGATCCGCGCTACGAGAACCGCTGCTTCCGTTCGGGTCTGGGCCTGGGCGGTGGTGCGCCTGGCCGCGATCCGCGATGCTGAGGCCGCTGCTGGTCCTGAGCCTGGCCGCCGTCGCCCTGGCGGCCTGCGCCCAGCCCTATCCGCCGTATCACGGCCCGATCGGCCCACCGCCGCCCTCGGCGCCGAACCCCAACAAGGTGACGCCGCCCCCGCCGCCGATCGACACGATCCGGCCGCGGATTCCGTAGGCCGGATACCCGCTTTCCTCAGTTTGCCTTCCTAGGCCTTGTGCCTAGGACCCATCGTTCCGGGATCCTTGGGCCGGCCGGGTGATCGCCTGCGCTGACGGAGCCTCTCTGGAACGTCCCCACCAAGCCGACCCATGGGTCCTAGGCACAAGGCCTAGGAAAGCGAAGTTGGGTTCACTTGGCGGGGGCAGTGCATGAGGAATCATCGCGCCTTCACGTCCCGCGCCGCCTTGGTCAGCTGCACGAACTCCGCCCGCAGGCCGTCGGGGTCTTCACCGCGCGCGCCTCGGGCCAACGCCGTGACGGCCGGCCAGTCGAAGCCGTCAGCCACCCACGGATCGCCGCGCAGCTTTTGGCCGTAAGCGGCGACCGCCACCGCGAACCGCGTGGACTCCGGCGCGGCCGAGAGGCTGGCATAGCTGTCCGCCTTGCCGATCGGACGCTCGATCAGCTTCGACACCGTGCCGCCCGGCGGCTTGTAACGCACCTTCAGGAAGGCCAGTTCGCCGCTGGCGACCGGCGCCGGCGTCTGCTCGCCATACCGCAGCGGATCCGACGACGGCCGAGCGCCGACCGGGGTGATCTCGTACAGCGCCGTTACCGACGCCCCCGAGCCGACCTCGCCGGCGTCGACCTGGTCGTTGTTGAAGTCCTCGCGGTTCAGCAGGCGCGTCTCGTAGCCGATCAGGCGGTATTCGGCGACGCGGGCGGGATTGAACTCGACCTGGATCTTCACGTCGTCGGCGATGGGGAAGAGGCTGGCCTGGAAGTCGTCGCGCAGCAGCTTGCGGGCCTCGTTCAGGGTGTCGACATAGGCCGCCACGCCGTTACCGTTCTGGGCCAGGGCCTGCATCATCGTGTCGTTGTAGTTGCCCCGGCCAAAGCCGTAGACCGACAGGTAGACGCCGCTCTTGCGCTGGTCGGCGACGAAGTCCTTCAGCCGCGTCGGGTCGGAAATGCCGACATTGAAGTCGCCGTCGGTGACCAGGATCACCCGGTTGACCGAGCCCTTGGCGAAGTTCTGCTTGGCCAGGGCGTAGGCCAGTTCCAGCCCCTGGCCGCCGGCCGTGGAGCCGCCCGCCTGCAGCGCGCCCAGGGCGCAGCGCATCTTCAGCTTGGAGCGGCCGTCGGTGGGCGACAGCACCGCGCCGGCCGAGCCGGCATAGGCGACCATCGAGACCCGGTCTTGCGGTCGCAGCTGGTCGATCAGCACGTTCAGCGCCTTCTGGGCCAGGGGCAGGCGGTCGGGGTCCCACATGGAGCCGGAGGTGTCGACCAGGAACACCAGGTTCAGCGGCGGGGCGTCGGTGCGCGGCGTCTCATAGCCTTGCAGGCCGATATGCAGGATCTGGCGCTCCTTCGACCACGGTGAGGGCGCGACGGCCACGGTGGCCCGGAAGGGCGTCTCGGCGCTGGCCGGGCGGGCGTAGCCGTAGTCGAAATAGTTCACCAGCTCCTCGACCCGGATGGCGTCGCGCGGCGGGGCGCTGCCGTCGTTCAGGAAGCGACGGGTGTTGGCGTAGGCGGCCGTGTCGACATCGATCGAGAAGGTCGAGACCGGCTCCTCGGCGACGCGCTTGACCGGATTGGCGGCCGCGCCGGGGTAGCGCTCGGTGTCCATCGTCGTAGGCACATGCGGCGAGGCGCTGATGATGGCGGGCGCGGCGGCGTAGTTCGACTGCACTGGCGGGATCGGCAGCGGCGGCGGGGGAGGCGGCGGGGCCGGCGGAGGTGGCGCGCCCTGGGCCCTCATCTCGAACTGAGTCAGCGCGCGACTGGGGGCGTATTTGGGAACCCTGGCGTCTTCACGCGGCTGGGCGGCGGCGAAGCCCAGGGCCGCGCAGGCCTGCGGCGTGACCACCCCGTCGCCGGGTGCGGGCAGAGCCGAGACCGGCGTCGCGCCGACCATGGCCAGGGACAGGATACTGACGCCGGTGAAGCGAAGACTGCGACGGATCATGGTCGATCTCCCTAACCTGTTATGCTTCGTCAATTACAAGCGTAATATGACGAAAGCTGGGCAAGAAGAGAAGGGTTGTCACCCCCTCAAAATCCGCCTCCCTGGGCCTTGTGCCCAGGGCCCATGGTTCCGCCGCCTTGCACCAGGCGATCCTTCACGCCTGCGGAGCACTCTGGAGACCGCCGCACCTGGCTCCACCATGGGTCCTCGCCACAAGGGCGAGGAAGGCGGTGTTTGGGTGGGGAGTTGAAAACCGTCTACGGCGCGATTGTCTTCAGGAACTTCGGCGGCTTGCGGTGGTGCGTGGCCTGCTCATAGGCGTAGCCCAGGTTCAGCAGCAGCTTCTCGCTCCAGGCCGGACCAATGAAGGACAGGCCCACCGGCAGGCCGGTGACGTCGCCCATCGGCACGGTCAGGTGCGGATAGCCGGCTACGGCGGGCAGGGTGGTCGACGAGCCGCCATAGTTGTCTCCGTTCAGCGGATCGATGGTCCAGGCCGGGCCGGTGGTCGGCGCGACGATGGCGACCGCGCCGGTGTCCTTCAGGATCTTGTCGATCCCTTCCGGACCCGCCAGCCGCTTGGAATCGGCCAGGGCCTTCAGGTAGTCGGGATCGGTCAGGCCCTTGGTCTTCTCGGCCCGTTCGAAGCTCTCCTGGCCGAACCACTCGAACTCCTTGGGCGTGGCCTTGTTAAAGGCGATCAGGTCGGCCAGCGTGCGGCTAGGCACCTTCTTCGGGTCGGTCGAGGCCAGGTAGGCGGCCATGTCGGCCTTCAGCTCGGTATAGAGCACCGTGCCCTCGGCCTTGCCGATCGGGCCCTCGTCGAAGTCCTTCACGTCGACCAGGATCGCGCCCTGGGCCTGCAGCTCCTTCAGGGCCCTCTCGAACACCACGTCCAGCTTGGGCGAATAGCCGGTGTAGAACCGCGCCACGGCCAGCTTGACGCCTTTCAGCGTGTCCTTGGACAGGCCGGCGGCGTAGTCGGTCTTGCGGGCGTCGGCCTCCTTGGTCGCGGGATCGGCGGGATCGCTGCCGGCGATGACGGTCAGCACCTTGGCGGCGTCCTCGACCGTGGTGGTCATCGGGCCGGCGGTGTCCTGGCTGTGGCTGATCGGCACGATGTGGGTGCGCGAGACCAGGCCGACGGTCGGTTTCAGGCCCACCAGGCCGTTGATCGCCGCGGGGCAGGTGATCGAGCCGTCGGTCTCGGTGCCGATGGCCAGGGGCGCCAGGCCCGCCGCCACCGCCGAACCCGAGCCGCTGGACGAGCCGCAGGCGCTGCGGTCCAGGACGTAGGGGTTGCGCACCGTGCCGCCCACCGCGCTCCAGCCGCTGATCGACTTGGACGAGCGGATATTGGCCCATTCCGACAGGTTGGCCTTGCCCAGCATGACCAGGCCGGCGTCGCGCAGGCGCTTGGCGATGGGCGCGTCGCGGCCGGTGACATTGTCTTTCAGCGCCAGCGAGCCGGCGGTGGTGGCCAGGGGATCGGCGCTTTCGACATTATCTTTCAAGAGGATCGGCACGCCGTGCAGCGGGGAGCGGAGCTTGCCGGCCTTGCGCTCGGCGTCCAGGGCCTTGGCGTCGGCCAGGGCGTTGGGATTGGTGGCGATGACCGCGTTCAGGACGGGGTTCTTGTCCTTGATGACCGCCAGATAGGCCTTGGTGGCCTCTTCCGAACTTTGGGCATGAGCAGCCCCGGCGGCGAGCAGTGCAATAGCGGCCGCGCCAGCCAGGCAGGCGATCTTGGTCATAAGCGTTTCCCCGAACGCGGCCGCGACTCTGGGGGCGGCCGAACGGCAGGGAGGATGAGGGCAAAATTCCGCACTCGCCAAGAGGTGGCGAGCATGTTCGTGCGCGCCTAGACGAAGATCGCCACGTTCTGCCGCGCCAGGATCAGCGGACGGCCACGGCTGTCCCACAGGTGCATCTCCTGGGTCGAATACCCCTCGGCGATGGTTTCGGACTCGCTGCGCAGCAGGCGCCAGCCGTCGTCGTCTTCCCCCGGCAGACCCACGATGTCCAAGGCCCAGGTCATGGTCGAGATCGGGCCGAACTTCTGGAACAGCGTCATGGCTGGCGGCGGCGGGGCGTCGCCCAGGGCGATCAGGGCCGACAGCGAGGTCGCCGCCGCGTCGCGGTGACGGATCCACAGCAGATATTCCGGCGGCTCGCCGGTGCCCGGCCGTCCGCCGCCGGCGACGCGGAAGTCGAACTGGCGGATGAAGCTGGGCGCCTGGCTGGTGTCGCCCTTGTGGAACGGCTCGCATGCGTCCGGCGGCGCGACGGCGGGGCAGGGGACGTCGGCATAGGCCGGAATGTGCGACTCGCGGCCCGCGCCGAAGGTCAGGGTCCCGTGAGTGGCCACGCCCTGCTCGCCGATCAGGTCGACGCTGGCGAACAGGGTCGACTTGCCCTGGCGTAGCGTCCGCACCTGCATCGACAGCTCGCCGGCCGCCGGACCAACGAAGGCGAACTGGGCCGAGCGCAGCGGCGGCGCCTCGGGGAACGCCCGCCGAGCGGCCTCGACGCACAGCGCCGCGCTGAGGCCGCCATAGGTGGTGCGGCCCTGCTTCCAGTCGTCGGAGACATGGGCCGAAAAGCCGGTGTCGGTGGCGGCGATGGCGGCGACGAGTTCGGTGTAGCGGGTCATGGTAGCGAAAGTTCGTTTTCTTTCGCTACGGAAGTCAAGCGACCTTCGCGGGCCCTCTCTCATAGAGAGAGGGAGGGGCCCACGCGCAGCGTGGGAGGGTGAGAGGTTACAGTCTCTCAGGATGGAATTCTGATGGAAGCAAATGGGGCCGCTGCCCTGTCGCGGGAGGCTTTGGGTCTTCCGGCTAGCGGTGAAACCTCTCACCCTCCCACCGCCTTTGGCGGCGGGTTCCTCCCTCCCTCTATGAGAGAGGGAACCTGAGACGCCTAGTGGATCGTCCCGCTAGCCGTCGCGAACCAGGCGCCGAACGTGCGGGCTTCCTGGTCGTCGTGCTGTTCTTCGATGGCCATTTCTTCCAGCAGGATGGCGGCCAGCAGCCACTCTTCGAGCTCGGTCTCGGTGGCGCGCCCTTCCTCGAGCGCGACCTTGACAGTCTCGATCAGCCATTCGACGGCGGCTTCGGTGGTCTTGGTCATGGCGCGTTTTTCCTGAACCAGCGCCGATAACCATAAGCTGTACCCGGCCCGAGCACCCTGCGACATAAGGTCAATGGGGGCGGGCAGGGTGTCGCAGGCCGTCCGCGTCCTGAACGACGCGGACGGCGCGCAAAGGCCTACTGGCCCTTCAGTTTGCGATCGAAGAACTCCAGGTGCTTCTTCAGCACGCTGAGGCCCTTGGTCTTGCTGCGCGGCGCGCTGTGACGCTCGCCGGGGTAGAGCGCCATCTCGAACGGGATGGCCTTGGCCTGCAGGGCCGACATCAGCCGGGTGCTGTTCTCGAAGATGACGTTGTCGTCGGCCATGCCGTGCAGCAGCAGCAGGCTGCCGGGCGCCAGCTTGCCGATGCGGGTGTTGACGTCCGAATAGGCGTAGCCGGCCTTGTTCTCGTCCGGCTTGCCCATGTAGCGCTCGGTGTAGGCCGTGTCGTACAGGCCCCATTCGGTCGGCGGGGCGCCCGCCGCGCCAGCCTTTAACGGAGTGTTGTCGGCGGTCAGCAGCATCAGGGTCATGAAGCCGCCGTACGACCACCCCATCACGCCCATCTTGTCGGCGTCGACATAAGGCAGGCCGGCCAGGAACTTGGCCCCCAGCAGCTGGTCCTCGACCTCGACCGTGCCCAGGTTGCGATCCAGGGCGCGCATGAACTTGGCCGAGCGGCTGCCGCTGCCGCGGTTGTCGATGCGGAAGACGACATAGCCGGCTTCCAGATAGGTGCGCTCGGACACGCTCTGCCAGGTGCGCTTGACCTGCTGGGCGTGTGGACCGCCATAGACCGCCAGCAGGGCCGGGTACTTCTTGCTGGCGTCGAAGTTCTGCGGCTTGAGGATCTCGTAATACAGGGTCTCGCCGTCGGCGGCCTTCAGCGAGCCGTATTCCGGAACCGGCAGGGTCGAGGCGTAGGGCCAGTAGGGGTGACCCTCGGCCAGCTTGTTTTCCTCGATCCAGCGCACGCGCTTGCCGGTGTTGTCGTAGAGCGCGGTTTGCGGCGGGGTCTTGGGATCCTCGTAGGTGCCGGCGAAGGCGCCGCCGCTGGCGGCCACCTTGGCCGACCACCAGCCGCCGGCCGAGGTCAAGGCCTTGGGCTTGCCCGGCTTGGCGTAGGACACCTCGTACAGGCGGCGCTCCAGCGGCGTGTCGATCGAGGCGGCGAAGATCGCCACCTGGCGGGCTTCGTCGACGCCTTCCAGCCCGGCCACCGGCCAGTCGCCCTTGGTGATCTGGGCGATCTGCTTGCCGTCGGCGGCGTAACGATAGAGGTGGGTGTTGCCGTCCTTCTCCGACGACCACAGGAAGCTGCCGTCCTTCAAGGGGTAGAAGTCGTCGCGGGCCTCGACCCAGTGGGCGTCGGTGTCGGTGACGAGCGTCTTGGCCGCGCCGGTGGCGGCGTCGAAGGCGATCAGGTCGATGGTCTTCTGGTCGCGCGACAGGCGCTGGGCGTAGACGGTCTTGCCGTCGGCCGACCAGTCGACGCGGGCCAGGTAGATGTCCTTATTGGCGCCCAAATCCAGCTTGCGCACCTGGCCCGAGGCGAGGTCGCGGACGAAGAGCTCGACCACGGCGTTGGGACGGCCGGCGCGCGGATAGCGCTGCTCGACCACGGTGGCCCCGCCCGGACCGATGTCGGCGCGCGGCACGACGTCGACGGTGCTCTCGTCGACGCGAGTGTAAACGATGCGGCTCTCGTCCGGGCTCCACCAGTAGCCGGTGAAGCGGTCCAGCTCTTCCTGCACCACGAACTCGGCGACGCCGAATGACAGGGTGTCCTTGCCTTCGGTGGTCAGGGCCGTTTCGGCCCCGCCGTTGAGCGGCTTGATGTAGAGGTTCTGGTCGCGAACGTACGAGACGTAGCCGCCCTTGGGCGAGACCTTGGCGTCGACCTCATCGCCCGGCGTTTCCGTCAGGCGGGTGACCTTGCCGTCGGCGACGCTGTCCAGATAGAGGTCGCCGTCCAACGGGACGAGAATGAAGCGGCCCTGTTTGTCCCAGCTGTATTCGACGATGCCGCGGGCCGAGACGCGGGCGCGTTCGCGGCGGGCCTTCTCGGCTTCCGACAGCTCCTTGGCGCCCGAGGACAGGGCGGCGCTGTCGATCAGGCGATAGGGCTCGCCGCCCTTCACGTCGGCGGCCCACAGGTCCTGGACGTTGGCCGCTTCGGGCTTGGCCTTCAGATAGGTGACGCGCTTGCCGTCCGGCGACAGGGCCACGCCCTTGGCCGTCGGACCCGACAGGCTGGGATCGGCGAAAACCCGTTCCGGGGTCAGTTTTTCCGCCATAGCCGGGGTGGACAGGGCGAGGACGGCCGCGAGCGCCGTGAGCGAGGGGCTTTTCATGGCGCGGGACGCTATGCGGGAGCGTCGCCGTTGTCAGCAGGGAATGTGTTTCAGCGCTGCAACGGGCTTAGCGACACATCCCCTGCACCGTCGCCAGGTCCATCGGATCGGCCGGAACCGGCAGGCCCTTGGCCTTCAAGGCGTCCTCCAGCGTCGTCGGCTGAGGCGGCAGGCTGGGATCGACATCGGTCTTGTAGAACGGGTGGCTCTCGGCCTTTTCCAGTGTGGTGAAGCCGTAGCCCTTATCCTGATAGAGCTTGAACAGGCGCGTGGCCATGCGGGCCTCGAAGGCGCCGCCGTGCATCAGCAGGACGTAGGGAATGTCCTGGCCGTACAGGGTCTTGGCCATGGCCCGCGAGCGATCGGCGACGGCCGCCGCGCCTTCCAGATAGATCTTCTCGAGTTGCGCGATGGCGGCCTGGTCGTTCTTGGCGACGCAGCGGGCATAGGGATCGCTGAAGGCCCAGTCGCTAAAGCTCATGGTGACGCTGGCGATCTTGTACTGGTTGGCCGCCAGCCAGGCGCGGACAGCCAGGCGCTTTTCGGGCGTGTCGCCTTCCGACAGGAACGGGAAGCGCAGCCAGCGCCAGTCCTGGCCGGCCATCAGATCCTTGAGCATCGGCTCGTTCTTGGCGGCCTCGTCCGCGAACTGTTCGGGCGTCAGGCTGGCCAGGTTCTGGTGCGACCAGCCGTGGTTGCCCAGCGGCTGCCCGGCCTCGCGCCACAGCTTCAGGGCCGCGTCGGAGCCGGGCTCGCGCTCGGTCTGGACGCCGTTGATGAAGCCGAACGCCGGCGCCTTGGCCTCGGCCGATGCCTTCAGCAGGTCGGTGGCGATCTGGGTGCGGGTTGCGCCTGGCGGCATGGCCGCGTGGGCGGGCAGGTCGTCCCAGGTGAAGGCGATGACGGGCTTGTCGGCGGCGTGAGCCGTGGTGGCGACCAGGGCGAGGGTCAACCCAACGCCGATTTTCCCGGCGAAAGCCGGGATCCAGGTCGAGCCAGGAGCGTGGGCGGATTTGGCTGAGGTCTTGGGCGCGAACACGTCTGACTCCCCGGATGGATCTGGGCCCCGGCTTTCGCCGGGGAGATCGGATTATTTCTTGGTCTTGGCCGTCTCGAACAGGCTCAGCGGAATCGCGTCCGCCATGGCCTTGTAGCCGTCCAGATTGGGGTGAAGGCCGTCATTGTCATAGGCCTTTAGCAGGTAGGTCGGTCGGGCCGGATCGCGCAGGGCCTTGTCCCAGTCGATGACGCCGTCGAAGTTTCCCGGCCCGCGGATGAAAGCGTTGATCGCCTGACGGTCGGCCTCGCTTTCGGGGCCGGGGTGGTAATAGGCCGAGCCGGAATAGGGCAGGATGGTCGCGCCGATCACCTTGATCCCCCGGGCGTGGGCGCGCTCGATCATCTGGCGATAGGCGGCGATGACCTGCTCGACCAGGGCCTTGTGGGCCTCGGGCGTGGCGGGCGCCTCGCGGGTCAGGGTCCCCAGGTCGTTGACGCCTTCCAGCAGGATCACGTGGGTGACGCCCGCTTGGCTGAGGACATCGCGCTCGAACCGCGCCAGGGCGTTGGGGCCCAGGCCATCCAGCAGCACGCGGTTGCCGCCGATGCCGAGATTGAGAATGCCCAGGTTCTTACCCTTGAGGCGCTCCAGCAGGCCGTCGGTCCAGCGCAGGTTGGTGTTGGGCTGAACGCCGTAGCCGTCGGTGATGCTGTCGCCGAACGCGACGATCGCGCCGGCCTTCTGCGACACGACGTCGACGCTGGAGATCTGGAACCAGCGGTCGGCGGTCTTGGCGCCCGGCAGGTCGGCGTCGGCCGTGTGGTCGCCGGCTAGGATGTACGAGGTCGCCCGCGAGCCGGGGTGGCCGGTCTGGACGCTGGGGGCGGCCGGATAGTGCAGGCTGATGGCCAGGCTGGTCAGCGGCGTGACCTTCAGCGCCACCGGATCGGACCAGTAGTCGGCGCCGGCGGGGATGGTCACCTCGGTCCGGCCCGAGAAGGTCAGGGCGCGGTCGGTGGCCGGGTCGATGCGGGCGCTGTTCAGGGCGGCCGAGACCGCCACGCGCGCGGCCTTGATGGTCAGGGGCTGGGTCCCGAAGGCGTTTGACAGCCGCACGCGGATCTTGTCGCCGCCGATCGACAGGCGGACCACCTGGCGCAGGGTGGCGTTGGGGTAGTCCTCGGGCGCGAGGCTGTTCTTGGCGTCCGGCGCCATCTGGGCGCTGGCCCAACTGCCGACCCAGCGCTGGGTCTCGGCAGAGGCGGGCAGGGCCAGAACAAAGGCCAGACCAGCGGCGATCAACGCAGGCCGCACGAGCATCTTCATCGGCGTTTTCTCCCGCTCCGACTTGGTGTCGGTAGCGGTAACATTGGTATGACCTCTCAGCCGCCTCGTAAAGCGTCGCGAGCGATCAAAGTGCGGCAGGTCGCCGCGCCAATGCAGGAATCGCTTGCATCCACACAGATGGTAGCGCTATCAGGATCCCGTGAGGCGCCGAGCGCCTCTGCCCTTCCTGGGCGTTTCCTCCCTATAAACTTTCAGCCCGGTCGTTTTGGCCGGGCTTTTCTTTTGCGTGTCAGCGGTGGCACGGGGCGAAATTACGCGATCGGGAGTCTGTAGAACCTGGCTGCGTTGTTGAAGAAGATGTCCTGCTTCTGATCCTCGGTGAGGAAGGTTGCGCTCTCGACCGCGTCGATCGACAGGCCAATGGCGTCGGGCCAGAACATGTGGTCCGAGCCGAACATGATCCGCTTGCCGTGCCCCGCCTCGACCAGCTGGCGCAGGATGCCGTGGAAGGCCGGACGCGGCAGCAGCCAGGCCAGGGCGCCGGTGTCCAGATTGACGTTCGGATACAGCATCAGGATGGCGATGGTCTGCTCCAGATAGGGCCAGCCGCCGTGCATCAGGTTCAGACGCAGCTTGGGATGCCGGTTCAGCGCCTCCTCGACATATTCCGGATTGCCCAGTCGGGCGCGGGCCGTGCGGCAGCAGGCGTCGAAGGTGGTTCCGCCGGGCATCGAGCCGGTGTGCAGGGCCACGGGAATGTCGAACTCTTCGGCCAGCGCCAGGTAGGGCTCGTACTTGGGATCGCCCAGCGGCAGGCCGGCATATTGCGAGGTGACCTCGCCCAGCACCTTGATGCTGCCGTCGGCGAAGGCCTTGCGCAGGACGTCCAGCGGCGGCAGCGGCGTATCGTCCGAGCCGCGCACGCCGGCGCCGGCGATGAAGCGGGCCGGGTCGCGGTCATGCCAGTCGGCAGCCGCCTTCAGCCGGTCGCCGTCGCCGCCGCTGACCACGCCCATGACCACGTTGCGGCGCTTCATCTCGGCGATGCACGCCTCCATGTGGTCGGCGCCGGTGCGGATCGGGCTCTTCTTGCCGGTGATCGGATTGACGATCGGGTCGTCGAAGACCGTCGCAGCCGGATAGGCGTGCATGTGCACGTCGATGATGCGGCGCGGCTTGGTCGGTGAGGCGAGGGCGGTGGAAGCGGCCAGGGCGCCCGCGCCGGCGAGGAAGGTTCGGCGTCCAAAGGTCATGGTTCTCTCCCCGAGTTACGTCTGTGAACTGGGGTAGCGCAGGCCGTGCCAGCGCGACATGACCCGAGAGGTCATGGAAACGAAGCGTCGCCATTTCGACGTCCGATATTGCAAATCAATCGCAAAAGTTATACGCGCCGCCGGACCTTCGTTGTCCGGATCCGCCCATGTCGTCTCAAGCCGCCCGTCTCGCCGCCGTCTCCCTGCTGACCCTGGCCTGCGCCACCGCCGCTCACGCGCAATCGGGCGGGACCGACGTCGACCAGGTGGTGATCACCGCCGCCCGCACCAGCCTGCCGGCCAGCGCCCTGCCGCTGACGGTGGACGTGATCAACAACGAGACCCTGGGCCAGCAGGTCGCCATCGGCGGCTCGATCGTCGACGCCATTTCGACCCTGTCGCCGTCGTTCTCGCCCACGCGCCAGAAGCTGTCGGGTTCGGGCGAGAGCCTGCGCGGCCGCTCGCCGCTGTACGCGATCAACGGCATCCCGCAGTCGACCCCGATCCGCGACGGCTCGCGCGACGGCTACACGATCGACCCGTTCTTCATCGATCGCGTCGAGCTGATCTACGGCTCCAACGCCCTGCAGGGGATCGGCGCCACCGGCGGCGTGGTGAACCAGGTGACGGTCGGCCCGCCGCTGCGCGACGGCGCCTCGGGCAAGGTGCTGGCCCAGACCACCCTGGCCCACAAGTTGGGCGACGCGGTCGGCGGCAAGCTGGCCGGCCTGGTCGGCTGGCGGGAGGGGGACTTCGACGCCACCGTCGGCGTCGCCTATGACGCGCGCGGCGCCTTCTACGACGCCCATGGCCGCCGCATCGGCATGGACAACACCCAGGGCGACGTCCAGGACTCCAAGACCCTGTCGGTGTTCGGCCGCTTCGGCTGGCAGATCGCCGAGAACACCCGCCTGGACCTGGTCGCCAACCGCTTCGAGCTGAAGGGCGACGGCGACTATGTGACCGTCACCGGCACGGCGGTCGCGCCGACCGACGGCAATCGCGCCGCGCGTCTGCCGACCACGTCGATGCGCGGCGTCGTGCCCGGCATCCCGGCCGCCAACCGCGTCGAGACCGTCTCGGCCCAGCTGACCAGCGACCTCTATGGCGGCAACTTCACCGCCCAGCTGTTCTTCAACCGCTCGCGCGACACCTTCGGCGGCGACAAGAACGCCACCTTCCAGGACGTCAGCATCGCCCCGAACGGCACGCTGTTCGACCAGTCCTCGAACCGCTCGCGCAAGCTGGGCGCGCGCGTGAACTACGAGCGCACCGTGCCGGGCATCAAGGACCTGACGGCCACCGTCGGCGTCGACGCCCTGACCGACACGACTGCCCAGCTGCTGGTCGCCACCGGCCGCGCCTGGGTGCCGCCGACCAAGTTCGAAAGCGTCGCGCCGTTCGTGCAAGGCAACTACGCCCTGTTCGACGGCAAGCTGCGCCTGGCCGGCGGCGTCCGCTTCGAGAACGTCCAGCTGAAGGTCGACGACTTCACCACCCTTGCCTTCTACGGCTCGCGCAAGGTCGGCGGCGGCAACCCCGACTTCAAGGCGACCCTGGCCAATGGCGGCGTGGTGTTCGAACCGGCCCACGGCATCCGCTTCTACGGCAGCTATGCCGAGGGCTACACCGTACCGGACGTCGGCCGCATCCTGCGCGCCATCAACGTGGCCAATGTCGATGTCGACACCTACCTGGCCGTCGAGCCGATCGTGTCGAACAACCGCGAGCTGGGCGCCGAGTACAAGCGCGGCCCGTTCGACGCCAGCGTCGCCTATTTCTGGTCCAAGTCGAAGCTGGGCCAGCTGCTGGTCAAGAACGCCGGCGGCATCTTCGACGTCCAGCGCCAGCCGGTCGCCATCGAGGGCCTGGAAGTGAACGTCAAGGCCAGGACCCCGGTCCCGGGCCTGGAGGTCTCAACCGGTTATGCACGCCTGCGCGGCAAGACCGACACCAACGCCGACGGCACGCTGGACACCTATCTGGACGGCGCGAACATCTCGCCCGACCGCCTGAACCTGGCCGCCGATTACCAGACCGGCAAGTGGGGCTTCCGCGCCCAGGTGCAGAAGTTCATCTCGCGCAACATGCAGACCGCGCTCGTGAAGGACGACTTCGAGGGCTACACGGTCGCCGACGCCTTCGTGCGCTACGAGCTGCCCGTCGGGGCGGTGTCGCTGGGCGTCCAGAACCTCTTCGACAAGCAGTACCTGACCTACTATTCGGACACGAGCCTGCCGACCAAGGACAAGATCTACGCCGGTCGCGGCCGCACCGTGACCCTCGGCTGGGAAGCCCGCTTCTGATGAAGACCCTGCGCCTGCTGCACCGCTGGACCGGCGGTCTGATCGGATTGCTGCTGGCGCTGATGGGCCTGTCCGGCGCGCTGCTGGTGCACGAGGACGCTTTTCTGCGCGCCACCGTGCCCCACGCCGCCGACGCCCAGAGGCAGGATGCGGCGACCCTGGGGGCGATGGCGACCAGGGTCTTCGCCGCCAAGGACCGGCCGCGCTCGATCGTCCTGGCGACCGAGCGCATGGGCCTGCACAAGCTGTCCTACAAGAAGGAACAGCAGGCGGCTTTCGCCGACCAGGACGGGAACATCGTCCAGGCGTGGACCTCCAACTGGGCCCGGCCCGAGGTGTGGCTGTTCGACTTCCACCACCACCTGTTCAACGGTGACGCGGGCGAGATCGTCGGCGGCGTCGCCGGCCTGGCGGGCCTGGGTTTCGTGATCACCGGCCTGATCCTGTGGTGGCCGACGCGGCGGATGTTCCACCTGCGCCTGTGGCCCCGGATGATGAAGCGGGCGGCGATCGTCCATCATCACCGGGATCTCGGTGTGCTGATCGCGCCGCTGCTGATCCTGTCGCTGACCACGGGGGCGGCGATGAATCTCAAGTGGTTCTCGCAAGCCCTGCGCGCGCCGTTCTCGCCGCCGGCGGTGATGGAAAAGGCCTCGGCTCCGCCCAAGATCAAGGGCGGCAAGCTGGCCAAGGACCTGGACTGGACCAAGGTGGTCGCCCAGGCCCAGGCGCGTTTCCCCGGCGCCGAGGTGCGGACCATCGGTCTGCCGGCCAAGGCGGGCGGGCTGATCGGCATTCGCCTGCGCCAGCAGGCCGAGTGGCTGCCCAACGGCCGCAGCATGGCCTGGTTCGATCCGGCCACCGGCAAGATGGTCGCCAGCCGCGACGCCCAGGCGATGCCGCTGGGCTCGCGCATCGCCAACCTGGATTTCCCGCTGCATGCGGCCAAGGTCGGCGGGCTGCCGTACCGCCTGGTGATGACGGTCTCGGGCTTGGCGCTAACCCTGCTGGGCACGCTGGCGGTGGTGACCTTCTGGGGCAACCCGACGGGCGTGCCCAAGCGCCGGAAGCCGAAGCTGAAGGTGGTGGCGCAGGCGGCTTAGGGGCTGAGCGCTGGACATGAAAAAGGCCGGGAGGTTTTCCTCCCGGCCTTCGTCGTTTCGGTTCTAACGGACCTTAGAACGTCTTCTTGATCGACACGTAGAACTGACGCGGCGGAGCCGGCAGCACGGTCATCGCTTCGCCCTTCGGGTCGCTGTTGACGAAACCGCCCGAGCCGATGGTCGAGATGTAGTCCTTGTCGGTCAGGTTGGTGACGTTGGCCTGGATCTCGAAGCCCTTGCCCCAGCTGTCTTCCGCGAAGCGATAGCCCAGCGTCAGGTCGGCCACGGTGGTCGAGGGGACCTCACCGCCGATGTTCTCGTAGGTGTAGTAGCGCTTGTCGGTATAGGCCACGCCCAGCTTGCCGAAGAAGCCGGCCTGGTCGAAGGCCAGCTCGCCCTTGAAGATGTTCTTAGGCGTGTTGACCACGGTCTTGCCCTTGGTGCGGGCCTGGACCTTGCCGTCCAGCGAGACGACGTCGTTGTCGTACTTGGAGTCGTTGTAGGTGTAGGCGCCGTACAGGCTCCAGGCGTCGGTGATGCGGTACGTACCAGCCAGCTCGACGCCCTTGGTCTCGACCGAGCCGACGTTCGACAGCACCGGGGCGTTGCCCTGGATCGACGAACCCTGCTGCACCGCCAGGATGCGGTTGTCGAAGGCCACGTGATAGACGGCGGCCACGCCCTGGAAGCGGTCGGTGCGATAGCGGGCGCCGCCTTCGAAGGTCTTGGAGCTTTCCGGCTTCAGCTTGGTGGCGACGTAGTCGACGTTCTTCTGGTCCAGCGAGCTGAACGGACCCGAGGTGGCCGCCGAGACATAGGCGCCCATGTTCTCGGTGTAGCCGCCGAATATTTCGAAGTCAGGCGTGGCCTTCCAGACGAAACCGGCCTGCGGCAGGAAGTTGTCCTTGCTCTCGATCTGGCCCGACAGCGGGTTGCCGACGACGGTGGTCACGGCGTTGGTCACCTTCATCGACTTGAAGCCGAAGTTGATCTTGAAGGCGTCGGTGATCGACCATTCGTCTTCCAGGTGGGCGACGGTGGTCTTGGTCTCGAAGCGGTACTGCCACTGGGTGAAGAACGGGTTCTCCTGGAAGTCCAGCGCGTCGCGCGAGGGCTTGGAGATCGTCTCGCCGTAGAAGCTGCGGGCCTGGTTGAAGTGGTTGATCTCGTGCCAGCCGCCGACGCCGATGCGGTGGGCGCCGATGTCGAACGTCAGGCCGCCGGTGATGCCGCCGCGGTCGATGTCGTACTCGGTGGTGCGGATCGACAGCGGGGCGGCGTCAGAGCCGGCCGTGCCGAAGCCAGGCGTGGCCGTATACGGCGTGTACCACAGGCCCTGGCCCTTGTTCTTGTGCTCGTAGGCGGTGACGTCCAGCTTGACGTGGTCGGTGAGGTCCAGGTTCAGCTTGGCGCCGAACAGGTCGTCGTCACGGATGCCGGCGCCGGCGTAGTAGGCGTCGTCGACGGTGGCGAACGGGGCGGGCAGGGCGGTCCCGGTCTGGTAGGCGCGGGCGGCGGCGATGGCCAGGGCCCAGTTCGGCTGGGTGTTGTCCCAGTTGCGGCCGAGGCGGCGGATCATGTCGAACGACAGGTCCTGGTAGTCCTGCTCACGGCGTTCCGAGCGGTGGTAGAAGCCGGTCAGGTCGCCGCGCTCGCCCAGGGGCATCACGACCTTCAGGTCGTACTGGCGCTGCTTTTGTTCGCCGCCGCCCTTCCACTTGTCGGCCTTCTGGTCGGCGACCGACAGGTAGCCGCGCACGCCGCCCAGCTGCGCGATGGCGCCGGTTTCGAAACGGCCGAACACGCGGTGCATGCTGTCCGAGCCGCCCGTGACGTCGATCTCGCCGCCCATCGTCTCCTGCGGATCGCGCGAGAAGAACTGCAGCGTGCCGCCCAGGTTCGAGGTCGAGGCGGTGCCGAGCGCGCCCGCGCCCTGGGCCAGCTCGACGCGGCCCATGTTCTCGGTGGCGGTGGCGCGGCTGATGTGCAGGCCGTTGTGGTTGCCATAGGTCATGTCGCCCAGCGGCACGCCGTCCAGGGTGAAGCCCAGCTGGTTCTGGTTGAAGCCCCGGATCGAGATGCGGGCCGACCACTCGTAGGCGCCGAAGGCGTCGGCCGACTGGAAGGTGACGCCCGGCAGCTTGTCGACGGCCTTCAGGGCGCTGGTGCCGGCGGCTTCCAGGCCGATGGCGTCGTCCTTCAGCGTCTGGACCTGGCGGCTCTGGCCCTGGCCGATGATGATGACGGCGTCGACATCGGTGTTCTCGGCGGGGGTGTTGTCGGCCGGCGCGGCGGCGGCCGGCGTGGCGTCGGCGGCGGTTTCGGCGGCGAAGGCGTGGCCGGCGAACACGAGGGCGCTGATGGCGGCGCCCAGCATCAGGTGGCTTTTCATAGGTTCTTTTTCCCCTTGCCGACGCGAAAGAGGCGTCGACCTGGGGTGCTCGGCTAACAGCGGTCCACGACGGCGCGGCGACGGAAGCGTGTCGGCTGTCCGACGGTTGCGCGACTAAACCATGACGGTAGCGCTGTCGTGGAAAGGTCGATCCGGCCCCGCCGAGATTGCGCGAAGCGGCCCGGACCGCTATTTCAGCGGCCAATCCCCGAAACCCTCGTCCAGCGAGCACGCGAGCCCTCATGGCGCAGCAATACATTTTCCAGATGCAGGGCCTGACCAAGGCCTATCCCGGCGGCAAGAAGGTCTTCGAGAACATCTGGCTGTCGTTCTATTCCGACGCCAAGATCGGCGTGGTCGGCGTCAACGGCTCGGGTAAGTCGACCCTGCTGAAGGTCATGGCCGGCCTGGACAAGGAATTCTCGGGCGAGGCCAAGGCCGCCGACGGCATCAAGCGCGGTTACCTCCCGCAGGAGCCGCAGCTGGACCCGACCCTGGACGTCTGGGGCAACGTCATCGCCGACTGCGAGGACAAGAAGATCTTCGACCGCTACAACGCGCTGGCGGCTCAGCTGGGTGAGGAATACACCGACGAGCTGATGGAAGAGATGACCAAGCTGCAGGAGGTCATCGACGCCAAGGACCTGTGGGACATCGATTCCAAGGTCGAGATGGCCATCGACGCCCTGCGCTGCCCGCCCAACGACAGCAACATCGAGACCCTGTCGGGCGGTGAAAAGCGCCGCATCGCGCTGGCCCGCCTGCTGCTCAGCAAGCCCGACATGCTGCTGCTCGACGAACCGACCAACCACTTGGACGCCGAGTCGGTGGCCTGGCTGCAGCATCACCTGGAAGAGTTCCCGGGCTGCGTCATCCTGGTGACCCACGATCGTTACTTCCTGGATCAGGTCACCAAGTGGACCCTGGAACTCGACCGCGGCAAGGGCGTGCCCTACGAGGGCAACTACTCCGGCTGGCTGGAGCAGAAGCAGAAGCGCGTCGTCCAGGAGCAGTCGGAATCCGAAGCCCGCCAGCGCGCGCTCACCCGCGAACTGGAATGGGTCCGCAGCTCGCCCAAGGCCCGTCAGTCCAAGTCGAAGGCCCGTCTGGCCTCGTACGAGGAAATGGTCGCCGCGCAGGAGAACGCCCGCGCCGCGCAGACCCAGGCCCACATCCAGATCCCGCCCGGCCCGCGCCTGGGCAACCTGGTGCTCGAGGTCAACGGCCTGGAGAAGGAGTACGGCGACAAGGTGCTGTTCAAGGACCTGTCGTTCCGCCTGCCGCCGAACGGCATCGTCGGCGTCATCGGCCCGAACGGCGCCGGCAAGTCGACCCTGTTCAAGCTGATCACCGGCCGCGAGACCCCCGACCAGGGCACGGTCAAGGTCGGCGAGACCGTCAAGCTGTCGTACGTCGACCAGTCGCGCGACGCCCTCGACCCGAACAAGACCATCTGGGAAGAGATCAGCGGCGGCACCGACGTGATGATCGTCGGCAAGCGCGAGATCAACAGCCGCGCCTACGTCGGCTCGTTCAACTTCAAGGGCGGCGACCAGCAGAAGAAGGTCGGCCTGCTGTCGGGCGGTGAGCGCAACCGCGTCCACCTGGCCAAGACCCTGGCCACCGGCGGCAACCTGATCCTGCTCGACGAACCGACCAACGACCTGGACATCGAAACCCTGCAGGCCCTGGAAGAGGCGCTGGAAGAGTTCGCCGGCTGCGCCGTGGTCATCAGCCACGATCGCTGGTTCCTGGACCGTCTGGCGACCCACATCCTGGCCTTCGAAGGCGACAGCCACGTCGAATGGTTCGAGGGCAACTTCGAAATGTACGAAGAGGACAAGAAGCGCCGCCTGGGCGCCGACAGCCTCATCCCCAAGCGCATCAAGTTCCAGAAGTTCGCGCGCTAGGGCGCCGAACTTTCGGGCTTCGAATGAAGGGCGACGGCGCAGGCCGTCGCCCTTTTTGCGTTCCTGCGTCAGCGTGATTGACGAAGCCTCGAATTCTAGGGCACAGCTGGGCTCAATTTTAGGTGGCGTTAGTGACTTTCTGAGCCTGCGCCGCGATCCAAGCTCGGGGTCACGATATGGCGAATCTGACGGGTACGGCCTTCAACGACACCCTGGTCAGCACCGCGGGCGATGATGTCTTGGACGGCGCCGGGGGCGTCGACACCGCCTACTATGCCAACGCGACGGCTGGCGTGACCGTGGACCTGACGATCTCGGGCCCTCAGGCCACGGGCGG
>NZ_JAGIBH010000140.1 GCF_017744445.1 Caulobacter sp.
GGCCAAGCCGCTGTCGAGCAAGCTTGATCCCGAAACCCAGGCCAAGCTGGCCGCCGCCGCCCAGGGCATGGGCATGCAGCCCCAGCAGATGGAGCCCATGCGGCCCTGGCTCGCGGCGCTCACCTTGTCGCTGCAACCTCTGCTGAAAGCCGGTTACGATCCCCAGAGCGGGGTCGAGCGCCTGCTGAACGCCCGGGCCCGAGCGGCCGGCAAGCCGGTCTCGGCCTTCGAGACCCTGGAACAGCAGGTGCGCTTCTTCGCCGACATGACGCCGGCCGATGAGATGGCGATGCTGAAGTCCACCCTGGACGACGTCGCCGACGGTCCGGCCAAGGTCGACGCCCTGGTCACAGCCTGGGCAGCCGGCGACCAGAAGGGGCTGGAGCACGAGATGGTCGACGAGATGCGCCGCGATTATCCTGGGCTCTATCGGCTTCTGCTGGTCGACCGCAACCGCGTCTGGGCGCAACAGCTGAAGACCAAGCTGGCCGGGTCGGGCGTCAGCTTCGTAGCCGTCGGGGCCGGCCACCTGACCGGCCCCGACAGCGTCCAAGCC
>NZ_JAGIBH010000141.1 GCF_017744445.1 Caulobacter sp.
CTGCCGATCCAGCGCTGCTGGCCGGAGGATGCCGGCCGCCTGATCACCTTCGGCCTGGTCGTGACCCGCGGCGTGCACCAGCCGCGGCAGAACGTGGCGATCTACCGCCAGCAGCTGATCGGCCGCAACCGGGTGATCATGCGCTGGCTGCCGCATCGCGGCGGCGCGCAGGACTACGCCTCCTGGCAGCACGCCTGGCCGGACAAGCCCTTTCCGGTGCTGGTGGCGATCGGCGCCGATCCGGCCACGCTGCTGGCGGCGGTGGCGCCGGTGCCGGACACCCTGTCCGAATACGAATTCGCCGGCCTGCTGCGCGGCTCACGCAGCCGGGTCTGGCGCAGCGAGCTGACCGGACTGGATGCGCCGGCCGGCGCGGAAATCCTGCTGGAGGGCTTCATCCATCCCGGCGAAACCGCGCTGGAAGGCCCGTTCGGCGACCACACCGGCTACTACAACGCGCAGGGCACCTTCCCGGTGCTGACCGTGGAGCGGATGCGCCTGCGCGGCGGCGCGATCTACCACGGCAGCTATATGGGCC
>NZ_JAGIBH010000142.1 GCF_017744445.1 Caulobacter sp.
TCATGCGGCCAGGCCGACACTGATATCAAGGGATGACGCAGGGGCCCGCACAAGGCCCTTTGGAGCACGAAATGAAACGTCTCATCACGACGGCGATGATCGCGACGCTGCTTGGGGGCGCTGTCCTCGAGGCCGGCGTCGCCTTCGCGGCCGATCAGAGGCCCGACCCTTCCGATGCGCGGGGTCGAGAATGGCGCGGTTCCCGCCAGGACGGCGGGGATCGGGGTGATCGCGGGGATCGCGGCGGCCGGCCCGACTGGGGCGGCGGCGCGCGGCCAGCCCCTCAGGCGCAGCAACCCCAGAGCCCCCAACCCGCGCCGCAACCGCAGCAGCCTCGCCCCGACGGCGGGGACCGCGGCGGATGGCAGGGGCGCGGCGATCGCGGCGACCGTGGCGGCTGGGATCGTGGCCGTCCGGATCAGGAACGTCCAGACCAGGGCCGCCCCGGCGGCGGCCGTCCTGACTGGGGCCGGCCCGACAACGGCGGCCGCCCGGACAACGGTGGTCGTCCCGACAATGGCCGTCCGGATGGAGGCC
>NZ_JAGIBH010000143.1 GCF_017744445.1 Caulobacter sp.
ACCGCCGCACTGCCGATCACCGCATCGCCGCCATCGAGCTGCCAGTCGCCGCCGACCGACAGCGTGCCCATGCCCAACCGTCCCGCTTGCTGGGTCGCATTGCCACCAATGGTCGCCGCGACGATGTCGGCCTGGCCGGCCTGCAGCGTCCAGTCGCCGCCGACGTCCAGCTGCTGCACCAGTTGCCGCCCACGTGCAGGTCGCCCTGCTGCAGGTTGTCCACGTCCTGCGTCGCCGAACCGGTGACCGCCGCACTGCCGATCACCGCATCGCCGCCATCGAGCTGCCAGTCGCCGCCGACCGACAGCGTGCCCATGCCCAACCGTCCCGCTTGCTGGGTCGCATTGCCACCAATGGTCGCCGCGACGATGTCGGCCTGGCCGGCCTGCAGCGTCCAGTCACCGCCGACGTCCAGCTGCTGCTGGGTCAGCGTGCCGGTCACGACCTGGGTCGCATCGCCGGTCACCTCAGCCGTGCCGATGTCGGCGGTGACTGGACGCTGCAGGCCGGCCAGGCCGACATCGTCGCGGCGACCA
>NZ_JAGIBH010000144.1 GCF_017744445.1 Caulobacter sp.
CTACGAGTCGGCGCACCGCATCGACGAATCGCTGGCCGACCTGCGCGCGGCCTTCGGCGACGCACGTCCGGCGGTACTCGCGCGCGAGCTGACCAAGCTGTTCGAGACCGTGCTCGACGGCGATCTGGCCGCACTGCACGCGCGGGTGCTGGCCGACGCCGACCAGCGCAAGGGCGAGTTCGTGCTGGTGGTGCAGGGCATGGGCGAGGATGCCGATGCGAAACTGGCCGAAGGCCGTCGCGTGCACGCGATCCTGGCCCGGCAGCTGCCGCCCTCGGCCGCGGCCAAGCTGGCCGCCGAGATCACCGGCGCCCCGCGCAAGGCCCTGTACGGCGCCGCCGAGTCGAACGACTGATCCGCCAACGGTTGTGCGGCGATTGATTGCCACAACCGCGGAAGCGTGGGGCGCAGTCGGGGCGAACTTCGTGCGTGCATCCGCCGCCAAGGCCGGCCATCGCCATAGCCCCTTGGCAAGGGGGGGGCCGCGGCAGCGGCGGGGGATCGGAAAGGCAATGAGCGGGGCCCGGAGTTTGCTG
>NZ_JAGIBH010000145.1 GCF_017744445.1 Caulobacter sp.
CTGGCAGGCCTGCCGCGAAATGACGCTGCCCGATAGCCTGACCGCCAAGATGGACCTGTGGCGCGCACGCGGCGCGTTCCTGCGCTATCGCTGGGAGATGTTCCACCCGGCATCCTGGCTCGCCATCTATGGCGGGTTCGAGCATGATCCCGATCGGATTGATCCGGCGCTCGCCGCGGTCGATCCCGCCGAGCTTGCCCAGGGGCTGGCGCAGATCCGCGCCGCGGTCGCGCGTGCCGTGGCAGACACGCCTACCCATTCCGAATTTCTCGCGACGGTCGATGGCGTCGCCGCCGAGCCCATGAGGACCCGTGCATGAACAACCCCGACGCGCTTCGTAAGGTCTGCATCGTCGGCGGCGGCACCGCCGGCTGGATCGCCGCCGCGCTGATGGCACAGCATTTCAAGGGCAAGCTGTTCGAGATCGAGCTCATCGAGAGCGAGGAGATCGGCACGATCGGGGTGGGCGAGAGCACGGTGCCGCCCTTCCTCGAACTGTTGGCCAAGCTCGACATCAACGAGCAGGAGTTCATC
>NZ_JAGIBH010000146.1 GCF_017744445.1 Caulobacter sp.
AGGTGGGGGATGACCCGCCACGCGAGGCCCTGGTCGCTCACCGAGCGATCGAAGTCGGGGGCTTCGATGACCAGCGGATTGCGAGCGGACGGCGGCGCAAAGGCGATCGGCGCAGCGGGCTCGCGCGCGCTTACGCGTCTGACCTTGGGCATGACCTGACGGTCGGGCTGCTGCCAGGTGGTGTAGCCGATGTGGGTCTGGTCCATCATGTGGTTCCACTTGCCGCCCTCGAGCGCGTGGTAGGCCTCGGTCAGCGCCTGGTCCTCGCGCCAGGCGGCGTCGGCTCGGTCGGCGAAGGCGTTGGCACGGGGATCGTCCAGCTCGGCCAGGCGGCGGTTCCAGGCGACGGCGTAATAGAGGCGGTAGAGGTTGGCCATCGCGCGGACTTTGTGCTCGACGAGCTCGAACCAGGCGGCATGCTGTTCGGCCGGAATGGTCGCGGCGACCGCGCGCATGTCGCGCTCGAGCGCGTCCCACTCGGCGACGATCGTGCCGAACTCGCCGCCATCGAGCACCGGGCCGGCACCTTCGC
>NZ_JAGIBH010000147.1 GCF_017744445.1 Caulobacter sp.
TCCTGGTGCACGATATTGTTCTCGTGGCGGATATCGTGCCGGGCGAGCTGCATAAGCGTGGCATAGGCCTCATCAGCGCTCGGCCGCGGGCCGTTGCCGGTCCAATAGGCGACCAGCTTAGCCCAGCCGGGATTGGGCACGATCTCATAGGGATTGTTGAAGCCGATCTTCTTCAGCGGCCAGAACGCCCAGCCGATGCCGTGATCCTCGACCAGGCGGATCGCGTCGCGGAACCAGACATTCGAGTTCTCGCCCGATTCTCCGAGCCAGAGCGGCATATTGTAGGTCTCGCGCAGCTTCAGATAGGGCGCGATCGCCGCTTCGTCGTTGTTGTTCCAATATTTGTGGAAGCTGAGCGTGGTATTCCCGTCGGCGAAGGGCAGCAGCCCGGCATAGTTGTTGCCCCAGCAATTGCCCTCGATGATAAGCATGTGGCGCTTGTCGACCTGCCGAATTGCGGCGGCGATATCGCTGTAGAGCTGCTTGAGCGGCGCGTTGCCTTCCTCCTTGCAGCCATGGTCACTGC
>NZ_JAGIBH010000148.1 GCF_017744445.1 Caulobacter sp.
GAGGCCGGAACGCCCGGACGAGCGCCGCGCGGACCACCGGGACCTGGACGGGCGCCGGGCGCCGGGCGCGGGGCCAGGGCCGAATAGCGGACGGTCTGGGTCGGACGATCACCCTGCGGACGGTCGCCTTGCGGGCGGTCACCCTGCGGGCGGTCGTTGCGGAAGCCGCCTTCGGGACGCGGACCACGCGGCGCGCCGGCGTCGGCGCGCGGGGTGCGCTGGTTGTACGGGCCGTCCTGGCGCGGGGCGCGCTGGTTGAACGGCCGGTCCGCGAAGTTGGGGCGGTCACCCTGAGGACGATCGCCTTGCGGACGGTCGCCTTGGTGCGAGCCCGGCCCCGGACGATAGGTGGTCGTCGATGAGCGGTCGTCGCGACGGTCGCGACTGGGCTCGTAGGTCCGGGTCTGGCCGGGCGCCGTGGTCTGGGCCGGGCGCGGAGCCTCGGCGCGTACCGGCGCCGGCGGCGCGGCGGGAGCCGGAGCCTGGGGCGCGGGAGCCGCCGGGGCGGGGGCCGGAGCCTGAGAC
>NZ_JAGIBH010000149.1 GCF_017744445.1 Caulobacter sp.
GGCGGTGGAAGCCAGTCGCGTACCGGTCATCGCCAGCCATTCGGGGCTGCGCCATTTCACTCCGGGTTTCGAGCGCAACCTGAGCGACGAACTGGCCAAGGCGATCGCGGCCAAGGGCGGGGTGATCCAGGTGACCTTCGGCAGCGCCTTCGTCAATCCGCAGATGGCCGCCGACCTGGTGGCCAACATGCAGGCCGAGGCGGCGCTGGAGGCGCGCAACGCGGCGGCCCGCGCCGCCGGCAAGCCGGAAGAGGACGAAGCCGCGTTCGCGGCCGAGTGGAAGCGCGCGCATCCGCCGCTGGCCACCTCGATCAGTGCCGTGCTCGACCAGATCGACTACGGGGTCAAGCTGGTCGGCATCGACCACATCGGCCTGGGCTCGGATTTCGACGGCGTGTCCGGCAACCTGCCCGACGGCCTGCGCGCCGGCCTCGACCGCCGTCCATACCCGCAACAGGTTGCCGCCGAGGATCTTGCGGATGTCGCCGTCGCTGTAGCCGCGCGCCTGCAGGCCGGCGACC
>NZ_JAGIBH010000014.1 GCF_017744445.1 Caulobacter sp.
GACATCTTACCCTCTCACCCTCCCACGCCTGGCGGCGCGGGCCCCTCCCTCTCTCTATGAGAGAGGGGTTCCATGCGCGGCCTCAAACCCCCTTCGGGCACTTCGCCCCCGTGTCGATCCACGCCTTGATCAGCTCGCCGAACTGAGCCTGGGTTCCGGGCGCCGGGACGCGGCCCGCGCCGGGGTTCCAGGCCCAGCCGACCAGGTGGTCCTGGGCCATGTGGTCGTGCAGCTGCGCCATCGTCTTGCCGCCGTTGGTCGCCGGGTTCTTGATCTGGGCGCAGATCGCCGCCAGCGACTTGCCCTGCCAGGCCATCTCGGCCGGAGCCAGGGCCCATTTGGGATCGCCGGGGATGCTCTTGATGTCCTGGCCCCAGGTCGGGACGTTCTTTGCCTTATGGCACGAGAAACACGGCAGGCCGGCCGGGCCGTGACCGCTGTCGCCGGCCACCATCGGCGGATTGTGCGGATGCAAATCATCGCCTTGCGTCGGCGCGCGTTCCACCGGGTGACAGTTCAGGCAGCGCGGGCTCTGGATCACCTTGCCCGCTTCCTGGAACAGGGCGACCGAGCGGGCGCCCGGATCCTTGATCGACTGGAAGCTGGCGGCGGTCTTCAGCGTGACGGGCGCGGGCTTGGCCGCCGTTTCGGGCGCGGTCTGGGCGCCCGCGACAACGGCGCCGGCCAGCGCGACGGCCCCGGCAAGCATCACAACGGTAGCAGCGCGCATGAGCGTTCTCTCCGGAAGGTCCGGACTCGAACGCCCCAGCTTACCCTTGAGTTTCCTGGGCCAGGAACCGGCCGATCCACTGCGCCATCCGCACGCGGTCGTTCTGGGCGCTGAGGCTGGCGATCGCCGCGTCGGCCTGCTCGTCGGTGAAGCGGGTGCCGCGCCGCGCCTCGATCAGCGCCTTGGCGTAGGCCGGCGTGAACTCCGGGTGGAACTGCATCGAGATCGCCTTGGCGTCGTCGTACGCCAGAATGCCATAGGGCGTGAAGGCGCTGCCGCCCAGCACCCGCGCGCCCGGCGGCAGGGCGGTCACCTGGTCCTGGTGCGAGCCCGGCACGGCGACATGGGCCGCATCGTCCATCCACGGTTCGTGCGCCGAGACCTCATAGGCCTGCAGGCCCACGCCCCAGCCCTTGCCGGACTTCTCGGCCTTGCCGCCGAACGCCTCGGCCATGATCTGGTGGCCGAAGCACACCCCGACCAGCGGCTGCTGGCCCTTGGCCTGGCGTAAGAACGCTTTGAGCGGCTCGATCCACGGCAGCGGGTCATAGACCCCGGCCGCCGAGCCGGTGATGACATAGGCGTCGTTCTCGGCCGGATCGGCCGGCAGCTGACCCGCCTCGACGTCATAGACCTGATAGCTGTGCCCATCGCCCAGCAGCGCCTCGAACATCGCCGAATAGCTGCCGTAGGTCTCCGCCAGGTCGCCCGGCGGATGGCCGGTCTGAAGCAGGCCGATCTTCATCAGTACACCATCCCCTGAGCCACCGCTTTCAGGCGCTCGATGGCGCTGAACTTGTCCTCGATGAAGTCCTGGTCGATCCACCAGATCTCGATCTCGCGCATCACCTCGCCGACCATCGGGCCCTTGGGCACGCCGGCCTTCATGATCTCGTCGCCCGACAGCGGGAAGGTCGGCGGGGTCCAGGTCTCGGCCAGGGCCAGCAGCGCCCGCCATTGCGGCGCGGTGGAGTCGCGGCCCGAGCCCGCCCAGGCCAGCTTGACCCGGTCGCAGAAGGCGCGCACGCCCAGGCCGTAGACGGCGCGGCGGGCCTCGCGCGGGCTCATCCACGAGACGACGCGCGGGCTCTTGCCCACGGCGTCGACGATGCGGTCGCGGACATTGTTGGGCAGGCGCAGGCGCTCGGCCAGCTGCTCGGCGACCTTGGGATCGTCCGGGATCAGCGACGCCAGGCGCAGGTCGGGATCATTCTCGAACAACTGCTCGGTCTCGATGGCGACCAGGGCCTCGAAGCGGGCCAGCGACTTCACCGAAGGCAGGATCGAGCCCAGCACCGCCGTGGCGGCCATCAGGCGGAAGGCCGGGCGCGGATCTTCCGCGGCCAGCATCTTCATCAGCTCCTTCTGGGTGCGCTCGGCGGCGCGGCCCGAGACCATGCCCTTCAGCGCCTTGCAGGCGGCCAGGGCCTTCTGGTCGGCCTCGCCCTTGCCGTACCAGGCCTGGAAGCGGAAGAAGCGCAGGATGCGCAGATAGTCCTCGCGGATGCGGGTCATCGGGTCGCCGACAAACACCACCCGCCCCTCGCGCGCATCGGCGATGCCATGGCCGGTCGGGTCGTACAGATGACCCTCGACATCGGCATAGATGGCGTTGAAGCGGAAGTCGCGCCGCTCGGCGTCTTGGCCCCAGTCCTGGGTGAAGGCCACCACCGCCCGGCGGCCGTCGGTCGAGACGTCCTTGCGCAGGGTGGTGATCTCATAGGGCTGGCCGCCCGACAGCGCCGTGATCGTGCCGTGGTCGACGCCGGTCGGGATGGCGCGCAGGCCGGCCTGCTCCAGGGCGTCGATGACCAGGTCTGGCGTCAGGGTCGTGGCGATGTCGATGTCGTCGACCGGCTTGCCCATGATCGTGTTGCGCACGCAGCCGCCGACGAAGCGCGCGCAGCCCGGATAGCCGCGCGCCTCCAGGGCGGCGATCACCGCCTTCGTCTCCGGCGAGATCATCCACGGCGCGGGGCCGATCGTTTCAGTGCTCACGCCTGTTCCCACTCATGCGTTGCGCCCTTCAAGGGGCGACATTGTTAGGCCAGGAGGCCCTCATTTCACCAGCCGTCAAACACCCTGTTCAGAGGGGGTGACGACCGCTTTCGTCGTAAAGCGCCTCGTACAGCGACCGAAGCATGCCCGCTGTCGCGCCCCAGATGAACCGATCGTTCCACGGCATGGCGTAAAAGTGACGGCGCGCGCCGTCCGGCGCCTCGCGGTGCTGGCGCTGGTGGTTGGCCGGATCCATCAGGAATTCGAACGGCGTCTCGAAGACGTCGGCCACTTCTTCCGGACTGGGGGTGAATGTCGCCTTCGGATCGACGAAACCCACCACTGGCGTGACGTAGAAGCCGGTCACCGTCTGATAGCCGTGCAGCAGGCCGGCCAGGGTCACGCGCGCCGGGTCCAGCGCCACCTCTTCCTGGGCCTCGCGCAGGGCCGTCTCCCAGGGCAGCTCGCCGGGATCGCAGCGACCGCCAGGGAAGGCGATCTGGCCGGTGTGGCTGCGCAGGGTGTCGGCGCGACGGGTCAGCAGGACCGTCAGCCCGTCCTCGTGCTCAACCAGGCCCACCAGTACGGCGGCGGGACGCAGGGCGTGCGGATTGTCGACCTTCAGGCCGGGATTGAGGTCGTAGTCGGACCTCTGGGGGTTGGCCAGGCTGGGATCATAGTCCGCGATCGGATGCAGGCGGCTGGTGATCCAGGCCCGGCGCTCATCTCGGGTCATGCCGGCGCCGATCCGGGAGGCGCGATCGGGAAGACGGCGCCGTTCGAGGTCACGCTCCAGGTGTCGCCGTCCAGGACCGCCATCTCGGCCAGCTCATAGAATACGGGGCGGGCGATCAGGGCCTCGAGCCCTCGACGGACGTGGACATAGGGACGCGGCTCACCGGTCGTGGCGTCGATCTCGACACGGATGGGATTGTCGGGGCCGGCCTCGACCTCGTCGCCGACATTGGTCTGGAAGACCAGCGCGTCGCCCACACGGTCGACCCGCGTGGCGATGAATGGCGCGTCCTCGACCGTGATCTTCATCTTCTCGACCGGCGTGACGAGGTGATAGCCGTCCGGATCCAGGCGCAGCACGGTCGAGAACAGTCGCACCAGGGCCTCGCGGCCGATCGGCGTGCCTTCGTGGAACCACACCCCGTCCTTGCGGATGCGGATGTCGATCTCGCCGCAGTGGGGCGGGTTCCACAGATGCACCGGCGGCAGGCCGCGCGCGCCGGCGGCCTTCGCGGCCGCGGCGACACCTTCCAAGCCAGGCTTCGGTGTGTCGGTCATCGCTGATCAGTTAGGCCGTACCGGCCCGGCACTCAAGCGCGCGGATCGATCGAAACGAGGCCCGACAGACCCTCGTCTCCACCCTTCCGTAACGGCAACAAGAGCACGCGGCGCTGGTCCACGGGGCCGGGCATGACGACGCCGGCGGTGTGGGCGTTGGTGAAGCCGACGCGGCCGAAATAGGGACCGTCGCCGACCAGCAGCACGGCGCGCCAACCGGCGGCGCGGGCGGCCTCGACGGCGCTCTCGACCAGGGCCTGGCCCAGGCCCGCGCTGCGCTCGTCGGGATCGACGGCCAGCGGACCCAGGAAGGCGACCGGCTCCCCGCCGATCGTCACCGGCCACATGCGGCAGCAGCCGACGGGCGCGCCATCGCGGATGGCCACGAACGAGCAGTCGCTCAGCAGGGTGTTGCCCTCGCGCAGGCGCTCGGACGACTTGGCGAAGCGGCCGGGGCCGAAGACCCGGTCGATCAGGTGGGTGACAGCGGCTTCCATCGCCGGGGTCTCATGGACCAGCGGCGGATACGGAGCGGTAGGAAGAGTCTTTTGAACGGAGGTCATCGGCCTTCGGGAAATGCGAAAGGGCGTCGGGGGCTCCCGACGCGAAGGCGCGACCGGGAGGGCGTCAGATCGTGGCGCGTTCGCGCTGAATTCGTCGCAGGCGTCGCATGCCTGAAAACCTCCAAAAGATGCGCGCGCTGTAGGGCCAAGGCTTTCTCAGGTCAATAACGTTGCGGTGCGACAGCTTCGCCCTATGTTGCGGGCCGATGTCCGAGCTCACCCCCACCGCCGCCGACACCTCTACCCGCGCCCTGTTGCGGGAGCGTGACTTCCTCCTGTTCTGGGTGGCGCGCTTCGTCTCCACCCTGGGGGTGCAGATCCAGTCGGTGGCCCTGGGCTGGCAGGTCTACGCCATCGCGCGCCTGACCCACTCGGTCGGCGAGTCGGCCTTCATGGTCTCGATGATCGGCCTGGCGCAGTTCGTGCCGCTGTTCCTGCTGACCTTGGTCGCGGGCGAGAACGCCGACCGCCGGACCCGCAAGCTGATCGTCGCCACGACCCTGGCCCTGGACGCCGTCAGCGCCACCGTGCTGATGGTCCTGGCCCTGATGGGCTCGCACCAGCTGTGGCCGATCTTCGCCATCTCGGTGCTGTTCGGGGCCAGCCGCGCCTTCCTGTCGCCCGCCAGCAGCGCCATGGGGCCGATGCTGGTGCCGCGCCCGCTGCTGCCGCGCGCCATCGCCTGGAACTCTCTGTCCTGGCAAAGCGGCTCGATCATGGGCCCCGCCCTGGGCGGCCTGCTGCTAGTCCACTCGCCGGCCCTGGCCTTCGGGACCTCGCTGGTCCTGTACCTGGCCGCCGCCCTGCTGGCCCTGTCGATCCGCAAGAACACCAAGCCTGAAGCCCAGCCCGGCTCGCGCGTCGAGCTGATCAAGGAGGGCCTGGCCTATGTCTGGAACAACAAGATCGTCTTCGGCTCGATCTCGCTCGATCTGTTCGCGGTGATCCTGGGCGGGGCCACGGCCCTGCTGCCGGTGTTCGCCAAGGACGTGCTGCACATCGGTCCCGGCGGCTTTGGCCTGCTGCGCGCCGCGCCGGCCATCGGCGCCTCGCTGGTCGGGGTTTACCTGGCCAGCCAGCCGATCCGTCGCCACGCCGGCCGGATCATGTTCGCGGGCGTCGCGGTCTTCGGCCTGGCCACGGTGGTGTTTGGCCTCTCCAAGCTGGTCTGGCTGTCGGTGGCCGCCCTGGCCGTGCTGGGCGGAGCCGACATGCTCAGCGTCTATGTCCGCCAGACCCTGGTCCAGATCGTCACCCCCGACGCCATGCGCGGCCGCGTCGCCGCCGTCTCGGGCGTGTTCATCAGCGCCTCCAACGAGCTGGGCGAGGTCGAGAGCGGCGCGGCGGCCTGGCTGCTGGGGCCCATCGGGGCGGCGGTGTTCGGCGGCGTCGGGGCCATGGCGGTCACCGCCGCCTGGGCCTGGCTGTTCCCCGACCTGCGCAAGGCCGACCGGCTGGAGTAGCTAGACGCCCGCCAGCTTGCGGATCCCCTCGCCCGTCAGCCGGCGGATCAGCCACTCGTCCATCGTGGCCGCCCCCAGGCTGTCATAGAAGGCGATCGACGGTGCGTTCCAGTCCAGCACCGACCACTCGAAGCGCCCCAGGCCCTCCTCGACGCAGCGCTTGGCCAGGTTGACCAGCAGCGCCTTGCCCGCCCCCGAGCCCCGCGCCGAAGGCCGCACGAACAGGTCCTCCAGCCAGATCCCGTGCCGGCCGACGAAGGTCGAATAGTTGTAGAACCACAGCGAGAACCCGACCGGCTGCCCGTCCAGCTCGGCGATATCGGCAAAGGCGCGAGGGTTCTCGCCGAACAGCGCAGCGGCGGTGTCGCCTTGCGTCGCCGTCACCGTGTCGAGCAGCTTTTCATAGTCCGCCAGATCGAGGATGAACTGGTGGATCAGAGCTGCATCAGCGGGCGTAGCGGTACGGACGGAAACAGGCATGGCGGTCTCTTCGGACTATCGGGACTTCGTTCTGGAGCAGCTGGCCCCGCTGGGCCACATCACCTCGCGCCGCATGTTCGGCGGAGTCGGCGTCTATGCGAACGGCCTGTTCTTCGCGCTGATCGACGACGACACCCTGTACCTCAAGGGCGACGAGACCCTGAGGGGCGCGTTCGAGGCCGCCGGCTCGCAGATCTTCGACCCGTTCGGCGACGGCAAGACCCTGAACTACTGGACCGCCCCGGCCGAGGCCCTAGACGACCAGGAGTTCCTGTTGGAGTGGTCGAGGAAGTCGCTGGAAGTGGCGGTCCGGAAATCGGCGGGGAAGAAGCGCTAATCTCCGCGGAAAGTTTGCCTTCCTAGGCCTTGTGCCTAGGACCCATGGCGCGGCTGGGTTCCGTGCTTCCGGCGATCCGCCGACGACGTAGACGCGCACCCGCTTGTTCAGCTGTTCCGGAACGATGGGTCCTAGGCACAAGGCCTAGGAAGGCATGAATAGGTAGACCAGGGGTTTTGCGGGCGCCCGCTTGGATCCCCGTTTTCACTGGGATAGTCGGGTTTGGCCTCACCCGATCTTCACCCCCGGCGGCGGCTCGCTGCTCTCCGGCACGAAGAAGTCCGGCATCAGGGTGGCGGCCGGATCGACCTTGTACTGATCGAAGTCGCGCACGCCCTCGCCATACAGGAACGTGTCGTCGATCAGGAACTGGCCCGTCAGCTCGCGCGAGGGCTTGTTGAAGATCGCATAGGCCGCGTCGGCCATGATCTCGGGCGTGCGGCAGTGGCGCAGGCCCTCTTCGCCGGTCAGGGCGAACTGGATGGCGGCGGTGGCGATGCCGGTGCGCGGCCACAGGGCGTTGAAGGCGACGCCGTCGGCGCGGAATTCCTCGGACATGCCGAGAACGCACATCGACATGCCGAACTTGGCCATGGTGTAGGCCACGTGCGAGCCGAACCAGCGCGGCGACATGTCCAGCGGCGGCGACAGCATCAGCACGTGCGGATTGGCCGACTTCTTCAGGTACGGGATGCAGGTCTTGGAGGTCAGGAACGTGCCGCGCGTATTGATCTGGTGCATCAGGTCGTAGCGCTTCATGTCGGTCGACAGCGTGCCGGTCAGCGAGATGGCCGAGGCGTTGTTGACGCAGATATCGATGCCGCCGAACTGGGCGGCGGCTTTGTCCACCGCCTCCTGGACATTGGCTTCATCCCGGACGTCGACCACCAGCGGCAGGGCCTGGCCGCCGGCCGCCTCGATCTCCTTGGCGGCGGTGTAGATGGTGCCCGGCAGCTTGGGATGCGCCTGCGCCGTCTTGGCGGCGATGACGATATTGGCCCCGTCGCGGGCGGCGCGAAGGGCGATGGCCAGGCCGATGCCACGCGAGGCGCCGGTGACGAAGAGGGTCTTGCCCTGCAAGCTCATGCGGATTGCTCCCGGGTACGGATCAGGTCGATGCCGGCGACGATGAAGCCGACGATGAAGCTCATCTTGGCCACGTGCGCGATCGGACCGTGATCCTTCAGGGCCAGGCCCGCAAGGCCGATAACGAGGGCGGCGATCCAGAGCGCGGCGGGCGCCCGGAACACCTTGGCCCGCAACAGGTCGACGGCCCACAGCACCATGCCGATCGACCAGACGCTGGAGGCGATCATGTACGAGGCCTCGCCGAAGATCTTGGCCGACGCGGTCCGCACCAGCATCACGCCCAGCAGGCCCAGCACGAAGCCGACCAGGCCCAGCACGCTCGCGCTCCGCCGGCTCGCCGACCACACGCCCAGCATGCCGATCATCAGCAGCAGATCGATGAGCACGTAGACCAGGTGCGGCTGCGGCTCGACCAGGCGCGGATAGATCAGGAACGGCGCGACGATATCGATGGCCGACCCGACGATCGTGGCGGCGCCGGCCAGGCGCAGAATGGTGCGCTGCTCCATCAGGCGCCGGCTCCGACGGTCTTCACCGACAGGTCCCACAGGCGGTCCGCCGACTCGGGATCCAGGGCATGGGGCATGACGCCGTTCCAGGGCCGCTCCTGGCTCCACGGGACCGCCTGGTTGCAGTCCTCGAGATAGAGCCCGCCGACGCCCTCCAGCTCACTGCCCACCGCCGCCCAGACGCTGGTCGCCGCGCCCTGCTCGGTGGTCTTGAAGCCCTCGCGCGGCTTGTCGTTCTCGTCCAGCCAGCCCATGGCCCGCTGCTCCTCGATCGACATATGCCGCTGCAGCGGGGTCATGATGCCGCCAGGCATGACGGCGTTGGCATTGACGCCCTGGTCCTTGAACCGCTGGTCGAAGCCGACCGCGAACAGGCTGTTGGCGGTCTTGGCCTGGCCGTAGGCCTCCCACTTGTCGTAGTCGCGATGCTCGTAGTTCGGGTCGTCGAAATTCACCCCAGCGCGGCGATGGCCGATCGACGACAGCGACACCAGCCGCGAGCGTTTGCCGGACGCCTTGGCGCCGGCGACCAGGTTCGGGGCCAGCAGCACCGACAGCAGGAAGTGGCCCAGATGGTTCGTGCCGAACTGCATCTCGAAGCCGTCGGCCGTGCGCATCAGCGGACTGGCCATGACGCCGGCGTTGTTGATCAACAGGTCGATGGGCCGGTCGCCCCAGCGATGGGCGAAGTGGCGGATGGACGCCAGGCTGGCCAGATCGACCATGCCGAAGCTGGCGCGCTTGAGGCCAGCCTCTTCGTTGATGGCGTTGGCGACCTCTTCGCCGAGGTCGGGCTTGCGGGCGGCGATGATCACCTCCGCCCCGGCCAGGGCCAGGGCCCGCGCCGTCTCGACGCCGATGCCGGTGGCCGCGCCGGTGACGATGGCCACGCGGCCTGAGAGGTCATGGCCCGCGACCACCTCGCGCGCCGTCGATTTCGCCCCGAAGGGCGAGGTGATCCGCTCCGCCATGTCGATCCTCCCAGATCGTTTTCGTTGTTCTGGTGAGACTAGAGCGGATCTAGGTTCAGCAAAATCACTCCCCTTCACCGATCGTCCCCGCGAAAGCGGGGATCCAAGCTGGATTTCAGGACGGGATGAGGCCGAACCATGACCCGCCGCCTCGGCTTGGGTCCCCGCTTTCGCGGGGAAGATCGGGTGGGGGTTGATTCAAAGCTGAATGTCGAGATTTCCCTACCCCACCTTACTGAAATCCGGCGGCCGGCGCTCCATGAAGGCCATGAAGGCTTCACGCGCTTCAGCGGTCTTGAGGCGTTCGCCAAACAGCGCGCCTTCGGTGTCCATCAGTTCGGCGATCTTCTCGGCGTCGCGCATCAGGCGCTTGGTCGTGGTCAGGGCGCCCAGCGGACGCGTGGCCAGCTGGTCGGCGGCGGCGCGGGCGCGGGCCCGCAGGTCGCCGAGCTCGGCCGAGCCGTTGGCGATCCCCCAGGCCACGGCGGTGCCGCCGTCGATCGCCTCGCCCAAAGCGAACATGGCGTAGGCGCGGGCATGGCCGATGCGGGCCGGCAGCAGCCAGCTGGACGCGGCTTCCGGCACCAGCGCCAGGTTGACGAACGGCACGGTCAGGCGCGCGTCGGGCGTGACATAGACGAGGTCGCAGTGCAGCAGCATGGTCGTGCCTACGCCCACGGCCTGGCCATGGACGGCGGCGACCAGCGGCCGGGTGGCGTTGGCCAGGGCCTTCAGGAAGCGGATCACATGCCGCTCGCCGGTGAAGGCGCCGGTGGCCTGGCTGGCGAAGTCCTGCAGGTCGTTGCCGGCGGTGAAGCTGTCACCGTCGGCCTGGAAGACCACGACGCGCACGGCCGGATCCTTCTCGGCGGCCTCCAGGCTGTCGGCCAGCACGCCGTACATGTCGTTCGACAAGGCGTTCTTCTTTTCCGGACGCGCCAGGGTCAGCGTCATCACGCCGGCGTCGATCTCGACTTTGACATGCTCGGTCATAGTCATTCTCCCTTGGGGAACTTGGTCTGGAGGCTGGAGAGCCAGCGCGCGACGACGCCGATCTCCTCGTCCGTGAAGCCTTCGGTCAGGTGGGCGTTGATGCCGTCGAGCCCGGCCTTGGCGGCCTCGCGGGCGGCGCGGCCCTTGTCGGTCAGATGCAGGCGCATGGCGCGGCCGTCCTTGGGATCGGCGCGACGCTCGACCAATTCGGCCTTGGTCATGCGGTCGATCAGGCCGGTCATGGCCGAGGGGGCCAGGTCCAAGGCGTCGGCGGCCTCGCCGATCAGCGCCCCGTCCTGCTCGCCCAGGAAGAACAGCACCCCTGACTGCGCCGCCGTCAGCCCGCCCTTGGCCGCCATCTTGCCTTCGATCCAGCGCTGCACGCGCCGATGGCCGGCGTTGAGCAGGAAGATCAGGCGGCGGTCGGCGGGCACGGGCATGATCGCGAGCTTATATTTCGCACGCGAAGTGTCAAACGTCTGTTTTTAGGCGGCGCTAGAAATCGCCGAGTACCAGGCGACGCCCTGCTCATCGAGTTCGCGGCGGATCTTGCCCCGCCCGATCAGGCAGTTCAGGTGCGCCAGCGCCTCGCCCGTGGCCATGCCCAAGAGGTCCGGCCCGATCGGCCGCGCGAACAGGGCGCCGAAGGTGTCGACCACCCGCTTGGGCTCGGCCAGCTTCTTCTCCAGCCGCGCCAGGCCCCGCTCGTGACCCGAGATCAGGCCGTCGATACGGGTGTGCAGGCCCTCGAACGGATCGTTGTGAGCCGGCAGCACGATGACCTCGTCGGGCACCGCCGCCTTGACCTTGGCCAAGGACCGCAGCCAGTCGCTCAAGGGATCGGCGTCGGGCTCGGTCGGGAACACCGAGACGTTGGACGAGATGCGCGGCAGCACCTGGTCGCCCGAGATCAGCACGTTTAGCTCGGGACACCACAGGCAGGCGTGGTCGGGCGAGTGCCCCTGCCCCGTCACCACCCGCCAGGTCTTGCCGCCGATGTCGAAATCCTCGCCGTCCGACAGCCGGCGATAGCTGTCGGGCAGGGCGTAGATCGCCTTGCCGAAGCCGCCGAAGCGGGCCTTGTAGTTCTCGATGGCGTCCTCGTCCCAGCCGGCGGCGTGGAAGAACTTCACCCCGTCCTCGGGCGCCTCGCGGCCGGTGTCGGCCACCAGCATCCGGCACTGGAAATATTCCAGCCGGGTCATCCAGAGCCGGCAGTCGAACTTGCGGGTCATCCAGCCGGCCAGGCCGATGTGGTCGGGATGCAGGTGGGTGACGATCACCCGCGTGATCGGCTTGCCGCCCAGGGCGCCCGTGAAGGCGCTGCGCCAAGCCTGGCTAGTCTCCTTGGTCTGGACGCCCGTGTCGACCACCGCCCAGCCCTCGCCATCGGCAATGGCCCAGACATTGATGAACTGCAGCGAACCGCCCAGCGGCATGCGCAGCCACAGCACGCCCGGCGCGACCTCGACCGCCTGGCCCGAGCCCTGCTCCGGCACGGTCTCGAACGGATAGACCAGGCGACCGGTTTTCTTCGGTTCCTGAGTCTCTTCCGTCGCTGCGTCCTCGAATCCGTCGCGCATTCCGTCCTCCCGCGCGCCGTTCAACCGGCGCTTGTCCTTGATCCAACCCATTTTTTGCCCGCCAGGGCAGTCATGATCGCGCCTATGTCGGACGGTATCTTGACCCCCGATACAAGCACGCGCTTATGTCCGCGCGAGGAATCCACCCAGGAGATGTTTCCCATGAAGCGTTTCGCGATCGGCCTGACGGCCGCCCTCGCGGTCGCCATTCTGACCCCTGCTGTCGTCATTTCGGCGCAGAAGGAAGAGAAGGGCAAGCCCGCCGCTATCGACGCCAAGGCGCGTGAAGCGGGCATGAAGGACGCCCCGGCCCTGATCCAGGCCAGCGGCGCGGGCTGCACGGTTTCGGACGCCCGCTTCATCGGCGAGGACAAGAAGGCCGGCAGCAAGTATTACGAAGTCGCCTGTAACGAAGGCATGGGCTTCGCGATGATCGCGAAGAAGGACGCCGCGCCGCAGGTCTACACCTGCCTGGAATCGAGCCAACCGGGTCCGGACGGCAAGGTCGGCGGCCTGGCCTGCATGCTGCCCGGCAACGCCAACCCCGGCGCGGGCCTGGCCCCGTTCGTCCAGAAGGGCGGCGCGACCTGCGACATCGAAAACACCCGCGCCATCGGCTCGGGCACCAAGAACTCGTACTTCGAAGTCGCCTGTAAGGGCGGCGCCGGCTACATCGTCCAGACGACCGCCCCGATGAATATCAGCGGCGAAGTCGTGGTGAACAGCTGCCTGCTGTACGAAGAAGGCGGCAATGTCAGCTGCAAGCTCACCAACCGTGAGACCCAGCTGAACGTCGTCAACACGCTGAACACCGCCGCGGCGGCCGCGGGCACGACCTGCGCCGTCAAGGACAAGCGTTACGTCCTCAGCACCAAGACCGACAACTATTTCGAAGTCTCGTGCCAGGACGGCAAGGGCTACATGTACCAGCAGACCGCGGCGAACGGCGCCTTCAACCGCGCCATCCCCTGCGCTCAGGCCGCCTTTGTCGGCGGCGGCTGCACCATGACCGACATGGTCGCGGCCCAGACCGAAGCCAACGCCCTCTACACCAAGCTGGCGAAGGGCGCGGGCTTCGCCTGCGACGTCGAGAAGTACGGCATGCTGCCCTCGACCGACCCCAAGAAGGAAATCGTCGAGCTGAAGTGCAAGGGCAGCGACGTCGGCGGCATCGGCGTGTTCACCGCCAGCGGCGGCACGGTCTATGACTGCCTGACGGCCGAGTTCAACGGCTTCCGCTGCTCCTTCTCCAAGAAGGACACCCAGTTCGCTCGCCTGAGCCAGGACCTGGTCGGCTTCAACAAGGCCTCGTGCAAGGTCTCGGACGCCCGCGTGATCGGCTCGACCGAAACCGAAGGCTTCGTCGAAGTGGCCTGCTCGGACGGCCTGCCGGGCTGGGTGCTGGGCTATCCGATCGGTGTCGCCAAGCCGGCCGCCAAGGAGTTCCTCTCCTGCGTCCAGGCCAAGGGCATCGGCGGCGGCTGCAAGCTGCCGACCAACAAGGTCAAGAGCTGATCCCAGCTTTGAGACTTGAATGAAGAGGCCCGCCCGGAGCGATCCGGGCGGGCTTTCTTTTTGGCCCGTCCACCCGCTAGGCTCACGTCATGCTCCGCGCCCTGACCCTCGCCTTCGCCCTGCTCGCATCCGCTGCTCAAGCGGGTGAGCGCTACGTCTCGATGGGCAGCTCCTATGCCGCCGGCCTGGGCGTCGCGCCCTACCAGGAGGGCGCGCCAGCCCGCTGCGCGCGGTCGACGCGGAACTATGCCAACCAGCTGGCGGCCAGGCGGGGTCTGACTCTGGTCGATGTCGGCTGTAGCGGCGCCAGGACCTCGGCGATCCTCCAGCCCTGGGGCGAGCTGCCGGCCCAGATCGACGCGGTGACCGCCGACACGGCCCTGGTCACGGTCACCATCGGCGGTAACGATATCGGCCTGGTCGGCGGGCTCTATGGCGCCTCGTGCCGCCAGCTGGGCGAGGCCAATTGCGCGCCGGCGACGACGCCGAGCGAAGCGGACTATGCCGCCCTGAAGACGGCCATGACCGGCATGGTCGCGGCGATCCGCCAGCGGGCGCCGAAAGCCCGGATCGTGCTGGTCGAATATCCGACCATCCTGCCGCCCAAGGGATCCTGCGCCGCCACGCCGCTGAGCGATGCGGACGCCGACGCCGCCCGCGCCAAGGCCGCGCGGCTGCTGGCCATCACGCGGGAAGCGGCGACCGCCAGCGACGCCTGGGTGATCACCACCTCGGAATTCAGCCGCAACCACGACGCCTGCGCGGCCGAGCCTTGGATGAACGGCTACCCGGCTCCCGGCGCCGCGCCCTACCACCCCAACCTGGCGGCCATGACCGCCATCGCCGAGGCGCTGGACGCCGCGCTGCGCTAGAGCGCGATAGCCGAAAGTGGATGCCGGTTTCGGCGGCTATCGCGCGACCAACAAAGACTAGAGCGCGGCCTCGATCAGGCGTGGACCGGGCGTGGCCATGGCGCGGGCGAAGGCGTCGTCGAAGGCTTCGGCGGTGCTGGCCCGCTCGGCTGCCATGCCCATGCCCTGGGCCATCTGCACCCAGTCGATGCGGGGATCGCCCAGGTCCAGCAGCCGCGAGGCGGCCGGGCCAGGATTGCCGGCCCCGGTGCGGCCCAGCTCGATGCCCAGGATCCGATAGGCGTGGTTAGCGAAGACCACGACCGTGACGTCCAGCTGCTCGCGGACGATCGTCCACAGGCCCTGCACCGTGTACATGCCCGCCCCGTCGCCGGTCAGGGCTAGCACCTTGCGGTCGGGACAGGCCACGGCCGCGCCGATGGCCAGCGGGATGCCCTGCCCGATCGCCCCGCCCGTCAACGACAGCCAGTCGTGGGCGCGGGCGGCCTTGGTCTGGGTGAAGATTGGCAAGCCGGCGGTGACCGCGTCGTCCGAGATCACCGCGTCGGTCGGCATATGCTTGGCGATCGACGCGCCGATGGCCCAGGCGTCGAAGCGGCCGGCCGGCGCTTCGGGCGCGGCATAGGCCTCGACCGGACCAGATGCCGGCGCGCCGACCGCGTCGGCCAGGGCGGTCAGCGCCGCCTCAGCATCGACCTCGCGCCCGCACAGGGTCTCGACCGAGCAGCCTTCCGGCACGAGCACGCTGGGCCGGTCGGGATAGGCGAAGAACGCCACCGGCCGGGCGGTCGAGACCAGGATCATCAGGTCGACGCCATCCAGGTCCTTCAGGGCCTGCTCGGCGAAATAGGGCAGCTTGTCGGGGCGGAAACGGCCCTCGCCACGCGCCTGGCGGGCGGTGAAGGTGTCGGTCAGCACCCGCACGCCATGGGCGGCCAGGCGCCCGGCGGCGGCCAAAGCGGCCTCGCCACAGGCGCCTGAGCCCAGCAGCAGCACCGGCCTCTTGGCGAAGGACAGCGCCTGGGCCACCGCCCGCACGGCCGCCTGCTCGGGCCTGGCGAAAGCGGGCGGCGTCACCACCGGCCCCTTCACGGTCGCCGGGTTCCAGGCCGCGTCGGCGGGCAAAACCAGGCACGCATTGCCGCCGGGCGTCCCGTAGCTGGCGACGATCGCTTCGGCGGTCAGCGGCCCGACGCTGTCGGCGCTCTCGGCCGACTTGACCCAGACCGAGTTCGGCGCGGCCAGGGCGGCGATGTCGCTGTTCAGCGGCGCATCGAAGCCCCGGTGATAGGTGGCGTGGTCGCCGATGACGTTGACGACCGGTGTGTACGCGCGACGGGCGTTGTGCAGGTTGGCCGCGCCGTTGGCGTAGCCCGGTCCCAGGTGCAGCAGGGTGCAGGCGGGCTTGCCGGCCATGCGGCCATAGCCGTCGGCGGCCCCGGTCGCCACGCCTTCGAACAGGCACAGCACGCTGCGCATGCGCGGCTCACGGTCCAGGGCCGAGACGAACTGCATCTCGCTGGTGCCCGGATTGGCGAAGCAGGCGGTGACCCCGTTGTCGGCCAGGGTGGTGATCAGGGCGTCCGCGCCGTTCATGCTGTCCTCCGCTTTTATGCCTCCTGTCTCCGACATTTCGGCATTGGTCTCAACACGATTGCGCCGGAGCGGGCAGCTGTCGCAGTGTGCGGGCAAAATGGGGGGAAAACTTGCCATGAAGGCCATGAGCCCGACCGCGCGCTGGACGCTGGTCGCCTCGGTCATCGCGGGCGTCAGCTATGTCGGGACGTGGGCCGTCGACCTGCCGCCGCTGATTGAGACCGCCTGGAAGGGCGCTGGCGTCGCCTTGCTGGCGCTGCACGCGGCGCTAAGGGCTAGAAGCCTCGACGGTTGGCTGCTGGTCGTGGTCATGGCCCTGGGCGCGGCCGGCGACGTGCTGCTGGAAACCCACGGCCTGACGGTGGGGGCGATCGCCTTCCTGCTGGGCCACGTCGTCGCCAGCGGCCTCTATCTGCGCCACCGCCGCAGCGCCTCGCTGGCGCCGCTCATCCTGATCCCGGCGGTCACGGCCATCGCCTGGATGCTGCCCGCCGACCGCGCCGCCGCGCCGGGCATCGCGCTGTACAGCGTCTTCCTGTCGGTCATGGCCGCCACCGCCCTGGGCAGCCACTTCCCGCACAAGAGTGTCGGGCGCGGGGCGCTGATGTTCGTACTGTCGGACCTGCTGATCTTCGCTCGCCTGGGTCCGCTGCCGGACAATTTCGCGACAGGCCTGGCGGTGTGGGGTCTCTACTATTTCGGCCAGATGCTGATCTGCACCGGCGTCGCCCACACCCTGCGGCCTTCCTTTTCCCGTTTTCCCGGCGAAAGCGGGGACCCAGATTCAGCCTGAGAGGCCGGGGCGTTCGCGCTCCTCGCCCTCGCCTCAAGCTTCAGGCGCCCTGGGTTCGATCTGGATCCCGGCTTTCGCCGGGAAAGCGGGGTTTGAAAATCGATCAGAGAACGAGAACCCCGGCGTCGGGCGCCTCGGCAAAGAGGCGCTCGAGCGCCTTCGGCCGCCGGTCGCGCGCCAGGGCCTGGTTGATATAGCCCTTGTCCGTCAGCTCGCCGCTGGCCGCGTCCGGCGCGCCGTCCAGGATCAAGGCGCGGGCGATCCTGCCGCCGCCGCCCTTGGCCGCCGCGTTCATCCGCGAGAGACCCTCGATAATCTGCGTACGGACGGCCTCCGCGTCGCCCAGCCGCTCACAGGCCTTGGCGTCCAGGAACAGCATCAGGCCCACGCCGTCCTGCCCCTCGCCGCAGATCACCGCGTCCGAGACCACGCCGCCGATCGCCGACACCGCCGCCACCCGCAGGGCGCCCGCCGCGACGAAGGTCCCGCTGGCCAGCTTGAAGTTCTCCACCAGCCGCCCGTCGAACACGAGACCGGCCGCCGGGTCCTCCGGATCGGCCAGCCGCGCCGCATCGCCCAGGCGGTAGAAACCGTCCTCGTCGAAGGCCTGCGCCGTGGCTTCCGGCTGGTCAAGATAGCCTGGCGAGACCTGCGGTCCCTTCACCCGGATCTCGAACTTGCCGCCGTCGCCAGCCGGCACGAGTTTCACGGCGGTCCCCGGCGTCGGCAGGCCGACCATGCCCGAGCGCGCGTTCAGCCAGTGGATGTTGCAGGCCGTCGGCCCGGTCTCGGTCGCGCCATAGCCGGCCGCGAAGGTGATCCGTTCGCCGACAGTGCGCACCGCCACGGCCTGGACGCGGTCCAGGATCGACTGGGCCATCGAGGCCCCGCCGTACTGGATCACCCGGACCTTCTCGAAGAACTTCGCCGCCAGGGCGTCGTCGCGCTCCAGCTCGCCGACGAACATCGCCCAGCCGGCCGGGACCATGTTGTGGTAGGTCGTGGCGATCTCGGACAGGTTCCGGACCGTCTCGCCGAACTTGCCCGGCACGGGCTGGCCAGCATCGATGTGCAGCGTCCCGCCCCGGTGCAGCACCATGTGCAGGATGGCGTTGGCGCCCAGGCTGTGGCTCCAGGGCGCGGAATTGACCAGCACCGGCGGCTCTGGATCGGCGTAGCAGCCTTGGATCTGGGCCGCGTTCAGCGCGATGTTGGCGTGGGTGCAGACCACCGCCTTGGGCCGCCCGGTGGAGCCCGAGGTCAGCAGCAGCTTGGCGACGTCTTCCGGACGCGCCACGGGTTCGACCGGCGCGCTCTTGAGCAGATCGTCGAAGGCCACGTCGCCGGGCCGCGCATTGCGGCTGACCACGACCGGCAGACCGGCCAGGAACGGCGCGGCCAGGGCGTCGCCGAACGCCTCGGCGTCGTCGGCATAGACGGCGGCGGGCTTCAGCCGCTCGACGGCGTGCCGCAGGCGGGTCAGGTCCGCGCCCTTCAGCCCGTACTGCGGAGAGACCGGCGCGGCCGGCGCGCCCAGGCTCATGGCGGCATAGGCGATCAGGGCGTGCTCGATGCCGTTGCGGGCCAGGATCAGCAGCGGCTGGCCGCGCGAGAGGCCAAGGCCTGCGAGCCCGCCAGCCAGGGCCGCCACGCGATCCTTGGCCTGGGCGTAGGTCACCGTCCGCCAGCCTTCGCCTTCACGTTCCGCGAGCCACACCCGTTCAGGCGCCTCGGCGGCCCAGCGCGCCAGCGGCTGGGTCACGGTCCGCACCGCGTCCGAATAGGGCATGGGATTGCGCAGGATCAGCGTCTCGCCCTGCCTCTCGACCTCCAGCGCACGGGGCGCGTAGCGGGCGTCGCGGAAGGGGGCGGTGTTAGGGGTCGATCCGTCCATGGCCTCCGTTATGCGCCCCCCTCGACATTTTTTCCAAGACCTGTCGAATCCGCGTCAGCCGGCGCGTCTCTGAGGTCGAAGCGTCGCGATGGCCGCGCGCTCCTGGGAGACCAAAGATGCAATACGCCCTGCTGATCTACGAGAACGAAGAGCTTTATCGCGGCGACAACGGCCGCGCGCTGGACGAGATCATCACCGCCCACGTCGCCCTGGCCAAGGCGCTGGAGGAAGAGGGCATCCTGCGCGGCGGCTCGGGCCTCAACACCGGCGATACGGCGACCACGCTGCGCAAGAGCGGCGGCCAGTACGCCTTGCATGACGGCCCCTATGCCGAGGCGCGCGAGCAGCTGGGCGGCTTCTATCTGGTCGAGGTTCCGGACCTGGACGCGGCCATGGCGGTGGCCAAGCGCATCCCGCTGGCGGGCGACGGCTCGGTCGAGGTCCGCCCGACCACGGACTGTTGATTGATCGCCCTCGACCAGACCGCGCGGGAGGCCGGGGGGCGGATCGTCGCCGCCCTGGCGGCGGCCTTCCGCGACCTGGACCTGGCCGAGGAAGCCTATGCCGAGGCCTGCGCGCGGGCCGCCGCCGTCTGGCCGGCGGCCCCGCCCCTGGATCCCGCGGCCTGGCTCTACGCCACCGCGCGGCGGTGCGCGTTGGACATGATCCGCAAACGGAACGTCCGCGGCCGCCTGGCTCCGGACGCGCCCGAACCGGAGGCCTCCGCCGAGGAGATCCTGGCGTCCGACGCCCGCCTGATCCCCGACGAGCGGCTACGGCTGATCTTCGTCTGCTGCCACCCGGCCGTCGCGCCCGAGGCCCGCGCGGCCCTGACCCTGCGGCTGGTCTGCGGCCTGACCGTGCAGGAGATCGCCCGCGCCTTCCTGGTCGCGGAAACCGCCATGTTCCAGCGGCTGACTCGCGCCAAGAAGAAGATCGCCCAGGCCGGCGTGTCGTTCGAGGTGCCGGGGCCCGAGGCCTGGCCCGAGCGGCTGGCGGCCGTGCTCTCGACGCTCGAGGTCGCCTATGCCCGCGCGCACGAGGACGCCGCCGGAGCCGGGACGCACGCCGGCTATGCCCGCGAGATGCTGGGCCTGACCGCCGTCCTCGCCGAGCTGCTGCCGGAAGAACCCGAGTGCCTGGCCTTCGCCGCCACGGTGCGGTTCGCCGAGGCGAGGCGGCCGGCGCGGCTGGACGCGGACGGGGCGATGGTCCCGCTGTCGGAGCAGGATCCCAGACTATGGAACCGGCCGCTGATCCACGAGGCCGACGCCCTGCTACGCCGCGCCGCCCGGCTCAACCGCCCCGGCCCACGCCAGCTGCGGGCGGCCCTGCACGGGGTGTGGTGCGTGCGCCGCTCGCTGGCCGAGCCGCCGCCGTGGTCGGCGGTGCTGGCGCTCTATGACCTGGCCGATCGGGACGATCCGTTCGTGCGGATCAACCGCGCCGTGGCCTTGGCCGAGCTTGGCGGGCCGGCCGTGGCCCTGGCGGAAATCGAAGCGCTGGACGCGGCGCGGCTGGATGACTTCCAGCCGTTTCACGCGGTGCGCGCCGACCTGCTGGCGCGGCTAGGCCGCCGCGACGAGGCGCTGGCCGCCTATGACCGGGCGATCGCCCTGGCGCCGGGGCCGGCGGAACGCCTGTGGTTAGTCAGAAGGCGGAGCGACGTTACCTAATACCGTTTCCCCGGCGAAAGCGGGGGCCCAGATCCCATAGCGCTGGGGATGATTGGATGGGCGCCGAGCCTATGGAACCCACGCTCACGCCATTCCATCTGGGCCCCGGCTTTCGCCGGGGAGATCGGATTGTGGTTTACCGCGCCAGCGTCTCCAGGAACCGCACCGGCTCGCCACGCCCTTCGGCGACGATCTCATCATCCCGCATGACCACGATGCCGCGCACGATGGTCGCCACCGGCCAGGCCTTGGCCTCGAAGCCGTCGAACGGGGTCCAACCGGCGCGGTTGGCCATCTGCTCGTGGGTGATGACCTTGCGGGCCTTCATGTCGACGATGGTGAAGTCGGCGTCGAAGCCCTCGGCCAGGCGGCCCTTGTCGGCCAGGCCGAACACGCGGTTGACGCCATGGCTGGTCAGGTCGACGAAACGCTCGAGGCTCAGCTTGCCGTCCACCACGTGGGTCAGCATCACCGGCACCAGCGTCTGGACGCCCGGCATGCCCGAGGGCGAGGCCGGATAGGGACGCGCCTTCTCCTCGCGGGTGTGGGGGGCGTGATCCGAACCCAGCACGTCGGCGATGCCGGCCTCGATGCCGCGCCAGACGCCGGCCACGTGGTCGGCGGTGCGGATCGGCGGGTTCATCTGGGCAAAGCCCTTCAGGCGCTCATAGGCCTCGGGCGCCACCAGGGTCAGGTGCTGGGGCGTGACCTCGACGCTGGCGACGTCCTTGTTCTGGGCCAGGAAGTCGATCTCTTCCTTGGTCGTGACGTGCAGCACGTGGATGCGCTTGCCCAGGCTCTTGGCGATGCGGACCAGGCGGTGGGTCGACTGCAGGGCGGCCTGGGCGTCGCGCACCTCGGGGTGGCTGGTCCAGTCGCCGGGACGGGCGAGGGAGCGGCGCTCGGCCAGGCGGTATTCGTCCTCGGAGTGGAAGGCGGCGCGGCGGTTGACGTGGCGCAGCACGTTCTCGACGCCCTCGTCGTCCTGCACCAGCAGCGAGCCGGTCGAGGCGCCCATAAATACCTTGATGCCGCAGCAACCCGGCAGGCGCTCCAGCTCGCCCAGGAAGTTGGCGTTCTCGTGCGTGCCGCCGACATAGAAGGCATGGTCGGTGTGCATGCGGTTCTTGGCGCGAGCGAGCTTGTCGGCCAGGGCGTCCGGGTCGGTGGTGGTCGGCTCGGTGTTGGGCATCTCGAAGACGGCGACCACGCCGCCCAGGGCCGCGCCGCGCGAACCGCTTTCCAGGTCTTCCTTCCATTCGAGGCCCGGCTCGCGGAAGTGCACCTGGCTGTCGATCACGCCCGGCAGGACGGTCAGGCCCGTGGCGTCGAACACTTCGCCGGCGCTAGCCTGGCTGAGGTCGCCGATCGCCACGATCTTGCCGCCCCGCACGCCGATGTCGGTGATCCCGCGCCCCGCGTGGTTCACCACCTCGCCCCCACGCACGATCAGGTCGAAGGTCTGGGTCATGGGGACGGCTCCTGCGAATGGATTTCAGCGGGTCTAGGTCCGGCTCCGTTCCCAAGCAACCCAGAAAACATGGCCTTCCTCGCCCTTGTGGCGAGGACCCAATGTTCAGCGGGTACTTCCCTGATTGCCCCAAGCTCAGAGGCGGCGGCGCCATGGGTCCTCGCCACAAGGGCGAGGAAGGCAGAATTAGTTGGTATCGCGTTCCGGAACACGCTCTTCGGCGATGGCTTCCTCGACCGCTTCTTCTTTCGGCGAGGCTTCTTCCTCCGCCTCGACGACAGCTTCAGACGCCTCTTCCTCAGCGATCGCCGCCTCGACCACCGCCTCCTGTGGCGAGATCTCGGCCTCCGGCTCCGTACGCGCCAGCAGCGCCTTGGCCGCCTTGAGCACCGTGGCCACCGGTAGGTCGCTCATGTGGCGGATGGCCTGGGAGAGGTCCGGGTCGATGGCCATGAACTGGTCGAAGCTGCGCGGGCCGCGCACGGCCTCGGCGCGGTCGCCCCAGGGGCCATAGCGCCGCTCGTCCGAAGGCCCGAACAGGCCGATGGTCGGCGCGCCGGCGGCGGCGGCGATGTGCATCAGGCCCGAGTCGTTGCCGATGAACAGCCGCGCGCGCTTGAGGCAGGCATAGGCGGTCAAAAGATCGACCTTGCCGGTCAGGTCGATGGTCCGGCCGCGCGCCGAGGCCATGCGCAGTTCCTCGACCATGCGGGTGTCTTCGGGGCCGCCCAGGATCAAGAGGCGACCGCCGGCCATCGGGCCGTCCTTGTCCAGCAGCTGGGCCGCCGTCTGGGTGAAGCGCTCGATCGGCCAGACCTTGCCGATCCAGTTCGAGGCCGGGCCCATGGCCAGGATCGGACCGCCGTCTCCCAGCAGCTCGTCGGCCAGGGCCTGGACCTCGGGCGAGATGTAGAGGTGCGGCGCGGGCGGATCGCCTTCCAGCTTCAGGGTGCGGGCGGCGTCGACCACCTTGTGCACGACGTCGCCGGGCAGCTTCTTCCAGATCGCCCGCTTGTCGCGGCGCAGGAAGAGGGCCGTGGCCGAGCCGCGCAGGTCGACGACCAGGCTCCACTTCTTGTGGCGCACCTGGTTCCAGAGCTTGAACCAGTGGCCCTTGCCCTTGCCCTTCTCCATCACGATCACGCGGTCCAGGCCCGGCACGTGGGCGAACAGCGGCGCGGCCAGCGGGCCGGCGACGATGGTGAAGCGCGCGTTGGGGATCTGGTCGGCCAGCATCTTGATCAGGCCGGACGAAAGCACCGCATCGCCGATGCGTGTGGCCGTGATGAAAAGAATCGGGAAGGCCCGCTGTGTCATCCGCCTATCCATAGATCAGTCGGTGAGTCGGCGCATCCCGCTATAACAGCTAAGCTTTTGACTTCCTGCGACCGAACGTCGCGTGGCGCCGTTGGCGAGGCGGCGCGGTCGAGCCTATATCGCCATCATGAGTTCTCTTCGCACCGCCCACCTGGCGTCCCGCGCCGTCATCGCCGTGTCCGGTCCGGACTGGAAGAGCTTCCTGCAGGGCCTGCTGACCCAGGATGTCGAGACCATCCAGCCGGGCGAACTGCGCTTCGCAGGCCTGCTGACGCCGCAGGGCAAGCTGCTCTACGACCTGTTCGTGGCGGCAAATCCGAAAGAGATGGGCGACGGCGCGCTGCTGGACGTGGCGGCCGAGCACCGCGACGCGATCCTGACGCGGCTGACGATGTACCGCCTACGGGCCAAGGTGACGCTGGAGGCCAGCGACTTCAAGGTCATCGCCGCGTTCGGCGAGCCGATGGCTGGGGGTTTCGCCGACCCGCGCCTACCGGCCCTGGGCGCGCGCGCCTACGGTCACTGCGAGGCCGAGAGCACTGAAGCCGACTACGAAGCCTGGCGCCTGTCGCTGGGCGTGCCCGGCCCCGCCGACTGGGGCAGCGAGGCCCACTATCCGATCGAGGCCGATTTCGACCTGCTGGCCGGGATCGACTTCAAGAAGGGCTGCTTCGTCGGCCAGGAAACCACCAGCCGCATGAAGCGGCGCGGCACGATCAAGAACCGCATGCTGCCGATCACCTTCGACGGCCCTGCCCCGGCCTTCGGCACCGAGGTGCTGGCGGGCGACCTGCGCGCCGGCGAGGTGCTGAGCGGCGGTGACGGCCGGGCCATGGCCATCCTGCGGCTGGACCGCATCGAAGGCGCGGCCCTGACGGCCGACGGCCGACCAGTCCAGGTGGACCGGCCGACCTGGCTCATCTAGCTAGCGGCAGCTGCCGTAGCGATCGGGCGAAGCGCCCGGACCACCCCGCCAACCGGGAGGGTTCTCCCAGTTCGTGCCGGGGCCGCCACGCGGACCGGGCGGGTTGTTGTCGTTGTCGAACCAGCACTTGGCGCGCGGATTCCACCAGCCGAAGCGCGGGTGATAATAGCCGTAGGCGCGGTTGTAGTAGTAGCCGTCGCGATAGCGGAACTCGACCCGCTGACCTTTCCAGCGATAGTAGCGGCGGTCGGGCGAGGCGCCGGGACCGCCGCGCCAGCCGGGCGGGTTCTCCCAGTTGGTTCCGGGACCGCCGCGCGGGCCGGGCGGATTGTTGTCACGGTCATGATGGCGCTGGGCCAGGACGGGCGTGGCCGTCATGGCCGTCGTCGCCAGGGCCAGCATGGCCAAGGTCTTGAGGCGCTTCATCGGCGTCTCCTTCCGTTGGTTCGATCCCTCTGGACCTTCCAACGCGCGAGACGGACAATTCAGTCGCTCGTGAAACAATGTTCCCGAAAAGTTCTGGTCAGTCGGCCAGCTTCTGCTAGCTTCGCCGCATGACCGAGCACGCGCGCTGCACCTGGAAGGGCATGAACGGCGACCCGTTCTACGAGGCCTATCACGACCACGAATGGGGCGTGCCCGAGTGGGACAGCCGCGCCCTGTGGGAGAAGCTCGTCCTGGACGGTTTCCAGGCCGGACTGTCGTGGATCACCATCCTGCGCAAGCGCGAGGCCTTCCGCGCCGCCTTCGCCGGCTTCGATCCGGAAAAGGTCGCCCGCTTCGACGAGACCGACCGCGCCCGGCTGATGGCCGACGCCGGCATCATCCGCTCGAACGGCAAGATCGACGCGGCCATCTTAGGCGCACGGATCTATTTGGACATGCGCGAGCGCGGCGAGGACTTCGGCCAGCTCCTGTGGGACATGGTCGGCGGCGCGCCGATCCAGAACCACTGGCAGGCCGGCCAGGTCCCGGCCGAGACGCCGCTGGCCGTCGAGATGTCCAAGGCCCTGAAGGCTCGAGGCTTCAAGTTCTGCGGCCCGGTGATCGTCTACGCCTTCATGCAGGCCACGGGGCTGGTCAACGACCACCTGGTGACCTGCTTCCGCCATGACGAGTGCAGGGCGATGGGCCATCGGCGCTGACGGTGGATAGGTCGGCTAAGGGTGGAGCGCGGCCACCGCCGCTGGCCCGCACCTGACCGCTACGCGGTCGTCCGCCCCCAGAGGGGGCGGAAGGTGATCGCGCTCCTTCTTTCCCCTTAAAGGGGGAGGAGCGCGTCAGCGCGGGGGGCAAGTATGGGTGGAAGACCGACCTCGCTGCTGGCTTCAATCCCGATCGTAAGCCAGACCTTCAAGCTTCCGGTCGATTCCGCACAGCACGAGTCCAGCAGCCCCAGCAAACGCGAAGTAGAACGCCTTGATCAGTGGGGGGAAAACCCTCGCGACCGCGTGGTCGATAATGCCAATCGCAACGCCGGCAGCGAGCGCTATTGCGCCCATCATGAACGAAGCCACTGAAGCGGCCAAAAGAACCCTGCGCGCGAGCACCATCGTAGAACCCCAATAAACAACCCTAGGTAAATCCGTTCCATTTGAGGGACAAGGCCCGCCATGGGTTGAGAGCGGACCTACGTGGGTCCTTCTCCCCTTGCGGGAGAAGGTGTCGCCGTCAGGCGACGGATGAGGGGTCGAAAGGCCTATCCGGATAGCGGAGCGCAACCCCTCACCCGACCTGCTTCGCAGGCCACCCTCTCCCTCAAGGGGAGAGGGATGCGCGTCCGCCAAGGGTGGAAACCGACCTCACTCTAGAGGCCGGCAGCACTCTTTCTCGAATATCAGCCAAGACGACTTCGATGGCGGCGCGTGGGTGCGCCACCACGTCGCCGCGTCCGGGGCCTGGCGTTCCAGCGCCTCGATCGCGTCGATCGCCTTCACGAAATAGCCGCTGGTCACGACCGGACGGCCACGCCGCCCGGCCTCGAAATCACCCAGGGTGATTGGCGGCGGCCCGCTGAGGACGCCATGGCCGAGCGTGGTCTCAGGCCCCTGCTGATCCGGCGCGATCGAAAGCTCAAGACCGACCCATCGCTCTCGCACCCAGAGGGGCGCTTCTCCCTCTGGAACGGCGACGATACGCACCCGTCTGGACTGACCTGTCATCTCGCCGCCTCGGGGCGCGCCGGCCCCTTACTTGCCCGCATTCTCGATCGCCGCGTCGATCTCGGCCAGGGTGTGATAGCCCGGCTCCATCTTGCGGCCGTTGATCTCGAAGGTCGGGGTGGCGTTGATGTCGTGGGCCTTGGCGTTGTTCTGCACGCGGGTGTTCAGGGCCGTCATCTGGGCCTCGTCGCTGACGCACTTCTCGAACTGGTCCTGGCTCATGCCGACCGACTTGGCGATGTCCGACAGGGTCTCGCGCGGCGAGTAGAAGATCCCCGGCTGGGCGGCGAAGATCGCGTCGTTGACGGCGAAGTACTTGTCCTTGCCCGCGCAGCGCGCCAGCAGGAAGCCGCCCGCGGCCACGGTGACCTCCTCGGTCCCCCCGACCAGCATCTCGCGGAACACGTAGTGCACCTTGCCGGTGTCGACATACTTGGCCTTGAAGGCCGGATAGACCTCGGCCTGCCATTTGGCGCAGACCGGGCAGCCGACCGAGGCGTATTCGACGACCGTGATCTTGGCGTCCTTGTTGCCCATCTCCATGTCGTCCGGCAGGGCCTGATAGGCTTTCGGCTGGCCGCAGGCCGCCAGGGCCAGAGCCATCAACGCGGCGACCGCGATCTTCACACTACGCATCGACTGGAGTTCCTCCCTGAACCGGAAGCGACACCATACGGGCGGTTGTGTCCTCCGCAAGGCGCACGCCGCGCCTATCCAGCGACCTGCGCCTTGGTGATGGCGCAGTCCCCGTGGTCCCAGGCGCCGTCGACCCGGCCCATATCGACCGCCGCGAAGACCAGGCTGCCACCGGCCGATACGACCGCATGGACGGTGGCCGAGACCTCGCCGCCCGGCATCCGGCAACGCACCGTCGGATCCCGCAGCGGCAGGCCTGAGATGTTGTCCGCCCGCCCGGTGGCGAGCAGCGAGCCCGTCTTGCCGCGGATGAAGGTCACCTTGCCCAGGGTCAGATAGTTTTCGGGATGGGCGCGGACCAGGGCCGGCTCGGGCAGGTTCGCCGGCCGCGCCGGGATGACGAGCTTGGGCGCCGGCGTATCGTCCGGCCGGGTCACGGCGGTCAGCGCGCCGCCGGCCACGAACACCACGACGAATGCGACCAGCGCCCGCGCGGGCGTGCCGACCAGCGACCAGCGCGGCCGCGGCTTGAACACCAGGAAGAACGCTCCGGCCGAAGCGGTCAGCCACAGCAGCGGCACGGCGTAGGTCAGCAGCGTCATGAGAGGTCCCCCGGCTCGCTTCTAGAGCGGCCGTGCGCTGCGCACTAGGGCCGCTGGCTGACCCGCACCCAATCGACCTCCATCGTCGCCGGCAGGGCCGCCTCGTCGACGCCCTTGGCATTGGCGCCCTCGGGCCAGCGGCCGCCGAAGGCCAGGTTCAGGATCAGGTGGAAGGGCTGGTCGAACGGCGCGGCGCCGACCGGCTGGTCGTCGCGCTTCCAGTCAGCGGCCTTGGCCTGAGCGTACTGTTGTCCGTCCACGAACCAGGTGATCGCCTCGGGCGTCCACTCGACGGCGTAGACATGGAAGCCGTCCGGCGAGGCGGGCATGGGCGTGCTCGTACTGACCTGCTTGTGCGCCCCGGCCGCGTCGCCGGCGAAATGGATCGTGCCGAAGATCCGGTTCTCGCGACCGCCCTCGCAACCCGGCCCCATCTGAGGACAGGCCGCGCCCAGGTTCACGGTTTCCAGGATGTCGATCTCCCCGGACTTGGGCCAGCCGCCATAGGTCGACAGCTCGGGCATCATCCAGATCGCCGGCCACACGCCCTGGCCGCCCGGAACCCGCGCCCGCGCCTCGAACTTTCCGTAGCGCCAGCTGGCTAGGCCCTGGGTCAGGACCTTGCCCGAGGCGTAGTCGCCGGTCTTCATCGGCCCGGTCGGACCGGCCCAGGGATTGGCCAGGCCCCGGGTCTTGCGCTTGATCGTGGTCAGCCGCAGCAGGCCGTCCTTGACCGACACCGTCTCGGGGCTGAGCTCGTAGCACTGGCGCTCGTCATTGCCGCCGCCGCCGCAGTCGGCGGCATGGGTCCACTTGGCCGGGTCCAGCCGGTCGCCGTCGAACTCGTCGGACCAGACCTGTTTCCATTCCTCTTGCGCATGAACGGGCGCGGCTGCGGACAATAGGGCGAGGGCGGCGACGATCGACTTGATACTCATGACCCCGGATGCTCAAGCGCCTGCCACCCCGCGTCAAGCCAGGCCGGAACCAGTCGCCGCGCGCCCGAGGCGCTGAGGTGGTCGTCGTCGAAATAGATCGGTTCGCCGTCCATCATCGATAGGCATCGGCCGTGGACGCACAGGGTCTGCGACGGGAACACCGCCGTGACGCCCCGACGATCCTGGATCGCCGCGCGGATCGCATCCTCGGCCGGACCGGCGCGAGAAAGAGGCAGCTCGGCGTCGACGCTGGCGCAGCGCGCCCGGTCCAGACCAAGCTGGGCGGACTGCCCCAGACATTCCGGCGCGCCCAGGGTCAGCTCCGGAACCGGACCGACGATCAGCACCCGCAGGTCGGGACGCCGCTGGGCGATGGCCCGCAGCGTGCGACCCAGCGCACCCGACAGACGCGCCCGCTTGCCATCCGCCTCCATCGTCACGCGCGGCGAGTTGACGTCGTAGAACGGCGGGGCGTCGCGATAGAGCGGCCAGCGCGCCGACAGCACCAGCAGCTTCAGGCGCTTGTCCGCCGTGATCCGGTCCAGCACCTGGTCGGCGGCCGCCTCGCACTCCAGCTTGAAGCGGTACATCGTCCGGACACTGACGCCGACCAGCGGCGGGCAGCCGCCGCGCGCCACCTCGCGGACGCTCCAGCCCCGCGCCACGGCCCAGTTCATGACACCCGGAGTCACGGCGTCGGCGTGGGAGTCGCCCCAGACCAGGACGTCGTCGCCCTCCACGTTGGACTTCGCGCCGAAGCGGCAGACGTCGTCCCCGCCACGCTTTTCGAAACAGGCCTTGCGGGCCGGATTGACGTCGGTCTCCTCCAGGTCCGCCAGCGCCTTGGCGTCGGGCGACAGGCGGCCCGGCAGGCCCTGGGTGAAGAACAGCAGCGCGCCCACGGCGATCGGCGCCAGCAGGGGCAGCAGCATCAGGCCCAGGCGCCGCCAGGGCCGGTCGGTCCGTCCTTGCCGGAACGGCTGCTCGACGAAGCGCCAGCTCAGGATCGCCAGCACCAGCGCCAGACCGACCAGGCCCAGGCGCTGGAGCATGGTCAGCGGCTGTTGGGCGACATCGGCGGCCAGAACCAGCAGCGGCCAATGCCACAGATAGAGCGAATACGAGACCTTCCCCAGCCCGACCACCGGCGCCAGGCGCAGCGGGGCCAAGCCAGGGTAAGCGCCCGATCCGCTCCAGACCAGCAGCGCCGTCCCCAGGCAGACCGGAATCGCCGACAGCCCCGGAAAGGGACTGGCCTCGTTCAGCCAGATGAGGCTGCCGGCGATCGCCAGCCCGCCCAGGATCCCGGCCAGCTTGGCCGTGGTCCGATCCTGCGGCGGCTTGACCAGGCCCAGGGCCAGCACCCCGCCGGCCAGGAACTCCCACGCTCGCATCGGCAGGCCGAAGAAGGCCCAGTTGCTGGCGACCATCGCCTGGGCCAGCACGAGTGAGCCAACCAGCAGTAGCAAGGCCAGACTGGCCCGCAGGCCCCGCAACGGCTTCAGCGACAGCAGCGCGATCAGCGCCGGCCAGACCAGGTAGAACTGCTCCTCCACGCCCAGCGACCACAGATGCAGCAGCGGGTTCTGCTGGGCGCCCGGCGCGAAGTATCCGGCGGTCTGGGTGAACAGGATGTTGGTCAGAAACAGGCCCGAGGCCGCCGTCGCCGCCCCGGTCATGGCCAGCAGGCGCGGCATCTCGATCCACGCCGCCAGCGCCGCCGTGACCAGCACCGCCAGCAGATAAGCCGGCACGATCCGCCGCGCCCGCCGCAGGTAGAACCCGCCCCACGAGAAGCTGCCGCCATCGCGAGCCTCAGCGATCAGCCGCGTGATCAGGTAGCCCGAGATGACGAAGAACACGTCCACCCCGACGAAGCCGCCGGGCAGCAGGCTCGGAAAGGCGTGGTGGATGACGATCGCCGCCACCGCCACGGCCCGCAGCCCGTCGATGTCGCGCCGATACTCCAGATCCATGCTCGCCCCCGAAACTACAGTCGTAATCACGGTGAGCGACGCGACGCCCGATCGTCAATAGAAATTATTACGCCCGTAAACTTCTTTCCCGTCCTCCCGAACACGCCTAAACACCGGCTCATGCGCACCGGGCCCGACATGATGCTGGAACTGGCCTGCGGACAGGGTCCTGTCTGCGGGGTGGACGAGGCCGGACGCGGTCCCTGGGCCGGGCCAGTCAGCGCCGGCGCGGTGATCCTGGATCCCGACCGCATCCCCAAGGGCCTCAACGACTCCAAGAAACTGACCGCCAAGGCCCGCGCGGCCCTGGAGGAGGAGATCAAGGCCGTCGCCATCTCATGGTGCGTGGGCATGGCCTCGATCGAGGAGATCGCGCAGCTGAACATCCTGCACGCCGCCGGCCTGGCCATGCGCCGCGCGGTCGAGGGCCTGCACGTGACGCCGGTCTTCGCCCTGGTCGACGGCAATTACCGCTTCCCACTGCCGTGCGAGGTCAAGACCGTGGTCAAGGGCGACAGCCTGTCGTGCTCGATCGCCGCCGCCTCGATCCTGGCCAAGGAAGCCCGCGACCGGATCATGGTCGAGATGGACGCGGTCTATCCCGGCTACGGCTTCGCCGGCCACAAGGGCTACCACGCCCCGATCCACGTCGAAGGCCTGCGCAAGCTTGGCCCTTCGCCGATCCACCGCCTGGGCTGGGCCCCGGTGAAGGCGGCCCTGGCCGGCGAGCTCGGCGTGACCGAAGCGCTAGATCTTTGATCATCCACAAGTTTTGAGTCTGACCAGACTCAAATGGTCGCTTCCGGGTAGAGTTAACGCCCCGCTAACCACGTCTGATCACCTGGCATTTACCAGCAAGACTCATGATTCCGTTCGCTTTCTAAAGGAACGGGACCATGAAGTTCGGGCCGGAAACCATCATCCTGGGTGACTGCATCGAGCAGATGAACGCCCTGCCGGAGAAGTCGGTCGACCTGATCTTCGCCGATCCACCCTACAACCTGCAGCTGGGCGGCGACCTGCTGCGTCCCGACAATTCCAAGGTCGACGCGGTCGACGACCACTGGGACCAGTTCGAGAGCTTCGCCGCCTATGACAAGTTCACCCGCGAGTGGCTGAAGGCCGCCCGCCGCGTCCTGAAGGATGACGGCGCCATCTGGGTGATCGGCAGCTATCACAACATCTTCCGCGTCGGCGTGGCCGTGCAGGACCTGGGCTTCTGGATCCTGAACGACATCGTCTGGCGCAAGTCCAACCCGATGCCCAACTTCAAGGGCACCCGCTTCGCCAATGCTCACGAGACCCTGATCTGGGCCTCCAAGAGCCAGAACGCCAAGCGCTACACCTTCAACTACGACGCCCTGAAGATGGCCAATGACGAGGTGCAGATGCGCTCGGACTGGACCATCCCGCTGTGCACCGGCGAAGAGCGCATCAAGGGCGCCGACGGCCAGAAGGCGCACCCGACCCAGAAGCCGGAAGCGCTGCTCTATCGGGTCATCATGTCGACGACCAAGCCGGGCGACGTGATCCTGGATCCGTTCTTCGGCGTCGGCACCACCGGCGCGGCCGCCAAGCGCCTGGGCCGCAAGTTCATCGGCATCGAGCGCGAAGCCGAATATCTCGAACACGCCAAGACCCGCATCGCCAAGGTCGTGCCGATCGCCCCAGAAGACCTGGAAGTCATGGGTTCCAAGCGCGCCGAGCCGCGCGTGCCCTTCGGCACGATCATCGAGAACGGCCTGCTGTCGCCGGGCGACACCCTCTACTGCAGCAAGGGCGCCCACGCCGCCAAGGTGCGCCCGGACGGCTCGATCACGGTCGGCGACCTGTCGGGCTCGATCCACAAGATCGGCGCCCTGGTGCAGTCGGCCCCCGCCTGCAACGGCTGGACCTACTGGCACTTCAAGACCGACGCTGGCCTGGCGCCGATTGATGTGCTGCGGGCCCAGGTGCGCGCGGGGATGAACTAGGCCTCGTAGGCCTGGCGCTCATAACCCGGTCGCCGCCGAAAGGCTGGAGGCCGGCTTTCGCCGCTGAGGCGGACGTTGCCGTCGTCCGCCTCAGACCTAGCTCCCCCCAAAAGGCTACCAAGACCCTTAGCTCATCGGGCGGATCACTTCGCCGGGGCGATCGGAGTTGACGGTGTTGGGCCTTTAGGCCGAAGCGATGGCGTGGCCGCTGAATTGGGTACCGCCAAGGGCGCAGACACAACCTTTCGCGCAGGTTCCGCTGCTGGCTTACTTTTGGGTTGGAGCCCATGCAGGCCTGCGAAAGCAAGGGCAGCAGCGGCAGCGAAAGCGCAGCCGATAGCTATACTCTGAAGCTTGATGAATAGGTTCTTTTCCTTAGCCCATTCAGAAACTTTCTCCCGCAACTCCAATTCGCTTGCCGCGAAAGCAGTATCGAGCTCGGCCTCTCGAGTTTGATCTCGTTCGATGCTGCCCTTCACGAATGAGAGATAGGCCTGCACAGCGGCCTCTTCGGTTCCAAATACGTGGCGAGCACCCGAAAGGTCGAGCGGAGCGAATACATCTGTAGGCCTCGTACCCCGTTGTTCGACAATTTTCTCGCGCCGCCCCTCAATCACCGTGACACCAAGTTGCACGGCCACGACGACAGCGTGGCGCTGAACCGAAGCGACCGAGAAGGCCAGACCGGCGCCAAAACAGGTCAGCGCGGGCCACAGCTGGGCCACGGCATAGTTCACATCTTCAACGTTGCCGATAAGGCCACCGAGCGTAACGAGCCCAGCTCCGTGCGCGAGCGCTATTGTCCATGAAGTTCGGCCGTCTTCTTCCTGTGCGCGTAGGCGCTGATCATAGAACCTTTCAAACATCCCCCCTCCAAGCGGAAGCACCGCGCTTCAGAAGCTCTGCCTCCAAGCAAATTCATCCAATGGCAGCTTCCTGTCGACGTCCGACTTCCCCCTAGCAGAGCTTGCATAGTCCACGCATCAGGTCGCCGGATCAGGCCTCATACAGCTCCAGCGGCAAGCCGTCTGGATCGGAGAAGAAGGTGAACTTGCGGTCGGTGTATTCATCGATCCGCACCGGTTCGCAGACGACGCCCAGGGCGGTCAGCCGCGTGACTTCGGCCTCCAGATTCGGCGTGGCGAAGGCCAAGTGGCGCAAGCCGCAGGCCTCGGGATAGCTGGGCCGGGGCGGCGGCGAGGGGAACGAGAAGAGCTCGATCTGGGCGTTGCCGGCATCCAGGTCGCACTTCCACGAGTTCCGCGCCTCGCGAAAGACCTCGCGGATCACCGGAAAGCCCAGGACCTCAACATAGAACCGCCTGGACCGGGCGTAGTCCGAACAGATGACGGCGACGTGGTGGATGCTGGGCATGGTCAGATCAGCCGCTCCCCGGCCATTGCCGCCTTCAGGAATACGCTGGGCAGCGCGCCCAGGCCCTCGCGGGAGGTCCAGACGAAATCGCCGTCGTTCGCCCCGTCCGCCGCGAACACGCGCAAGGTCAGCGAGAAGTGCGTGAAGACGTGCTCCACCGCCCCCAGGTCGCGCCAAGCCGCAGCGGCCGGCGCGGCGGCGATCGCTTCAGCGTCCGTGTAGGGCGTCGCCCGCCAGTCGCTGGTCGGCAGGCCCAGCATGCCGCCGAGGAGCCCCTTGGGCGGGCGGCGGACCAGGGCCATCTGGTCGCCGCGCGTCAGGACATAGGCGACGCCGTGGCGGCGGGGGCGGTCGGCCTTCCTGGTCTTCCTCGGATAGGTCTCGGGCGCGCCGCCTGCATAGGCCGCGCACCACGTGGAAATCGGGCAGCGGTCGCACAGCGGCGACTTCGGCTTGCAGACCGTGGCGCCCAGATCCATCAGCGCCTGGGCCCAGTCGCCGGGGCGCTCTTCGGTGACGAGCTCGCCGGCCAAGGCCTTCAGCTCGGGCTTAGAGTCGGGCAGCGGCGTCTCGACCGCGAACAGCCGCGACATCACCCGCTCGACATTGCCGTCGACGACATTGGCGGCGCGGTCGAAGGCGATCGCGGCGACGGCGGCGGCGGTGTAGGCGCCCACGCCCGGCAAGGCGCGCAGGCCCTCCTCGGTGTCCGGGAAGACGCCGCCGTGCTGGCTGGCCACCGCGCGAGCGCAGGCCAGCAGGTTGCGAGCGCGGGCGTAATAGCCCAGCCCCGCCCAGGCGGCCATCAGGTCGCCGTCTTCCACCGCCGCCAGGTCCGAGACCGTCGGCCAGCGCTGGGTGAAGCTCAGGAAATACGGCGTCGCGTGCGGCACGGTGGTCTGCTGCAGCATCACCTCCGACAGCCAGACGCGGTAGGGATCGCTGCGCACGCCCGCGCGGCGGTCGCCGGGCGAGGTGCGCCAGGCCAGCTCGCGGGCCTGGGCGTCGTACCAGGCCAGCAGGGCCGAGCGGATCGCTTCACGGTCTTTCATGCCCCCTCGCCTACCGCGAAGGCCGCCCCTCGTGCTAGCCTTCCCGCATGCGCCGCCCCTTGCCCACGCCGGAAGAAGCTCTCGCGATCCTGCGATCCAAGCGGACGAAGCCGCAGTTCCGCACCCCGCCGCCGGCCGGCAAGAACCTGGCCCCGCTGCTGAAGGCGTTGGAGAGCCAGTTCGGCCAAGGCCCCGCCGTGCTGCAGGCCCGCTGGCGCGAGATCGTCGGCGACACGCTGGCCCGACGCACCGAGCCCGTCCGCATCATCAAGGGCCGCAACGGCGACGGCGGCGCGCTGGAGTTGCGGGTCGACGGCCCGGTGGCCTCGCTGATCCAGCACCAGGCCCCGCAGATCACCGCCCGTCTCGACATGCTGCTGGGTAAGGGCGTGGTCACCCGCCTGCGCATCGTCCAAGGCCCTGTGAAGGCGCAGGCCGCGCCGGTCTCCCAGGTGCGCCGCCGCAAGCCGCCCCTGGACGCCGCCCAGGAGAAGCAGCTGACCGACAGCCTGGCCGACCAGCCCGACGGCGAGCTGAAACAGGCCCTCCTGAAGCTGGGTCGCGGCGTGCTGCAATCGCAGCGCTGAGCCGGTTGACAAGCGGCCTCCGGTAAAGCTGATGCGCCTGTCCCAGTTGCGCCTTTTTCGCTCGCTAGCGAGAATCGCGTTTAACTTCCCAATCGACCGCCGAAGGGCCTTTTCATGCGTTCGCTGATCACCCGCGCCACCCTCGTCGCCGCTCTCGCGGCCAGCCTCGCCGGTTGCGGCCCCAAGGGCACGAAGGTCTCGGCCGAGGACATGACCCTGGGCAATCCGAACGCCAAGGTCACGGTCGTGGAATACGCCTCGGTGGCGTGCCCGCACTGCGCCAAGTGGAACGAGGAAGTCTTCCCGGCCTTCAAGGCCAAGTACATCGACACCGGCAAGGTCAACTACGTGGCCCGCGAAGCCCTGACCGGCGAGCCGACCCTGGCCAATGCCGGCGCCATGCTGGCCCGCTGCGCCGGCAAGGATAAGTACTTCCAGGTGACCGACGCCCTGTACCATGCCCAGGCCAGCATCTTCCAAAGCGGCGACATCCGCGGCGAGCTGCTGACCATCGCCCGCGCCGCCGGCATGAGCGAGGACCAGTTCAACAGCTGCCTCAGCGACGAGAACGCCGCCAAGTCGGCCCAGCGTCTCGAGAAGCTGATGAAGGACAACAAGATCCAGGGCACCCCGACCTTCGTCGTCAACGGCAAGAAGGTCGGCGGCGAAGAGGGCGGCGAAGCCACCCTGGCCCAGCTGGACGCCGCCATCGCGGAAGCCTCGAAATAATGGCCCTGGACCGGCGCGCCCTGCTCGTTTCCGGCCTGGCCGTTACGGCCAGCGCCTCGGCCGCGCGCGCCGCGCCGCTGCCGCCCGCGCCCGGCGACATGGTGCTGGGCTCGGCCAAGGCGCCGGTGCAGCTGGTGGTCTACGCCTCGGCCAGCTGCCCGCACTGCGCCCACTGGTGGACCACGGTCCAGCCGCAGGTGCGCAAGAGCTTCATCGACACCGGCAAGGTGCGCCTGGTGTTCCGCGAGTTCCTGACCCCGCCGGTCGAGTTCGCGGCCGCCGGCTTCATCCTGGCTCGCCGGATCCCCGGGAAGTACTTCGAGGTGCTGACCACCATCTTCCAGAAACAGGAAGAGATCTACCGCAGCGACAAGCTGTTCGAGGGCCTGGAAGCGATCGGCAAGCAGTACGGCCTGACCGACGAACAATTCAGCGCCGCGCTGAACGACGAGGCGGCCCTGAAGGCGGTCAATGCCCGCATGGCCAAGGGTGTCGACGACGGCATCGAAGGCACCCCGACCTTCTTCGTCAACGGCGCGCCGTACGACCACAGCGCCGACTTCGCGGTGCTCTCCAAGGCCTTCGCCTCGGCGGCGAAGCGCTGAGCCTCCAGGGACCGCCTCCGTGCAGTTCCAGCGCCTCCGCCTCTCGGGCTTCAAGTCCTTCGTCGAGCCGACCGAGTTCCGGATCGAGCCGGGGCTGACGGGCATCGTTGGCCCGAACGGTTGCGGCAAGTCGAACCTGCTTGAGGCCCTGCGCTGGGTGATGGGCGCCAACTCCGCCAAGGCCATGCGGGCCGGCGGCATGGACGACGTGATCTTCGCCGGCAGCGGCGCGCGCCCGCCGCGCAACCATGCCGACGTGGCCCTGACCATCGACAATGCCGACCGCACGGCCCCGGCCCAGTTCAATGACGACCCGGTGCTGGAAGTCGTGCGCCGTATCGATCGTGGGGCCGGCTCGACCTACAAGATCAACGGCCGCGAGGTGCGGGCCCGCGACGTCCAGCTGCTGTTCGCCGACGCCTCGACCGGCGCCAACTCGCCGGCCCTGGTGCGCCAGGGCCAGATCAGCGAACTGATCGGCGCCAAGCCGCAGAACCGCCGCCGCATCCTGGAAGAGGCGGCCGGGGTCTCAGGGCTCCACACCCGCCGCCACGAGGCCGAGCTGCGCCTGCGGGCCGCCGAGAGCAACCTCTCGCGGCTGGAGGACGTGGCCCGCGAGCTGGAGACGGCCCTCAACCGCCTCAAGCGCGAGGCCCGCCAAGCCGAGAAGTACAAGCGCCTGTCGTCCGAGATCCGCGCCGTGCAGGGCGCGGTGCTCTATGCCCGCTGGACCGAAGCCCGCGACACCCTGGAGCGCACCCAGCGCGAGGCGACCGAGGCCGCGCGCACCGTCGAGGAGACCGCTCGCGCCGCCGCCGCCGCCCAGGTGGCCATCACCGAGGCCGAGGCCGCCATGCCCCCTCTGCGGGAAGAGGCGACCATCGCCCAGGCGATCCTGGGCCAGCTGGCCATCCAGAAGGACCGCGCCGAGCGCGAGGCCGAGGCCGCCTCGGCCGAGTTCGAGCGCCTGAAGACCGATCTGGCCCGCATCGACGACGACCGCGCCCGCGAGAGCCAGGCCAAGGACGACGCCGCCGCCGCCCTGGCCCGCATCGACGCCGAGTTGGCCGAGGTCCGCGCCCTGGTCGCCGCCGCGCCGGAGCGGGGTCCCGAGCTGGAGACCGCCGCCAAGGCCGCAGAGACCGCCCGCGCCACCGCCGAAACGACCGTCGAGCAACTGGCTGCTCGCGTCGCCGCCGAGGAGGCGCAAGGCCGCGCCGCCGCCGCCCGCCTGTCCGAAGCCGACGCCCGCGCCAACCGCACCAACCGCGCCCTGGATCAGGCCAAGGCCGAGCGCGCCGCCGTCGGTCCCGAGATCGATCCGGCCGCCGCCGACGCTCGTCAGCGCTTTGACAATGCGCAGGCCGCGCTCGCAGCGGCGCGGGCGGCGCTGGAAGAGGCCGAGAACGAGCGCGTCAAGGCCGCCGAGCAGGAAGCCCAGGCCCGCCAGCTGGCGCGTAATGTCGAGGACCAGCTGGGCCGCCTGCGCACGGAAGCCCGAGGCCTGGCCCAGCTGACCGCGCCGCGCAGCAAGAGCGGCCATGCCCCGGCCCTGGACAGCGTCGCGCCTGACAAGGGCTATGGCGCGGCCCTGGCGGCGGCGCTGGGCGATGATTTGGACGCGGCCCTGGACGCCAAGGCGCCGTCGTACTGGGGCGGCGCCGAGGCGCCCTCTCCGACTTGGCCGGAGGGCGCCCAGCCGCTGGCGCCGCTGGTCAAGGCGCCGCCCGCCCTCGCCGCCCGCCTCTCGCACGTGGCCGTCGTGGCACGCGCCGATGGGGACCGCCTGCAAAAGGACCTCAAGCCCGGCGCGCGCCTGGTCTCCAAGGAGGGCGACCTGTGGCGCTGGGACGGCTTCGTGGCCCGCGCCGATGCGCCCAAGCCCGCCGCCGTGCGGCTGGAGCAGCGCACGCGCCTGGCCGAGGTCGAGGCCGAGATCGACATCCTGGCGCCGCGCGCCGAGGCCACCGCCGCCGCCCTGAAGACCGCAGCCGACCGCATGCGCGCCGTCGAGGACCTGCTGCGCGACAAGCGCCGCGGTCCGCCCGACGCTGAGCGCCTGCTGAACAGCGCCCGCGAGCAGGTCGCCAAGTTCGAGCGCGAACAGGCGACGCGCGCGGCTCGCGCCCAGTCGCTGGACGACACCATCGCCCGCTTCGAGGCCGAGAAGGTCGAGTCCGACGCCGCCCTGGCCGCCGCGCGCGAGGCCCATGCCGCCGCCCAGACCTCGGGCGACCTGCAGCCGCAGCTGGCCGCCGCCCGCCAGGCCTCGGCCCAGGCCCGCGAGGCCGCCAGCGCCGCTCGCACGGCCCTGGACGTCGAGACCCGCGAACGCGCCGGCCGCCAGCGTCGCCTGGAGAGCCTGGAGCGCGACCGCGCCGACTGGGGCAAGCGCGCCGAGACCGCCGGCAAGCGCACCGAAAGCCTCGAAGCCGACCGCGTGAAGGCCGCCGCCGCCCTGGAAGGCGCGCGTGAGGCCCCTGCCGCCTTGCAGGAAAAGCTGGTCGCGTTGCTGGACGAGTTCGGCGCCGCCGAGGCTCGCCGCGCCAAGGCCAGCGACGCCCTGGAAGCCGCCGAAACCCTGCGCCTCAACAACGACCGCACCGCCCGCGCCGCCGAGCAGGCCGCCGGCGAGGCTCGCGAAAAGCGCGCCTCGCTGGTCGCCCACCTGGACGGCGCCCGCCAGCGCTTCGCCGAGGTCGCCTCGGCCATCCGCGAGCAGGCCCGCATGGAGCCCGAGGAACTGGGCCGCCACGTCGCCGGCGAGGCCGTGGCCGTGCCGAAGGACGCCGCTGGCGTCGAGGCCCACCTGTTCGCGCTGGAGCGCGAGCGCGACGCCATCGGCCCGGTGAACCTGCGCGCCGAGGAAGAGGCCCAGGAATATGCCGGCCGCCTGGAGATCATGCGGGTCGAGCGGGCCGACCTGTCGGGCGCGGTGACCAAGCTGCGGGCCGGCATCGAGGAGCTGAACGCCGAAGGCCGTGAGCGCCTGCTGGCCGCCTTCGACGTGATCAACGCCAACTTCCAGACCCTCTTCCAGGCGCTGTTCGGGGGCGGCCAGGCCGAGCTGAAGCTGATCGAAAGCGACGATCCGCTGGAAGCCGGCCTGGAAATCTTCGCCTGCCCGCCCGGCAAGCGCATGGCCAGCATGAGCCTGATGAGCGGCGGCGAGCAGGCCCTGACCGCCAGCGCCCTGATCTTCGGCGTGTTCCTGGCCAATCCGGCCCCGATCTGCGTGCTGGACGAAGTCGACGCGCCCTTGGACGACGCCAATGTCGACCGCTACTGCAACATGCTGGACGAGATGCGCCGGCGCACCCAGACGCGCTTCATCGCCATCACCCACAACCCGGTGACCATGAGCCGGATGGATCGCCTGTTCGGCGTGACCATGGCCGAGCGCGGCGTCAGCCAGTTGGTCAGCGTCGACCTGAGCACGGCTGAAAAGCTGGTCGCCTAGAAGCCGATCGCCTGACGGATCGGATTGGCCGGGTCGGCCAGCAGCTTCACCGCCATGGCGCACGAGATCACCACCAAGAGCGGCCGGATCAGCTTGGGGCCGAAGCGCATGGCCAGGCGCGACCCCACCTGAGCGCCGATGAACGCGCCGGCGGCCATGGCCAGCCCCACCGGCCAGACGACCGCGCCCTTGATCATGAACAGGGTCAGGCTGCCCAGGTTGCTGGCGGCGTTGGCCAGCTTGGTGTGGGCCGTGGCCTTCAGCACGCCGTAGCCCAGCAGGGTCACGATCGCGACCATGTAGAAGGCCCCAGCGCCCGGCCCGAAGATGCCGTCATAGAAGCCGACCAGCGGCGTGACGAAACAGGCGAACGGGATCAGCGCCATGCGCGGCGCGACGTCCTCGCTCTTGAGGGCGCGCGAGAAGCCGAAATAGAGGGCGATGGAGATCAGCAGCAGCGGCACGATCGCGCGCAGCAGCTGCGGCGACAGCAGGCTGGCGCACAGCGCGCCGCACAGGCCCGCCACGGCGGCCGCGCCGGCGACCGGCAGGGCGGTTTTCCAGTCGATCAGGCCGCGGCGGGCGAAGGCCGTGGTCGAGGACAGCGCGCTGATCGCGCCCTGCAGCTTGTTGGTGCCCAGGGCCTGGACCGGCGACAGCCCCGCCAGCAGCAGGGCCGGCAGGGTCACCAGACCGCCGCCGCCAGCGATGGCGTCCAGCGCCCCGGCAAGCGCGGCGACCGTGAAGAGGGCGAGCAGAAGTTCGAAATGGACAGAGCCCATGACGCCCCCTCGGCGGGATGGAAGCCGAAACGAAAACGGGGACCCGAAGGTCCCCGCCTCATCCTCAAAGGATCAGTTGCCCCAGAGGCTGGCCCACTGGTGGGCGCGGTCGGCCTTGCTGTTGCTGGTCTTGCCCAGGGCGCGGAGCTCGTCACGGGCCTGAGCCTTCTCTTCCTTGCGGATACGCATTTCGGCGGCTTCCACCTGCTTGCGTTCCTTCCGCTCAGCGCGCTTGACGGCCATGATCGCCTCTTGGCGAGCCACGGCTTCAAGGCGGGCCTTTTCCTTGGCTTCGGCGCGGGCGGCGCGGACGGCTTCGAGTTCGGCGGCGCGTTGCTCTTCGCGCTTGTCGAAATCGGGATCCTGCACGGTCGGCTTGGCCTTGAACTTGGCCAGCATGGCCTTCTTGGCTTCCTGCTGCGAGGAAATACGATCGGCGAATCCGGTGTTCTTCAGGTGCGACATGAATCTTCGTGTTGTTTGGAGGCGGCGGCTCTAAAGCCCAGATTTACGCAAAAATCAATGCGTCATCGGGCGCATCACCCCTTGCCTATTGGGGGTGACGCCGAAAGAGCACGCTCCATATAGGAAGGGTTCCCGGCTTTGGTAGGCCTGTTAACCGGTCTCGAATGGGGATCGTTTTGCCCCTCCCTGAAGCCGAGGGCGAAATCCTTAAGTAATTCCGCTGCTTGGCCTACGAACCGCTCGCCTTGACGCACCGCAGCGAGGTCTATAGGTTCCGCGCCGATCAAGCCGGCCGGAATTGCGCCTTGTTTTGGCGCGTCCGCGGCGTTTTCGGACCTGCCGCTTCCCATGCCCAAGGCCGACGAACCGAACGACAAGGCCCTCGCAAGCCTCGACGCTCGGCTCGACGCATTTGAGGCGAAGAAGGCGGCGGAAAAGCCCGCGAAAGCGGCGACCGAAAAGGCCAACCAGGACGGTTACCGTCTGTTGGCGGATTTGATCGGGGGCGTGTTGGTGGGTCTCGGCTTTGGCTGGCTGCTCGACCACTACGTCCTGAAATCGGGCCCCTGGGGCATGGTCGGCGGTCTGCTGATCGGTCTGGGGCTCGCGATATTCTCCATCGTCCGCAAGGCGATGAAACTAAGCGCGCAGGCGTCGGCGCCGTCCCCCCAAGGGAATGCCGACGGACACATGGGAGACGGGTCTACCGTCCCCAAGCAGAAGAGAGACTAGGGCCGATGGCCGATCCGATGCACCAGTTCCAGATCACGAAGATCGTGGAACTGCCCACCGTGACCGTTCCCGGCCTCGGCACGATCGACCTGTCGATCACGAACTCGGTCGCCGCGATGATGCTAGCCGCCGTGCTGGTCATGGCCTTCTACACGCTGGCCGCGCGCCGCGCCGTGATCCCGGGCCGCCTGCAGGCGGTGGGCGAGATGCTCTACGGACTGGTCGATGGGCTCGCGGAGTCGATCATCGGCCACGAAGGCAAGAAGTTCCTGCCGTTCATCTTCACGCTGTTCGCCTTCGTGCTGTTCATGAACATCCAGGGCATGTTCCTGGTGTTCACCGCCACGTCGCAACTGGCCGTGACCCTGACGCTGGGCCTGATGGTCATCCTGACCGTGGTCGCCGTCGGCTTCGCCAAGAACGGCATCAAGTTCTTCAAGCTGTTCGCGCCGTCGGGCGTCCCGCCGGTGCTGTACATCCTGCTGGTGCCGATCGAGATCCTGTCGTTCCTGATCCGTCCGATCACCCTGGGCCTTCGTCTGTTCGGCAACATGCTGGGCGGCCACGTCGTGCTGAAGATCTTCGCCGGTTTCGTGATCGCCCTGGGCGGTCTCGGCGTCCTGGGCTGGGCCGGTTCGGCCCTGGCCCTGACCTCGGTCGTCGCCCTGACGGCCCTCGAGTTCATGGTGGCCTTCCTGCAGGCCTTCGTGTTCGCGGTGCTCGCCTGCGTCTACATCAACGACGTCGTGCACCTCGACAGCCACTGATCAACCACTAGTCTTTCAACCTACATACCCTTCCTAAGGAGTCTCTATCATGGACGCTGCTGCTGCTAAGTACATCGGCGCTGGTCTGGCCATGCTCGGCATGATCGGCGCTGGCGTTGGCCTGGGCGTGATGTTCGGCAACTACTTCCAAGGCGCCCTGCGTAACCCGACCGCCGCCGCTCAAGAGCGCCCGATGCTGTTCCTGGGCATGGCTCTGACGGAAGCCCTGGGCATCTTCGCCCTGGTCATCGCCTTCCTGATCCTGTTCTCGTAATCGGATCCGCTGGAGCGCGGCGCTTCACTGGAAGCGACGCGCTCCATGCCTTTGTTTTCTCGCGCTTCCTGGAGCGGGCCGGATGACGGCCCGCTCCAAGCGCACTAGCTGAGAGGCGCCTTCGCCCATGGCGACGGAACATCACGGCACGACCGAGACGACTGAAGCCCCCAAGCACGAAAGCGGCGGCCTTCCGCAGCTGCAGTTCGAGCACTGGGGTGGTCAGATTGTCTGGCTGCTGATCATTTTCGCCGTCTTGTACGCGGTGCTGTCGAAGGTGCTGCTGCCCCGCGTCAGCGGCGCGATCGACGAGCGCGGCGGCAAGATCGCCGGCGACATCGCCGACGCCCGTCGCATGAAGGACGAGGCCGAAGCCCAGGCTCGCGCCGCCGCGGCTGAAGTCGCCGAGGCTCGCGCCAAGGCCCAGAAGACCGCTGCCGACGCCAAGGCCAAGGCCGCCGCCGAGGCCGCCGAACGCCAGGCCAAGGAAGAGGCCGTCCTGGCCGAGAAGCTGGCCGCGGCCGAAGCTTCGATCCAGGCCGCCCGCGACACGGCCATGAGCCAGGTCCGCGTGGTCGCCGAAGATACGGCCGGCGCGATCGTCGAGAAGCTGACGGGCAAGGCGGCCACGGCCGCCGAGCTGAAGTCGGCTCTGGCCTAAGGAGCTGAAGATGGAACACGAATCCCTGTTCAGCTTCTCGAACCCGGAATTCTGGGTTCTGGTTGCTCTGGTGATCTTCTTCGGCCTGCTAGTCGTGCTGAAGGTCCTGCCGGGCGCGCTGTTCGGCGCGCTGGACGGCTATGCCGCCAAGATCAAGGCCGAGCTCGATGAAGCCCAGCAACTGCGTGAAGAGGCGCAAGCCCTGCTCGCGGACGTGAAGGCCCAGCGCGACGAAGCCGAGCGCCAGGCCACGGGCATGCTGGAAGCCGCCAAGGCCGACGCCAAGCGTCTGGCCGAGGAAGCCAAGGAAAAGCTCGAGGAGCAGATCAAGCGCCGCGCCGAGATGGCCGAACGCAAGATCGCCCAGGCCGAGGCGCAAGCCGCCGCCGACGTGAAGGCCGCCGCGGTGGATCTCGCCGCCCAGGCCGCCGAAGCGGTGCTGACGGCCCGCCTGGCCGGCGCCAAGAGCGACCCGCTCGCCGACGCCGCGATCAGCCAGCTGGGCTCCAAGCTGCAATAGCAGCGGGCTTGGCGAACAAGACAGAGGGCGCGGATCGCAAGGTCCGCGCCCTTTTCTTTGCTCGCCCCTCTTCTTTTTGACAGTGCACGCAACCGGACGTGTAGAACGGACGGACGATGACCAAGCTGCTGCCCGGCGATCCCGCGCCGTCGTTCTTCGCCGTCAGTCGCGGCAATCCCCGCTATGCGTTCGATGTCGCGGCGGGGCGTTATCTGCTGCTGGCCCTGGTGGGCGAGGGTGACGACGCCTTCGTCGAGACCGTCGAGCGGGTCGTGATCGAACAGGCTGAACGGCTCGACGGCGACGGCCTGGCCTTCTTCGGCCTGCTGCGCGACACCGAGCGCTGGAACAGCCGCGAGGACCGCCTGCCCGGCGCCCGCTGGCTGCTGGACGAGGCCGGCGCTGCCTTCACCGCCCTCGGCGCGGCCGACGAGCCCGGCTGGTCGGGATGGATCCTGGTCGACCCGAACTTCCGCATCCTGGCCGCGCTGTCCGCCGACCAGACCGAGCTTCTGGCCCGCATCCTGCCCGGCCTGCCGCCGGTGGCGACCCATTCCGGCGTCGAGCTCCACGCCCCCGTGCTGGTGGTGCCCCGCCTGTTCGAGCCCGAGCTGTGCCAGACCCTGATCGCCGCCTACGAGGCCGACGGCGGCGCGGCGTCCGGCTTCATGCGGGAAGTGGAGGGCCGGACGGTCGAGATCCGCGACGCCAACCACAAGATCCGCCGCGACCTGATGCTGCCGGCCGGCGAGCTGCGCGACGCCGTCCGCGCCCGCATCCAGCGCCGCCTGGCCCCGCAGATCGCCAAGGCCTTCCAGTTCGCCGCCACCCGCATGGAGCGCGACCTGGTCGCCTGCTACGACGCGGCCGACCACGGCTTCTTCCGGGCCCATCGGGACAACACCACCAAGGGCACCGCTCACCGCCGCTTCGCCGTGACCATCAACCTGAACGCGGAAGACTATGAGGGCGGCGACCTGCGCTTCCCGGAGTTCGGGCCCCGGACCTATCGCGCCCCCACGGGCGGCGCGGTCGTGTTCTCGTGCTCGCTGCTGCACGAGGCCCTGCCGGTGACCAAGGGCAAGCGCTACGCCTTCCTGCCGTTCCTGTACGACGAGGCCGGCGCCCAGGTGCGCGAGCAGAACGCCGGATACGTCGGGGCCGGGGGATACCGCTACAAGGCCTAGGGCCGAAGGCCCGTCTATCCCACGGCCTGAATCGAGAAGCTCTGCTCGACCAGGGTCGCCTGGCCGAAGATGGTCATGAAGGCGATGTCGGCGGCGTCACGGCCCGTGGCGACCCGCACCAGCCCGTCGATGGGCGCCAGGCCCGTGGCGTCGATCAGCCGCCAGCGGCCGCCCAGATAGACCTCGGCGATGGCGTGCAGATCCGGCGGTTCCAGCTTCCAGGCATAGGCGCTGACGGCCCTGGCGGGGATGTCGCTGGCGCGGCACAGGCCGATGACCAGATGGGTGAAGTCGCGGCACACGCCGGCCCTATCCACCAAGGTGTCGACCGCCGTCGTGGCCGCGTCGCTGACCCCGGCGCGATAGACCAGGTTCTCGGCGATCCAGGCCAGGATCGCCGCCACCCGGCGTCCGCCCTTCAGGCCGCCGAACCGGTGCTCGACGAACCGCTCCAGGCGGTCCGAAGGGCTGTAGCGGCTGGGGCGCAGGAACGGCAGGACGGCGCTGGGCAGTTCGCGGATCGCCATGGCCGGCATGTCCGCCAGGTCGTGGTCGCGCGGCATGACCTCGACCCGCGCGCGGTACAGCGCGTTCACCCGGCCGCTGGCCGTGAACACCGTCCGGCGCTCGAAGGTCACGGGATCGTCGACCCGCACGGCGTCGACATTCGGCCAGAAGGTCAGGGCCTCGGAATGGACGATCTGGTCAGGCCCATGCGCGGCCTCGACCAGCAGCAGCACCTCGCACGGGGTCGCGAAGTCGTAGGTCAGCGAGGCTTCGACGTCGAAACGCATGGATTGTCCTGGGGCGGTCGCGGTAGCGCGCCCTGCTACAATCCCCTCAGGCTGAATGGGTTCAGGCGGCCTTGGCCATCTTGCGCGCCACGTACTTTTTCACGCGCTTGCGGGTCTTCTTCAGCAGCCGCCAGCGGGCCCGACGCAGGACCAGCTTCTCGGTGCGCAGCATCTGCTGCCAGACGACCAGCAGCACCTCGGGCTCGCGGCGCATCAGGCGGCGGATCGGGAAGACCAGCTTGGGGTGGCGCTTCTGCCAGCGGATGAAGGTCTTGCGGGCCTGGAACGAGTAGCGCAGCACGATCATCAGGCCGATGACCAGCAACGGCAGGCCCACGTGGCCGGGCAGCGGCGTCAGCACCGCGCCCGCGACGATCACCAGCGTGCCGAAGCCGATGGCGATCCAGCGGAAGGCGCGGGCCGCGGACTCGCGCAGCAGCAAGGCCAACCGCGCGCGGCGCCGGACCCTGTGCTTGATGTCGATCGTGGAGGCGGTGGCGGTCACCGACCGGCGGCTTGCTTCGCGGCGGCGCGACGCTTGAAGGACTTGCGCCAGCGGGCGGCCATGCGCCACTTGCGCGGCACGATCAGGCGCTCAACGCGCAGGGCCTGTTGCCAGGCCACCAGCACGACCTCGGGCTCGCGACGCAGCAGGCGGCGCAGCGGGAAGATCAGCTTGGGGTGGGCGTGCTGGAAGCGGACGAACTGCTTGCGCGCCTTGAACGAGTTGCGCAGCACCAGCATCAGGCCGACCACGGTCAGCGGCAGGCCCATGGGACCCGGCAGCGGCGCGATGACGATGCCGCCGATGATCAGCAGCACACCCAGGCTCACCAGGATCACGCGCAGGAATCGCGCGATGAGCTCGCGGGCGAGATCATCGGCGGTGCGGTGGGCGCGCGGCATGGCGAGGGCGAGAGCAGTCATTGGGAGGACGAAACGGGCCTGCGCCCCGCTTGCTCCCTGGAAAAGCCAGAGCGCCCCGACACGCACCCCCGATATGTGGACCGATGAGGGCGCCGTAAAGGCGCCCTCTGGTCGCAAGGGGGGTATGGAATTTGCTATTCAGCCGCCAGTGGCGCCGCTGCAACAGGTTTCCACCTCAACCGAGGCTTGCGGGCCGCCTGGGTCTCGTCGAGGCGACGCAGCGGGGCATGGAACGGCGCGCCCTTGAAGCGCTCCGTATCCCCCGCCTTGGCCGCCCCGGCCAGCAGTCGGAGGGCTTCGATGAAGCGATCCAGCTCCTGCTTGCTCTCGGTCTCGGTCGGCTCGATCAGCATCGCGCCGTGGACGACCAGCGGGAAGTACATGGTCATCGGGTGGAAGCCCTCGTCGATCATCGCCTTGGCGAAGTCGAGCGTGGTCACGCCGGTGCCTTCCAGCCAGCTGTCGTCGAACAGGGCTTCATGCATGCACGGACCTTCGGGGAAGGCCGGGCTCATCACGTCCTTCAGCTGGGCCTTGATGTAGTTGGCGTTGAGGACGGCGTCCTCGGCCACCTGACGCAGGCCGTCGGCCCCGTGGCTCAGCATGTAGGCATAGGCGCGCACATACATGCCCATCTGGCCGTGGAAGGCGCTCATGCGGCCGAAGGCGGTCTTGGCGCCCTCTTCACCGGCGTGCTCGACCATCGAGAAGCCGTCGTCGCCGTGGACCAGCCAGGGCGTCGGCGCGAAGGCCGCCAGAGCCTCCGAAAGCACCACCGGACCCGCGCCCGGACCGCCGCCGCCATGGGGCGTCGAGAAGGTCTTGTGCAGGTTGATGTGCATGGCGTCGACGCCCAGGTCTCCCGGACGCACCCGGCCGACGATGGCGTTGAAGTTGGCGCCGTCGCAGTAGAAGTACGCGCCCGCCGCGTGGGTCAGGCGAGCGATCTCGACGACGTCGCGCTCGAACAGGCCGCAGGTGTTGGGGTTGGTGACCATGATGGCGGCCACGTGGTCGCCCAGCTTGGACTCCAGGTCCGCCAGGTCGACACGGCCGTCAGCGGTCTGGGCGATCTCGACGACGGTGTAGCCGACGAAGGCCGCCGTGGCCGGGTTGGTGCCGTGGGCGCTGGTCGGCGCCAGCACGGTCTTGCGATGGCCATTGCCGGCCGCCTCGTGGGCGGCGCGGATGGCCAGCAGGCCGCACAGCTCGCCGTGGGCGCCAGCCTTGGGCGACAGGGCGACGGCGGGCATGCCGGTCAGGGTCTTCAGCCAGTGGGCCAGGCGGTCCATCAGCTGCAGGGCGCCCTGCACCGTCGACTGCGGCTGCAGCGGGTGGATGTCCGAGAAGCCCGGCAGGCGCGCCATCTTCTCGTTCAGGCGCGGGTTGTGCTTCATCGTGCACGAGCCCAGCGGATACAGCGCCAGGTCGATGGCATGGTTCTTCTGGGACAGGCGCACATAGTGGCGGACGGCTTCCGGCTCCGAGAGGCCCGGCAGGCCGATCGGCTCGGCGCGCAGCAGGCCGGCCAGGTCGCTCGAGGGCGCGGCGGCTTCCGGCAGGTCGACGCCGGTCTTGTTCCAGCCGTCCAGTTCGAAGATCAGGGCTTCGTTCTGCAGCAGGCCGCGGTTGCCGGTCAGGGTCTCATGACCACCGGCGTCATTGGCGGTCTCGGGGCGCGTGGGACGGCCGACGTTGTTCATGCTCATTGGCCCACCGCCTTGGTCAGGATCTTGGCGAAGAAAGTGATGTCGATATCCAGCGTGGTCTCGGTGGCCGCGACCAGCAGCACGTCGTCCAGGCCCGCGCCCGCGTCGAGGCGCGAGAACGGCACGCCGGCGATGACGCCGTGGCCGGCCAAAGTTTCCACCACGTCGGCGGCGTTCTTCGGCAGCTTGATCGCGAACTCGTTGAAGAAGCGCGGGGTCAGCACCTCGACGCCTGGCACGGCCTTCAGGGCGTCGCGCAGGGCGACGGCCTTCTGGTGGTTCAGGGCCGCCAGTTGGCGCAGGCCCGTCTCGCCCAGCAGGCTCATGTGGATCGAGAAAGCCAGGGCGCACAGGCCGCTGTTGGTGCAGATGTTCGACGTCGCCTTATCGCGACGGATGTGCTGCTCGCGGGTCGAGAGCGTCAGCACGAAACCGCGCTTGCCGTCGGCGTCGACCGTCTCGCCGCACAGGCGGCCCGGCATCTGGCGGACGAACTTTTCCTTGCAGGCGAAGAGGCCGACATAGGGACCGCCGAAGTTCAGGCCGTTGCCGATCGACTGGCCCTCGGCCACGGCGATGTCGGCGCCCATCTCGCCGGGCGACTTCAAGAGGCCGTACGAGACGGCTTCGGTGGTCACCACGATCAGCAGCGCGCCGGCGGCGTGAGCGGCCTCGGCGATCTTGGTGACGTCGGTGACCGTGCCGAACACGTTCGGCGTCTGGACGACGACGCAGGCGGTGTCGGCGTCGATCGCGGCGATCACCGCGTCCTCGGCGTCGACGGCGGCCGGCATGGCTTGCGTCGAGACGCCCGCCGCGTGGGCCAGGGTCTCGATGGTTTCGATGTAGTGCGGGTGGACGCCGCCCGACATCACCGCCTTGTTCCGGCGGGTGACGCGCTGGGCCATCATCACGGCCTCGGCCGCGCCGGTCGAGCCATCATAGAGCGAGGCGTTGGCCACCTCCATGCCGGTCAGGGCCGCGACCTGGGTCTGGAACTCGAACAGCACCTGCAGAGTGCCCTGCGCGATTTCCGGCTGGTAGGGCGTGTAGCTGGTCAGGAACTCCGACCGCTGGATGATGTGGTCGACCGTGGCCGGCACGTGGTGGCGATAGGCGCCGGCCCCACAGAAGAACGGTCCCTCCCCCGCCGAACGATTGCGACGGGCCAGGCCCGCCATCTCGCGCTCGACTTCGATCTCGCCGGCGTGCAGCGGCAGGTCGACGGTTCCGTCGCGGCGGGCCGAGGCCGGCACGTCGACGAACAGATCGTCGATCGACTTCACGCCGATCGCGCCGAGCATCTCGACGCGGTCTTCGGGGGTCAGGGGGAGGTAACGCATTGGGTCTGCTTTCGCGGCGAATTACAGAGTGGCGAGGAACGCTTCGTAGGCATCGCGGTCCATCAGGGCGTCGACCTCGGCCGGGTTCGACAGCTTGATCTTGGCGAACCAACCGCCGCTTTCCGGCAGGGCGTTGACGGTTTCCGGCGCGTCGCCCAGCTCGGCATTGCCTTCGACGACTTCGCCCGACACCGGGGCGTAGACGTCCGAGGCCGCCTTGACGCTTTCGACGACGGCCAGGTTCTCGCCCTGCTTCACGGTCTTGCCGGCTTCCGGCACTTCCACGAACACCACGTCGCCCAGTTGCTCGGCGGCATAGGCAGTAATGCCGACGGTGGCGACGTCGCCTTGGACGACGACCCATTCATGATCTTTGGTGAAACGCATCTCTGTCGGCCCTTGATTAGAGTTTGCGGACGTAACGGTTCGGCACGAACGGCGAGGCGACCACTTCGGCGGCCGCCTGCTTGCCTCGTACGATGACTTTCAACTTGGTCCCGACCGCGGCGAAAGCCGGCGGGGCGAAACCGATGGCGATGGGGAAGCCGAGCGAGGGCGCGAAGCCGCCGCTGGTCACCTTGCCGATGACATTGCCGGCTTCGTCGGCGATCTCGGCGCCTTCGCGGGCCGGGGCGCCTTCCAGCACCTTGAGGTTCACGCGGACGCGCGACAGCTCGCCGGCCAGCTCCTTGGCGATCCGGGCCGCGCCCAGATAGTCGCCGGCCTCGCGGCGCGACTTGCCGACGGCGAAGTTCAGGCCGGCCTCGATCGGCGAGACGGTCTCGTCCAGGTCGTGGCCGTACAGCGGCAGGCCCGCTTCCAGGCGCAGGCTGTCACGGGCGCCCAGGCCGATCGGCTTGACGCGCTCGTCGGCCAGCAGGGTGTTCCACACGCGCTCGGCGGCGTCGGCCGGAACCGAAATCTCGTAGCCGTCCTCGCCCGTGTAACCCGAGCGCGAGATGATGGCGTCGACGCCGAAGGCCGTCAGGGCCTTGGTGTCCATGAACACCATCTGCGCGGCTTGCGGCACATGGGCGGCCAGCACGGCGGCGGCCTCGGGACCTTGCAGCGCCAGCAGCGCGCGGTCTTCCAGGCGGGTCACCGTGGCCTCGCCGGCCAGGACGTCGGCGATGATCTCGTAGTCGTTGTCCTTGCAGGCGCCGTTGACCACGACGAACAGGCCGTCGTCGTCCGGACGCGCGGTCATCAGGTCGTCGATGATGCCGCCCTCGGCATTGAGCAGCACGCCATAACGCTGCTTGCCGGCCTTCAGGCCCTGATAGTCGGCCGAGACGACCTTCTCGAAGCTCTTGGCCGGGTTCTCACCACGGATGCGGGCCTGGCCCATGTGCGAGACGTCGAACAGGCCGGCGTGCTCACGGGTCCAGAGGTGCTCCTTCAGAACCCCGTCCTTGTACTGCACCGGCATGGAATAGCCCGCGAACGGCACCATGCGCGCGCCGGCCGCCACGTGGGCGTCGAAGAGCGGGGTCTTCTTGAGGTCTTGGTCGGACACTAGGCAGGCTCCAAGCGGGGTCGGCGACGGGACCGGCGTCCGCCGGCAAGTCGCCCCCGCTGTCCCTTTGGCCTGAGAGATTCCGCCCCCCCCCCTCTGCTGTTTGGGGTCAGCCTTGCTCCTTCGGCGAGCCGGCCTTTCGGACGGCTACTTTCCAGCGTTCCTAAACCCGCGCGGTCCTTTTGCCTGAGCGTTTCCGGGGCGGTTGCGCCTTCGGCCTCGGGAACGAATCCCGACGTCTCCCGCGAGGGTCGATGGGGTCAATGCGGGAGGGCTGCCCCTGAGTCAAGCTGGAGCACCGTCCCCCACCTCCGATTTCCCGGCGAAAGCCGGGACCCAGATTCATCCCGAGCGTTTAGGCGCTCGCGCCTACCTTCCGCACGAGACAAACGGCGCCCTGGGCTCGATCTGGGCCCCGGCTTTCGCCGGGGAGACCGGATTAAAGGGAGAGATCTCCGAACCACTCCGTCTCGCCGATCGGCGGTCCCGGCGGGGTCACGACCTTGGCCTTGCCGTCCTCGACCAGCGACGCCAGGCGGCCGCCGCCCTCGTCGGCGACGATGCCGGCCAGGGCGCGGGCCTGGGCGCGGTCGGCGGCGTCGCCGGCGGTGACGGCCTTCAATCCCTTGCCCCAGTCGGCCAGGCGCGCGCGGATGATGGCGGCGGCGGTCGGCGACAGGCTCTTGTCGGAGAGCGCATCGGCCAGGCTGACCACCATGCGCTGGCGCACGCGGCGGGCCAGTTCGGCCTGACGACCGGTCGCCTTGCCGTCGAAGGCGGCGAAGGCCAGGGCCTTGTCCAGCAGGCCCTCGACACCCGGCTGGGCCGGATCGCGACGCTTGGCCTCCATCAGGCGGTTCAGGCGGGCCGGCGCGAAGAGGTCGCTCCACACCAGGTCGGCGGCGACCTCGGCCGTCGCGGGCAGGTCGAACACCGGACCCTGCTGGAAGGTCTCGATGTCATTGGCCTTGTCCGAGCCCTGCGACTGCCCCGAGGTCAGGACGTCCAGGGTCTTGTCGGAGAGATCCAGCGCCGCCGGCGTTACCGTCCGCAGCAGGGCGTCGATGGCGGCGACCTGGCGAGCAGCCGGGACGGGCTTGCTGGCCTCGTGGCCGTCGCCCTCGGCGCCGTAGGTGAAGTCGACACCGCCGACCAGCTTGGCGGTCGCGTCCACCTGGTAACGGTGGAAGATGTAGATCGGCACGACGATCCGGCGCAGGTCGGCCACCGACGCGCCCTTGGGCAGGTTGCCGAGACCGAAGCGATCCAGGGCGATCTTGCGCACGGCCATCAGGTGATCGAGCTCGGCGACGGGATCGGCGCCGTTGTCCCACACCGCGCCCAGAGGGTGGGGCGTGTCGGCGGCGCGGGCGTCCTCGTCGGAAACATAGCGCAGGCCGTCGGCCTGGCTCTTGTCGGCCTTGGCCTTCAGCCAGGTCTTCTCGTCCGTCCCGGCCGGCGCGGGGCTATACAGCCAATCGATCGCGAACTTGTCCCAGCTGCCCACCCCGCGCCCATAGGCGTCGGCGAAGTCCAGCTGCCCGCCCCTGATGGCGATCCTGGGCGCCGGATAGTCCATCACAGAGGCGCGGTCGCCATAGGCGCTGGCGGCGAAATTGTGCTGCAGGCCGATCGAGTGGCCGATCTCGTGGGTGGCCAGCTGGCGCAGGCGGGCCAAGGAGATCTGGATCGGGTCATTAGGCCCGCCCTGGCCGGTGGCGGTCGCACCTTCCAGGCCTTCGAAGATCAGCCGGTCCTGGCGAATGCGCTGCGAGCCCAGCAGGACGTCGCCCTTGACGATCTCGCCCGTGCGCGGATCGACCACCGCGTGGCCGTACGACCAGCCGCGCGTCTGGCGGTGCACCCAGTTGACGACATTGTAGCGAGCGTCCAGCGGCGAGACGCCGTCCGGCAAGACCTCGACCCTGAAGGCGTCGATGAAGCCGGCCGCCTCGAAGGCCTGGTTCCACCAGCGCCCGCCCTCGATCAGGGCCGAGCGCACCGGTTCGGGCGCGGCGCGGTCGACATAGAACACGATCGGCTTCTTGACCGGCGAGCGGGCGGCGGTCGGGTCGGTCTTTTCCAGGCGGAAGCGGTGGGCCAGGCGATAGACCAGGGGCTCGTTCAGCGGCGCGGAATAGTCGGCGACGGTATGGTCGATGACGCCGACGCGCGGATCGTTCTGGCGGGGCGTATAGCCGGGCTCCGGCAAGGCCACGAACGAGTGGTGCAGCGCCAGGGTGACGTTGCGCGGATCGGGCACGATGCCGCGAACCTCGCCGCCAGGATCATCGCCGACGAAGGTCTCGACCGCCTCCAGCTCGACGTTCAGCGGGAAGACATTGACCTCGCCGGTGTCGACGTACGAGAGCCCGTCGTTCAGCCGGAAGTCGCCTTGCTTGGACCGCTTGAGGGTCTTGGCGATGCCCTGCGCATCGCGGACCAGGAAACTGGAGATATCGACCAGCAGTCGGCCATCCGCACCCTCGGCCTCGATGGCGTTGGACCAGACGCTGGAGATCGGAAACGAGTCCCGCACCGCCTGCTGCTCGTCGGCCGAACCGCGCGCGGCCGAGAAGCCCCAGTTCTCGAACTGGGCGATGACCTTCCCGCCCACGCGGCGGAAGGCGATGATCTGGGTGTCGCCCGGCGCCGAACGGTCCAAGCCCGTTGGGTTTGAGCCGAGGCCGGCGCGCAGATAGGTCTGGTAGAGATACCGCCCGGCGATCCCGTCCGCGCCCGGCTTGGGCAGCAGCAGGAAGACCTTGCCGTCCTTCTTATCGACGAAGACCGGAACCAGCCCGTCCTTGCGCTCGAGCCCGGCGGTCGCCTCGGAGAACTTGTCGGTGGTTTTGGGCTTTTCAGCCGCCAGAGCCGGCGCGGCGATCGCGCTCACGCAGACGCTCGCCATCAACATGGCGACCACGGACGACTTCATGACCCCTCCCGAACGCATCGAAGCGCCGGGACTGTCGGGCGGGTTTGGAGGGATTGCAACTGTCTGGAGGCGACACACCCCGACTTGCTCGTCGAATGGGCTGCGCACCCAAAACACCGATTTCCCCGGCGAAAGCCGGGGCCCAGATGGAAGAGCGCTTGGGCTGGCGCTACGAGCGCTGAGCTCGTCTAATCATCCCCAGCACCTTGAGATCTGGGTCCCGGCTTTCGCCGGGAAGATCGGTTCTAGTGAGCATTTTCGGCCAAGAGTTCGGGCGCAAGCGTGATCGCGATCTCGAAGAACTCAGGCAGATTGGAGGCCTCGACGACCAAACCCACTATGTTGCTCTCCGAAATTCAGAAACCCGCTTCGGCGTCCCATTCGGCAGCAACATAGAGAGGATGGCGCATGCGAGATCCTACATCCGCTCGGGCGCTTCGATACCCAGCAGGTCGAGCGTCAGCTCCAGCTGCCGCAGCGTCGTCTCCGCCAGCGACAGGCGGGAGGCCCGCAGCTCTTCGGTGTCGGCGCTCATGATCGGGCAGGCGGCGTAGAACTTCGAGAAGGTCTGGGCCAGCTTGTAGGCGTGCTCGGCCACGAAGTTGGGGGCCTTCTTGTCATAGGCCTCCTGCAGGGCGCCCTCGAAGGCGTCCAGCAGCATGGCAAGGTCCCGCTCGGCCTGTTCGTGGATCACGATGCGGCCGGCGGTCGCGCCAGCTTCGGCGGCCTTGCGCAGCACGCTCTTGATGCGCACCGACTGGTACAGCAGGTACGGGCCGGTCTTGCCCTCGAAGCTGGTGAAGCGGTCGAGGTCGAAGACGTACGAGGTGCCGCGGAAGTTCTGCAGGTCGGCGAACTTCAGGGCCGCGACGCCGACCTTGTGGGCGGTGTCCTCGAACTGGGCCTCGGAGAGCTCGGCGCCCAGGCCGGCTTCGCGCAGGCGCTCGCGGGCCTTTTCACGGGCCATCTCGATCAAGTCGTGCAGCTTCAGGACGCCGCCGGCGCGGGTCTTGAAGGGCTTGCCGTCCGTGCCGTTCATCGTGCCGAAGCCGATGTGCTCCAGCGAGCCCTCGGTCGCGTAGCCGGCCAGGTAGGCGGCGCGGAACACGGTCTCGAAGTGCAGGGCCTGACGCTGGTCCACGCAGTAGAGGATCAGGTGCGGGTCGAACGACTTGCGGCGATCCAGGATCGTCGCCAGGTCGGTCGTGCCGTACATGGCCGAGCCTTCCGACGACACCACCAGCAGCGGCGGCACGTCCTGCTTGTCGCCCTCGCGGGCCACGCGGACGATGCGGGCGCCCTGGTCCTCGACCAGCAGGCCCTTGACCTCCAGCTGGTTGACCATCGGCTCGATCAGGTCGTTGACGTCGCTCTCGCCCTTCCACAGGTCGAAGTCGACGCCCAGGGCGTGGAACTCGCGTTCCAGGGCCACGCGGCTGACATTGACGAAGTGACGCCACAGCAGGCGGTAGCCGAAGCGGCCGTTCTGCAGTTCGGCGGTCGCCTTGCGGGCGCGCTCCTTGAAGGCCGGATCTTCCTTCTGGCGGATCGAGGCGGCCGGATAAATGCGGTCGAGGTCGGCCAGGGTGATCCGGCTCTCGAACTCGGCCATGACCTTGGCTTCGTCGGCGGCGCTGAAGCCACGCGGAGCTTCCGGCAGCTTGTCCATCAGGGCGCGGATGAAGGCGTCCTCGTCGACGATGGCCGAGATGAGCAGGCCCATCTGGAAGCCCCAGTCGCCGAAGTGGGCGTCGCCCACCACGTCGTCGCCGCGGAAGCGGTACAGGCGCTTGACCGACTCGCCGATGATCGAGGCGCGCAGGTGGCCCACGTGCATCGGCTTGGCCACGTTCGGGCCGGCATAGTCGATCAGGACCCGGCGCGGCTGCTCCAGCAGCTGGGCGCCGACCCGGTCATCGCCAGCGATCTCGCGAACGCGGGCCGACAGGGCCTCGTCGCTGACGCGCATGTTGATGAAGCCGACCCCGGCGATCTCCACCGAGGCCAGGCGCGGGTCGCCCTTGAGGATATCGACGACCTGCACGGCGATCTCGCGCGGATTGCGCTTGGCGCTCTTGGCCGCCGCGAGGGCGCCGTTGCACTGGAAATCGGCCAGGTCGGGTCGGTCGGAGGCGGTGACGCGTCCGAACTCGGGAGGCAGTCCGGCGGCCTGGAAAGCGGCCGCGGCCGCCTCGCTCAGGGACCGCTTCAAATCGTTCATTGTTTAGTGGAAGTCCCTGATTGGGTTTGGCCTGCTTGAGCAGTCTGGCCGGCGTTGACGCGGAAGCGCTTGCCCTCACGATTGAAGGCGGCCATTTCCGGCGTCACGTCGAAGCCGATCAGCACCTCGAAGTTCCCGCCGCTGACCTTCACGTCGGCGCGCGGAATGGTGATCTGCTCGATGGTTTCACGCGCATAGGCGCGGTCCTGGCCGGCGGCGAACGTCACCGGCAGGTCGAAATATTCCTTGGCGATGACCGCCTGGTTGCGCTCGGTCACGGCCACCCAATAGCGGTAGACGTGCTTGTCGCCCTGGGCCTGCGGGCCCTTGCCCAGCTGGAACAGGACCTCGGCGCGGATGCGGATCGGCTCGTCGCTCTTGTAGGCGCAGCCCGAGCTCAGGCTCTGGATCTCGCCGGTGAAGCCAGCCTGGGCGGCCGATTCCTTGGCGTCCTTGAACTCGACATAGCGGCTGGCGTCGTACAGCACCTTCACATAGGGGCACGGGCCGGCATTGCGCAGCTGCGGCAGCGGCGCCTTGGGCTGGTTCCACTCTTCGTCGCGCTTCTTCTTCTTGGCGGCCTGATCGCCGTCGTCCTGGCCGCCACCGCCGCCCGGGCCTTGGGCGTGAGCGATCGTCGCCGTGGTCGCGGCGATCGAGACGGCCATCAAAGCGCTGAGGGCGAGCGAGAAGGTGCGGCGCATGAAACGTCGGTTCCGGACAAGAAGAGCCAAGCGGGACCATGGAGCCCCTTCGGCGTCATGCAGCCTGATAAAGGCATATGCGTGACGTCGCAACGACGCAGACTCCTGGCGCCGGGGCCCGTGAGCGACTAGTTTCCGCGCCATGAACGCCCAGACCTCGATCCGACGCCCGATCTCGCTCGTGCTGGCCAGCCCGCGCGGCTTCTGCGCCGGGGTCGATCGCGCCATCCAGATCGTCGAGCGCGCCGTCGAGAAGTTCGGCGCGCCGGTCTATGTGCGTCACGAGATCGTGCACAACCGCCACGTGGTCGATCGCCTGAAGGCGCTGGGCGCGGTGTTCATCGAGGAACTGTCCGAGGCCCCCGACGACCGCCCGGTGGTGTTCTCGGCCCACGGCGTGCCCAAGTCGGTGCCGGCCGAGGCCCAGTCGCGGCAGATGATCTACCTCGACGCCACCTGCCCGCTGGTCTCCAAGGTCCATGTCGAGGCCCAGAAGCACTACGACGCCGGCCGCGAGATCGTGCTGATCGGCCACGCCGGCCACCCCGAGGTGATCGGCACCATGGGCCAGCTGCCCGAAGGCTCGGTCACCCTGATCGAGGACATCAAGGACGCCGCCGCCTGGCAGCCCAAGGACGTCTCCAACGTCGCGTTCCTCACCCAGACCACCCTGTCGGTCGACGACACAGCCGACATGATCGCCCTGCTGCGCGAGCGCTTCCCCGACATCGCCGCTCCACACAAGGAAGACATCTGCTACGCCACCACCAACCGCCAGGACGCGGTCAAGCACTTGGCCGAACAGGCTGAGTTGGTGCTGGTGGTCGGCTCGAAGAACTCATCCAACTCGGTGCGCCTGATGGAGGTCGGCCTGAAGGCCGGCGCCAGCGCCGCCCACCTGATTGACGACGCCAGCGGCATGGACTGGAGCTGGTTCGACGGCGTCACCCGCGTGGGCCTCACCGCCGGCGCCTCGGCCCCGGAAGACCTGGTGCAGGGCGTGATCGACGCCATCTCGGCCCGTTTCGACACCACCGTCGAGGAGTTGGTCGAGGCGCGCGAGACCATCACCTTCAAGCTGCCAAGGCTGCTGACGGCCTAACCCCATCCGTCATTCCCGCCCTCGTGGCGGGAACCCCTGGTTCAGCTGGCACGTGAGACTCAAGGCCGATCGCGTGACGTGAAGCCACATCTTCACCTGCGACTGACAGAGGGGTTCCCGCCACGAGGGCGGGAATGACGGTTGTTGGGGATATCGATTGAGCCCGCCCCCTTGACCGCCAGCGCCCCGTCCCGCATCCCCGCGCCATGGCCGTCTATACCGACATCACCGACCAAGAACTCGCGACCTTCCTGGAAGGCTATGACCTGGGCGCCGCGCTGGCGTTCAAGGGCATCGCCGAGGGCGTGGAGAACTCCAACTTCCTGCTGGAGACGGAGAAGGGCCGCTACATCCTGACCGTCTATGAGCGGCGGGTGAAGGCCGAGGAGCTGCCCTACTTCCTCAACATGCTGACCTGGCTGGCCGACAAGGGCTATCCCAGCGCCCGGCCGATCGCCGACCGCAAGGGCGCCACGCTGTCGACCCTGCGCGGCAAGGCCGCCGCGATCGTCGAGTTCCTGCCCGGCCTGTCGGTGCGCAAGCCGACCGCCGCTCACTGCCGCGAAGCCGGCGAGGGCCTGGCCTGGCTGCACCTGGCCGGCGAAGGCTATCCGGCTCGCCGCGCCAACGACCTGGGCCAGAGCGCCTGGGCCCCGCTGTTTTCCAAGCACCGCAAGGCGGCCGAGGACCTCAAGCCCGGCCTGTCGGCGACCGTCGACAACGATCTGGCGCAGCTGTCCCTGATGTGGCCCCGAAGTCTGCCGTCGGGCACGATCCACGCCGACTATTTCCCCGACAACGTCTTCTTCCAGCCGAACGGCAAGTTCGCCGCCGCGATCGACTTCTATTTCGCCTGCGACGACAGCTACGCCTACGACGTCGCGGTGACCCTGAACGCCTGGTGCTTCGAGGCCGACGGCAGCTTCAACATCACCGCCGCCAAGGCGCTGCTGAACGGCTATGAGCGCCGTCGCCCGCTGAGCCCGGCCGAGAAGGAAGCCCTGCCGATCCTGGCGCGCGGCGCGGCCATGCGCTTCTTCCTGACCCGCCTGGCCGACTGGGGCGCGACGCCCGCCGGCGCGCTGGTGCGGCCCAAGGATCCGCTGGAGTACGAGCGCAAGCTGGCCGTCCACCGCGAAGGTCTCGTGCTGTTCTGATGACGCCCAAGGTCACGATCTATACCGACGGCGCCTGCAAGGGGAATCCCGGCCCGGGCGGCTGGGGCGCCATCCTGTTCTATGGCGACAAGAAGAAGGAAATCTGCGGCGGCGAGCCGGGGACGACCAACAACCGCATGGAGCTGATGGCGGCCATCCAGGCGCTGGAGCTGCTGAACCGTCCCTGCAAGATCGAGCTGCACACCGACAGCCAGTACGTGATGAAGGGCATCCAGGAGTGGATCCGCGGCTGGAAGGCGCGCGGCTGGAAGACGGCCGACAAGAGCCCGGTCAAGAACGACGACCTGTGGAAGCGGCTCGACGCCGCGCGCGAGCGGCACGACGTCGACTGGCGCTGGGTCAAGGGCCATGCCGGCCATCCGCTGAACGAGCGCGCCGACGCGCTCGCCAACGAAGGCCTGCGCAAGGCCAATCCCCGGTTCGTCTAGGCCGCCAGCGCGCCAGGCTCCGAGCCGGTCGCAAAGGCCAGGCCCTCGTCCTCCCAGCCCGTGATGCCGCCGATCATCAGCTTCACCGGCCGCCCCAGCTGGGCCAGCTTCAGCGCCGCGCGGTCGGCGCCGTTGCAGTGCGGGCCGGCGCAGTAGACCACGAACAGCGTGTCCTGCGGCCATTCCGCCATGCGCTCGGCGGTCATCTCGGCGTGGCGCAGGTGGATCGCGCCCGGCACGTGGCGGCGGACATAGGCTTCGGGCGAGCCGACCACGTGCAGCAGGACAAAGTCGACCTGGCCGGCCTTCATGGACGCAGCGACGTCGGCGCAGTCGGTCTCCAGCGACAGCCGCGCGGCGAAGTGGGCGGCGGCGGCGTCAGACGGGGCGGCGGGGATTTCTGAAACGAAGCTCATGGCGCTCTCCAGCGGTTGGACGCCTGGAGACTTGCCGCATGAGCTCCCATCGCGTTAGCTGGCGAGATCGACACCTGGCGTAAAGATCATGCCAAACCGACTTATCGTCGCCCTCGCCTATGACGGCCTCTGCACCTTCGAGTACGGGGTGGCGGTGGAGCTGTTCGCCTTGCTCCGGCCGGAGATGGGCGACGACTGGTACCGCTTCGCCACCGCCGCCGTGGAGCCGGGCGACCTGAAGGGTCTGGGCGGGGTGCGGATCGTCGGCGACGGCGGGCTGGAGCTCCTAGAACAGGCCAGCGTCATCGTCGCGCCCGGCTGGCGGGGCATGGACCAGCCCGTGCCGGCGCCGCTGGTCGAGGCCCTGCGCGCGGCGCACGCCGGGGGCGCGCGGCTGATGTCGATCTGCTCGGGCGTCTTCGTGCTGGCGGCGACGGGCCTGCTGGACGGCCGGCGGGCCACGACCCACTGGCGTTATGCCGACGCCCTGCGCGAGCGCTATCCGGCGATCGAGGTGCAGCCCGACGTGCTGTATGTCGACGAGGGCGACCTGCTGACCTCGGCCGGCAGCGCGGCGGGCATCGATCTTGGCCTGCACCTGATCCGCCGCGACTTCGGGCCAGAAGCGGCCAACACCGTGGCCCGCCGGCTGGTGGTGCCGCCGCATCGCGACGGCGGCCAGGCCCAGTTCGTCCAGCGGCCCGTGCCGGTCGCCCACGAGGCCTCGCGGCTGGGGCCGATCCTGGACCGCATGCGCGGCGACCTTTCGCGGGCCCACACCATCAAGGCCCTGGCCGAGGCGGCGGGGATGAGCGAGCGGACGTTCCTGCGGCGGTTCGAGGCCGCCACCGGCGACACCCCGGCCCGCTGGCTGCTGGCCGAGCGCATGAACCGGGCGCGGGACCTGCTGGAGACCTCGCCGGCCGGCATCGACCAGATCGCCGAAGCCGTGGGCCTCGGCGCGCCCGCTCTGCGCCACCACTTCCGGCGTCAGTTCTCGACGACACCCGGCGCGTACCGAGCCCGCTTCGCGCGGGCCTAGAGCGGATCGACATTCAGCAAAATCACTTCCCCATCACCGATCGTCCCCGCGAAAGCGGGGATCCAAGCTGGCTTTCAGGACGGGACGAGGCCGAACCATGACCCGCCGCCTCCGCTTGGGTCCCCGCTTTCGCGGGGATGGTCGGATTGGGGTTAGGTCAAAGCTGAATGTCGACCGGCCCTAGGCCGGCTCCCGCGCCACGATCCGCTCGATGTTGAGCTCGATCCAGTCGGCGAGACTCCGCACTTTCTCGGCGACCTCCAGACCCATGGGCGTGAGGCTGTATTCCACGTGCGGCGGCACGACCTGGTAGGCCACGCGGCGCACGAAGCCGTCGCCTTCCAGCTGCTGCAGGGTCTGGGCCAGCATCCGCTCGCTGACCCCGCCGATGCCTCGGCGCAGCTCGCTGAAGCGATGCGTTCCGGTCTCCAACGCGATCAGCACCAGCACGCCCCAGCGGCTGGTGACGTGCATCAGCACGCCCCGCGACGGGCAGTCGGGCTCCATCAGATCGCCGCGCATCAGCTTTTCGGAGAGGGTGGCTTTTTCTTTCATACTTACATTAATGTATGTACTTACGGAAAGTAAGCAAGGCGCCCAGATCGCTTCCGTCATCAACGGAGAACGATCATGACCATCGCCGTCACCGGAGCCACGGGCCAGCTGGGCCGCCTCGTCATCGAAGACCTGAAGACCCGCGTCCCGGCCGGCGATATCGTCGCCCTAGTCCGTGATCCGGCCAAGGCGGCCGACCTCGGCGTCGCCGTCCGCGTGGCCGATTACGCCCAGCCCGAGACGCTCGCGACGGCCCTCGCCGGCGTCGACACCCTGCTGCTGATCTCCAGCGACGCGGTCGGCCAGCGCGTGGCCCAGCACCGCAATGTCATCGAGGCCGCCAAGGTCGCCGGCGTGAAGCGGATCGCCTACACCAGCATCCTGCATGCCGACACGACGCCGATCGCTCTGGCGCAGGAGCATGTCGCCACCGAGGCGCTGATCAAGGCCTCGGGCCTGACCTACGCCCTGCTGCGCAACGGCTGGTACTTCGAGAACTATACCGGCAGCCTGGCCGGCGCGATCGCGGCCGGAGCCATCATCGGCGCCTCGCGTGAGGGCCGCGTCTCCGCCGCCACGCGCCAGGACTATGCCGAGGCCGCTGCGGTCGTCGTCTCGACGCCGGACACCGAGAACCGGGTCTACGAGCTGGCCGGCGACACCGCCTTCACCCGCGCCGATCTGGCCGCCGAGGTCTCGCGCCAGACCGGCAAGACGATCGTCTATAACGACCTGCCCGAAGCGACCTATGCCGGGATCCTGGAGAGCTTCGGTCTACCCGCGCCCTATGCGGCGATCATCGCCCAGTCGGATGTCGGCGCGGGCCACGGCGGGCTGTTCGACGAGAGCCATACGCTGTCGGGCCTGATCGGTCGTCCGACGACCTCGCTGACCGACGCGGTCGCGCAGGCCCTCAAGACCCTCGGCTAGGAAGCTGTGGGCGGCTGGCCGGCGGCGGCGGAAAGTCCTCGCCAACGGCCGGCCGGTTTGCCAAGCAGCCGGGATGAAACTCGTCGGCTACTACCGCGTGCCGCCCGTGCGCGGGATCTTCTTCAGCCCCGCCCAGGAGGAGCGCCTGCTGCTCTTGGGCTGCGAGGAGGTGTTCAGCGACCGGTGCCTGGCCTCGGGCGTCGTGCGGCCAGGCCTGGCGCGGGCCTTCGAAGCCCTTGAGGACGGCGGCGCGCTGGCCGTGCCCAGCTTCCACGCCCTGGGCGGCGACATGGCGGGCTTGGTCGATGCGGTGCTGAAACTGAGGGCCAAAGGCCTGCACCTGGTCGTGCAGCAGCCCGAGGTGGACACCCGGACCGATCCCGGCTTCTTCGAAAGCTGCCAGATGCTGGCCAGCTTCAGCCGCGAACGGCCGATGGTCCGCGCTGCGGAGACGGCGCTGATCGCCAAGGGCGGCAAGGCCGGCGGCATGAAGGGGCTTTCTTCATCCGATCATCCCCGCGAAGGCGGGGACCCAAGCTGACGTTCAGGAAGACTGTAGGCAGGCCCGCCAGCTCAGCTTGGATCCCCGCTTTCGCGGGGATAGTCGGTGTTTGGTGTGGCTAGACCTTCAGGCGATAGCCGGTCTTGAAGATCCACCAGACGGCCGTCAGGCACACCGCCAGGAACACGGCGGTCATGCCCAGGCTGACGCCCACGCCCACGTCCGACTGGCCGTAGAAGGCCCAGCGGAAGCCGCTGACCAGATAGACCACCGGGTTGAACAGGGTGATCTTCTGCCAGATCTCCGGCAGCATCTTGATCGAGTAGAAGCTGCCGCCCAGGAAGGTCAGCGGCGTGATGATCAGCGCCGGCACGATCTGCAGCTTCTGGAAGTTGTCGGCCCAGACGCCGATCACGAAGCCGAACAGGCTGAAGGTCACCGCCGTCAGCACCAGGAACAGCAGCATCACGAACGGGTGGGCGATCTCGAACGGCACGAACAGCCGGGCCGTGGCCAGGATCAACAGGCCCAGGCAGATCGACTTGGTCGCCGCCGCGCCGACATAGCCCATCACCGTCTCGACCCACGACACCGGGGCCGACAGCAGCTCATAGATCGTGCCGGCCCACTTGGGCATGTAGATGCCGAACGAGGCGTTGGAGATGCTTTCGCTGAGCAGCGACAGCATGATCAGGCCCGGGATGATGAAGGCGCCATAGCTGACGCCGTCGATGGCCTGCATGCGCGAGCCGATCGCCGAACCGAACACCACGAAGTACAGCGAGGTCGAGATGACCGGCGCCAGGATGCTCTGCAGCAGGGTGCGGAACCACCGCGCCATCTCGAAACGGTAGATGGCCTTGATCGCGTAGAGGTTCATTGCGGGGCCCTCACCAGGCTGACGAAGATGTCTTCCAGAGAGCTCTGGTCGGTCTGCAGGTCCTTGAAGTCGACGCCGTGGTCCGAGAGGCGGCGCAGCAGGTCGGCGATGCCGGTGTCGTCGGCCTGGGTGTCGAAGGTGTAGACGAGGTCGGCGCCGTCATTGATCAGGCTCAGCGACGCATCGCCCGCCAGCCCGGCCGGCAGGGCGGTCAGCGGCTCGCGCAGGTGCACGGTCAGCTGCTTCTTGCCCAGCTTGCGCATCAGGACCGACTTGTCCTCGACCAGGATGATCTCGCCCTTGTTGATCACCCCGATCCGGTCGGCCATCTCCTCGGCCTCCTCGATATAGTGGGTGGTCAGGATGATGGTGACGCCGTTTTCGCGCAGCTGACGGACCATCTCCCACATGTCGCGGCGCAGCTCGACATCGACGCCGGCGGTGGGCTCGTCCAGGAACAGGATGGTCGGCTCGTGGCTCAGCGCCTTGGCGATCATCACCCGGCGCTTCATGCCGCCCGACAGCGCCATGATCTTGCTGTCCTTCTTGTCCCACAGGGACAGGTCGCGAAGGATCTTCTCGATCAGGGCGTCGTTGCGCGGCTTGCCGAACAGGCCGCGCGAGAAGGTGACCGTGGCCCACACCGTCTCGAAGGCGTCGGTGTTCAGCTCCTGCGGCACCAGGCCGATCTTGGAGCGGGCGGCGCGGTAGTCCTTCACCACGTCATGACCGTCGGCCAAAACGACGCCCTGGCTGGGATTGACGATCCCGCAGATGATGCTGATCAGGGTGGTCTTGCCCGCCCCGTTCGGACCCAGCAGGGCGAAGATCTCGCCTTGCCGGATGTCCAGGTCGATCGTCTTGAGGGCCTGATGGCCCGACGCATAGGTCTTGTTCAGACCCTTTACCGATATGATCGAAGTCACGCCGTCTCCCCTAAACGCGACGATGCAGCGTCGCGCGTGCCCTGCTAGGTGGCTGATGCGGCCGTAAATGGTGTCGCGGTCGCCAGATAACAGGGGGGCCGCCGACTTCTGTCAGCAGCTGTCCTTAGGTCGGGATCTTGCGGACCTTCAGCACGCTGCCATCGACGCCGATGACCACGACTTCCTGGCTGATCGCCGGGATCGGCTCGTCGGTCTCGGCCGCCCAATCCTTGCCGTCGACAAAGACCCGGCCGCGGCCCTGCTCGAAGGTCGACAGCACCTGGCCGCGCTGGCCGACCAGCCGCTGGGTGGGATCATTGAGATCGGGGCTCTTGGGCTCCAGCACCGGCCGCAGATAGCGCCTCGCCAGCAAGGTCGTGGCGATGGTCAGCGCCGCGAACAGGCCCACATCGACCAAGAGGCCCAGATGGGTGAACTGCGCGATCGCCCCGACAACGAACGCGCTGGCGGCCGGCCACAAGAGCCAGCCGGTGCCAGTCGAGACCTCGACCGCCAGGAAGACGGCGGCCACGGCCAGCCAGACCCAGAACGGATGCAGCGCGTAGAAGCTTCCGAGACCATCCATGACGTCAGGCCCCGCGCTTACCGCCGGTGGGCGTGTTGGTCGCCGTGCTCGACGAAGAGGCTCGCGGCGCCGGCGTCGGGCGCGCCACGTCGGCGCTCAGGCTCTTGATCAGCTCGCCGACGCCGGCGACCGAACCCGTCAGGCCGGCGAAGTCGGCCGGCACGATGACGGTCTTCTGCTGCGGGCTGCGGGCCAGTTCGGCGAAGGCCTCGACATATTTCTGGGCCACGAAATAGTTGATGGCGTTGACGTCGCCCTTGGCGATGGCTTCCGAGACGAAGGCCGTCGCTTTCGCTTCAGCCTCGGCTTCCCGCTCGCGGGCCTCGGCGTCGCGGAAGGCGGCCTCGCGGCGGCCCTCGGCCTGCAGGATGGCCGATTGCTTCTGGCCCTCGGCGCGGGCGATCTGGGCCTGCTTCTCGCCCTCGGCCTCGGTGATCACGGCGCGGCGCTCGCGCTCGGCCTTCATCTGGCGGGCCATGGCGTTGGTGATGTCGTTGGGCGGCGTCAGGTCCTTGATCTCGATCCGCGCCACCTTCACGCCCCAGGGACCCGTCGCATGGTCGATGGTCGAGAGCAGGCGGGTATTGATCTGGTCGCGCTGGCTCAGCACCTCGTCCAGCTCCAGCGAACCGACCACGGTGCGCAGGTTGGTCTGGGCCAGCTGGGTGATGGCGTAGATCAGGTTGTCGACACGATAGGCGGCGGCCGCGGCGTCCATCACTTGGATGAAGACGATGGCGTCGACCTTCACCGACACGTTGTCCTTGGTGATGACCTCCTGCTGGGGCACCTCCAGGACCTGCTCCATCACATTGACCTTGCGGCCGATGGTTTCGAAGAACGGGGTCAGGATCGAGATGCCGGGCTTGAGAGTCCGGGTGTAGCGGCCGAAGCGCTCGACGGTGAACTCGCGGCCCTGGGGCACGATCTTGACCGCGCTGAACAGCAGCACGAACGCAAAGCCCAGGAAGATCAGGACGATAATGCCGCTCAAGACTTAGCTCCTCACCAACTTTTGGTGGAGCTTACCGCGCGCCTTCGTCGTCCGCCACGGAATCCGGTTCTCGGTGCGCCTGGCGGACCGACTGCGACAGCCTCTGGGCCTGGGACTGGCCCTTGCGCGAGACCTGCTGCTCAGCCTTGCGGCTGGCGTCGTCGCAGGTGGGATACTCGCTGCGGCGCGAGGCGAAGCCCGTGTTGAACCGCTCGCGCATCTGGGCGTCGAAGGCCTGGTCGGCCTGCTCCACCTCGGTCAGCCGCACCATGCGCGAGCGCCAGTACTGATCGGTTTCGCCCTGGCAAGCCTGGCGCAGGGCGTGGCTCTCACCCAGCGTATAGGCCAGATCCAGCAGGCGCTGACGGTCCTTCGCGTCCCGCTCCTGGGCCAGGACGGGTGTTGCGACAAGGGCGGCCAGAACGACGCCGATGAGGAACGGACGCGACATGCCGTCAGTTATTATCAGAGCCCCCACACCTGTCATCAGCCCGCGCCCAAAAGGCGAGAAACGGGACGCCGAAGCTTGGGGGCCAGCCTGGGGACAAAATGTCCCCCGGTGTCAGAAAAAGCTTTGGCGATAAAGGCCTTGCGATCGCCACAGATCGGGTCTTTCCTGTGGATACTGCAAGGAGGTCAAGCCCATGACTGAGGTGCATTACGGCGTCGTGCGCGTCGGTGACCGCTGGTCGATCATCGGAGACAATCTGCGTTTCGGCGCCTACGAGACGCGCGGCGAAGCCCGCGACGCGGCTCGCCGCCTGGCCGAACATCCAGCCGGTCTAGGCCTGCCGGTGATGCTGCACGTGCAGGAAGAGGACTGGGTGCTGCCTGGTCCGACGCAGCTGAGCTAACGGCCAATTCCAACACCGATTGTCCTCGCGAAAGCGGGACCCACGCGGCGTTGGCTTTTTGGAGCAAACTCCAAAATCTTGCCTTCCTAGGCCTTGTGCCTAGGACCCATGGATAGACTGGATGCGGCCCATTCCAAGGAGATCGCCGCCAATGCAACGACACGCTGGCTGACGCAATATCTGCGGAACGATGGGTCCTAGGCACAAGGCCTAGGAAGGCAAGGGATGGGGTTACGCCTCGACAGCCCCTTCCTCATCCTCGCCATACAGCAACGGCTTCAGCACGCGCCACACCTGCAGCGCGGACGCGACCGCGCCGACGATGGAGGCGACCACCTGGAAGGCGTTCCAGACGAAGCTGACCAGCGGGTCCTCGCCCAGCATGGCGACCAGCGGATAGATCAGGTGGCTGACCGTGATCCGAAATTGGGCATAGGCCAGCGAATACTCCACCGACGCCCCGGCGATCGCGGCCGTGACCACGACGGCCAGGACCGGCGCCCACAGCAGCGGCAGGATCAACAGCAGCGCCAGGGCCGTGATCAGCGACTTGGTGGTCAGGCCGACGTCCTTGACGACGGTGATCCCGACGCCGGCGATCACCGCCAAGCCCAGCAGCGCGAAGGCGATCGGCAGGGTCAGGTCGGCGGTCTCGGCCACCGGCATGCCGACCGCGAAGACCATCACCGCCATCACCAGCAGGGTGACCACAAAAGCGCCCAGCCAGAGGGCGCCATATTGGCTGAGCCGTCGCCTCAGATGCCGCTTGGCGATCATCGCTGTTCTCCGATCGGTCGGAGGGTGCTTCGGAAGAGTCTCGCCGTCCACGGGAAACTAAGCTGTTCGCTGCGCGCTTATGCAGTCGAGCTTCACGGGAGATCCGCATGACCGCTTTCGCCCGCATAACCCGCAGCACCGTCGAAGGTGACGCTGCCCCGCCCTATGCCTCCAACCGCCTGCTGGCCGCCCTGCGGTCCGAGGCGATGACCGCGCTCGCGCCGTATCTGGTGCTGGTCGACCTGCCCGCCGACGCGGTGCTGTTCGACGCCGGCGACGACGTCGAGCACACCTATCTGCCCTGCGGCCCGACCCAGGTCTCGCTGCTGGTCGTCACCTCGGACGGCCAGGAGATCGAGGCCGCCAGCATCGGTTTCGAGGGCGCGATCGGCGGCGTCGTCAGCGCCGGCTTCAAGCCCGCCTATGGCCGCGCCGTGGTCCGGGTGCCGGGTCACGCCTTCTGCATCCCGACCGCGCGGTTGGAAGAGATCAAGACCCAGTATCCGATCATCGCCGACCTGTTTGATCGCGCCGCCGACGTCTTTATCGCCCAGATGATGCAGGTCGCCGCCTGCAACGCCCTGCACCCGATCGAGCAGCGCACCTGCCGCTGGCTGCTGTTCGCCCACGACCGTTCGGGCAATGAGCCGATCCGTCTGACCCAGGAGACCCTGGCCCAGATGCTGGGCGTGCAGCGCACGACGATCAGCGCCGTCGCTCGCGTGCTGCAGGACGCCGGGGTCATCCACATCGGCCGCGGCCGGGTCGAGATCCTGGATCGCCCGGCCCTGGAAAAGCGCGCCTGCGAGTGCCACGACGCCGTCGAGGCCCACTTCAAGCGGGTGCTGCCGAAGTTCGAGCGCGACTAGGTGCGAAAGGCGCTGGCCCGATCCAGCGCCGCTTCGGCCTCGCTGACCAGCCGCGCGACGATCTCGGCGGCCGGCAGCACTTCGCGCACGCCGCCGGCGCTCTGGCCCATGGCGAAGCAGGACTTGTCGGGATCCAGCCCCTCGACCTGCCCGCCGATGCCGCCCATGGCGCCGTTGCGGATCGAGACCATGGCCTGCTGCGGGAACGGCTGGATGTCGGCCGACCGGCTCTCCCAGTCGTCGACATAGGGGTTCTTGCGCACCCGCATGGGCTTGCCCGAGTAGCAGCGGGTGCGGACGGTGTCCTCGTCGGCGGCTTCGAGGATCGCCTGGCGATAGAGGTCGCCGGCATGGGCTTCGGTCGAGGCGATGAAACGCGTGCCCATCCAGACGCCCTGGGCGCCCAGGGCTAATGACGCCGCGAGACCCCGGCCATCATGCAGACCGCCGGCGGCGACCACCGGGATCTTCACGGCCTCCACGGCTTGGGCGACCAGCGGCAGGGTGCCGACGAGGCCGGTGTGACCCCCGCCTTCACCGCCCTGGCAGATGACGGCGTCGCAGCCGGCAGCTTCAGCCTTCACCGCGTGCTTCACGGCCCCGCAGACGACCATGACCTTCAGGCCGGCCTTCTTCAGGCGCTCGATGATCGGCAGCGGCACGCCCAGACCGGCGATGAAGGCGCTGGCGCCTTCCTCGATGATGACCTCGACGCTGGCGGTCAGGGCGTCGGGCGTGGCGGCCAGCAGGTCGACGCCGAACGGCTTGTCGGTCAGCTGGCGCACTTCCCGCATCTGAGCGCGGATGAAGTCCGGCGAGGTCCCGGCCATGCCCAGCACGCCATAGCCGCCGGCGTTCGACACCGCCGCCGCCAGGGGGGCGTAGGAAACGCCGCCCATGCCGGCCAGCAGGATCGGATGCTGGATATCCAGAAGATCGCAGAGCGGCGTGCGCAGCCCCATGGCCGTTCCTCCCGTCGGTTTCCGGGAGGATTTCGGCCTCTGCTTAACCCGGCAAGCGTGCCGCGAGGTTAGCCGCCCTAGAAGATCGAGTATCCGCCGTCGATGACGATGGTCGTGCCCGACTGGTAGCTGGAGGCGTCCGAGGCCAGGTAGACCGCCATGCCGCCGAAGTCCTCGGGCTCGCCCCAGCGCCGGGCCGGGACGCGGGGGATGACCTTCTCGGCGAAGGCGGCGTTGCCCTGCGCGCCGGCCGTCATGTCGGTGGCGATCCAGCCCGGCAGGATGGCGTTGGCGCGCACGCCGTAGCGGGCGTGCTCGACGGCCACCGACTTGATCATCGAGATCACCGCGCCCTTGGTTGCGGCATAGGCCTCGTTGCGGGCCGCGCCCTCGATGGCGGCCAGCGAGGCGATGCCGACCAGCGAACCGCCCGCGTCGCCGGCCTTGGCCCGCTCGACCATGTGGCGGCAGGCCTCGCGCAGGGTGAAGAAGACGCCGTCCAGATTGACCGACAGCACCTTGCGATAGGTCTCGGTCTTCATCTCGACGAACGAGGGCGAGCCGTAGCCGATGCCGGCATTGGCGAAGACGCTGTCCACGCGGCCCATGGCGGCCACGGCCTCCTCCATGCCTTCGCGGACCTGGGCTTCGTCCGAGACATCGACGGTCTGGGCCTTCACGCGAACGCCCAAGGTCGTCAGCTGCTTTTCCGCCTCGAGATTGCGCTCGGGGTTGGAGCCCCAGATGACGATGTCGGCGCCGGCCTGCGCCATCGCCTTGGCCATGCCAAGGCCGATGCCGCGATTGCCGCCGGTGACCAGGGCCACCTTGCCCAACAGGTTGAACGGCGCGTAGGCCATGGTCGTCCCTCCCTCATTCTTCTTGAAACGCTTGTTTGAAGAAGAAGCGGTCAGGCCGTCCCGGTCAAGAGCCCCAGAAGTGGAAGGCCTGCCAGCCGGCCCCGATCGCCGGCCGCGACACGCCCAGCAGGTCGGCGATCGCCAGGGCCGCGCCGAAAATCAGGTTGCTGGCGCCAGGGACCCAGAAGATCAGGGCAAACAGCAGCAGGAAGCCGACCCGCTCGATCTTGACCATCTTCTCGCGGACGCCGTCGGGCAGGAACGGCCGGATGACGCCATAGCCGTCCAGGCCGGGGATCGGCAGCAGGTTCAGGACGAGGGCGCTGGCCTGCAGCAGGGCCAGCAGAGACAGGGCGTTGTACAGCGCCTCGGACGCGACGAACGGCAGGGCGACGGCCAGCACGATCAGCACCAGCAACGTCCCCAGCGGTCCGGCCAGCGAGGCCAGCGACCGCCAGCCCCTGGACCGCATCAGGTCCTCGCGCAGATAGACCGCGCCGCCCGGAAAGCCGATGCCGCCCAGGGCGAGGGCGATCAGCGGGAAGATGATGGTGGTGACCAGGTCCGAGTACTTGAGCGGGTCGAGGGTCAGATAGCCCTTCTCGACGATGGTCGTGTCGCCGGCCTTGTGAGCGACGAAGGCGTGGCCGAACTCGTGGATGCCGACGCTGAGCACCCACGCCGCGGCGACGAAGGCGAAGGTCAGGATGCCGGCCGGCTGAACCTCGGCGGCCACCGCCCAGCCCAGGCCCACGCAGGCGGCGATCAGGATCAGGGCGTTCGGACTGATCGGGGTGCGCGGCGCGCGGGCTTCGATGACGGTCATGGAGAAGATGTTGTTGAGCTTCGAGACAAGCGCAACCCTTTCCCCTCATCGCCTCCCTAGGCCTTGTGCCTAGGGCCCATGGTTCAACCCGCATAGTAGGTCAAAACTTGGCGAAGCATGGATGCGCGCACCAGCCCGGCGCCTCGGAGCCCGCCGCTGGCATGGGTCCTGGGCACAGGGCCCAGGAAAGCAGGAGTCTTTGAACCCTACAGGTGAGCGAACCGCTCAAACGTCTCTTCAATCACCCGCCGCGTCTCGTCCCATTCGACCATCGCCATGGCCTCGTCCAGGGTCACGAACTTCGCCTCGGCCGCGTCGTCACCGGCCACAGGCTCGCCGGACGTCCAGCGGGCGGCGTAGTCGATCATCACGTAGTGCCGGGTGATCTCGCCGGCCGGCCTTGCCGGAAAGACGCCGTCGACCACGTCGAGCAAGCCCAGCAGTTCCGCGTCCACCCCGGTTTCTTCCTTCAGCTCGCGCAGGGCGGCGACCTCCAGGGTCTCGCCCCATTCCAGCCGGCCGCCGGGCAGGCTCCATTGGTTCAGGCGCGGCGGCTGGCCGCGCTTGATCAGCAGCACTTGGTCGCCCTTCAGGCAGACGACGCCGACAGTCGGGACGGGATTGCTCATGGGAATCCGACCTTCAGATCGACCGAGGACTTCACCCCGATACAGTTGCCGCAGTCGGTCAGCCAGGCTTCGGCTGCCTTGCGCCCGCGCTCTTTCAGGTCGGTCAGGAAGCTCCACTCGGTGTCGAACTTGGTCGACAGCGACAGATCCGCCAGCGGCTTGTCGGCCGTAATCGCGTGGACCAGCATCCGGCGATAACGGCCCCGGGCGTTGTCCTTCAGCAGCCCCTCGTCCAGCAGCTTCTGCACGAAGCCGATGGCCCGCAGTTCCGAGGCCAGCGAGGCGTTGAAGGTGATCTCGTTCAGCCGGTCCATGATCTCGCCCGGCGTCTTGGGCGTCTCGTCGCGGACGAAGGGGTTCAGGCTGACGATCAGGATGTCGTCGGGCGTGTCGTCGTAGAACAGCGGCCACAGCGGCGGATTGGCCAGGAAACCGCCGTCCCAATAGGGCTCGCCGTCGATTTCCACGGCCTGGAAGACCTGGGGCAGGCAGGCGCTGGCCATGATGTGGCGGGCCGTCAGCTCGGTCTCGCGGAAGATCACCGACTTGCTGGTCCGCACCGCCGTGGCGGCGACATACAGCTTGATCGGGCTCTTCTCGCGGATCTGCTTGAAGGTGATCTCGGCTTCCAGCGTGTCGTGCAGCGGGTTCAGGTTGAACGGGTTGAACTCGTAGGGGCTGAGCGACAGGGCGAAGGTCTCGGCCATCCGCCAGCCGGGCGTGTTCTTGATCCAGTCGGCGCTGCCGCCGAAGGCCGACGTCCAGATCGAGGTGTCGCCAAAGACGTTGCGGCCGCCCTGGCGGTTCACCTGCCGCCAGAACGAGTCCAGCCGCTTCCTCGCCCCCGCCTTGCCGTCGTCGATCAGGCCCTGGGCCAGGCAGACGGCGTTCATCGCCCCGGCCGAGGCGGCGGTGACGGCGCGGATCTCGATGTCGTCTTCCTCGAGCAGGCGGTCGAGGATGCCCCATTCGAAAGCGCCGTGGGCGCCGCCGCCCTGGAGGGCCAGGCTCAGCTGCCGGGGACCGGCGGGTTTCTTCTTGAAGGGGGGGATGGGCACGGAGCCCAGCCTATTGCGCCACCCAGCCGCCGTCGACCTGGAAGGCCGCGCCATTGGCCGAGGCCCCGGCGTCGGAGACCAGATACAGCAGCATGCCGGCCAGCTGGTCGAAGGTGACGAACTGCTTGGTCGGCTGGGCCGCCAGGATCACGTCCTTCATCACCGCGTCTTCACTGATGCCGCGGGCCTTGGCCTGGTCGGCGATCTGGGCCTCGACCAGCGGGGTCTTCACGAAGCCCGGGCAGATGGCGTTGCAGGTGATGCCGTCCTGGGCGACCTCGAGGGCGACGGTCTTGGTCAGGCCCATGATGCCGTGCTTGGCCGCCACATAGGCCGACTTGAACGGCGAGGCGACCAGCGCGTGGGCCGAGGCGATGTTGATGATCCGCCCGCGCCCCTGCTCCTTCATGATCGGCACCGCCGCCTTGGTGGCGTGGAAGGCCGAGGACAGGTTGATGGCGATGATCAGGTCCCACTTGTCGTCCGGGAACTCTTCGATCGGGGCCACGTGCTGGACGCCGGCGTTGTTCACGAGAATGTCCAGCTCGCCGAACTCGGCCTTGGCCGCGCGGACCATGTCGGCGATCTGATCGGGCTTGGTCATGTCGGCGCCGTGGTACAGCACCTCGACGCCGTGCTTTTCGGCCATCTCGGCCCGGGCCCGCTCGATGGCGTTCATCTCGCCCAGGCCGTTCATGACGATGTTGCAGCCCTGGGCGGCGAGCGCGTCGGCCAGCGCATGGCCGATGCCGCTGGTAGACCCGGTGACGATGGCGACTTGACCCTGCAAACCGAAATCGACGGCCATCACGCGCTCCTAAGGCAACGCCCCAATGATATTGCAACGCAACATATAGCTCGCCATTGCGAGAGGCGAGCCCTTATTAAATTCATCAGTAGATGAAATTATGGCTGCGGGCGAGCGAAAACCCAGTCGGCCTCGGTCGAGAGATCGGCGCGGAAGCCATAGCCGTCCAGATTGAAGCTTTTCAGCCCCTCGGCGCGGTCGATGCGGTTGTCGATGGCGTAGCGCGCCATGCGGCCGCGCGCCTTCTTGGCGAAGAAGCCCAGCACCCGCAGTTCGTTGCCCTTCTCTTCCTTGAAGTGGCAGGTCACGACCGGCAGCTTCAGGGCCTTGGCGTCGACGGCGCCGAAATATTCCTGGCTGGCCAGGTTCACCAGGGTCGGATCGGTCTGGCCCTCGGCAGCGGCGTTCAGGGTCTTGGAGATCGTCTCGCCCCAAAAGTCGTAGAGGTTCGAGCCCTTCTTGGTCTTCAGCCGCGTGCCCATCTCCAGGCGGTAGGGCTGCAAGGCGTCGAACGGGCGCAGCACGCCGTACAGGCCCGACAGAATCCGCAGGTGATCCTGGGTCCATTCCAGGGCCGGGCGATCCAGTTCACGGGCGGCCAGGCCCCCATAGACGTCGCCATTGAAGGCGATGACGGCTTGCAGGCCCTCTTCCAGCTCGGAGTCGAAGGCCTGGAAGCGCTCGCGGTTCAGCTTGGCCAGGGCGTCGCTGATGTGCATCAGGCGCTTGAGGTCAGCGGCCGTCAGCTTGCGCGTGACCTTGGCCAGTTCGGCGATCTGGGCTTTGAGTTCCGGCGTCGTCAGGGGCAGGGCCTGGGCGGGCGCGGTGAAGTCCAGCGACTTGGCGGGCGAGATGACCATCAGCATGGTCGGGGAGATAGAGGGTTCGGAGCAGCTTCGCTAGCGGGAGGCGAAATAGACCGTCGTCCGCCGAACGGAGGCATTGACCGCAATCTCTGGCTCGGTCTACGCCGACGGCTCAACCTTGGCTGTTTGGGGGCAAGCCCGGATGACGATCGTCAACGGTACGTCGGGCGACGATAGGATCGAGCAGAACCAGGCGCTGGACTCTGACATCCGCGCCGGCGCGGGCGCCGACTACATCTCGGCCTATATCGGCGACTATAACACGGTCACGATCGACGCGGGCGACGGCGACGACACCATCATCGTCAACAGCTATCGGATCGCGGCCCTGACCGCCCACGGCGGCGCGGGCAACGACACCTTCAAGCTCTACGATGGCGGCGTGGTCTATGGCGGCGCCGGCGCCGACACCTTCGCGGTGATGTACAACCGGCCGGCGCCATTCCAGATCATGGACTTCTCGCCGGAGGACAAGATCGACCTGTCCGCGCTGCTGATCAATCGCGAACCCGGCTATGACCCCTTCGCCGGAAAGCTGATGCGGCTGGCCCAGCTGGGGCCTGACACGGTGCTGCAGTACAACAGCGGCGCGAACAGCTGGAACAGCCTGGCCGTCCTGGCGAATGTCGACGCCACATCGCTGACCGCGGCGCAGCTGGGCTTCACGCCCGTGATCACGCCCCAGACCTTCGCGACCCTGCGTGTTCTCAACCCCACGGTCATGGAAGGCGGCCGGGTGAACATCGAGGTGACCCTGTCGTCGCCCCTGACCCGGAGCACGCTGATTTCCGGCCCCACGGACGAGCGCTACCCGTCCAATGGCGGCGTCTCGAGCGGCTTCGCCGTCCAAGGCGCGGCGGGTCAGAGCGTTTTCCAGTTCTCGTTCAATGTCAGCGAGAACGGACACAACGGTCATGGATGGGTCACGATCGGACTGACGAGCTTCTTTGAGCGGTTCTATCCGGACCCGCGCGCGGCGTCCTACGATCTGCGCCTCGACATCGTCGACAATGACGCCAACGGCTTCAGCGTCCTCATTCCCAGCGGCTACGCCAGCTACACCGCCATCACCCGCCTGCCGGACGTGCGCCCCGAGGACAAGGAGGCCGTGTCCCCGATCCCGAACGAGCGCGCCAACCTGTCGACGCGCGAGATGGTCCAGGTCTTCGAAAAATTCGCCCTGGGCACGACCTCCGTCGCCCTGACCGCCTATCAGTTCTTCACCGGCAAAATCCCGACCGAAAAGGGCATCGACTATCTGGTCGCCCCGACCGGGCCCAACCCAAACAATCTCAACAGCGCCTACTACCAGTCGTTCAATCTCGAAAACCGCTACATCAACTTCGCCGTCAATCTGGGCAAGGTTGGCGAAGGGCGGGCGCAGTTCGAGGCCAAGTACGGCGCGATGAGCCTGTTCGACGCCACGCGCGAGGCCTACAGGACGATCTTCGGCGGCGCCGCGCCGACCGACGACAAGGTCCACGCCCTGATCGACACGCGCATCGACTATTTCGCCAGCTACGGCGGCGACGGCGCGAACGGGATCGGGACCAAGGCGGCCATGATCGGCTGGCTGCTGGCCGAGGCCGAGAAGGCGGGGGTCGGCGCCTATGCGCGCGCGGTCGAGACCTTCTATCTCGACCTGACCGACGGCAGCGCCCACTTCAACGTCGACCTGATCGGCGTCTACGGCCCCGGGACCTTCCTCGACCAGATGAACTGAGTCCCTAGATCAGCGTCAGCACCAGCGGCCCGTTCCGCGTCGCCACCAGGGTATGCTCGTACTGCACCGTCGCCTGGCGCTGGGGCGGGCGCAGGGTCCAGCCGTCGTCCAGTTCCTCGACCCAGTCGGCGCCCAGCGACAGGAACGGCTCGATGGTGAAGACCAGACCTTCGGGGATGGTGCGGCGGTCGCGGGGCTCGTACCAGGTCGGGATCTCGCGCGGGTCGTCGTGCAGCGAGCGGCCGACGCCGTGGCTGGCCAGGTTGCGGACCAGGCTGTAGCCGTTCTTGTCGGCGAAGGTCTCGATCGAGCGGCCGATCTCGTTCAGCCGCGCGCCGGGCCGCACGGCCCGAATGCCGGCCCACATCGCCCGGCGACCGTCGCGGCACAGGCGCTCGACGCGCTTGGTCACCGGCGGCACCGCGAAGCTGGCGCCCGTATCGCCATAGTAGCCGTCCAGCTCGGCCGAGACGTCGATATTGATCAGGTCGCCGGCCTTGACCACCACCTCACCCGGAATGCCGTGGGCGCAGTCTGGCCCCACCGAGATGCAGGTCGCGCCCGGGAAGTTGTAGGTCAGCTCCGGCGCCGAACGCGCGCCTTCCTTTTCCAGCAGGGCGCGGCCGAAATCGTCCAGCTCGCGGGTCGTCATGCCCGGCTCCAGGGCCTCGCCCATGGCCGCCAGGGTTCGGGCCACCAGATTGCCGACCGCGCGCAGTTTCTCCAGCTGGTCTTCGTTCTCGATGGTCATGGCGGTCTCCTTGGCGAGTACGATGTCGGCTTAGATAGGTTGGCGCAACGCCTCCGTCCCGGCTATCAGCGAGGGATGAGCAACACCCTGGGCCTGCTGGCCGCCCTTCTCTGGCCGCTGCCGATGATCACGGCCCTGTTCTTCGTCCTGCGCGACAGGACGCTGAAATATCGCATCGTGTTCGCGGTGATGAGCTTCGTCGGGGTTGGGGCCTTCTGGATGGAAGCCTCCACCGGCAAGTGGGGCTTCGTGCCCATGGCGATCAGCCTGATGCCCAACGTGCAGCCCGGCTTCTACAAGGCCACGATCCCGGTCGGCGCGTTCGCCGTGCTGACGGTGCTGTACCTGCGGGCCCGCAAGCGCGCAGCGGCGGCTGCTGCTAAAACAGCACCCGCGGATTCATGATCCGCGCGGGGTCCAGCGCCCCCCGGATCGCCCGCAGCGCCGCGACCTCGATCGGGTCCTTGTAGGTCAGGGCCTCGCCCGTCTTCATCGCTCCCAGGCCGTGCTCGGCGCTGATCGAGCCTGAGAAGGTGGCGGTGATGTCGTGGACGATCTTGGCCCCGGCCTCGCGCTGGGCCTCGTGGGCGTCGCCGTCGCCGCCGACCGGCTGCAGAACGTCGTAGTGGACATTGCCGTCGCCGACATGGCCGAAGGCGACGATGCGCGTGCCGGGGAAGGTCTTTTCGATCGCCGCGTTGGCCTGGCCGATGAAGTCGGGGATCTTGGAGACCGGCACGGACACGTCGTGCTTCCACACCGCGCCTTCGGGCTTCTGGCCGGCCGAGTGGCCCTCGCGGATATGCCAGAAGGCCTTCATCTGGGTTTCGGTCTGGGCCACGGCTGCGTCCGCGATCAGGCCCCGCTCCAGGGCGCCGGCCAATAGCCGTTCGAGGGCCGCCTCGGCCACGCCCGGCTCGCCGCTGGCGATCTCGATCAACACGTACCAGGGGTGCACGTCCGGCAGCGGGTCGCGCAGGCCGGGCATGTTGCGGACGGTCAGCTCGAAGCCCAGCCGGCCCATCAGTTCGAAGGCCTCGACCGCGCCGCCGGTCTCGTCTTTCGCCCGCGCCAGCAGCTGGATGGCGTCGGCCGGCGAGGCCAGGCCGACGATCGCCACGGCCCGCGAGGCCAGCAGCGCGTGCAGCTTCAGCGAGGCGGCGGTGACGACGCCCAGCGTGCCCTCGGCCCCGATCAGCAGCTGCTTGAGGTCATAGCCGGTGTTGTCCTTGCGCAGGCGCTTGAGCCCGTTCCAGATCTCGCCATTGGGCAGCACGGCCTCGATGCCCAGCACCTGCTCGCGCATCATGCCGTAGCGCAGGACGGCGGTGCCGCCGGCATTGGTCGAGATCAGGCCGCCGATCGTGCACGAGCCTTCCGAGGCCACGCCGACGGTGAAACGACGGCCGACCTTGGCGGCCTGCTGGTGGGCTTCGTACAGCGTGACCCCGGCCTCCAGCACCATGGCGTCGTCGATCGGGTCGACGTCGCGGATGGCCGTCAGCTTCTGGGTCGACAGCAGGATCTCGCCATGCGGGATCTGGCCGGCGACCAGGCCGGTATTGCCGCCCTGGGGCGTGATCGCCACGCCCTCGGCCGCGCAGATGCCGACGACGGCGGCGACCTCGGCGGTCGTGCGCGGCGTGACCAGCAGCGGCGTCTCGCCCTTCCAGCGGCCGCGCCACTCGACCAGCTTGGGCGCGATCACGTCCGGATCCTGGCTCCATCCGCCCTCGCCGAGCACGGCTTTCAGGCGGGAGACGACATCGGCGGGAACGGGCTTGGTCATGGGCGGGACGATACGCTTTCGAGGGGGCGGCTGTCAGTATATACTGCGGTCTATACGGAGGCGCCGCGAGGAACCACAGTGGGCATCCTGATCAAGAACCCCGAGGCCGAACGCGCGGTGCGCGAACTGGCCGAGCTGACCGGCGAGAGCCTGACGATGGCGATCGAGATCGCCGTGAAGGAACGGCTGGCGGCCAAGCGTGGCGAGGAGCCGCCCCGGCGACGTCGCAGCGTCGCGGAACTGAAGGCGCTCACCAGAAAGTATCTCACGCCCGAAGCGCGCGCGGGTCTGCTGGCGCCTATCACGAAGGCCGACTTTGACGAGTTGTGGGAAATCCCTGGCGTCACCGATCTCGACGCGTGAGCACGCTCGTCCTCGATACTTCGGCGCTGGTCGCCATCGCGCTGGAAGAACCAGAATGCGACGCCTTCCTCGACCGTCTGGAAGAGGCGGATGATCCGCTGATCTCCGCGATGACCTATGTCGAGCTGGGCATTGTGCTGGTGAGGCGGCGCTTTCTGCTCTCGCGTGAAGACCTCGACGCTTGGCTGGTCGATTTTCGGATTCGCGTTGCGCGCTACGCAGTGATCGAACCCTTGGCGCTTGATGCGCATATCCAATACGGGAAAGGTCGCCATCCCGCGCAGCTGAACCTAGGCGACTGCTTTCCCTATGCCCTGGCCAAGGGGCTCGACGCCCCCCTGCTCTACAAAGGCGACGACTTCGCCCAGACCGACGTCCGCTCGGCGCTTTAGCCGACGAAGCCGGCCGCGCGGCGCAGGCGGTCATTGATCGCTTCGCCCAGGCCGTCTTCCGGGATCGGAGCGACAGCGATGGCCGAGGGGCGGATGCGGTCGGCGGCGCGGAGATAGGCGAAGAGGTTGGCGGCGGCTTCGGCCAGATCGCCAGACGGGCTCAGGTTGAAGACGCGCGGGCTCTCGGGCCAGTCGCCGAACGCCAGATAGGCCTCACCAGCCTCGGGCGCCTTGGCGTTGATCCGCACTGGAGCGTCGGGGGCGTAGTGCAGAGCCAGACGGCCCGGCGAGCGCTTGGCGTCGTCGTCGGCTTCGGCTAGCGGGCCGACGATCTGCTGCAGCTGGACGCGGGTCACCGCGCCGGGACGCAACAGGCGCGGCAGGCCGTCCAGGACCGAGACCACGGTCGATTCCAGGCCCACGGCGCACGGCCCGCCGTCCAGGGCGGCGGCGGCCTTGTCGCCCGTCTCGGCCACAGCGTCGGCATAGGTCGTGGGGCTGGGCCGGCCCGAGCGGTTGGCGGACGGCGCCACGACCGCGCCGCCGAACGCCTCCAGCACCGCATGCGAGACCGGATGGCCCGGCACGCGGATAGCCACGGTGTCCAGGCCCGCGCGGGCCAGGTCACACACCGCGCTCGTGTCCTTGATCGGCGCGACGATGGTCAGCGGCCCCGGCCAGAATTCGCGGGCCAGGGCGTAGGCGCGGTCGTCCAGATCGGCGATCCGCGCGGCGGTTTCCAGATCGGCGACATGGGCGATCAGCGGGTTGAAGCGCGGACGGCCCTTGGCCTCGAAGATCGCCGCCACGGCCGCCGGGTTGGCGGCGTCCGCCCCCAGCCCGTAGACCGTCTCGGTCGGCAGCAGAACGAGCCCGCCGGCCCGCAACGCGTCGGCGGCGGCTGTTATTTCTTCTTGGCGGTGATCGCGAAGCTGACCTTCACCTTCGCCGCGATTTCGTCCGTCGACGCCCATTCGCCCTGTCCAACTCCGAATGTCGTCCGGTCCAGGGTGGTTACACCGCGCGCCGTGGCCGTGTCGCCGTCGATCTTAAGGGTGAAGGGCAGGCTGAGCGGCTTTTTCACGCCGCGCAGGTCCAGGGTCCCGTCGGCGACGAACTTGCCCTCGCCGGTCTTGCGGAACTTGGTCGCCGTGAAGGTGGCCTTCGGATGCTCGGCGGTGTCGAAGAAGTCGCCGCTGGGCAGGCTCTGGTCACGCTGGTCGTCGCCGGTGGCGGCCGAGGCCATGTCGATGCTGACCGTGACCTTCGAGCGGTCGAGAGCCTCCGGCGAGAACAGGATGTCGGCGCTCCAGGTCTTGAACCGGCCGTCGATGCCGCTGCCCGACCACGAGGCGGTGAAGGTCAGGGTCGAGCTCTTCTGCACAGCCCAGGCGACGGGGTCCTTCAGCGCGGACTCGGCCGGTGCGAGCGTCTCAGGAGCGGGCGCGGCGGTTTCAGTCGGCGCAGGCGCGGCGACCGGAGCGGGCTCCTCGACCGGCGCGGGGGCCGGCGCAGGCGCGGCCTTCACGGCCGGCATGTAGAGGTAGCCGGCGGCGATGACGGCGGCCAGGCCGGCGGCGGCCAGCCACAGGCGCGGCTCCTTGATCCCCGGCTTGGCGCCGGCGGCCATGTGGCCGAAGACCTCGTCGCGGTCCAGGATCTGGTGCTTGGCCACCGCGCCCAGGTGCAAGGCCAGCAGCAGGTAGGTGGTCTTGACCAGCACGCCGTGACCCAGCTCGCCGGCCTCGTGCCAGGCGTGCTTGGCTCCGGCCGCCAGCTCGGGCAGGCCCGGAATGTGCGGCCACGGCACGGTTCCGTAGAGCAAGGTCGGGATCGGCACCCGGCTGGTCGAGACGATGATCCAGCCCGTCACCGGCAGGCCGATCATGATCACGTAGAAGCCCCAGTGCACGACGTGCGAGGCGATACGCTCCCACTTCGGCTGCCGCTCGGGCGGGGCCGGCGGTTTGTTGAACAGCCGCCAGGCCAGCCGCGCCAGGCTGAGCAGCAGGATGGTGATGCCGATCGACTTGTGCAGCTGGAACAGGGCGTAGGTGGTCGGACCCTTGGGTCCGTCCCCCATTCGCCAGCCCAGGATGATCTGGAAGATGATGGCCGCGGCGATCAGCCAGTGAATGACGATCGCCACCGTCGTGTAGCGCGTACGGCTCTCGGCCATGCAGGTCTCCCAGATCCCTAGGTAACGCTTACTTCTTTTCGAACTCGACTTCGATGTTCAGCGTGACGTCGTCGCCGATCAGCGGGACGTACTTGCCGACGCCGAACTCCGAACGCTTGATCGTCGTCGAGGCCGAGAAACCCGTACGGGTCTGCAGCGGGATCATGCCCGAACCGACGCCGTTGAAAACGACGTCCAGGGTCACCGGCTTGGTGACGCCGTGGAAGGTCAGGTCGCCGGTCACCGAGCCGTGCTGGCCGTCGCCGACGTTCACGGCGGTCGAGACGAAGGTGATGGTCGGGTACTTGGCCGCTTCCAGCCAGCCGTCGCCGATCAGCTCCTTGTTGAACTTCAGGCCGAAGGCGTCGGCGCCCGTGGCGGTGTCCAGCGAGGCCGGGTCGATCGTCACGTTGATCTTCGAGGCTTCCGGGGCCTTGGGATCATAGTGGAAGTCGGCGTCCAGCTTGGTGAAGCGCAGGGTGTAGTTCGAGAAGCCCATGTGCTTGAGCTTGGCGGTCAGCACGGCGTGGGTCTTGTCCAGCACGTAGTGGCCGGCCGGCAGGTCGGCCGGCTTGGTCGACGAGACGCCCGGCGCGGCCAGCGCGGCGGGGGCCGTGAAGAGGGCCACGGCGAGCGCGGCATAGGCGTAGGGACGGATCATCGGGGAGGGCTCCAGGAAAGGAATTACAACAGCACTAGTTGCAGTTCCCCGATCTAGGCACTCCAACACGGCTTTAAAGGCTGAGCTGATCACGAGACCGTGATCATGCACAGAAAGCCGCCAACGACTTGGCGACGTAACGTCACCCTCCCTAAACAGGCCGCGACCGTCTGGAGTTTTTCGGCATGACCTACCGCGCGCCCGTCCGTGATCTGGCTTTCTCGCTGCGCCATGCGGCGGATTTCGGGCGACTGGCCGACGCCTTCCCCGAAGCCGACACCGACACGGTGGCGGCGGTTCTGGAAGCGGCCGGAGCCTTCGCCGCCGACGTGCTGGCCCCGCTGAACCGCCAGGGCGACCTGGTCGGCGCCAAGCTGGAGAACGGCATGGTCCGCTGCGCCCCGGGCTTCGCCGACGCCTACAAACAATTTGCCGAAGGCGGCTGGGCCAGCCTGGCCGCGCCGGTCGAGCACGGCGGCCAGGGCCTGCCCAAGACGCTGGAGGTGGCGGTGCTGGAAATGGTCCAGGCCGCCAACATGGCTTTCGGCCTGTGCCCGATGCTGAGCCTGGGCGCGATCGAGGCGCTGGAGCATCACGGCTCGAACAGCCAGAAACACCTCTACCTGCCGCGCCTGGTCTCGGGCGAGTGGACCGGGACCATGAACCTGACCGAGCCCCAGGCCGGCTCGGATCTGGCGGCCCTGACCACGGTGGCCACGCCCGATGGCGACGGCGGCTGGAAGATCACCGGCCAGAAGATCTTCATCACCTGGGGCGACCACGACGCGGCCGACAACATCATCCACCTGGTCCTGGCCCGCACGCCCGACGCCCCTCCGGGCGTGAAGGGCATCTCGCTGTTCCTGGCCCCCAAGGTGCTGGTCAACGAAGACGGCTCGCTGGGCGAAGCCAATGGCGTGCGCGTCGGCGGGCTGGAGCACAAGCTGGGCATCCACGGCTCGCCCACCTGCGTGATGCTGTTCGAGGGCGCCAAGGCCGAGCTGGTCGGCGGCCTGGGCCAAGGCCTGCCCAACATGTTCACGATGATGAACGCCGCCCGCCTGCAGGTCGGGACGCAGGGCACCGCCATCGCCGAACGCGCCTATCAGCAGGCCCTCGCTTTCAGCCAGGAGCGCGCCCAGGGCCGCTCGGCCTGGACCGGGGCCTATCCCGCCCGCCTGTTCGACCATCCGGACGTGCGCCGCACGCTCGTCCTGATGAAGGCCCATATCGAAGCGGCGCGGGGCATCTGCCTGTCGACCGCCGTCGCCGCCGACCTGTCGCGCGCCGCGACCGATGAAGCCACCCGGACCGCCGCCAAGCTGCGCGAGGAACTGCTGACCCCGATCGCGAAATCCTGGTCGACTGACGTCGGCGTCCAGGTCGCCTCGCTGGGCTTGCAGATCCACGGCGGCATGGGCTTCATTGAGGAGACCGGCGCGGCCCAGCACTATCGCGACGCCCGCATCGCCCCGATCTACGAGGGGACCAACGGCATCCAGGCCATCGACCTGGTCGGCCGCAAGCTGATGCTGGGCGAAGGCCAGGCCATGGCCGACCTGATGGACGACATCCGCGACACCATCGAACTGCTGAACGCCGGCGAGCTGAAGGCCGTCGGCCTGCGCCTGGAAGCGGCCCTGAACGCGGCCTCTTCGGCGACGGCCTGGCTGATCGAGCGCCGCGCGAAGTCGATGCCGGACGCGCTGTCTGGGGCCACGGCCTATCAGAAGCTGCTGGGCGACGTGGTCGGCGGCTGGATGCTGGCCAAGGGGGCGCTGGCGGCGGCCGACGGCGAGGCGGATGCGGCCTGGGCGGAGAGCAAGCGTGCCCTGGCGCGCGTGTTCGCTGAAGCGGTGCTGGCCCAGGTTCCCGGCGCGGCGGCCGGGGTGATGATCGGCGCGGAGGATTTCGCGGCGATGACGCCGGAGGTTCTGGGGGCTTAGAATAGATTGTCATCCCGGAAGCCTCGCAGAGGCTATCCGGGACCGCCGGAAACGCTGAGCTTTCCGCGGTCCCGGCTCTCCGCTGCGCTACGGCCGGGATGACAATTCAGCGTGAACCTACGCCTTGAAGAACGCCAGCAGATCCGCGTTGATCACCTCCGGATGCGTCGACGCCATGCCGTGCGGCAGGCCCGGATAGGTCTTCAGCGTGCCCTTCTTGACCAGCTTGATGGCCAGGTGGGCGCTGTCGGCGATCGGGACGATCTGGTCGTCTTCGCCGTGCATGATGAAGACCGGCACATCGACCTTCTTCAGATCATCGGTGAAGTCGGTTTCCGAGAACGCCTTGATGCAGTCGTAGTGGGCCTTGGCGCCGCCGGTCATGCCCTGGCGCCACCAGTTGTCGATCAGGCCCTGGCTAACCTTGGCGCCCGGACGGTTGAAGCCGAAGAATGGACCTTCGGGGATGTCGCGGAAGAACTGGGCGCGGTTGGCGACCAGGGCGGCGCGGAAGCCGTCGAACACCTCGATCGGCAGGCCGCCCGGGTTCTTGGCCGACTTCAGCATCACCGGCGGCACCGCGCCGATCAGCACCACCTTGCCCACCCGGCCCGGCTTGGCGCGGGCGGCGTAGTGGATGGCCTCGCCGCCGCCGGTCGAGTGGCCGACGTGGAAGGCGTTCTTCAAATCGAGGTGGTCGGCCAAGGCGATGACGTCGGCCGCATAGGTGTCCATCTCGTTGCCGCTGTCGGTCTGGGTCGAGCGACCGTGGCCGCGACGGTCATGGGCGATGACGCGATAGCCCTTCAGCAGGAAGAACATCATCTGGGCGTCCCAGTCGTCGGCGCTGAGCGGCCAGCCGTGGTGGAACACGATCGGCTGGGCGTCCTTGGGACCCCAGTCCTTGTAGAAGATCTGCACGCCGTCCTGGGTGGTGACGAAACCGCTTTCGGCGCGGTTGGCGGCGTGGGGCGTCGTCGTCGCCTTCGGGGTCGCGGCCTTGGCGCTCTGGCCCAGCGAGGCGGCCGCCACGGCGGCGAGACCGAAGCCGGCGGTCATCACGCCGCGACGGGAAGCTTGGTTCGACTGGCTCATGGATCAACCCTCATCTCTTGTCCGCGATAATTGTTATCGCGGTAACGAAAAGCGTCTTAGGCCGGCTGCGACAGCGTGTCCAGAACTTTCTTTATCGCGATATCATTTTTCGTGGTAAGAAGGATCCATGACCAACAAGACGCCACGCCCCTATCCGCTGGATCAGCAAATCTGCTTCACGCTGTATGCGACCAGCATGGCGATCACTCGCGCCTACAAGCCGCTACTGGACGCGCTGGGCCTGACCTATCCGCAGTACCTGGTGCTGAACGTGCTGGGCGAAGCCCCTGAAAGCAAAGACGAAGGGGTCACCATCGGCGGCATCGCCGAGCGGCTGGACCTGGAGTCCAGCACCGTCACGCCGCTGGTCAAACGCCTGGAAGCCGCCGGCCTGGTCGCGCGGCGGCGTGGGCTCGAGGACGAGCGCCGGGTCGAGGTGACGATGACGGAAGCCGGCCGCGCCTTGCTGGGCCAGTCGGGATGCCTGAACGACACGCTGCTGGAGCGCTCCGGCATGGCCGGCGAGGACCTGGGGGCGCTGAACAAGCGGATCCAGGCGCTGCACGAAGCGATCGTGCGGGAGTAAAGGCTAGCGTTGATAGATGCTCCCCCGCGATGCGGGGGAGCTGTCACGGAGTGACTGAGGGGGCTAGCTCGGCCTAATCAGCACGAGCCCCCTCCGGCCCTCTGGGCCACCTCCCCCGCATCGCGGGGGAGGATCTAGTTACAGCTGCTCCAGCAGGTACTCGGCCGACGAGACCTTGAACTGGCCGGCTTCTTCGATGTTCAGCTGGGTCACGACGCCGTCCTTGGCGATCAGCGAATAGCGCTGCGAGCGCTCGCCCATGCCGAACTTCGAACCGTCGAAATCCAGGCCGATCGTGCGGGTGAAGTCGCCGTTGCCGTCGGCCAGCAGCAGGACTTCGCCGTCGATGCCCTGGTCCTTGCCCCAGGCCTTCATCACGAAGACGTCGTTGACCGAGACGCAGGCGATCGTGTCGACGCCCTTGGCCTTCAGCTCGTCAGCCTTCTCCTTGAAGCCCGGCAGGTGCTTGGCCGAGCAGGTCGGGGTGAAAGCGCCGGGGACGGCGAACAGGGCGACGGTCTTGCCCTTGAAGATGTCGTCGGTGGTGAGCGGCGCCGGCCCTTCGGCCGTGCTGGTCATGAAAGTCGCCGCGGGCAGCGTGTCGCCAACCTTGATCGCCATGGGCGGTGTTTCCTCGTGTGTGCGATTGAATTGCGCCTGATCGCATATCCCTCGCCGGGGCGGTCGCCAAGCACGCTTTCATAACGCGTACGACTTGAAACCGTCACACCGAAAGCCAATGCTCCATCCATGGCCAACTTCATCGAAGAAGACGAAGACGCGGACTTCCTGACGGGACGCCTGCTCGTGGCGATGCCAGGGATCGAGGATCCCAGGTTCGAGCGCACGGTCCTCTACCTGTGCGCCCACGACGAGGAGCAGGCCATGGGCCTGGCCGTGAACCGGCCGGTCGACGGCCTGACCGTCTATGAGCTGCTGGACCGGCTGGGCGTGAAGTCCGACATCCAGGCGCCGGGTGACCTCGTCCTGCTAGGCGGGCCGATCGAGCGCGAGCGGGGTTTCGTGCTGCACACCGACGACTTCAACTCGCCGGACTCGACCCTGCCGGTCGCCGACGGCCTGGGCCTGACCGCCACCCGCGACGTGCTGGACGCCATGGCCAGCCGCATGCGCCGGCCGCGCAAGGCGATCCTGGCCCTAGGCTATGCCGGCTGGGGTCCGGGCCAGCTGGAGCAGGAGCTGCGCGACAACATCTGGCTGATCTGCGACGCCGACGAAGGCATCGTGTTCGACGAGGACCACGAGCACAAATGGACCCGCGCCCTGGCCAAGCTGGGGATCACCGCCGACCACCTGTCGGCGACGGCGGGCAGCGCGTAGATCAGCCCCGCGCCTTCACCGGCGCGGCGCCGTCCACATAGGCCTCGTTCAGATAGACCTCGGCTTCCTGCGGCGACAGGGCCGGCGCGTAGCCGAAGCCCTGGCCGTAGTCGCAGCCCAGCGACTGCAGGGCGCGGGCCATCTCGGCGTTCTCGACGCCTTCGGCGACGACTTCCAGGTCCAGGTCCTGGCCCAGCTTGACGACCGAACGGACGATCTTGGCCGAGCCGGCGTTGCCGCCCATGGTGCGGACGAAGTAGCGGTCGATCTTCAGCGTGTCGAACGGCAGGCGCGTCAGGTACGACAGCGACGAGAAGCCGGTGCCGAAGTCGTCCAGCGCCAGGCCGGCGCCCGCGTCGCGCAGGGTCTTCAGGATCACGGCGGCCCGCTCGGGATCGCGCATGATGTCGCTTTCGGTGACTTCCAGCTTCAGGGCGCCGCGCGGCAGGCGGTTGACGCGCAGGGTCTCGGCCACGTCGGCGACCAGGCCCGGACGATCGATCTCGCCGGTCGAGAGGTTCACGCTGACGGTCAGGGCGCCCATCGCCGGGTGCGCGTCACGCCAGGTGGCCAGCTGCTTGGCGGCCGTGTGCATCATGTGCGCGCCCAGCTCGCTCATCAGCCCCATCTCTTCGATCAGGGGGAGGAACTCGTCGGGCGGCAGCATGCCGCGGCGCGGATGGATCCAGCGGGCCAGGGCCTCGAAGCCCGACAGCGCGCCGGTCGACAGGCGCACCACGGGCTGGAAGTAGGGCATGATCTCGCCACGGGCGATGGCGCCGCGCAGGTCGGCCTCCAGCGCCAGGCGCGAGAGGCCGTCGGTCTCCATCGAGCGGCCGTAAGCCGCGGCCCCACCCCGCCCGGCGGCGGCGGCGGCCTCGACGGCCAGCTCGGCGCGACGGATCAGTTCGCAGGCGTCCGGCGCGTCCAGGCCGCCCTCGGCCGAGACCGCGCCGACCGACAGCGTCGGGTGGATGTCGAAGCCCGCCACGCGCAGCGGCTGCTCCAGCGCCGAGCGCAGCATCTCGGCCGGCTCATAGCCCTGCGGCTCGCATAGCACGGCGAACTCGTCCTCGCCGATGCGGCCCAGCAGGGCGTCGGACGGGAAGGCGGCGGCCAGGCGCGAGCCCAGCGCGGCCAGGACGAGGTCGGCGCGCTCGTGGCCCAGGGCCTCGTTCAGGCGGCGCAGGCGGTCCAGGTCGGCGACGACCAGCTCGTGCATGCCGTCCTGGCCCAGGCGCTCACGGGCGCGGGCGACGAAGCTGCGACGGTCCAGCAGGCCCGTGAGCTCGTCACGCTCGGAGGCGGTGAATTTCGTTTCGGGGGCGACGACGCCAGCGGCGCGAACGCCCTCCTCCAGCCATACGCCCCGCCACAGGCAGGTGTCGCCGCCGCGCACGCGGAAGCGGGCAACCACTTCGCAGCCGGGTTCACGAACCTTGAGGACTTCCTCGGCCTGGGCGCGGTCCTGCGGCAGGGCCAAGGCGCGGAAGGCGGCGGAGGAGCATTCCGGGGCCAGCGGCCCCAGGCCCAGGGCGCGCGCCGCGCCGTTCAGGCGCAGGCGGTCGGCTTCGGGCTCCCAGATCCACAGCGCGACATCGGCCCCGCCCAACGCTTCCAGCGTGGCGGTGGTGTCCCAGATGCGTCGCTCACCGGTGCGAAAAGACATGCCCGTCCCAAACTCTCGGCCGGGGCCACCCGCTACTCGGGCGCGACCATGCCGAACAGACGATGATCTCGCCAACCGCCGTTAATTTTCAAATAAGCGGGCGCATATCCCTCTTCAGAAAAGCCACATTTCAGCAAAAGCGCGGCCGAAGCGTGGTTTTCCGGCATGCATGCGGCCTCAAGTCTGTGCAGGCCAAGACCGGTGAAAGCAAAGCGGATCAAGGTCTGCACGGCGTCGCGCATGTGACCTTGGCGGGTATAGGGCTGGCCGATCCAGTAGCCGACCGAGCCGGTCTGGGCGACACCACGTCGCACGTGGAAAAGCCGCACGGCGCCGATCAGGGCGTGGTCCTCGCGGCGGAAGATGAAAAACGGATAGGCCTCGCCTAGTTCCAGCTCGCGGGCATAGGCCGACAGGCGGGCGCGGAAGGCGGCGCGGGTCAGGTCGTGCTCGGGCCAGGTCGGCTCCCAGGGTTCCAGGAACGGCCGAGACTTGGCGCGCAGGGCCGCCCAGGCTCGGTGGTCGCCCGGACGCGGCGGCCGCAGATAGACAGCGCTGCCCTCCAGCTGGAGGCGGGGACGGGTTTTCAGGAACGGCAGCAGAGCATTCACGGCCGAACCCTCGATCCCTAGGCCAGAGCCTTGGAGAACGCCTCACCGGCCTTCAGGGCCGACTTGGCGCCCAGCACGGCGGTGGCGGCCTGGCCGGACAGCAGGCGCTGGCCCAGGCGGGCGACGTCGGCGGGGGTGACCGCATCGACCTCGGCGGCCAGTTCCGACGGCGGATACAGGCGGTCGAACAGCAGGACCTGCCCGGCCCCCTGCTCGGCGCGGGCCAGGGGCTGCTCGCGGGCCATGAACATGTGGGCCTTCAGCTGGGCCTTGGCGCGGGCCAGCTCGGCGTCGTCGATCTTGGACGCCAGCTTGACCAGCTCCTCGGCGCAGACCTTGGCGGTCTCGACCGCGTCGCCAGCCGCGCAGCCGACATAGATGCCCAGCGCGCCGTGGTCGGCATAGGTGTCGGCATAGGCGTCGATATTGTAGGCGAGACCCCGCTTCTCGCGGGCTTCCTGGAAGAGGCGCGAGGACATGCCGCCGCCCAGGGTCTCGGCGAAGATGCGCAGGGCGAAATAGTCGTCGTGGCGCGAGCCGCAGGCCGGCAGCATGAACACCAGGTGCGCCTGCTCCAGTTTGCGAGCCTCGGCTTGCGGACCCCCGATGAAGGTCGCGGGATCCGGCACGGCCGCGCCCGGCGTCGCCGGGAGGTCGCCGAAGGCGCGCTCGGCGGCGGCCATAAGCTCGGCTTCATCCACCGCGCCCGTGGCGCTGACCACCAGGCGGTCGGCGGCGTAGAGCTGGGCGCGCCAGTCCGACAGGGCCTCGACGCTGGCGGCGTCGACGGTCTCGTCGTTGCCCAGGATCGGACGCCCCACCGGGTGGTCGCCCCAGCTGGCGCGCTGGATCAGGTCGAAGACATAGTCGTCGGGCGCGTCGGCGGCCTCGGCGATCTCCTGCTTCACCACCTGCTTTTCGCGGGTCAGGTCGGCGGGATCGAAGGTCGGCCGGCGCAGGAGGTCGGCGATGACGTCCATGCCCAGGTCCAGGCCGCCCTTCAGCGCGCGGACCTGGAAGCTGGTGCGCTCGTAACCGGTGGCGGCGTTGATCGAGCCGCCCTGGTTCTCGATCACCTCGACGATGTCGCGGGCCGAGCGGCCGCCCGCGCCCTTGAACACCATGTGTTCCAGCAGGTGCGACCAGCCCGAGCGCGCCGGGTCCTCATAGGCCGCCCCGCGTCCCGCCACGACCGTCAGGGCCAGGGTTTCAAGGCCCGGCATCGGGTCGCAGACGACGCGGACGCCGTTGGGGAGGGTGCGGAGAGTGGTCGTCATGTGGCGGGGTATCTAGGCGCTCGCGCGCCTAAACACTAGTCCCGCCTCAGGTATTGGCCGCGAAGGTCCGCACGAACGCCTTCACCGACGCGCCGTCGGCGGGCAGGCGCTCGAACTTCTCCGGCTTCTTGGAGAGGTCGGGCGTCGCGCGCGGCGTGCTGGGCAGCAGGCCTGTGGCCGCCTGGACGGCTTCCGGGAACTTGGCCGGGTGCGCGGTCGACAGCACCACGACCGGGACGTTGGCCGGGACGTCCACGCCCTGCGCGGCGGCGAGGCCGACGGCGGTGTGCGGGTCGATGACCTCGCCGGTCTCGTTCAGGGTCGAGAGCATGGTCTTGGCGGTGTCGGCCTCGCTGACCGACGCGCCGCGGAACAGCTCCCGCATCCAGGTATGGGCGCCCGGCGGGATGTCCAGCAGCCCCGTGGCGGCGAAGGCGCGGAAGGCCCGGTCGGTCTCGGCGCCATCACGACGGACGGCTTCGAAGTACAGGCGCTCGAAGTTGGACGCGACCTGGATGTCCATGGCCGGGCTCTGGGTGGCGGCCAGGGCGCCGCGCGAATAACGACCGGTCTCCATGGCGCGGGCCAGGATGTCGTTGGAATTGGTGGCGGCGGTCACCGAATGGATCGGCAGGCCCAGCTTCTTGGCCACGAAGGCGGCATAGGCATCGCCGAAATTACCCGTCGGCACCACGAAGGCTGTTTCCCGCTCGGGCGCGCCCAGGGCGACGGCCGAGGTGAAGTAGTAGACGCTCTGGGCCGCGATCCGCGCCCAGTTGATCGAGTTGACGCCCGACAGGTCCACCGCATGGCGGAACTGGTCGTCCTGGAAGGCCTGCTTGACGATGGCCTGGCAGTCGTCGAACGAGCCCAGGATCGAGACGCAGGCGACGTTGCTATCAACAGCCGTGGTCATGAACCGGCGCTGCACCTCGCTGATGCGGCCTTCCGGGAAGAGCGCGACGATGCGGGCGTTCTTGCGGCCCCGGAACGCCTCGACGGCCGCGCCGCCGGTGTCACCCGAGGTGGCGCAGATGATGGTCATCTTCCGCGACTGACGCTCCAGCACGTAGTCGTACAGGCGGCCCAGCAGCTGCATGGCGACGTCCTTGAACGCCAGGGTCGGGCCGTGGAACAGCTCCAGCAGGTAGCGGTTCGAGGTGAGTTGCTTGACGGGCGTGACGGCCGTGTGGGCGAAGCTGGCATAGGCCTCCTCGCACATGTGGGCGAGGTCGTCCTTGGGGATGTCGTCGCCGACGAACTTGCCGACCACGGTGGCGGCCACCTGGGCATAGGGCTTGCCCGCGAAGCCGGCGATCTCGGCCTTCGTGAAGCTGGGCCACTCGGAGGGCACGTACAGGCCGCCGTCGGGGGCCAGGCCGGCCAGCACCGCATCCAGGAAGCCGATGGACGCGGACTGGCCGCGGGTCGACACGTAGCGCATCAGGGTCTCAATCTCCGCCAGAGCATGGCGGCATAGATAAACAGCAAGGTTACGGCAAGACCGAACCACGTCAGAGCGTATTCCAGGTGCCGATTGGAAATTTCTGCCGGCAACGGCGCGGGGGTGATTCCGTCGACCTTCGGGGCCGTGGCCTCGGCCATCAGGACATAGGTCGAGGGCCGCTCGCCGAGCGCCGTCTCGATCAGATGGCGGCGCTCGTCACCGCCCATGTGGGCGACATCGGCCAGAACCCCGACGATGTGCTCCGGCGGGACGAAGGCGCGCTGGCCGCCCGTCGGCTGGCCGGTCAGGGCGTCGACCACGCCCAGATCCGCCAGGATCGCGCCGTTCGCCGCGCCGCCGCCCAGCCCGCAGACCACCTGCGCCCGCCAGACAATGTCGCCGTCGCGCACGCCATAGACCAGCGGCAGGTCCGTGCGAGCCGGCGCGGGCGCGCAGTCGGTCTCGACGCGGGTCCAGGAGACGTCCTCGCCGCGCGCCGCGGCGGCCAGCACCGGCGCCAGCGGCACGGCGGGCGCGGCCTTCAGTTTGTCCAGCCGCGCCAGCAGGCTTTCCTTCCAGTGCAGACGCTGGACCTGCCAGGAGCCGAGGCCGCACAGTATGGCGAACGAAATCCCGACGGCGACCGTCAGGCCGATCGGGAAGCCGGGTTTCTTGACTTGAGCCTCAGACATCGGCGCGCCCCGCTTCCGAGGCCTTCTGGGCGATCTGGGCGGCCACCATCAGGCCCTTGGCCGGGCGCATCAGGCCCAGGGCGATGACCAGCACCGCCGGCAACCAGACGATCAGCAGCAGCCAGACCGGCCAGTTCCAGGCGAACATCGAAAACAGCGCCCCGAACGCGCAGACCGTGCCGGCGATCAGGATCACGAAGGTCGCCGCGCCGTCGCCGGTCTCGAACTTGCCCAGCTCGAAGCCACAGGCCTCGCATTGGCGCGAGACCTTCAAGAAGCCCTCGAACAGATAGCCCTCGCCGCAGTGGGGGCACAGGCCGCGCGCGCCGGCGGCGTAGGGGTTGGTCTTGGTCATGCTTCAGTACGTCCGGACAAGGCCCTATCCCCAACAGTGTCTTCCTCGCCCTTGTGGCGAGGACCCATGGTGCGGCGGCTCTGCGGCGCTCCAATGGTCAAAGTCGGTTCGGCTGAACCATGGGCCCTAGGCACAAGGCCTAGGAAAGCAGTGATGTTTCGGGCTCGAATTCAAACCTCAGTCCACCGCCCTGAAACGAAAAAGGCCCGGAACGCTGGTCTGCGTTCCGGGCCCCTCTGGATCTTTGGATCTAGTGGGCCGAGGCCCCGAAGATCACGTAGATGAACGCGAACAGGAACAGCCAGACCACGTCCACGAAGTGCCAGTACCAGGCGGCCGCTTCGAAGCCGAAGTGCTGCTTGGGCGTGAAGGCGCCGTTCAGCAGGCGGATCAGGCACACGATCAGGAACAGGGTGCCGACGAACACGTGGAAGCCGTGGAAGCCGGTGGCCAGGAAGAAGGTCGAACCATAGAGGCCCGAGTTCGCCGCGGCTTCCGAGTAGAACAGCTGCTCGTGGTTGATGTGGGCGTACTCATAGACCTGGATGCAGGTGAACAGCGCGCCCAGCAGGATGGTCAGGATCAGGCCCCACTTGGCGCCCTTGCGGTCGCCGACCTGCAGGGCGTGGTGCGCCCAGGTGACGGTCGTGCCCGAGAGCAGCAGGGTCAGGGTGTTGACCAGCGGCAGGTGCCAGGGCGAGACGGTCTCGACGCCGGCGGGCGGCCAGGTGGCCCAGGCGGTGCGGACTTCTTCGATGCCCGACAGGGTGCGGTGGTGATGGAACAGCGCCATCTCGAAGAACATCCAGAACCACGCCACGAAGAACATCACTTCCGAAGCGATGAACAGGATCATGCCGTAGCGCAGGCCGATCGAGACGACCGGGGTGTGGTCGCCGGCCTTGGCTTCCTTGGCCACGTCCGACCACCAGCCGAACATGGTGTAGAGCACGCCCGCGAAGCCGGCGGCGAAGATGGCCCAGTTGCCCTTCTCGATGCCGAAGACGCCGCCCTTGATCCAGCCGATCAGGCCGATCGCCATGACGGTGGCGGCCATCGAGCCGACGAACGGCCACGGGCTGGGCGGAAGGATGTGGTAGTCGTGTTTGACGGCGCCGGCCATGTTGCTGCTAACCCTTATATCCCTCTGATCACGTCGCCGGTTCCCCCCGCGACATGGTCGTTGTGAACGCTATAGCCCTCTCGACGGTGCGCCGCCAAGGGGTTCCACGATACGAGGCGTCGCCGACGCCGCAACTTTACTGTTCTTGTCACCTTCGACGGCCGGGAAGAACGTGTAGCTGAGCGTGATTTCGTTCTTGCCCTTGGTCTCGGGATCGTCCGCGAACTTGGGATCCACGAAGTAGACGACCGGGAATTCCACCGTCTGGTGCGGCTGGATCGTCTGGCTGGAGAAGCAGAAGCACTCCAGCTTCTGGAAGTACGGCCCCGCCGATTCCGGCACCACATTGTACAGCGCCCGGCCGGTCTGCGGCTTGTCGGTGGGGTTGGTGACCTTGAAGAAGGCCAGGCCCGTATCGCCGATGCGGATGTCCTGGCTGGCCTGCAGGGTCTGGAACTGCCACGGCAGCTCGCGGATGTTGGCGTCGAAGCGGATCGTGACCTTGCGGTCCAGGATCCTGGTCGGTTTCGCCTCGGCCTTCCGCACCGTGCCGTCGAAGCCGGTGGCCTGGCAGAACAGCTTGTACAGCGGCACGGCGGCATAGGCCGCGCCGATCATGCCGAAGAACGCCGCCGCGCAGATCAGGGCCACCTTGCCGTTGCGGCGGGCGGCCAGTTCCTGCGGGGTCAGTTCCGAGTCGGGCTTCTTAGTGCGGGTGCGCGACATTGCCGCCGAGCCTCACGAGGGTGACCACGAACACCAGGACGACGAAGGCGACCAGGCCAAGGGCCAGGGCGACGTTGCGGCCGCTCCGAGCCTTCTTCGCCGCCAATTGGGCCGCATCGTCTTTATTGACGGGTTGATTCACTTGAGCAGCTCCAGGGCGTGCACATTCGCCACGGCCTCGCCCAGCAGGGCGGCGAACAGGGCGAAGAGATACAGGATCGAGAAGGCGAACAGATTGCGGGCGGCGGTCGAGCCGGCGGCCTTCTCGTCCTCGGTGACTTCGTAGAGGGCCCGGTCGGCCACGCGGGGATCGGCCGCGTCGCCCGCCTTGCTGGCGAACACGCGCCAGGCCAGGATCAGGAACACCGCCCCGCCCAGGGCCGCCACGGCCAGGTAGATCGGACCGCCCAGGCCGGTCAGCACCGGCGACAGGCAGATCGGGATCAGCAGCAGGCTGTAGAGCAGGATCTGCTTGCGGGTTTCCTTGGCGCCCTTCACCACCGGCAGCATCGGCACCCCGGCCTTGGCGTAGTCGGTGGTGACGTACAGCGACAGCGCCCAGAAGTGCGGCGGGGTCCAGAAGAAGATGATGGCCACCATCAGCCAGGCGTTCAGCGGCGCGTGGCCCGTGGCCGCGGCCCAGCCGATGGCGGGCGGCAGCGCGCCGGCCAGGCCGCCGATGACGATGTTCTGCGCCGTCCAGCGCTTGAGCCACATCGTATAGACGACGGCGTAGAAGACGATGGTGAAGGCCAGGAGGCCTGCCGCGAACCAGTTGATCGCGAAGCCCAGGAACATCACCGACAGGATCGACAGGACGACGCCCAGCGAGGCGGCCTCCTCGCCCTTGACCTTGCCGGCGGGCACCGGGCGGCCGCGCGTGCGGCGCATCTGCTGGTCGATATCGGCGTCGTACCACATGTTCAGCGCGCCCGAGGCGCCGGCCCCGACGGCGATGCACAGCACCGCGATGGCGCCCAGCACGGGATGGATCGGCGCGCGAGCGGCCAGCAGGCCCGTCAGGCCCGTGAACACCACCAGCGACATCACGCGCGGCTTCATCAGCTGGAAGTAGTCCTTCCAGCTGGCGGTCTCGGTGGTGTCCGGCTGAACGGTGTCCGGAGTCATGGCGGCGATCTTCGACATGCTGAGTGAAATATATCGGTCTTCAATGGGCGAAGGGCGCGGCCTGGACCCTTAAGGATCCCGACCGCGCCCCTGCTTTGGTCCAGTTAAGGACGACAAGCCTTAGTGGTGGCTGTCTTCCTTGATCACCGGCGGTTCGCTGAACTGGTGGAACGGCGGCGGCGAGGACAGGGTCCATTCCAGCGTGGTGGCGCCTTCGCCCCACGGGTTGGCCTCGGCCTTGCGGCGACGGATCGCGGCCTCGATCAGCACCAGCATGAAGATGGCGACGCCGGCGACGGTGATCATGTAGCCCACCGACGAGACGTAGTTCCACTTCGCGAAGGCTTCCGGATAGTCGACGTAGCGACGCGGCATGCCTTGCAGGCCCAGGAAGTGCTGCGGGAAGAACACCAGGTTCACGCCGACGAACATCACCCAGAAGTGGGCGCAGCCGAGGAACTCGTTGTACTTCACGCCCCACATCTTCTCGAACCAGTAGTAGAAGCCCGCGAAGATGGCGAAGACGGCGCCCAGCGACAGCACGTAGTGGAAGTGGGCCACCACGTAGTAGGTGTCGTGCAGGCTGTAGTCGATGCCGGCGTTCGACAGGACGACGCCGGTGACGCCGCCGACGGTGAACAGGAAGATGAAGCCCATCGCCCACAGCATCGGCGTCTTGAAGTCCAGCGAGCCGCCCCACATCGTGGCGATCCAGCTGAAGATCTTCACGCCCGTCGGGACGGCGATGATCATCGTGGCGGCCACGAAGTAGGCGCGCAGGTTGATGCTCATGCCGACGGTGTACATGTGGTGCGCCCACACGACGAAGCCGACGAAGCCGATGGCGACCATCGCGTAGGCCATCGCCAGGTAGCCGAAGACCGGCTTCTTGGAGAAGGTCGAGACGATGTGGCTGATGATGCCGAACCCGGGCAGGATCAGGATGTAGACTTCCGGGTGACCGAAGAACCAGAACAGGTGCTGGAACATGACGGGATCGCCGCCGGCGGCCGGGTCGAAGAAGTGCGTGCCGAAGTTACGGTCGGTCAGCAGCATGGTGATGGCGCCGGCCAGGACGGGCAGCGACAGCAGCAGCAGGAAGGCGGTGATCAGCACCGACCAGGCGAACAGCGGCATGCGGTGCAAGGTCATGCCCGGCGCGCGCATGTTGAAGATCGTGGTGATGAAGTTGATCGCGCCCAGGATCGACGAAGCGCCGGCCAGGTGGAGCGACAGGATCGCCAGGTCCATGGCCGGACCCTTGTGACCGATGGTCGACAGCGGCGGATAGATCGTCCAACCGCCGCCGAAGCCGTGGCCCGGGCCGCCGTCGACGAACATCGAGGTGACCAGCAGGATCCAGGCGGCGACCAGCAGCCAGAACGAGATGTTGTTCATCCGCGGGAAGGCCATGTCCGGCGCGCCGATCATGATCGGCACGAACCAGTTGCCATAGCCGCCGATCATGGCGGGCATGACCATGAAGAAGATCATGATCAGGGCGTGGGCGGTGACCACGGCGTTGAAGCCGTGCTTGCCCTTGAAGACGCCGAGCTGGGCCAGCAGGCCGTTGTCGGTGAACACCTGGATGCCCGGGTGCATCAGCTCCCAGCGGATCAGGCCCGACAGGGCGCCGCCGACGATGCCCGCCATGATGGCGAACAGGATGTACAGCGTGCCGATGTCCTTGTGGTTCGTCGAGAAGAACCAGCGGGCGATGAAGGGCGGCTTGTGGTCGGCGTCGTCGTGACCGCCGTGGCCGTGAGTGTCTGCGGCGTGAGCCATCGGACTTCTATCCTACGTAGTCTTAGGCCGCCGGCGCGGCGGGAGCCGCGGCCGGAGCGGAAGCGGGGGCGGCGGCCGGAGCCGAGGCGGGGGTCGCGGCAGCGGCCGGGGCAGCGCCTTCGGCCGGAGCGGCCGGCGCGGCGGCCGGAGCCGGCGGGGCGACCTTTTCCTTAACCCACGCGTCGAACTGGGCTTGCGAGACCACATGGATCTCGATCGGCATGTTCGAGTGATCGACGCCGCACAGTTCCGAGCACTGGCCGTAGAAGACGCCGGTCTTCTCGGCCTTGAACCAGGTTTCGTTCAGGCGGCCGGGGATGGCGTCGATCTTCAGGCCGAAGGCCGGCAGGGCGAAGGCGTGGATCACGTCGGCGCCGGTGACCTGCACGCGGACGACCTGGTTGACCGGGACGACCATCGCCTTGTCGGCGGCCAGCAGGTACGGGACCTTCTTGGCGTCGGCCTGTTCCTTGGTCAGGGGCAGCGACACGATCTCGCTGATCTTCTGATCCGGGTACTCGTAGCCCCAGTACCACTGATAGCCCGTGGCCTTCACGGTCATGTAGGGCTTGGGCATATCGTTGTAGTGGAACAGCAGGCGGAACGAGAAGATGGCGATGACCATCAGGATCAGGACCGGAACCAGGGTCCAGATGATCTCGATCGTGGTGTTGTGGCTGAACTTGGCCGGGACCGGGTTCGCTTTCTTGTTGTAGCGCACCACGATCCAGATCAGCAGGCCCAGCACCAGCAAGGTGATGAGCGTGATGATCGGCATCAGGACCAGGTTGTGGAACTGGATCGCGTGGTGCTTCAGCTCAGAAGCGGCCGGCTGAAGGTCGATCGCCCCCGGCGTCGGCTGGCCCAGCAGATCCTCGGCGAGGGCGTTCCCCGCGAACATCATCGTGGCGGCGAGCGCGGACGCGCCCGACAGAATCCGCCGAATCCCCGAAAATTGCGCCTTCATATCCCTCACGGCCCGTTTCGGCGGCGAGTTGACCCAGGATTGCCCCAGGCCGCGCCGCGCCGATTCTGCGTATTACGACCCCCGGGCCGGCCCTCTGCAATCGATGCTGCTCACAGGTGAGTCGCGCGTCGACGCCCAGTCCGCCCGATGGTCGGTCCGGAGGCTGCATACGCGCATCGCCAGCCCTTGCCAAGCACCAGAGACCACCCGCGCGACATGGGATTGCCCGCTTTGCGTCACAAGGGTGGGCCCAGTTGCGAACCCCTCTCAACACGACCCCGAAAGCGGTGCGGGCAGCGCCCTCCAGACCTCCAGGAATCATTACGCATTGTTCATTGCCAGGTACCTTGTGATGCACAGTACCTGGCGGTACAAGGGCGCATCAACGGAGGCCAAGGACGCCGTGCCGGAAACAATTGAGATCCAACTGAAGAAAGGCGTGCTGGCGCTGTGCGTGCTGGCCCTGCTCTCGCACGCCGACAGCTACGCCTACGAGATCGCCAGCAGGCTCACGAAGGACATCGATATGGGGGAAGGGACGATCTATCCGCTGATGCGCCGCATGCAGTCGGATGGGCTGGTCGAGACCTATCTGGTGGAAAGCCAGAGCGGTCCGCCGCGCAAATATTATCGGCTGACGCAGACCGGGCGCCTGAGCCTGGAACAGCAGAAGGCCGAATGGACGGCCTTCTCGGCCGCGGTCAACGACATCGTGGGAGCCGCCGCATGACCCGCGCCGAGTTCATCACCCGCCTGCGTCGTGGCCTGGCCGGCCTGCCGGTCACCACGATCGCCGACATCGTCGCCGATCACGAGGCCCACTTCGCCGACGGCCAGGCCGCCGGCCGCACCGAGGCCGAGGTCGCCGCCGCCCTGGGCGATCCCGACCGCCTGGCTCGCGAGATGCGCGCCGAGGCCGGCCTGAAGTCGTGGGAAGAAAAGAAGACGCCGTCCAACGCCATGGGCGCGATCATCGCCCTGATCGGCCTGGGCGCGCTGGACGTGATGTTCCTGCTGCCCCTGCTGATGGGCGTGCTGGGCGCTTTGTTCGGCTTCCTGGTCGCCGTGGTGACCATGTTCATCGCCGGCGGCTTCGTCTTCGCGGCCGGCCCGCTGACCGCCCCGCCCGGCGGCCCGATCACCGCTTTCCTGGCGGGCCTGGGCCTGATGGGCCTGGCCACCTGCTTCGGCGCCCTGCTGACGCTGGTGACCATCGGGGTCTTCAATGCGGTCGTCTGGTACGCCCGCCTTCACTACCGGCTGCTGAAGCCGGCCATGCAGCAAGCTTGAGCGGAATTGGAGGGGACCCATGTTGATCCGTAATACGCTCATCGTCGCCGGGGCCAGCTTCGCGCTCTCCGTCGGCTGTTTCGCCGCCGTGGCGGCCATCGCCGGTCCGGAAATCATGAAGAATGGCTGGACCCTGCCGTTCGACGACAATGGCGAGACCGTCATCGTCCGTGACAACGGCCAGGTGATCCGCTCGAGCCGCAAGGTGACGGTCACCGGCCGGGCGGCCTCGCCCAGCATCGACCGCACCCTGCCCTGGACGGGCAAGGACCAGCTGACCATCGACCTGCCGGTCGACGTGGTCTTCGTCCAGGGCGCCGAGGCCAAGGTCGTGGCGTCCGGCCCCAAGGACTATGTCAACCGCCTGCGCGTCGACGGCGGCCGCATCTACCTGGATGGCGGCGACGGCATCGACCACGACCGCGTGACGATCGACGCCATGGGTTTGCGGTTCGAAAGCGACTCCGAGCGGGTGAAGATCACCGTCATCGCCCCGGACGTGACCCGCTTCGACATCCGCGGCTCGGGCGACCTGGACATCCGTCGCTACGACCACCCGGCCATCGGGGTCAGCGTCAGCGGCAGCGGCGACGTCAATGCGACGGGCCGGGTCGAGGTGGCCACGGTCGACAATTCGGGCTCGGGCTACGTCAACCTGACCGACCTGAAAGCCAAGGACGCCGTCGTCGGCGTCTCGGGCAGCGGCGGCGGCGCGATCTTCGCCACCAACAAGGCCAAGATCGACATCTCCGGCAGCGGCGACGTCGAGCTGCGCACCGAACCCAAGTCGGTCAGCAGCGAGATCACCGGCTCGGGCGAAGTCCGCCGCGAGTACTGAGACAAAGGGGCGGGGTGACGGACGCGTTCGGAAAGCCTACCTGTATGGGCATGAACGCTCCGATCTCCGCCCCTTCCCTTCTCGACGCCGCCGGCGTCGATCGTGACCGCGCCCAGTCGATCCTCGGCGACGCTTTGGCCGGCGCCGACGACGGCGAGCTGTTCCTCGAACGCTCCGAGAGCGAGGCCTTCGTCTTCGACGACGGACGCCTCAAGAGCGCCTCCTACGACAGCGGCGAGGGCTTTGGCCTGCGCGTGGTGGCCGGCGAGACGGCCGGTTACGCCCACGCCGCCGAGATCAGCGAAGCCGCCATCGGCCGCGCCGCCGATTCGGCCAAGCTGGCCAAGCGCGGCTATGCCGGCGTCAGCGCCGAGGCTCCCCGTTCCACGAATGAAAAGCTGTACGGCGAGGACAACCCCGTCTCCTCGCCCGAATTCTCCGACAAGGTCTCGCTCCTCCAGGAGATCGACGCCTTCGCCCGCGCCCGCGATCCGCGCGTCGTGCAGGTGATGGCCTCGATGGCCGGCGAGCGCCGCGTGGTCGAGATCCTGCGGGCCGATGGCAAGCTGATCCGCGACGTGCGCCCGCTGGTGCGCGTGAACGTCCAGGTCACCGTCGAGAAGGACGGCCGTCGCGAGACCGGCAGTTCGGGCGCCGGCGGCCGCGCCGGCTTCTCGGCCTGGATCAGCCCCGACAAGTGGCAAGGCCAGGTCGACGAGGCCCTGCGCATGGCGCTGGTCAACCTCGACGCCGTCGCCTGCCCGGCCGGCGAGATGGACGTGGTCCTGGGTCCGGGCTGGAACGGCGTGCTGCTGCACGAGGCCGTCGGCCACGGCCTGGAAGGCGACTTCAACCGCAAGGGCATCAGCGCCTTCTCGGGACGCATCGGCGAGCGCGTGGCCGCGCCCGGCGTCACCGTCTTCGACGACGGCTCGCTGGCCGGCCGTCGCGGCTCGCTGACCGTCGACGACGAAGGCACGCCCACCGAGCGCACCGTGCTGATCGAGGACGGCATCCTAGTGGGCTACATGCACGATCGGATGTCGGCCCGCCTGATGGGCATGAAGGCCACCGGCAACGGTCGCCGCCAGTCCTACGCCCACATGCCGATGCCGCGCATGACCAACACCGGCATGCTGGCCGGCAACGACGATCCGCAGGAGATGATCGCCTCCATGAAGCGCGGCCTGTACTGCGCCAATTTCGGCGGCGGCCAGGTCGACATCACCAACGGCAAGTTCGTCTTCCAGTGCACCGAGGCCTATCTGGTCGAGGACGGCAAGATCACCGCGCCCGTCAAGGGCGCGACGCTGATCGGCGACGGCCCGAGCGCCCTGACGCGGGTGACGATGATCGGCAATGACTTCGACTTCGACCCCGGCATCGGCGTCTGCGGCAAGGCCGGCCAGGGCGTGCCGGTGGGCGTGGGGCAGCCGAGCTTGAAGATTACGGGTCTGACGGTGGGTGGGACGGCGGTTTAACCTCCATCCGTTTCCCCGGCGAAAGCCGGGCCCAAATGCAAGAGCGCCCGCGCCCCGGACAGGATCGCGGGCGTTTTTGCGTGCCCTCCACAGCCCTACGATCTGGGTCCCGGCTTTCGCCGGGAAAACGGGCTAGAGGGGGCGTTCCAGATAGGTGACGGTCTTCTTCCCGCCATGGATCTCGGCCGTCCCCACCGGGACAAACCCCAGCGCCGCATGGAACGCATCCGACGCCGGGTTGGGCGGATCGGAATTGACCTCGCACACGATCCGCTGGTGCCCGGCCGCCTTTGCCGCCGCGAAGAGGTCGTCATACAGCGCCCGCGCCAGGCCTCTGCCCCGCGCGCTATCGGCCACCACCACCCGGTCGACATAGACGAAGCTCGGATAGCGCTCGCGGAACCACAGATAGTTGACGCTGTCATAGTCGGCCGCCTGGTCGAAGGTCAGCAGCAGGGCGTCGGCGACGCCCACGCGACGCGCGACGAAGGCCTCGCTCACCAGATGCGCCAGCCGCTGGAGCTCTAGCCAGGACAGCTCCACCGCATGGGCGTTGTTCAGCGCCAGCAGGGCCTCGCCGTCGCTGCCGGCCAGGTTGTTCGTCGTCAGCGGGGTCACGGCGTTGGTCATCGAAAGCTCCTCGGAACCCGAGCACCTAGGGCGACGAAAGCCTTGCCGCAAGCGGCTCGGCCACAGTGATCACTGGCAACGTGTCGGAAGTTTAATCCACATTTCACGCTTGTAACTTTCTTCGCGAGCCCGCCCCGGCCACGTTGCCCCCGCAGAACAAAGGCCCTGGGGAGGGCCTTCAAAGGGGAACGGACGGATGCTCGCGAGCGTGCTGCTGATAGCCATGGCGGGGGTCGCCCCGCTCGACGCCGATCCACCCATTTCCACCGCCGCGCCGGCCGCCCCCATGGCGCCTCAAGATGTCGAGCCGTCCCAGCGCGGCGTCATCCCCTACGCTCCCGAATTCTTCGCCGCCGCCCAGCCCAGCACGGCCCTGGACATGATCACCCGCCTGCCAGGCTTCAATCTGGAGCAGGGCGACAATGTTCGAGGCTTCGCCGGCGCGGCCGGCAATGTGCTGATCAACGGCGAGCGTCCGACGACCAAGAACGAATCGCTGGAGGACATGCTGCGGCGGATCGCGGCCCCGACCGTCGAGCGCATCGACCTGATCCGTGGCGGCGCGCCGGGCATCGACATGCAGGGCCGCACGGTGATGGCCAATATCGTGCTCAAGCGCACGGTCCAGGTGCAGAAGGTCGTCAACGTCCAGACCTATGTCTATCCGGATGGCATGTTCGGCCCGATCGTCGAGCTGGAAGGCTCGCGCCGCGAGGGCGACTACGCGCTGGAAGGCTCATTGCGGGCCACCCAGGACCGCACCGACAACACCTTCGACGGCGGCGTGCGCCTGCGCGCCGACGGCAATGGCGTCCCGACCGCCAAGGACGCCCTGAAGGGCTACGACACCATCTACAACTACGTGCTGCGCGGCGCGGTGCAGCGGCCGACCCTGGGCGGCAAGGCCCGGGTCAACGCCAAGCTGGAATATTTCGGCTACGACCGCGACGTCACCGCCACGCGGGTGTTCCCGGCGCCCGGCCGCGAGGTCACCGGCGAGAAGCTGCACAGCTGGTCGGGCGAGTTCGGGGGTCGCTTCGACCGCGCCCTGTCGGCCCGCTCGGACCTGCAGCTGGTCCTGCTGCAGAACCTGAACCGCGAGATCTACGGCTCGACCTTCGAGGATCCGCGCCTGTTCGTGGACTACAAGTCGCGCACCGACACCGGCGAAACGATCTTGCGCTCGGAACTGCGCCACCGCCGCAGCGACAAGCTGTCGTTCGAGGCCGGGCTGGAGGGCGCCTATAACGTCCTGGACGGCGACACGCGCTATTTCGAGAACAGCGTCGCCCTCCCGCTGCCGGCCGCCCAGGTCAAGGTCGAGGAGCTGCGCGGCGAACTGTCGGGCAAGGCGATCTGGCGGGCCACGCCCAAGCTGAACGTCGAGGCCGGCGCCCGCCTTGAAGTCTCCAAGATCAGCCAGAGCGGCGACACCGATCTCGCGAAGAAGTTCTTCTATCCCAAGCCCCGGCTGCTCGCGACCTGGTCGCCGACCGGCACGGATCAGCTACGGGTGCGGATCGAGCGCGAGGTGGGCCAGCTGGACTTTGGCGACTTCGTCTCGTCGGCGGGCACCGAGACCGGCACGGTCGACGCCGGCAACCCGGACCTGGTGCCCGAGCGCAAATGGGTGCTGGAGACGGCCTGGGAGAAGCGCTTCTGGGGCGGCGGCGCCCTGGTGCTGTTGTGGCGCCACGCCGAGATCCAGGACGTGGTCGACGTCATCCCGATCAACAAGGTCTTCGAGGCGCCGGGCAATATCGGCGACGGCAAGAGCGACTTCTACCAGGTCAACCTGACCCTCCCCACCGACAAGCTGGGCGTCAGCGGCGGCCAGCTGAAGATGCGGGCCTCCTGGGCGCAGAGCGACGTCACCGACCCGGTCACCCAGGCCAAGCGCCGCATCTCGGGCCAGACGCCGTTCACCTGCGACGTGCGCTTCACGCGCGACATGCCGGGCGGCAAGTGGAGCTGGGGCGTGATCACCTTCTGCCCGAACGAGCAGCGCTACTACCGAGTCGGCGAGGTGCGCACCTTCACCTACGAGCAGTGGATCGAGGGCTTCTTCGAGTGGCGGCCGCGCAAGGACCTGACCATCCGCACCGAGCTGGCCAACTGGACCAGCCGGCACAAGGGCCGCACGCGGGTGATGTACGCCGGCGGCCGGGGGACCGGTGTCGTCGCCCAAGTGGAACAGCGTGAACTTCCGTTCGAGCCGTACCTGTTCATCAAGGTGCGCAAGAGCTTTGGGTAGGGAGCGGAAACGGCCTCGGGCGGTTTGAGCCACCCCCGAGACCGTCCCACCCGAAGGTGAGGCGTGGCCCCTCCACGCCTCGTGAAGGGCCCCGGGCAAGCCGCCGGGGCCCTTCTTTCATTTGGGCCTTAGGCCTGGCCCGAGACGGTCGAGTCCGCGATCGGCTGCGGATCGGTTTCATCGGCGCCGTGCGACCACTTCTTCAGGAACGGCGACAGGATCAGGAACAGCACGCCCAGGCCGATGGCGGCCAGGCCGATGACCTTGAACACCAGCAGCGACTGGGCCATGGCGGCGGCGGGGTTCAGCACCTGGCCGCCGATGGTCTCGGTGGCGGCGATGGCGGCGATCCAGCCGCCGAACAAGTTGGCCATGGCCAGGGCCATGTACCAGACGGCCATCACGAACGAGACCATGTGCAGCGGCGACAGCTTGGTCATCTGCGACAGGCCGACCGGCGACATGCACATCTCGCCGCCCGTGTGCAGCATGTACATCAGCACCAGGAAGATCAGCGGCATCTTGAAGGCGCCGTCGGCGAACTGGGCGCCGACCAGCAGGATCAGGAAGCCGGCCCCGACCTGGATCAGCGACAGGCCGAACTTGATCATCGGGTTGGGGTTGATCCCGCGCGCGGTCAGCACCGTCCACAGGGCGGCGAAGACCGGGGCGAAGATCAGGATCCAGCCGGCGTTGATGGCCTGGGTCTGGGCGGCGTTGAAGTCGGTGTTGACCCAGAACTTGCCCGCCGTCGAGATGCCCGCAGCGCTCAGCTGGGCGGGCGAGCCCAGCACCACCGAACCGCCGAACCACTCGACCGGCTTGGAGATCAAGGTCAGGTTGACGTTGGTGGCCGCGAACAGGTTCAGCGACGAGCCGGCCTGCTCGAACAGGGTCCAGAACACCACCGCGCCCAGCACCAGCACCGTGGCCAGCAGGAGGCGCTCACGCTCGACCTTCTCGCACTTGGCGAAGGCGAACCACAGGATATAGCCCAGCGAGCCGAACATGCCGGCCAGCAGGGTGACATTGACGACCGGGGTGCGCTGGACGACCAGGAACACCGCCACGACGGCCAGGATCGAGACGCCGTAGATCACCACCTCGCGGGTGATGGGCCCGGCGACCTTCTCCTTCAGGTTCGCGCCCTCCGGCGGCTCGCCGCGGCCCAGCAGCCAGGGCTTGCCCAGCACGAAGATGATGAAGCCGGCCAGCATGCCCAGACCCGCCGCGCCGAAGCCGGCCCACCAGCCGACATTGACGCCCAGGATGCCGCACAGGATCGAGGCCCAGAACGAACCCAGGTTGATGCCGAAATAGTAGAGGGTGAAGCCGGGATCCCGGCGCGGATCGCCCTGCGGATACAGCTGCCCGACCAGCGCCGCGACGTTCGACTTCATGAAGCCCACGCCGACGATGATCAGCGACAGGGCCAGCCAGAAGATGTTGAGGTACATCGGGTCGCGACCGGCCACGTCCAGCTTGTACTGGCCCTTGGGCAGCACGGCGGGGAGGCCGGCGTCGGCCGGCAGGTTCTTGATCGTGAAGTCGCCGGTCTCGGTCGCGCTGACGTCGTAGGGCTTGCCCGCCACGACCATCTTGGCCACGCGCTCGTCGCCACGGCCGTCGGACTTAAATTCGTAGGTCTGGCCGGCATAGGTCAGGGTCTGGACGGCAGGCTTGCCCTCGACGGCCATGGCCAGGTGGCCGGCCACCAGCAGGATCGCGCCGAACGCGACGGCCTTGCGGGTGCCCAGATAGCGGTCGGCCAGGAAGCCGCCCAGCAGGGGCACGATATAGACCAGCGAGGTGTAGGAGCCGTAGTGGCCGCTGGCGACCTTGGGGTCGAACAGGAAGTGCTGGGTCAGGTAGAAGATCAGCAGGCCCCGCATGCCGTAGTAGGAGAAGCGCTCCCACATCTCGGCCAGGAAGCAGATGATCAGGCCGCGCGGGTGGCCCTTCAGAAGTTGGACCAGGACGGGAATGCCGGTCACGAGCGTGACCAGAATGCCGCCGGCGATAACGATGTTCATACGCTAGCCTTGAAACGTGACGAGTGGCGAGAAACCGACCCCCGTCGGCCAAATCATCCCGCCTGCCCCAATTTAGCGGGGAGAAGATCACGCGCACGGCGGTTTCACAAGCAACGGCTTGCCGGACGGGTTTGGCGTTCCGATCTATGGCGTGAAGCTTGGCGGTCTACCTATGCGTTTGCATCAGGAACCCATTCAGGCGGGAGCCCCCGATGAAGATCCCCGACGCGAGCCACCCCATCACCATCACCCGATCGCCCAACACGGTGCGGGTGCTCTATGAAGGCCACGAGATCGCCGACAGCGACGATGTCGTGGTGCTGAACGAGGCAAACTATCCGCCCGTCTTCTACTTCCCGCGCGGCGACGTGCAGATGGATTTCCTGCGCCGCACCGACAAGGTGACGCACTGTCCGTACAAGGGCGACGCCTCGTACTTCACCATCTATCGCGATGGCACGCTGATCGAGAACGCGGTGTGGTCGTACGAGACCCCTTACGACGCCGTGAGCCAGATCGCCGATCGCGTCGCCTTCTATCCCGAACATGTCGAGTTCGAACTTGGTGAGCTCACGGCGGCCGAGACCGAGGCCGCCCTGAACGTCGACGCCGTGATCCAGCACACCGACAGCGGCGCGGGAACCAGCCAGGCCGAGAAGTGGCCGCCGAACGTCGAGATGCCTGATGCCGATCGGCAGGACGTTGAGAGACCGGACAGAGGCAGGATCGAGCGCGACGTCGACCAGCCCTACAAGGGCGTCGGGTCGCTGTAGCAAGGCGTCGGGCTTAAGCCCGCGTTAACCGCTGGGAGCGTGACCATACCGGTCTAGCTCCCATCAGAGGGGCGCGGAGGAAACCATGGCCTACGTCTCGTACCGGACGGACGCTGTTCACGCGACGACCCAATCCCGGCCCAAGCTCGCCTGGGGCCGCTTGTTCGCCCTGGCGGCGACCATCACGCTTTGGGTCGGCATCATCGCCGGCGTGCGAGCCCTTTTCTAAAGCTTCGCCGCGTCGGCCTCGCACGAGGTCTTCGGCAGCGAGAAGCGCGGATCGGCGACGAAGCGGTCGTCGGTAAGCGTGCGCAGGAACGCGGCGAGATCATCGACCTCACCGTCCTTCAGACCCATCGCCATCCGATGCCGGCGGATCGCGCCTTGCAGGGTGCGAGCCGAGCCGTCGTGCAGATAGGGCCCGCTGATCGCCACGTTGCGCAGCGACGGGGTGCGGAACTTGCCGTTGTCGGCCGCCTTGCCAGTGATCTCGCCCAGTCCCTGGTCGCCGGAGAACGGCAGGTCGATGCGGTGGAAGGCGCCGGGCTTGGTCGCATCCGTGAAGTCCGGGGCGGCGTGACAGGTCGCGCAGCCGGCCTTGCCGAAGAACAGTGTCTCGCCGCGCACCGCCTCGATCGACGTATCGACCGCCTCGCCGCGCACCTTGCGGTCGTAGGGCGCGTCGCGGGACACCATCGTCCGCTGGAAAGCCGCCAGGGCCTTGGTGATCGTCGTCATGCTGATCGCCTGCCCCGGGAAGGCGGCGGCGAAGAGCTTGCGGTAGCAGGCCTGGCCGCCGATGCGGTCCTCCAGCACCTTCTCCTGGCCGTGGAAGCCCATCTCGACCGGCGTGGTCCCGGCGATCGGGATCAGGGCCTGGTCCTCCAGCCGGGTCACGCGCGGATCGCCCCAGGTCAGGCTGGCGAAGGTCGCGACATTGGCCAGGGTCTGGATGTTGCGCCGCCCCGGATCGCCGTGGACGCCCGGGCGGGTGGCGTTGCCGTCGGTGAAGCCGTGATGCTGCTCGTGGCAGGTGGCGCAGGCCAGGGTGCCGTCGATCGACAGGTCGGCGTCGTAGAACAGCCGCCGCCCCAGCTCGACCCGCACCTCCGAGACCGGACGTTGGGCCAGGCCCGACGTGAAGGCGGCCAGCAGGCACAGGGCGCCGATAGCCCCCAGCGCCGTGCTGACCGCCCCCAGTTTCATATCAGGGCTTGGCCGCGACCATGATCGGCAGAGCGGCCTCGGCATTGGCCGAGATCTGCACGACGTAGCGGCCCGGCTGCAGGTCGAAGCTGACCATCTTGCGCAGGGTGGTGCAGGCCGGACCCCGGCCATGGCCAGTCGAGCGCTGGGCCGCGTCGCCCTTCAGCACGTCGACCCAGGCGCCCGTGCCCAGGGCGATGGTGTAGGTCCCGGCCGTGGCGATATCGATCGCGAACAGCCCGCCCTTGCTGACCGTGCCGCCCGGCTTTTCGGGCTGGACGACATAGGTCACCTCCGGCGTCGGCGCCAGCGCGGCGACGAAGGCCTGGCCCGGCGTCAGCACGGCCTTGTCCAGCTCGGCCACGCCCTTGGCGGCGACGAGGTCCTTCTTGGCGGTCCAGGCAGTCAGCTCGGCCGGCAGGTCCTTGTCCATGGCGGCGCAAGCGGCGGCCGGCGCGGCGGGGGCCATCTGGGCCGAGGCCGCGAACGGCGTTGCCAGAACGGCGAGAGCAGCAAGAACGGTCAGGCGCATCGGGATCTCTCCTAGAACTTGACCCGCAGGTCGGCGCGGAAGTTGCGGCCTTCCTCAGGGAAGCCGTCGACCAGCTGGTACTTCTGGTCCAGCAGGTTGCGGGCCGACAGCTGCACGTCGACCTTGTCGGTGACCTGCACCCGCGCCGTCAGGGCGGCCAGCACATAGGCGCCCGTGCGGTAGTAGCGGACCGGCGTGATCAGGCTGCTCGAGGTCACCGTCCAGCGCTTGGAGGCCGTCTCGACGCTGGGGGTCAGGGTCAGGCGCTCGGCGACCTGCCAGTCGGCGTATGCGAAGAGCTTGTGGGTCGGCACGCCCTGCGGCCGGAACGCGGCGTTGGTCGGGTCGGTGAAGTCGCGGTGCAGATAGGTGTAGTTGCCGCCCAGGGTCAGCTTGGGCGTCACGCGCGCGGTCACCGAGGCCTCGGCCCCGTAATATTCGCCATCGCCGACATTGCGGGTCTGGCTGACCGTGCCGAACGGCGCGCCCAGGGCGACCGGGATGGCGATCAGGGCGTCGCGGACGTCGCTGTAGAACACCGCCCCCTCGACCGTGATGAACGGGGTGATGTCGCCGCGCGCGCCGACCTCGTAGTTCACGGCGCGCTCTGCCTTGATGTTCGGGTTCGGGATCGCCGTGCCGAAGCGCGAGCTGAACCGCTCGAACAGGGTCGGGAAGCGGGTGCGCGACGAGATGCTGGCGTGCAGCTGGGCGGTGTCGGTCGGACGCCAGACCAGCGCCGCCTGGCCGTTCCAGGCGCTGTCGCTGGTCAGCGGATAGGCCACAAGGACATTGGTGTTGAAGTCCTGGGCCATCGACAGGTCGCGATGGTCGCGCGAGACGCCGACCACCAGGTCGACGTCCTTGCCGAAGCTCTGGGTGTCTTCCAGCGCGATCGAGGTGGTGTCCTCGGTCGTGGTCTGGCGCGGCTCGGTCAGCGGCGGGGCATAGCTGGTCTGCCACTCGACGTGCTCGTCGCGGCGATAGAAGGCGGCGGCCTTCAGGGTGTTGCTCGGGGTCAGCTGGACGCCCAGCTCGACGTTCCCGCCATAGGCGACGTCATCGTAGTAGGATCGGAACGACCGCCCCAGGGTCTGGGTGTTCTGGCGGGCGTTGTCGTACGAGAACAGGCCGTTCTCGAAGGTGTTGCGATAGAAGCGGGTCTTCAGCCAGGCGTGCTCGGCGATCTGGGTGCGGGTCAGCAGGGCCAGGCTGTCGATGTTCCAGTAGGGCCAGGTCCAGTAGCGCGTGCTGGCCGTGTCGGTGACGTGGAACGGGGCGTTCTTCGAGCCCTCCTGGCGGGTGAAGGTCAGCGAATAGTCGTCGCCCTCGCGCGGGGTGAAGCCGACCTTGGCGTTGACCCGCCAGTCTTCGCTGTCGGAGTGGTCGCGATTGCCGCCGTTCTCCAGCGTCGTGGGACGATAGCCATCCGGCAGGGCCCAGTGGGTGCGCTCGTTCCGCGCGCCGCTGAGCTGGACGTAGAAGTGCTGGCTGCGGCCGCCAATCCGGCCCGAGATGGCGTTGCTGTTCAGCGAGCCGTCGGCGTCGAAGCCCGCGCCCAGGCGGATTTCGCCTTCGAACGGGGCCTGGGGCGTGCGGGTCACCAGGTTGATCGCGCCGCCGATCCCGCCGGGGCCGTCCAGCACCGAGACGTAGCCCTTCGACACCTGCACTTCCGACAGGTCGGCGGTCAGGAAGCGGGCGAAGTCGATGCGGTTGTCGGCCGGCAGGAACACCCGCACGCCGTCGATCGACAGGGTGGTCTGGAACCGGTCGAAGCCGCGGATGAACACCAGCCGCTCGTTGCGCGAACCACCGCTATTGCCAGCCGAGGCGCCGGGGATCAGGTCCAGCGCCTGGTCGACGCTGATCTTATCGAACTTGCGAAGATCCTCGCCCTTGATCACCGAACCGCCGATCAGCCCGCCGTCGCTGCCGCGCGCCGTCACCCGGACCTCGCCCAGGGCGTAGACGTCGTCAGATTGCGCGTGAGCGGCGCCGGCCAGGATAGAACCGGCCAGCAGCATGGATCGGAACAGCATTCGAATACCCCGTTATGCACTCCAACTACATAACGAGACTCACCAAGGCACGCGATACCAAACTCTCGTCATCCCGGGCGGCGTAGCCGACCCGGGATGACGATTTAGGAGGTGGCGCCTAGTACGCGCAGTCGGTGAACACCCGCCCGATGTCGCCCTGCCATTCGCCGTTGTACAGCGACAGCAGCTTCTCGGCCGGGGTGATGCCGCTGTCGGCGATCTGTTCCAGCTCGCCCAGATAGATGGTCTCGTCCAGGAAGCCGCCGTTGATGTGAGCGCGGTTCTTCAGGCCCGACTTGGCGATGGCGACGAAGTCCTTGGCGACGTCCTGGGCCGAACGGCCTGCGACCTGCGCCTTCAGGCCCAGCTTCGGCACGTCGCGGCGCAGGCCCTCGCGGTCCTCGAGCGACCAGTCCTTGCAGAGGTCCCAGGCCGCCGCCAGCGCGGCGTCATCGTAGAACACGCCGGTCCACAGCGCCGGCAGGGCGCACAGGCGGCTCCAGGGGCCGGCGTCGGCGCCGCGCATCTCCAGGTAGGTCTTCAGGCGCACTTCCGGGAAGGCCGTGGTCGTGTGGTCGGCGAAGTCCTTGATCGTGGCGATCTCGCCCGGCAGCTCGGGCAGCTTGCCCTCGATGAAGTCGCGGAAGGACCGGCCGGCGACGTCGATGTACTTGTCGCCGCGCTTGACGAAATACATCGGCACGTCGAGCGAATAGCGGGCGTAGCGCTCGAAGTCGAAGCCGTCCTCGAACACGAAGTCCAAGAGGCCCGTGCGGTTCGGGTCCGTGTCGGTCCAGACGTTGGCGCGGGCGGAGAGGAAGCCGTTCGGCTTTCCTTCCGTGAATGGAGAATTGGCGAACAGCGCCGTGGCGATCGGCTGCAGGGCCAGGCTCATGCGGAACTTGGCGACCATGTCGGCTTCGCTGGAGAAGTCCAGATTGGCCTGCACCGTGCAGGTGCGCAGCATCATGTCCAGGCCCAGATTGCCGACCTTGGGCATGTAGTTGCGCATGATCACGTACCGGCCCTTGGGCATGACCGGCACCTCTTCGCGCTTCCACAGCGGCGAGAAGCCCAGGCCCACAAAGCCCAGGCCCAGTTCGTCAGCGACGGTCTTGACCTCGTCCAGGTGCTGGCCGGTTTCCTCGCAGATGTCGTGCATGGTCGCCAGCGGCGCGCCCGACAGCTCGAACTGGCCGCCCGGCTCCAGGCTGACATTGGCGCCGTTGCGCTCCAGGCCGATGATGGTCGGACCTTCCATGACCGGCTTCCAGCCAAAGCGCTGCAGGCCGGTCAGCAGGGCGTGGACGCCCTTGTCGCCGTCGTACGGAACGGGGGCGTGCGAACCCAGGTAGAAGCCGAACTTCTCGTGCTCGGCCCCCACGCGGAAGGCCTCCTTGGGCTTGCTGCCCTTGGCGAAATAGTCGGTCAGATCGGCGAGCGTCAGTTGACGCTCTTGGACGCTAGCGGTGTCGGCCATGCAAGCCGTCCCTCCCCAGGGGTTGCGATGCTGAGGGAAGAGAGGGCCCATGCTCTCCGCCGACGGCGTACTACTCGGTCACGCCCAGTTGGGCGTTTTCTTTGCGAACCTCAAGGGGTCACCTTGAGCATATCTTCTCAGCGCCAGTCGCCAGCGGCCGCCTGCCACAGCGTCATGGCCGAGATCGCGGCGGTGTCGGCGCGCAGGATGCGAGGCCCCAGGGACACCGGCGTGACGAAGGAAAGCCCCCGCAGCCGCTCACGTTCCTCCGGGGCGAAACCGCCTTCCGGACCGATCAGGATGGCGGCCGGACCGCCCGTTCCCGCCAGCGCTTCGATGGCGGGTTTCGCGTCGCCGCCCTCGTCGCAGAAAACCAGGCGCCGGGCCGGGTCCCAGGCGTCCAGGATCTTCTCCAGCTTCTCGGGGTCGGCGACCTCGGGCACGTCCAGGCGGCCGGTCTGCTCGGCAGCCTCCATGGCGATGGCGTCCAGGCGGCCCAGCTTGACGAAGTCGACATTCGTGCGGCGGGTCATGGTCAACCGCACCCGGCGCGCGCCCAGCTCGGCGGCCTTCTCGACAATGGTCTCGACCCGGCTGCGCTTGACCATGGCGATGATCAGATCGAGGTCCGGACCGATCTCCATCGGCCGGGTCTGTTCCTCGGCCTTCAGCAGGCAGCCGCGTTTGGTCGCCTCGACGATGGTCGCCCGCCACTCGCCGTCGCGGCCGTTGAACAGCAGGACCGCATCGCCGACCGCCTGGCGCATGACCTGGGTCAGGTAGCGCGACTGGTCGACGGTAGGCACGACGCCGGCGCCGATGGAGAGGGCGTTGGGAACGAAAAGACGGATCATGGCGTCCTTCTAGCCCAACTGATCAATCCGGGGGTAGGCTCAGCGCATGAGCAAGCACGACGACTACGACAACGAACTGATGCAGCTGCAGCTCGCCCTGATCGAGATGCAGAAGAAGGCCATCAAGAACGGCGACAAGATCCTGGCAGTCTTCGAAGGCCGCGACAGCGCCGGCAAGGACGGCACGATCGCCCGGGTCACCGAGCACCTCTCCAAGCGCGCCACTACCGTCGTCGCCCTGCCCAAGCCCACCGAGCGCGAACGCAGCGAGTGGTACTTCCAGCGTTATGTCGATTACCTGCCGGCCTGCGGCGAGGCGGTGATCTTCAATCGCTCCTGGTACAATCGGGCCGGGGTCGAGCGGGTGATGGACTTCTCCAGCCCTGAGCAGCAGGAGCAGTTCCTGCGCGACGTCCCGGCCTTCGAGCGGATGCTGGTCGAGAACGGCCTGCGCTACGTCAAGTTCTGGCTCGACATCAGCCGCGACGAGCAGGCCCAGCGCCTGAAGGCCCGCCGCGAGGACCCGCTGAAGGCCTTCAAGACCAGCGACCTGGACAAGGTCGCCCAGGACAAATGGGACGACTACACGAAAGCCCGCGACGAGATGCTGATGCGCACACACAGCGACATCGCCCCGTGGATCTGCGTCCGCGCCGACCACAAGAAGGCCGCCCGCCTCAACGTCATCCGCTGGCTGCTGCACGCGGCCGGCGACAAGAAGCTGGTCAAGGGCGTGGCCAAGCCCGATCCCAGCGTCATCTTCTCGTTCGAACCGGCGGCGCTGGAGGACGGGCGGCTGGCGCGGTGAGCTTCACAATCGCGCGTTAGCGTGATGCTGTGCCGGCAAAAGGGAGGCCCTATGCACGACACCAAACAGGTTCGCACCGCCGCCGCGACGCGGCTGGCGATCGGCCTCGCCCAGGGGATCGTGCTGTTCCTGCTGCAGAAGGCCGACGAGTCCAAGGCCTGGCCGGCGACCCAGCCGATGCTGTACGCGCCGCTGCTGATCTGCGCCCTGATGGTCCCGATGATCCCGCTGGCGGCGCTGTCGGCCATGCGGCGACCGGCCCTGATCGTCTGGAGCCTGATCGCCGCCGCCGTGGCGGCGATCATGGCGGTCCATGCGGCCTGGGTCGGGGCTAGCCCCGATCGTATCGGCGCCGGGCCGCTGTCGCCGCCGGTCTTCATCGCCGTGGCCGCCCTGGTGTTCATCGCCCACCACCTGGTCCAGCCCGCCGAGGCCGTCCGCAAGCCCGTGGCCCCGTATGTCGACTATTTCGACCTGGTGGGGACCAACGTCGTGCGGCTGTTCCTGTCGCTGGCCTTCACCGGCGCGTTCTGGCTGCTGCTGTTCCTGGCCGCCGCCCTGTTCAAGCTGATCGGCATCGAGGCGATCCAGGAGCTGATCGGCGAGACGGCCTTCGCCTTCCCGGCCACCGGCCTGATGTTCGCCGCCGCCGTTCACATGGCCGTGCAGCTGACCGAGGCCCGCGCCGGCCTGGTGCGCGGCGTACGGACCGTCGCCCTGGTCTTGCTGGCCTGGCTGCTGCCGTTGATGGTGGTGATCGCCGGCGGCTTCCTGGCCACCCTGCCCTTCACGGGCCTGGCCCCGCTGTGGGGCACCAAGGCCGCCACCGCCCTGTTGCTCGCCGCCGCCGCGGCCCTGATCATCCTGGTCAACGCCGCCTACCAGGACGGGGGCGAGCCGCCGCACGCCATCCTGCGCTGGGCCGCGCGCGCCGCCAGCCTGCTGCTGATCCCGATCGTCATCCTGGCCGCCTACGCCCTGTGGCTGCGCGTCGACCAGTATGGCCTGACGCCCGATCGGGTGTTCGCCGCCGCCTATCTGGTCGTCGCGGTCGGCTTCACCGCCGGCTACACGCTGGCCGCCTTGCGTCCTGCGCCCTGGATGAAGCCGCTTGAGCCGACCAACCTGATCATGGCGGCAATCTGCATGCTGCTGCTGATCGCGCTCTTCACCCCGATCGCCGATCCCGCCCGCCTGTCGGTGACGAGCCAGGTCAAGCGGCTGGAGGCCGGCAAGGTCACGGCGGCGAAGTTCGACTTCCAGTTCCTGCGCTTCGACAGCGGGCGGTACGGGCGCGACGCTCTGGCAGGGCTGAAGACCAGCCGAGATGCCGAGATCGCCAAGCGCGCCGGCGAGGTCCTGGCCCAGAAGGAAAAGACCTACACGCCGACCAAGCAGCGCGGGCCCGACTTCGCCCACATGACGGTCTATCCCGCCGGCAAGACCCTGCCGGCCAGCTTCCGCGACCAGGACTGGACCGCCGCCGGCTCGGACTCGACCTGCCTGTTCGCCGGCATGCGCTGCTCGGCCCTGCTGATGGACATAGACGGCGACGGAACCGAAGAGGTGCTGCTGGCCAGCGGTTCGGTGCTCGACATCTTCAAGTCCGGCGACCGCGGCTGGCGACGGATGGCCCAGGCCAACGGCATCTGCCCCGGCGTCGACATCGACGCGGCGCTGAAGGCCGGCGCGGTGAGCCTGGCCGAGCCGAGACCCCGGCAGGATCTCATCGTGGGCGACCAACGGCTGGCGGTCGTCCCAGCCGGCGACGGCTGCGCCGCGCCCGCGCCGCCGCTCAAGGACGCGCTGGTCACGCGGGAGGCTTCTAAGCCACCCCCGCGCTGATCGCGTTCAGCCGGGCATAGACCCCGCCGCCGGCCGCCAGGTCGGCGTGGCGGCCTTCCTCGACGACGCGGCCGCCCTGGAAGACCAGGATGCGGTCCGCGCCACGCACGGTCGACAGGCGGTGGGCGATGACGATCGTGGTCCGGCCTTCCATCAGCGCCTCGGCGGCCGCCTGGACCTGGCCCTCGGTCTCGACGTCCAGTGACGAGGTCGCCTCGTCCAGCACCAGGATCGGCGCGTCGGCCAGGAAGGCGCGGGCGATGGCCACGCGCTGGCGCTCGCCGCCCGACAGCTTGACGCCCCGCTCGCCGACCAGGGTGTCGTAGCCATTCGGCAGGCGCAGGATGAACTCGTGGGCGCGCGCCTTCTTAGCGGCGGCCTCGACCTCTTCGCGCGACGCGCCGGGCTTGCCGTAAGCGATGTTCTCGTACAGCGACCGGTGGAACAGGGCCGGGTCCTGCGGCACCACCGCGATGGCCCGGCGCAAGCTGGCCTGGGCCACCCGCGAGACGTCCTGCCCATCGATGACCACCGCCCCGTCCTGCAGGTCGTGCAGACGCTGCACCAGCTTAACGAAGGTCGACTTGCCCGAGCCCGTCGGCCCGACCAGCGCCACCCGCTCGCCCGGCGCGATCTTCAGGCTGAAGTGGTCGTACAGCGGCGCGCCGGCCGCCTTGTAGCGGAAGGTCACGTCCTTGAACTCGATGCCGCCGGGGCCGGGCTGGAAGTCCGGCGCGTTCGGTACGTCGGCGATCTGCGGCGCCAGGCGCGTCCAGGCCGCGACGTCCTCGGTGTCGTCGATGCCCTTCTGCAGCATGCGGATGTTCTCGCCCAGGTTCCGCAGATAGCCGCTCATCAGCATGAAGGCGGTGATGGCGAAGGCCACGTCGCCCGGCGTGGCCGTGCCTTGGGCCCAGCCCCAGACCATGGCCCCGGTCAGGCCGGCCTGCAGCAGCACCAGCAGCAGGTTCTGGCCCAGCCAGACGTCGGTGAAGCGGCTCCAGGTGACCATCACCGCGTCGCGCCAGGCCGCGGTGACTTCTGCCAAGCGAGCCGCCTCGCGCTGCTCGGCGCCGAAACTCTTCACCGTCGGGTTGGAGGTCACGGCGTCGGCCAGAGCCCCGCCGATCTGCGAATCCAGGGCGTTGGAGCGCAGGTTGCTGGGCCGCACATAACGCTCGGTGACCCACAGGTTCACCGACAGATAGGCCACGACCACGACCAGCGAGATCACGCCCGCCAGCGGCTGACGCAGCAGCATGCCGATCGACAGGCCGACCAGCACGATGATCCCCGGACCCAGCCAGATGGTCACCGCATCGGTGACGCTGTCATAGCCCCACATGGCGCGGGTCAGCTTGCGCACCGTCGCGCCGGCGAAGCTGTCGGCGTGCCAATCCGACGAGAAGGCCTGCACTTTCGCAAAGCCCTCGTTGGTCATCTCTTCCATGTTCCGAGCCGCCAGCGGGATCCAGAACCGGTGGGCGATATTGCGGATCACGGCGAAGGCCAGATAGACCCCGACGAACAGACCCAGGGCCTGCCAGGCGCCGACATCGCCGCGCGGCTTGCTGGTCACGGTGTCCACCAGATGGCCCGAGGCGTAGGGCAGCGCCAGGTCGAAGGCGATCGCCACCAGGGTCAGGGTGACGCCGAAGCCGAACAGCACCGGCCGCCGCTTCCAGAAACGGGCCACGAAGGCCAGCACCTGGCGGTTGCTCAGCGCGCGCTTGCGGGCGCCGGTCTCGTCTTCATCCTCGATCGCGTCGGTCATGGCGGGGAGATAGTGCTTTAGCGCCCCGGCGTCACCTTTCGCCGCTTGCGGCCGCCGCCGAACGGCCGCCAGCGCAGGAACCAGACGATGGCCGGGCCGACGACCGGCACGCGCAGCATCGGCCGAACGGTGTGGGGGCGGGTCTTCAGGAAACACAGCACCGCGCCGATCCAGAACACCGTGGTCGGCAGGCCGGGCGTGACGATGCCCACAGCCCCGGTGGCCAGCAGCGCGCCGCCGACGCCGTCCAGCGCCCAGCGCTCGACCTTCGTCAGCTGGCGGCGCTTCTTTCGGACGGGTTTAGGGATCATTCGGACATCGCGCGGGTGCAAGACTCAAGGCTAACGCGGGCGCAGGATCGGTCAAAGCCCGGCGATGCCTTAGGGAGCCTTTCATGAGCGATCTGGTCCTGCCGAAAGGGCGCACGGCCCTGCTGCTGATCGATCCCTACAACGACTTCTTGGCCGAGGGCGGCAAGCTGTGGGGCCGGGTGGCGGCCACCAAGGGCGCCGAAGGTCTGCACGATCACATGAAGGCGGTACTGGCCGCGGCCCGCGCGGCGGGGGTCACGGTGTTCGTCGTGCCGCATCATCGCTACGCGCCGGGTGATCTAGACACGTGGCAGCATCCCAATCCCTACATCCAGGCCAGCGCCCGGGGCCTTGTCTTCGAGAAGGGCGGCTGGGGCGGTGAATGGCATCCGGACTTCGCGCCGCAAGCTGGCGACGTGATCGTGGGCGAACACTGGTCCAGTGGCTTCTCGGGCACGGATCTCGATCTGCGGCTGAAGCAGCGCGGCGCGACGCATCTCGTCCTGATCGGCCTGGCCGCCAACACCTGCGTCGAGGGCACCGGCCGGTCGGCGTCCGAGCTGGGCTACCACGTCACCCTGGTGCGCGACGCCACGGCGGCGTTTTCCGACGAGGCCCTGCACGCGGCCCACGACATCAACGGCCCGACCTACGCCCATGCGATCGTCACGAGCGCGGAGGTGGTGCGGGCCCTGAACGCCCTCTCCTAGTTCCGTCTCCCCGGCGAAAGCCGGGGCCCAGATCGAACCCACTAAGGCCGGTCCTCAGGGCAATGGCGTATCTCGGATCATCCCCAAGCTCTCAAGATGAATCTGGGTCCCGGCTTTCGCCGGAAAAACGGAATACGCTGGGGAAACTAGAAAGCCTCCGCCACCCCGCCGATGCGGCGAGCGGGACGGCCGTCCATTCCACGCCGGATCTTGGGGCCAAACTTGGTGGCGGCGGTCAGGCGGCGGACCATCTTGTGGTCGCCGGTCCGGGCGAACAGCTTGGCGGCGGCGGTCCACAGGGTGGTGGTCACCGGATGCGGCAGGACGATCCCCGCTCCGACGCCGGCGATCAGCAGGCTCCAGCCCGACAAGCGGATGGCGGCGGTGGTCATGGGCGTCTCTCCTGCGACTGGGTTGCAAAGAGACCTTGGCCGCCGAGGCGCGATAAATCCAATTGATCGTTTTTGTTTCGAGGATCGATCTTCCCTATAGGACGCCGTAGAGCGCGCGGGTTAAGCCTCGCCACATGACGACCACCGCCATCCTGCCCGACGCCGCCGCGACCAACTGGGTCGACCGCCACGCGCCCGAGAACCTGCGGCCCTGGCTGAAGCTGGGTCGGTTCGATCGGCCGGCGGGGATCTGGCTGCTGATGCTGCCCGGCTGGCAAGGCATCGCCCTGGCCGCGGCCGAGCAGGGTCGTTGGCCCAATCCGCTGCTGCTGCTGGCGGTGTTCGTCGGCGCGGCCCTGATGCGGGCGGCTGGCTGCGCGTTCAACGACATCGTCGACCGCGACTTCGACGCCCAGGTCGCCCGCACCGCCATGCGCCCGATCCCGGCCGGGCTGATCACCGTCAAGCAGGCCTGGATGTTCCTGGTCGGCTGCAGCCTGGTCAGCCTGCTGATCCTGCTGACCCTGGGCTGGGTGGCGATCGGGCTGGGCGTGGCCTCGCTGGCGCTGGTGGCCGGCTATCCGTTCATGAAGCGGATCACCTGGTGGCCGCAGGCGTGGCTGGGCCTGACCTTCAACTGGGGCGCCCTTTTGGGCTACGCCGCCGCCACGGGTCACCTGTCGTGGTCGGCCGCCCTGCTTTACGCCGCGGGCATCTTCTGGACCCTGGGCTACGACACGATCTACGCGATCCAGGACATCGAGGACGACGCCCTGGCCGGCATCAAGTCGTCGACGCGGCGGCTGGGCCAGCACGTTCAGCTGGGCGTGGCCGGCTTCTACCTGGCCTCGTTCTGCCTGCTGGTCGCGGCCGGATGGGTCGGAAACATCGGCCCGCTGTTCCTGCCCTTGGCGGCCCTCTTCGCCCTGCACCTGTCGCGCCAGGCGGCCGCCGTCCGCGTGGACGACGGCCCGGCAGCGCTGAAGCTGTTCAAGTCCAACGCCATCGCCGGCCTGATCGTGTTCGCCGGCCTGGTCGCCGGGCTGTGGAAGCCGGGCGTGAGTTTCTAGAACGGACCCTGGCTGTAGACACGGTCCATCACCGTGTTCAGCTGGCGGATGCGGCCGTCATAGCTGCGCTTCAGGCAGGCCTGGTTGCCGCCGCACTGCTTGCGCGCCTGCAGCCACGAGCGCTGGTCGTCCATGATCGCCCCGCGACCGCCCATCGGCACCAGGTGGCGGGTGATGCCGTACAGCTGGTCCATCCGCACGTCCTGGTCGTTGAGGTCGCGGTTGGCGCAGATCGCCTTCTCGTCGGCGGTGCGGGCCTTGCGGCAGTCGAAACTGGCGGCGGCCGCCGGTAGGGCGGTCGCAGCGCAGACGGCGGTCAGGACGAGAGCGGGGATCAGGCGGCGCATCGAGGGCTCCAGAATGTGACGTCGGGTCATGCTGTCGGGTCTAAGCTGAATGTGCGATGATCGTTCCATGGCCGTAGCTCCCCGCGTCAAGCCGCAGGACCTGTTCACGCCCGACGAATGGACGCGAATTTCCGCGCGCTCGTCCTGGCGAGGCATCGCGATGGTCGCCCACGCCTGGGTCGTGATCCTGGCCGCCGGCGCGCTGTTCGTCGCCTTCCCCAACCCGCTGACCTACGTGCTGGCCGTGATGCTGATCGGCGCGCGGCAGCTGGGCCTGGCGATCCTGATGCACGAGGCCGCGCATGGCGGTTTGCATCCCAATCTCAAGGTCAATGACTGGCTGGGCGAGTGGCTGTGCGCCGCCCCGACGGGCGCCTCGCTGGCCAAGTACCGCCCCTATCACCTGACCCACCACAAGTTCGCCCAGCAGGCCGAGGATCCGGACCTGATCCTGTCGGCGCCCTTCCCAACCACGCGGGCGTCCCTGCGGCGGAAGATCGTGCGGGACCTGACGGGGCAGACCTTCTTCAAGCAGCGCTTCGGCCCGCTCCTAGGGAAGATGAGGGGCGACGCCCCGAAAGGCGCGATCTTCGCCGGCGAGGTGTCGCGGCAGAAGCCGTTCCTGCTGTGGAACCTCGCCATCCTGGTCGTGCTGTCGGCGTTCGGCCTGTGGTGGGCGTGGCTCGCCCTCTGGATCGTGCCGATGGCGACCTGGTTCCCGCTGGTCACCCGCCTGCGCAACATCGCCGAGCACGCCCTGGTGGCCAAGGACGAGCCCGACCCGTTCCGCCACGCCCGCACCACCAAGGCCAACTGGCTGGAGCGCGCCCTGATCGCGCCCTATCACGTCAACTTCCACGCCGAGCACCACATGTTCATGCACACCCCGTGCTGGAACCTGCCGATGGCCCACCGGCTGCTGGAGCAGAAGGGCCTGACGTCCGGAATGCTGACCGCGCCGGGCTATCTGACCGTGCTGAAGGCCGCCTCGAGCAAACCGGTCGCGGCTTGACCGCCCGCGTGCTCTAAGCGCGGCATGATCGTCCAGACCCTGGAAGGCCGCCGGGCCTTCATCCGCGACAACACGCGCTTCCAGCCGACGCCGCACGCGCCGGAGCTGTCGCTGCATCTGGCCAACGAGATCACCCCGATCTGGCAGCTGACCGAGGAAGCCCTCGAAGAGATCGGCCTGCCGCCGCCATTCTGGGCCTTCGCCTGGGCGGGCGGCCAGGCCCTGGCGCGCTACATCCTGGATCATCCGGAAACCGTCGCCGGCAAGCGGGTCATCGACTTCGCCACCGGCTCGGGCATCGTCGCCATCGCCGCGATGAAGGCCGGCGCGACCAGCGTGCTGGCCGCCGATATCGACATCTTCTGCGAAGCGGCCGTCGGGCTGAACGCCGAGGCCAACGGGGTCGAAGTGGCTTTCACCGACGTCAACCTGCTCGACGCTCCGCCGCCGGAAGCCGACGTCCTGCTGGCCGGCGACATCTGCTACGAGCGGCCGATGGCCGAGGCGGTGATGGCCTGGCTGCGGCAAGGCCGGGCCGCCGGCGCCAGTGTGTTCATCGGCGATCCGGGCCGCACCTATTTCCGCAAGGACGACCTGGTGAAACTGGCCGAGTACCAGGTCGAGACCACCCGCGAGCTCGAGGACTTCGCCGTCAAGCGCACCAGCGTCTGGACTCTGCCTTAGCGGCAAACTAGAACAATTAGAGAACGTTTCTTCAGGAGACCACCATGCGCGAGGACGGCAAGATCGACTATATCGAATGGCCCGGTGGCGACCTGCCGGCGACCAAGAGCTTCTATTCGGCCGCCTTCGGCTGGAGCTTCGTCGACTACGGTCCCGACTATGTCGCCTTCGAAGGCCAGGGCGCCGACGGCGGTTTCGCCAAGCCGCAGGAAGGCTCCAGCGACCGTCCGCTGGTCATCCTGTACGCCAACGACCTGGAAGCCATGCTGGACAAGGTGACCAAGGCCGGCGGCGTGATCACCGCCCCGATCTTCAGCTTCCCCGGCGGCCGCCGCTTCCATTTCACCGACCCGTCCGGCAATGAGCTGGGCGTGTGGAGCGCGACGGGGGTCGAATAGCACCCCTTCTCCCCTTGCGGGAGAAGGTGGCGGCGAAGCCGACGGATGAGGGGTTGAAAGACCTGTCCGGACAGCGGAGCGCGACCCCTCACCCGGCCCTGCGGGCCACCCTCTCCCGCAAGGGGAGAGGGATACCCCATCAAACCGTCACACAAGCTTCGTAACGTCCGCCTCCTGACGATTGGCCAGTTCGGGCGGGGGCGGGCATGGCGGACAAGAGCTGCGGCGGTTGCGGCATGTGCTGCAAGCTGATGGGCGTGGAGGCGCTGGCCAAGCCGCCCCATGCCTGGTGCGGCCATTTCCGCAAAGGCGCGGGCTGCACGATCTATGCCGAGCGCCCGATCGCCTGTGCCGACTTCGCCTGCTATTGGCTCAAGAGCGAAGGCCTGGGCGAGGAATGGCGGCCGGACCGCGCCCGCTTCGTCCTGCACCGTGAGGATCAGGGCCACCGCATGGTGGTCGAGGTCGATCCGGCGAGCCCCGAGGCGTGGCGCAAGGCCCCCTACCACGCCACCCTGCGGGCCTGGGCCGCGCGGGGCGCCCGTGACGGCCTGACCCTGAACGTGCTGGTCGGCCAGCGCGGCTACGAGATCCGTTCCGACCGCGATGTCGATCTCGGTGTCGTGCGGAGCTTCGCGGCATGACCGACGCGGCGCTCTACGCCCAACCCGCCGCCGGCAAGACCTGCGGATTCTGCGGCCTGTGCTGCAAGGTCCTGGCGATCGAGGCGCTGGACAAGGCCGACGGCGTCTGGTGCTCGCACTTCCGGAAGGGCGGCGGCTGCGGGAACTATGAGCACCGCCCGACGGCGTGCCGGGGCTTCATGTGCCTGTGGATCACGTCCGAGAAGCTGGGTCCCGAGTGGCGGCCCGACAAGGCCGGCTTCGTGATGTACACCGACCGCGACGGCAAACGCCTGAACCTGGTGGTCGACGCCGGCAAGCCCGCGTCCTGGCGGCGCGAGCCCTACTATTCGTACATCAAGAACATGTCGCGCCGGGCGCTGGACGGCTACGAGCTGGTGGTCTGCATCGGCGACCGCCGCATCGTCGTCTTCCCCGGCGAGGAGATCGACCTGGGCGTCATCCCGCCCGACCGCAAGCTGGTCAGCGGCTATGTCGAGCGCGACGGGGCCCTGACGCCGTTCGCCATGGTGTTGGCCGACGCGGACTAGGCCCGCTCGAACTTTGGATGAAACTTCCGCGGCGCCCACGCGAAGTCCCGCATCGCGTCCGAGCTGTCGAAGGTCAGGTCCTGGCCCATCCGCGCACCCATGGCCGTGGTCGCGCCGGGATAGAACGGCTTGGCCAGGCGCATGATCAGCCCGAACAGCCAGGTCGGCATCGGCAGGCTGCGCGGGTGCTTGCCAAGGCCCTCGAACACCCGGTCGACCATCACCCGATAGGTCACCGTCTCGCCGCCCACCAGGTCATAGGCGCGGTTGCAGGCGGCCGGTGCATGGGCCGCGGCCAGGGCGCCGCCGGCCAGGTCGGCGGCGTGGACCGGCTGGCGCAGGCCCTCGCCCTTTCCCGACAGCGGCATGACGCCGAAGCGCTTCACCAGGCGGGCGATGCGGCTGACGTTCTCGTCGTGGCCTTCGTCATAGATCAAGGTCGGGCGCAGGATGGTCCAGGCCACGCCATGCGCGGCGCACCAGGTCTCGACCGCGTCCTCGGCGTCCGCCAGTTTCTGGGCCACCGCCCGCTCGCCGGCGTCCGGGGAGTCGGTCTTGGTAAAGCGGCTGGTCGAGGAGAACGCGATCAGCCGCTCCATGCCGCGCGCCTTGAGGGCCGGCAGCGCGGCCGGCAGCAGCCAGATCGGCGACAGCGCGAACACCGTCGCCGCGACCGGCAGGCGCTCGTCCAGGTCGGGGTCCTTCAGGTCGCCGCCGATCCAGCAGATGTCCTGCGTCGGCGGCCGGCGGCTCAGCGCCGTCGGGTTCAGGTCCTCGGCCTTGAGCAGGGCCAGCAGGTGGTCGCCGATCAGGCTGGTCGCGCCCAGCACCAGCACCGGCGTCTTCAGGGTGTTCTCGGTGTCCATTCGCAACATATAGTCGCGGTTCCGAGGGGTTGCCCATGACTTACGAAGACGTGAGGACGTTCGCGTTCAAACTGCCCGGCGTCGAGGACGGCACGGCCTATGGCCGCCCTTGCCTGAAGGCGCACGGCAAGTTCCTGACCCGCCTGTTCGAGGACGGGATCAGCCTGGTCTGCCCCGCCGTGCCGTTCGACGAGCGCGAGATGCTGGTCGAGGCCGAGCCCGACGTCTTCCACTTCACCGACCACTTCAGGAACTATCCCTACGTCCTGGTCCGCCTGCCGCTGGCCCATGCCGGAACGGTCGAGCGGCTGGTCACCCGCCAGTGGCGCGCCACCGCGCCGAAGAAGGTGCTGAAGGCCTGGGACGAGGCGCACGCATGAGGCTTTGGCGCATCCTGATCGCCGTCGTCGCCTGCCTGGGCCCCGTCCTGCAGTACGGCCTGATGGTCTATGACGAGACCCTGGTCTCGGCCGCCGTGAAATCGGTCGAGTTCTTCAGCTATTTCACGATCCTGTCGAACATGCTGGCCGCCGCCGCGCTAACCGCGCCGCTGGTCGCGCCGCTGGTCGCGCCGACGAGCCGCTTCGCGACCTGGGCCGAGCAGAGCGGTCCCCGCGCCTCGATCGCCACCTACCTGGCCATCACGGGCGTCGTCTATCACACCATGCTGGCGAGCCAGTGGAACCCACAGGGCCTGCGCCTGGTCGCCGACACCATCCTCCACACGATCACGCCGATCGCCTATCTGGTCGACCTGGCCCTGCGCGGCGGGCACGGCGAAGCGCGCTGGATCGCGGCGGCCAAGGCCATGGCCTTCCCGGCCCTGTTCGGCGTGTGGACCCTGGTCCACGGCGCACTGTCGGGCTTCTACCCGTACCCGTTCATGAACGTGGCCAAGCGCGGCTATCCGCCGGTGGTGCTGACCATGGTGGAGATGAGCCTGGCCTTCGCGGCCGTGGCCCTGATCTTCGTGTTCCTCTTACGCGTTCGCACCAGGGTGGTCGCCCGCGCGCCAGCGCCTATATCCGCCTGACCGTTTTCCCGGAGTCTCCCATGTCCAAGCTCGTTCCCGCCGTCCGCTCGGGCGACGTCCTGATGCCCGCCCTCGGTTTCGGCACCTGGCAGCTGGAGAACGGCACGGCCGTCCCGCTGGTCGAGAAGGCGCTGGAGGTCGGCTATCGCCACATCGACACCGCCCAGATCTATGGCAACGAACGCGACGTCGGCGCGGGGATCCGCAACAGCGGCGTCAAGCGCGACGAGATCTTCCTGACCACCAAGGTCTGGATCGACCAGTTCCGCGACGGTGATTTGCAACGCTCGGCCGAGAAGAGCCTCGAGAAGCTGGGCCTCGATCACGTCGACCTGTTGCTGCTGCACTGGCCCAAGCCCGAGGTGCCGCTGGCCGAGACCCTGAAGGCCCTGAACGAGGTGCGCTCGCGCGGCCTGACCCGCGCCATCGGCCTGTCGAACTTCCCCTCCGCTCTATTGGCCGAGGCCGCCCAGCTGTCGGAAGCCCCGATCGCCACCGACCAGGTCGAATTCCACCCCTATCTGTCGCTGAAGACCCTGAAGGCCAAGGCCGACGCACTTGGGACCTCGATCACCGCCTGGTCGCCGCTGGCCCAGGGCAAGGTCGCCAACGACCCGGTGCTGGTCGCGATCGGCAAGGCCCACGGCAAGACGCCGGGTCAGGTCACCCTGCGCTGGATCATCCAGCAGGGCGTCATCGCCATCCCGCGCACCAGCAATCCCAAGCGCATCGAGGAGAACTTCGACATCCTCGACTTCGAGCTGTCGGCCGACGAAATGGCCAGCATCCACGGCCTGGCCCGTCCGGACGGCCGCCTGGGCGACTGGCTGGACAAGGCCTACGCCTGGGACGCGGAATAGCGGGAATGACGAGGGCCGGCGGTTTGTCCGCCGGCCTTTGGTCTAGAAAGTCGGCAGCAGCTGACGGCGGCCCGGCGCCGGACGACGCAGGACGTTGATCAGGGCCGTGCCGCCCACGACGACGACCGCGCCGCCGCCCAGGACCAGCCACAGCACCCAGCCTTGCAGCTCCAGCAGCGCCAGACCGCGCGCGGCCAGGTAGCCCGGCGCCAGCAGCACGCCGACCCACAGCGCCGCCGAGGCGACATTGGCCAGCTGGAACACCCAGGCCTTCATCTGCAACATGCCGACCATGACCGGCACGAAGGCGCGTAGCGGGCCGAAGAACCGTCCGACGAATACCGAGACCACGCCATACCGACGCGCATAGAGGCGCGTGCGAGCCACCGCCCGGCGACGCGAGCGCAACGACGGGTGGCGCAGGGCGCGGGCGCCGACCTGGCGGCCGATCTGGAACGAGACGGCGTCGCCGATCACCGCGCCGGCGACACACCAGAAGAACACCTCGACAGGATCCAGCGCGCCGCTGGCGATCAGACCGCCAGCCAGCAGCATCAGCGCCGTCGCCGGCACGAACGCCCCGATCAGGAACATCGACTCAAGCAGGGTCAGGACTCCGAGAATCGGACCGGCCCAAGCCTGATGCTCGGAAACAAACGCGCTGACGGGGGAAAGCAAACTGTCCATGGGCTCCTCGGAACGCACAGATAGGTGCGCCCGATGCCCGCTATAAGGCGAGGAAGTGACCAGTCGACGAATACCGGTCACACTGCGACCAAGATGCCACTATGGGCGGGCGCGGCATGGTGACGCTGGCGGCCTTCGGCGTCACCACGAAGTCACCTCCTAAATCCCTCTCTCATGGAGAGAGGGAGGGGCCCGCGCCGCCAGGCGTGGGAGGGTGAGAGGGTAAGATGTC
>NZ_JAGIBH010000150.1 GCF_017744445.1 Caulobacter sp.
GCGGCGCCGCGCGGATTGGCGACGGCGCAGCATGGACTCTTTGCCGCGCGCGGCGTGCCATACCAGTCGCGCGTCCACTCCCAGACATTGCCGATCATGTCGACCAGACCATAGCCATTGGCCGGGAAGCTCCCCACCGGAGACGTGCGCAGCCAGCCATCCTCGAGCGCATTGGCATAGGGGAATTCGCCCTGCCAGGTATTGGCCATATGGGCGCCGTCGACGAGGAAGGTGTCGCCCCAGGCGAACTCCACCCCGACCAGCCCGCCGCGCGCGGCGAATTCCCATTCGGCCTCGGTCGGCAAGCTCTTGCCCGCCCATTTGGCATAGGCATCGGCATCCTCGAACGCGACATGGACGACGGGATGGTCCTCGAGCCCGTCGAGGCTGCTCTCCGGCCCGGTCGGGTGCCGCCAGTCGGCGCCCGGGATCATCGACCACCACTGGGTGACCGGACCGCGCGGATCGATCGGGCGGGGCGGCGGGGTGAACACCACCGATGCCGCCACCAGCATCTCGGG
>NZ_JAGIBH010000151.1 GCF_017744445.1 Caulobacter sp.
ACCGGCTCGCCGTCGGGATTGCCGTATTCTTCCCAGTAGAGCTTGTGGTCGGGGGCGTGGTCGACCTGCAGCAGCCCGCTGCGGTTGGCTTGGCCCTGGGGGTACTTCCATTCGCCGGTGACCTTGCTGGTCGCCTGAAGCTTGGAGAAGTCCATGATCGTTCCTTGCGCGCCGGAGGGAATTTCGTGGGCCGTGTTGCGCCCAAACCCGTCGTCGCCGCAAGGATTTCCTGAGGATTCGGTTGCGAGCGGGGACCGCACCGCGAGCACGGCCCCCGTCGCGTCGTCCGGCTAGTCGATGAGTTCGTACGCAGGCAGCGTCAGGAACTCCTCGAGGGTGTCGGACAACACCATGCGCGAGAACAGCTGCGCGGCTTCCTCCAGGCGCGGGGAGGGGAAGTCGCGGCGAAGGCCCGCCATCTCGTCGGTCAGGAAGTGGATGAACAGCTCCGAGCTCATCTCGCGACCGTCGGCCAGGCCTGCGCCAAGGCGCACCCACTGCCACAGCTGGGTGCGGCAGATTTCGGCCGTCGCGGCGTCTTCCATCAGGTTGTAGAGCGGCACGGCGCCTCGGCC
>NZ_JAGIBH010000152.1 GCF_017744445.1 Caulobacter sp.
GCTTGGCCGAGAGGCCGGCGGAGATGCTGGAGACCTGCGAGGCGTAGAACTGGTCGAAGATCGGGTCGCCCGGCTTGCCGGTGGTTCCGGGCCACTGGTCGTGCAGTTTGGCCTGGGGCCAGCCCTGCGGCTGACCGTCCTGGGGCGCGAAGTCCTGCGGGGCGGTGAAGCGCTTGGCGACGAAGTCCGGCGGCTGGCGGTTGGCGGGGCCATAGGCGGCCGGGTCATAGCCCGACGCGCCGCGTCCCGGCTGGTCCATCAGATAGACCGCCCAACCTTGCTCGACGAACTGCTTGGCCCAGCCGGGGCGGCCGTCGGGCGTGGTCAGGAAGTTGGTGATCGTCTGGCCCGCTCCAGGGATGAACACCAGGGCGGCCTTGTGGCGCCGCTTGGCGGGCGTCAGGTACAGCACATGGGCCTGGCCGGTCATGACCTTGCCGCCCTGGGCATAGTGGCCGCCGACGAAGAAGGTCCCGACGTCGGCGATGGCGGCGGGGGGCGTGGCGGCCTGAGCAGGCG
>NZ_JAGIBH010000153.1 GCF_017744445.1 Caulobacter sp.
AGACAGGCGACATCCAGGTGGCGATCCCCACCGGGACCGGCACGATGCAGGAAACCCTCGACGCCCTGAACTCGCGAAATTCCGGCGTGGGTCTCTACGGCTCGTTCGCGCTCGGCTCGAAGGGCGAACTGACGTTCACCCCAAACGGCGCCAATCCCGTCAACCTGTCGGTTGTCGAGGATCTGACCCAGCGCGGCGTGGGCGGTCCCTCCCTGAGCCAGCTGTTCGGCGTGGGCATGAGCGAACGCAGCACGCGCGGCGGCGTCTATTCAGTGGACCCGGCGATCGACGCCAATCCCACCAAGCTGCCCTTCGCCAAGCTGGACCTGACCGCCGGGGCCGGCGTGGCCGCCCTGGCTGTCGGCGACGGCCGCGGCGCCCTGGCCCTGGCCAAGGCCGGCGACACCATCGCCAGCTTCGCCAACGCCGGCGACACGGCCGGCTCCAAGAAGAGCGTCCTGAGCTACGGCGCCGACTTCAGCGGCTCGATCGCCCGCAAGGCGGCCTCGGCCACCAGC
>NZ_JAGIBH010000154.1 GCF_017744445.1 Caulobacter sp.
AATTCGTCGCCCCCTGCCTGCTGATCGCCCCGGCGCGCTGGGCCTGCCCGGCACGCTGCGCTTCGGCAACGTCGACGTCGGCGGGCTGCTCGACATCGCCCAGGCCACCGACCTGTGGCAATACGGCAACTGGAACCTGGGTGGCCTGTCGCTGGACCTGGGCAACCTGTGGCGGATGCAGGCCGGCACCTCGCTGGTGGCGCGCGACGGCATCTTCGCCCGAGTCGACGGCGACGCCGAACTGGGTCGACGCGGCCAGGTTGCCGAGCACGCGCAGGCGCAGGGCCTCGGTGCCGGTCACGCGCTGGATGCTGAGGTCGCCGTGGTTGACCAGGTCGATGACCTTGGCACGGGCGGTCAGGTCGCCGTCGATGTCGGTATGCAGGCTGCCGTCGCCGCCATTCGGGTCGCCGCCGATCGCGCCGCCCGCCGCTTCCAGCACCACGTCGTGGCCACGCACCACCACGTTGGTGCCATTGGCGCTGCTGATGCTGCCGTCGGTCTTGATGTGGAT
>NZ_JAGIBH010000155.1 GCF_017744445.1 Caulobacter sp.
GGCGCGCTCCAGTTCGGCGCGCGCGGCCGCTTCCACCCGCGCGCCGCGGGCGCGTCGATCCAGTCCGGGCTCAGCGGCCACCGGTCGCCAGCGGCACGGCCACGCCACCGCTGAAGGTCGACCACTGCGGCTGGCGGATGACGTTGCCGAAGCCGTCCAGGCGCAGCGTGCCGGTGGCACCGGCCAGCTCGCCGTCGGTGCGGGTGACCAGCCGCTCGAGGAAGGCGCTGACCAGCCAGGCATCGTGGCCGAACGCGAACAGGCGCGCCGCGCCGCCACGTGCGGTGGGCAGCATCTCCGACACCTGGCTGTACGGCGGCAGCCCGGCCACGCCGCGCGCCGACCAGGCATCGCCGGGGAAGACGATGCCGTCGAGGACGACGTCTTCGCTGGCCTTGCCGGTGCCGGAGGTCAGCTGGGCGCCGGCGACGCGGGTGCGCCCGGCCAGGCCGGTCGCCGCCAGCTGCGGCGCCAGCGCACGTGCCTGCGCACCGCGCACGGCCAGGAAGACCG
>NZ_JAGIBH010000156.1 GCF_017744445.1 Caulobacter sp.
GGCCTGGTGGGCGCGGTGGAAGGCGCCGGGGCCGAAGTGGACGACGCCGACCGTGACCTTGTCGCGGTCATAGGCGGGCAGGGCGACGCCAGGCAGGGCGGCTGGATAGCTGACAGCGTTCAGACGCAGCGGACGGGAGGTCGTGTCGATGGTCAAGGTGCGCGCCCTCGCTGGCGAAAAGGTCGAAAGGCGCCGACGAACAAGCGCCGACACCGGTGGCAACGGAATCTGAAAGATCTCGCGGAGAGGTCAGACCAATGGCTATAGCGTCCCTGACGGGATGACAATCGAGTCGGACCGCGGCGGCGATCGAGGTTTGGGCCTACAGCGTTACGCCCTGCTTCCAGATGGCGATTTCGCGCTCGCCGTTCAGCTCGGCCTTGGTGGGCTGGCCTGAGGCCGTGGCCAAAACCAGTTCCATGAGGCGGTCGGCGGCCTCGTCCATGCTCTGACCCGACAGAACCGCGCCGGCGTCGAAGTCGATCCAGCCGGGCTTGCGCACGGCCAGGTTC
>NZ_JAGIBH010000157.1 GCF_017744445.1 Caulobacter sp.
CGCTCCGGCAGAGCCGCCTAGCGCAGCTCCACCGCGGCGAGCCCGTCGCCCTCGCCGCCCGCCTCGCCGTTACCGGCACCGCCCAGCGCCTTGTAGACCGCCACGGCGGCGATGTTCACCGACGCTTCGGCATCGGCGAGCGCATCGTCGGCGGTGAGCTGGGTGCGCTGTGCATCGAGCAGGGTCAGGAAGTCGGCCGAGCCCTCGCGGTATCCCACCTCGGCCAGCTGCTCGGCACGACGCGCGGATGCGGCCTGCTCGACCACGATGCGCAGCCGTTCCTGGCGGCGCGTGTAGTCCATCAGCGAGTTCTCCGCATCCTCCAGCGCGGCCAGCACCGCCTTCTCGTAGGCGATCGCAACGCCATCGGCATCGGCTTCCGTGGCACGCAGGCGCGCGCGCACGCTGCCCATGTCGAACGCCGCCCAGCTGATCGACGGATTCAGCGACCAGGCCTTGTTGCCGCCGCTGACCAGCCCACCGAGATCACCGGAGATGAAACCGGCGAACC
>NZ_JAGIBH010000158.1 GCF_017744445.1 Caulobacter sp.
CCGGTCAACAGGTGGCGCAGTCGCGCGGCGAGGTCTGGACAGCCCTGGCCAGCCGATCGACATCGGCTTCGGTCACAGGCTCCGGATAGGCATTGAAATGGTTGCGCACATAAGTGGCGACGGCCGCCATCTGCTTATGCGTCAGGATATCGGTGAACCAGGGCATGCCGCCCCGGCCCTTCAAAAGGATGTTCGGGATGAAATCCTTGTCGGCGAGATGGGCGTTGCCGGCCAGGGCGGGTATGCCCGAACCAGCACCGCTGCCGCCCTTGGCGTCGGCCATGTGGCAGGCTTGGCAGATGCTTTCATAGACTTCCTTGCCTTCGCTGGAGACCTGCGTGCCGCCGCCTCCGCCGGACGTGTCCTGCGCGCGCCCCGCGACCGTGCCGATCAGCAGGCCCGCGGCGAGGGCGAGGGGCGCAGCGGCCAGTCTGGCGAGGCGGATCAGGCTCACGGCTTCGCTGCGACGACCGCCTCGATCTCGACGAAGGTGGTCGGTCGGCCGAGTGC
>NZ_JAGIBH010000159.1 GCF_017744445.1 Caulobacter sp.
GAATACCGGCGCGACGTATACGCCCGCGTGGGTCAAGACCGACGGCCGGCGCTTCCCGCGCATGCGGCGGGCGGACGGCAGCGCGCATTACGCGCTGAGCCCGCACGGCAGCGAGACGCTGGCGGCCGACGCGCGGGCGTTCAGTCGGCTCATGGCGCATCTGCGCGAGCGCGACCCGCAGCATACGGTGATCATGGTCCAGGTCGAGAACGAGACCGGCAGCTACGACCTCGCGCGCGACCGCGCAGCCGCGCCCGAGCGGCTGTTCGCCGAGCCGATTCCGGCAGAGCTTGCGCGGGCGTTGGGCGTGGCGCGCAAGCCGTGGGCCGAGGCCTTCGGGCCGCGTGCCGAGCAGTTCTTCATGACCTGGCACATCGCGCGCTACGTCGACGAGGTGGCCGCGGCGGGGAAGCGCGAGTGGGACGTGCCGATGTACGTCAACGCCGCGCTCGGCAATGCCTTCACCGACGAGCAAGGCGACGTCGGGCCCTCGGGCGGGCCGAACTGGAA
>NZ_JAGIBH010000015.1 GCF_017744445.1 Caulobacter sp.
CCACCACGTTGATAGGCCGGGTGTGGAAGTGCGGTGACGCATGGAGCTTACCGGTACTAATAGCTCGATAGGCTTGATCGTTCTTCAGTCAAACCCATGCAACACGCATGGCTCTACTTCAGACACTGATGTCTTCTTTACAATCCTTGGCCCCTCAGCAGGGCCAAGTGATATCCTTTTCGCTGACCTGGTGGCTTTGCCGGGGGTTCCCCACCCGATCCCATTCCGAACTCGGTCGTTAAGTCCCCCTGGGCCAATGGTACTTCGTCTCAAGGCGCGGGAGAGTAGGTCGCCGCCAGGTCCGCCAAAAGGATATCAACACCCCAAGTCCAAAACCCTGCATCACAATCAAACACCCTGACGCGGGGTGGAGCAGCCCGGTAGCTCGTCAGGCTCATAACCTGAAGGTCACAGGTTCAAATCCTGTCCCCGCACCCAAGGTCCCAAGGCGTCTAGAGCGCTCATATGCACCCCGTCCGATTGCGGTCGGGGATTTTTTGTATCTGTACGTGCAATTTAGAGTGGCATTCGCGCAACGCTCGCTGCCCCAAACGCGAATTTTTCTGCTTTTCGCCGCCCTCCGGTCGATATTCTCCGTTCAAAGCCCATAGCGCAGGGCGCGGTTTTGCGTCATGACTTCCGTCCGGAAGACGCGGGCCGACTATCAGCCCGTCGATTGAGGTGTTTGAGGATAATATGGCGAACGGTGTCGTTAAGTGGTTCAACCCGGCCAAGGGCTTTGGCTTCATTCAGCCCGAGGACGGCGGCCAGGACGTGTTCGTCCACATCGCCGCGGTTGAACGCTCGGGCCTGGCGGGCCTGAACGAAGGTGATCAAGTCAACTACGAGCTGGAAGAAGATCGCCGCTCGGGCAAGACCTCGGCCGGCAACCTGCGCGTGACGGGCCAGGGCGCTGTCCCGGCCGGTGGCGGCCGCGGTGGCGCACGTCCCCCGCGCAGCTTCGACGGCCCGCGCGGTGGCGGCGGCGGCAGCTTCTCGGCCGGCACCGGCGAAAGCGGCACCGGCGTCGTGAAGTGGTTCAACACCACCAAGGGCTTCGGCTTCATCCAGCCGGACAACGGCGGTGGCGACATCTTCGTGCACATCTCGGCCGTTGAGCGCGCCGGTCTGCGTGGCCTGAACGAAGGCCAGCAAGTCGGCTACGAGCTGGAACAAGACCGCCGCTCGGGCAAGACCTCGGCCGGCAACCTGCGCATCCTCTAAGGACGCCAGGGAAAAGGCCGCCCCGGAGGGACGGCCTTTTCAGAGACTTTTGAGAGGCCTCGCCGACACTGAGGTGTCGGACGGGGCCTCTTGGCATTCCGGGCAGGGGCTTTTGAAGCCGTTAGAAAGCCCTCCAGGCGCTAAAGAAAAGCCCCGCTGACGCTTGCACGTCGCGGGGCTTCTTGCGTTCAGGATAAGGCCTGAGAGGGAAGCCCTCAGGCCTCCGTACGGGCCCGTTCCGAGGCCGCCTGGTTCACCGCCAGAGCCGTCAGGTTGACGATGCCGCGGGCCGTGACGCTGGGCACCAAGGCGTGCACCGGCTTGCTCATGCCCAGCAGCACCGGACCGACCAGCAGGCTTTCGGTGGCGGCGCTGAGCAGGGTCAGGCCGATATTGGCCGCGTCCAGGGTCGGCATGACCAGCAGGTTGGCCGAGCCCTTCAGCGGGCTGTCGGCGACCATGCGCTCGCGCAGGTGCTGGCTGAGCGCGGCGTCGGCGTGCATCTCGCCGTCGACCTCGAGGTCGGGCGCCTGCTCGCGCAGGATGGCCAAGGCCTCGCGCATCTTGCGGGCGGTCGGCGAGTTGCTGGCCCCGAACGAGGAGTGCGAGAGCAGGGCGGCCTTGGGCGTCAGGCCAAAGCGGCGGACGGCCTCGGCGGCCAGCTGGGTGCACTCGGCGATCTGCTCGGCGGTCGGGTCGACATTGACGTGGGTGTCGCAGAAGAACAGCGTGCCGTTGTCCAGGATCAGCGACGACATGGCGTAGACGCGGCTGACGTTCTCGCGGCGCGGGATGATCGGCAGCACATAGGTCATGTGCTGCCACCAGTCGCCGCTGCCGCCGACCAGGGCGGCCTCGACATAGCCCGACGACAGCAGCATCGAGGCGGCCACCGTGCGGCGGCCCTCGACGCGGCGCTGGGCGGCGGAAGGGGGCACGCCACGGCGGCCGACCAGGCCCTGATACTCGGCGACTAGCGGCGCGAAGAGGTCCTTGTCGGCCTGAGGGTCGACGATCTCGACCTTGCCGCCGATGTCCAGGCGCAGGCCCATCTCGGCGATACGGGCCTTGATGACCTCGCGGCGGCCGATCAGCACGGGCAGGGCCAGGCCCTCGTCGACGACGGTCTGCACGGCGCGCAGCACGCGCTCGTCCTCGCCCTCGGCATAGGCCACCTTGACGGGCGCCTTGCGGGCCCGCTCGAACACCGGCCGCATCAGCTGGCCCGAGCGGTAGACGAACAGCTCCAGCTCCTGGCGATAGGCGTCGAAGTCGGCGATCGGCCGGGTGGCGACGCCGGTGTCCATGGCCGCCTTGGCCACGGCCGGGGCGATCTGCAGGATCAGGCGCGGGTCGAAGGGCTTGGGGATGATGTACTGCGCGCCGAACATCGGCGCGACGCCGCCATAGGCCGATGCCACCACTTCCGAGGCCTCGGCGCGGGCCAGCTCGGCGATGGCCTCGACGGCCGCGACCTTCATCGCCTCGTTGATCTCGGACGCGCCGACGTCCAGGGCGCCCCGGAAGATGAACGGGAAGCAGAGGACGTTGTTGACCTGGTTGGCGTAGTCGCTGCGGCCGGTGGCCATGATGGCGTCGGGGCGGGCGGCCTGGACCAGCTCGGGCAGGATCTCCGGCTCGGGATTGGCCATGGCCAGGATCAGCGGATTGGGGGCCAGCAGCGGCAGCCATTCGGGCTTGAAGACGCGCGGGGCCGAGAGGCCCAGGAAGATGTCCGCGCCGGCGATCACCTCGGCCAGGGTGCGGGCGTCGGTCTGGCGCGCATAGCGGGCCATGTTGTCGAGCATGTCGTCGTCGCGACCGGCGTACACGACGCCCTTGATGTCGGTCAGGGTGACGTTCTCGACCGGCAGGCCCATCGAGACCAGCAGGTCGACGCAGGCCAGGGCGGCCGCGCCGGCGCCCGAGGTCACCAGCTTGACGTCCTTCAGCGTCTTGCCCTGTACGAGCAGGGCGTTGCGGACCGCGGCGGCGCAGACGATGGCGGTGCCGTGCTGGTCGTCGTGGAAGACCGGGATGTTCATCCGCTCGCGCAGGGTGCGCTCGATGATGAAGCACTCGGGGGCCTTGATGTCTTCCAGATTGATGCCGCCGAAGGTGGGCTCCAGCGCCGCCACCACCTCGATGAAGCGATCGGGATCTTCGGCGTCGACCTCGATGTCGAACACGTCGATGCCGGCGAACTTCTTGAAGAGGACGGCCTTGCCTTCCATCACCGGCTTGCTGGCCAGCGGACCGATATTGCCCAGGCCCAGCACGGCGGTGCCGTTCGAAATCACGGCCACCAGGTTGCCGCGCGCGGTGTAGTCGCGGGCGGTGTCGGGATCGGCGGCGATGGCCTCGCAAGGGGCGGCGACACCGGGGGAGTAGGCCAGGCCCAGGTCACGCTGGGTGGCCATCCGCTTGGTGGCTTCGATCGCCAGTTTCCCGGGCCGCGGAAGACGGTGGTAGTCCAGGGCGGCTTTACGGAAATCCTCGTCCATCGATCGTTCCTCTGGGCGGCCTGCGCGGCGCGTTCTGCTGCTTCGTCTGAGCGCGAAGCGTCAAAGCCTTTGCTAGCGGGGTTGGGCCTGCAATTCCAACCCTTCGCCGCCTGTCGGGCGTTTTTTCTTGGTACCGGTACCAGTTCGCGCCCGCGCGAACGGTGATTTACGGCTCTCACAAGTAATAAATCTATTATATAATGCCTGCGCTTCGGGCGCCTTACGCCCCCTTGTTCGGCGCTAGGCCTTCCGGCGCGATCCGTGTGGGGCAAGGCGCTGGACAAAGGCGCCCGGAGCGACCGAGATCGACTCGGGTCCAGAGATCAGAGGGCGGAGCATGAGCGGACTGACGACACACATTCTCGACCAGGCGGCCGGTAAACCGGCGGCCGATGTCGTGGTGCGAGTGTCGCGGCGCGAAGGCGGCAACGTCCATCTGCTGGCGGAATTCCGCACGGACGCCGACGGGCGTGCGCGGCTTATCGCCGGAGAGGCCCTGGAGGTCGGCGGATACCGCCTGGAGTTCGCGATCGGCGACCATTTCAAGGCGTCCGGCCTGCCAGTCACGGACCCGCCGTTCCTGGACGTGGTGGTCATCGATTTCGCGGTCTCGAATGTCGCGCAGCACTGGCACGTGCCGCTGCTGGTCTCGCCGTACGGCTATTCCACCTATCGGGGCAGCTGATGGGCGCGACGATCCGTTTTCTGCTGGACGGCCAGGTGCAGGAGGTCAAAGGGGCCAACCCAACGACGACCCTGCTAGAGCATCTGCGCGGTCCCATGCGCCGGACCGGGACCAAGGAAGGCTGCGCCGAGGGCGATTGTGGCTCGTGCACGGTGCTGGTCGGCGAGGCCGACGGCGAGGGTGTCGCCTGGCGGGCGGTGAACAGCTGCATCCAGTTCCTGCCGATGCTGCACGGCAAGGCGCTGCTGACGGTCGAGACCCTGGCGAAAGGCGGCGAGTTACATGCCGTGCAGCAGGCCATGGTCGAGAAGCACGGCTCGCAGTGCGGCTTCTGTACGCCGGGTATCGTCATGTCGCTGTACGGCCGCGCGATCGCGGCCAAGGGCGCGGCCGCGCCGGTCGGCGAGGTGCTGGCCGGGAACCTGTGTCGCTGCACGGGCTATGGCCCGATCATCGAGGTGGCCAAGGGCGTCGAGGCCGAGGCCGCGCCGGTGGTTGATCTCTCCGCCGTGCGCGACGAGACCATGCTGAGCCTCAGCTTCGAGGACGAGGTCCACGGTGTCACGCGCACCTGGCTGTCGCCGCGTACGGTCGAGGAACTGGCGCAGGCCTATCTGGCGCATCCGGACGCGACCATCGTGGCCGGGGCCACCGATGTCGGCCTGTGGGTGACCAAGCTGCGCAAGCCGCTGCCGACCCTGATCAGCGTGTCCGAGGTCGCCGAGCTCAAGGCGTTGGAGGAGACCTCCGAGGGCCTGCGGATCGGCGCCGGCGTTCGCTATGTCGACGCCATCGAGGCCGTAGCGAAGCTCTATCCGGATCTGGGCCAGATGATGCGGCGGCTGGGCTCGACCCAGGTGCGCAACAGCGGCACGATCGGCGGCAACATCGCCAACGGCTCGCCGATCGGCGACATGCCGCCGGCCCTGATCGCGGCGGGGGCGACCCTGGTTCTGCGCCGGGGCGCGGAGCGCCGCGAGCTGCCGCTGGAAGACTTCTTCCTCGACTACGGCAAGCAGGACCGCCGGCCGGGCGAATTCGTCGAGACGGTGATCGTTCCAAAGCTCGACGCGGGCCGGATCTTCAAGGTCTTCAAGCTGTCCAAGCGGTTCGACCAGGACATTTCGGCGGTGTGCGGGGCGTTCTGCATGGCGGTCGAGGACGGTGTGGTCACCGACGCGCGGATCGCGTTCGGCGGCATGGCCGGCACGCCCAAGCGGGCCAAGGCCTGCGAGGCGGCGTTGGCTGGAAAGCCTTGGGCCGAGGCGACCATCGAGGCGGCGATGGCCGCGCTCGATAGCGACTATACGCCGATGAACGACATGCGCGCCTCGGCGGCCTACCGATCCCTGGCGGCGAGGAATATGCTGCGCAAGGTGTTCCTGGAGCGCCAGGACGTCGAAACCCGTGTCACCCCGGAGAGCGCTCTTGGCTGACTCCGCCGCGACAACCCCGGTGATCGAGACCGCGCCTTTCCAAGGCGTGCACGCGGCCCTGCCGCATGACAGCGCCGCCCGGCACGTGGCGGGTTCGGCGGTCTATATCGACGATATGCCCGAACCGGCCGGCCTGCTGCACGTGGCCTTCGGCATGAGCACCAAGGCGCACGCCAAGATCACGCGCATGGACCTGTCGGCGGTGCGGACGGCGCCGGGCGTGGTGCTGGTGCTGAGCGCCGAAGACATCCCGGGCGAGAACGACGTCAGCCCCGTCATCCACGACGACAAGCTGTTCGCGGCGGATGAGGTCTATTGCGTAGGCCAGAGCCTGTTCGCCGTCGCCGCCACCTCGATCGCCGCCGCCCGCGCCGCCGCGACCAAGGCCGTAGTCGAGTATGAGGACCTGCCGGCCGCCATCGACATCGCCTCCGCCCGAGCGATGGACCTGAAAATCGAGGCCAGCCAGCGCATGGCGCGGGGCGACGCTCGGGCCGCGCTCGCGACGTCTCCTCGGCGCGTGCAGGGCAGGTTCGCGATCGGCGGCCAGGACCACTTCTATCTCGAGGGGCAGATCGCCCTGGCCACCCCGCGCGAGGACGGCGACGTCCACGTCTGGTCCTCGACCCAGCATCCCACCGAGGTGCAGCACCTGATCGCCCGCGTGCTGGGGCGGCCCGACCACTGCGTCACGGTCGAGGTGCGCCGGATGGGCGGGGGCTTTGGCGGCAAGGAGACTCAGGCCTCGCTGTTCGCCGCCGCCGCCGCCCTGGTCGCCGTGAAGACCGGCCGCCCGGCCAAGGCCCGTCCAGACCGCGACGAGGACATGGTCATGACCGGCAAGCGGCATGACTTCGAGGCCGCCTACGACGTCGGCTTCGATGATGATGGACGGCTGACGGGCCTGTCGCTGGAGCTGGCCTCGCGCTGCGGGGCGACAACCGACCTGTCGATGGCGATCAACGATCGGGCGATGTTCCACGTCGACAACACCTACTTCCTGCCCGCCATCGAGATCGTCTCGCACCGCTATCGGACGCACACGGTGTCGAACACCGCGTTCCGGGGCTTTGGCGGACCGCAGGGCATGATCGCCATCGAGCGGGTGATGGACGCCGTGGCCGCCGCCACGGGTCTGGACCCGCTGGAGGTGCGCCGCCGCAACCTTTATGGCGGCGAGGGGCGCAACCTGACGCCCTACCACCAGGTGGTGGAAGACAATGTCGCGCCGCAGCTGATCGACGAGCTGGCCGCTTCGTGCGCCTACGAGACCCGCCGCCGCGAGATCGAGGCATTCAACCGTTCGAGCCCGGTGCTGAAGAAGGGCATCGCCCTGACGCCGGTGAAGTTCGGCATCTCGTTCACGACGACCTTCCTGAACCAGGCCGGCGCGCTGATCCATCTCTATGTCGACGGCTCGATCATGCTGAACCACGGCGGGACCGAGATGGGGCAGGGGCTGAACGTCAAGATCGCCCAGATCGTCGCCCAGGCCTTCCAGGTCGGCATCGAGCGCGTGAAGATCACCTCGACCGTCACCGACAAGGTGCCCAACACCTCGGCCACCGCCGCGTCGTCGGGGGCGGACCTGAACGGCATGGCGGCGCTGAATGCGGCCGAGACGATCAAGGGGCGCCTGGTCGAATTCGCGGCCAAGAAGTGGAGCGTTGGGCCCGACGAAGTCGCCTTCACCCCGGCCGGCGTCCGCGTCGGGACCGAGACCATCGAGTTCGGCGCCTTCATTCGCCAGGCCTATCTGGCGCGGGTGTCGCTGTCCTCGACCGGCTACTACGCCACGCCCAAGATCCACTACGACCGCGCCACCCACACAGGCCGGCCATTCTACTACTTCGCCTATGGCGCCGCCTGCAGTGAGGTGCTGATCGACACCCTGACCGGCGAGATGAAGGTCACCCGCGCCGACATTCTGCACGACGTCGGCAAGTCGCTGAATCCGGCCATCGACCTGGGCCAGATCGAGGGCGGCTTCATCCAGGGCATGGGCTGGCTGACGACCGAGGAGTTGGTCTTCGACGCCCAGGGCCGCCTGCGGACCCATGCCCCCTCGACCTACAAGATCCCGACCATCGGTGACCGCCCGGCGCATCTGGATGTGCGGCTCTGGAAGGCCGGCCGCAATGTCGAGGCGACGGTGCACCGCTCCAAGGCCGTCGGCGAGCCGCCGCTGATGCTGGCGATCTCGGTGCACTCGGCGATCAACCACGCGGTGGCGAGCGTCGGCGACTATGCGGTGTTCCCGCAGCTGGACGCGCCCGCGACGCCGGAAGCGATCCTGATGGCCTGCGAGGATGTGAGGACGAGGGCAAAGAATGCCTGAGCTTCTCTTCTCCGTTCTCCCCGGCGAAAGCCGGGGCCCAGATCGAGCCCATGAGCGTGGCGGGGTGTGGTGGCGATCGTTGGCGCGAGCACTCCAAATGCTCCGGATGAATCTGGGCCCCGGCTTTCGCCGAGGAAGTCGGAGTTGGGGGGCTTTGGCATGAGCCGGAATTGGGCGAGAGCCGCCCTGGCCCGGCTCGATGCGCACGATGAAGCGGCGCTCGTGACGGTCCTGGCGACCGAAGGCTCGGCCCCCCGCGAGGCCGGGACCAAGATGGTGGTCTGGCGCGGCGGGCAGTCGGGCACCATCGGCGGCGGCAATCTGGAATACCGCGTCGCCGACCAGGCGCGGCGGATGCTGGACGGCGGCCAGGCTCACTTCGCGATCCAGGACTATCCGCTTGGCCCGCTGCTGGCCCAGTGCTGCGGTGGTCGTGTGCGCCTGTTCCTGGAGCGCCTGAACGACAACAGCCGCGACTGGCTGACCGAGGCCGCCAAGCGCATGGACGCCGCCCAGCCGTTCGAGGTCCGCACGCGTTTCGACCCAGGCCTGCTGACCAAGGTGGTCGCGCCGATCCTGGCAACCGACGCCGAAGGACCTGCCGTCTCGTTCGGCGTTGCGCCCGCCACCGCGCGCGGAGCGCGGCCCGAGTTGGGCGACGTGATGGTCGAGCGGGCGGAGGCCCCGCGCCCGCCGCTGCTGCTGTTTGGCGCCGGCCATGTGGGACAGGCGATCGCGAAAGCTTTCGAGCCGCTGCCCTTCCGCCTGTCTTGGTACGACAGCCGTCCCGAGACCGCTGACATCCCCGGCGTCACCGTGCTGGAGCCGGCCGAGATCGCCGCCAAGGCCATGGGCGCGGGTCCCGACGCCTACGGCCTGGTGCTGACCCACGACCATGCCCTGGACTATGCGCTGGTGTCGGCGGGCCTGGCCGGTGGGGGTTTTTCGTACTTTGGCGTCATCGGATCGAAGACCAAGCGCGCCAGGTTCATGAGCCGGTTACGCGACGATGGTTTCTCGGAGGCCGTGCTGACCCGTCTGACCTGTCCCATTGGCCTGCCCCATTTGAAGAGCAAGGCGCCGGAGGTGATCGCGGTCTCGGTCGCCGCCGACCTTCTGATGCGCCAGGAAGCGGCGCGAGCCCGTAACGACGAGAACACCAGTGCAAGCTTATAGGGCGTCGATCCTCCACCTGCTGGACGATCCCACCAAGACGGAGGAGGGCGCGGTCGCCTTTCACAAGGACGGCCTGCTGCTGGTCGAGGACGGCCGCGTGGTCGGCTGCGGCGAATATGCCGAGCTATCGCCGTGGCTGGGCCAGGCCGAGCTGCACGACCTGACCGGCCATCTGATCACGCCGGGCTTCATCGACACCCATATCCACTTCCCGCAGGTCGACATCATTGCCGCCCACGGCAAGCAGCTCTTGGACTGGCTGGAGCAGCACACCTTCCCGGCCGAGGCGGCCTTCGCCGATCCCAAGCACGCGGCGGATACGGCGGCGTTTTTCCTCGACGAGCTGCTGCGCAATGGCACGACGACGGCCCTAGTGTTCGGCTCGGTGCACAAGGTCTCGGTCGACGCGCTGTTCGCCGAGGCCTTCGACCGCGACATGCGCCTGATCGCCGGCAAGTCGCTAATGGACCGCAATGCGCCCGAGGGCCTGACCGACACGGTCGAGAGCAGCCGCGCCGACATGGAGCAGCTGATCGCCGACTGGCACGGCAAGGGCCGCCTGGGCTACGCGGTGACCCCGCGCTTCGCGATCAGCTGCAGCGACGCCCAGCTGGCCATGGCCGGCGAGCTGCTGGCCCGGCATCCCGACGTCTGGATGCAGACGCACCTGTCGGAGAACGTTCACGAGATCAAGGAAACGGCCCGGCTGTTCCCCAAGGCCAAGGACTATCTGGACGTCTATGACCGCTTTGGCCTGCTGCGCCAGCGCTCGGTCTTCGCCCACTGCGTCCACCTGAAGGGTGAGGCCTTCCAGCGCCTGGCGGCCAAGGGCGGGGCGGTGGCGTTCTGCCCGACCTCGAACCTGTTCCTGGGCTCGGGCCTGTTCCCGCTGGAGGAAGCCTGCTCGCACGGCGTGAAAGTCGGCATGGGCACCGATGTCGGGGCCGGCACCAGCTTCTCGATCCTCCACACCCTGGGCGAGGCCTACAAGGTGGGGCAGCTGCGGGGCGACGCGCTGGATCCGTTCCACGCGCTGTACCTGGCGACTCTGGGCGGGGCGCGGGCGCTGGATCTGGATGGGATGATCGGCAATCTGGAGCCGGGCAAGGAAGCCGACTTCGTGGTGCTGGACCTGGCCGCGACGCCGCTGCTGGCGCGGCGGTTGGCGGAGACCAAGAGCCTGGAGAACAAGCTGTTCGCGCTGACGGTGCTGGGCGATGACCGGGTGGTGGCGCGGACGTATTTGGCCGGGGTGGAGCGGTATCGGCGGGACTCAGCACAGGCCCCCACCTGACCTCGCTGCGCGAGGTCTGTCCGCCCCCAAGCGGGGCGGAGGAAATTCACCGCCCCGCCTGAATTGGCAGAGATCTCTCCTCCCCCTTTGGGGGAGGGGGACCGCCGAACGGCGGTGGAGGGGCCTTACCCGTGCGCCGCCTTCATCGTGTCCGCATAGAGCTTCAGCAGCCGCTCCCCATCCACCGCGATCGTCGCCGCCTGCACCGGCATGTCATCCCACGCCGACGGCCCGAACAGCTCCCCCTCAGGGCTCTGGCAGGTTTGGCCCAGAGTGATCCCTTCGGTCACCACCCGCACCGCCCCACGGCGCACTTCAAACAGCGTCGGATCGATCACGAACGCCACCGCGGCCGCATCGTGCACGCAGCAGCCGACGATGCCGTCACGACCACCATAGAACGCCGCGTACGGCTTCGAAATTTCGTTCAGGAAGCCGCCGGCGTCCGAACCGCCAGCCGCGAGCGCCTCCATGAATTCCGGCGACATCACCACCTGGGTGGTCACGTCCAGGCTCACCGCAGTGAGCGCCCACGGCGCCGTGAACACCTGGTCCGCCGCTTCCGGATCGTTCCAGATATTGGCCTCGGCGACGGGCGTCACGTTGCCCGGCTTGCCAGCCACGCCGAACGCGCCGCCCATGATGACGACCGACTTGAGCAGCGTCGCGACTTCCGGATCGGCCTGCAGCGCCAAGGCCAGGTTGGTCAGCGGACCGACGGCGCACAGCACCACCTCGCCCGGATACTGGCGGGCCAGGTCGATGATCGCCTGGTGGGCCGGCTTGGCTTCCGGCTGGGCGGGGACCTGGCCCGTCAGTTCGACATCGCCCAGGCCGTTGATCCCGTGCACGAAGGTCGGCGACGGGTTGCGGGGGCGGGTCAGCGGCTTGTCGGTCCCCTTGTAGACCGGCGCCTTCAGGCCGAAACGGTCCTTCAAGTACAGCGCGTTGCGCGTCGTGGTCTCGATGTCGGAATTGCCGAAGATGGTCGTCACCGCGATCAGGTCGAGGGCGGGGCTCGCCTCGATGAACAGCAGGGCCATCGCGTCGTCGATGCCGGGGTCGGTGTCGAAAATGATCTTGGTCGTCATTGGCGGGCTCTAGCGCTTTTCTTGGTCTGAAGCGAGGCGTTGATCGCTCCCGCCCTGCATCAGGGACACGTGGGCGCAAGCGACCTTCCAGCCGTCCTCGGTGCGGATCCAGGTCTGGCTCTGGCGGCCGATCTTGCCGGTGTCGTCGCGGCGGAACGCGACATTGGCCACGGCGAAGTCCGATCCAAAGGTGGTGATCTCCGTCCGCAGCCGCGTGCGGGGCGGCGAGCCGCCGGCGCGGCCGACGCGGAAGGCGGCGATTTCGTCAAAGCCCCACAGGTTCTCGGCCACGCCCAGCCGCACCGTGTGGGGCGAGTTCCAGAAGGCGCCGTCCAGCGCCTCGACGTCGTTGCCCATCAGCGCCGCCTCATAGGCGTCGACCAGGGCGGTGACCTCGGCCAGCACGGCGGGATCGTTGACGATCATAGGGCGCCTTTCGGAGCATGGGCGGCCACGACCCCCTCGCGCTGCAGGCGCAGGGCGGCGGCGAAGGCCAGGTCCTCGCGCCAGGCCGGGGCGATGATCTGCACGCCGATCGGCAACTGGCCCGGACGGTTCACCGGCGCGGCCAGGACCGGCAGGCCGATATAGCTGATCGGCTGGGTGTAGGCGCCCAGGTTCTTGCGCACCGAGACCGGCACGCCGTCCACCTCCATGGTCGCCTGACCGATCGGCGGGGCGGGGCACACCGAGGCGGGCGCCAGCAGGATGTCGTAGCGCTGGAAGGCCTCGCGCACCTGGTCGCGGAAGACGGTGCGATAGCGCTGGGCCGCGCGGTGCACGCCCTCGGGCAGCAAGGCCCCGGCCAGCAGGCGGTCGCGGACGGCGGGGTCGTAGTCCATGGCGCGGCCGGCCAGGTCGTCGTGGTGCAGTTGCCCGCCTTCAAAGGCGGTCAGGCTGAAGGCGGCGGCGCGGGCGGCGGCCGCGCCGGGCAGCTGGACCAGGTCGTCGGCCTTCAGCGCCACGGCGACGCGGCCCAGGGCATCCAGCACCTCCGGGAACGCGCCCTGTTGGAACCAGCCGCCCAGTACGCCGACGCGCAAGGGCTGCTCGGCCAGAGCGTCGAGCCGGGCCGACAGCGGCTCGGCCTCACGCACACAGATGTGGTCGCCGGTAGGATCGGCGCCCTGCATGACGTCATAGGCCAGGGCCAGGTCCTCGACCGACCGTGCGAAGGGGCCGACATGGTCCAGGCTCTCGACGAACGGGAAGACGCCCTGGCGCGACAGGCGGCCATAGGTAGGCTTGAGGCCGAACACGCCACACAGGCCCGCCGGGATGCGGATCGAGCCGTTGGTGTCCGAGCCCAGGGTCAGGGGAACCAGGCCAGCCGCCACGGCCGCCGCCGAGCCGCCCGATGAGCCGCCGGCGATCCGCGTCGGATCGTGCGGGTTATGGACCGGCCCGTCATGGGCGTTCTCGGTGACGAAACCATAGGCGAACTCGTCCATGTTCAGCGCGCCGACCAGGATGGCGCCGGCGGCGGTGAGGCGCTGGACCAGCGTCGCATCGTGCGAAGGCGGGGCGGCGTTGCGGCGGATCCTGGAGCCGGCGATGGTCGACCGGCCCTCGATGTCGAAAAGGTTCTTCACCGCGAACGGCACGCCGGCCAGCGGTCCGGTCACTTGTCCCGCGTCGACCGCGTCCGCCTGGGCCAGGGCGCGTTCGGCGGTGACGGCGGTGAAGGCGTTGATCGCGCCATCCAGCCGGGCGATGCGCGAGAGGGTGGCCTCGGTCACGGACCGGGCGGTGACACGGCCGGCGCGGACCTCGCCGGCGATCTCGACGACGCTGCAGAAGCTCATGGTTCGAACGCCTCAGGAGCTTCGCCGGCGGCCTCTTCCAGCGCCGAGACGAACAGGCTGGTCTGGGTGCGCAGCAGGGCGATGTTGTCGATGACGCCAGGCAGGATGGCGGACGGGATGACCAGGTCGCGCTCGGCGGCGCGCGCGGCGGTCCAGGGACCGATCTCGACGTCCTTCAGGCCCAGAAAGCCTTGCGTTTCCGCGTCCAGAGCCATGCGGTCTCGACTCCATAAGTAAGAAAAAACTTCATACACCGGGGTTCGTCAAACACGCCAGTCCCGCTTGGCCCGGAATGGCAAGGCGCTCAAGCCAGCGTCACTTACAACGCGGATCGCCTGCGGGAAGAGCAGGCGAGGGGGATCCGCTGTCCATCAACGCGCCAAGCCTTGGGTCCGCGCCACTGTCGGCGCGAGATGCTCATGTAAGGAAAGGCTTACTTGATGGCGCATCACCGACTGGCCTCGGCCCCCGACACCGTCCGCTTCGGCATGTTCGACGCAGGCTTCGATCCCGTGCTGACCGTGAACCCCGGCGACAGCGTCACCTTCGAGTGCGTCTCGGGCGGGACCGAGGTGATGCCGCCGCCCGGCTCGCCCTATGCAGTGCCGGCCGCGCTGCAGGCGATCCACGACAGCAATCCGGCCCGCATCGGCCCGCATATCCTGACCGGCCCCGTGGCCATCGCCGGCGCCGAGCCGGGCGACATGCTGGAGGTGCGGATCGGGGCGATCGAACCCAATAACGACTGGGGTTATTGCGCTGTCCGGCCGTTGGCTGGGACGCTGCCCGAGGATTTCCCCGACCGCTATGTCAGTCACATCGCCGTCGACAAGGCGCGGGGCGTCTGCAAGCCGGAGTGGGGGCCGCAGCTGCCGCTTGCCCCGTTCTTCGGCACCATGGGCGTCGCGCCGCCGGCCAAGTACGGCCGCCTCTCCAGCCGCGAACCGCGCGAGCACGGCGGCAACATGGACAACAAGGAACTCACCGCCGGCGCTACCCTGTACCTGCCGGTCTGGGTCCCGGGCGCCAACTTCTCGGTCGGCGACGGCCATGGCCGCCAGGGCGACGGCGAGGTCTGCGTCAATGCGCTGGAGATGGGGCTGACGGGGACCTTCACCTTCGTCCTGCACAAACAAGCCGCTGGGGTCGCGAGCTTCGTATGGCCCCGCGCCGAGACGCCGACCCACTACATCCTGATGGGCTTCAACGAGGATCTGGACCTGGCCATGAAGCAGGCCCTGCGCCAGACCATCGACTTCATCACCGCCCGCACCAGCCTGACCCGCGTCCAGGCCTATCAGTTCTGTTCCCTGGCCGTGGACTTCCGGGTGACCCAAACCGTCAATGGCGAGAAGGGCGTCCACGCCCTGCTGGCCAAGGGCGTGCTGTTTTGATCCGACGGCGGAGTTAACTCAGGGTTGCGATTTATAATTATCGTCCTGAGCGCGAAAAATTCACTTGAGAACGATCTTGGGTTGATCGCCAATGCCTCCGCCCCATCCGGGGGCTGGAGGTCTACGCATGTATCTGACGGGAACCGAAGGCGACGACATCCTGGTCGGCACGGCCGACGCGGACACCATCCTGGGCCTGGGCGGCAATGACAGCCTGCAAGGCGGCGAGGGCGACGACCTGCTGATCGGCGGGGCCGGCAGCGATACGCTGGACGGCGGCGCGGGCGAGGACACGGTCAGCTACGAGGACGCCGATCCGGCGCCGGCCGCCAGCTTTCTGATGATCCATCTGGGCGGCTCGGCCTGGGAGCTCGGCCCAACCCCTAGCCCATGGACGGACAAACTCGTCTCGATCGAGAATGCCATCGGCTCGACGGGCGTGGACTGGATGGTCGGCACGCTGGGCGACAACAAGCTCTATGGCGGCAAGGGCGACGACAAGCTGGAAGGCAAGGGCGGCGCCGACGTACTGGATGGCGGCGACGGCAACGACGCGATCTCCACGGACAGCTACTTCGATCCGACCCAGGCGGGCTCGCTGATGATCGGCGGCGAAGGCGACGACAGCCTCGGCAGCGGCAATTCCAACGACACCATGCTGGGCGGGGCTGGCAATGACAGCCTGAGCGTCAGGAACTACGCGACCACCCGCGTCGTCGACGGCGGGACGGGCGTGGACACGCTGTTCTTCACCGACGACATCTTCAAGAGCTTCACCACCGGCGTCGCCGTCGACTTGAACAGGGCCGGCGGCCAGATGGTCGCCGCGGGCGTGGAGATGACGATCAGCAACGTCGAGAACCTGACCGGCAGCAACGCCGGCGACACCCTGATCGGCGACGCCAATCACAATGTGCTGAGCGGCGGCGCGGGAGACGACCAGCTGTACGGTCGCGACGGTAATGACACATTGCGTGGCGGAGATGGCGACGACTATCTGAACGGCGGCGCAGGCAAGAATGTCATTGATGGCGGGGCTGGCAACGACACGGTCAGCTATGAGGGCGTAGTCGCCTCCGGCCAACTCCTCATCAACCTCTTGAACCAGAGCGTGGCAGTCTTCGGCCCCTGGGGGATCGAGACTCAAGACACCCTGACCTCCATCGAGAATGCGGTTGGCTCGGATGGCCAGGACTGGATCGTCGGCAGCACCGGCGACAACTACATCCGCGGCGGCGCGGGCAACGATATGATCGAGGGCAAGGGCGGCGCCGACGTGCTGGACGGCGGCGACGGTAATGATCTGATCTCGACCGGTTGGCCTTTCGGCGCTGCGTCTTCCGGCTCGGTCATGATCGGGGGCGACGGCAACGACACGCTTCAGAGCGGCAACTCCAACGACACCATGCTGGGAGGCGCGGGCAACGACTTCCTTGAGGTGTCGAACTACGCCACCACCCGCGTTGTCGACGGCGGGGCGGATGTCGACACCCTGGCCTTCACCGCCTCGGGTATCGGAAGCTTCCCGACCGGGGTCTTCGTCGACCTGGGCAAGGCGACCCAGACCATCGCCCCTGGCGTCGTGCTGACGCTCTCCAACGTCGAGAACATCCTCGGCACGCAGCTGGCCGACTCCTTCCATGGCGACGCCGGCGCCAACCGGTTGGCGGGCAATGAGGGCGACGACTGGCTGTATGGCGCGGCCGGCGACGACGTGCTGCTCGGCGGCGATGGCGCGGACGAGCTTCGTGGCGGCGAGGGACAGGATGTGTTGAACGGCGGCGCTGGGGCGGACACCTTCGTGTTCGCAACGGCCGAAAGCCTGCCCTCGACGCCGGATACGATCGTCGACTTCATCGCCGAGGATCACATCCAATTCCTGGACGGCCCGTCCGGCTCAGCGACCAACTACGCCGAGCTTGAAGCCCCCAGCCCGGTGGCCCTGGCGTCGCTGTTCGCGGGCGAAGGCGTCCGCTACGTGGCGGTGCAAGCGGGCGGCGATGTCCTCCTCTATGCCGACCTGGGCGATGAGGGGACGGGCTATGACGCGCTGATCGTCCTGACCGGCGCCAACCTCTCCTCGATCGACGCCGGTTCGATCCTGGGGCTGTAACTCCACTTCAACGCGTGGCGTCGCGATGGTCCAAAAAGGCCGAATATCGCGCGCCACGCCCATTCTCGAAATGCGCCAACCTGTGGATGAAACCCTTGCTGTCTAAGGGCTGCATGTGCCGAAGCGGCACGGTTCGCGCCTTGGGCGACCGGTTTCTTCGTTAATTCTCCCCAAAACGCTGAAAGCGGTTCGGCGCCGCCCTTGCAGACCCTAGGTCACGCTTCGGTTGTGTTCAGGTTTGGGGAAGTTCGACGATGGATCTGCAAGGCACGCAAAACGCCGAAACCCTTACGGGCGGCGCGGACAGCGATACGATCTACGGCTTCGGCGGCAACGATACGCTGAAGGGCCTGGCGGGTGACGACGTCCTGGCTGGACACGACGGCAACGACACTCTGCAAGGCGGCGCGGGTGACGACTACCTGCTGGGCGGCGCGGGCAACGACACGATCGACGGCGGCGACGGCAACGACTGGGCGGCCTACGAGGACGCCACGGCCGGCGTGAAGGTCGACCTGAACATCACCGGCACGCAGAACACCGTCGGTGGCGGCACGGACAAGCTGACCAGCATCGAGAACGTCTACGGCTCGGCCTACAACGACACGCTGACGGGCGACGCCAAGGACAACATGCTGGTCGGCGACGCCGGCAACGACACGATCAGCGGCGGCAAGGGCAACGACACCCTGTGGGGCGACGCGGGCAATGACGTCCTGGATGGCGGCGACGGCGACGACTACATGGTCGGCGGCGCGGGCGACGACATCATCAAGGGCGGCGCCGGCGACGACTGGAGCTCGTACGAGAACGCCACGGCCGGCGTCACCGTCGACCTGAACAAGACCACGGCCCAGGACACCATCGGCGCGGGCAAGGACACCATCACCGGCGTCGAGCTGCTGTACGGGAGCAAGTTCGACGACGTCCTGACCGGCGACGCCAAGGACAACTACCTGTGGGGCTCGGACGGCAACGACAAGCTGTACGGCGGCGCGGGCGACGACCACCTGTCGGGCGGTAATGGCGTCAACGTCATTGACGGCGGCGCGGGCTGGGACACGGTCGACTACGCGTTCAGCGACAAGGGCGTGACCATCAACCTGTCGGGCGCTCCGGCCCCGCAGATCCCGATCCCGGACGGCGTCGACACGATCATCTCGGTCGAGGCGGCGATGGGCTCGGCCTATAACGACTACATCGTCGGTAACGACGCCGAGAATTATCTGTACGGCGACGCGGGCGACGACGTGATCTTCGGGATCGGCGGCAACGACACCCTGGACGGCGGCGACGGCAACGACGTCCTGCGCGGCAGCTACCGCAAACCCAGCGACATGCTGCTGGGCGGCGCGGGCGACGACCAGATCATCGTTTGGACCGGGCCGGGCAGCGAGGGCGCCGCGACGACTGTCGATGGCGGCGCGGGTTTTGACTCGCTCACGTTCTCGTCGGTTTCCGACATCACCTTGAACCTGGCGAACACCGGCGATCAGGTGATCGCGCCCGGCGTCCACATGGTCGTGCAGAACATCGAGAAGCTCGCGGGCGGCTACGGCAACGACCGCCTGACGGGGGATGCTGGCGCCAACGAGATCAATGGCGGCGCGGGCGGCGACGACATCCTGGACGGCGGCGCGGGCTTCGACGTCGTCTCATACGAGAATTCCCCGGGGGTTCGGGTCGATCTGTCCAAGACCGGCCCGCAGGACACCAGGACTGGCGGCCTCGACACCTTGATCAATTTCGAAGGCGTCAAGGGTTCCGGCATGGCCGATATCCTGATCGGCGACGCTAAGGACAACACCCTACAAGGCGCTGGCGGCAACGACATCCTAGATGGCGGCGCGGGCGTCGACACCGCGATCTTCACCGGCGCGACGACCGACTACACCTGGACCAAGAACGCCAACGGGACCTGGACGGTGAAGGGCCTCGACGGCATCGACACCCTGCTGAACATCGAGAAGCTGAAGTTCTCCGACAAGACCGTGACATTGTCGTCGTCGGACACCACGGCGACGGTCGACGGCCTGCTGGCGTCGCGGACCCTGGTGACCTCGGCCTCCGGTATCAAGGATGCGATCCTCTCGGCGGACGGCGGCACGGCCTATGTCACGACCGGCCAAGGTCACGTCCTGGCCATCGACACGGTCTCTGGTCAGGTTCGCGCCGATATCCTGGTCGGCAGCGCGTTGGGCGGCATGGATGTCTCGCCGGACGGGCGCTACCTGGCGATCACCGAAGGTCTCCTGGAAGGCGCCTCGGGCGAACAGTGGGACTACAAGGCGACCATCAAGGTCCATGTGGTCGATCTGCAGACCGGCACGGTCAAAGACTATTCGACGACCGCCACCGGCTACGACCGCACGTTCATGGATGCGGCGTTCACCAACGACGGCAAGATCCTGCTCACCCAGAGCTACGACGGTTCCGGCTTCACGCCGATCACGACGCTGGACCCGGTGACGGGAACCTTCACGCGCGGCACGGCGAACTATGCCCAGAGCGGCGCGATGTCGGTGACCGACGACCATAAGGGGGTGCTGCTGGCGCCGACGAACATCTCCGACGGGCCGCTGTTCATCCTGGAGGCGGGCGGTGGTGTCGTGGTCCGTCACAATGGATACGACGACGGCGTGCAGGGCTTCAACGCCGGGATCCAGGCCATTTCGGGCGACGGCTCGAAGATCGCCCAGTGGATCTATCCCGGCCTGGTGCATGTGTACGATGGCGAGTTGGACTATCAGGTGAACCTGGTGGACTACATCCCGATGCTGGCGGGCGACACGCCCGCCGCCAACATCTACGGGATGGATTTTAGCGCCGACGGGAAGCACCTGTTCATCGTCGACCTGTCGGGCGGCAAGATCCTGGACGTCGAGACCTCGACCTGGACCTTGGAAGAGGTCTACGCCATCCCCAACGACCCGGCCATCGACTGGAAGCCCTATAGCAACGTCAGCAACTGGTTCGGGGATCGCGTCCAGCTGAGCGCCGATGGGCAACGCATGATCATCATGGACGGCGACAAGGTCGTCTCGCTCAACATGATGGCGCTCCAGCCCTGGGGCGGGACGCTGCGGATCGACAACCTGACCGGCACGAACGGCGCTGACTATCTGCGCGGGTTCGAGGGCAACGACACGATCAGCGGCGGCTGGAGCGAGGACACGATCGTCGGTGGCAAGGGCGCCGACACGCTGACCGGCGGCGGCAATGCCGACCGCTTCGTCTTCGCCAAGGGCGATACCGTGTGGTCGACGACCAGCGACGTGGGCGTCGACGTGATCACCGACTGGGAAGTCACCGATAAGTTGGTGTTCGGCCCGCACAGTGAGGTCATCCACTACGCCGAGCAGACCGCGACCAGCTGGCAGGCGGCCGCGACGACGGCGCCGCAGATCATGGCGTCGCAGCATCTGTCGTACCTGGCCCTGCAGGTCGGAGCGGACGTCTATGTCTTCGCCGCCCCCAGCGGTGCGGCGAACGGCGCCATTGAGAATGTCGTCAAGCTGGCCAACACCACGCTGGACAAGATCAGCATCGACAACTTCCTGCCGGTGGGCGACGGCGAAGCCAACCTCTTGGTCGGCGGCGCCTCGGCGGACGTAATCTACGGCTATGGCGGCGACGACGTGATCATCGGCGGCCAGGGCCGGGATGTCCTGTTCGGCGGCGCGGGCAACGACACGTTCAAGTTCAACGCCGCGGATAGCGTCTTCGACACGCACGACCTGCAACTGACGACCGCCGACGTGGTCATGGATTTCGGCGCCGGCGACAAGCTGGTGTTCGAAGCGCGCGGCGGGACGGGCATTACGCCCGGCATCCTGAACATCGGTCAGGCCGCCAATGCGAGCTTGGCCGAGCTGAACCTCCAAGCGATCATGGCCCAATATCAGAGCGGCGCCTTGAAGGTCCCGGAGTACCTGGTGCTGGGCGTGGGCAATGACACTTGGGTCATCCACGAGTTCACCCAGGCCGTGCAGCTCAAGAACGTCGACTCGTCCCTGGTGACCGCCGACATGTTCATGGCCGCGTAAGGGCGCCCCCCTTCCGCAACCTCCACCGCGCCCCCACGTTGACGTCCAGTCAGTGTGGGGGCGCGCTCGCTTCCGCCAGAACGCCGGCGCGTGAGACCGGCTCTTTCGGAGGGAAGCGTATGAAGTCTGTTCTGCCTGTCGTGGCGTTGCTGGCCCTGGCCGCCTGTTCGCCGCAGACCGCCGAGAAGAAGGCCGAGGCGCCCGCCGCCGCCGCGCCGACGGCGACCGCGCCCAAGCCGCCCAAGGCCGACATTCCGGCGGGCGACTACACGCTGGACAAGGCCCACTCGACGCTGGTGTTCCGCGTCAGCCACCTGGGCTTTTCGAACTACACCGCCGCCTTCGGCAGCTTCGACGCCAAGCTGAAGTTCGATCAGAACAACGCCGGCGTCAGCGCGCTGGAAGCGACGATCGATCCCAAGTCGCTGACCATTCCCAGCCCGCCCGAGGGCTTCCTGGCCGAACTGACCGGCGCGCAGTGGCTGAACACCGCGACCTATCCGGCCATCACCTTCAAGTCGACCAAGGTCGAGACCACGGGTCCCGATACCGGCAAGGTGACCGGCGACCTGACCTTGCACGGCGTCACCAAGCCGGTGACCCTGGATGTCACCTATAACGGCGGCTATGCCGGTCACCCGATGGACCCGCACGCCCGCGTCGGCTTCTCGGCCAAGGGGACGTTCAAGCGCTCGGACTTCGGCATCGCCTACGGCGTGCCCGCGCCCGGCACGACCATGGGCGTCAGCGACGAGGTCCAGGTCACGATCGAAAGCGAGTTCAGCGGTCCGGCCCTGGCGACCGCGCCCGCTCCAGCCCCCGCCGCCTAGTCGCGATCGCACTCGCCTCTCACGGCGTTCGGCTCTAAGCTTCCACCAGGCATGGTGGGGGCGCCAATGACCGAGACGCCGACGAGCGAAAAGCCAGAAGAGGCCGGGGCTTCCGTGAAGCCTCGGTCGTCCGGGCTGATGGCGCTGCCGGGCGAAATCGTCGCCGCCTTCCGCAAGGATGTGGTGGGCTGGGTCTCCAAGTCGCTGCTGGCCGCGCTGGTCGCCGCGGGCGGCCTCTACGGCGCCAAGATGCTGGACCTGGCCAAGGAGGCGCGCAACCAGCGCCTCAACATCTCCAACACGGTAGCCTTCGAGCAGGCGCGACGTGACGTCGGCGCAGGCGCGGTGTGGGCTGTGCCGTTCCGCAATCGTGGCGACAGCTCGCAATATATCGCCGTTTGGGCCAGCGAGGAGCAGGCGCCGTGCGAACCGGAAACCGACCTGAAATGCCTGCGGATGCTGGGGTCGCTGCGGCTCAACCTTCTGGTCGGCGACGGACAGTTCTACGAGGTCAAGCCCATAGCGGCGAGCGCCTATGGCAACCTCTTTATGCAGCCCGCGGTCGATAGCGCCGCGCCTGACAAGGCTTGGCCCGAGAACCAGGTCTATTTCGGCGTGACGGACTGGGATCATGATGGGCGTCGAGAGGTGCTATCCATCGCCAACACGCTGGGCACAAGCGCTACTCATTTCGTCGCGATCAATCTCTATGACGTCGCCGCTGGAAAGAGCGCCTTGCTCGTGGTGACGCACAGCCGTTCGACCGTCAGTCGCAAGTTCGACAACGCCGACGATCCGGCCCTGCGGTCCTGGCTCAATGCCCGTTATGAAGAATGGCTCGGTCCTGAGGGGCGCGATTGCGTTCGCGCCCTGGATGGCGTCCTGGGCTGTACGCCCTCGGCCTCGGCGGCGAAGGACACAAGTCCAGAAGACGCCGCGCTTGAGGCCAACTATCAGTTCGAGACGGCGCTGGTTGACGATTGGAACAAGGTCAACGGCTTCAACTTCACGACAGGCCAGCTCAGGCTCACCGTGAGGCAAGGCGCGCCAGCGGGGCAGCCCTGCATGCGCGACGGAAACCTGGCCTGGTACAACCAGTTCAAGGGGCCGCTGCTGGTTCATGACGTGGTCAAGGGCAAGACCGCTGCTTTCTATGTCCAGGACGGCGATCACCATCGCGAGATCCGCCGGATCTTCCTGGGCAAGCGCTATGTTTGGCTGGGCCTGGCGGTGGGCAGGAACGAGCTGCTCGCCATCGATCGCGTCACGATGAAGGCCGAGGGGGTCCATGTGGAAGAATGGTCGAACGGCATCCCCAGTCCTTATGAGACTGGCGCGGTGCTGGCGCCCGAGGGAACCAAGGATATGCAGCTGAGCGAGCTGGACCTGACGGACGGCCGCCTGACCTACAATGGTCAGCCGCTGACATTGATGACCGAAGCGGGCCTGGTCGATCAGTCCTTGGAGTTCGCCTCGCCCAAGGGCTGCCGGGAAACTGATCCCGCGACCTTCTGAGACCTAGCGCGCGCCGCGCGTCAGATAGCCTTCCAGCAAGGCCAGGGCGTGGTCCAGCCGCGCCCTGCGCCACTCGGAGGCGGTCATGTCGGTGTCCAGGGTCGCCGACAGCGAATAGCCGTTGGCGAGGTGGAAGCGGCTCATGGCCGCGATGGTCACGTAGATCTGCACGGGGTCCAGGTTTGGCCCGAACACGCCCTGCTTCTGGCCGCTTTCGATCAACCGCTCCATGGTGTGGCGCAGCGGGAAGGCGGTCTCGGTGACCACCCGCGACTGCGAGGCGAACTTGCCGTGCTGCAGGTTCTCGTTGCGCAGCAGGCCCTCGAAACGGGGGTTCTTCTCGAAATAGTCGAAGGTGAAGCGCTGCAGCTCGAGGAAGCCTTCCAGCGGCTTGTCGAAGTCGATCTTCAGCTCGGCCTCACGCGCCCGCAGGTCCATGTAGGCGCTTTCGAGGACGGCCATGTACAGGCCCTTCTTGTCCCCGAAGTAGTGGTACAGCATCCGGATGTTGCACTTGGCGGCCTTGACGATCTTCTCGATCCGGGCCCCAGCGAAGCCGGCCTGGGCGAACTCCTTGAGCGCCGCGGCGAGGATCGCCTTCCGTGTGCGTTCGGCGTTGCGCTTGCGCGGGACGCTTTCAGTGTCGGTCTTGTTCGCGTCCAGGACGGCGTCGGTCACGGGATCTTGGCTCCCTGATTGATCCAGGCGCCCAGCTGGGCCCGCTCCTCTACGGTCATGGCGGTCTCATTGCCAAGAGGCATGCTGGTGGAAGTCACCGCCCGTTCGCGGATTTTGCCCGCATAGGTGCGGATGTGCTCAGGGTTGTCGAAACTCGCGCCCAGCGGAGGGGCCGAGAAGCCCGTGTGGGTCGGCGTTTTGCTGTGGCACATGACGCAGTGCTTCTGGATGATCGATTCGGCGGTGGTGAAGGGCACCTGGCTGGTGATCTCGACCTTGTCCTTGGGCTTGATGCTGGCGATCGCCGTCGCGCCGAAGATCAGCATCGCGCCGTAGAACAGGAACTCGTGCCGGATCCTGCCGAAGTGGCGCTGGATGAAGAAGTAGCGGATCGAGATCGCGCCAGCGCTGATCAGGGCCAGCAGCAACCAGGCCTTCGGGTGTCCCGAGACGGCCGGATAGTGGTTGCTGATCATGATGAAGATGACCGGCAGGGTCATGTGGGTGTTGTGCACCGAGCGTTGCTTGCCCATCGCCCCCAGGCGCGGGTCGACGAGGCGGCCGGCCAGCATGTCGGCGACGATCTTGCGCTGATTGGGGATGATGATCAGGAAGACGTTCCCGACCATGCAGGTGCCGATGATCGCGCCCACGTGGATGAAGGCGCCGCGATCGGAGAAGATCTGGGTCAGGGCCCAGGTCGCGCCGGTGAGGGTCGCGAACCAGACCACGCCGAACAGCTTGCCATTCTTGCCCAATGGCGAGCGGCACAGGGCCTCGTAGACCAGGAGGCCGCCGAAGATGAAGGCCAGGCCCGTGGCGATGGCTTGGGCTTGCGTGAACGCATGCTTGGCCGGGTCGATCAGATAGACCGGCGCGCCGACATAGTAGAGCACGGTCAGCAGGGCAAAGCCCGACAGCCAGGTGGTGTAGGCCTCCCATTTGAACCAGTGCAGGTGGTCGGGCATGTGCGCCGGCGCCACCATGTACTTCTGCGAATGGTAGAAGCCGCCGCCGTGCACGGCCCACAGCTCGCCCTTCACGCCGTCCTTGGGCGGGTTGGGATCGCGCAGATTGTTGTCCAGCCAGACGAAGTAGAACGATGCGCCGATCCAGGCGACGCCGGCTACCACGTGCAGCCAGCGCAGCGCCATGCCGGTCCAGGCGGCGAAATCGTAGTCCATCAGGCGGTCACCGCGTCCAGCAGCCGGAGTTTGGAGATCAGGCCGATCTGCTTGATCGCCTCGGCGATCTCGGCCGCCTCGTCATGGGCCAGGCGCGCCTGCATGGCCGCCAGGATCGAGGCCTTGTCGTTCAGGCGCACGGCGATGATGAACGGAAAGCCGAAACGCTGGCCGTAGGCGGCGTTCAGCTCGTGGAAGCGGGCGAATTCCTCGGGCGTCAGGCGGTCGAGACCGGCGCTGGCTTGCTCAGAGGTGCTCTCGGCGGTCAGCTGCTTGGCGATGGCGGCCTTGCCGGCCAGTTCGGGGTGAGCGCGGATCAGGGCCAGCTTGTCGGCCGTGGTCGCGCTGTCGAGCACGGCCATCATGGCCTCATGCATGGCCTCGACGCTGGCGAACGGCCGCTCGCTCCAGGACCGCTCGACCACCCACGGCGAGAGCTCGAACGCGAACCCGAGCGCGGTGGTGAAGCCGGTCTGGTTCATGCTGTTGAGCCGAGCCAGGGAGAGGGGCGGGGCGCCGCTCATGCCTTCACCTCATAGGGATGGGTCGCGATCCAGTGCCGCGCGATGTCGATGCGCTTGGCCACCCAGACGCGGTCGTGCCGGGTGATGTGCTCCAGGAACCGCCGCAGGGCGCCGATGCGGCCGGGCTTGCCGACCACGCGGCAGTGCAGGCCGACGCTCATCATCTTCGGCGCGGTCTCGCCCTCCAGGTACAGGGCGTCGAAGGCGTCGCGCAGATAGGTGAAGAACTGCTCGCCGGTGTTGAAGCCCTGCGCGGCCGTGAAGCGCATGTCGTTGGCTTCCAGCGTGTAGGGCACGATCAGCTGAGCACGGCCGTGCTGGTCGTCCCAATAAGGCAGGTCGTCGGCATAGCTGTCGGCGTCGTAGAGAAAGCCGCCTTCCTCGGCGACCAGACGGGCGGTGTTGGGGCTGGTGCGGCCCTGGTACCAGCCCAGGGGGCGCTCGCCGGTCAGGCGCTTCTGGATCTCGATGGCCTGCTGGATATGCTCCAGCTCCTGCTCGGGCGTGAAGTGCTGGTAGTCGATCCAGCGATAGCCGTGGGTGGCGATCTCCCAGCCGGACTGCATCATCGCCTCGACGGCGTCGGGATGGCGCTCCATGGCCTGGGCGACGCCGAACACGGTCAGGGGCAGGCCGAACTCCTCGAACAGCCGCCGGATGCGCCAGAATCCGGCGCGCGAGCCGTATTCGTACAGGCTCTCCATCGACATGTTGCGCATGCCTTGGATGGGCTGGGCACCGACCATCTCCGACAGGAAGAACTCGCTGACGGGGTCGCCGTGAAGGATCGACCGCTCGGCGCCTTCCTCGTAGTTCAGCACGAACTGCACGGCCACGCGGGCGCCGTTCGGCCATTGGGCTTGAGGCGGGTGTTCGCCGTAGCCGATCAAGTCTCGAGGGTAAGGGGTCATGCCTTCTGCCCCCTTCGGGGGCGGACGACCGCGCAAAGCGCGGTCAGGTGGGGGCGAGTGAGGTGAGTGTTCTGGACACTTGCCCCCTCCGCGCCTGCGGCGCTCCTCCCCCGGAGGGGGAAGACGGTGATGGCCGAGCCGATCATGCGAACACCTTCGCGGCCGCGTCGACGCCAGCGCCGGCCGGGGCCTTGAAACCCTCCCAGCGCAACACCGCTTCGAGCGCCGCCAGGGTCTGGAGAACCGCGTGCTTGCGAGCGTTCACGCCCATGGTTCCGATGCGCCAGATCTTGCCGGCCAAAGGGCCGAAGGCCGCGCCGATCTCGATCTCGAACTCGGTGCGCATGCGGGCTTTGACGCGGTCGTAGTCGACGCCGCTTGGGGCGATCACGCCGGTGACGTTGGTCATCTTGTGGGCCTGGTCGCCGTAGACCGTCAGGCCCAGGGCTTCGATCCCGACGACCATCGCCGCGCCCGCTTGGCGGTGACGGGCGAAGCGGGCTTCCAGGCCTTCCTCCAGCACGATCCGGGCGCACTCGCGCGCCGCGAACAGCATGCTGGCCGCTTCGGTGTGGTGGTTCAGGCGCTTGTCGGACCAGTAGTCCATGATCATCGCCAGATCGAAATAGTTGGAGGCGATACGGCGGCCGTTGCCCGTCGCGCCCGGCGTCGCCAGGCCCCTCTCGACATGGCGGCGGCCGAAGATGTGCTCGGCGGCGCGGTCGCTGATGGTGATCGGCGCCGAGCCGGAGGGGCCGCCCATGCACTTCTGCAGGCCGGCGGTGACGATGTCGGCTTGCCACTTACCCACAGGGACGCTCATGCCGCCCAGCGTGGCGGTGGCGTCGACATACAGCAGCGCGTCGTGGCGGCGGCAGATCTCGCCAATGGCCTCGATCGGCTGGGCGATGGTGGTCGAGGTGTCGCCGTGCACGCAGGCCACCAGGCGCGGCTTCACGCGGGCGACGGCGTCCTCGACCGCCTGCGGATCGACGACCTTGCCCCACTCGCCCTCGACGAAGGTGACCTTGGCATCGCACCGCTCGGCGATCTCGGCCAGCAGCAGGCCAAAGCGGCCGGCATTGACCACCACGACGTCGTCGCCCGGCGACAGGGTCGAAACCAGCGCCGCCTCGATCCCGGCGCGCGAGGTGCCGTCGATCAGGAAGGTCCACTGGTTCTGCGTCTCGAACACGCCGCGATAGAGGCTCATCACCTCGTTCATGTAGCCGGTGAATTCGGGATCGAACTGGCCCAGCAACTGCACCGACATGGCCCGCAGCACGCGGGGGTGCACGTTGATCGGGCCTGGCCCCATCAGCAGGCGGGCGGGGTGGTCGAGTTCTTTAAACGTATCGGTCATGCGCGTTCGCGTCGTTCTAGCTTGTCGATGAAGTGGAGCATGGCCTGGGCCGCCAAGGCGCAGTCGGCCTCGGTGACGGCCTCGGCCGGGTTGTGGCTGATCCCGCCCTCGCAGCGGATGAACAGCATGGCGACAGGGCACAGGTCGGCCATCACCATGGCGTCGTGACCCGCGCCCGACGGCAGGCGACGGGCGGGCAGGGAGAAGTCGGCCAGGGCCTCTTCGAGCATCGCCATCAGCGACGGATCGCAAGGGCTCTCGGCCAGCGCCTGCATCAGGCTGACCTCGGCCCGCAGACCGCGCTTGGCGGCGATGGCGTGGATCTCGGCGCTGATGGTCAGCACCGCCTCATCGCGCGTCGCGGAGGTCTCGGCGCGGATGTCCATCGAGAACTCGATCGCGCCCGGAATGACGTTGAAGGCGCCGGGCAGGGCGGTCATGCGGCCGACCGTGCCGACCAGGCCATCGGTCCCGGCGCGGCAGATCCGCTCAAGCGCCAGGATGGCTTCGGCGGCGGCGGGACCGGGGTCCTTGCGCAGGTTCATCGGCGTGGTGCCGGCGTGGCCGGCCGTGCCTTCGATCCGCACCATCAGCCGCTTCTGAGCGGCGATGGCGGTGACGACGCCCAGGGCCAGGCCTTCGGCTTCCAGCACTGGGCCCTGCTCGATGTGCGCTTCCAGGAAGGCCAGCACGTCCCGCGGCTTGCGCGCCGCGCTGGCGATGTTGTCCGGATCGCCGCCGAACGCCTCTAGCGCCTGCGCGACCGACACGCCCTCGGCGTCTTTCATCTCCAGCGCGCTAGGATCCAGCGTCCCGGCGATCGCCCGGCTGCAGCTCATCGAGGCGGGGAAGCGCGAGCCTTCCTCATCGCCGAACGCCACCACCTCGATCGCGAAGGGCAGGCGGCGGCCGGCGCGGTTCAGGGCCTCGACCACGTCGATGCCCAGCATGATCCCCAGCGGCCCGTCATAGCGCCCGCCGTTACGGACGCTGTCGATGTGCGAGCCGATGATCAGCGCCTTCTCGCTGGGCAGCTCGCCTTCGTAGCGACCGATCAGGTTGGCGGCGGCGTCGCGGCGCACGCTCATGCCGGCCTCCAGCATCCAGCCGGAGAGGGCGGTCAGGGCGGCCTCGTGGGCGGGCGTGAGGAACCGGCGCGTCAGCTGGCCCTCGACCTCGCTGTAGGGCATGACGCCCAGCAGGTCGCAGCGGGCCTTAGCTCGGCTGCCGATGTCGAAACCCACGGTCACGTCCGCTTCCATCCCGAAACCCTAGCAGGCTGCGCCCGCCATCCTTCTGCGACAAGCGCCCAAGCGGAAGGATCCCGCCCAGGCGCCCGCATGCGCGCCATGTCGAGACGGCGGCGCCTCCTGTTAAGTCATAATTTGCTTACTTACGAAAGGGCGGAGGCTTCTGCCGCCAACGCCAGTCGCCGCTTCGGGAAGGCGTCCGGCAGTTCATCCCGCAGGAAGGCCATCATCTTTTCGCGGACTTCGCAACGCAGGTCGAAGGTCTTGGGGGCGTTGCGGGCGCTGACCAGGCAGCGAACCTCCATGACCTCGGCGGTCAGGTCGGTGACGGCCAGGTTGACGACCTTGCCGTCCCAGAGGGGAGAGGCCTTGGCGATCTCCTCCAGCTTGGCGCGCAGGCGATCGACTGGCGCGGCGGGGTCGACATAGAGCATGGCCGTACCGATCAGGGCGGCGCTCTCGCGGGTCCAGTTCTGGAAGGGCGTCTGGATGAAGTAGCTGAGCGGCAGCACCATCCGCCGCCAGTCCCACAGGCGCACGACGACATAGGTGGCGTTGATCTCCTCGATATTCCCCCATTCCTTCTCGACGATCACGGCGTCGTCGATGCGGATCGGCTGGGTCACGGCGATCTGGATGCCGGCGATCAGGTTGGTCAAAAGAGGTTGGAGCGCCAGACCGACGATCAGCGACGCCGCGCCGCCGGCGGCCAGCAGGCTGACGCCCCACTGCCGCACGCCGGGGATGGTCATCAGCGCCAGGGCCAGGGTGAAGATGCCGACCAGGATGGCCACGGCGCGCCGCAGGATCCGCACCTGGGTGACGTGCTTACGGGCCAGCAGGTTGTCTTCGACGTCGACCCTGAAGCCTCGCAGGTAGAGCGCCGCGCCGATGTCGAGCGCGGTCATGGCCATCCAGCCCAGCAGCAGGATGAACAGCACCAGCAGCACGTGCTTGGCGCCGGCCGCCTGGGCGGCGGTGAGGGGCGCGGCCGAGACGGCGGGGCCTAGGGCCGCGACGATGAAGGCCATTCGGGTCGGTCGCCGCGTGCGGGCGATCAGCGGCTGCCAGAAGGCGCTGTGACGCGAGATGGTGTGCCGGACGATCCGTACGACGATCGCATGGACGGCCAGGGCCACGACGACCGCCACGGTGATCAGCACCGTGCTGACCAGCCACGGCGGCGCCCAGCCGAAAGCAGCGATCCAGGTCTGGAGTTGGGTCATCCCTGGCCGAACGTCCCGCAGGTGCGAAGGCTCCAGCCGAAAAAAGAAAGGGCCGCGCCGGTGATCCGGCGCGGCCCAAGTCAAGCGTTGGGAGGAAATAACGCTTTGGGAGGAAACTAGTAGACGAACCGAATGCCCGCGAAGATCGAGCGGCCCACCGCGGCGTAGCGGGTGACAACCGGATCGTTCTGGTAGGCCCAGCGGTTCTCGGCTTGGTTCGTCAGGTTCAGGGCGTCGACCGACAGGGTCAGGTACTTGTTGAACTTGTAGGTCATCGAGCCGTCCAGGTTGAACGTGCTGCTGTTGCCCAGGAAGTCGTTGACCAGCGGGCTGTCGCAGAAGCCCGGGTCGCAGGTGCCGGTCGCGATCGGGTACTGCGTGCGGTACTTGGCGCGATAGGCCGACGACAGGCGGACGCTGAACTTTTCGACCTCATAGAAGACCGTGAAGTTGAAGGCGTCCGGCGAGGCGCCCGTGAACGGACCCTTGGCGGTGACCGCCGGCGTGCCCAGGCGGGCGTTGGCCGGGTTCACGATGTACTCCAGCTCCGACTCCAGGTGCGTGGCGTTGAACTGGACGCCCAGGTTCTTGAAGTACCAGGGCAGGAACGTGAGGTTCTGCTGGTAGTTGAACTCGATGCCGCGGATGTAGCCGCCCGGCGCATTGCCGAACTGGCGGACGTCGAACGGGTTGTTGTTGTCGATATAGGCCTGGGCTTGAACGTTGGTCTGGGCCGCGCGCAGGGCCGCGATGGCGTCCGCGTCCATGATCGAGCCGAGCGTGGCCGACGACACCAGGGTCTGCGGGAAGCTTGAGATGTCCTTGTTGAACACCGCGACCGAGACCAGGGCGCCCGGCGCGAAGTACCATTCCAGCGACAGGTCGAGGTTGGTGGCGCGGAACGGATCCAGCTTCGGATTGCCGACCGTCAGCGACGCGCCGACCGTCGCGCCGTTGGTCGGCACGCTGATCGAGGTCACGTTCGGCGCCAGGTTGGCCAGCAGCGGACGGGCCATGACCTTGGCGGCGCCGAAGCGCAGCAGCAGGTTGTCATACAGCTCGTACGACACGTTCAGCGACGGCAGGATGTCGTGGTACTTGTTCGAGCCCGAGATCGGACGCGAGCTGTTGGTCAGGCCGTCCGAGTCGACCTCGGTCAGCGCGTAGCGCGTGCCGGCGTTGCCGCGCAGCTCACGACCGAACAGCTGGGTGTTGAAGTCAAACTGGACGTAGGCGCTGGTGTCCTTCTCGTCGACCGAATAGCGGTTGGCCGCGCTGGCCAGGTACGACAGGCGCCAGTCGCCGTACTTGTTGATGCAGTTGCAGTTGAAGCCGAACAGGTCGGTCATCTTCTGCAGGTCGGGGGCCAGGAACGCGGTCGTCGTGCCTTCCGGGACCTTCAGGCCGGTGCCCCAGTTGATGACCTTGCTGACGGCCGCGACGTTCGAGCCGGCTTCCTTCAGGCTGGGGTTCAGGGTCTCGCCGGTCAGGCGGCGATATTCCGAGGTCGAGAAGCCGTACTTGCGCTGGCTGACGCCGAACCGGACGGCGGTGTCGCTGTCCAGGTCGTACTTGAAGTCCACGCGCATCGTCTCGTAGTCGTTGCGGGTGTAGCGCTGGTAGTTACGCAGGGCCGAGTAGCCCTTCACGAAGTCCCAGGCATTGGCTTGGGTGGCGTCGAAGCCCAGGTTCAGCACCGGCATGTCGCCGCCGCCGCGGGCGTCGTAGGTGACGTAGTCGTTGCCGGCCACGCCCTGGCCGCTGTCCAGGCGGATGAAGTCGGCCAGCAGGCCCTGCGTCTTGTTGTTCGACGAGGACTTACCGTAGACGGCGACCATCGACAGGTTGTCGTTGAACTCGTGTTCCAGCTTCAGCGACGACTGGCGGAAGTAGGTCGTGAAGAACGACGCGTCGGCGGCCGAGCGCAGGTCGACATTGCCCAGCTTCAGGTAGTCGGCATTCGCGCCCGTGGGCGAGAGCGCGGCGTCGATCAGGCGGACCGACGGGCGGCCGATGAACTGCGTCAGCATGGCCGTGCCGGTCGGATCGGCCACATAACCCACCGAGCGCGGGTTGTTGTAGTAGTCGTACGGATCCAGGTTGTTCGGGTTGTAGCTGTTGGTCATGCCGGCGACGAGGCCGCCGCCGTTCATGGACTGGCCGCAGTCGATGGCGTCCTGGATCGCGCTGGCGGCGCGGGCCGTGCAGCTGGCGTACAGGGCGCGCTTGGCCGCGGCGGTGTCGCCGGCGGTGATGCTGTTCAGGGCGGCGTTGGTGTTGTTGCGGTTCAGGCCGACGGTCTGGACCTGATAGTTGACAGACTGCTGTTCCAGCTCCGAATAGACCCAGTCCAGCGAGATCGTGGTGCGGCTGGTTGGACGCCATTGCAGGGCGCCGGTCAGGCCGGTGCGCTTCTGGTCCAGGTCCTGCTGGTTCAGCGTGGCGAGGGCCGGGATGCGGGTCAGCGGGCCGGCGGCGGTGATCGCGCCGTTGGCGACCGTGGCGCTGGAGGGGCTGTTGACCAGGTTGTAGGCGGTCGGGTTCGAACCCACCAGCGCCGAGCAGACGGCGGCGTTGGTGATGTTGACGCCCGGGATCACGCCGTTGTTGCACGACGTGCCGGTCGGGGCGGCGAAGCCCTGGCGGCCCGGCGTGGCGGTGGTCGAACCCGTCCCCAGGAAGGTGGCCTGACGATAGGCGTAGTCAGACTGGCCAGCCTGGCGCTGGTAGCTGTCGATGATCTGGTTGCGCTTGTTGTAGGCCACCGAGAACAGGGCGCCGAACTGGCCCCAGTTGGTGTCCCAGCGGTCCGAGACCAGGCCGGCGAAGCGCGGCGAGTGGGTGCCGCCGTTCTTGTAGTAGGCGTCCTGCACCGACAGGGCCAGGCGCTTGCCCTTGAAGTTCAGAGGCTTGCCGGTCTCCAGGTCGACCGTGGCGCCCAGCGAACCTTCGTCGGTCTCGGCCGAGGCGGTCTTCTGGACCTTCAGGGCGCTGAACAGTTCCGAGGCGAAGGTGTTGAAGTCGAAGCCGCGCGAGCGGTTGGCGGCGTCGCCCGAGTTCGACGGACCGGCCGTCGACAGGGCTTCCAGGCCGTTCAGGCGAACGCGGGTGAAGTCGCTGCCCAGGCCGCGGACGGTGATGGTGCGGCCTTCGCCGTTTTCGCGGTCGATCGAGACGCCCGGCAGGCGCTGCAGCGATTCCGCCAGGTTGGCGTCCGGGAAGTCGGCGATGTCGTCGGCGTTGATGGCGTCGACCATCACGCTGGAATTGCGCTTCATGTTCAGCGCGCTCTGCACGGCGGCGCGGTAGCCGGTGACGACGACGGCTTCGACTTCGTCCGGCTCGGCGGCGGCCGGGGCGGGCTCAGCGGCCGGCGCGGGCTGGGCGGCCTGCTCTTGCGCCAGGGCGGCGCTGGAGAAGCTCAGGGCGGCGGCGAGCGTCAGCGCGCCCAGCGAGGTCTGAGCCAGAAGCGCACAGGCGCGGCGATGCTTGGAATGAGTTTGCACGGTTCCCTCCCGGAAAAGTTGGAAAAGGGCCCAGCTCTTGTTTTGCGCGGCTGGTCCCAAAAATCGCTGGTACCGCTAACTGCGACCGGTGTCATACGCAAGAGAAACCGGTGTCATTTGAAACTTTGTCAGTTTTGTCGAAAAATGAACGCCGTAATCCGGCCCCGTTCGGCGCGGTGGAAATAACCGGTTGTTAGCTGGTCAACGGGTTGAAAATTCTAACTGAAGCCGGCGCGAGGCGGCGATACCGGAGCTTCGAATGAGGCGCTTTCAAGCCGCGCGGCGAGGGGCGTCCTTAAGGGGTTGTATTGCGGCGGATTACGCCAGGCTGCGTCTTCGCTGCCCGCTTTGAGCGTCGCCTGAGGCCCGATTTGGCGTCGCAAGAACCGGGTGTCTCCGCCGTTCCGTCAACTTCATGAGTGGCGCCGTTCAAATCTACGGAGCCCCCATGACCGACCCCCACGTCACCATCGAACCCTCGATCCTCTACCTCGGCACGCCTGTGGTTCTCATCAGCACGCTGAACGAGGACGGCACGGCCAATATCGCGCCGATGTCGTCGGCGTGGTGGCTGGGGTGGCGGTGCATGCTGGGCCTGCAGACCGCCTCGCAGACGCCGCAGAACATGATCCGTACGGGAGAGTGCGTGATCAACCTGACCTCGCCGGCGCAAGCCGACGCCGTGAACCGGCTGGCCCGCCTGACCGGGACCAAGGCGATGCCCGAACTCAAGAAGAAGCTGGGCTACGCCTACGAGCCTCGCAAGTTCGAGGCGGCCGGCCTGACGCCGGTCGCGTCGCAGACGGTGGCCGCGCCTCGCGCCCTGGAGTGCCCGATCCAGCTGGAAGCGGTCGTCGCGGCGCGCCACGACATCATGGGCGACGATCCCCAGGTCGCCGGGCTGATCTCGGCGTTCGAGGTTCGCATCACTCGGGTCCACGTGCATCCGAGCCTGCTCATGGAGGGCCACGAGAACCGGATCGATCCGGCCAAGTGGCAGCCCCTGATCATGAACTTCCAGAAGCTGTACGGCGTCTCGAACGTCGAGATCGTTCCGTCGCGCCTCGCCGAGATCGAGGAGAAACTCTACCGCATGCCCGATGTCGACCGGGCGCGTCTGGCGGGCTGATTTCAGCCCGCCGCCCAGGCTTCCAGGTCCTTCAAGGCCCGCAGGCTCATCAGGCGCTTCTTGGCGCGGCCGCGTTCCTTCAGCGGGATCTTCTTGCCGTCCTCGTCGACCTTGGGGGCCTCGAGCGGCGGCAGCAGGCCGTAGTTGATGTTCATCGGCTGGAAGCTGCCCGGACCGTTGCCGGCTTCCAGGTGGCCGCCGGTGATGTGCTCGACCAGCGCGCCCAGGGCGGTGGTTGGCGGCGGGGCGTCGATCGGCGCGCCCTTGCGGTCGGCGGCGGCGAAGCGGCCGGTCAGCAGGCCCATGGCGGCGCTCTCGACATAACCCTCGACGCCCGTGACCTGGCCGGCGAAGCGCAGGCGCGGGGCGACCTTCATCCGCAGCGACTTGTCCAGCAGCTTGGGCGAGTTGATGAAGGTGTTGCGGTGCAGGCCGCCCAGGCGGGCGAACTGGGCGTTCTCAAGCCCCGGGATCATCCGGAAGGTGTCGGCCTGGACGCCGTGCTTCAGCTTGGTCTGGAAGCCGACCATGTTCCACAGCGTGCCCAGGGCGTTGTCCTGGCGCAGCTGGACGATGGCGTAGGACTTGACCAGCGGATCGCGCGGGTTGGTCAAGCCGACCGGCTTCATCGGGCCGTGGCGCAGGGTCTCGCGGCCGCGTTCGGCCATCACCTCGATCGGCAGGCAGCCGTCGAAATAAGGGACGTTCTCCCACTCCTTGAACTCGGACTTGGGGCCGTCCAGCAGGGCGTCGATGAAGGCCTCGTACTGCTCCTTGTTCATGGGGCAGTTGATGTAGGCGGCCGCGTCGCCGCCGGGGCCTTCCTTGTCGTAGCGCGATTGGCGCCAGGCCTTGTCCATGTCGATGGAGTCGAAGTGGATGATCGGCGCGATGGCGTCGAAGAACGACAGCTGGCCTTCGCCGGTCGTGTCCAGGATCGCCTGGGCCAGGGCCGGCGAGGTGAGGGGGCCGGTGGCGACGATGACGTTGTCCCACTCTTCCGGCGGCAGGCCGGCGATCTCCTCGCGCACGATGGTGACCAGCGGGTGGGCGGACAGGCGCTTGGTGACCTCGGCCGAGAAGCCGTCGCGGTCGACGGCCAGGGCGCCGCCGGCCGGCACCTGGTGCTGGTCGGCGCAGGACATGATCAGGCTGTCCAGCTTGCGCATCTCGGCGTGCAACAGGCCCACGGCGTTGAACTGCCAGTCGTCCGAGCGGAACGAGTTGGAGCAGACCATCTCGGCCAGGCCGTCGGTATTGTGGGCGTCGGTGGTGACTTTGCCGGTCGCGTCGTCCTTGCGCATCTCGTGCAGGATGACGGGCACGCCGCTCTGGGCGATCTGCCAGGCGGCTTCGGAGCCGGCCAGGCCTCCGCCGATGACGTGGACGGGTTGGTAGGTCGAGTTCGTGGTCATGGCGCGCCCTATACCCCCGGCTGTCGCTCGGCGAAACCTGCGTGTAGGCTCACGATAGGGGACTGGTGTTTCGCGTTGCGCGAGCATGGGAGGGAGCATGGCGAGGTTTTCCGTTGCCGACGCGGCCACGGCCGGTTTCGGGATCATCGGGCGCAAGCCGCTGGCGGTGCTGGGCTGGGGCCTGGCGATGCTGGTCGCGACCGCCGTGCCGATGTACCTGCTGCTGCTGTTCATGCGGCCCGACTTCGCGGCGCTGATGCAGATCGCGGCTCAGCGGGGGCCGGAATACGATCCCGAGACCTTCGCCCGCTTCATGCGGTTGCAGTCGGGGATGATGCTGTTTCAGCTCCTGTCCTGGATCTGGTCGACGGCGGTGAACGCGGTGCTCTGCTGCGCGGTGTTCCGCGCCGTGCTGGCGCCGCAGGACTCGCGGTTCGGCTATCTGCGGCTGGGCGCGCGCGAGGGCTGGCTGACCTTGCTGTTCCTGGTCGAGTACGTGCTGGCCTATATCGGCTTCTTCGTCGTGGCCCTGCTGGCCGCAGTCGTGGTGGCGATCGTCGGGGTGGGCGCGGGCGGCAGCGCCGAGAGCGCCATGATCGGGACCGCGGTCGTGATCGGCCTCTTGGTGCTGGTCCTGTTCGTTTGGCTGGCGCTGAAGCTGTCGATGGCCGCGCCGATGACCTTCGTCGACAAGCAGTTCCGGCTGTTCGAGTCGTGGAGCTTCACCAAGGGTCATGTCGGCCAGCTGCTGGGCGTCAGCCTGCTGCTGCTGGTCTTTCTGATCGGCATTGAGGTGCTGTTCTGCGGCCTGATCATCGGCGGGGTCTTCGCCGTGGGCGGCCAGATGAGCTGGCTGTTCGAGCCGGGCGCGGTCGAGGCGCTGGTGCGCGAGCAGCCGATGGACATCGTCCGCAAGCTGGGTCCGGCCATCGCCGCAGGCGGCGCGCTGTGGGTGCTGTTCTCGTCGGTGGTCGTGACCGTGTTCTGCGCCCCGTGGGCGGCGTCCTATCGGGCGCTGCGCGATCAGGCGCCGGTCGAGGCTTAAATCCGATTGCGTCCACGCGACGCCATCGCCAGAACCGCGGCGAGGCCATAGATTGCCGAGGCTCGCGGCGACTCGTGGCGTGGGCGCGCGTAAGAGGGACTTGATCGGATGGCGGACGGATCGGCGAGCATCGGCGCGACCCTGCGCGCGGGCTTTTCCGACGTGACCGGCGCGGCTCGCGACTGCTGGGGCGCCCTGGCGCTGGCGGCGATCATCAGCGTGGCCGGCGGCTTGCTGCCGCCTGGGCTACGCTTCTTCGCGACCGTGCTGGCCGGGGTCATCGCTCAGGGCGCTCTGTTCCGCCGCGCCTTCGACCGCGCGGGCGGCTTCAAGGGCCTGCGCTGGGGCCGTGACGAGTGGCGGCTGCTGGCGGCTCAAATGATGATCCTGAGCCTGGTAGGTTTGATCGGCTGCATCCTGATGGTCATTGTCGGCGGCGTCGCCCTGGGCGTGGCCCGCACCGCCGCGCCGAACTTCGATCCCGGCACCATCGCCGGCTGGCAGGGCGCCTTCGCCAGCGCGGGGCCAGCGGGCCTGATCCTGGTCGTCGCGCCGTTGGGCAGCCTGGCGATCCTGGTCTGGTTGGCCTTGCGCCTGTCGCTATCCGCCCCGGCCACGGTCGAGCAGTCGGGCGTGCGGGTCTTAAGCGCCTTTCCGTTGACGCGCGGCCATGTGCCGACCCTGCTGGTTGTCGGCCTGGCCGTCGCCGTGCCGGCGCTGCTGGTCAGCGCCGCCCTGAGCGCCGCTCTGCAAGGCCCCGTGACCGCCGCCGTGCTAGCGCTGTGCACCTATTTCTACGCCATGCCGGCCTGGACCGGCGCCCTGGCCCACTTCTACCGCCGCCACGCGGTCTCGCAGGAAGCCTAGATGTCCGTCCGTCCCGTCGACGCCGCCCTCGAGGGTCTTCGCACCATGCGGCGCAAGCCGCTGCCGGTGCTGGCCTGGGCGACCTTCTCACTGGTCATGCTGCCGATCCTGGGCCTGTTCGCCAAGATCGTGCTGGGCGACGAAGGCCGCGCGGCCCTGGCCGGACGCGCCGGCTCGGCCGACCCGCGCGAGATCCTGGACCTGATCACCCATCTGGGCGGGGTGATGGTGCTGCTGATCGCCGTGGCCCTGGCCCTCTCCTCGGTGCTGCAGGCGGCGATCATCCGCTCGGTGATCGAGCCCCAGAACGACCGCTTCGCCTATCTGCGCCTGGGCAAGGAAGAGCTGCAGCTGCTGATCGTCTCGCTGATCACCTGGGCCGCGGCCCTGGGCGTGACGGTGATCCCGTCCGGCGCGGTGGTGCTGGGCGCGTCGCTGCTGTCGGGCGCGGCGGCCGGCTGGTTCGCCACCCTCGGCGCTCTGGCCGTGATCGGCCTGTCCCTATGGGTGGCCGTGCGCCTGTCGCTGCTGGGCCCGCATGCCTTCTCGCACCATCACATCGATATCCGCGAGGCCTGGGTCCAGACCCACGGGCAGTTCCTGCGCCTCCTGGGCATGTACATCCTGGCGATCATCCTGGCGGCGCTGGTGTCGATCATCGGCACGACCGTCTCGACCATCATCGGCAATGTCGTGGGCGGCGGCGTCGACCCGGCGGCCGGCGACGTGGTCGCCAGCCATCCGCGCGTGATCCTGGTGCTGCTGGCCAACCTGCTGCTGGCCCCCGTGTTCCTGACCTTGCAGACCGTGATCCTGGTCGCCGCCCCGGCCAAGGCCTTTGCCCAGTTGAACCAGGACGAGATCGACGCGGGGCTGCACGACTGAGGGCGTTTGGCTCAACAGGCTCGGATCATCCTAAATCATGCCTTCCTGGGCCTTGTGCCCAGGACCCATGGGCGCGGCTTGGCGCCGTGATTGTTCGAACGCTCCGGCAGCGTTGGCGTCCATCTCGTCAAGGCGGTGCAGGCGGACGGCTGGGCCCTAGGCACGAGGCCTAGGGAGGCAAATTTAAAGGTACTAGGCAGTTCTCAAGCGCTAGCGCTGGGCCTCGCCGCCATCCGTTCGCGCCAGGCGATCACGTGCTTGGCCTCGGCCGGCGTGTGCAGGCCGGTGAAGTCAGCGAAGTCCAGCGTCGTCTGCCCGGTGATGTCGGCCATCGTGTAGGTCTCGCCGGTCAGGTAGGGGCGGCCGTCCGACAGCTCCTTGTCCAGCCACAGCTGGGCGCGTTCGACCACCTCGCGGTTGGACTCGCCGAACTCGACATTCTGCTTAAGCAGGCGCGCGGTCAGCGGATGGGCGTGACGCCAGAACATGCCAACCGGGACCATCAGCCGGAACTCGGCCCGGCGGATCCACATCTCGACCTGCGCCTGCTCCAGCGCCGTGACCCCGAACAGCGGCGGGGAGGGATGCAGCACCTCGAAATAGCGGCAGATGGCGACCGTCTCGCTGATCGTGGTCCCGTCGTCGAGTTCCAAGGTCGGCACCTGGCCCAGGCTGTTGCGGGCCAAGTGCTCTGGCGACTTGTGACCACCCTGGCGCATGCCGATAGAGATCTCGGGAACTTCCAGGCCCTTCTCGGCCAGGAAGACCCGCACGCGGCGCGGATTGGGGGCCGGCATGGCCTCGCCATAGAGCTTCATCGGTTCCCTCCGTTCAGCGGCGCTGGCGGCCGCTTTTCAAACGGATGTTAGAGGTGCGATCGCCCTGGCCGCAACCCCGGCGAATAAAGCCGCGTTCGGCACTGTCGAAGGGGCGCGAACCTTGTTAGGGCTGTCGCTCTGCCCGCCATCGATACGAGCCCGACATGTCCAAGTTCTCCGCCTCCGACGCGGCCTTCTCCGGTTTCCGCCTGGTGCGGGAGAACCTGAAGTCGATCGGTTGGTGGGTGCTGATCATGACGGTCGTATCGATCATCTACAGCGTGCTGATGATCATGTTCTTCGGCAAAGAGCTGAACGCCTTCACGACCTACATGCAGACAGTGGGCGGCGATCCCGATCCGAACGAGCTGAGCAAGGTCCTGGGGGACATGACGCCGGCCTGGCTTGTGTCCATTCCCTACATGCTGCTGGTGAACGGGGTGATGTTCGCGGGCGTCAACCGTCTGGTCCAGCGCCCCCACGACAAGGGCTTCGCTCACCTGCGCCTGGGCGTGGACGAGGTGCGTCAGGCGATCGTCTGGCTGCTGTTCAACCTGGTGCTGTTCGGCGTGCTGGTCATCTCCTCCATTTTGATGCGGTTCCTTGGAGCGTTGGGCGGCGCGACTGGCGCGTTTCTGGTTCTGGTGATTTTTCTCGGCATGATCGGGGCCATGATCTACTTGGCCGTCAGTCTTTCGCTGTGCACGGCCGCGACTTTCGATACCGGCAAGGTGACGCTGTTCAAGACCTTGCCGATGACCCGCGGCCAGTTCTGGCCGATGATTGGAGCCTATTTCCTGGCGGCTGTCATGTTCGTGATCGTCCTGCTGCTGCTGCTGTCCATCGTGAGCGGCGTGGCGGCGATCATCTCGGGAGACATTGGGGTTTCGGCGCGGCTGATGCGTTCGGACACCACGTCGTTGCAGGCCTATTTCACCCCGCTGGGCATTGCCCAGGCGCTGCTGTCCGGGGCGATCACGGTGCTGACCAGCCTGATCATCTTTACGCCCGTGCCGAGTATGTACTTGGCGCTAAAGGGCGGCGAGCCGGCCGCGACCGACGGTGACGGTGGCTGGTAGAAGCCGCTACGAGTAAAAAAGAAGCCCCGGAGATCGCTCTCCGGGGCTTTTCTGTCAGGCCCGCTTGGCCTTCTTCAGCTCGGCCACCCGCGCCTTGCGGCGCTCTTCGTGGCGGTCCAGCAGTTCCTTGAGGTAGCGGCCGGTCCAGCTGGCCTCGACCTTGGCCACGTCCTGCGGCGAGCCCGTGGCGACGATCTGGCCGCCGCCGTCGCCGCCTTCGGGACCGAAGTCGATCAGCCAGTCGGCGGTCTTCACCACGTCCAGGTTATGCTCGATGACCACCACGGTGTTGCCCTGGTCGGCCAGCTCGTGCAGCACCTCGAGCAGCTTCTTGGTGTCCTCGAAGTGCAGGCCGGTCGTCGGTTCGTCCAGGATATACAGCGTCCGGCCGGTGGCCCGGCGCGACAGCTCCTTGGACAGCTTCACCCGCTGCGCCTCGCCGCCCGACAGGGTCGTGGCCTGCTGGCCGACCTTGATGTAGCTGAGGCCCACGCGCTTGAGGGTCTCCATCTTGTCGCGGATCGGCGGCACGGCCTTGAAGAAGTCGGCGGCCTCTTCCACCGTCATGTCCAGCACGTCGGCGATCGTCTTGCCCTTGAACAGCACGTCCAGGGTCTCGCGGTTGTAGCGCTTGCCCTTGCAGATATCGCAGGTGACGTAGACGTCCGGCAGGAAGTGCATCTCGATCTTGATGACGCCGTCGCCCTGGCAGGCCTCGCAGCGGCCGCCCTTGACGTTGAAGCTGAAGCGACCCGGGCCGTAGCCGCGCGCCTTGCTCTCCGGCAGGCCGGCGAACCAGTCGCGGATCGGACCGAAGGCGCCGGTATAGGTCGCCGGGTTCGAGCGCGGGGTGCGGCCGATCGGCGACTGGTCGATGTCGATGACCTTGTCGAACTGCTCCAGGCCCTCGATCCGCTCGTGCGGGGCGGGGGCGTCGCTAGCGTTGTTCAAGCGGCGCGCGGCGGCCTTGTACAGGGTCTCGATCGTGAAGGTCGACTTGCCGCCGCCCGACACGCCGGTGATGCAGGTGAAGGTCCCGACCGGGATCTCGGCCGTGACGTTCTTGAGGTTGTTGCCGGTGGCGCCGATGACCTTCAGCACCTTCTTCTTGCTGATCGGCCGGCGCTGTTCGGGGACCTCGATCTCGCGCGCGCCGGTCAGGTACTGGCCGGTGATGCTCGCCGGGTTGGCCATGATCTGCTCAGGCTTGCCCTCGGCGATGATCTGGCCGCCATGCACGCCGGCGGCCGGGCCCATGTCGATCACGTAGTCGGCGGTGAGGATCGCTTCCTCGTCGTGCTCGACGACCAGCACGGAGTTGCCCAGGTCCCGCAGGCCCTGCAGCGAGGTCAGCAGGCGGGTGTTGTCGCGCTGGTGCAGGCCGATCGACGGCTCGTCCAGCACGTACAGCACGCCGGTCAGGCCCGAGCCGATCTGGCTGGCCAGGCGGATGCGCTGGCTCTCGCCGCCCGACAGGGTGCCCGAGCCGCGTGACAAGTTCAGGTAGTCCAGGCCGACATCGACCAGGAACCGCAAGCGATCATTGATCTCCTTCAGGATCCGCCGCGCGATCTCCATCTGCTTGTCGGTGAGCTTGCCTTCCAGGCCGGCGAACCAGTCGCGGGCCGGACGGATGGCCAGCATCGAGACCTCGGCGATGTCCATGGCGTCGATCTTGACGGCCAGGGCTTCGGGCTTCAGGCGCTTGCCGTGGCAGGTCTCGCACGGGGTGTCGGACTGGTAGCGACCGAGTTCTTCACGGACCCAGCTCGAATCCGTCTCGCGCCAGCGGCGTTCGAGGTTCGGCAGCACGCCCTCAAAGGGCTTCTCGACCTCGTACTTCCGCGCGTTGTCGTCGTAGGTGAACTTGATCTTCGTGCCCTTGGAGCCTTGCAGCACCACGTCACGCGCGTCGGCCGACAGCTTGTACCAGGGCTCGTCCATCGAGAAGCCGTAGTGGCGCGCCAGGGCCTGCAGGGTCTGGGTGTAGAGCGGCGAGGGACCCTTGGCCCACGGGGCCACGGCGCCCTTGTGCAGGCTCTTGTCTTTGTCCGGCACCACCAGGTCGGCGTCGAAGGCGAGCTTCGCGCCCAGGCCGTCGCAGACCGGGCAAGCGCCCGCCGGGTTGTTGAACGAGAACAGGCGCGGCTCGATCTCGGCGATGGTGAAACCGCTGACCGGGCAGGCGAAGCGTTCCGAGAACAGGATCCGGCGCGGCTCCTTCTCGCCCTCTTCGATATTGGCGAATTCCGCGACGGCCAGGCCATCGGCCAGGCGCAGGGCCTGCTCGATGGAGTCGGCCAGGCGCTGCTCCATGTCGGGCTTGGTCACCACGCGGTCCACGACCACGTCGATATCGTGCTTGAACTTCTTGTCGAGCGCCGGGGCGTCCTCGATCGGGTAGTACTCGCCGTCAATCTTCAGCCGCTGGAAGCCGGCCTTCTGCCACTCGGCGATCTCCTTCTTGTACTCGCCCTTGCGGTCGCGAACGACGGGGGCCAGCAGGTAGAGACGCGTGCCTTCGGGCAGAGCGGTGATCTTGTCGACCATCTGGCTGATGGTCTGGCTTTCGATCGGCAGGCCGGTGGCGGGCGAGTACGGCACCCCGACCCGCGCCCACAGCAGGCGCATGTAGTCGTGGATCTCGGTTACCGTGCCGACCGTCGAGCGCGGGTTGCGCGAGGTGGTCTTCTGCTCGATCGAGATCGCGGGCGACAGGCCCTCGATCAGGTCGACGTCGGGCTTGCTCATCAGCTCCAGGAACTGACGGGCATAGGCCGACAGGCTCTCCACGTAGCGGCGCTGGCCCTCGGCATAGATCGTGTCGAAAGCCAGGGACGACTTGCCCGAGCCCGACAGGCCGGTCAGCACGACCAGCTCGCCACGCGGGATGTCGACGCTGACGTCCTTGAGATTGTGCTCACGGGCGCCGCGAACGCGGATGAAGTTCAGTTGCTCAGCCATGTTTTCCGGAACGTTGGGCGGCGACATTGGTCGCAGCGCAGCGGCTATATGTAGGGCTCGACGCGCGAATTAACACAAGAACAAGGTGTGAACAAATGTCGCGCACGCGAGGGACCGTTTCTGCTGACAGCCACTGTCAGCAGCTCAGACGGTCGCCACTTGATAATATTCCATATTGGAATATTATGTCTCTGTCGTGGCAACCGCCAAGTTGTAAGCCACAGCGCTACCGGGCGCTGACGACAGAACCGAGGAGCACATGGTGAAATATCCAAAGCAGCGAGTTCGCAATGAGCGCCTGGCAAGTCGTCTTCGAGGTCCGCGTCATCGGCCTGGTGTCGAAGTGGGATAAACGCAATCAGATCGAGCTGGACGCTATCCAGACTGTTCTTCGCGAAGGAGGTCCGGCCGCTTTGGGCTGGGATTCTCGCGAACGGGCAGGATGTCCGTCATGGGACGGGCTCACCGAGCCTTATTCGGCGACTTACTGGACGGCGTTTGACAGGCGGTTCTACCGCGTAGCCCTTGAGATCAGGCCAGGACAAACAGCGATTGTCCGCGACGCCGCGTGTGGCGTCTACAAGCCGGGACCGAAAGGGCGTTAAGCCACAGGTGCCAATTGAAAGAAGAGACCTTTGCCGAATGGCGGCCAGATTGGACGCCTGCAGAACAGAAGCAGGTCGATGAAGCCGCCAGCTATCTGAGGGACCAAGTCTCGCTGCTTAAGGTCTTGCGAGAGCAGTTGGGCCTTTCGCAGCTCGAGTTGTCAGACATTCTCGGAACCAGCCAATCCAACGTCTCCAAGATCGAGACGAAGGCAGACCCGCGCATTTCCGTAATCCGCAAGTTGATCGAGCATCAGGGCGGGCGTCTGAAGATCGTAGCGGAGTTTCCCGACAAGGCCTTGGAACTGCAGCTCTAGCTGCTTCTAGTCCAGCCGCGCCGCCGCCAGGATCGGGCCGCCGTTCGGGGCCTGGACCAGCACCGCCGTGCGATAGGCTGAATCGGATGCTGGCGGAGCTGCGAAGTTGACCGCCGCCCCGCTCCAGCCGCCCAGGCGGGTCAGCTGCCGGACGATGTCGCGGTGAGGCAAGGTCTTGCCGCCGTTCTCGCCGCGCCGGATCGACACCTGCTGCACGCGCGGATCATACCGCACCAGCCAGACATCGGCGGGACGACGCGGGGCGCGGCCAGCGGCGATCTCGATGCGGCCCGAGGCGTTGGCGATGCGGGTCTCGCTGGCCGGGCGGGCGCGGCGCAGGGCGGCGTCCACCTCGCGCGCGTCGGCGCCGATGACGCTGTCGCGGCCCTCGATCACCATCTCCGGCGTGCCCAGCTGGACATCCAGCGCCTGGGCGTAGGCGCGCTGGCGGTCGGTGTAGGCCTTGGTGGCGAAGGTGTCCTTCCAGCCCAGCTGGTCCCAGTAGGTGACGCCGAAGCTCAGGGCCAGGACGTCAGGCCGCCCGGCGATGGCGTTCAGATTGGCGTTGGCCGGCGGGCAGGACGAGCAGCCCTGGCTCTGGAACAGCTCGACGACGACGGGGCGGTCCGCGGCCATCGCCGGAGCGGCGCCAAACATCAGGGCAAGGGCGGCGATCACGGGTTTCATCGAAACCTCCAGAGTGAGTGACGGAGGTTCATTCGCGAGGCGCGAGTCCGAGGTTACATCGGATGCGATTTAATTTTTGAAGCGCCGCCGTTCGGATTCCCTAAACCCTGTTTGGAAGCGGGATCTTCAGTCCACGCATGGTTAAACCGCCACCGTCGGGCGGGGGCTCGGCGTCAGAAGGACCAAGCCATGGCCAAGAAGGCCGAAAGCGACAAGCAGGAAGCCAAGCACGACGCGTTCGACGCGTTGAAGGGGCCCAAGCCGCGTTCGATCATCATCGACATGATGGTGTTCTGCGGCGGCATCGGTTCGCTGGTCTGGGTCCTGCGCAACATGGCGCCGACCTAGGCGCGGCTTGCTCGTCTGCGTCGGCAGGCGTAAAAGCCCGGCTCTCATCCGATGGAGGCAACCATGATCAGCAAGACGGAAGACCGCTTCGTCCTTCTCGTTTCCCTGACCGTGGGTTCGCATGTCCTTCGTCACTCTGGATGCCGTTTCCGCCGCCACGCCTGATGGCCGGCTGCTTTTCGAAAATCTGAACCTGTCCATCGGGGCCGAGCGCATCGGCCTCGTTGGGCGCAACGGCGCGGGCAAGTCGACCTTGCTGGCGCTGATCGCGGGTGCGCGTCCGCCGCTGGCCGGGAGCGTGTCGCGGACGGGCGCGGTCGCGACGCTGGACCAGACGCCCGACGTCTCCGAGGCGCGGCTTGTCGACCTGCTGGGCGTCGGTCCCGACTGGGATCGCCTGTCGCGGATCGAGCGTGGGGAGGGCGACGAGACCGACCTTTCTGAGGCCGACTGGGACCTGCCGGCGCGGCTGGACCAGGCGCTGGCCGATGTGGGCCTCTCGGGTCTCGATGTCGAGCGGCCGGCGGCGGCGCTGTCGGGCGGGCAGGCGACGCGGGCGGGGTTGGCGCGGCTGCTGATCGCGCGCCCGGACGTGCTGCTGCTGGACGAGCCGACCAATAACCTGGACGCCGAGGCCAAGGCGATCGTCGCCAAGGTGCTGGCCCGCTGGAAAGGCGGGGCGGTGGTGGTCAGCCACGACCGGAGCCTGCTGCGCGGCATGGACCGGATCGTCGAGCTGTCGTCCCTGGGCGCGCGCTCGTACGGCGGCGGCTGGGACCTCTATGCCGAGCGCAAGGCCGAGGAGGCGCAGGCCGCCCAGCGCGACCTGGACCACGCCGAGAAGGAAGTCCGCCGCGTCGCCCGCGAGGCCCAGGTCGCCCGCGAGCGCAAGGACCGCCGCGACGCCGCCGGCAAGCGCTTCGCCGATCGCGGCGGCACGCCGAAGATCGTGCTGGGCGCGATGGCCGAGCGGGCCGAGAACAGCGGCGCGCGCGAGGGCAAGCTGGCCGAAAAGCTGGCGGGCCAGGCGGCCGAAGCCAAGGCGTCGGCGGAGGCCCGCGTCGAGCGCGCGCGGACCCTGGGGTTCGACCTGCCGTCGTCGAGTCTGCCTGAGGGGCGGACGGTGCTGGCCTTCGACGCGGTCGGCTTCGCCTGGCCGGACGGGACGCCGGTGTTCCGGGATCTGTCGTTCCGCCTCGCCGGCCCCGAACGGGTGGCGGTATCGGGACCGAACGGGACGGGCAAGACGACCCTGATCCGGCTGGCGACCGGCGACCTGACCCCGACTGCGGGAGAGGTGAAGCTCTCCGTCCCCGTCGCCCTGCTGGACCAGCGGGCGGCGCTGCTGGCCGACGACGAGACCATCCTGGAGAACTTCCGCCGCCTGAACCCGGCCGCGACCCAGAACGACGCCCATGCGGCCCTGGCCCGCTTCCTGTTCCGCAACACCGCCGCGCATCAGGTCGCCGGTACGCTGAGCGGCGGCGAGCGCCTGCGGGCGGCGCTGGCCTGCGTGCTGTGCGCCGCCACGCCGCCGCAGCTGCTGATCCTCGACGAGCCGACCAACCACCTTGACCTGGCCTCGATCGAGGCCGTCGAGGCGGCGCTGTCGGGTTATGACGGGGCGCTGCTGGTCGTCAGCCACGATCCCGACTTCCTTGAAGCGATCGGCATTGAACGGAGGATCGCCCTCGGTTAAGTCTATGTGACCGGTAACATTGAGCATGACTCGATGACCCGGCAACGCAGGGCGAGGACGAGATGGACGGCGGTCGGGACCACCCTCTTCGAGTGACGTTGAGCGAACTGATGCACTTGCGGGCGCTGCCACTGGACCGCGCGCCGGTCCGGCTGCGCCAGTGGGTCTATCTGGTCGAGCCCGACGCGCGAACGGCGGAGGCGGGTTTCGTCTCCCTGTTCGCGCCGGGGCAGGACCCCGCGCTGGGCCGTGTGGTCGTCGCGAACGAAGACGGCGGCTGGTTGTGGGAGCGTCACCAGGAATTCTCGACCTGGACCTGGTTCGCCTACGGGGAACTGGGACGCGACCTCGGATTCCAGCCTCAGCCGGAGGCCAGCGCCTTCTGGCTGGACGGCGCGCCGGGCCAGGTGTTCCGGGGTGTCGAGATCTCGGTCTCGGCCCCCGGCGCCGAGCAGCCTTCCGATGCAGACCTGGGCGGCCACATCGACCTCGCCCGCTGCGTCTCGTGCGAGGTGTTCGACGGCGCGGCGCGGATCTGGACTGACTTCCGCCTGCGCGAAGGCGGCACGGGCCGCATCCATGTGCAGAACGTCAGCCTGGCCCATGACGAGGTCTCGCGCCTGGTCCAGACCCTGCTGGAGATCGGCAACTACCGGAAGCTGGCGCTGATCGGCTTTCCGCCGGCCCGCGAGCTGCTGGCCTGGCTGGACGGGGCCGAGGCGCGGCTGGCGGCGATCACCAGTGGTCTCGCGGCCGGCGAGGACAGCCAGAGTGTCCTGGATCACCTGCTGGCCCTCTCGGCCGAGGTCGAACTGCGCGCGGCCAAGAGCCGTTTCCGGCGCGGGGCGACCGAGTCCTACCACCGCCTGACCCTGGACCGGCTGGAGGCCCTGCGCGAGCGCCGCGTGCCCAGCCACTCGACCATGAGCGAGTTCATCGCCCGGCGCCTGCTGCCGGCCATGCGCACGCGTGAGGCGGCCGACCGGCGGCTGGATGACCTGTCTCTGCGCATCGCCCGCAGCGGCGACCTGCTGCGCACGAAGCTGGGCTTGGCCCAGGACCGCCAGAACCAGGAGACCCTGCGCGGCATGGACGCCAGCTTGCAGCTGCAGACCAAGCTGCAGGGTCTGGTCGAGGGGCTGTCGATCTTCGCGGTCGGCTACTACGTGCTGGGCCTCGTCGGCTATCTGCTGAAGCCGTGGCTGCACGGGGTGGCCGAGCACCTGATGTCGGCCCTGGTCCCGCTGGTGCTGATCGCCGTCGCCGCCAGCCTGCACCGGCGCAAGAAGCGGTTGATCGGCGACGCCCACTAGGCGCTTAAGTCCGCCGGTGAATCTTGAAGCCTTCATCCAGGACCGCCTGCCGCTCGAGCCCGTCCCGGGCGCGCCGGAGATCCGCCTGCACCGTGCTGGGCCGAGCAGCGGCCTGATGCGTCTGGCCGACGCCGATCCGGACTTCGGCTCACCCTACTGGGCGCGGCCTTGGGGCGGGGGCCTGGCCCTGGCGCGGCATGTGCTTGATCACCCGGAGACCGTGGCCGGCAAGCGTGTGCTGGACCTGGGCGCGGGCTCGGGCCTGGTGGCCATCGCCGCCGCCTTGGTGGGCGCGAAAGCGGTGAGGGCGGTCGATGTCGATCCCTACGCGGTCACCGCCGCACACCTGAACGCCGCGGCCAACGGCGTGACGATCGAAGTCGAGCAGGCCGACCTGCTGGACGGCGACCCGCCGGAGGTCGAGCTTATGCTGGTGGGGGATCTGTTCTACGAACCAGACTTGGCGATGCGCACCGAGACCTTCCTGCGACGCTGCGTGGCGGCGGGGATCGTGGTGCTGATCGGCGACCCCTTCCGTGCGCCCCTGCCGACCGACCGGCTGACGGTGCTGGCCGAGTATCCGGTGGCGGACTTCGGGGACGTGGAGGGGGCTATGCGGCGGGCGGCGGTGTTTGAGCTGATCGGATAGTGTCCCCACCCAACCCACAACCGCCTTCCTGGGCCTTGTGCCCGGGACCCATCGCGCCGCTAGGTTCGGCGCCCGCGGGCTGTTCCGGCGGTGTGGAAGCGCGCTGGAGCTGCGCCTAACCGGCTGACAGATGGGTCCTGGGCACAAGGCCCAGGAAGGCAACGAAAGAGGAGGTCTAGGAGGAGGCTGGCCCCCTAGGCCTTCCTATTCAGCGTGATCGCCGCGCCATGCTGCGGGCGGTCGTTGACCATGCCGCCGGCGCCGTAGGTCGTGGCGGGCGCCGCGCGCTGGCTGGCGATTTCCGAGGCGACGGCGTGCACCAGGCCCTCGGTCACGGTCTTGGCCGCGTTCACGGCGCGGGCCTGGCGGGCCAGAACGGCGTCGAAGGCTTCGGTGGCGCGCATCAGGCGATGGCGCAGCTCGGGCTTGGCGCCCTCGATCAGAGCGGGGCTGTGGCGCACCCGCATCGACTCGTGCCGATAGACATTGGCGAGCTTCGCCGTCTCTTCGACGTACTGCGCCGCCTCGTGCGGGCGGTGGCTTTCGAAGGCCGTGGCCTCCTTGGCGATCAGGTCGGTCAGGCGTTCGGTCAGCAGGGTCAGCTGATGGACGCGATCGTCGGCGTCGACGGCGGCGATGGCCATGGCTTAGTGCTCCTTCAGGCCCTGCATCTTCAGCATCTCGCGCTGAATGACGGAGGAGAGGCCGACGCCGCCGGCCTTGGTGACTTCCTTGGACATGGCGTCCGTCATCATCGACTTGAACATCTCTTCGCCGTTGCCGCCGCCGAAGGGTTCCGAGGTTTTCACGCCCTCGAACATCTGCTGCATCATCACCGACAGGAACGAGGCCTCGAAGGTCTTGGCCGTCTCGGCGATCTTCTTGCGGGCGGCGGTGTCCTTGGTCGTGTCCTCGACCGCGTTCTGGACAGCCGCGCCGGCGGTTTGCACCGCCTTGGCGGCCGTCTTCACCGTGGCGGCGGCCGCGCCGAACTGCGGGACAAAGGTCGAGATGGTGTCGAAGGCGCTCATCACATCACCTCGATGTCGGCTTGCAGGGCGCCCGCGGCCTTCACGGCCTGCAGGATCGAGATCATGTCGCGGGGCGTGACGCCCAGGGCGTTCAGGCCGCCGACTAGGCCCTTCAGCGACGGCGCGCCGCCCAGGGTGATCAGCTTCTTGCCCTTCTCCTCGTCGACATTGACGGTCGACTGCGGGACGACGGTGGTCTGGCCCTGGCTGAACGGCGCCGGCTGGCTGACGGCGGGGTTTTCCTGGACCGAGATGGTCAAGTTGCCTTGAGCGATCGCCACTTGGCTGATGCGGACGTCGTCGCCCATCACGATCACGCCGGCCACTTCGTCGATCACCACCTTGGCCGGGCCGTCGGGCTCGACTTCCAGGTTCTCGATGTTGGTCATGAAGGTGATCATGTCCGTGCCGGGCGGGGCGCGGGTGGCGATGATCGTCGGGTTCTGGGCCTGGGCGCAGTTGGGGAACTTGGCGTTGATGGCGTCGGCGATGCGGCGGGCGGTGGTGAAGTCCGGATTGCGCAGGGTCAGGCGCATGATGTCCATATTGACCATCTGGAAGCCGGTCTCGCGCTCGATGACGCCGCCGCCGGCGATCCGACCCGCGGTCGGCACGCCCTTGGTGACCGAGCTGCCCGAGGCGCCGCCGGCCGCGACGGCGCCGGTCTGCACGCTGCCTTGGGCCACGGCATAGGTCTGGCCGTCCGCGCCTTGCAGGCTGGTGACCAGCAGGGTGCCGCCCAGCAGGCTCTTGGCGTCGCCCAGGGTCGAGACGGTGACGTCGACCTTGGAGCCGGCGGCCGAGAACGGCGGCAGGTTGGCCGTGACCATGACGGCGGCGGTGTTCTTGGTGTTCAGGTTACCGTCGCGGACATTGACGCCCTGACGCTCCAGCATCGCCTCAAGGCTCTGCTTGGTCATCGGCGCGTTGCGCAGGCTGTCGCCCGAGCCGTTCAGGCCCACGACGATGCCGTAGCCGATCAGCTGGTTCTCGCGGACGCCCTCGAAGGCGACGATGTCCTTGATGCGCGACTTGCCGATCGCCGGCGCGGCGACGAAGGCCGAGGCGACGGCGAGGGCGGCCAGAACCGGACGAAGAACGGTGCGAAAGAATGAACGCGACATGGCAATTCCGTAGCGGGGGACGATCCCCGCGCCGCCTCTTGCCAGAAGCGGGCCACTTTGAAGGCCTTATGACTCAAGGGATTCCGGATTTGGCGGTGGTCCGCCCGGCGCCCGGCGGCAGAATCTGCCCGGCATTAACCATACTTCAAGCGCGCGGACGCACTATGTTTCGTGCGATGAGAAGAGTGACTCGCGCGCACGAGCTTTTTGGAGCGGTCGGATGAAGGTTTCCAGCACGGGGGGCGTCTCGTCGACTGGCGCGTCGCGGGCCAAGCCCGCCGGCGGATCGACGGGCTTTTCCCTGCCGTCCGTGAGCGCGGCCCCGGCCGGCGCGGTCGGCGCCACCTCCGTCGGCGGCCTGACCGGCGTCGGCTCGGTCGATGCTCTCTTGGCGCTGCAGGAGACGGGCGCCGTCGGCAGCCCGCTGGAGCGCAAGAAGCGCGCGGTCCGCCGCGCCGATCAGATCCTGGACATCCTGGGTGAGGTCCGCATCGCTCTGATCGACGGCGACATCTCGCCCAGCACCCTGGACCGTCTGACCCGCGCCATTCGCGAGCAGCGCGAAAACACCGACGACCCCAAACTGGAAGGGGTCCTCAACGAGATCGAGACGCGCGCCGCCGTCGAGCTGGCCAAGCTGCAGGCGGGCCACTGACATGCGTCGGGCAGGGAACCTGAAAGCGGTTTTTCCCTGCCACGCTTGGCCTTCTCGCGCGTTTTACACCTGTCCGCGCCGTGGAAATGAGCTTCGTGAGCGAGGGGCGCAACGTGAACGCGCCACTCACGCGAGGTTCATTGAACGCGGCTCACCTTTTGCTATAAGCACGCAGCCCTTAAGGGCTGAGTTCATTGGGGCGTGAGGCGTTGATGCAAACGGCCACTGTTCTTGTTGAGAAGTCTGGTTACCGTCCTTCCGAGGACGAGCCTTTTATGAACGAACGGCAGCTTGAGTACTTCAAGCAAAAGCTGCTGGCATGGAAAGAAGAGATCCTCCGCGAATCTCGCGAGACGGTCACTCATCTCCAGAAAGAAACCGAGAACCACGCCGATCTCGCCGATCGCGCGTCCTCGGAAACCGATCGGGCTCTTGAGCTGCGTACCCGCGATCGTCAACGGAAGCTGATCTCCAAGATCGACCAGGCCCTGCGCCGAGTCGAGGACGGCTCCTATGGCTATTGCGAGGAGACGGGCGAGCCCATCGGCCTGGCTCGACTGGATGCTCGCCCTACGGCGACCATGAGCGTCGAAGCCCAGGAACGGCACGAGCGCCGCGAACGCGTCCACCGCGACGACTAAAGCGGCCCTCCGCAGGGGGACTATGTGTTTTCGAGCGGCCCTGGGGGACACCCCGGGGCCGCTTTTGTCTTGGTGATTGGCCGCTGATCGGTTGTCCTGGCTCAAAGAGTCGGAGAGGTCGATGGGCGTGCAGCTGACGCGACGGGGCATTGCGGGTCTGGCGTTGCTGACGCCGACGATCGCGTCCGCCGCGCCGCGCAAGCTGATCCGCCCGGCCGCGCCGTTCGACATGCCCAGCATTGGCGTCCCGGACTTCTCGAAGAGCCGCCGTTTCCCGATCACCGACTTCGGCGCCGATCAAGGCGACCAGAGCAAGACCAGCGACGCCATTGCTCAGGCCATCGCCGCCGCCAACGCGGCGGGCTCGGGCGTGGTGGTCGTGCCCGAAGGGACCTGGCCGACGGCCAAGATCCACCTGAAGAGCAATGTCGCCCTGCATCTCTCCAAGGGCGCGACGCTGCTGTTCTCCGAAAAGCCCGCCGACTACCTGCCGCCGGTCCTGACCACCTGGGAGGGGCTGGAGTGCTGGAACTATTCGCCGCTGGTCTACGCCTATGACTGCGAGAACGTGGCCATCACCGGATCCGGCAAGCTGAAGGCCAAGCTGGACGTCTGGAAGGTCTGGTACGCGCGGCCCAAGCCGCACATGGACATGCTGGTGAAGCTGTACCACGCCAGCGCCAAGGGCGAGCCGGTGGCCGAACGGCAGATGACGGCGGGAGAGGCGAACCTTCGCCCGCAGTTCATCCAGTTCAACCGCTGCCGCCATGTGCTGGTCGAGGACATTAGCATCGAGGACAGCCCCTTCTGGGTGCTGCATCCGTTCCTGTGCACCGACGTGGTGATCCGGCGGGTGAAGATCCGCGCCCACGGCCACAACAATGACGGCGTCGATCCGGAGATGAGCCAGAACGTGCTGATCGAGGACTGCGTCTTCGACCAGGGCGACGACGCCGTCTCGGTGAAGTCAGGCCGCGACCAGGACGGCTGGCGGCTGGGCCGGCCGGCGCGCAACATCGTCATGCGCGACTGCAAGATCCTGAACGGCCACCAGCTGATGGCGATCGGCAGCGAGCTGTCGGCGGGGATCGAGAACGTCTTCGTCCAGAACTGCCACTTCACCGGCGATGGCAAGGGCGCGGACGGTTGGGCGGTGCCGATCAACAACCTGCTGTTCGTGAAGACCAACGAGCGGCGAGGGGGCTATGTCCGCAACATCGTCGTCGAGAACGTCAGCGCCACCAAGATCGTCGGCGGGGTGCTGAGCGTCGACACCGACGTCCTCTATCAGTGGCGCAACCTGGTCCCGACCTATGAGCGCCGCCTGACGCCGATCCAGGGCCTGGTGATGCGCGACGTCCGCGTGGAGGAGGCCAAGTTCGTCTGCCGCATCAGGGGCGAGCCCACCCTGCCGGTCCGCGACGTGCGTTTGTCCAAGATCGCCGTCGGCAAGAGCCTGGAGGCGCCGGTCGCCAACGAGAATGTCGAGGATTTCCGCTACGATGCCTGACCGTTCGGAGCGCGCCGCGTGAGTTTCTTTGAGAGCCTGCTGGCCCTGGTGGGCATCGCGGTCCTGCTGCTGCAGGTCTCGCGGCGCATCAAGGCGCCGTACCCGACCATGCTGGCCGCCGCCGGGGTATGCCTGGCGCTGGTCCCCGGCGCGCCGAACATCTCGATCGAGCCGCACACGGCCCTGGCCCTGTTCCTGGCCCCGGCCCTGGTGGACGCGGCCTTCGACTTCCCGCTGGCCGACATCCGCAAGCTGTGGCGGCCGCTGTTCGCGCTGGTCGTGGTCGCCGTGGCGCTCAGCGCCGGCGCGGTCGCCTGGCTGGGCGTGGCCATGGCCGGCCTGCCGATCGCCGCCGCCGTGGCCCTGGGCGCGATCGTGGCTCCGCCGGATGCAGCGGCCGCCACCGCCGTGCTCAGCAGCGTCCGCATGCCGCGCGGCTCGATCGCGGTGCTGAAGGGCGAGAGCCTGCTGAACGACGCCTCTGCCCTGCTGCTGTTCTCGGCGGCCCTGGCCTTCCAGGCCCAGGGCGGCATCGATCCGGCCCTGGGCGTGAAGCTCTCCCTGGCCGCGCCGGGCGGGATCATCCTGGGCATGCTGTTGGCGCGGCTTCTGCGGTTCCTTAGCCCGTTCGTCACCGGAACCCTGGGCGGCAACATCATGGAGTTCGTGGTCGCCTTCGGCTGCTGGGTGGTGGCCGAGCGACTGGGCGTGTCGCCAGTGCTGTGCCTGGTGGCCTTCGCCATGACCGTGGCCAGCACCGCCGCCCTGCGCACGCCGCCGCGCATGCGCATCCACAGCTTCGCGGTCTGGACCTCGGCGGTGTTCCTGCTGAACGTGGTGGCCTTCCTGCTGATGGGCTTCCAGGCCCGCACCATCGTCCTGGCCATGGATCGCGACCGGCTGATGGAGGCGGCGATGTTCGCCTCGGCCGTGGTCGCCTGCCTGATCGTGGTGCGGATGGTCTGGGTGCTGGTCTATATCCGCCTGGCCCAGCAGTTCCACAGCCTGCGCGGCGGCTATCCGATGCCCAGCCTCAAGCACGGGGTGCTGGTCGGCTGGTGCGGCATGCGGGGGCTGGTGACTCTGGCCACGGCCTTCGCCCTGCCGGCCAATTTCCCGCAGCGCGACCTCGTCGTGCTGACCGCCTTCGCGGTGGTGCTGGCCACCCTGGTTCTGCAGGGCCTGACCCTGACGCCGCTGATCCGGCTGATGGGCCTGGATCGCGAGGACGCCCTGGGCGAGGAGCTGGTGCGCCTGCGCGCCGACCTGGCCGGCGCCGCTCTGCGGGTGCTGGACGGTCGGACGGGCGAGGCCGTTGACCACTGGCGCTACCGCTTCGCCGCCGTGCCCGCCGGCTTCCCGCCCGCCACCGGCCCGCTGGAGGCCCGCCGCGCCATCGGTCTCAAGGCCATCCACGGCCAGCGCCTGCGGCTGGAGGAGTTGCGGCTGTCCGGCGAGGTCGGCGCCGACGCCTTCCTGATCCTGCAGGAGGAACTGGACTTCGAGGAGGTCTCGATCAGCCGCGAGGACGAGCGCCAGATCGAGGAGAGCTGACGTTCGACGTGCGATCGACGCCGTTCGACGAACGAAGTCTTGCCAGCTTGAGCGGCCGCCTGGAAAGTCCGCGTCATGATCAAGCTCACGCCCCTGGCCCTGCTGGCCGCCCTCGTCGCAACCGGTTCGGCCTGCGCCGCCGACCTTCCCGCCACCGAGCGCTGGTGGGCCCACGTCAAGGTGCTGGCCGACGACAACATGGAAGGCCGCCTGGCCGGCACGCCCGGTTATGACCGCGCCGCCGCCTATGTCGCCGGCCGCTTCTCGGCCATGGGCCTGAAGCCCGCCGGCGTCGATGGCTACCTGCAGCCCGTCGCGTTCGACGTGCAGCGGATCTTCCCCGACAAGTCCAGCGTCACCCTGGTCAAGGACGGCGTCGCCGCCCCGATGGCGCTGGGCGAGGATCTGGTGCTGTCAGCCCGCGTCGCCCAGCCGGCCAGCCTGCCCGAAGCGCCACTGGTGTTCATCGGCTACGGCCTGCACATGCCCGAGGCCGGCCACGACGACTTCGCCGGCGTCGACCTGCGCGGCAAGGTGGCGGTGGTGATCAGCGGCGGGCCCTCGAACGTCCCCGGCTCGCTGCGCGCCCACGCCGCCCGCGAGCGCTGGGAGCCGCTGCAGAAGGCCGGCGCGATCGGCCTGATCACCATCCAGAACCCCAAGCAGGTCGAGATCCCCTGGGAGCGTTCCAAGCTGCGCGCCGTCGAGCCGGCGATGCGTTTGGCCGACCCCGCCCTGAACCCGGTGAAGGGCGAGCTCTTCACCGCCGCCATGAACCCGGCCCATGCCGGCAAGCTGTTCGCGGCCTCGGGTCACACGCTTGCGGAACTGCTGGTCCTGGCCGACGCCGGCAAGGCCGTGCCCGGGTTCGCCCTGAACCAGAGCGTCCGGGCTGCCGTCAGCCGCGAGACCACCAAGGCCGTGTCGCCCAACGTGGCGGCGGTGCTGCCGGGCTCGGACCCGGCGCTGTCCAAGGAGTATGTCGTCCTGACCGCCCACCTAGACGGCCTGGGCGTCGGCACGCCGATCGACGGCGACGCGATCAACAACGGCGCCATGGACAACGCCAGCGGCGTGGCCTCGCTGTTGGAGCAGGCCGCGGCTCTGAAGGCCGGCGCGCCGCCCAAGCGCTCGATCCTGTTCGTGGCGGTCACCGCCGAGGAGCAGGGCTTATTGGGTTCGCAGTACTTCGCCGAGAAGCCGACCGTGACCAAGAGCGCGATCGTGGCCAATGTGAACATGGACATGTTCATGCCCTCGCAGCCGGCCAACGCCATCATCGTGATGGGCGAGGAGGAGTCGACCCTGGGCGCCGTGGCCCGCCGCGCCGCCGCCAGCCAGGGCTTCGCCGTCATGCCCGACCCGGCGCCGAACCAGCTGAGCTTCGTGCGTTCCGACCAGTACAGCTTCATCCGCACCGGCGTTCCCGCCCTCGCGGGTCGCCTGGCCCATCCGGTCGGCTCGGCAGAGGCCAATGCCGACCGCCAATGGCGCGCCGAGCGGTATCACGGCCCTAAGGACGACACCGCCCAGCCCTTCGACCTGCCGACGGCGGTGCGCTTCAATGCCTACATGGCCACGATGATCCGCGAGATCGCCGACACCGAAAAGCGCCCCGAGTGGCTGCCGACCAGCTTCTTCAAGCGGTTCGCGACGAAGTAGTCACGGCGCCGGCGTCTCGAAGCAGCGTATCGGCGGCCGGCGGGTGGGTGGCAGTTGCAGCAGTGTGGTCTCGTCGTCCAGGGGCTGCCAGGTCCCGTTCCGGCGGCGCCAGATCGTGATGCCGCTACTCTCGTCCCAAAGGCCGTCCCGCATCTCGCAGATCGTGATCCGCGCCGCGGCGTAGCGGTCGCCGGGTGAGAAGACGATGCGCGAATACTGGAAGCGATAGGCCTGTCGCAGCGGACCGTCGTTGTAGACCTGCACCTTGGGCACGCGTGCGCCGTCCAGCGCCGAGCCACAGTCGATGGCGGCCTGAGGCTTGGCCGGCGGTCTGGCCAGCAGGCGCATTTCCCAGGGCAGGTCCTTCGTCTCAGGGCGCGGCGAGCCGCTGGTCTTGTCCGTGGCGCGCCAGACCTCGAACCGCGCGGGGCCATAGTCTTTCCGCCGGACCATGCGCCGGGCCTCGAGGTCGGCGATAAAGCGGCACTCCTTGGCGATGCGCTTTGGTGTGTCGGGCTGATCCCGCGGCGCGAAGGCCACGACGCCGATCGCGCCTACCGCCAGACCGGCGATGATCAGGACGCCCCGTCTCACCACATCGTCTTCGCGGCGCGGCCGGGCCATTCGCGGTCGTAGGTCTCGCCGCCGACCTCGCCGGCCGTGACGGCGGCCAGCATGGCGCCGGGCGTGGGCAGGCTGGCCGGGTCGACCTGGCTCTCGGCCTTCCACAGGCCCGAGCGGACGATGGCGCGGGCGCACTGGAAGTAGGCTTCGTCCACCGTCACGACCATCACCGTACGGGGCGGCTTGCCGTCGACGGCGAAGCTGTCCAGCAGGGCCGGGTCGGTGCTCAGCACCGCGCGGCCGTTGACGCGGAAGGTGGTGCCCGAGCCCGGGATCAGGAACAGCAGCGCTACGCGCGGGTCGCGGACGATGTTGCGCAGGCTGTCGATGCGGTTGTTGCCGCGCCGGTCGGGCAGTATCAGCGTCTTGGGATCGGCGATGCGCACGAAGCCTGGCAGGTCGCCGCGCGGGCTGCAATCCAGGCCCTCGGGGCCCACCGTGGCCAGGGCCACGAACGGCGAGGCCTCGATCAGGGCGGCGTAGTGTGGCGTGATGTGGTCGGTGACCTTGACGGTCGAGGCGGGCACGGGGAGGGGCTGGTACAGCGCTTCAAGCGCTTCGACGGTGGTGATCTCGTGCATCGCGTCCTCCCGTGCTTGAGCTTCTAGGCCCAAGGCGGGGAGGGAACAACCTTCTGTCGATGCGGTTGTTGCCGCGCCGGTCGGGCAGCATCAGCGTCTTGGGATCGGCGATGCGCACGAAGCCGGGCAGGTCGCCGCGCGGGCTGCAATCCAGGCCCTCGGGGCCCACCGTGGCCAGGGCCACGAACGGCGAGGCCTCGATCAGGGCGGCGTAGTGTGGCGTGATGTGGTCGGTGACCTTGACGGTCGAGGCGGGCACGGGGAGGGGCTGGTACAGCGCTTCAAGCGCTTCGACGGTGGTGATCTCGTGCATCGCGTCCTCCCGTGCTTGAGCTTCTAGGCCCAAGGCGGGGAGGGAACAACCTTTAGGCGTTCGACGCTCTGGCGCAGGCCTCAGCCAGCACCCGCGCCGAGATCGGCTTGTCGACGATCGGCTGGACGCGCCCGCGCAGCTGGTCAGCATTGCCGGTGACATAGACCACCGGGATGCGGCCCAGCCGGCTCTCAATGGCCTCGACAGCCTCGAGCCCGGTGCCGCCCACGATGCGATAGTCGGCGGTGATCAGGTCGGGGGGATTGGCGATCGCCAGGGTCAGCGCGTCAGCCGCGCTGTCGGCTATATCGAAACTCGTGAAGCCCATCTCCGCCAGAAGAGCTTCGACCTCGAACGCGACGAGGATTTCATCCTCGATAATCAACACGTGTCGGGCCTTCGCGTGCTCGGTCATTCGCCGCAGCCTCGTCATCGTCCCAGAAGCCATTTCAATGTCGGGTCGAGCCGCCGCGCCAATCGCGTTTTCGTGATCGTCGTGATCCGCCAGGTTGTATCGTCGCGTCAGGCTGCACGGCGGGGCAAACGCGTCTATGGAAGGGGAAAATCAGAAAAGCACAGCAGGAGCGCCCACCTTGTCTCTGATCCTCACCGAAAAGCGCGGTCACGTCGCCATCCTGACCCTGAACCGCCCCGAGGCGATGAACGCCCTGGGCGCGCCGGGGGATGGCGATCAGGTGGCGGCGGCCTGCGAGGCGATCAACGACGACCAGGACATCCGCTGCGTGATCCTGACCGGCGCGGGCAAGGCCTTCTCGGCCGGCGGCGACGTCAAGGCGATGAAGGCCCGCGAGGGCGCGTTCGGCGGCAACGGCGTGGCCGTGCGCGACGGCTACCGCAAGAATATCCACCGCATCGTCCGGGCCATCTACGGCCTGGAGGTTCCGTCGATCGCGGCGGTGAACGGAGCGGCGATCGGCCTGGGCTGCGACGTGGCCTGCATGACCGACATCCGTATCGCCGCCGACACCGCCAAGTTCGGCGTCACCTTCCTGAAGCTGGGTTTGATCCCCGGCGATGGCGGCGCCTGGCTGATGCCGCGCACGGTGGGCATGAGCCGCGCTGCCGAGCTCCTGTTCACCGGCGACGTCATCGACGCGGCCAAGGCGGCCGACTGGGGCCTGATCAGCCGCGCCGTGCCGGCCGACACGCTGATGGGCGAGGCCATGGCGCTGGCGACCCGGATCGCCCAGCAACCACCGCACGCCCTGCGCATGGCCAAGAGCCTGCTCAAGCACGGCCAGACCGCCAGCTACGACACCCTGATGGAAATGAGCGCGGCCGCCCAGGCCATCGCTCACCACACCGAAGACCACATGGAAGGCGTCGACGCGATCCTCGAGAAGCGTCAGCCGAAATTCGAAGGCAAATAAGCATGGGCAAGGAAGCGAGCGGCGTCTGGGGCCAGCTGTCCGACGGCGAGAGCGAGGGCAAGCTGCTGTGGGAGCCGCCCAAGCTGATCTTCCGCGGGGCGGTGCGCGGCATCTATCAGGGCCATGCGCTGCGCAACATCCGTGTCGAGGGCGATGACCTGGTGCTGAGCGATGGCACCCGCTTCACGCTGGACGCCGGCCAGGCCGAGAAGTGGCTGCATGCCATCCAGAACCCGCCCTCGCGCCTGGACAAGCTGGGCGTGAAGCCCGGCATGACCGTGGTCGTCGACGGCGTCGAGGACGAGGCCTTCATCGCCGAGCTGGAGACCCGCGTCGAACTGGGCGAGGCCGAGGAGGGGATCGACATCCTGTTCCTGGGCGTCGAGGACCTGGCGGACTTCGATCGGCTGGAAGACTGGGAAGGCGCGCTTGGGCCCAAGGGCGCGATCTGGATCGTGGCTCAGAAAGGCAAGGGCGCGCCGCTGAAGGACGTCGAGATCCTGGAGGCCGTGCGCGGCCTGGGCTTCGTCGACACCAAGGTCTGCGCGTTCTCGCAGAGTCATACCGCGTTGCGGTTCGTGAAGCGCAAGGCGCCGAAGGTGGCGGCCAAACCGGTCGTCGATGAGGACGAGGCGTTCGACGACGAAGACTAACCACCAACCCGAAACACCGCTCATCCCCGCGAAAGCGGGGACCCAAGCGGCGCTTGATACGAAGGCGGCGTGGAGTTCCTAAACCTCGGCTTGGGTCCCCGCTTTCGCGGGGATGAGCGGATTGTGGAGGGTCTCCAGCAACCGCTTCTGCTCCGCCCGGCTCCGGTACAAAAAGTCGTACGGCAGCCCCAGCCGCACGCTGGCCTGGGACGGCGGCGAGTTCCGCACCGCGACCTTCTCCGCCAGCCGGCCCGCCGCCTTCAGCGCTAAGCGATCGACCGTCGTCGGGTCGTATTCGTGGCCCAGGACCAGCTTCTCGCGCACCACCGGCGGCAGCAGCGATACCGAGGCCCGCGCCAGGGCCTTGTGCAGGAACTTCGGCGCGGCGGGCGCGGCCTTGCCCGACTGGATGATGTCCAGGAACTCGCCGACGATCGGGTGCGGCTCGAAGCGCGGCGCCAGCTTGTCCATCATCGCCATGAAGTCGGCTTGGCTGCTGGGCGAGTACTTCACCCCGTATAGCCGCGCGATCGGGTGCGCCTCCTCGTAGAAGCGGGTCTTCTCGGCTTCGGTGAGCGGCTCGACGAACTGGTCATAGGCGTTGAGGAAGCCGTAGCCGGCCGTGGCGCTGACCCAGTCCAGCAGCTCGACATCCAGCGCCTTGTAGGCCTCGCCGCTGGGCGTCTGGCCCACCACGCGCGTGTGCATGTTGGTGACGCCCTGGATCACCCGCCGGGCGGCGGCCTGCGGGCCATAGACCCCGACCATGGCCGCGATGCCGGTGCGCTTGGAACGCCCGATCGGGTCGACCTTGTAGGTCGAGTGATCCCAGACGCCCGAGCGGATCCGTGCGTCGGCGAATTCCAGCAGCACAGCGGCCACGCCCCCGACCGCCAGGGCGATCGGGTTCTTGTAGACCCGCCAGTGCATCGAGCCCGGATCCAGATAGGCGGGCTCGCCGGGCGGATTGGCGTAGTCGATCTTCCAGCCCAGGTACGAGGACGGTTGCGCCATACGCGATCTCCTTCCCCTAGAAAGGTCGGGGGCGGGGCCGGAGTTCACAACCTATCAAATTCGATAGGGAAGCTTCATGAGCATCAGCCCAACCAGATTTGCTTTCCTCGCCCTTGTGGCGAGGACCCATGGCGCCGCCAGGCTCGGCGCTCGTCGTCATGCGCGGAGCGAGTGGAACGCTGGGCCCTAGGCATAGGGCCTAGGGAGGCAAATTGGGGGACGAATAGGGTTACGCGGCCTTGGCGGTGACGGGTTGGCTCTTAACCCCCGTCTTCCGGCCAAATTCCATCACCCCGTCCTCGACCTTGCCGAAGCGCAGCGCCACAAGGTCCAGGGCGTAGTTCTGGTGGACCTTCCACGGCTTGCGCAGGCCCTGCTTGGGGAACTGGTCCATCGAGCGGGTGACGTAGCCGGACGAGAAGTCCAGCCACGGCGCGACCTCCATCGCCCCGTCGACGCGCGGCACGCAGTAGTCGGCGCCGGCGCGATCCAGGCTGTTGATCAGGCGGCAGACATATTCGCTGGTCAGGTCGGCTTTCAGCGTCCAGCTGGCGTTGGTGTAGCCGAACGCGGAAGCGAGGTTCGGCACGTCGCTGAACATCATGCCCTTGTAGCTCATCGACTCCGACAGCTGGGCCTTCTTGCCGTCGACTACGACCTCCATGCCGCCGATCAGTTGGAGCTGAAGCCCGGTGGCGGTGACGATGACGTCGGCCTCCAGGGTTTTGCCCGACTTCAGCAGGATGCCGTCCTCGGTGAAGGTTTCGATGTGGTCGGTGACCACCGAGCTGGTCCCCGCCTTGATCGAAGCGAAGAGATCGGCGTCCGGCACCAGGCACAGGCGCTGGTCCCACGGATTGTAGCGCGGCGTGAAGTGGGTGCCGATGTCGTAGTCTGGTCCCAGGTGCTCGCGCACCATGCCCAGCAGGCGCTCCTTGACCTTATCGGGCTTCTTGCGGGCCATGTTGAAGAACAGCATCTGGAAGAGGACGTTCTTCCAGCGGGTGATGCCATAGGCGGTCATGGCTGGCAGCTTGGACCGCAGCCAGTTGGCCACCCCGTCCTCGGCCGGGCGCGAGACCACATAGGTCGGCGAGCGCTGCAGCATGGTCACGTGGCTGGCGGTGCGGGCCATTTCCGGCACCAGGGTCACGGCAGTGGCCCCGCTGCCGATCACCACGACCTTCTTGCCGGCGTAGTCCAGGTTTTCCGGCCAATGCTGCGGGTGGACGATGCGGCCCTTGAAGCGGTCGGTTCCCGGGAAGTCGGGCGTGTAGCCGGCCGAGTAGCGATAGTAGCCGGCGCACATATAGAGGAAGCCGCAGCTGTACTGGACGATCTGCCCGTCATGCTCGGCCTCGACCGTCCAGGTCGCCGTTTCGGTCGACCAGCTGGCGCGCTTGACCAGATGCTTGAAGCGGATGTGGCGGTCGACGTCGTGCTCGCGGGCGGTCTCGCGCACATAGCCCAGGATCGACGGGCCGTCGGCGATGGCCTTGGCGGCCTTCCACGGCTTGAAGCTGTAACCCAGGGTGTACATGTCGCTGTCGGAGCGGATGCCGGGATAGCGGAACAGGTCCCAGGTGCCGCCGATCGCCTCGCGTCCTTCTAGGATCGCGTAGGTCTTGCCCGGGCAGTGCTGCTTCAGGTGATAGGCCGCGCCGATCCCCGACAAGCCCGCGCCCACGATCAGTACGTCGACATGTTCCATCCCGAGTTCCGCCCTTCCACGAGCGCGTTTCGCGCTCGATTCTTTTTCTGAGATCCGAGCCTGCTAAGGCAGGCTCGGCTTGCCCGCCGGTTGACCCCGCGTGGCTGTATGTGAACAGTGTTCACCAACAAACGACCGTTTTGACCGAACGTCAACTGCGGCCTATCGGATCACTCCATGTCCCTGCGCGACTTCGGCATTCTGGTTCTCGTCTGCCTGGTCTGGGCCAGCAGCAACATCATCTCCAAGCTGGTCGTCGCCCAATGGGGCGTGCCGCCGCTGTACTACGCCGCCGTACGCTTCGCGGTCGTGGCGCTGATCACCCTGCCGTGGCTGTTGCCCGCGCCGCGGCCGACGTGGCGGATGGTGCTGGTGGGCCTCTTGATGGGCGGCGGCAATTTCGCCCTGCTGTTCATGGGCTTCCAGACCGCCTCGCCGTCGGCGGCCTCGGTGGTGATCCAGGTTGGCGTGCCGTTCACGACCCTGCTGTCGGTGCTGATCCTGGGCGAGAAGATCCGCTGGCGGCGCGGCTTAGGGATAGCCCTGACGTTACTGGGCGCGGTGGTCGTGATGTGGAGCCCCAAGGGTCTGGAGCTGTCGGCCGGCCTCTGGCTGATCGTCGCGGCGGCCTTCACCGGCTCGCTGGGCGCGGTGCTGATGAAGCAGGTCGAGGGCGTGAAACCCCTGCAGTTCCAGGCTTGGGTGGGGTTCTCGTCCTTCTGGCCGCTGGCGGCGATGAGCGCTTTCATGGAGCCGGGCCAGGTCGCCGCCGGCGTCCAGGCGGGCTGGCCGTTCATCGGCGCGGTGGCGTTCTCGGCCCTGGTGGTTTCGGTCGTGGCCCATACGGCCTATTACGGGCTGATCCAGCGCTACGAGGCCAACCTGATCGCTCCGCTCACCCTGCTGACGCCGCTCTTCACCATCGGGCTGGGCGTTGTGGTCACGCACGATCACTTCGATCTGCGCATGGGGATCGGCGCGGCGCTCGCCTTGCTGGGTGTTCTGATCATCGCGCTTCGGCGGAATCAGGTCATGCCCTTGCTGATGTCGATCCGGAACCGCGCCCAATGAGCCTGTCCTTCGTCGAGGCCCCGTCGCCCAATTTCGACGCCCGCAAGGCCGTGCCCGACACGGTGATCCTGCACTACACCGGCATGGAAACCGGCGAGGCGGCGATCGAGCGCCTGCGCGACCCCGAGGCCAAGGTCTCGGCCCACTATTGCGTTGAAGAGGACGGCCGCATCTTCCGCCTGGTCCCTGAAGAGCGCCGCGCCTGGCACGCCGGCGCCGCCTTCTGGAAGGGCGTCAAGGACATCAACTCCGCCTCGATCGGCATCGAGATCGTCAATCCCGGCCACGAGTTCGGCTATCGCCCCTTCCCGGAGGCGCAGATCGCGTCGGTGATCAACCTGCTGGCCGACGTGCGCTCGCGCTGGATGATCCCCGACAGCCGCATCCTGGGCCACTCCGACATCGCCCCGGCCCGCAAGATCGATCCGGGCGAGCTCTTCCCGTGGAAGCGCCTGGCCGAGAGCGGCCATGGCCTGTGGATCGAGCCCGCTCCGTCGCCCGGCGCGCCGCTGGGGCAGGGTGAGGAGGGGACCGGCGTGTTCGCGTTGCAGGCCGGCCTGACCCGCCTGGGCTTCGACTGCGCCCCAACCGGCAAGTACGACGAATGGACCGCGACCGTGGTCGGCGCCTTCCAGCGTCACTGGCTGCAGAGCCGCTTCGACGGCATCGCCGACGGCGAGACCCGGGCGCGGCTTGTGGGCCTGCTGCGCGCGGCGGCCGAGTAGTGAGGCCGTCGACTGTCTATCGTCTAGGCATGGGCGGGATCGTCGTTTTCACGCTCCTGTTCTCCGCGCTGGGAGGTTGGGGCTGGCGATTTGCACCCTTGGTCGCATTCCTGTTGGTGGGATGCGTCGCCCTCGTTTTCTGGCGTGCGCGCTGTCGTTCGTGCGGCCTCTACGTCTTGCTGAAAGACAACGGTCCCGACGCCGCGCTTGGTTTTCGATACTCGATGAGGGGGCGACCGGGCTCGCATTGCTCGGGTTGTGGGGCTGAAATCTGATGCATCCGGATAGTCGCTTTCGCGTCGAGGATCGGGCGGTCCTGCTCGATTTCATCGCCGCCCATCCGTTCGTGACCTTCGCGGCCTCGGTCGGCGGCCGGCCGTTCGTGGCTCAGAGCCCGGTCGTGATCCGCGACCTGGACGGCGAGATCGGGCTGGACTTCCACCTGTCGCGCGGCAACGTCCTGACGCCGCACCTGACCCAGGGCTTCCGCGCCGTGGCCTTGGCCACGGGCCTGGACGCCTATATCAGCCCCGACTGGTACGAGAGCGCCGACCAGGTGCCCACCTGGAACTACCAGTCCGTCGAGGCCGAGGGCTCGGTCGCGCCGCTGGACGACGCCGAGCTGATCGCCCTGCTCGACGACCTGTCGGCTCAGGAAGAAGCGCGGCTGCTGCCCAAGAAGCCGTGGACCCGCGACAAGATGAAGGCCGGCAAGTTCGAGAGCATGCTGCGCGGCATCCAGGGCGGCCGGCTGTTCGTCGAGCGGCTGGAGGGCACGTTCAAACTCTCGCAGAACAAGGCCGACGCCGACCGCCTGGGCGCGGCCCAGGGGCTGGGCGACCATCCGATCGCGGAGCGCATGCGCGACGTTCCCTAAATCCGATCTCCCCGGCGAAAGCCGGGGCCCAGATCCATCCGGAGCGGTTTGGGTGTTCGCGCCATCGTCCGGTGCTTTAATCCCAGGTGATTGTGGGTTCGATCTGGGCCCCGGCTTTCGCCGGGGAGGTCGGATAAAGTTGATGTCAACAAGTTGGGTTGTTGACGTGTCAACGCCATCCCGTCAAACACCCTCCCGGACCAGATGGTCGGGCGGTCGCGTCGTCTTCGGACGCCGAGGAAAGTCCGGGCTCCACGGTGACAAGGCGGTGGGTAACGCCCACCGGGAGCGATCCCAGGGATAGCGCCACAGAAAGCAAACCTCCTCCCTACGGGGCGGGAAGGGTGAAAGGGTGGGGTAAGAGCCCACCGCGGACCTGGCGACAGGGACGGCATGGCAAGCCCCGCCTGGAGCAAGACCGAATAGGGACCCCGCGCCGGCCTCGCGTCGGATAGGCCGTCACTGGCCGAGAGGGTCCGGGTAGGTCGCGAGAGCCGTCCAGCAATGGCCGGCCTAGAGGAATGATCGTCGCCGTTCCCCCTTCCTTAGGATTGGCGGGAGCGGAACAGAACCCGGCTTACAGATCATCTGGTCCATTCAGGTCCTCCCCCTGGCGGGGGAGGACGCGCCTGCGCGCACCGTCCTCAAATGTGACCTTCAACTGGGCTCCAATGACACCGCCCAAGACGTCCGCCCAATCAGTTCTGTGTATGTTCTGTGGATTAACAATCTCACCCAGTGAACAAGGGGTGCGACACCTTTGAAATCTCGATGAAACGGGCTTGGTGTCATTGTTTCCCAGTTCATCCCATGTTAACCCAATTCGCGTCGGGGCGAGTTGGTGGTGCTCGCCGACCGGCATGGGTTTGGCGGGGTTAAAGCTTCAGTGTTTCTCTCGACGTTCGAGAAACAGCTCGACAGCAAGCGGCGCATCGTTGTGCCGCAGGAATTCCGCGCGGCCGTCTCGGGCATGTTCGACGGGATCTTCTGCTTCCCCTCCATCGAGGCCGACTGCCTGGAAGCGGGCGGAAAGGCCTTGTTCGACCGCTACATGGGCGTGATCGAGGAGATGCCGTTCGGTGATCCGCTGCGCTCGGCCCTGGAAACCAGTGTCCTGGGCGGCATGGCCAAGCTGTCGTTTGATACAGCTGGTCGCATTACGCTTCCCGACCAGCTGTGCGAAATGTGCGGTCTCACGGATTGGGTGACCGTCGTCGGTATGGGTGAGCGTTTTCAGATCTGGTCCCGCGAGGCCTTCCAGGCCCATCGCGCGGCCCAGCGTGATCTGGCCCGGGAAGGCCTGGCCGCCATGCGCGCCCAGCAACGGACCGCAAAGCTGGGGAGCGCCTCGTGAGCGACGCCCCGCACATCTCGGTCCTGCTGGATGAGGTCGTCGAGGCCCTGGGCGCCAAGCCGGGCGAGACCATCATCGACGGCACCTTCGGAGCCGGGGGGTATACGCGCGCGATCCTGGCCACCGGCGCCAGCGTCGTCGGCTTCGATCGCGACCCGACCGTGCTGCGCTTCACCGAAGGCCTGCCGGCCGACCGCTTCCGCCTGATCCAGGACCGCTTCTCGCAGATGGCCGAGCATTTCGCGCCGCGGTCGGTCGACGGCGTGGTGCTCGATATCGGCGTGTCGTCCATGCAGCTGGACGAGGCCGAGCGCGGCTTTTCGTTCATGCGCGACGGTCCGCTGGACATGCGGATGAGCGACACGGGTCCGACCGCCGCCGACCTGGTCAATACGCTGGACCACACCGAGCTGGCCCGCATTCTCTATGTCTATGGCGAGGAGCATGCCTCGCGTCGCATCGCCAGCTTCATCATCCGTCGTCGGGAAGAGCGCCTGTTCGAACGCACCCTGGACCTGGCCGAGGTGATCGAGCGCGCACTGGGTGGCCGCAAGGGCGCCAAGGTCCATCCGGCCACGCGCTCGTTCCAGGGCCTGCGCATCGCGGTCAATGACGAACTGGGCGAGCTGGAAGCCGGCCTGGACGCCGCCGAGCGGATCCTGAAGCCGGGCGGCCGCCTGGCGGTGGTGACCTTCCATTCGCTGGAAGACCGCATCGTCAAGAATTACCTGGCCGAGCGGGCGGGGCGCACGCCGGGCGGCTCGCGCCACCTGCCGCAGGCGCCCACCGGCGCGCCGGCCAGCTTCCAGCTGATCGCCAACAAGGCCATCGCGCCGGGCGAGGCCGAGCTGGCCGTCAATCCGCGCGCGCGCTCGTCGAAGCTGCGCGCCGCTGTCCGTACCGAAGCTCCCGTCTGGGAGAGCGCGGCATGAGCGTCTCGGGCCTCTTCAATCGCCGGGTCCGGGGCTTCCGCGTCGTGGAAGTCGCGGGCGTGGGCATCCTGCTGACCCTGTTCACCAGCGTCTACCTGGCCAAGACCTTCGCCGGTCGCGAGCTGCAGGAGATCAGCAAGATCGAGCAGCAGATCGACGACGAGGCCGTGCGCAAGCGCCTGCTGGAGGCCGAGGTCGCTCACCTGGAGCAGCCCCGCCGCATCGAGCAGCTGGCGATGATGATGCAGCTGAAGCCGATCGCGCCGGATCACGAGATCACCGAGGACGCCCTGATCGACGTGGCCCGCCGCCGCGAACTGCCGCGCGCCCCGATCTCGGCCTCGCCGGTCGGTCCCGAGGATCTGGCCGCCGATGGCCCCGAGGCGCTGCCGGACGACGCCTCGTTGCCGCCGCCACCGCCGCCTCCGCCGCCACCCCAGGCTCCGGGGGCGCCGCGATGAGCCTCTCCAACCTCGGGCCCGGCGGTTTCCAGTCGCCGCTGTGGCGGTGGCTGATCGAGCGCGTCTGGCGCCTGGAGCACGCCTTCGAGCGTTCGCGCGCCGCGGCCAAGCCCGAAGACGACACCCGCATCCGCATCTTCCTGGTGATGGGCTTTTTCTCGCTGTGCTTCGTCGGCGTGGGCCTGGGCGCCGGTTGGGCGGCGCTGTTCTCGAACGCCGGGCGCGGTAGTGGCTACGCCCAGGGCGCTGAAGGCGCGCGCGGCGACATCGTCGACCGCAACGGCAAGCTGCTGGCCGTCGATCTGGCCCACTACGCCCTTTACGTCGACCCGCGCGAGGTGTGGGACGCCAAGGAAGTGCGCCGCGCGCTGGGTAAGGCGCTGCCGCAGGTGCCGGCCAAGCGCCTGGACAAGGCCGTGTTCGGCGACCACCGCGCCTTCGTGCTGGGCGGCCTGACGCCCGACGAGAAGGACGACATCTTCAATCTGGGCCTGCCCGGCATCTCGTTCGAGGAGCAGGAGCGGCGGATGTATCCGCTGGGCCCGACGGCCGCGCACCTGATCGGCTTCGTCGACAGCGGCGGCAAGGGCCTAGCTGGCGCCGAGCGCGCCCTGGACGATCCGATCCGCAAGGCGGCGGGCGGCGACGGCGGTCCGACCCAGCTGTCGATCGACGTGCGCGTGCAGGCCGCGTTGGAGGACGAGCTGAACAAGGCTGTCGCCGACTTCACGCCCAAGGGCGCGGTCGGCCTGGTCACCAACGTCCACACCGGCGAGATCCTGGGCCTGGCCAGCTATCCCGACTACGACGCCAACAAGGCCGGCGAGGCCACCGACGACCAGCGCCTGAACCGCGCCGCCGCCTCGGTCTATGAGATGGGCTCGACCTTCAAGGCCTTCACCGTGGCGATCGGCCTGGACACGGGCGTCGCCACGCCGCAGTCGACCTTCGACGCGCGCGAGCCCTTCAAGCTGGGCTATCGCACCATCCACGACTACCACGCCGCCAAGGCCATCCTAACCCTGGTCGAGGTGTTCAAGCACTCGTCGAACATCGGCACGGCCATGCTGGCCGAGAAGATCGGCGGCGAGCGTCTGTCCAAGTACTTCACCGCCCTGGGCCTGACCAAGCCGGCCAAGGTCGAGCTGATGGAGTCGGCCCGCCCGCTGACCCCGCGGAAGTGGGACATGGATGCGGTGGCCTCCACCTCGTTCGGCCACGGTATGAACGTCAGCCCGCTGGCCCTGGCTCAAGCGATGGGCGCGCTGCTGAACGGCGGCGAGTCGATCCCTCTGACCATCCGCAAGCTGCCGCCGGGCGTGCGTCCGGAAGGCAAGCGGGTGATCTCCGAGAACACCTCGGCCGAGATGCTGAAGATCATGCGGGCCAACGTCATCCCGGGCGAGGGCGGCAGCGGCGGCAAGGCTGATGTCCCCGGCCTGTCGGTCGGCGGCAAGACCGGCACGGGCGAGAAGTACGATCCGTCGATCCGGGGTTATAATCACCAGCGCCAGGTCTCGTCGTTCGCGGCGGTGTTCCCGACCGATGGGCCGCTGGAGGCCGACCGCTACTTCGTGCTGATCCTGATGGACGAGCCGCACGGCACGGCCAAGTCGGCGGGCTTCTCGACCGGCGGCTGGGTCGGCGCGCCGCCGGCCGGCAAGGTGATCGAACGCATCGCGCCGTTCCTGGGCGTGCAACGCAAGACGCAGCTGGTGACCATCGCCAGCCCCTCGAAGAACGCGGTACCGGAGGCGGGGCTATGACCAGACATCTGTCGGAACTGTTCAACCGTCCCTTCGCCAATGACCCGGTGATCGCCGGCGTCACCGCCGACAGCCGCAAGGTCACGGCCGGCTGGCTGTTCGCCGCCCTGCCAGGCACCAAGGTCGACGGCCGCGACTTCGCCGAGGGCGCGGTGGCCAAGGGCGCCGCCGCCGTGCTGGCCCCCGAGGGCGGGCTGGAGGGGCTGGGCGTGCCGGTGGTGCGTTCGGAAGATGCTCGCCGCGCCTACGCCCTGGCCTCGGCCGCCTTCTGGGGCAAGCAGCCGGCCATGTGCGTGGCGGTGACCGGCACCAACGGCAAGACCTCGGTCGCCGGCTTCTGCCGCCAGATCTTCGCCCGCCTGGGTCACAAGGCCGCCAGCATGGGCACCCTGGGCGTCGTGGTCTCGGAAGCGGGCAAGCCCGACCAGCAGCTGACTCCGCCAGGCCTGACCACGCCGGATGCCGGCGACGTGGCCGAGATGGTCGCGCGCCTGGCCGAGATGGGCGTCACCCACCTGGCCCTGGAGGCCAGCTCGCACGGCGTTGACCAGCGCCGCGTCGATGGCGTGAAGTTGCATGCCGCCGGCTTCACCAACTTCACCCAGGACCACCTCGACTATCACGGCTCGATGGAAGAGTACCGGGCCGCCAAGCTGCGCCTGTTCGACACCCTGACGCCCGGTGGCGCGACGGCCGTGCTGAACGCCGACAGCGACGCCTTCCCCAACTTCGCCGCCGCCGCGGTGACCTCGGGCCAGAGCGTGTTCTCGGTGGGCGAGGACGGCCAGGGCCTGCGCCTGATCACGCGCACCCCGACCCCGGCCGGCCAGGACATGGCGGTCGAGATCGACGGCGACATCCACCACATCGCGCTGCCGCTGGCCGGCGCCTTCCAGGCCTCGAACGTGCTGGTCGCGGCGGGCCTGTGCATCGCCGCCGGCGAGGATCCGGTGCGGGTGCTCAAGGCCCTGGAAACGCTGGAAGGCGCCGCCGGTCGCCTGCAACGCGTCGGTCGCGGCCCCAAGGGCGGCGAGGCCTATGTCGACTACGCCCACACCCCGGACGGCCTGCAGACCGTGCTGGAGGCGCTGCGTCCACACGCGCGCGGCCGTCTGATCGCCGTGTTCGGCGCCGGCGGCGACCGTGACCGCGGCAAGCGCCCGCTGATGGGCGCCATCGCCGCCAAGCTGGCCGACATCGCCATCGTCACCGACGATAACCCCCGCTCGGAAGAGCCGGCCTCGATCCGCGCCGCCATTATGGAAGCCGCGCCGGGCGCCTGCGAGATCGGCGACCGCCGCGCCGCCATCCGCGCCGCCGTGCAGCTGATGACCGACGGCGACGTGCTGGTCATCGCCGGCAAGGGCCACGAGCAGGGCCAGATCGTCGCCGGCGTCGTCCATCCCTTCGACGACGTGACCGAGACGCTGGAAGCGCTGGAGGGCGTCGATGCCTGAAGCCCTCTGGACAGCTGACGAGATCGCGCAGGCCACGGGCGGCAAGGTCGCCGGCGACTTCGCCGTGACCGGCGTCTCGATCGATACCCGCTCTGTGGAGAAGGACGACCTGTTCGTGCCGCTGGTCGGCGCGCGCGACGGTCACGACTTCGTCCCGCAGGCCGTGGCCGCCGGGGCGACTGGCGTGCTGGCCGCCAAGGCGGTCGACGCTCCGGCCGTCATGGTCGAGGACACCTTCAAGGCCCTGGAAGCCCTGGGCGTCGCCGCTCGCGAGCGCGCGCCGCAGTGCAAGCGCGGGGCGGTCACGGGCTCGGTCGGCAAGACCAGCGTCACCCGCGCCGTCGAGGCCGGCCTGCGCCTGGCGGGCAAGGCCCACGCTTCGGTCAAGAGCTACAACAACCACATCGGCGTGCCGCTAACCCTGGCCCGGATGCCGCGCGACACGGAACGCGCCGTGTTCGAGATCGGCATGAACCACGCCGACGAGATCACCCCGCTGTCGGGCTTCGTCCAGCCGCACGCGGTGGCGATCACCACGGTCGGCCCGGTGCACCTGGAGAACTTCGAGAACGAAGAGGGCGTGGCGCTGGCCAAGGCCGAGATCTTCGCGGGGCTGGAGCCCGGCGGGATCGCCGTCCTCAACGCCGACAACAAGTGGTTCGACCTGCTGAAGGCCGAGGCCGAGAAGGCCGGCGCCCTGGTCTGGAGTTTCGGCTCTTCTCCCGATTGCACTGCCCAGCTCATTTCCTTTTCATCCGATCTCCCCGGCGAAAGCCGGGGCCCAGATTCATCCGGAGAGCCCGACGCTTTGTCATCTGGGCCCCGGCCTTCGCCGGGGAAATCGGTTATAAAAGCTGTTCTCCGTGGCGAACCGGTCGAGTTCTCCCTGTTGCAGACCGGCGTGCATTGGGGCCCCAACAGCCTGTGCGTCCTTCTGATGCTGGAAGCCCTGGATGTGCCGCGCGAGACCGCCCTGGCCGCCCTGGCCGCCTTCGCCCCGATCGAGGGCCGCGGGGCCGAGAAGACCGTTCGTATCGACGGCGGCGCCTTCACCCTGGTGGACGAGAGCTACAACGCCAATCCGGTTTCGATGCAGGCGGCCTTGAAGACCCTGGGCGCGCGCAAGGTCGCCGGCCGCCGGGTCGTCGTGCTGACCGACATGCTCGAACTGGGCGAGGGCAGCGCCGCCTTTCACGCCGAGCTTGCAGGCCCGATCGACCGTGCAAACGTTGACGTGGTTTTTCTCGCAGGCGTCCACATGAAATCGCTGTGGGAGCAGCTTCCGCCGACTCGGCGAGGCGGCTACGCGGAAGTTACTGAAAAGTTAACGGCGCAGCTGGCGGGGGCGATCCGTCCAGATGACGTGGTGATGGTGAAGGGGTCGAACGGCTCCAAGGCCGGGGTTCTCGCCCAGGCCCTGGCCGCGCTCGACCTTGGGGAACAGGGCTGATGCTGTACTTCCTGTATGAATGGCTGGCGCGCTCGCAAGAGCATGTCCCGGCGCTGAACCTCTTGAAGTACCTGACCTTCCGGTCGGGCATGGCGATGCTGACCGCCTATATCGTCGCCGTGGCGATGGGCTCGCGCTTCATCCGCTGGATGAAGGCCAAGCAGGGCAAGGGCCAGCCGATCCGCACCGACGGCATCGCCCGTCACGTCACCGAGAAGGCCGGCACGCCCACCATGGGCGGCTTCATGATCCTGGCGGGCCTGTTCGTCGGCGCCCTGCTGTGGGCCGACCTGCGCAACATCCACGTCTGGGTCGTGCTGCTGATCACCGGCAGCTACGGGATCCTGGGCTTCATGGACGACTACGCCAAGGTCACCAAGCAGACCACGGCCGGCCTCTCCAGCGTGCAGAAGCTGGTGGCCCAGTTCGCGGTGGCGATCATCGCCACGGTGATCCTGATCCTGTTCGCGCCCAAGTCACCGATGACGCCGGGGATGGAGACCAGCGTGGTCTTCCCGATCTTCAAGGCGCTGGTGATCAATCTGGGCTGGTTCTACGTGGTGTTCGCGGCGGTCACGATCGCCGGCTTCTCCAACGCCGTGAACCTGACCGACGGCCTGGACGGCCTGGCCATCGTGCCGGTGATGTTCGCCGCCTCGACCTTCGGCCTGATCGCCTACCTGGTCGGCAACTACAAGTTCGCGGACTATCTGAACCTGCACTTCGCGCCGGGCGTGGGCGAGCTGGCGGTCGTTTGCGCCGCCATCATCGGCGGCGGCATGGGCTTCCTCTGGTACAACGCCCCGCCGGCCAAGATCTTCATGGGCGACACCGGCTCCCTGGCCCTGGGCGGCGCGCTGGGCGCGATCGCCGTCTGCGCCAAGCACGAGCTGGTCCTGGGCATCGTCGGCGGCCTGTTCGTGGCCGAGGCGCTCAGCGTCATGATCCAGGTCGCCTACTTCAAGAAGACCGGCAAGCGGGTCTTCCTGATGGCGCCGATCCACCACCATTTCGAGAAGCTGGGCTGGGCTGAATCCACCGTCGTGATCCGCTTCTGGATCGTGGCGATGATGCTGTCCTTCGTCGGCCTCGCCACCCTCAAGCTGCGCTAGGAGAGGCGAGGAGCATGATCCCGGTCCGTGGTTTCGAGGACAAGACCGTCGCGGTGTTCGGCCTGGGCCGCACCGGCCTGACGGCGGCGCGCGCCTTGATCGCGGGCGGGGCGAAGGTCGCCCTGTGGGACGAAAAGGCGGAGAGCCGCGAGGCCGCCGCCGCCGAGGGCTTCCCGGTCGTCGACCTGCAAGCCGCCGACTGGAGCCAGTTCGCCGCCCTGATGCTGTCGCCGGGCGTGCCGCTGACCCATCCGAAACCGCACTGGACCGTCGAGAAGGCCAAGGCCGCCGGCGTCGAGATCCTGGGCGATGTCGAGCTCTTCGCCCGCACGGTCAACGCCGCGCCGGCCCACAAGCGCCCGAAGATCATCGCCATCACCGGCACCAACGGCAAGTCGACCACGACCGCCCTGATCGGCCACCTGTGCGCCTCGGCCGGCCGCGACACCCGCGTCGGCGGCAACATCGGCCAGGGGATCCTGGGCCTGGAAGACATGCACGGCGGCGCGGTCTACGTGCTGGAGCTGTCGTCCTACCAGCTGGACCTGACCTCCAGCCTGCACCCCGACGCGGTTGTGCTGCTGAACATCTCGCCCGATCACCTGGACCGTCACGGCGGCATGGACGGCTACATCGCCGCCAAGCGCCGGATCTTCCTGAACCAGGGCAAGGGCGACACGGCGATCATCGGCGTCGACGACGCCTGGTGCCAGCAGATCTGCACCGAGATCACCGCCGCCAACCGCCGCACCATCTGGCCGATCAGCGCCGGTAAGGCCATGGGCCGGGGCGTCTACGCCCTGCAAGGCGTGCTGTACGACGCCACGGGCGAGCGTGTGGTCGAGGTCGCCGATCTTCTGCGCGCCCGCAGCCTGCCGGGCCGCCACAACTGGCAGAACGCCGCCGCCGCCTACGCCGCCGCCCGCGCCATCGGCATCTCGGTGTCGGACGCGGTCGACGGCCTGATGACTTTCCCGGGCCTGGCCCACCGGATGGAGACGGTCGGCAAGATCGGCAAGGTCCGCTTCGTCAACGACAGCAAGGCCACCAACGCCGACGCCGCCCGCCAGGCGATGTCGTCCTACCCCAAGTTCTACTGGATCGCCGGCGGCGTCGCCAAAGCCGGCGGCATCGACGACCTGAAGGACCTCTTCCCCCGCATCGCCACCGCCTATCTGATCGGCGAGGCCGCGAACGTCTTCGCCACGACCCTGGCCGGCAAGGCCGAGGTCAAGATGAGCGGCACGCTGGAGAAGGCCGTGCAACAGGCCTATGCCGATGCGGCCGCCAGCGGCGAGGAGGCGATCGTTCTGCTCTCGCCGGCCTGTGCGTCGTTCGACCAGTTCTCGGATTTCGAGGCCCGGGGCGAGGCGTTTCGAGCGGCGGTGAACGGGCTGGTGTCGGGCGGCGGTAAGGCGGCGGTGGCCTGACTAACGCCCTCTCTCATAGAGAGAGGGAGGGGCCCGCCGCGAAGCGGTGGGAGGGTGAGAGGTTACACCCTCTCCGAGCGAAGCACCGCTAGGATGTCATCCGCCCCCCGCCGGGATCGGTTAGGACACGCTCGTTGCGGAACCTCAGAACCGTATATCCGAACAGCTCCAGAGTTTCGTGCGCCGAGCGTCGTAGTCCTCTCGCCCTTCGTGGGCAGCGCCGTCGAGCTCGATGATCAGCTTCGCTGACTCGCAGACGAAGTCCGCAAAATACCGGTCGATGGGGTGTTGTCGTAGAAAACGAAAGCCACTGAGGCGTCGACCACGGACGAGGTTCCAGACAACTTTCTCGGCCGGAGTCTGATCTCGACGCAGGCGGCGGGCGTTTTCGATTTTGTCCATACGGAAGGGGCGTGAGCATGCCGGACACTCAACAGAAGGAATCTGGATTTTCCGGCTGGTGGTGAAACCTCTCACCCTCCCACCGCCTTCGGCGGCGGGCCCCTCCCTCTCTCTATGAGAGAGGGGTTTTATAGGGCCGCTTCACCCCAGCGGCATGAACGCATCCACCTTATCCAGCGCCGCCAGCGGTGACCGGATCGAGCACCGCAGGCCCTCGGTCCGGTAGTCGACCTCCACCGCGCCGCCCAGCTCGTTGGGCAAGGCCGTCTCCACGATCCGCGACCCGAACCCTCGCTTCTCCGGCGGGCGCACCGCCGGGCCGCCGCGTTCGGCCCATTCGATGTAGAGCTGGTTGCCCGGCTGGATCGACCAGCGGATATCGACATGGCCGTCGGGAGCCGAAAGGGCGCCGTATTTCAGGGCGTTGATGGCCAGTTCGTGGAAAGCCAGGGCCATGACCACCGCCGGCTTGGGCGAGACCTGCAGGTCGGCGCCGGTGATGGTCAGCTGGGCGGGGTGGGCGCTGTAGGGGGCGACAGAGCCGTCGACGATCTGGCGCAGGCTGGCGGCGGACCAGTTCTGGTCGGTCAGGACGTTGTGGGTGGCGGCGATGGCCATCAGCCGGCCTTCCAGGGCGTCGCGGACGTCCGAGCCGACGCCGGCGTTGCGCAGCGACTGCTTGGCGATCGACTGGACGGTGGCCAGGGTGTTCTTCACCCTATGATTCAGCTCGTTGACCAGCAACTGGCGGTGGGCCTCGGCCGTGCGCTCGCCGGTGACGTCGCGCGAAGTGGCCAGCACGCGGGTGACGCGGCCGTTCTCCAGGATCGGCGAGACGGTGGTGTCCCACCAGCGCGGCGCGCCCTTGGCCGTGGGGCAGAAGGCGCGGAAGGCCACGGCGTGGCCGGCCTGGGCGGCGCGCAGGGCCTGCTCGACGGCGTCGCGGCTTTCGGGCGGCCACATGTCGGGCCAGTAGCGCTGGCGGTTGCGGCCGTCGAAGTCGTCGATCTCGAACAGGCTCTTGCCCTGGGCGTTCATATATTCGACCGCGCCCTCGGGACTGATCACCCGAATGCAGTCCTGGCTGGCCTCGACCACGCTGAGGAAATAGACCCCTGCGCCCTCGAGCACGGTCTTGTCGGATCCCTCGTCAGCCACACATACGCCCCTGCAACCCTGACCATGATCACCGGCTGGCCCGCGAATTCAAGCTGAGCCATTCGTGTTTCAGGGGAACAGCCTTCCAATGGAGTTGTTGGAAGGGGCGAAGGAGGCCCGAGCTTATGTCACAGGTCGTTTGCGTCGCGTGCGGCGCTGGCAATCGTCTGCCGCAGGACCGCGATCCGCTATCGGCCAAGTGCGGGCAATGCAAGGAGGCGCTGTTCACCGGCAAGCCCATCGCCGTGACCGGCGCCGATCTCGCCCGCCATCGCCGGCTGACCAAGGGAACGGCTCTGCTGCTGGACGTCTGGGCCCCGTGGTGCGGACCCTGCCGGACCATGGCCCCGAACTTCGAGGCCGCCGCCCGCCAGCTGGAACCGGCCGTGCGCCTGCTGAAGCTGGACTCCGAGGCCGAAGGCGCCGCCGCCGGGGCCCTGAACGTCAGCAGCATCCCCACCTTGATCCTGTTCAAGGATGGCGCGCCCGTGGCCCGTCAGGCCGGGGCGATGAGCACGGCTCAGATCGTCGCCTGGACCAAGCAGGCGCTGGGTTAGTCGAACATCTCGGCGAGGTCTTCCAGCAGTTCCTTGCGCCAGGCCGGGAGGTCGGGCTGGGCGTGAACCGCCTGGAAGCGGTCGAAGGCCTTTTCAATATCCTCGCCGTCGGCTTCCTCGACCGTCTCCAGGGCTTGGAGCGCTTCGTGGGCGACCTCGAAGTCGGCGGTCAAAACGAACTCGACCAGCAGGCCGACATGGTCCGAGCAGTCCAGATAGCCCAGGGCGTGGACCAGCGTGCCGCGCTTGTCGGCCAGGTCGGGGCGCTGGATCAGGCGCACCAGCACGGCGTCCAGGCCGGGCGTCTTCTCCTCGGCCAGACGCAGGGCCAGGGTGTTGCGTTCGGCCGCGTCGGCGGTCGTTTCGAGCGTGCGGAGGTCGTCGGAGGCGGGCATGAGCCTCTCCTACCTCGGATCGGATCGTCTTCCACGCGCTTTTCGCCGCATGTCCACCGGCGTACAACAGCGCAGCAAGCTTTGATTAACCCTGCGGTCCGACTCTCCGGCCATGGCCTCCAACGCGACACATGCCTTCGCCCGCACCGACCGCACCGCGCTCGGCATCTGGTGGTGGACGACCGATCGCTGGTTGCTGGGCGCCACCGCACTGTTGGTGACCCTGGGCATGCTGCTGTCGTTCGCTTCGAGTCCGGCCGCCGCCCAGCGGATCGGCATCGACGACCAGTTCCACTTCGCCATCCGCATGTGCTTCTTCGCCACCGCCTCGTCGGTGGTGATGCTGATGGTGTCGATGCTGTCGCCCAAGGGCATCCGAAGGGCGGCGTTCTTCATCTACATCGTGGCGATCGCGATCATGATCGCCCTGCCGTTCATCGGCCACAACGCCAAGGGCGCCACGCGCTGGCTGCAGTTCGGCGGCTTCACCCTGCAACCGTCCGAGTTCATGAAGCCGGCCCTGATCGTGCTGGTCTCGTGGATGTTCTCGGAGGGCCAGAAGGGCGAGGGGGTGCCCGGCGTCTCGATCGCCTTCCTGCTGTATTTCATCGCCGTCGCTTTGCTGCTGGTGCAGCCGGACGTGGGCCAGACCGTGCTGATCACCATCGCCTTCGGGGCCGCCTTCTGGATGGCCGGGGTGCCGATCTCGTGGATCATGGGCCTGGGCGCGGTGGCGCTGGCGGGGCTGGGCTCGACCTATTTCCTGTTCGACCACGTGCACGCCCGGGTGCAGAAGTTCCTCAGCCCCGACCAGGCCGACACTCACCAGATCACCCGCGCCGCCGAGGCCATTCGCGCCGGCGGCCTGTTCGGGCGCGGTCCGGGTGAGGGGGTGATGAAGCGCCACGTGCCCGACCTGCACACCGACTTCATCTATTCGGTGGCGGCCGAGGAATACGGCCTGATCTTCTCGTGGTGCCTGATCGCGCTGTTCGCCTTCGTGGTGGTGCGCGGGCTGTACAAGGCCATGAAGCTGAACGACCCGTTCGAGCAGGTCGCGGCGGCCGGTCTTTTCGTCCTGGTGGGCCAGCAGGCCATCATTAACATCGCCGTGAACTTGAACATGATCCCGACCAAGGGCATGACGCTTCCGTTCATCAGTTACGGGGGCTCTTCGATGCTCGCGATGGGTTTGACGCTGGGCATGGCCCTGGCCTTGGTGCGAAAGCGCCCCGGCGCCTACGGGGCGACGGGCGAGTTCAGCCTGGGCGGCGCGTTCGCCTGACATGAGCAAGCTGGCTGTCGTCGCCGCCGGGGGAACCGGCGGCCATATGTTCCCCGCCCAGGCGCTGGCTGAAGCGCTGAGCGCGCGCGGCTGGCGCGTCGTGCTGGCCACGGATGATCGCGGCGCGCTGTACGCCGACAAGTTCCCGGCCGAAGAACGCCTGGCCCTGTCCGCCGCCACGGCCAAGTCCAACGACCCGCTGGGCATGATCAAGGCTGGCTTCACGGTCATGCAGGGCGTCATGGAGGCCCGCGCGGCCTTCAAGCGCCTGGATCCGGCGGTGGTCGTGGGCTTCGGCGGCTATCCCGCCCTGCCGGCCCTGCTGGGCGCGCTCAGCCAGAAGCGCCCGACCGTGATCCACGAGCAGAACGCAGTCCTGGGCCGTGTGAACCGCTTCCTGGCGCCGCGCGTCAACGAGGTGGCCTGCGCCTTCCCGACGCTGCAGATGGCCAAGCCGGGCGTGAAGGCCCGCGCCCATGTCGTCGGCAACCCCGTGCGCCCGCCGGTGCGCGAGCTCTACGACGTGCCCTACATCGCCCCGGAAGTGCAGCTGCGCGTTCTGGTCACCGGCGGCAGCCAGGGCGCTCGTCTGCTGTCGGAGCTGATCCCCGAGGCGGTGGCCAAGCTGCCCGAGGACGTCCGTTCGCGTCTGAAGGTGTTCCAGCAGGCCCGCGCCGAGAGCATGGAAGGCGCCCGCAAGACCTATCGCAACGCCATGGTCGACTGCGAGGTCGCGCCGTTCTTCCGCGACATGGCCGGCTATCTGCGCCAGGCCCACCTGGTGGTCGGCCGCTCGGGCGCCTCGACCTGCACCGAGCTGGCCGTGGCCGGCCGACCGTCCATCTTGGTGCCGCTGAAGATCGCCGCCGACGACCACCAGCGCTTCAACGCCAAGCTCCTGGAAGAGGCGGGCGGCGCGGCCGTGTGCCTGGAGGATGAGCTGACCGTCGACGCCATGGCGGGGGCCCTGAACGCCCTGCTCAAGAACCCCGAACGCCTGGCGAAGATGGCAGCAGGCGCAAGGTCGGTGGCGACGCCGGACGCGGCCGAGAAGCTGGCGGATTTGGTGGAGCGGACGGCGGGGTAGGGTGATTTGCCTGCCATCTACAGAAACTATATATTCTGTAGAACTGGAGGCCGACATGCCCAGCCGTTCCACGCACCTTGACGAAACGACCGACACGCTGATCGCGAAAACCGCGAAGCTGGAGGACCGCAACCCGTCTCAGATCATGGCGGCGGCGGTGCGATGGTATCTGCACCTGACGCCCGGCGCGCGAGACGCCATGCGCCGGATCGAGGCCACTGGCGGAGCGGCGGTCGAAGAGGCCAGTTGGGCCTTGAGCCGGGCTCTACTCGAGCGGGAATACGAGACCCTGGTGCGTCAGGGCGCGGGATCCTTGAAAACGGACCTGACCGCCGAAGCCACCGAGGATGACATCATGGCGGAAGCGGTGCGGATGACCCGGCGGCCGGCGCGTGCCGGTTAGGCTCTGCCTCGACCTCAATGTCTGGCTGGGCGCGATCCTGTCGGAACGCACTGGCGCCTCGACCTCGGCGCAGATGCTCGTCGAGGCGGTTCGGTCCGGCGTCAGCCCGCGTGGGCCAGTCGCGCTCGTCATCTCCTGGGGGATGCTGAACCGGCTCCGCGACGTCCTGGATCGGTTCGGGTTTGGACGGGCCGAGGCGGATCGGCTGATTGAGGTCCTGGCGACCATCGCGCGCGACGGGCCGTCCCTGACTCTCGGTGGCGTGGGTGTTTTGCCGCTCAAGGACGAAGAGGATCGTCACGTGCTCGAGACGGCCAAGGCCGGCGACGCCGACATGTTGGTGACCCAGAACCTGAGGGACTTCACCGGCCCGGACGTGCGGGTTTTGATCCCCGACCACTATCACGGCGTCGAGCTGGCGGATGGCAAATTGTTGATCGCCCATACCTATGACGGCGCGGCCTGGCTCCGCGGCGAGCCATTGCCCGCCGAGGTCGCGGCGTTCCTGAAAGGCTAGACCGTCACGGCTCCGCGCCCGTCTCGATCAGCGGGCGGCCGATCCTGACGGCGTCCTCGACGCTGGCCGCTACCGGAACCTTGGCGAACGGCCGCCAGCCGTCGCAGACCACCTTGGCCACCCCCTCGTCGGCGCTGCCCGCCGGCAGGGGCGCGGCCGGGCGCAGGTCGCCGGTCACCGGCCCCTCACGCCCACCGGCGCGGATGCTGCCGAAGCCGGCGTGGGCGATGGTGCGGGCGTTGCAGTCGATGACTTCGTGACGCCAGCCGCCCCAGAACTCCTCGGCGCCGGCCTTGAAGCCGCCTTCGGTCACCTGGAGCACGCGCAGGCGAGTGGTGCGGCCCTGCCACCGGACGCTGCCCATGTCCACGAACACGGCGAAGCGGCCGACGTCGGCCAGGCGCAGTTCAAGCTGGGCCTGAGCCGCTGCCGGCGTCGCGCACAGCAAGACAGCCAGGAGGGCGTTTCCCGCCGCGCGGAATTGGTCTAATCGGCTTTTCATGATCCAGCGTCGACGCCCCGTCCCCTTCGAACTCGGCCCCGTGCACTTCATCGGCATCGGCGGCATAGGCATGTCCGGCATCGCCGAGATCATGCTGCGTATCGGCTACACCGTTCAGGGTAGCGACGCCAAGGCCAGCGCCAATACCGAGCGGCTGGAGAAGCTGGGCGCGCGCATCTTCATCGGCCAGGACGCGGCTAATGTCGAAGGCGCGTCGGCGATCGTCTATTCGACCGCCATCAAGGCCGACAATGTCGAGATGGCCGCCGGCCGCGACAAGCGCCTGCCGCTGGTGCGCCGCGCCGAGATGCTGGCCGAGCTCATGCGCCTGCAGTTCTCGGTCGCCGTGGGCGGCACGCACGGCAAGACCACCACGACCTCGATGGTCGCGGCCCTGCTGGACGCCGGCGACCTGGACCCGACCGTGGTCAATGGCGGCATCATCAACGCCTATGGCACCAACGCCAAGGTCGGCGAGGGCGACTGGATCGTCGTCGAGGCCGACGAGAGCGACGGCTCGTTCCTGAAGCTGAAGTCCACCGTGGCCATCGTCACCAATATCGACGCCGAGCACCTGGATCACTGGGGCGACTTCGACGCGGTGAAGAAGGGCTTTCAGGACTTCATCCAGAACATCCCGTTCTACGGCTTCGCCGCCGTCTGCACCGACCATCCGGAAGTGCAGGCCCTGACCTCGCGGATCGAGAACCGCCGCCTGGTGACCTACGGGACCAATCCGCAGGCCGAGGTTCGGGTATCGAACATCGAGATGGGCCCGGAAGGCGCCAAGTTCGACATCGTGGTGTCGCCGCGTGACGGCGAGGTTGTGCGCTACGACGGCCTGAAGATGCCGATGGCCGGCCACCACAACGTGCTGAACGCCACCGCCGCCGTGGCCGTGGCCCGCGAGCTGGGCATCGACGCCGCCGCCATCGTCAAGGGCCTGGCCGGCTTTGGCGGGGTCAAGCGCCGCTTCACCACCACGGGCGTGGCCAACGGCATCCGCGTGGTCGACGACTACGGCCACCACCCGGTCGAGATCGCCGCCGTTCTGAAGGCCGCCCGCGCGGTGACGCAAGGCAAGGTCATCGCCGTGGTCCAGCCGCACCGCTACACGCGCCTGCGCGACCTGATGACCGAGTTCTCGAGCTGCTTCAACGACGCCGACACGGTGATCGTCGCCGACGTCTACACGGCCGGCGAGCAGCCGATCGAAGGCGTCGACCGCGACCACCTGGTCGAGGGCCTCAAGAAGTTCGGCCACCGCCGCGCCCTCCCGCTGGAGAGCCCCGCGGCCCTGCCGGCCCTGATCGCGGCCGAGGCTGCCAGCGGCGACCTGGTCGTGCTGCTGGGCGCGGGCGACATCACGTCGTGGTCGTATGCTCTGCCGGGTCAGCTGGAAGCGCTGGCGAAATGAGCTGGAAGACCTCGCTCCCCGCCGTCCGGGGCAAGCTGCTGATCGACGAGGCCCTGGCCCCGTTCACCTGGTTCCGCGTCGGCGGTCCGGCCGACGTGGTGTTCCTGCCGGCCGACGAGCAGGACCTGTCCGACTTCTTGAAGGCCCTGGATCCGGCCGTGCCGGTGCTGGCTATCGGCGTGGGTTCCAACCTCCTGGTCCGCGACGGTGGCGTCGAGGGCGTGATCATTCGCCTGGGCAAGGGCTTCAACACCGTCGAGGCCCTGGGCGACAATCGCATCAAGGCCGGCAGCGCCGTGCCCGACGCCATCCTGGCCCGCAAGGCGGCCGAGGCCGGCATCGCCGGGCTGGAATTCTATGCCGGCATCCCCGGCACGATCGGCGGCGCGGTGATCATGAACGCCGGTTGCTACGGCTCCGAGACCGTCAATGTCGTGAAGTCCGTCCGGGTGATGGACCGCGCCGGCCAGGTGCGTGAGCTGTCGGTCGAAGACCTGCACTACACCTATCGCCACAGCGCGCTGCAGGATGGCGACACCGTGTTCGTGCTGGACGCCATCTTCGAAGGGACCGCCGACGAACCCGAGGCGATCAAGGCCCGCATGGCCGAGATCACGTCGCGTCGCGAAACCACCCAGCCGATCCGCGAAAAGACCGGCGGCTCGACCTTCAAGAACCCGCCGGGCCACTCGTCGTGGAAGCTGGTCGACGAGGCCGGCTGGCGCGGCAAGCCGTTCGGCGGGGCGATGTTCTCACCCCTGCACAGCAACTTCCTGATCAATACCGGCGAGGCGACCGCCGCCGACCTGGAAGGCCTGGGCGAGGCCGTGCGCGCCGACGTGCTTGAAAAGACTGGCGTGCAGCTGGACTGGGAGATCAAGCGGATCGGGCGGTCGGTCTAGGCGTCAAGATGCTCCCCCGCGATGCGGGGGAGCTGTCGCGGAGCGACTGAGGGGGCTAGCTCGGCCTAGTCAGCATGAGCCCCCTCCGGCCCTCTGGGCCACCTCCCCCGCATCGCGGGGGAGGATCTTTAGGCAGCGACCGCTCGTCGTGACAGTTCAGCGTTATGCTGACTCCCCATGTCAGGAACCGGTGCTATGACTCCCCCGCCATTGGGGAGAATCCTTGCTCATGTACCGTCGTCTTCTGGTCGCCACCGCGGCGCTGACCCTCGTTTCGGGCGTCGCCCATGCTCAAACCGCCGCCAAGAAGGGCGCTAAGGCGCAGCCGGCCGCCGAGGCTCCGGCCAACCCCGTCGCCACCGCCGAAGCCCTGCGCGACAAGGCCCTGCTGGACCGTCTGGCTTGGGACATCACCGAGGACCTGACCACCAATATCGGCCCGCGCCTGGTCGGCTCGCCGGCCATGGAGCGCGCCAAGGACTGGGGCGTGGCCAAGTTCAAGGCCCTGGGCTTCACCGACGTGAAGGTCGAGCAGTTCGCCAAGCCGTCGTGGACGCGCGGTGAAGAGAGCGCCGAACTGGTCGGTCCCTATCCGATGAAGCTGGGCATCGTCGGCCTGGGCCGCACCGTGCCGACCCCGGCCGAGGGCATCGAGGCCGACGTCGCCCTGTTCCGCACCTATGCCGAGATGATGGCGGCCCCCGAGGGCGCGCTGAAGGGCAAGATCGCCGTCATCACCCAGCCGATGGTCAAGGCCCAAGACGGCTCCGGCTATGGCATCGCCGGCATCTCGCGTCGCTCGGGTCCGGTGGAAGCCGCCAAGCGCGGCGCCGTGGCGCTGCTGATCCGCTCGATCTCGACCTCGGACTCGACCGTGCCGCACACTGGCGTCACCGCCTTTGGCGACGGCGTCGCCTCGATCCCGTCGGCCGCCATGGGCGTGCCGGAAGCCGAGCAACTGGAGCGCCTGGCCAAGGAAGGCAAGCCGCTGCGCATCAAGCTGAAGCTGGCCTCGACCACGGACGCCAACGACGTGGCCTGGAACATATCGGGCGAGATCAAGGGTTCGGAGAAGCCGGACGAAGTCATCGTCATCGGCGGCCACCTGGACAGCTGGGACGTCGGCACCGGCGCCCTGGACGACGCCACCGGCGTGGCCATCACCACGGCCGCCGCCAAGCTGATCGGCGACCTGCCCAAGCACCCCAAGCGCACCATCCGCGTCGTGATGTTCGGCTCGGAGGAGAGCGGCGGTTCGTCGGAAGCCTATATCGCCGCCCACAAGGACGAGGTCGCCAAGATCGTCCTGGCCGGTGAAAGCGACACCGGCGCCGATCGCATCTACTCGCTGAAGCTGCCGGCCGGCGCGGCGGCCCATCCGTTCGCGACGACGGCCGCCAATGTCCTGGCCCCGCTGAAGATCTACGTGAACCGCGCGCCCGCCAGCCACGGCGGCGCCGACATCGAGGGCCTGGAAGAGGCCGGCGTGCCGTCGATCGAGCTGGAGCAGGACGCCACCCGCTACTTCGACTACCACCACACCGCCGACGACACCCTGAACAAGGTGCGCCCCGACGAGCTGGCGCAGAACGTCGCCGCCTGGGCCAGCCTGATCTACCTGGTGGCCGAGACGGGCATCGACTTCCGCGTGATCAAGGCGGCGGGCGGTCCGGCTTCGCACTAAGCGCTACAGCGCCCCCTCCGGCCCTTCGGGCCACCTCCCCCGTTGCACGGGTGAGGAGGATCTTCTCCTCCCTCGCGTAAGCGGGGGAGGTGGATCGGTGCCGATAGGCGACGAGACGGAGGGGGCGCAATACCGCGTCTAGCTGTTGGCAGGCGCGCCGAGGCTGACTAGGAGTGGCTCAACGTCGCAGCTCCCAAGAGTTCAGCCCTTATGACCACCCAACCCCAAAGCGCCCCGTTGGCTGGCCGCCACATCGCCGTCCTGCTCGGCGGCCCTTCGTCGGAACGCAAGGTCAGCCTGGTGTCGGGCGCCGAATGCGCCGATGCGCTGGAGCGGCTGGGGGCCAAGGTCTCGCGCATCGACCCGGGCAAGGACATCGCCCAGGTCCTGACGGCGACCAAGCCGGACCTGGTGTTCAACGCCCTGCATGGCGAATGGGGCGAGGACGGCTGCGTCCAGGGCGTGCTGGAAACCCTCAAGCTGCCCTACACCCACTCGGGCGTCCTGCCGTCGGCGCTGGCCATGGACAAGGCCAAGGCCAAGGCCGTTCTGGCGGCTGCCGGGGTGATCGTTCCGGGCGGCGGTCTCTACAACCGACACGATGTCGCGCGCGACCATGTGTTGCAGCCCCCCTATGTCGTTAAACCTAACGCTGAGGGTTCGTCCGTCGGGGTGTTCATCATCAAGGAAGGCGCGAACCGTCCTCCGGTTGAAATTGCCTCGCCCGACTGGACTTTCGGTGAAGAAGTTATGGTTGAGCCCTACGTCCAAGGGTTGGAATTGGCCGTGGCGGTGCTGGGTGAGTCAAATGGTCCCAGGGCGCTGGCGGTAACGGATATCCGTGCATCCACAGGTTTCTACGACTACGAAGCCAAGTACTCCGAGGGCGGATCGATCCACGTCCTACCGGCCCCAATCCCTGATGGCGTAAGGGATCGGGCGATGCGGATGGCCGAACTGGCGCACTCGGCTCTTGGTTGCCAAGGAGTGACCCGGTCGGACTTCCGTTATGACGACATTAACGACCTTCTGGTCCTTCTAGAGGTCAACACGCAGCCCGGCATGACACCGACCTCGCTCGCTCCGGAGCAGGCCGCACACGTCGGGATCCCGTTTGACCAGTTAGTTTTGTGGATCGTGGAGGACGCTTATGCCCGCTGTAGTGCGGGGGGGACCGCCTAAGCCTAGGCGACCCCGGGCCGAAGCGCCCGTAAGTCCGAGCAAAGGTAAGCCGGCGCCCCGGGGGGCGCAGCCGGCCGCCAAGTTGCACGCCGCCAAGGGCGTGGGTCTGTCGCCCACGGTCGCCCTGACGGTTGCAGGCGCGGCCTTGGGTCTCGGTCTTGTGGTGATGCTGGCGACCGGCCATCGGGCCGAGCGCATCGGCATGTCCATGGTCCACGGTGTCGACAACAGTTTCGCCTCGGCCGGCTTCAAGCTGAAGACGGTGCATATCCGGGGCGCGTCCTCGACCGCCCAGGCCGACATCCTGGCGGCCTCGGGCCTCTATCTGAACCAGCCGACGCTGGGGATGGACCTGAACGACGTCCGCACCAAGGTGCAGGGCGTGGGCTGGGTCAAGGACGCGAAAGTCGTGCGCATGCTGCCCGACACCGTGCTGATCGCGGTGGAAGAGCGGCCGGCGCTGGCGGTCTGGCAAAACCAGGGCCGCATGAAGGTAATCGACGGCGAAGGCCGCGTGATCACCGAGGCCGATCCGGCCCGCTTCCCCCAGCTGCCGCTGGTGGTGGGGCAGGGGGCGGACCAGGCCGCGGGGCTGATCCTGCCGGCCGTCGCGTCTCGACCGCGTCTGCGCGACCGACTGGAAGCGCTGGTGCGGGTGGATGACCGTCGTTGGGATCTTCGACTGAAGGACGGCTCGCTGATCCAGCTGCCGGCCATTGACGAAGAATCCGCGCTGATTCAATTGGATCAGCTCGACCAACGGCAGCGAATCCTGGACATGGGTTTCGCGCGGATCGATCTGCGCGACCCCGAAATGGTGGCTGTTCGACCCCGCGACGCGGCGCTGCCTGGGCAGCCCGCCGCTGGCGGCGCGTAGACGTAGTGTGCTGAGGTGACGATAGCGATGTCGCGACTGGAGGAACGGAAGCAAGCTCGCGAGGGCCTGAAGGCCACGCTCGTGCGCCAGCCCGCCATCGCGGCCGTCGACCTGGGCGCGTCCAAGGTCACGTGCTTCATTATGAAGGCCGACGGCGTCCACCGCGAGAACCGCACCCTGACGACGGCCGGTGTCGGCTACGTCCAGTCTCGCGGCGTCCGTGGCGGCGCGATCGTCAACCTGGACGAGGCCGCGCAAGCGATCGCCCAGGCCGTGGAGCGCGCCGAGACCGTGGCCGGCGTCAACGTGCAGGGCGTGTCGGTCTGCACCGCCGGTGGCCAGCTGGCCTCCAACCGCGTCCACACGCAAGTTTCGCTGGGCGCCCGCCCGATCGGCGACGGCGACCTGTCGCGCGCCATCGCCTCGGCTTTGGCGCAGGTTCGTATTCCCGGCCGCAAGCCGATCCACCTGCTGCCCATCGCCTGGTCGGTCGACGGCCAGCGCGGCATCCGCGACCCGCGCGCCATGTTCGGCCGCTCGCTGGGTCTTGAGCTCCTCGTGGTCTCGGTCAACGAGAACATCTTCCACACCCTGGCCCACTGCGTCGAACGCGCCCACCTGTCCTTCGAGGGCGTGGTCGCCGCGCCGTTCGCTTCCGCGCTCGCCGCGCTGGAAGAGGACGAGATGGACCTGGGCGCGGTCTGCATCGACATGGGCGGCGGCTCGACCTCGGTGGCCGTGTTCAACAACGGCGCCCTGTGCCACGTCGACAGCCTGGCCGTCGGCGGCGGGCACGTCACGCAAGACATCGCCCGCGGCCTGCAGACCTCGGTGGTCGGCGCCGAGCGCATCAAGACCCTGCACGGCAGCGCCATCGCCTCGGCCAACGAGGACCGCGAGATGATCGAGGCCCCGCCGCGCGGCGACGATCCGGGCGCGGGTCCGGTGATCGCGCCTCGGTCCTTGCTCAAGGGCATCATCCAGCCGCGCGTCGAAGAGACGCTGGAACTGCTGCGCGAGCGCCTAAAGGCCTCGGGCGCGCCGGTCGAGCCGGGCGCGGGCATCGTCCTGACGGGCGGCGCCAGCCAGCTGGCCGGCGTGCGTGAAGTGGCCGTTCGTGTGTTCGATCGTCCGGTCCGCCTGGGCCGTCCTCGCCGGGTGCCGCACCTGGCCGACGCCGCTTCCGGTCCGGCCTTCTGCGCCGCCGCCGGCACCCTGCACCGCACCGCCTTCGGGCCCCGCGAGGCCGTCTCGTCGAAGGCGCTGGCGGGCAACGTGTCGCGCAAGCGTCCGCTGGATCCCAATGCTTCGCCGATGGCCAAGGCTGCGGCCTGGCTTCGCGATAATCTCTAAAGCGCAGGTTCTAAGGCGCTCAAAGTTTTAAGCGTGATTAACTCTACTGTTTAACCTTGAAGGCCCGGCCGAGCTTCTCGCCGGGCCTTTTTGCTGCTCCAAACCGCCTGTATTGGCCAGAAAAGCGACTCAGCGTCGTTCGGTCGCACGCAGCTGTGGATCCTTGCTGAACCCTTAGCTCGCTTGGGTTTTCTGTTGATAGACCACAATTTATCCCACGGTCGCGCTCGACCCGACCACGACTCAGATTATGCAGTTAACTGCCGATTAACGATGGTGGTTGTTCTGTTAACACGATCGTCGAGGCATCCCCGGCGATTGGGTGTCGCCGAGGTCTAGTTTGACGATTTCGGCGTAAGGACGCGAGGGTCCCATGGCAATTTCTCTTTCCGCGCCGCGTACGACTGAGCTGAAGCCGCGTATCGTGGTGTTCGGCGTCGGTGGCGCTGGCGGCAACGCCGTGAACAACATGATCGAGGCGGGTCTCGAAGGTGTTGAGTTCGTGGTGGCCAACACCGACGCGCAGCAGCTGCAGTTCGCGAAAACGGACCGTCGCATCCAGCTTGGCGTGCAGATCACGCAGGGCCTGGGCGCCGGCGCGCATCCCGAGGTGGGCATGAGCGCGGCTGAAGAATCCTTCCCCGAGATCGGCGAGCACCTCGACGGCGCGCACATGGTCTTCATCACCGCCGGCATGGGCGGCGGCACCGGCACCGGCGCGGCCCCGATCATCGCCAAGTGCGCTCGCGAGCGTGGCATCCTGACCGTCGGCGTCGTGACCAAGCCCTTCCACTTCGAAGGTCGTCACCGCATGCGCCTGGCCGATAGCGGCATCCAGGAGCTGCAGCGCTACGTCGACACCCTGATCGTCATTCCGAACCAGAACCTGTTCCGCGTCGCCAACGAACGCACGACCTTCGCCGAAGCCTTCGGCATGGCCGACCAGGTGCTGCACTCGGGCGTTCGCTCGATCACCGACCTGATGGTCCTGCCGGGCCTGATCAACCTCGACTTCGCCGACGTCCGCACGGTCATGACCGAGATGGGCAAGGCGATGATGGGCACCGGCGAGGGCACCGGCGAAGACCGCGCCCTGATGGCCGCTCAGAACGCCATCGCCAACCCGCTGCTGGACGAAGTCTCGCTGAAGGGCGCCAAGGCCGTGCTGGTCAACGTGACCGGCGGCATGGACATGACCCTGCTGGAAGTCGACGAGGCCGCCAACGCGATCTCGGACCAGGTCGACCCGGAAGCCAACATCATCTTCGGCGCGGCCTTCGATCCGTCGCTGGAAGGCGTGATCCGCGTGTCGGTGGTCGCCACCGGCATGGACGGCGCCTCGATCCAGCAGATCGAGCCCAAGCCGACCACCCGCAACACCTCGGCCGCGCCGCTGATCGCCGAGACGACCCGTCCGGCTCCGCAGCCGGAACCGGCCCGTCCGACCGCGCGCTACGAAGCCGCTCGCCCGGCCGAGCGTCCGTCGTCGGCCTTCGCGCCGGAGCCGATGGCGCCCGAGCCCGAAATCGTCATGGCCGCGCCGCAGCCGGAACCGGAAGCGGAAATCTACTACGACCAACCCGTCGCTGAAGAGCCGCGCATCACCCAGCCGGCCGCTCGCCAGGTGACCCGCATCGTCGACCCGATGGTCGATGACGCCCCGGTCGCCGAAGAGCCGCTGTTCCCCGAGCAGAACTATTACGAAGAGCGTCGTCCCCAGAAGCAGGGCGGTGGTTTCTTCTCGATGTTCGGCGGCGGTCGCCAGCGCTACGAACAACAAACCGCCCAGGCTCCGCAACAGCAGGCCCGCACGACCCAGAGCGTGCGCCCGCAGCTGCAGCCGATCGAGACGCCGCAGACCGACGACGGCGAAGACCTGGAAATCCCGTCCTTCCTGCGCCGCCTGGCGAACTGAAAGGGCGACCCCGACAAGGGGCCTGGATCTAAGACATGACAGAGCGCCCCGGGGAAACCCGGGGCGTTTTGCTTTGGGCGCTACCGGCGATTGACCATCCTCCCGCTTTGACGTTAGCCTTTCATTTAATGGGATATCGTCCCGAATAATGAGAGTTGCCGCGTTCGGCGACATCAGGGAGGACGGCTTGTCAAAAACGGGCCTGTTGTTCGCCGGCGCGGCGCTGGCGCTGCTGCTGACTTCGTCTGCGAGCGCGGCCGATCGCCAGGTCACGCCGCTGGCCGAGGACTGGAAGGTCTTTGTCGGTGATCCCGAAGGGGCCGAGACCGTCGCCCTCGACGACAGCGGCTGGACCAAGGTCTCCGTCCCCCACGACTGGGCCATCGCCGGACCGTTCGACGTCAAGGCGCGGGCCGGCGGTGCCGGGGGCTTCCTGCCGACGGGGATCGCCTGGTACCGCCGGGGGCTGGACGCCAAGCCGACCCCGGGTCGCCGGGTCTTCGTCGAACTGGACGGGGTGATGGAGCGCAGCGGCGTCTGGATCAACGGCCACCATCTGGGCCACCGGCCCAGCGGCTATGTCGGGCTACGCTACGACGTCACCGACTTCCTGCGGGCCGACGGCCGCAACGTGCTGGCCGTGCGCGCCGACACCGCGTTTGCGCCCTCGTCGCGCTGGTACGCGGGCTCGGGGATCTACGGCAAGGTCCGGCTGATCGAGACCGGCGACCTGCATGTCGAGCAGGGCGGGGCCTTCGTCAGCACGCCGGTGATCACCGCTGACCAGGCGACCGCCAAGGTCCAGGTCGATGTCACCAACGGCAGCGCGAAGACGGCCAAGGCGGGGCTGGAGATCGTCGTCACCGGCCCCGACGGCAAGGTCGTCGCCCGCCAGTCCGTCGCGCCCGTGGCCATCGACGCGAGCCGCACCGAGACCCTGACCGCCGAGCTTTCGATCGCGACGCCCAAGCTATGGGACCTGGAGACGCCCAACCTCTACCAGGCCACGATCCGGGTGATCGGCGCGGACGGCCAGGCGAGTGATACGGAAGTCGTGCCCTTCGGCATCCGCACCGCCGAGTTCAAGGCCGAGAGCGGCTTCTGGCTGAACGGCAAGAATTTCAAGCTCAAGGGCGTGGCCCTGCACGCCGACGGCGGCGCGGTCGGAGCGGCCGTCCCTCTGGCGGTCTGGCGCCAGCGCTTCACGGTGCTGAAGGCCCTGGGCGTCAACGCCATCCGCACCGCCCACAATCCGCCGTCGCCGGCGTTCCTGGACCTGGCCGACCGCATGGGCTTCGTCGTCATGGACGAGCTGTTCGACCAGTGGAACGTCGCCAAGACGCCCGGCGACTACCACCTGTTCTTCAGCGACTGGCACAAGCGCGACGCCCGCGACATGCTGCGCCGCGACCGCAACCACCCCAGCGTGGTCATCTGGAGCGCCGGCAACGAGATCCACGACACGGCTTATCCGGTCCAGGCCAAGGCGGCGCTGGGCAGCCTGCTGACCGTCATGCACGCTGCCGATCCGACCCGGCCGGTGACCATGGGCCTGTTCCGGCCCAACGTGACGGGCGACTACAGCAACGGCCTGGCCGACATGCTGGACGTCGTCGGCCAGAACTATCGCGAAGGCGAGCTGACCAAGGCCCATAGCGACAAGCCCACGCGCAAGATCGTCGGGACCGAGAACAGCCATGCGCGCGGCTCATGGACCGCTGTCCGCGACTTCGCCCCCTATGCCGGCATGTTCCTGTGGACCGGCGTCGACTATCTGGGCGAGTCCGACCGCAGCGGCTGGCCCAATATCGGCAATCCGGCGGGCCTCTTGGACCGCACCGGCCAGGTGAAGGTCACGGGCATGCAGCGCGCGGGCTGGTGGTCCGAGACGCCGGTGATCCACGTGGTGCGCAACGCCGCCCCGGCCGCGCCGCCGCCTTCCAATGACGGGGCCGGACCCGCGCCGGCCCTGCCGACCATGATCGCGGTCGCCACACCGGCGGCCAAGCCTCGGATCTCCGACGACTGGACGCCCGAGGACCTGTCGCCGCATCCCGAGACCATCGAGGTCTACAGCAACTGCCCCTCGGTCGACGTGACGCTGAACGGCCGCGCCCTGGGCGCCAAGCCGCTGCCCGCCGACGGCGCGCCCCGCCAGTGGAGCGTGACCTTCGCACCGGGCGAGGTGGTGGCCAGCTGCGTCGGCGGCGGTCCCAAGGACGTGTTGCGCACCGCCGGCGCGGCCAAGCGCATCGTGCTGTTCAGCGACGACAAGGTGGTCGGGGCGAGCTTCGACGACCTGGCCTTCGTCCGCGCCAAGGTGGTCGACGCCAAGGGCGTGGTCGTGCCGTCGTCCGAGGTGGCCATTACCTTCGCGGTGTCGGGCGCCGGCAAGTTCGTCGCCGCCGACAACGCCGCGCCGGCCGACCACACGCCGTTCGCCTCGCCGGTCCACGCGGCCTATCGCGGCACGGCGACGGTCCTGGTGCGTGGGGCGGGGGCGGGGAAGTTGACGGTGAAGGCGACCGCGCCGGGCCTGGAGGCGGCGACGCTGGTGCTGCCGACGGCGCCTTAGAGCGGTCGGGCAATTGGATTGAACGGCAACTCTGCGACCGGGTCCCAATGGCTCGATCCGACCCATACTTGCCCCCTCCGCGCTGACGCGCTCCTCCCCCTTAGGGGGAAGAAGGAGCGCGATCACCTTCCGCCCCCTCTGGGGGTGGACGACCGCGTAGCGGTCAGGTGGGGGCCTGCGGCGGTGGCCGCTCTCCACCCTCAGCAGACACGGCCGGGGCCCGTGTCTCCGGGCGGGAGCATCCCCTAGTCGATCTTCACGAACGGCGTAGACCCGCCCGTCACCTTGGGCAGCTCGCCGTTCCACTTCTCGATGGCCAGCTGTTGCAGGACCTGCGGGTTGGCGCGCAGGGCCTCGCCCTTGATGCGGATGGACTCGGCTTCGCCGCGCGCCTTGGCGATGGCGGCGTTGGCGAGGGCGGTTTCCTTGGCTTCCAGGGCCTTGGCGGCCAGGGCTTCCTGCTCCAGCTGGGTCTTGGCCTGCATCTGCTGGATGATCGCGGCCGGGTAGCGGATCGAGCCGATCCAGTCGAGCTGCGAGACCGTCACCCCGTGCCGCGCCCACTTGTTGGCCACGCGGGCATAGGCGCGCTGGATCACCTGCTGGCGGCCGCCGCTGTACAGGGTCTCGACCCCGACCTTCTCGGCCTCGGCGGCGACGGCCGAGCGGACGTCGTTGCGGATCGGGCCGTCCAGCAGCTGGTCGAACGACAGGCGATAGGTCTGGTAGAGGTTCGGGGCCGAGGCCGGATTGACCTGCAGGGTCACCGAGATGTCGGCCGTCATCGGCAGGCCGGTGTTGTCCGAGAAGGTGATCTCCTCGTTCTCGTTGCCGCGCTCGTCCTTCTCGCGGGTGTAGCTGTAGGTGCGCTGGATCACCGGATACTGGATGATCCGCTCGCCGATCCCCCGGAAGTACCAGCGGGCGGGCAAGGGCTCGGGCGCGACGCCGGCCGAGGCGCCCAGGGTGCGGATCTTCACGCCGACATTGCCCGGCTCGACCGTGGTGCTGTGGCTCAGCACGCTGCACGAACCCAGCATCAGCACCAGAACGAGCGCCGTGCCCGCCAGGACCTTCTGGCCCTGCTTCTGGAACGGAGACTTCAGCGTCTTGGGCGCGCTGGAGGCGAAGGGGCCGTCGGTCATGCGGGATCCTGGCGTGGCTCGTCTCGCCCGATGGTAGAGCCTCAAGCGGCGCCATGCGCAAGGCTCGTCTCCACCCGGACCACGAAATGCGCTAGACGGTCATGATCTGCCAGTCCCTAGCCAAAACCGGTCACGATGAAGCTCACCCGCGCCGATCGGAAGATCCTCCAGATCCTGCAGGAGGACGGCAAGATCTCGAATGTCGACCTGGCCGAGCGGGTGGGGCTGTCGCCCAGTCCGTGCCTGCGCCGGGTCAAGCAGCTGGAGGCCTCGGGCCTGATCAGCGGCTATGTGGCGCTGGTGGACCGACGCAAGGCGCAGCTGGGCGTGCTGGCCTATGTCGAGGTGCAGGTCGACCACACCGAGGGCGCGGCCGAGGCCTTCCGGGCGGCGGTGCTGCGCGAGCCCGAGGTGGTGGGCTGCTACGTGATGACCGGCAACTTCGACTACCTGCTGCGCGTGGTGGCGCCGGATCTCGACGCCTATGGCGAGCTGATGATGAAGCGCCTCTTGAAGATGCCGGCGGTCAAGGACGTGCGGTCGGCGTTCGTGATGGACACGATCAAGGATTCCACGGCCTTGCCGCTGGATTATCTCGACTAGCTCCAACGCTTGTCATCCCGGAAGCCTCGTAGAGGCTATCCGGGACCCAGGGGCCGGCGCAGTGCGGTCGCCCCTGGGTCCCGGCTCTCCGCTTCGCTGCGGCCGGGATGACAATTTTGAGATAGGTTGGCGCGTGACGTTGGTATAATGTGACCAAGTCTGTGTGTATAACGGTCATGATCGCCACGTTCTGACTTCGAGCTCGCGATAAGCTGCTTCCCCTAGATCGACGGGAAGCGCCGCATGACCTCCTCCGTGTTCACTGGCCTGACGCCGCAGGCGCCGGACTCCTTGCTGTCGCTGATCGGCATGTATCGCCGCGATCCGCGCGCGGAGAAGATCGACCTGGGCGTGGGCGTGTTCCGCGACGACGCCGGCGCGACGCCGGTGCTCGAATGCGTGAAGGCCGCCGAGCAGATCCTGCTGAACACCCAGACGACCAAGTCGTACCTCGGTCCGGAAGGCGACATCGGCTATCTGGACCTGCTCAAGCCGATCATCTTCGGCGACGACGTCAGCCACGAGGTGTTCGGCGTTCAGACCCCGGGCGGCACCGGCGCGGTGCGTCTGGCCTGCGAGCTGTTGCAAGCGGCCAAGCCCGACATCCGCATGTTCATCGGCGCCCCGACCTGGCCGAACCACACCCAGATCCTGGACCAGCTGGGCATCGAGACGGTCACGTTCCGCCACTACGACCAGCGCGCCCAGAAGCTGGGTTTCGACGACATGATGGCCACGCTGGAGACGGCGCGGGCCGGCGATGCGGTGCTGCTGCACGCCTGCTGCCACAACCCGTCGGGCGCCGACTACAGCCTGGAGCAATGGGCCGCGATCGCCGAGGTGGTTGGCCGCAAGGGGATCACGCCGCTGATCGACCTGGCCTATCAGGGCCTGGGCCTGGGTCTCGAGGAAGACGCCGCCGGCATGCGCCTGGTTCTGGCCGCCGCCGAGGACGGCCTGCTGGCCTATTCCTGCGACAAGAACTTTGGCCTGTACCGCGAGCGGGTCGGCGCGCTGTACACCCTGACCCGCGATGCGGCGACCCTGGACCTGGCCGCCAGCAACATCCGCGCCCTGGCCCGCACCAACTGGTCGATGCCGCCGGATCACGGCGCCGCCACGGTTCGTGTTATCCTGGAAAGCGAAGCCCTCACGACGCTCTGGAAGTCCGAGCTGGACGCCATGCGCACGCGCGTGGCCGACCTGCGCCAGCGCCTGGCGACGGCGGTCCCGCTGCTGGCCCCGCTGGCCGGCCAGCACGGCCTGTTCGCCCTGCTGCCGCTGTCGCCGGCCCAGGTGATCCAGCTGCGCGAGGACCACGGCATCTACATGGCGGGTTCCGGCCGCATCAACCTGGCCGGTCTGACCGCCCAGAACATCGACACATTCGCGCGGGCGTTGAACGCCTGCCTGCAGGGAGAACCCGCATGACTCTCGTGACTGAACAGAACCCGCTGGGCCTCGACGGCTTCGAGTTCGTCGAGTTCACCAGCCCCGATCCGGCGGCCATGATCGGCCTGATCGAGCAGCTGGGCTTCGTCGCCGCCAGCAAGCACCCGACCAAGGCCGCGACCCGCTACAAGCAGGGCCGCATCAACCTGATCGTCAATCAGGAGACGGCCGGCCAGGTCGCCGACTTCCGCGAGGCCCACGGTCCGTCGGCCAACGGCATGGCCTTCCGCGTCGAGAACGTCGAGCAGGCCTATGCCGACGCCCTGGCGCGCGGCGCCAAGGCCGCCGACGCCTCGCGCTCGCTGCTGGGTTCGGACGCCAAGGTGCTGGAAGGCATCGGCGGCAGCTTGCTGTACCTCGTCGACCGCTATGGCGACGGCGGCACCATCTATGACAGCTGGGAACAGGTTCCGGGCGCGGCCCTGGACGAGGCCAAGAACAATGTCGGTCTGGACCTGCTCGACCACCTGACCCACAACGTCAAGCGCGGCCAGATGCGCACCTGGTCGACCTTCTACAACCAGGTCTTCGGCTTCGAGGAGCAGAAGTACTTCGACATCAAGGGCCAGGCCACGGGCCTGTTCAGCCAGGCGATGATCGCGCCCGACAAGGCCATCCGCATCCCGCTGAACGAGAGCCAGGACGACAAGAGCCAGATCGAGGAGTTCATCCGCCAGTACAACGGCGAGGGCATCCAGCACCTGGCCCTGACCACGGACGACATCTACGGCACGGTCGAGAAGCTGCGCGCTCGCGGCGTGAAGCTGCAGGACACCATCGAGACCTATTACGAGCTGGTCGACAAGCGCGTCCCGGGCCACGGCGAGGACCTGGAGCGCCTGAAGAAGAACCGCATCCTGCTGGACGGCAATGTCGGCGAGGAAGGCCTGCTGCTGCAGATCTTCACCGAGAACCTGTTCGGTCCGATCTTCTTCGAGATCATCCAGCGCAAGGGCAATCAGGGCTTCGGCAACGGCAACTTCCAGGCCCTGTTCGAGAGCATCGAGCTGGACCAGATCCGCCGTGGGGTGATCACGGTCGAGGCGTAGGCCTTTCGATCGGGGAGGGAGGATGCTTACCTCTCTCCCGTCTTCCCGGCGCCACGGGTCGCGTTTCACGCGCCCGAGCGTAAACTCCACCCGGGACCCAGGTGAAACCCACGAACCGCCCAGGATGGATCTGGGCCCCGGCTTTCGCCGGGGAAACGGCGTGGGGAGGAAACGAGAGATTCCGAACCGCATGACCGACGCGCTCAAATACCAAACCGGCTTCGGCGCCCACTTCGCCACCGAGGCCGTGGCCGGCGCTTTGCCGATCGGCCAGAACTCGCCGCAGCGGGTTCCGTTCGGGCTGTATGCCGAGCAACTGTCCGGCACGGCCTTCACCGCCCCGCGCCATGAAAACAAGCGCAGCTGGCTCTACCGCCTGCGGCCCAGCGCCGGGCACGGGGCCTACCAGCCCTACGCGCAAGCCAAGCTGGCCAGTGGTCCGTTCGAAGGGCCCGTGACCCCCAACCGCCTGCGCTGGGACCCGATCGCCATTCCCGCCGAGCCGACCGACTTCGTCGACGGCCTGGTCACTCTGGCCGGCAACGGCGACGTGGCGACCCAGAACGGCCTGGGCGTGCACGTCTATGTCGCCAACGCCTCGATGGTGAACCGGGTGTTCTACGACGCCGACGGCGAGTTGCTGATCGTGCCGCAGCAGGGCGTGCTGACCCTGGTCACCGAGCTGGGCGTGCTGAAGGCCGGTCCCGGTCACATCGCGGTGATCCCGCGCGGCGTGCGCTTCCGCGTCGAGCTGGACGGCCCGTCGCGCGGCTATGTCTGCGAGAACTACGGCGCGGCGTTCAAGCTGCCGGACCTGGGGCCCATCGGCTCCAACGGCCTGGCCAATCCGCGTGACTTCGAGACCCCTGTGGCGGCCTTCGAGGACGTGGATACGCCGACCCTGGTGATTCAGAAGTTCCAGGGCCAGCTGTGGGCCGCCGCGTGGGACCACAGCCCGCTGGACGTGGTGGCCTGGCACGGCAACCTCGCGCCCTACCGCTACGACCTGTCGCGCTTCAACACGATCAACACGGTCAGCTTCGACCATCCCGATCCGTCGATCTTCACGGTCCTGACCTCGCCCAGCGAGATCCCGGGCACGGCCAATTGCGACTTCGTGATCTTCCCGCCGCGCTGGATGGTGGCCGAGCACACGTTCCGCCCGCCGTGGTTCCACCGCAACGTGATGAGCGAGTTCATGGGCCTGATCCACGGCGCCTATGACGCCAAGGAAGGCGGCTTCGTCCCCGGCGGCGCCAGCTTGCACAACTGCATGAGCGACCACGGCCCCGACGTCGCCAGCCACCACAAGGCCACCGAGGCCCAGCTGGCCCCGCACAAGATCGACGGGACCATGGCCTTCATGTTCGAAAGCCGCTGGGTGATCCGGCCCACCAAGTTCGCGCTGGAGACTTCCGCGCTTCAGGGTGACTATGACGCGTGCTGGACGGGCTTTCCCAAAGCCCGCCTGCCGTAACCAGAACAGAAGTAAGAGGAAGCGCTGATGAAGCTCGCGTCTCTCAAGGGCGGTCGTGACGGCCGGCTGGTGGTGGTCTCCAACGACCTGGCCTGGTTCACCGACGCCGGGACCATCGCGCCGACCCTGCAGGCCGCGCTGGACGACTGGCAGCGCTGCGGGGTGATGCTGGCGGGCCTGGCCGAGAGCCTCGAGCATGGCGGCGTGCCCAAGGAGCGCTTCCACGAGCACGACGCCGCAAGCCCGCTGCCGCGCGCCTTCCAGTGGGTCGATGGCTCGGCCTACGTCAATCACGTGCAGCTGGTGCGCCAGGCGCGCGGCGCCGAGATGCCAGAGAGCTTCTGGACCGATCCGCTGATGTACCAGGGCGCGTCGGACGGCTTCCTGGCCCCCCGCGATCCGATCCCGCTGGGCGACGCCTCGTGGGGCTGCGACCTGGAGGGCGAGGTCGCCGTGATCGTCGACGACGTGCCGCAGGGCGCGACGCGCGAGGAGGCCCTGGAGGCCATCCGCCTGGTCATGCTGTGCAATGACGTCAGCTTGCGCAACCTGATCCCGGCCGAGCTGGGCAAGGGCTTCGGTTTCGTGCAGTCCAAGCCGCACAGCGCCTTCTCGCCGGTGGCGGTGTCGCCCGACACGCTGGGCGACGCCTGGAAGGACGGCAAGCTGCACGGCGCGCTGCTGGTCGAGCTGGACGGCAAGGACTTCGGCCGCGCCGACGCCGGGGTCGACATGACCTTCGACTTCGGGACCCTGGTGGCCCACGCCGCCAAGACCCGATCCTTGAGCGCCGGCACCATCGTCGGCTCGGGCACGGTGAGCAACCGTGGCGAGGACGGCGGCCCCGGCAAGCCGATCAGCGACGGCGGCGTCGGCTATTCGTGCCTGGCCGAGCTGCGCACGGTCGAGACCATCCTGACGGGCGCGGCCAAGACGCCGTTCCTGCTGGGCGACGACACCATCCGCATCGAGATGAAGGACGCCAAGGGCCACTCGATCTTCGGCGCCATCGAACAGACGGTCGAGCGGGTTTGAGCGAAGAAGCCTCTGCCGTTGCCCGCATCTGGTCGACCCGGGCCGGGATCAATCTCGGCCCGCTGGACCTGATCCCCGACGGCAAGGCGCGGAACTACGTGCTGCAGATCGGCGAGGCGCGGTTCCACGGCTTCGTGGTGCGCAAGGGCGAGGCGGTGTTCGGCTATGTCGACCGCTGCCCGCACGCCGGCCTGCCGCTGGCCCAGGAGCTTGACCGCTACCTGACCCCGGACGGCGACTTGATCATGTGCTCCTGGCACGGCGCGGTGTTCACGGTGGAGGAGGGGACCTGCGTCGGCGGCCCCTGCGTCGGCGCGCGGCTGTCGCCGTGGCCGGTGGAGGCGCTGGACGGGCGGGTCGTGACGGCCGCCCCGCCTCCCTAGCGAGAGACGGGGCAAGCCTTGGATCCTTAGAACAGGATCCCGGTTTCGATCAGCGCGCGGGTCTGGGACTTCTTGTCGCCATTGGCGCCCAGGCCCGAGCCGACGTCGTAGTCGTTCAGCTTGATGTAGGCGACCTCACCCCGGATGAAGAAGGCGCCCTTCTGGTAGGTGGGCGTCAGGGTCAGGGTCGTGGCCTTGCTGTCGGGACCGTACAGCAGGTTGGTCACGCCGTTTCCATCGGTCGAGATGTGTTCGGCGCGGGCGGCCAGCGAGACGTTTTCGTTGAAGCTGTACTTGCCCAGCACCGCCACGCCCGTGGTCGAGGCCTTTTCGGTGACGCCCAGCGCCGGCATCTTGGGGACCTTGGTGTACTGGACGTACGGCATGATGGTCAGCGGGCCGTTGGTGTGGGTCCAGATCAGGTTGTAGATCTCGGAATTGTTCTGCAGCAGCGGCGTGGCCGAGGTCGCCTTGTCCGTCGCCTTGTCGAAATTGCCGCCGCCGGCGAAGGCGATCACGTTCTTGTCGTTGACGGCGTAGGACACCAGGGCCGACCCCCAGCTGTACTTGTCGGAATAGAAGCCGTCGTTCAGCGAGGCCGAGATGCTGAGCGGACCCGAGGCGTAGTTCACCTGGACGCCGCGGTTGATCAGGTTCTCCTGGTTCCACAGCTGGCCGCGAGTGATGTTGGCGTTCTGGAAGGTGAAGCTGTACTCGGCGCCGATCAGGGTGGGCAGCTTGCCGACCATGATCGAGACGTTCTCATTGGGGACGAACTTCACGAACGCCTGCGGCATGACGCCGAAGGTGTTCTTAGTGTTGTCGATGGCCTTGCCATAGGGCACGCCCACGGTCGGGAACGAATAGGCGCCGAACTGGGCGAAGAACTGGATCGGACCCTCGGTGGTCTGGACCATCACCTGAGCGTTCGAGAAGTCGACGCGAGACTTCTTGTCGCTGCCGGCCGCGCGGTCCTGCGTATAGCCGATGCCGCTGATGGCGCCGGTGACATAGACATTCTCGAACGGCCCGGCGTCGATCGAGCTGGGCTTGGGATTGGCGGCCAGCGGCCAGCTCATCGAGGGCGTGGTCATGGCTTGGGCGGAAGCCGACCCGGCCGCGGCCAGGGCGAGCATCATGGCGGCGCCGGCGAGGGCGGCGGTCTTGGCGTAGTTCATCAGGCTATCCCCTTTAGACGACGACACCGTGGTCTTCCGGTCGAGCGGAAGGACGTGTCGAATGTCCAAAGGCTGAGACGTGAACTGCCTTCAGCGAAGCATAGCGGCGCCGTGGTGCGCCTATATGCTGGTCTCAGATTAAATAATGAGCGCTTGGAAGCTCATTGGTTGAACATTTATACATCAGAAAATTGAATGATTTCAAAGAATTGCTAGTTCGTATCGAAGTATGTCTTGGTTTTGGTCGTGTTTGCTGCGTTCCCGTGTCTGGGAGGTGGTGTGCGCCGCTTGACACCGCCACCCCGACCCACCCAGAAGCTGTGCCGTCAACCAAGCCGTGAGGGAGGCGTCCGATGGACAAGAAGGGTGGCGTGGGCTTCGTCCTGGGCGTCAGCGGCGGCATCATCTTCGGCGCGCTGATCGACAACATGGCCATCGGCCTGATCCTGGGCTTCGCCGTCGGCTTCGGCCTGATCAAGTTCGGCGGGAAGAAGAAGGCGGATCCGGAAAATCCGCCGTCGTCAGAAGCCTGAAAACCCTCTCTCATAGAGAGAGGGAGGGGCCCGCCGCGAAGCGGTGGGAGGGTGAGAGGTTACGATCTTTCGGGATTAAACGCCGCCGGACCATCTGGTGATGATAGGGGGCGGGGCGCGAGCTTTCGAAGCCGCCCTGAGCGATATGAATCGCTATGCGGCTGGCGCCGAGCGCCGCGATTAACTGTCAGCTCGGGATGGGAAGCTGACGCTAGGTCTGGCAAAATCCGGCGGTTCGGAGATGTCGAGATGAACGGTTGGTACGACGGTTTCGGCTTTTACCATGGGCCTGACGACCCTCGGCTTCTCGTTCCCAAACGTATTCCCGTGATGGGGTGGACGATTAACGTGTCGCACCCCCGCGCGCCTATCGTCGGGCTCGTGTTGGGAGGCGCGATCTTCGCGGCGATCCTGGCGAAGGTGTTTGCGTAGGCGGCATCCGCTTAGGTCGACAATGGGTGGAGAGCGGCCACCGCCGCAGGCCCCCACCTGACCGCTACGCGGTCGTCCGCCCCCAGAGGGGGCGGAAGGTGATCGCGCTCCTTCTTCCCCCTAAGGGGGAGGAGCGCGTCAGCGCGGGGGGGGCAAGTATGGGTCGAAAGTTGTCATCGACGTGCAGCCGATGCGTCGACATTGGGGTAGCGGACCGACCGGCCAGCGGTGAACCCTCTCACCCTCCCACGCCTGCGGCGCGGGCCCCTCCCTCTCTCCATGAGAGAGGGTTTTCTCCGTCCCAGACAAAAGAACGGCCGCCTTCCAGGAGAAGAAGGCGGCCGAGTCATTGGGAGGAAACGCCCGAAAGGGCTGAGTTCCATATAGACGTTTGAAATCGATCTGACAACGTTGTCACGGAAATAATTTCGTGTAACGGTGAAATCGATTTTGAGGCTGAGTTTGGGGCTAACCCAAGCGCGTCATCCCGGCCGCAGCGAAGCGGAGAGCCGGGACCCAGGGGCCACGGCACTGCGCCGGCCCCTGGGTCCCGGGTCGGCTACGCCGCCCGGGATGACGAGGAGAGGGGTCTTACTTCTTCCGCGCCGCCTGGGCCTCGATCTCGACCAGCATGCCGTCCTGGACCAGGGCGGTGATCTGGCTGGTGATGCGAGCCGGCTTGTTGGGCTGGGCTTCGGTGCCGAAGAAGGTCTTGTAGCCTTCCATCATGCCGGCGAAGTCCATCTTGCCGCCCTTGGCCGGGTCGCCGACCAGCAGCACGCGCATCATGACGACGTCGGCGAGGGTGGCGCCCTGGCTCTTCAGCGCGGCCTCGATGCGGCCGATGACGCCCAGGGTCTGGGTCTTGGTGTCGCCGAACTTGGCGACGCCCGTGGCCTTCTCGTCGATGACCGGCGGGGTCATGCCCGAGACGTAGATGGTGTCGTAGCCGGCCGGCACGGTGACGACGCTGGCGATCGGCGACTTGGGGTCGCCGCCGCGGACGATGTCCTGGGCGTGGGCGGCGGCGTCGAAGCCGGCGAGGGCGGCGACGCCAGCGGCCAGAGCGATGAGGCGTTTCATGGTCTTCTCCCTTTGAGCGGTGCGAAAGATCAGTGAGCCTGCAGGCCGCGCGCCTTGGCGGCGGCCTTGGCGGCGACGCGGGCCTTGGCGACATCGGCGGGCTGGACGGCCGCGCCCTTGTTGCCCCACGACGTGCGGACATAGGTCAGGATGGCCGACAGGTCGGCGTCGTTCAGGTCGTCCTTGAAGGCGGGCATGCCGGCGCGGCCGTTCAGCACGGTGGTGGTCAGCACCTGCGGCGGGCCTTGCACGAAGGGCGAGCCGGCCAGGGCCGGGAAGGCGCCCTTGACGCCCTTGCCGGTCACCTGGTGGCAGGCCGAGCAGTTGTCGTTGAACAGCGACTTGCCGTCGGCGGAGGCGATCGCCGGAGCGGCGAGGCCGGCGACGAGTGACAGGGCGGCGAGACGATAGGCGAAGGTCATTCTGTATCCCCGAAGTCTGCTCTTAGGCCTGCTGCACGCGGGCGTGGATTCTGGCGATCTGCTGCCAGGCCGACTCGATGGCGCCGGCCTGCCACCCGCCTAGGTAGCTCAAGTGTTCGCCGGCCAGATAGAGACGGCCGTCGGGCTGGCACAGGACGGGATAGCTGTCCTTGCGGCCGGTCTCGCCCCACTCGGCCCAGCCGCCCAGATTGTACTCAGCCAGGTGCCAGCTGAACGAGAAGGCGTTCTCGTAGGCGTCGGCGTATTCGGGGAAGATCTTCTGACCCGCCGCCACGGCGAAGGCAGCGCGTTCGGCCGGGCTTTTGGCGCTGATCCGGGCCGCCTCGCCGCCGAACGCGTAATAGCCCAGCAGCACGCCCTTCTGACCCTGCCAGCCATACGAGGGCAGGGTGATCGAGTTGATGCCGGCCAGGTCGGTATAGATGTGGCCGCCATAGATGTGGTGCTTCTCTTCCCAGAAGCGGTTCTTCATCTGCAGGCCGATCTTGTTGACCGGCGCGTAGGCCACGCCCTCCATCGCCGCCTTGAACGGGGCCGAGGCGTCGACATCGATCTGCTTCAGCACGCTGAGCGGGATGGTGCACAGGCAGTAGTCGGCCGTGACCTCGGCCGGTTTGCCGTCGGCGCCCTTGTAGGCGACCGTCACGCCGGTGGGCGACTGCTTGATCTTCTCGACCACCGCGCCGTAGCGGATCATCGGCCCGACCTGCTTTTCGAAGGCCTTGGCGATCTGGTCCATGCCGCCGATCGGCTGCAGCATGGTGCGCTGCTGCTCGTAGCCGGTGACCGAGCTCAGGACCCGCCAGGCGTTGCTGTCCAGCACGTCCTTGAAGGCGTAGGGCGCCAGTTCCTTGCCGGGGCCGGGATCGACGCCCGCGCCGGGGTGGATCGAGAAGCCGCGCCCCTCGGTGCCCTTGTAGGCCAGGTCCTTGGACAGGCGGCCTTCGTTGACGACGTAGGCGACGAAACGTTCCTTATCCAGGCCCGACAGCGGGGCGTCGAGCTGGCCCTGGCTGGCGGCCTTGGCGACCAGCTCGGCGGTGTAGCCTCGGATGTCGGCGGCGATCTCGCCCTTGCGGACCGGCTTGCCGTTCAGCGGGCCCTTGCCCTTCTCGAAATAGATGTAGGCGGCGTCGTTGTCGTTGACGAAGCTCTCCAGCGGCACGCCGAACAGCTTGGTGTAATGCAGGGTCGAGCGGTGGTGGTACGGGATCCGCCACGGGCCGTGGTTGATGTAGTGGCCGTCGTCGAACTCGCAGGTCTGCTCGTGGCCGATCAGGTCGGTGTGCTTGAAGCCCTTGCGGGCGGTCTGGCAGCGGCCGCCGGCGTACGAGCGGGCCTCCAGCACCTGCACCTGGTAGCCGGCCTTGGACAGTTCGTAGGCGGCGGTCATGCCCGCCAGGCCCGCGCCCAGGATCACCACCTTGGTGTTCTTGGCGCCGCCGGTCAGCTCGGGCGGCAGCTCGGTGGCTGAGGCCTGCGAAAAGCCCAGGGCCTCCATGCCCGACAGAACCAACGACATGCCGCCGACCGCGGCCAAACTCTCGAAGAACCGACGGCGTGTGAGTACGCCACCCGCCGAAGACGCGTCCAATCCGCTCATTACATCCCCGCCCGTTATTGCCAGCGGATCACGTCGCGCCGGTTGGGCGGTATCTCGAAATCTGGGCCTTGCGCGCGCAATCCGTTTTCAGTGAAGACGCAGCATGACCCGACGGACGCCTGACCATTGGGCGCCTGGGGGCGGCTTTGAGCGATCGGTGGGCGGGGCTGAAATATAGCCGTCGACTCACCGAATCCTTATTTTGCTCATCGCCCGGCACGCCGTCATGGAGCCCTTATGAATTCGTCCGAACCCGCCCTGACCCTGCGCCTGGCCCACGCCGACGACATGCCCGTGCTGTCGGCCCTGATGGACCGCGCGATCGGCGAGCTGCTGCAGGACTTCCTGCCGCCCGAGGGCGTAAAGGCTTCGTTCGAGATCATGGGTCTGGACACCCAACTGATCGCCGACGGCACCTATTTCGTGGTCGAGGACGCGGGCGAGATCGCCGGCTGCGGCGGCTGGAGTCGGCGCGCTACCTTGTTCGGCGGCGACCACTCGGCCGGACGCGACGCGGCCTTGTTGGACCCCAAGGTCGACGCGGCGCGCGTGCGGGCGATGTACACCCACCCCGACCACACGCGGAAAGGCGTCGGCCGGATGGTCCTGGACGCTTGCGAGGCCGCCGCCCGCGCTGAAGGCTTCGCCCGTGTCGAGATGGCGGCCACCATGGGCGGCGTGCCGCTGTACCGCGCCTGCGGCTACCACGACATCGAGCCGTTCGAGGCGGTGACCTCGACCGGCTACCGCGTGCCGCTGGTGCGGATGGGCAAGGGGCTCTAGGCGCGCAGGCCGCGCAGGGCCAGGCGGGCGGCCTCGCGCAGTTCGGCTTCGCCGGCCCCGCCGCGCGCCGAGACCTTCAGGCCCGAGCGCAGAGCTAGCAACATCCCGGCCGCCGCCTCCGGGTCTAGGCCGGGGTCGAATTCTCCAGCCGCCATGCCGTCGCGCACGCGCTCGGCGAAGGCCGCGATCACCGCCAAGCCAGCGGCGTCGTTCTGAGCGTTGATGTCGGGATCGGTGCGGCTGAACTCGACGATGGAGCCCACGCCTAGGCAGCCGGTCTCGACATCGGCGCTGGAGCCCAGTCCGACCAGCAGCGCCGCCTCGATCCCTTCCGCCGCCGTCCCGCCGGCCAGGGCGTCGCGCATCTGGGTCAGCGAGTCGGCCGCGTAGCGACGCAAGGCTTCCAGGAACAGCCGGCGCTTGTCGCCGAACGCGCCGTACAGGCTCTGGCGGGCGATGCCCATGCCGTCCAGCAGGTCGCTGGTCGAGGCGGCCTCGTAGCCGTGGCGCGCGAACACCTTGATCGCGCTGGCGATCGCCTCGTCTCGATCGAACTCGGAAGGTCTGGCCATGGTCGCATCCTACCATTCCGGACCGATGAGTCCAGAATGTTCTTGACCGATCGATCCGGAATGGCGCATTGGTTCCGGACCAATCAGTCAAGAATGGAAATTCCGATGTCCACGACCTTCTCCTCTACCGCCCCTGCCCTGGTGTTCGGCGGCTCGCGCGGCATGGGCGCCGCCATCGTCCGCCGGCTCGCCGCCGAGGGGCGCCCCGTCGCCTTCACCTATGTCAGCTCGCCCGACAAGGCGGCCGCCCTGGCCGCCGAGATCGAAGCCGCCGGCGGGACCGCTCTGCCGATCCAGGCCGATAGCGCCGACGCCCAGGCTGTGCGCGCCGCGGTCGAGACCGCCGTCGGACGCTTCGGCAAGCTGGGCGTGCTGGTGGCCAATGCCGGCGTGCTGCTCGCCGGGACCATCGACCAGTTCGCCGTCGAGGACTTCGACCGCATGCTGGCGGTCAATGTGCGGGGTGTGTTCACCGCCATCCACTACGCCGCGCCGCACCTGCTGGACGGGGGCCGCATCGTCACCATCGGCAGCAACACCGCCGAGCGGATCGGCAGCCCGGGCTCCAGCGTCTACGCCATGACCAAGGCCGCCGTGGCCCAGCTGGTGCGAGGCGCCTCTCTGGACTTCGCGCCGCGCGCCATCACGGTCAACAACGTCCAGCCTGGCCCGATCGAGACCGACATGACGGCGGACCTGATGGAGTACATCACCCCCAAACTGCCCCTGGGCCGCATCGGCAAGGCCGACGAGATCGCCGACCTGGTCGCCTGGCTGGCCGGTCCGGGCGCGGGCTACATGACCGGCGCCAGCCTGACCATCGACGGGGGCTGGACCGCGTAGCCCAAAGCAAAAGGGGCGGACCCCGCGGCCCGCCCCTTCGCTTTTCAGTCCGTGCCTAGGCCTTAGAAGGCGTAGGTCAGGCGACCGTAGTAGTAGCCGCCGTTGATGCCGTAGGGCGAGAACGAGGGATACTGGGTGACGCAGCCGCCGCCCGAAGCGATACAGGCGGTCTGGAACGCGGCCGAGAACTTGTCCGGATACTTGTTGAACGCGTTGTTGGCCCCGATCGCGGCGGTGACGCCCTTCAGGAACTTGTAGGACAGCTCGACATCGGTGATCGCCGTGGCGCTGGCCACGGTGTTCAGCAGCGGACCGGTGCCCGGATCCGACAGGGCCTCGGCCTTGCCGTAGAAGGTCTCGGTCACCGACAGCGTCACCTTGCGGAAGCTGTAGAGACCGTTCAGGCCGATCTTGTACTTCGGCGCGGCCTTCTCGAGCAGCGAGGCGGCGTTGCCGGCGAACAGGACCTGACCGGTCGGGAAGGCGGCGCTGGGGGTGGCGAGCGCCGTCGGAGCGGCCTTGACCTTGGTGATCTTGGTCTTGTTGAAATTGCCCGACAGCGTCCAGTCGATGCGGCCCGCGTCGCCCAGGTCGGTCGGGTACGAGACCACGAAGTCCAGGCCGCGCGTGCGGGTGTCCAGGCCGTTCGAGAAGATGTTGATGCCGGTGCTGGCCACCGTGCTGTCCAGCACGTTGCCGTTGGCGGCGATCGCGGCGTTGACGTTGCTGTTGACCACGACGCCGTTGCGGATGCCGTAGACCGAGCTGGAGCCGAAGATCCGGTCCTTCAGATTGATCTGATAGACGTCGATCGTGGCCGTCATCTTCGGGATCGGGTGGGCCACGACGCCCAGGCTGTAGTTCTTCGACTTTTCCGGCTTCAGCGTGTCGATGCCCAGGAGGCGCGCGGCGCTGGAGTTCGGGGCCAGCTGCACGAAGGCGCTGGTCGGCGAGACGTTGGTGGCCGAGTAGAACGATTCCGCCAGGGTCGGAGCGCGGAAGCCGGTCGAGACCGTGCCGCGAACGGCGAACATCTCGTTGAAGTCATAGCGGCTGGTCAGCTTGGCGACGGTGGTGTCGCCAAAGTCGCTGAACTTCTCGTAGCGGATGGCCGCGTCGATCTTCCAGGCCTCGATCGGGCTGGCGGCGAAGTCGCCGTACAGGGCCCAGCTGGTGCGGCTGTGGCCGCCGGCGTCGGTCTTCTGGAAGCCCGGATACGACTGCGAGCCTTCCTTGTAGGTCGACGCCGCGTCGCCTTGGCCGATGCGGTAGGTGTCACGACGCTGCTCGTAGCCCAGGGCGACGTCCAGCGGGGTGGCCAGACCGACGTCGAAGCCGCGGCGCAGGTCCAGGTTGTTGGTCCACTGGGTGGTGCGCCAGCTGCCAGCGTGGAACGAGGTCGGGGTGAAGCCCTTGGTCGTCGTGGTCGAGGTGTCGGTGTAGAGGCTGGCGTTGGCCGAGTCCTCGACGCGCACCTCGATGTCGTCCTTGCCGTAGGTCGACGACAGGTCCATGTCCCAGCCGGCCACCTTGCCCGACAGGCCCAGGGTCAGGGCGTAGTCGTCCTCGATGATGCGCTCGCGGGGCGAGAAGCCCAGCGGGAAGGGCCGGTCGGCCGCGCCCATCTTGCCTTGGATGCGGTTATAGCGGCGGTAGTTTTCGTAGGCCGAGGCGTCCTTGTGGCCCAGGGTGCCGAACGAATAGGCCTCGAAGTCGGCCGGCAGCTCGACGCCGGCGTTGAAGGCGAAATTGTTGATCCGGTATTCGGCGTCGCCCGAGATCAGGTTCAGGTTCGGATAGCCGGGGATCAGGCTTTCGACGGCGTTGTTGGCGGCCGAATAGCCCGAGCTGGCCGGGTTGACGACGCGCTGGTCGGGCAGGCCACGGTTGCTGAAGCCGTGGTATTTGCTCTCGACGGTCAGGTTCAGATAGCTGTTCTCGGTCGGCGCCATGCCGATGTTGACCGAGCCGCCGGCCGTCTTGCCGCCGCCGTCGAAATATTCGCCGCCGGTGGCCGAGATCGAGCCGCCCGAGACGTTCTTCTTCAGGATGATGTTGACGACGCCGGCGATGGCGTCGGTGCCGTACTGGGCGGCGGCGCCGTCGGTCAGCACTTCGATGCGGCCGATGCCGGCCATCGGAATGAAGCCCAGGTCGGCCGCGGCGGCGCCTTGATAGACGCCCGACAGCACGGCGAGGTTGCCGGTGGTGTGGCGGCGCTTGCCGTTGACCAGCACCAGGGCCTGGTTGGGCGAGAGGCCGCGCAGGCGGGCCGAAAGGGTCAGGTTGGCGGTGTCGCCGCCGAAGGCCTGAGCGTTGAACGACGGGACCAGATTGGCCAGGCCGAGACGCAGGTCGACCGTGCCGGTGCGTTCCAGCGTGCTGGTGTCGACGACTTGGACGGGGGCGGGGCTGTCGATGACGCGCAGGCCAGTCTGGCGCGTGCCGGTGACGATGACGACGTCGATTTCGTTCTGATCCGGCGCCGTATCCGGTGCGGCGGCGAACGCTTGTGCAGAGTATCCCAAAGTAACAGATAGCGCGGAAATACCCGCCAGCAGGGCAGGTTTAAAACGCCGAGTCATTAGTAACCCCCTCGTTGTGTTTATTGACGCGTAATGATTCCCTTTTCCATGGCGTTTTTCTCCCGACGATTATGATTTTTGACACTGACGCAAAAAATCATCGGCTACTCTCCCGATGAATTCATGGGGAGGCAGGTTTCGGCGTTCGGCAATGGGGGCTGTTCTAGAAACGGTCACAACCGCGCCGGCGCCTCAATGGCGCCGTTTTGCGCGGCGGCAGGTCTCGGATTTTAGGCAGTTGGGTACGCCCACTTTGCACGCTGAGGGTGCGTGCGCGGCAGGCTTCACGCCACGAGGCGCATCGGCGGAGCCATTTCGTCCGTCTCTTCGGTCTCGAACAGGTCGAAAGCCTCTTCCCACAGCTGGAGGCGGGAATCGCGCAGTTCGGCGTCGTCGGTGACGCGGACGATCTGATCCTCGCGGTCGTTCCACACCAAGCCGATGTCGATGACGCGCTCGACGTCGCGGCCCAGCAGCAGGAACATGTCGGCCTTAGCCGCGCGCTCGTGGCTGATACGGCGCAGGGTGCGGCCGCCGCCCATGTCGCGGTGGATATCCGCGAAGTCCATCACCGCCGAGATCATGGCCTGGCTGACGGGGGTGGTCGCCCAGGGGCTGCAAGCAAAGCGGGACATTGGCTTCTCCAGTCTCGACATGAGAAGAATGTGCGGGCCTTGCGACAAAACCGGTCGTATATGGTCCCTCATGAGACATGAGAAAGCGACACGGCTCCTGGATCTGGCCCGGATGCTGGCCGGCTCGGCCGAGGGCATGACCCTGGACGAGATGGCGCGCGCCCTGGACGTGGGGCGCCGCACCGCCGAGCGGATGCGCGACGCCGTCTGGACGGCCTTTCCGCAGATGGAGGCGATCGACGATCCGCCGACCAAGCGATTCCGCATCCCCTCGGGCCTGGACGGCGTCTTTCAGACCCCGACCGCCGAGGAGCTGGCGGCCCTGCGCACCGCCGCCGACGGTTACAAGGCCTCGGGCGCCGAGGCGCGGGCGGCCTCGCTCTACGCCCTGGAAGGCAAGCTGCTGTCGGCCCTGCGTGGCGCGGCGCGGCGCAAGGTGGCCCCGGACGTCGAGGCCCTGGTCCAGGCCGAGACCATCGCCGTCCATGCCGGCCCGCGTCCGTTCGAGGATCAGGCGCTGCTGACGGCCATCCGCACGGCGATCAAGGGCCTGTCGGCGCTGTCGTTCCGTTATGAAGGCGGCAGCACGCCGGGGCGGACGCGCGAGGTGACGCCGCTGGGCGTGCTGTTCGGGCGCAGCAACTATCTGGTGGCGTCGGAAGGGGCGGGCGGGCCGCGCTCGTGGCGCCTGGACCGGATGAGTGACCTGAAGGTGCTCGACAAGCCGGCCTCGCCGCCCGAGGACTTCAGCCTGCAGGCCTTCGCCGACGAGAGCTTCGGCATCTATCACGACGAGATCCAGGACGTGGTCCTGCGCATCAAGCCCGAGGGGGCCGAGGACGCGCTGCGCTGGCGTTTCCACGCGACGCAGAAGGTGACGCAGGAAGAGGACGGCTCGGTGCTGGTCACCTTCCGCGCCGGCGGCATGCGCGAGCTGGCCTGGCACCTGTTCACCTGGGGCGACAAGATCGAGATCGTCGGGCCCCAGGCGCTCAAGGAGAAGATGATCGAAGAGCTGCGCGAGGCTGGCCGCGCCCACGGGGCGTGGTAGGAGCGGACGCATGAACTACCGTCACGCCTTTCACGCCGGCAATTTCGCCGACCTGCACAAGCACGCGATCGTGCTGGCCATGCTGTCGACGCTCCAGGCTGAGAGCGACGCGGTGTCGGTGATCGACACCCATGCGGGGGCAGGGGGCTATGACCTGTCCGGCGAGATGTCGCGCCGTTCGGGCGAGGCGCAGGCGGGGATCTTCCGGCTGAAGGCGGCCGACGACGCGCCGGCGGTGTTCGGGCCGCTGCTGAAGGCGGTGGCCGATATGAACGGGGGGCAGGAAGGGGATCTCTATCCCGGCTCGCCGCTGCTGACCGCGCGGGCGTTGCGCAAGGCCGACCGTTATGCCGGCTGCGAGCTGCGCCCCGACGACGCGGCGCTGCTGCGCAAGACCCTGGCGCCTTACGCCAATGCTCAGGCGCTGGAGGCCGATGGCTTTGTCACCGCCGCCCAGCAGGCGGGCAAGGGCGGCCGCGCCTTCGTGGTCATCGATCCGCCGTTCGAGCGGCCGGACGACTACCAGCGCATCGCCGAGACGACCCGCGCCGTCCTGAAGCGCGCGCCGGACGCGGCCCTGGCCATCTGGCTGCCGATCAAGGACCTGGAGACCTTCGACGCCTTCCTGCGGATGATGGAAAGCGTCACGGGTGACCTGCTAGTGGCCGAGCTTCGTCTCCGGCCCCTGACGGATCCCATGAAGATGAATGGCTGCGCGATGGTGATGGTCGGCGCGCCGGCCTCGGTCGACGAGGCGGCGGCGCAGGCCGGCGACTGGCTGGCCGCGCGCCTGGGCGAAAAGGGCGGCCGCTCGCGCGTCTGGCGCACGTGAGCAAGGCGCCGCCGACCTTCGCGCAGGCCCTGCCGGTCTGGCTGAAGATCGGCCTGCTGGGCTTTGGCGGCCCGGCCGGCCAGATCGCGCTCCTGCACAAGGAAGTGGTCGAGCAGCGTGACTGGATCGACGAGGACACGTTCGCGCGGGCCTTGAGCTTCTGCATGCTGCTGCCGGGGCCCGAGGCCCAGCAGCTGGCCACCTGGCTGGGCTGGCGGCTGCACGGTATCCGAGGCGGCGTCGCGGCGGGGCTTCTGTTCGTGCTGCCGGGCTTGGCGGTGATGCTGGGCTTGTCGGCTTTATATGTCGCGCACGGCCGCTCGGACTGGGCGGGGCCGGTGCTGCTGGGCCTGAAGGCGGCGGTGGTGGCGCTGGTCCTCCAGGCGCTGATCAAGATCGGTAAGCGGGCGATCAAGGATCGACTGGCCGCCTTCGTCTGCGGCGCGGCCTTCGCGGCGCTCTCTTTTACGACCGTACCGTTTCCGCTGGTGATCCTGGCCGCCGGGGTGCTGGGCTGGGCGACGACCAAGGGCGCTGGCAAGTCAGCCCCGCGTCCTGCGCCACCGAAGGGGCAGGCGAGGACGGCCTTCGCCTGCCTGGCCCTGTGGGTCGCCCCGATCGCCCTGGCTTGGCTCATTGCGCCGGGCTCGGTCCTGGCCTGGATGGGGCTGTCGTTCGGCGGGCTGGCGGCGATCAGTTTCGGTGGGGCTTATGCGGCCCTGGCCTATATCGGCCAGGCGGCCTCGGGGTTCGGCTGGCTGACGGCGGGCCAGATGCTGGACGGCCTGGGCCTTGCCGAGACCACGCCGGGGCCGCTGATCCTGGTCTTCGTCTTCGTGGGCTTCGTCGGCGCTTTCCAGACCGCGCCGGCCGAGTACGCCTGGGTCCTGGCCGTGCTGGGCGGGCTGATGGCGGCGTGGGTGACCTTCGCCCCGTCGTTCCTGTGGATCTTCGCCGGCGGGCCTTTGTTCGAGCGCTGGGGGAGGGAGCCCCAGCCGGCGCGGGCCCTGACCCTGATCTCGGCCGCCTCGGTGGGGGTGATCGGCCAGCTGGCCCTGTGGTTCGCCATTCACCTCTTCTTCCGCAGCGGCCAGACGATGGAGGTCGCGGGCGTGGTCAAGGTCATGCTGCCGGACCTGGCCAGCCTGGACTACGGCGCGCTGGGCCTGACGGTGCTGGCCCTGATGCTTGTCTTCGCCACGCGCTTGCCGATGCTGGCCATGATCGCCGTGACCGTAGCGGCGGGCGTGCTTCTGAAAGTTGTTGGGATCGCTTGACGTAAGGTGAGCATTTTTGCGGTTGCGAACGCGTTTTCCGTGTTATGCTGCACCGCAATAGATCGCCGGCGCTGGAGCACCTCCCCATGGTTTCGATCTTCTCTTTCCTTCCTGAATACAAGGCCGACAAGGTCGAGCCCGAGACCGCGCCGTACGTGGCGATCGGGGCGGCTTCGCCGCTGTGGCTGATGTTCGGCGGCGCGGCGGTGGCCGGCGCCTCCTACTGGTGGTGGACCAACCGCTGGCGTGAAGCCGTCAATGTCGAGGCCCTGATGGCCCTGGCCCCCGAGCCGGTCGCGCCGCCTGTCGAGGCGGTGGCGGTTCTCGAAGCGACGCCCGTCGCCGAACCGGTCATCGAGGCCGTGACCCTGGTCGCCGAGACGACCGAGACCGTGCTCGACGCGACTCAGGAGCTCATCGAGGCCGCCGCCGAGCCGGTGGTCGAGACCATCGTCGCCGCCAACGAGGATGTCGCCGAGGCGGTGGTCGAACCCGTCGTCGCGGCCGAGCCTATCGTCGAGGCGGCCGCCGAGGCGCCGGTCGAGGTCGTCGAAGCTGTCGCGCCGGTCGTGGAGCAGGCCGCCGAGACCCTCCAGGCCGCGGGCGACGACCTGACCCAGCTGGTTGGCATCGGTCCCAAGCTGGCCGCTTCGCTGGGCGAGCTGGGCGTGACCAAGTTCAGCCAGATCGCCGCCTGGACGCCCGACGAGCTGGCCTCGTTCGACGCGCTGCTGAACCTGAAGGGCCGCGCCGAGCGCGACGCCTGGATCGCCCAGGCCAAGCGGTTGCTTCCGGCGGTGAACTGAAATCTCTAAACTTTAGGTAGTTTTCCCTAAACCTTAAGTAATGAAAGGCCGCCGGGTTTGCCCGGCGGCCTTTTTCGTGCCTCGGGTAGCTGCACTTTCCGTGCGCGTAAGGTGCTCAAAAGGCTGGGAAATGCCTCATCAAGCGCTGTTAGTGCGTGCGAGATGCCACAGTTCGCCCAAAATGCGACAAAACGGCGACGGTGAGATTGCGGGAAGTTAATGAAGCAGATTGGTTAGGCGTGAGCGGTACTTGTCGCGCCAAGGGGGCTTGGTGGGGAGGCGTGCCGCGTAGTTCCGCAATAAAGGCGAAAATCCTCCAATGCTCACCCATCGCAGACATCTTCTGGCCTCGACGATCATCGCCGGGCTGGCGGTTGGCGTCGCGCTGCCGGCCATGGCTCAAACGGCCGCTCCGCTGCAGACCACCGATAGCGCCAAGGACACCTCCGAAGTCGAGGCCGTCGTGGTCACCGGCTCGCGCATCAAGCGCAACGAGTTCAACAGTCCTGACCCGGTTCAGGTCATCACGGCCGACCAGGGGCGGCTGAAGGGCATCGGCAACACGGCTCAGTTGCTGCAGTCCTCGACCATCGCCTCGGGCTCGCCGCAGATCACGGCCGCCGTCTCGAGCGCCTTCGTCACCGACGGTGGTCCGGGCTCGGAAACCATCTCGCTGCGCGGCCTCGGCGCCAACCGCACCCTGGTCCTGCTGAACGGCCGTCGCGCCGGTCCGGCCGGCGTGCGCGGCGGCGTGTCGGCGTTTGACCTGAACGTGCTGCCGGTGGCCGCCATCGACCGCGTCGAGATCCTGAAGGACGGCGCCTCGTCGGTCTACGGCTCGGACGCCGTGGCCGGGGTCGTCAACATCATCACCAAGCGGGGCCAGGACGGCTTCAGCATCGACGCCTTCGCCAGCCAGCCGCAACGGCACGGCGGCCAGGAGTTCCGCACCAGCGCCGGCTGGGGCAAGACCTTCTCGCGCGGCTTCTTCAACATCACCTACGACTACGCCAAGAAGACCGAGCAATCGAACGGCCAGCGCGCCTGGACCAACTGCGGCCAGGCGTACATCTTCGACGCCAACGGCAAGCGCAAGGACACGATCGACCCGCGCACAGGCACGACCCAGTGCCGCGACCTGCTGTACGATCAAGTCTGGCTGTACACCCTCGACTTCGAGGGCCGCGACGGCAAGCTGCAGTACGACTACGGCAACAACCTGGGCAAGTATATCTCGCAGTATCCGGCCGGTAAGGCCGGCGACTATCCGGGCGCGCCTCCCGGATGGTTCGTGGTCGGCGACAGCCTGGACCCGGCCAATCCCGACATGGGCGTGCTGGACTATAACAGCCCCTACAACCTGGCCAGCTCGCTGACCCCGCGCACCGAGCGCAACACGGTCTTCGCCCAGGCCTCGTTCGACGTGAACGACCACGTCGAAGCCTATGGCGAAGTGCTGCTGAACCGCCGCGCCACCAAGACCAACGGCTATCGTCAGATCTGGACCTACCTCTACACCGAAGACTACGGCGACCCCTTCAGCGCCGGCTTCACGGGTGACTTCATCCTCAGCCCGACCATCGTCACGCCGCTGGCCCGCGCCGGCCAGAAGGTCGACTACCAGCGCTATGTCGGCGGCCTGCGCGGCGACTTCGGCGCCAACTTCCTGAAGGGCTGGGACTGGGACATCTTCGCTCAGTACAGCCACAACAAGGGCCTGTACTCGCAGGACGTCGTCCTGGGCGACGCCCTCAACAGCGCCGACGGCCGCAGCGACGGCGGCTCGTTCGGCATCGGCAAGGCCAACTCGATCCCGCGCCCCACCGCCTCGTGCGTCGGCTACACCACGCCGATCAGCAAGCGTAAGTGCGTCGACGTGAACTGGATGTCGCCCGACTTCCTGGCCGGCAAGTACACGCCCGAAGAACAGGCCTTCCTGTTCGACACGGAAACCGGCAAGACCATCTACAAGCAGCTGGCGATCGAAGGGTCGGTCTCGGGCGACCTGTTCAAGCTCCCGGCCGGTACGGTCGGCGCCGCCTTCGGCGTCGCCTATCGCAAGGACGAGATCAACGACACCCCCGGCGCGATCACCCAGGCTGGCAACATCTGGGGCTCGTCGACCTCGGGCATCACCGCCGGCAAGGACACGACCAAGGAAATCTACGGCGAACTGAGCGTTCCGCTGGTGAAGAGCGTTCCGTTCATCCAATCCTTGGATCTGTCGCTGTCGGGCCGCTACACCGACGTCAACAGCTATGGCAGCGACCAGACCTACAAGGTCGGCCTGAACTGGCAGATCATCCCGTCGGTGCGCGTGCGCGCCACGCGGGGCACCTCGTTCCGCGCCCCGGCGCTGTTCGAGCTGTACAAGAACGCCGAGACCGGTTTCGTCTCGCAACGCAACCTCGATCCGTGCATCCGTTGGCAAGCGGCGCTGACGGCCGGCACCCTGCCGCAGTACGTCGCCGACAACTGCAAGGCCGCCGGCATCCCGCCGGCCTATACCGGCGCGGGCGCTCAGGCGACCGTGACCTCGGGCGGCGGCGCTGGTTCGCTGGAAGCCGAAACCTCGAAGGCCACGACCTACGGCGTCATCTGGACGCCGAAGTTCGCCGACCTGAAGGTGGCGGTCGACTACTTCGACATCCGCGTGAACAACGAGATCACCCAGCTGGGCGCGGCCCGGATCGTCAACGGCTGCTACCGGTCGCTGAGCTTCCCGACTGACAAGCTGTGCACGCTGTTCACCCGTGGTCCGTCGAACCTGGTCACCACGGTGACCGACAACTACCTGAACATCGCCACCCAAGTGAACAAGGGCCTGGATCTGACCGTGAACTACGGCCAGGACCTGCCCTGGGACGTCCGCATGGATGTCGAGCTGCAGTCCACCTGGCAGTTCAAGGACACCACGGCCCTGTTCGCCGACACCGTCGTCGACAGCAACGGCTTCGTGGGCGATCCGGACTGGACCGGCCAGCTGAACTTCCGCTTCACCAAGGGCGATTGGGCGGCTCTGTGGGGCATCGACATGGTCGGCAAGGCGTCTGACGCCGAGGACTATGCCGACAGCAACACGACCAAGACCACGTTCTACAAGATCCACACCGAGTTCACGGCGTACCACAGCCTGTCGCTGCAGAAGAAGTTCGAGAACTTCACCGTGCTGGGCGGCGTGGCCAACCTGTTCGACGAAGCGCCGCCGCAGGTCAGCCAGAACGCGGGCAACTACAACATGGTCGGCCGCTCGGTGCTGGCCTCGCAGTACGACTATATCGGCCGCCGCATGTTCGTGAGCTTCCAAGCGAAGTTCTAAGCATCGGAGAGGGGCGCGATCGCCGAGAGGCGTTTCGCGTCCCGCCTTCACGGTCTAGTCTTTTGGGCGGCGGAGCGATCCGCCGCCCTTTGTTTTCGAGTCGCGGGAAGTCTCCGTCGTGAACGCCATCATCCGGGGCAAGCCCGACAATCTGGACGAGATCGGCCAGCGCTTCGATCGCGCGCGCCTCTCCCAGCCGGTCTACCTGAACAGCGTGCCCAAGGCCGGCACTCACCTGATCCGCAACATCCTGCGGATGTTCGTCGCGCCCGAGCAGCACTGGCCGCGCGAATATATCCAGCACGCCCTGCTGGCGCGCAGCCGCGACGCCTTCGACCCCAAGGCCCCGATGATCAGCTGGGGCCACATGCTGTTCTCCGACGAGTCGGCGGTGGCCCTGCGCGACGTGCGCCACATCGTGCTGGTGCGCGACCCCTATGACTGGGTGCTGGCGCGGGCGCGCTTCTACCTGTCGGACGAGTTCCAGGGGAACCTGAACCACATCAAGGACGGCGGCGCGTCGGTCGAGGACGTCATCATGATGATGATCCTGGGCGCCCATGGCCGCGTGCCGGACCTGCGCGACATCTTCGCCATGAACGCCGTGGCCTGGATGGGCTCCAGCGCCGTGATCGTCCGCTACGAGGACATCGTCGACAGCCTCAAGGACCTGGGCTCAAAGCGGGCCGAGGCCTTCTTCCGCCAGCTGCTGGCCGACTGCGGCCTGGAATTGCCGTCCGACTGGCGCGAGCGCGTCGAGGCCGGCGCCGACCCGCGTGAGAGCCGCACCGCCCGCGAGAACCTGCAGGTCACGGCCGAGGTGCCCAAGGTGCTGTCGGACGTCCACAAGCGGGTCGTCGACTTCCACGTGCCGGGCCTGCGGGCGCTGCTGGGCTACGCCTGAGCATGGCCAACAACGAACAACTATGGGCGCTGTGGAAGCGCCTGAAGGACTATTTCCCCGTCTGGTCGCTGCTGCCGTCCAGCCTCTACACCCCCGGGGCCTGGGGCTATGTCGGCGTCGATTTCCTCAGCGGCTTTCGCAGGAACCCGTCGACGATCAAGTCCTTCGCGCTGCTGGACGGAGTGGATGAGGCCACGTTCGACGCCCTGTCGGCCCTGGCCAATCTGAATGTCCGCCGCCAGGACCAGATCCTGCGGGTGGTGATCATCGGCTACCTGACCGTGCCGTTGTCGATCGTGGCGCTGCTGGCCGAACTGGCCGGCGACAGCGTGATGAGCTTCGTCCGGGACAATCTGAACATGGTCATCGTGAGCGTCAGCATCGCGACCATGGGCCCGCTGATGTACCTGCTGAGCCACTGGCGCTCGCGGCAGATCGTCGGCGTGCTGGACCTGATCCGCATCGAACGCGGCCAGGCGCCCTTCACGGCGCTGGAGCTGCGGGAGGAGTAGGGGGGGGCCTAAATCCTCCCCCGCGATGCGGGGGAGGTGGCCCGGAGGGCCGGAGGGGGCTAGCTCGGCCTATTCAGCACTTGCCCCCTCAGTCGCTCCGCGACAGCTCCCCCGCATCGCGGGGGAGCATCTGGTGGGCGTTGAGCCGCCTCTATCCTCGGAATTCGCGAGATCGAACCTAGCGAAATCAACCGCTTGTCGATTTTACGCGCCTTCGAATGATCCGCGCTAAAATCCCCCGCACAATCATAGCCATCCCCGTCGCGGGGGA
>NZ_JAGIBH010000160.1 GCF_017744445.1 Caulobacter sp.
ATTACGACCTGCACGAAAGCGAGCTGGCCCCCGCGAGCGTCTAGGCGTTGGCGCTGGGTCGAGCCGAGGCCCGTTCGCGCCAGGCCTTCAGCCGCTCGGCCTCCTCGGGAACCTCCAGGCCGATGAAACCGGCGAAGTCGATCGTCGTCAGGGCGACGATGTCGGCGATCCCGTAGGCGTCGCCGGCGATCCATTCGCGGCCGTCGGCCAGTTCGCGGTCGAGCCACGTCATGGCCCTGGCCGCGATCGGCTTGTTGGACTCGCCGAACTCGCGGTTCTGGACCAGCAGCGACGCCGTCAGCGGATGGGCGTGACGCCAGTACATGCCGACCGGGACCATCACTTGGAACTCGATCCGGCGCACCCACATGTCGGTGCGCGCCTGGCTGAGGGCGCAGGTCCCGAACATCGGCGGCGTCGGGTGCAGGGCTTCCAGATAGCGGCAGATGGCGACGCTCTCGCTGATCATCTGGCCGTCGTCCAGCTCCAGCACCGGCACCTGGCCCAGGC
>NZ_JAGIBH010000161.1 GCF_017744445.1 Caulobacter sp.
AGCCACCGGTGGCCTCGGCCTCGTAGAGCGATCCGTCGCGGTCGAAGCCGGGCGCCGAGGACGATAAGCGGCCGGTAGGCGTCTGGGTCGAGATATGGGCTCGGGCCGCGCTCGCCTGGACGCCGCCGGACGGCAGCAAGGCTGCGGTGGCCGCCGACAGCCCTGCCCGCGCCTGGGTCACTCGGGCGGCGGCCTGGGCCAGGTCAAGGTTCTGGGCTAGGGCGCGGTCGACCAGGCCGTCGAGCACCGGATCGTTGAAGCCTTTCCACCAAGCCGATTGGTCGACCGGCGCGGGCGGGGCCCTGCGCTGGGCCACCGCGTTCGCGCCGATGAATGTCCCGGACACCATCGAAGGCGGCGCGACATAGTCGGGGCCCACGGCGCACCCGCCGAGGGTGACGCCGGCCAGGGCCAGCAGAGCCAAGCTCGAAACCGATCGCATCGCGACCTCCTCGTGACGCTCACCTTGAGCATGTGACCATATGCTAATTTGGTCACTCGTTGTCAATCGCGATCCTGGAT
>NZ_JAGIBH010000162.1 GCF_017744445.1 Caulobacter sp.
CGGAGGAGACCGGCCGCGTGGCCCACGCCGCCGTCCAGCAGGAGGCCGAACGCCAGCGGGCCGACATGGTCGACGCCCTTGCGGAGAGCCTGTCGCGCCTGGCCAAGGGCGACCTGTCGGTGCGCCTGGTCGAGCGCTTCGCCGAGTCCTACGAGCAGCTGCGCGCCGACTTCAACCAGGCGGCCGGCAAGCTGTCGGACGCCCTGGCGGTGATCGACGACCGGGTGGCCGGGGTGCGCCGGGGCTCGGACCAGATCGCCGAGGCGGCCTCGAACCTGTCGCGCCGCACCGAGCAGCAGGCCGCCAGCCTGCAGGAAACCGCCAGCGCCATGGACGAGATCACCGTCACGGTCGGCCACACCGCCGACGGGGCGCGCCGCGCCGCCAAGGTGGTGGCCCAGGCCCGCGAGGACGCCCGCCGCTCGGGCGAGGTGGTGGACGAGGCCGTCGAGGCCATGGGCGCGATCGAGACCTCGGCGACCCAGATCTCGCGGATCATCGGGGTGA
>NZ_JAGIBH010000163.1 GCF_017744445.1 Caulobacter sp.
ACCAGGACAACCGGGTCCAGGAAGAGATCTGGGCCGCCTATGCCCAGGTCACCATCAACACGACCCTGGCCGGGCGTCCGGCCAACCTGGTCGCCGGCGTGCGCTACGAGCACACCAACTCGACCTCGACCTCGGTGATCGTGCCTCCCTCCGCGCTGCGCTGGGATGCGGACAACGACTTCACCAAGGTGCTGGGCACCGGCAACACGCTGGTCAGCCAGTCGGCGAGCTACGATCACATCCTGCCTGCTCTGGACTTCTCGATCGACCTGACGTCCAAGCTCAAGGGTCGCGTGTCCTTCGGCAAGACGATCGCGCGTCCGGACTTCGGTTCGCTGTTCTCGGCGGTTTCGATCGGATCGAACAACCCGAACCGTCCGACCTACCTCGGTGGCGTGCCGTCGGCTCGGTCGGGCAATCCGAACCTCGTTCCGCTGGTTTCCGACAATCTCGACATCTCGCTTGAGTGGTATTTTGCCCGTTCCAGCTATGTGTCGATCGGTTTCTTCGACAAGCGCGTGAAGAACTTCGTCGGCACGGGCCAGGAGAACCAGACCCTGTTCGGCCTGCGTGATCCTTCGT
>NZ_JAGIBH010000164.1 GCF_017744445.1 Caulobacter sp.
GCTCCCGAGCGGCCGCCCGGCGAGCGAAGACCTTGCCGCCGACACCGTCCGCTGGCGCGACCAGCCGATCACGCCCGTGTGGGCCTTCGGACACGGGCTCAGCTACACCACGTTCGACTACGGCCCGCTGACGCTCGACCATGCGAGCATCCCCGCCGCCGGCGGCACCGTCACGGTCTCGGTCCCTGTCACCAACACCGGCGCGCGGGCCGGCGACGAGGTGGTCCAGCTCTACATGCGCGACCCTGTCGCCTCGGTTTCGCGCCCGGTCATGCAGCTGCGCGGCTTCCGCCGCGTCGCGCTGCAGCCTGGCGAGACTCGCACGGTCCGCTTCACGCTCAGCGCCGCGCACTTCGCGCTGTGGGCGCAGCGGGGCGGTTGGATGATTGAGCCGGGTACGATCGAGCTCATGGCTGGCGGGGCAAGCGACCGTATCGAGGCGCGCGCCACGCTGACGATCGAAGGCACCGGCGCAGGAACCCAGTCGCCAGCCTCGCTGGCAG
>NZ_JAGIBH010000165.1 GCF_017744445.1 Caulobacter sp.
GTCCGGATCGGCCTTCCGGTACAGCGCGCCGACCGGGCCGGTGTCGTCGCCGCCGCCGACCAGTCCGGCGGTGTGGCGCATCAGGTCGCGGATCGTGATCGCGCGCTTCGGCGGCAGCAGCAGCGGCTGACCCTTCGCATCGGTGCCGGCGTACACCCGGATGCCGGCGAACTCGGGCAGGTATTTCGCGACCGGCTCGTCGAGCTGGAACTTGCCCTGCTCGTACAGCTGCATCAGCGCCACGCCGGTGACCGGCTTGGTCATCGAGAAGATCTGGGCGATGGTGTCGCGCGCCATCGGCCGCGCCGCTTCGCGGTCGGCCAGGCCGAATGCGCCCGAATACGCCTCGTGCCCGTCCTGGTAGACCAGCGCGGACACGCCGACGAGCTGTCCGGAATCGACGAAGCCACGCAGCGTCTCGTCCAGGCGCGCGCGGTCGACGCGGGCGACGCTGGCGGCGCGGTCGTTGCCGGCGGGTGCTGCAACGGCCAGTGCGGGCGCG
>NZ_JAGIBH010000166.1 GCF_017744445.1 Caulobacter sp.
GCGACATGATGGGGGCCTACAAAGCTATTTTCGACGGCGGCGCCGACCGCGAGACCCAGCTGCGCGCGGCCCTGACCTGGTCGGTCTGGGAGGGGACGATCTCGAACATGATCCCCGAGCAGGGCGATCCGGGCAAGTTCGGCGAGGCCGACTTCGCCCTGTGCTTCGCCCAGATCGAGGCCCACTTCTTCGCCCGGAACCTGTTCCTGGAGCCGGACTACATCGCCCGCAACGTCGACAAGATCGCCGGCCTGCCGATCCACATCGTCCACGGCCGCTTCGACCAGGTGTGTCCGCTGACCCAGGCCTCGCGTCTGGTCGATGCCCTGGCGGGCGTGGGGGTGAAGCCGGAGAGCTACGTGCTGACCAATGCGGGACATAGCGCCATGGAGGGCCAGACGGTGCTGGCGCTGACGGCGATCATGGACGGGCTGGGCGAATTTAGGGGCAGCTCCACTCACAAGCTCAAAAACGAACCGTCATCCCGGGCCTTGTGCCCGGG
>NZ_JAGIBH010000167.1 GCF_017744445.1 Caulobacter sp.
GGCCATAGGTGTGATGCCAGGCGCGCACGAAGTGATCCGAAGCCGCCTTTGACGCCGAATATGGCGAGGAAGGCGCGTACGGCGTGTCCTCGGTGAAGAAGCCCTCGTCGAACGGCAGATCGCCGAACACCTCGTCGGTCGAGACGTGGTGGAAGCGAAATGCCTTCCGCCCATCGTCGTCCAAACCGCGCCAGTATTCGAGGGCTGCCGTTAGCAGACGGAACGTGCCGACGACATTCGTCTCGATGAACGCGCCGGGCCCGTCGATCGAACGATCGACGTGACTCTCGGCAGCCAAGTGCATGATGCCTTCGATCTGCTCTTCGCGCAGCAGCGACAGAACGAAGGGGATGTCTCCGATATCGCCCCTGACGAAGCGGTAGTTCGGCGCGTCCTCGACCGTCTTCAGCGATGCCAGGTTGCCGGCATAGGTCAGCTTGTCGAGGTTGACGACGCGGACGCCGTTACCAACGAGGAGGCGGACCACGGCAGAGCCTATGAA
>NZ_JAGIBH010000168.1 GCF_017744445.1 Caulobacter sp.
ACCCTGTTGAGCATCCAAATTGATGGTAGTTCCGGAAAAATGCGTTCGCCGGGCTCAATATCGGCGTCAGGTCGAATTCCTTTGAATGAGTGCCTGTGGCCCACCTTGCCTGTGGTTCGCTGATGCGTTTCAGCCCTCGAGCCCGAAATACTGAGTTGCGCTCGATACGGCGTAGTGCATCATGGCTCGCATGAGGCGGGGGCTGGTTCCGATCGTGGCGCTCGTGGCCTGCGCGATGGGCGCGCAGGCGCAGGCGCAGGCGCAGGCGCAGGCGCAGACCGCGCCCGCGCCGAGCCTCAACGATGTCCAGTCGCTGGCGCTCGAGGACAAGCTGATGCCAGCGTTGGTGCTGCTCGAGCAGGTGATGGCGGCCAACCCGGCGACGACCGCCACCGGAGCGCAGTACTGGTCGTTCAGCGGCGACGTCGCCACCGCCGACGAACTCTACGTGCGCCGCGCCGACCCACGCTCGGGACCGCTCCCCGACCTGTCGCAGGCGCA
>NZ_JAGIBH010000169.1 GCF_017744445.1 Caulobacter sp.
GCCGTTGACGATGAAGGTGCCCTTGTCCGTCATGAGCGGGATGTCGCCCATGTAGACGTCCTGCTCCTTGATGTCCTTGACCGAGCGGGCGCCGGTTTCTTCTTCCGTTTCGAACACGATCAGGCGCAGCTTGACCTTCAGCGGCGCGGCGAAGGTCATGTCGCGCTGGATGCACTCTTCAACGTCGTACTTGGGCTCTTCGAATTCGTACGAGACGTATTCGAGCACCGCGCGTTCATTGAAGTCCTTGATCGGGAACACCGACTTGAAGACCGCCTCGACGCCCTCGTCGCGACGCAGGCCCGGACGGACCTCGCGCTGCAGGAACTGCTCGTAGGAGGAGCGCTGAACCTCGATGAGGTTCGGCATCTGCACAGCCTCGGGAATGCGGCCGAACGACTTCCGGATCCGCTTCTTGCCGGTGAAGGATTGCGCCATGTTGTTTCCCTGCGGCGCGGACAGAGTCCGCGCGTGAAATCGAATGTCCGTAGCGTCCACCCTCACCGCTCTCGTGCTCCGAGAACGGCGGACGCTGGAATTCCCCTATCGGGCGACCGGGACCGGAAGCCTGATGGGCGCCCCTTCGCGCGGATCGGAGGGCGACTGATCGCGCCTCGGGGCGTAATACGGACGCGCAGACGCGCTCCGCCGATGTAATCGTGAACGCGGGGATATAGGGGATGAAAGCGGGGAAGAAAAGGGGGATTCGTAAACTGGCGTAAATACGCTCTTGCGGTTTCCCACAACCTTGTGCGGCCAGGCTTTCAGCGAACCCGGTTCCGCTAAGCCTCGCGCTTGAAGGCCTTCATGGCCAGGGAAACGCCCAGGGCGATCAGGCAGACAAAGAACGCCGCCTTGGTGATCGCGCCGGCCACGTCGACGACGAAGCCGAGGATCCCGAACAGGACCATGAGGGCGAGAAGGATACCGGCGACCTTGAGCATGGCGGGGAAACGTGGCCGCCGGCCGAACGGTTCCACCCGTACGGCGCGATCAAGTACAGTTCAAAACTGTCGAAAACTGTACTTTTGTGATGAATTCTATTTTTGCCGCCTCGACTCATTGAACGCGTTCACCGTAGACCTGCGACCACGCGACGCAGGCCTATACCTGGCGATATACTGGTCACTTAACCGGTCACCACGCTCGCGAAAGCTAGCGATGGTTGCTCTTCTCGCCCAACGCACGCAGCGATGGCGGAGCGCCGAGGACCGCGGCCATGCAAGCCTTCGATCACTGGAAGATCTCGACCAAGATCCTGACGGCCCTGCTGGTGCTGGCCGCCGCCTTCGTCGCCTGCTCGGGCTATACCAGCTTGCAGCTACACGGCATCGCCAACGACTATAAACGGCTGACCGAGCACAGCGCCCCGGCGGCCATCGAGATCGCTCGCGCGACCCGCCAGATCAACCAGGTGGGCTACGCCGCCTACCGGGTCGTGGCCTATGAGGGCGCCAGCGCTGAAGCCGCCGCGGCCGAGAAGGCCTTCGAGGACTCCGTCGCCAAGCTGTACAAGAACCTGGACAACGCCGTGCGGCTGGAACAGGAGAACGCCGCCGTGATCGGCGCCTTCCGCCAGCGCGCTCAGATCCTGGTGAAGCCGGCCCACGCCGCCGTCCAGGCCGGTCGCGCCGACCAGGACGACCACGCTCGCGCCATCCTGGCGGGCGTGGACCCCAAGATCGCCGCCCTCACCGCCGACCTTCGCGCCTACAACGAAGCCAATACCGCAGCCGACGGCGCTGACAGCGTCGAGCTGGGCGAGGCCGCCGATCGCACCGTGATGATCAGCGTGGTCGGCGCCCTGGTCGCCGGCTGCGCCGCCCTCGCCTTCGGCCTGTGGGTCTCGCGCGCCAAGATCAGCCGCCCGCTGAACGCCTTGGCCCAGCGCATGCGTCGCCTGGCCGACGGCGACCTGGAGGTCGAGATCGACGGCCAGACGCGCCGCGACGAGATCGGCGACATGGCCAAGGCCGTGCAGGTCTTCAAGGACAACGGCCTGAAGGCCCGCGCCGTCGAGCAGGAAGCCGAGGCCATGCGCGCCGAAGCCGACAGCGAACGCGGCCGGACCGAAGCAGAGCGCCGCCGCGCCGAGGCCGAGCTGGCCCAGGTGGTCCAGAGCCTGGCGGGGAGCCTGTCGCGCATGGCGCAAGGCGACCTGACCGCCCGCATCGACGTGGCCTTCGCCGGCCAGTACAGCCAGATCAAGACCGACTTCAACGCCGCCATCGACAGCCTGCGCGAGACCATGACCACGATCAGCGGCGCGGTCGGTGGCATCCAGGGCGGCTCGCAGGAGATCTCCAGCGCCTCGGACGACCTGTCGCGTCGCACCGAGCAGCAGGCCGCCAGCCTGGAAGAGACCGCCGCCGCGCTCGACCAGATCACCGCCACGGTCAAGCGCAGCGCCGAGGGCGCGCGCCAGGCCTCGTCCAGCGCCAGCGGCGCGCGCACCGACGCCGAGCGCTCGGGTACGATCGTCGGCGAGGCCGTCGCGGCCATGGGCGAGATCGAGGAAGGCTCCGCCCAGATCGGCCAGATCATCGGGGTCATCGACGAGATCGCCTTCCAGACCAATCTGCTGGCCCTGAACGCCGGCGTCGAAGCCGCGCGGGCGGGTGACGCGGGCAAGGGCTTCGCCGTCGTCGCCCAGGAAGTCCGCGCCCTGGCTCAGCGTTCGGCCGACGCGGCCAAGGAGATCAAGCAGCTGATCGCCAACGCCTCGTCACAGGTCGAGCGCGGGGTGCATCTGGTCGGCGAGACCGGCCGCGCCCTGACGGGGATCGTCGGCAAGGTGGCCGAGATCGACGCCCTGATCGGCGAGATCGCCAGTTCGGCCCAGGAGCAGTCCGTCGGCTTGAACCAGGTCAACGCCGCCATCAACCAGATGGACCAGGTCACCCAGCAGAACGCCGCCATGGTCGAGGAAGCCACCGCTGCCGCGGCGGGCCTCAAGACCGAGGCCGGCGAACTGGCCCGCCTTGTCGGACGCTTCCGCGTGACCGGCGCGGCGACGGTGGCCTCTCGTCCGGTGGCGGCCTAGGCCTTCCACAGACCTATCGAGCCCTTGGGCCCGCACAGCACGCCGGACTTCTCCGAGGTCAGGCGCACCGTGTTCATCGGCGCGGACGAGATCCGTTCGAACGGCGCGCCCTTGCGGCTGACGATCGTGCCGGCCAGGCCCGTCGCCATGACGGTCGAGCCGTGGACCGAAACGCTGGACAGGTAGCCCGCCGGCGCCGCGACCGGCTCGAAGGTGACCCGGCCGGGGCTCAGCCGCGCCAAGTTCACGCCCTGGGCGGTCGGGTTCTTGTAGTCGCCGCCGCAGACCCACAGCGTGTTGTCCTTGCCGAAGGCCACGGCGAACGCGCCCTTGGTCCCGGCGTCGGCCAGGATCGGCGTATCGGCGGCCACGAACACCCCGCCGCCGCCACGTGACAGATAGACCCGCGCCTTGCCGGCTCCGCCGGTGCAGAAGGCCACCTGCCCGCGCTTGCCGATCGCGATGCAGCCGTTGCTGGCCGCGAAGGCCCCTTCGTTTGGCGCGGCGGGCGGCACGCCCTGATCCTTGAGCCGCGTCCAGGTCTCGCCGCCATTGGCGGTGTAAAGCACCGTGAACCGTCCCTGCGTCGGATCACCCAGGATGAAGCCGCGCTTGCCGTCGACAAACGCGATCGAGTCCCAGAAGCCGTCCGGATCCTGGTTGGTGTAGATCCGCTTCCAGGTCTTGCCGCCGTCCTTGGTGCGCCACAGCTGCGAGTTCGGACCGGGGCCGGCGCTCATGGCCAGCAGGTGGTTGTCGTCGAAGGCGTGCAAGCCCCGAAAGTCCAGGCCCTCGGCGCCGATGATCCGCATGGGATCCTGGCGCTCGCCCTTGCCCCGGATCAGCCAGCCCTTCGAGCCCGAGGCCCAGTACGACTTGCCACCCGTGGGCGACAGGCCGCGCAGCTCGCTGTCGGTCGGCGAGGCCGGCATGACGATGCCGCCCAAGCCATCGGCGGCCAGCGCCGGTCCAGCGACCAGGGTCGCGACACCGCCGGCGACAAGGTCACGGCGAGAAGGCTGAATGATCATGACGCGCCCCTGTGATCCGAGGCGCAGCTTAGGGACGAGTGGCGGCCTCGTTCAAGACCGGGTCGGTCACCGATAGCGGAAACGGTTTCAGCTCCACGCCCGGGAACGCTTCCTCCAGGCGCGCGCGCGCCTCGGCGACCGCGATCGAAGCCCCTTCCCCATCGACCAGCCCCGTCAGCATGCCCCGCTCGGCCAGGATCACCGACGGGACACGATAGATCTTGCCCGACCCCAGCCGCTCGGACTCGCGGACATAGGCTTCGGGCGCGCCGCGTCCCACCAGATAGGTCCGCGCCTCCGTCGTCTGCTCACGCTGGATGTAGCTCTGTAGTTCCAGCTTGAGATCGACGGTTCTGTCGATGGCGTGGAAATCGATGGTCATGTCGTAGTCGGCCAGCCGCTGCTCTCCGCCCATCAGCACCACCACGCAGGCGCTGGCGCAGAACCGGCGGGCGACCACGGTCACCCCACCCCGCGCCTCCAGCCCCCGCGCCACGCGCAGGGCCTCCTGGACCAGGCCGCCCGGGCTGGTGATCTCGATGCGCCGCACCGGATGGGCGGCCATCCGCGCCTCGACCGCCTTGGCGAAGCCGGGACCGATCTGCCCGTTGATCTTCAGCGTCTGCGACTGCGGGACATAGGTCAGGCGGTAGTCCCGCATCTGCTCGGCGGCATGGGCGACGCGGCTGACCGCCTCGGTCTGCCAGCCGTGGAACACCGCCAGCCCCGCCCCGACCAGGGCGACCAGCGTGACCAGGATCCGCACCAGCCCCCGCGCCTCCATGCTGGACCAGCGCGCGGTCGCGCCGCGCCAGGCCAGCCAGAACAGCAAGGTCGCCAAGGCCAGCAGAACCGCGCCGCCGAACCAGACGACCTCCAGCCACGCGCGCGGGAATTCGTCGAGCAGGTCCGTGCCCATCAGCGCCAGGCTGAACGCCCCGGCCGCCAGGAACAGCGCCGTCGCCAGCAGGACGCCCAGGAACCACAGCAGCCCGCTGAACGGTCCCGCCTTCGGCTGGCGCTTGGGGCGGGGGAAAACCTCGTCGATCGGCGCCCAGCCGGCCATGCCCTCGCTCCACACCAGGCAGCCGGGCGGCAGGGCGTCCCGCGCGACGGCGTCGCGCAGCGCGTCTTCCGAGAACAGGCCAATCCGGCCGTCGCGGTCGGCGACCCGCCAGTCGCTCACGGCTGCTTGGCCAGCAGAGTCAGGCCCACGCGCGCGGCGATCAGGGCGGGAATGGCCAGCAGGATCAGGCAGACCTGCAGGGCGTTCATCGGCCGGTGCAGCACCACGCGGCGGCGCGGCGGATCCCAGGCCGCGACCTTGGCCTCCTTCAGCTGCGAATACGAGCCGACCAGGGTGAACAGCGAGATCAGCGGCACGCCGAAGAACAGGCCGTTGAACCACACCTGCAGCTCGCGCCCGAACGCGGCCACGAAGCCGATCGGCCGGCCATCCGGCTTCACGACCTTGACCCCGAACAGCCACTTGCCGACCGACACGCCAGTCAGGCCGATCATCAGGGCGTTGCCGGGGATCACCGCGACCAGGGTCAGCATGACGTCCAGGATCTGGCCGCCGGGCCCGTTGAACACGGCGAAGAACCGCTCGGCCTGGAACGGCGCGACCACGAACATCACCATGCTGAGGGCGATCCAGGTGACGCTGCCGGTGACCAGGGTGTCGAACATCCGCGCCCAGTACCGGCGCCACGGATGCGGCGCGCGGTCGGTCCAGGCGCCCTTGGGCGGCAAGGGAGGCGGCAGCACCGGTGGCGCGATCGGCGGCGGCGGCTCCTCGAGCCGTAACGGCGGCGGCGGTGCGGGCATCGGCCGGGGCTGAGGCGCCGGCGCGGGTCTCGGCTGCGGCGGCGGAACCGGCGCGGGACGCGGAGGAGGAGGTGGTGGTGGCGGAGGCGGCGGAGGCGTCTTGACCGCGAACGGCGCCAGCTCGGGCAGCCATTGGGCCAGCGGCGCCCAGCTCAGCTGGCTGACCGGCCGGACGGGCGTCTCGACGCTCAGCATCCGCTCACGCAGCAGCAGGGCCAGCTCGTCGGTCGACACGGGCCCGCCATCGCCATGCGGCCCGGCATAGATCCAATAGCGTGTCGACATCGACGGTTCCCCAACCCGTCTCGACCTCTACGCGACCCATTGCGATATCCGCAACCGGGGCTCACCCCACGGGGGAGCGGACTCTTCCCTCAGGCGAACCGCCCAAAAAGAAAACGGCCCCGGAGGTTTCCCTCCGAGGCCGCTCGGCAGTTCCAAAAGGAACCCAGTCCCAGCGAAAGCTGGGGCCAGATTACTTGATTTGGATCTTGGCGCCGGCTTCCGTGAGCTTCTTCGAGACTTCTTCGGCTTGAGCCTTCGAAACGTTCTCGACGACGTTCTGCGGAGCGCCTTCGACCAGGTCCTTAGCTTCCTTCAGGCCCAGGTCCGGACGGACGCCGCGGACTTCCTTGATCACGTTGATCTTCTTGTCGCCGCCGTCGACCAGGACAACGGTGAACTCGGTTTGCTCTTCAGCGGCTTCGGCCGGAGCGGCGGCAGCGCCACCAGCGGCGGCGACGGCGACCGGAGCGGCGGCCGAGACGCCCCACTTTTCTTCCAGCAGCTTCGACAGTTCAGCGGCTTCCAGCACCGACAGGGTGGACAGTTCTTCGACCAGCTTTTCGAGCTTCGACATGTGTCAGTTCCTTAGAGAGATTGGGATAGATTTGCGGGGATGACCGTTACGCGGCGTCTTTGGTCGCGTAGGCGTTGAAGACGCGAGCCAGCTGGCCGGCCGGAGCCTGCAGGACGCCAGCGATCTTGGTCGCCGGAGCCTGGATGAGGCCGATAAGCTTGCCACGCAGTTCGTCCAGCGACGGCAGGGTCGCCAGAGCACGCACGCCGGCTTCGTCCAGCACGTTGGTCTGGTCCAGAACGCCACCGACAATCTTGAGCTTGTCGTTTTCTTTGGCGAACTGCACCGCGACCTTCGCGGCGGTGACGGCGTCCGGGCCGTAGGCGATGGCGACCGGACCGGTGAAGAGCGTGTCGCCCTTTTCACCGAGCTTGCCGTCCAGAGCCTTGAGGGCCAGGGTGTTCTTCACAACCTTGATCGCCGCGCCGTCCTTGCGGAGGCGGAGGCGGAGGTCGGTCATTTCCGCAACGGTCAGACCCATGTAGTGGGTCACGACGACAGCGCCGGCATCGGCGAAGACGCTTTTCAGCGACTCGATCGATTCCTGCTTTTGAGCGCGGTCCATTGCGGTCTCCTACTCAATAACAGCGGCCGGACCATTCCGGCAGCCAGATGCGGTCCCATGCGGAATTGCTCCCGCGTGCGAGTCGCATATGCCTGTTCCAAGGAAAGTCGGCCGCGTTCCGGTCTCGGACCTGAGGTCTCGAGCAGGAAGACTTGGCGTCTCTATCCCTGTCTCCCGACGGTGAGGAAGGGCCCTTCCTCGATTACGGCGTTGGTGACCCCACGCCCCGTTGTTCTCAAACAGGTTCTCCAGCGGACCCGAGAGTCCGTCGAAGAGGCGCGCCGTATAGACGAAGTGGCGCCGGATATCAACAGGGGGTCTTCAAGCCGCCTCGCGCGCGCGACCATGGGTGAAGATCGACTGGCCGATAGCTCGGGCCCGCTCCAGGTGAGCGGCCGGCGGCTCGGAGGCCGTCAGCAGCTCGGACGTGACCACCGGCGCGCCGCAATAGCCGAAGATGCCGTGGTCGATCTGGGTGCGCATGGCCCCGAAATAGCCGTGGCGGGCATAGGTGCGAAGATCCGCCCCGCCGATCGCGACCAGGTGCACGGCCAGACGGCCCAGCTTCTTCTCGGTCGTGCCGTCGCCCCGTTCCTCATAGGCCCAGCCATTGGCGAACACCCGATCGATCCAACCCTTCAGCAGGCCGGGCATCGACCACCAGTAGACGGGATAGACCAGCACCAGGGCGTTTGCCCGGTCCAGCCGCGCCTGCTCGGCCAACACCGCCGCCGAGGGCGCCGCGCGCCGCAGGTGGGCGTCGATGTCGGAGGCGGCGAAGGCGGCGTCGAAGCCCTCGGCGGCCAGGTCGGCGATCTCGAAGGTATGGCCCTGCCCCGAGACACCCTCGCTCACCGCCTCGGCGACGGCGTGGGTCAGGGAGCCTGGAACGGGATGGGAGAGCACGACGAGAGCATGCATGGGAGCGCTCCTCGGAAAGCGTTTGAAGGTCGCGAATAGCACTATATACTTTTGGTAAGTTACTTTTGGTATATAGCCATGTCAACCTCTCAGCCCCGCCGCCGCTTGACGCGCGAGGACCGCTTGCAGCAGCTGCTGGCGACCTCGTGGACGATCATCCGCGAGGAAGGGACCGACGCCCTGACCCTGGGCCGGCTGGCCGAGCGCGCCGGCGTGACCAAGCCGGTGGTCTACGACCACTTCGGCACGCGCGATGGCCTGCTGATCGCGCTCTACGAGGCCCATGACGCCGTGCAGAACGCGGCCATGGACACCGCCCTGGCCGGCGCCGAAGCCACGCTGGAGGCCCGCGCCCGCCTGATCGCCGGCGCCTATGTCGACTGCGTGCTGAAGCAGGGCCGCGAGATTCCCGGCGTGCTGGCGGCCCTGGCCGGCTCACCGGCGCTGGAAGCGGCCAAGCACGCCTATCTGTCGAGCTTCCTGGAGACGTGCCGCGCGCTGCTGGCCCCGTTCGCTCCGAGCGGCACGGTCTCGACGGCGCGGCTGTGGGCGATGCTGGGCGCGGCCGAGACGCTTTCGCGCGTGGCCGCCGCTGGCGAGATCACCCCGGACGAGGCCAAGGCCGAACTCTTCCGCGCCATCGTCGCGGTGATCTAGCGCCTCTCCCTTGCCGTTTCCCGCCGGAGATAGCAGCGTCCCAGCCAAGGATTTGCACGACACGGGGCGCCGCATGACTCGCAGACTGATCGCCGGGGCGCGTCCCCTGGTCTTGGGCGCCCTGATGCTGGCGCTGGCCGGCCCTGCCTTGGCCGAGCCCAAGGTCCCGCCGACGCCCCGCGCCGTCGTCGCCGATCCGGCTCGCGACAAGGACCGCCCGGCCGATATGGCCGCCTTCCAGGTCGACATCGCCGGCTCGAAGGTCAATGCGATCCTCTACACGGCCTCGGGCGCCGGGCCGCATCCGACCATGCTGTTCCTGCACGGCTTCCCGGGCAACGAGACCAATATCGATCTGCTGCAGGCCGTGCGCCGCGCCGGCTGGAACGCCATGCGCATCAACTATCGCGGCTCGTGGGGCAGCCAGGGCAAGTTCAGCTTCGCCAATGCCCGCGCCGACGGCGAGGCGGCCGTCGCCTGGCTGCTCGATCCCGCCAATGTCGCCAAATATCACATCGATCCCAGCCGCATCGTCGTGGCTGGCCACAGCATGGGCGGCTTCATGGCCGCCGACGCCGTCGCCTCCGAGCCCCGCGTGGCCGGCGCGGTGCTGATCGACTCGTGGGACATCGGCTCACGCAGCGAACGGATCACCTCGGCGGAGACGCGCAAGACCGCGATCGAGGCCATGCGCCCCGACACCGCGCCGCTGGCGACGACGCCCGAGGCCCTGGTCGCCGAGATCGAGCGCGACGCCGACAAGCTGGACCTTCAGAAACTGACCGCCAGGATCGCCGATCGTCCGCTGCTGCTGATCGGCGCCGAGTTCGCCGGCGCGCCCACCACCCGCAAGCTGGCCGACGCCGCGAAGGCGGCCAACGCCAAGGCGCTGACCGAAACCTACATGGCCACCGACCACAGCTTCTCGGACGCGCGCATCGCGCTGGAGGGCGAGGTGATCCGCTGGCTGGCCCGGTTCGAGCCCAAGAGCGCCGCGACCGCCCCCTTCCCGCCGCTGAAGGGCGCGTATGACGAGGGCAACATCTTCGCCCGGATCATCCGGGGCGAGGCGCCTAGCTACAAGGTCTACGAGGACGCCGACGTCCTGGCCTTCATGGATCGCGCCCCGTTGGAGCCCGGCCACGTGCTGGTGATCTCCAAGACCTCCAAGGCTCGCAACCTGCTGGAGATGGATCCGAAGGACATCGCCAAGGTCATGGCCGTGGTCCAGAAGGTCGGTCAGGCGGAAGTTGACGCCCTGGGCCTAGAAGGCTTCCTGATCCTGCAGAACAACGGCGTGGGCCAGAGCGTGCCGCACCTGCACATCCACGTGATCCCGCGCGTGGCCGGCAAGCCGGTCTATCTGGTCGAGAACAAGCCGGCCGATCCGAAGGACCTGGAAGCGATGGCGGTCAGGATCAAGGCGGCGATGAAGCCCTAGAGTCTGGCCAGCGCCGCCTGGCCCGCCGCCACGCCGGTGGCGAAACAGGCCTGCAGCAGGTAGCCGCCGGTCGGGGCCTCCCAGTCCAGCATCTCGCCGGCCAGGATCACATTGGGCCGCTCCTTCAAGGCCAGACCGTCCAGGCTCTCGAACCGCGCGCCGCCGGCGGTCGAGATGGCGCGATCCAGCGGCTGCACGGCGGTCAGCACGATCGGCGCGGCCTTGATCGCCGCCGCCAGGGCCGCCGGCTCGGTCGGCAGGTCCAGGCCATGCGCCTCGCGCAGCAGATTGACCTCGACCGGCGACAGCTTGACCGCCTTGCGCAGAAAGTTGGCCAGGCTCTGGCCGCCGCGCGACGCTTGCAGACGGCGCTCCAGGGTCTCGGCGGGAATGTCAGGACGCAGATCGAGGGTCGGCGCCGCCCGCCCTTCGGCCTCGATCGTATCGCGCAGGGCGGCGGCCAGGGCGTAGACCGCCCCGCCCTCCAGGCCGTAGCCGGCGACCATGGCGTCACCGCGCGCGCTGGCCTCGCCGTGTCGCAGAGCCACGTTCTTCAGCGGCTCGCCGGCGAAGCGCTCACGGAAGACAGCGCTCCAGGCGACGTCGAAACCACAGTTGGCGGCGCGGAAGGGGGCAATATGGGCCAGCGGCGCCAGCGTCGGGACCCACGCCGCGTCCGAGCCCAGCTTGGCCCAGCTGGCCCCGCCTAGGGCCAGCACCACGGCCCTTGCCCGCACGACCTCGCCATTGATCAGCAGGCCGCCGTCGGCGCTCCAGCCCGTCCACTCGGCCCGCGTACGCAGTTGCACGCCCAGCCCCTCCAGCCGCGCCAGCCAGGCCCGCAGCAGCGGCGAGGCCTTCATCGCCTTCGGGAACACCCGGCCGCTGGCGCCCACGAAGGTCGGCTGGCCCAGGCCCTCGGCCCAGGCGACCAGGTCCTTGGGCGAGAAGGCCTCCAGCATCGGCCGCAGAGCCTGCGACCGCGCGCCATAACGCCCGGCGAACCGCTCGAAATCCTCGGAGTGGGTGAGGTTCAGCCCCCCGCGCCCGGCCATCAGGAACTTGCGCCCGAAGGTCGGCATCTTCTCGAACACCGCCACGGACTTGCCGGCCTTGGCGATGGTCTCGGCCGCCATCAGCCCGGCCGGTCCGCCGCCGATCACGGCGACATCCAGAATGCGGTCGTCTTGTTCCATCGCCCCTGGATCAAAGAAAAAGGGCGGCGCCGCAAGGCCCCGCCCCTCTCATTTCGTCGCTGGCGGACGCCTCAGGCCCAGTGGATGTCGCCGTTGGCCGCGCCGGTCACGACCGACAGGCCGGTGACCCCGGCCAGCTTGATCAGGCCATCGCCCGCGTGGCCGCCGCCCGTCATGTTCAGCCCGGCCAGGTCGTCCTGGATATAGACATAGGTGTCGCCGCCATAGGTGAAGACCGCCAGGCCGTCCGCCGCGACCTTGGCCGCGGCCAGGGTCAGGGCCTGGGTCAGGGACGACGCCCCCTCGACGGCGGCCTGCACATTGACGATCGTCCCATGGCTGACCGCGTCCAGGACCAGGTGGTCGACGCCTTTCTCGAAGCCCGTCACCTCGGCCGTGACGAAGACGGTCTTGTCGACGATCGCCAGGTTGTTCAGCCCCTCCGCCCCGTTGGCGGCGACGATGGTGTCGGCGCCCGCGCCCAGCGTGAACGTCATCGGCGCGGAATAGTCCTTGTCGGCCGCATGCCCCAGGCCGACCGTCAGCTTGCCGCCCCAGTCCGAGAACTTGAAGCTCCCCACTTGCACGGTCTTCAGCCCGTCGATCCAGGTCCTGCCGGCGACCGAATAGGTCAGGTCGAAAGCCCCGCCTCGGGTGGCGTCGATCTGGGTGAAGGTCTCGAAGATCTGGGCCGTCAGCTTGCCCGTCCCGCGCAATTCCAGCACCTGGAGCGACCTCAAGGCCGAGGTGGCCATCGAGAAGACCGGGAAATAGCCGCAGATCATGCCGGCGGTGCTGTCGCTGTCGACGTACAGCGTCACCTTGCCGGTGCGCGTCTGCCAGTCGATGTCGTTCGTGCTGACGATCGTGATCGAGCCGCCATCGGCCGAATAGTACGCGCTGACCGGCGGATTGTTGCGGTAGTCGACCTTGGTGGTGGGCGCGCCGGTGAAGTTGTCCAGGTGGACGACGATCTCGCTGGCGCCTGCCACGGTGCTGTCGGTGATGACGACGCCGTAGGCGGTGTCCTTCAGCACGACGGTCTCATGGTTGGCGGCGGTAATGTTGACCTTCACGTCCTCGCCGAAGTTCGACGGGACCATGTCGTAGATCAGTTGCGCGTCCTTCATGCCCGCCAGAGCGCCGGCGGCGGGCGGAGCATCCAGCACGATGGTCTGGAAGCCGGTGACGCTGCCCGAGACGAGGGCCGACGTGCTGGTGATGTGCAGGGTGTTGTCGAACCCCGCCGCCGAGACGCTGGCGCCGGCCGCGAGCTTACCGCCCAGATGGAGGGTGTTGGAGCCGCGCCCGAACGTGACCGAGCCGCTCGCGCCCAGGCCGTCGCTCAGGGTGACCACCGAATTGCCGTCGCCCAGCACGATCTTGCCGTCGACCACGCCCGAGATGGTGACCCGGTCGTCACCGCCGCCGGTCGCGATGGTCTGCCCCGCGCCCAGCCCGCCTTCGCCGGCGATCACGTCGCTGTTGTCGGTGGCGCGCAGTTTCGCATCGGCGGCCGAGACCGAGATCGACTGGTTCTGGGCAAAGCTCAGCGACGCTCCGGCCGGCGGGGCGACGTGCGGTCCGTACGCGCCCAGCAGGTCGACGTGGAACTTGGCGATCCCGTCGCCTCCCAGATCGGCCAGGAAGGCGTCCTGCGCCTTGGCGTAGGGTCCGACGCCAGCCTTGACCGCTTCAGCCAGCAGCCAGCCGACCATCGCGGCCTTGGTCCCAAGACCGTTCGGGCCGTCCTGGCCGAAGCTGGCGAAATAGTCGGCGCGCGTGATGGTCTGGCCGCCGACCGGCAGCTGGGCGTCCAGCAGCTCGCGGATCTTGGCGTCGCCGGGGGGCGCGCCGAAGATCTCGGCATAGGCCTTGCCCAGGGCCTCGGCCAGCGACAGTCCGCCATAGGCCGCCGCGAAGCGCGCCGCCCCCTCGCCGACCTTGCCCAGGTTGGTGGCGAAGTTGATGTAGCGGTTCTCCAGGCTGAAGCCCTGATAGTAGGCGCTGGCCAGGCCGGAGGGGTTGCCGATCAGGTAGTCGACGCCGGTTTGATAGGGCGTGCTTCCCGTGAAGAACTGGTAGGTCAGGTTCACGACCGAGACCGACTGCCCCGCCATCTTGATGACGGCGGCCTGGGCGTCGGCCAGCGTCATCGAACCGCTGCCGACCTTGGTGGCCAAGGCGTTCAACGCCTGACTGTCGACTGAGCCGGCAGCCGCGAAACTCCCCCGCGAGATCGCCGCATAGAAGGTGTTCAGCACCTGCGACGGGCTGAAGACGACCGGCGGCGGGCCGGGATCGGGAGGGCTCGGATCAGGTGTGGGTTCCGGATCGGGTTCCGGCGACGGGCCGGGATCGACCGGCGTCGGCGGCGCCCAGGTGCTGTTCATCCGATCCATCAGCTGAGCGTCGGAGATGCCGCCCGTCTGACTCTGGGTCGCCCAGGCGTCCAGGGTCAGCTGGACGACGACGTCCGGCGCTACCCCCGTGAGGGACGTGTAGATGCTTATCAGCTGCGCTGTCGTGTACATGACGCCCCCGTCGCGATCGCGCCGATGCACGGCGGCGTTGAGAGACGATCAATCTTAAATTGCCGAAGCGCTCAAGCTTTTATTGCGCGCGCCCAAACGCAAGACGGGCGCTGGATCGCTCCAGCGCCCGCCCAGGTAACTTGGCTTCAATCAGCGATTAGCCGACCGAGGCGGTGTCCACCTTGAAGCCCGGACCCATCGTCGACGACAGGCCGATGCGCTTGATGAACACGCCCTTGGCGCCCGAGGGCTTCGAGCGGTTCAGGGCGTCGATCAGAGCCTTGACGTTGATGACCAGGGCTTCGTCCGTGAACGAGGCCTTGCCGATGCCGGCGTGGACGATGCCCGCCTTCTCGACGCGGAACTCGACGGCGCCGCCCTTGGCGTCCTTGACGGCCTGAGCGACGTTCGGGGTCACGGTGCCGACCTTCGGGTTCGGCATCAGGCCGCGCGGGCCCAGCACCTTACCGAGGCGACCGACCAGGGCCATCATGTCCGGCGACGCGATGACGCGGTCGAAGTCCATGAAGCCGCCGGCGATCTTTTCGTACAGGTCTTCGGCGCCGACGTGCTCGGCGCCCGCCGCGGTGGCTTCAGCCGCCTTGGCGTCCTTGGCGAAGACGGCGACGCGGACGTCACGGCCGGTGCCCGAGGGCAGGTTCACGACGCCACGGACCTGTTGGTCGGCGTGACGCGGGTCGACGCCCAGGTTGACCGAGATTTCGATCGACTCGTCGAACTTGGCCTTGGCGTTGGCCTTCACCAGGGCGATGGCGGCTTCGACCGAGTGGGTCGCGTCGCGGTCGCCGGTCCAGGCTTGAATGCGCTTGGGTTGCTTAGCCATGTGATTAGGCCTCCACGATCTTCAGGCCCATGGCCTTGGCGGAGCCTTCGATGATCTTGGCGGCGGCCTCGAGATCGTTGGCGTTCAGGTCCTTCATCTTCTTTTCGGCGATGTCACGCAGCTGAGCGCGCGTGATCTGGCCGACGGTCTCGCGACCGGTCAGCTTCGCGCCCGACTTCAGGCCGGTGGCCTGCTTCAGGAAGAAGGTGGCCGGGGGCGTCTTGGTGACGAAGGTGAACGACTTGTCCTGATAGACCGTGATGACGGTCGGCAGGGGGGTGCCCTTTTCGACGTTCTCGGTGCGCGCGTTGAACTCCTTACAGAAGCCCATGATGTTGACGCCGCGCTGACCCAGAGCCGGGCCGATGGGGGGCGAAGGCGTGGCCGAGCCAGCCTTCACCTGGAGCTTGATGTAGCCCAGGATCTTCTTAGCCATAGTGTCCTCACTTGTGAGCCGTGGTCCGGGCTTGGCGGCCCTCCCACGGATTTGAACCTGCCGCCAGAACGACAAGCACGCCCCAGGACGCGGGGTCCGGGAGCGAGGCGGCGCGTGTAGCAGGCGGGGGACGCGGAGTCAAAGGGTGCGAAGCCGCGCCGGACGCTGTGATTATGTAACGCGTTCTCAGAGTCGTTCGCAAAAGCTATAGAGCCGCCATGGTCAGGACGACGACATGGCAGCGGAACCTGGGGGGCCTTCTGGTCGCCTGCGTGCTGGCGCTGCTCGTCTTGATCCCGGCCGTCGCCTCGGCCAGCTGCATCTGCGACGAACGTCCGGCCAACGCCGAGCAGACGATCCAGACCGACCAGAAGCACGACAGCACGCCCTGCAAGGCCGCGTGCTGCCTGGGTGGCCACTGCCATCACGGTGGTTCGCTGATCGACGCGCCCGTGCTGGCTGTCTCCGCGCCTGAGCCCAAGACCGCCGAGCATGCCCTGGTCGCGGCCCTGACGCCGGCCTCGCACAGCCCCTCCCCGCTCGACCACCCGCCTCGCGCCTGACGACCTGCGCGCCCTTCGCGCGCCGCCGTCCTGTCATTGCGAGGAATCTTCATGTCATCGAACCGATGGCCGCTGCGCGCGGCCTTGGCGTCCGCCGTGTGCGGCGCCTTATGGAGCGCGGCCCAGGCCCAGACCGCGCCGCCGCTTGAAACCCTGCTGCGCGAGCCTTCGGCACCGCGCCTGATCGTCGGCGAGGCCGAGACGCGCGCCGCGGAGGGTCGCGCGCTCCAGGCCCGCGCCCGGCCCAATCCCACCCTGGACCTGCAGGTCGAGAACGTCGGGGGCGACGGCCCCTATCGCGACTTCCGGAGCGCCGAGACCACCCTGTCGGTCGGCCAGACCCTGGAGCTGGGCGGCAAGCGCGGCGCGCGCGTCGCCGCCGCTCGCGCCGAACTGGACACGGCTCGCTCGCGCGCAGGCCTAACCCGGGTCACCTTCGCCCGAGACCTCTCGGTGGCCTACGCCACCGCCGAGGCGGCCGAGGAGCGGCTGGTCCTGGCCAAGGAGCGCGTCGAGCTAGCGCAGGCCGACGCCCGCGCCGCGCGGTTGCTGGTCGACAACGGCAAGGAGGCCGAGCTGCGCGCCCTGCAGGCCCAGGCGGCGGTGTCGGCAGCCCAGGCCGAGCAATCCCGCGCCGAGGCCGAAGCCGGCGCCGCCCTGGCGCGGCTGTCGGCTCTGATCGGGGCTGAGCAGACCTACGTCGCCGTGACGCCCGGCGTGCTGGACCGCGCCTGGACGGCGTCCGCCACGACCGACCAGCCGCCGGCCGTCGCCGTGGCCCAGGCCGAGCAGACCGCCGCTGCCCGTAAGCTGGACCTGGAACGCCGTCGAGCCGCGCCCGACGTCACGGTCAGCTTCGGCGTCCGGCGGCTGGCGGGCGACGACGCCACCGCCGCCGTGGCCGGGGTCTCGCTGCCCCTGCCGCTGTTCGACCGCAACCGCGGCGCGGTGAAGGCGGCCCAGGCCGAGGCCGACGCCGCCCGCGCGCGCCTCCTGATCGCTCAGGCCGACGCCACGGCCGACCGGCGCGGGGCCGAGGGCGAGGCCCGCGCGGCGGAACGCTCGACCGCCGCCGCCCGCGAGGGTGAAGCCGCCGCCCGCGAGGCCTATCGCCTGGCCAAGCTGGGCTACGAGGCCGGCAAGCTGCCGCTGCTGGAACTGCTTTCGGCGCGCCGCGACCTGGTCGCCGCCCGCCAACGCCACATCGAGGCGCGCCTGGCGCGCGCCAAGGCCTGCGCGGACCTCGCCCAGGCCAACGGACAGATCGCCTTTGGAGGCGCCCAATGACCAACCGCAATTTGCTCATGGCCGGCGCGGCCATCGCCCTGGTCGCCACCGCTGGCCTGGGCTTTGGCCTGGGTCGCCTGACCGACAAGGCCCCCGCCGCTGCTGAGGGCCACGCCGAGGAAGAGCCCCCTCACGAGGACGGCTTCGTCGCCCTGTCCGCAATCGACGCCGCCAAGGCCGGCGTGCTGACCACCACGGTCGGACGCGGCGGCGGCTCCGAGCTCGTCCTGCCCGGCCGCGTGGCCCTGGCCGCCAACGCCTCGGCCGCCCTGGGCGCGTCGGTGTCGGGCACGGTCGAGCGCGTCCACGTCGCCGCTGGTGACCGCGTGACCGTCGGCGCGGCCATCGCCACCCTGCGCAGCGCGGAGGGCGCCGGCGCACGGGCCAGTGTCGACGCCGCAGCGGCTGGGGCCCGCGCGGCTCAAGCCGCCGCGGCCCGCGATCGTCGCCTGTTCGAAGCCGGCGTCGTTGCTCGCCAGGACTGGGAAGCCAGCCAGGCCAATGCCGACAAGGCCCAGGCCGAACTGCGCGCCGCCCGCGCCCAGGTCGCGGCCCAAGGCGGCCCCAGCGCCGGCGGCGTCGCCACCCTGCGCGCGCCGATCACCGGGATCGTCACCCGCATCGACACCCGCGTCGGCGGCTTCCTGACCCAAGGCGGCCTGGTCGCCGAGATCGCCGATCAGAGCCAGGTCGAATACGTCTTCGACGCCCCGCCCGCCTCGGCCGGCGCGATCAAGGTCGGCGACGCCGTGCTGGTCCAGCGGCCCGAGGGCGGCGAGGCCGGCGCGCGCATCGTCGCCGTCGCTCCCAGCGCCCTGGGCGCCGGCGCGGCCGTGGTCCGCGCCAGGCCCATGGCCCCTGCGCCGCAGATCGGCTCGATCGTCTCGGCCCGGGTGATCCTGGCCAAGGGCGCCGGCGGCCTGACCGTACCCGCCGACGCCGTCCAGACCCTCGAAGGCCGCACCGTGGTGTTCGTCGCTGAGCCCAAGGGCTTCCGCGCCGCGCCCGTCGTCACTGGCCGCACCGCCGCCGGTTCGGTCGAGATCCTGAAAGGCCTGAGCGGCGGCGAGACCATCGCCGGCAAGGGCGCCTTCCGCCTGAAGGCCGAGCTGGGCAAGGGCGAAGCGGGGCACGAGGACTGATCATGCTCAATCGCCTCATCGACCTTTCGGTCCGCTTCCGGTGGATCGTCGTGCTGCTGGCCGTGGCGCTGTTCGCGTTCGGCCTGCAGCAGCTGTCGCGTCTGCCCATCGACGCCGTGCCCGACATCACCAACCGCCAGGTGCAGATCAACACCGTCGCGCCCGCCCTCGGCCCCGAGGAGGTCGAGCGCCAGGTCACCTTCCCGCTGGAGACCGCGCTGGCCGGCACGCCGGGCCTGGTCGAGACCCGCTCGCTGTCGCGGCACGGCTTCTCGCAGATCACCGCCGTGTTCACCGAGGAGACCGACCTCTATTTCGCCCGCACCCTGGTCAATGAGCGGCTGCAAGCCGCCCGCGCCAGCCTGCCCGACGGCCTGGAGCCCGGCATGGGTCCGCCGATCACCGGCCTCGGCGAGGTCTATATCTGGACTGTCGAGTTCAAGGGCGCGGCCGCCCGTACGGGCGCTGCCTATGTCACGCCCGAGGGCGAGACCCTGCGGACCGACGTCGAGAAGGCCACCTATCTGCGCACGGTCCAAGACTGGATCGTGGCCCCGCAGTTGAAGACCCTGGACGGCGTGGCCGGCGTCGACGTGCTGGGCGGCTACGTCAAGGAGTACGCCGTCCATCCCGACCCGGCTAAGCTGGCGGCGCGCGGCATCAGCCTGCCACAGCTGGTCGAGGCGCTGGAGCACGCCAACCGCATAGCCGGGGCCGGCTATGTCCAGCGCGGCGGCGAGGCCTATATCGTCCGCACCGACGCCCGCGTGAAAAGCCTGACCGAGCTGGCCGACACGCCGATCGGCCGCCGCAACGGCGCCGTGGTCAAGGTCTCGGACGTGGCCACCGTCGCCCTGGGCCACGCCCCGCGCCTGGGCTCGGCCAGCGAGAACGGCCGCGAGGTGGTGATCGGCACGGCCCTGATGCTGGTCGGCGAGAACAGCCGCACCGTCGCAGCGCGGGTCGACGAACGCCTCAAGGCCATCGCGCCCAGCCTGCCGCCGGAAGTGATCATCAAGCCGGTGCTGGACCGCACGCGCCTGGTCGACGCCACCATCCGCACGGTCGAGCACAACCTGACGGTCGGGGCCCTGCTGGTCATCGCGGTGCTGTTCTTCGCGCTCGGCAACTTCCGCGCCGCCCTGATCACGGCCCTGGTCATTCCGCTGTCATTCCTGATCGCCGCCATCGCCATGCGCAGGTTCGGAATCAGCGGCAACCTGATGAGCCTGGGGGCGCTGGACTTCGGCCTGATCGTCGACGGGGCCGTGGTGGTGATCGAGAACACGCTCGGGCGCCTGGCCTTGCGTCGCCAAGCCGAGGGCCGCGACCTGACCGCCGGCGAGCGCCTGTCGGTCGCGGTCGAGGCCGCCAAGGAGATGGCCCGCCCCGCCGCCTTCGGCCAGGCGATCATCCTCTTGGTCTACGCCCCGCTGCTGACCTTCGAGGGCGTCGAGGGCAAGATGTTCACGCCGATGGCCGCCACGGTGATGTTCGCCCTGGCCGGCGCCTTCGTGCTGTCCCTGACCCTGGTCCCGGCCCTGACCGCTCTGGCGGTGCGCGAGCCCAAGGGCCACGGCGAGACCAAGGCGATGGCCGTGGTTCGCACGCGCTTCGAACCGGTGCTGCGCGCCGCCGTCGCCCGTCCCCGAGCGGTGGCTGGCGGCGCGGTGCTGGCCCTGGTGCTGGGCGTCGTCGCCTTCTTCGCCCTGGGCCGTGAATTCGCCCCGACGCTGGACGAAGGCGACCTGCTGGTCCAGGCCAGCCGTGTGCCCTCGATCTCGCTGGAAGAGAGCCAGGCCATGCAGTTCGAGGTCGAGAAGGTGCTCTCGGCTCAGCCTGAGGTCGCCCTGGTCTTCACCCGCACCGGCACGGCCGAGATCGCCTCGGACCCGATGCCGCCCAGCGCCTCGGACACCTTCGTGATCCTGAAGCCGCGCAAGGATTGGCCGGATCCGAGTCTATCCAAGGCCGAACTGGTCGAACGGATGGAGGGCGATCTCTCCAAGCTGATCGGCAACGCCTATGAGTTCACCCAGCCGATCCAGATGCGCTTCAACGAGCTGATCGCCGGCGTGCGTTCAGACGTGGCGGTCAAGGTCTATGGCGACGACTTCGCCGCCATGAGCCGGACCGCCGACCAGGTCGCCGCCACCCTGCGCAAGGTCCCTGGCGCGGCGGACGTGAAGGTCGAGCAGATCTCGGGCCAGCCGACCATTACCGCCAGCGTCGACCGCACGGCGGCGGCGGCCTTGGGCGTCCACGCCAGCGACGCCGCCGACGCCCTGGAGATCGGCTTGGGCGGGCGCGAGGCCGGGCACATCCTGGAGGGCGATCGTCGCTTCGACGTGGTCGTGCGCCTGGACGACGCCAAGCGCGCCGATCCGGCCGCCATGGGCCAGTTGCCCGTGGTGTCGGAGAGCGAAGGCGGCAGCGCCGTGCCGCTGTCCAGCATCGCCCGCTTCGACACCGCCGAGGGTCCCAACCAGGTCAGCCGCGAGAACGGCAAGCGCCGCATCGTGGTGCAGGCCAATGTACGGGGTCGCGACCTGGGCGGCTTCGTCAAGGACGCGCAGGCCGCCGTGGCGCGGGACGTCCGGCCAACGCCCGGCTCATGGCTGGACTGGGGCGGGCAGTTCGAGAACCTGGAGCGGGCCAGCGCGCGGTTGGCGATCATCGTGCCCGTGGTGTTCCTGGTGATCGCGGTACTGCTGTTCTTCGCCCTGGGCTCGGCGACGGAGGCGGCGCTGGTTTTCGCCTGCGTGCCCCTGGCCTTGGTCGGCGGAGCGCTGGCGCTGCTGCTGCGGGGGATGCCGTTCTCGATCTCGGCGGCCGTCGGCCTCATCGCCGTGTCGGGCGTGGCCACCCTGAACGGCCTGGTGCTCATGCAGAGCATCAAGCAACGCATTGAGGGCGAGACCGACCTCGCCGCCGCCGTCATCGACGGCACGGTCGGCCGCCTGCGGGCAGTGCTGACGACGGCGCTGGTGGCGATCCTGGGCTTCATCCCGATGGCCCTGGCGATCGGGCCGGGCGCGGAGGTGCAGAAGCCGCTGGCGACGGTGGTGGTCGGCGGCCTGCTGACCTCCACCGTGCTCACGTTGCTGGTGCTGCCCAGCTTCTATGTGTGGCTGGGCAGGCGCCGGGACGTCAGGCCTTAGCGGCCCGACGCAGGTCTTCCTGGGGCAGGACGCCGTACTCCCGCCCTAGGCTGATCAGCTGTTCGGCCAGGCCGTCCAGCTGAGCCTCGGAATGGGCGGCCGAGATGGCGCAGCGCAGCAGGCTCTCGCCCGAGGGCGTGGCTGGCGGCAGGCCGACATTGACGTAGTAGCCGCGGTCCAGCAGCGCCCGCCACATGGCCAGGGTCGTCAGCTCGGAGTCGAGGCACACCGCCACGATCGGGCTGGCGATCGAGCCCAGCTGGAAGCCGGCGTCGGCCAGGGCGCCGTAGAAGCGGTTGACGTTGTTCCACAGCTTCTCGCGCAGCTGCGGACGCTCGCGGACGGCGGCCAGGGCGGCGCGCACCGAGGCCACGGTGGCCGGCGGCAGCGAGGCGGTGAACATGTAGGGGCGGCAGGCCACGCGCAGGATGTCGAACTGCTCGAGGTTGGAGACGCAGTAGCCGCCGACCGCGCCCAGGCTCTTGGAGAAGGTGCCGACGATGAAGTCGACATTGTCCAGCACGCCGACGGCCTCGGCCAGGCCGCAGCCGCGCTCGCCCAGCACGCCCATCGAGTGGGCCTCGTCGACCAGGATGTAGGCGCCGTAGCGACGGGCGACCTCGACCATCTCCTTCAGCGGAGCCATGTCGCCCAGCATCGAATAGATGCCCTCGACCACCACCAGCTTGGTGCCGGGCTCGTCCTTCACGCGGCGCAGGCGCGCCTCCAGGCTGGCCGGGTCGTTGTGCTTGAAGCGGATGGCGCTGGCTTGCGTCTGCTTGCAGGCGTCGTAGATCGAGGCGTGGCTGTCGGCGTCCAGCAGCAGGAAGTCGCCGGCCCCGACCAGGGTCGAGATCACGCCGAGGTTGGCCTGGTAGCCGGTCGAGAAGACCATGGCGTGGGCCATGCCGTGGAAGTCGGCGATCTCGCGCTCCAGCGCCACGTGCTCGGAGAACGAGCCGTTGGCGATCCGCGAACCGCAGGTACCGGTACCCTCGCGGCGCACGGCTTCGACGGCGGCGTCGATACACGCCGGATCATAGGCCAGGCCCAGATAGTTGTGCGTGCCGACGGTCACGGTTTTTCGCCCGTTGATCTCGGCCTCGGTGGCGGACAGCAGCCTGTCCATCACCACGCCGGTCGGCATTTGTCCGGACGCGCGAGCGGTTTCGTAGCGCGCCATCAGGGCGGAATGGGTGTCGAAGATGCCCAATTCAGTGTTTTCCGAGTCTTGAGACGATGTAGGCGGCCAAGTCCTCGGCGGTGCGGAACTGGGCCAGTCGATTGAGTGGGACCGAGATGTCGAAGCGGTCCTCGATGTCGAGCACCGCGTTCATCACGCTCAGCGAGTCGATATGCAGGTCGGTCGTGATGTCGGTCGTCGGCGTCACGATCTGGCCCGCGGGCGCATAGGGTTGCAGGGTCTGGAGCACGAAAGCGGCCACGGTTGCAACCACGGGATCGTCGGGCGCGAGGCCGTCAGGCGACAGGCGCGCGCAATCGCCTTCGATGACCTCGAGAGGCATCGAAACCGCTACGGCATGGCCGTTGTCCCCTGTCTGCGACTTGGTGATAGGCCCCCCCATCGCGCTCGCTCAGCCCCGGACGCTCCAGTTACAGAGTAGTCACATTCGCGTGGACGGCAAGCCGCACGCGGATTTCGGGCCCTCAAGACCTGTTTCGGATTGTGTGCGGAGCCTGCTTTAAGAGGCGCATTTGGCCTTGCCGGCCATCGCCAGCAGGCCGACCAACGAGAGGCCGAACAGGCTGCCGATGGCGCAGCCGATCAGGCCGTCGGGCAGCGGCAGGCGGTTGGCCAGCGGCAACAGGACGATGCTCAGGGAGACGGGCGCGACCGCCAGAACCACGAGTTTGCGGGGCGCTTTCATCGGGACGTCTCCTGGGTCGGGAGGCGGAAAATGCGCCGAGTTGGCTCTTTTGCCAAACCCCCAGCCAATATCGTCGCCCCTGCCTGAAGGGGATTTGGGGCGGAAAAACCTGATTTCAAGAATTGGCGAACGGCGATTTATGCGCAGTTTGTAGCGCCCTCGACGCGGGGACCGTCGGGTCTCCATCACAGAAGGGCCGTTGACCATGACCACCACCGTCACGCCGGGCGCGGAACCGTTCTATCACGGTACGAAAGCCGACCTGAACCTGGGCGACCTGATCGGCGCGGGCTACGCCTCCAACTACGGCAAGCGCAATCTGGCCAAGTTCGTCTATCTGACCGCCACGCTGGACGCGGCCATCTGGGGCGCGGAGCTCGCCCGGGGCGACGGACCGCCGCGGATCTATGTGGTCGAGCCGACCGGCCCGATCGAGGATGACCCCAACCTCACCGACCAGAAGTTTCCGGGCAATCCGACCCGCTCCTACCGCACGTCCTATCCTCTGCGGATCGTCGGCGAGCTGACCCGCTGGACGGGGCATTCGCCCGAGCAGCTGCAGGCGATGCGCGACCGCCTGGCGGAACTAGATCGCCAGGGCGTCGAGGCCATTGAAGACTGACATCCCCCGCTCGTCATCCCGGGCGGCGCAGCCGACCCGGGACCCAGGAGCCAAGCGCAATGCGGCCGCCGCTGGGTCCCGGCTCTCCGCTTCGCTGCGGCCGGGATGACGACGAAGGGAGGCAGGCCCCGAACAGCAAAAAGCCCCGCGCCTTGCGACGCGGGGCTTTTCAGAAGCTTGCGATCGAACCGCCGAGTTAGGCGATCTTCTCGACCTGATTGTATTCCAGCTCCACCGGGGTGGCGCGGCCGAAGATCGAGACGGTGACGCGCAGGCGGGCCTTTTCCTCGTCGACATATTCGACCGAGCCGTTGAAGCTGGCGAACGGGCCGTCCGTGACGCGGACATTCTCGCCGACTTCGTACAGCACCACGGCCTTCGGGGCGGTGACGCCTTCCTCGATCGCGCCGACGATGCGCTGGACTTCCTTTTCGGAGACCGGCATCGGCTTGGAGCCGCTGCCCAGGAAGCCCGTGACCTTCGGGGTGTTCTTGATCAGGTGGTAGGCTTCGTCCGAGAGGTTCATCTTCACCAGGACGTAGCCCGGGAAGAACTTGCGCTCGGCATTGACCTTACGGCCGCGGCGGATCTCGACGACCTCTTCGGTCGGCACGAGGATCTCGGAGAAATTCTCTTCCAGGCCTTGGTTCTTGGCCTGCTCGCGGATGCTCTCGGCCACCTTCTTCTCGAAGTTCGAGTAGGCGTGGACGATGTACCACTTGTGGTTCGGGTTCGAGGCGGTTTCGGTGCTCATCGCTCTATCTTATCCCGCGGTCGCCAGCTTCAGCAGCTGATTCATGGCCAGGCCCAGGCCGCCATCGACGGCCATGAAGAACAGCGACGCCATGACCACCATGATGAAGACCATCACCGAGGTGATCCAGGTCTCCTTGCGGGTGGTCCAGGTGATCTTGCGGGCTTCGGCGCGAACTTCGCGGAAGAATTGCACCGGGCTGGTGCGCTTCTTCGGGGCGGCGGGAGCGGCGGCGGCCGTCGTCGCGCCAGCGCTCGCAGGTGCCATCGCCGCGGCCGTCTTCGCGGCGCGGTTCTTGATCGCGGACGGGCTGGATCCCGGTTTCCTGGCCATGCTCTAGAGGCTCACGACTTTCTCAAAACCATCGGATCGCGAGCGATCCGGCGGCAAATGCGACCGGCCAAATGGCGGCCTGTCGGAAACATATAGTGGCAGGAGTGGGGGGACTCGAACCCACGACTTTCGGTTTTGGAGACCGACGCTCTACCAGCTGAGCTACACTCCTGCATTCCGACCGCCCTTTCGGGCTGACGGACATCCAGAGACAGACAGCGCGCCGGAAGGCTCAAGGCCTCGGCGCGCCATGTTCTGTCGCCAGAGCCGCGCCATTTAGCAGGGTCGCATGCGGCGAGCAAGCGCGGCGGAACGGTTTGACGGCTTTAGGCGCCCACAACCCCGCCGTTCGGGGCTTCGAACAGCGCGGAACGGGCCGGTTTTGGGGATCGGAAGACCCGGCCACGGCGTTATTTCGCCATGCCGACAGTCTCCTCCCCCCAACCGCAGCCCTCGAATGCCGATCGTCCGTCGAATCGGGAGATCGAGCACGAGAACCAGCGTCCCGCGCCTCGGGAGGGCCAGCCACCTCGACCGGCCACCGAGCCGCCAGGCGCGGCCGACAGCACCCGTTCGCCGAAGACCCGGACCGATCCGGGCTCCGGCGAGGGCTAGGATTACAAGTCAGACCCGGCTGGTTTCGGTCAGCCGGCCTTTTCCTGCTTGGTCTTGGCGTCCTTGTCCGTGCTGGTCGAGGCGCTGGCCGGCAGCGTCGCGCCGCACTGGATGCCCAGGTACGAGAACTTCACGTTCGTCAGCTCGCGCCCGCACTGGGTGTTCTTGCCGCTGTCGGTGCCGCGCAGCGAAACCGCCACGCCCTTGGACAGGTCCGGCGCGGGACTTGCGCTGCTGATGTCGTAATAACCACCGCCCCGGCCCTTCACGACCAGGCAATTGGTGTTCTCGACGGGCCTGACGCAGCCCGACGCCGTGACAGGCGTGCCTTCCACGACGACTTGATTGGCTTGCGCGACTTTCGTCTTCGCGCCGCCGTCACTGCAACCAGCCAAACCAAACGCTAACAGACCGGCCGCCGCGGCGGCCCCTATGAACCTAACCCGCATACGTTCCTCCGTATCGTTGGCTCCGCGAACGAAGCAAAAGGAAGTCTGCGCCTCGTTTTGAAGAGCGGCAATCACATTTTTGACGCTTTCGAAAAACCGGTTCGGCGATTTGACAGATTGGGAAAAGGATTGTCCTTAACCGGACGACAGACGCATGAAGCCTGGAAACTTCGTCCAGCCAAGTGCAATCCCATGCCGCGCCAAGCTGATAGCGTTTCTCATCTGAACATTTGTTCGCGAACCGAGACGCCGCTTTCTCTGCGCATGCGAATACTGCTGATGATCTTTCGACTCCCCGACACAGCGGTGGCCGTTCTGCCGGACAGCTGAGTTTTTCCAACGCCGGCTTTAGACAACCGGCGTTGACATGGAGACGGCGGTGCTCAAATGAGACGATAGCCGCCTCAGGGCCGTGGCGGCTCCCGTATGTCTAAAGGATTCAAGGTTCATATGACGGCCACCGCGACCGCCGCCGCTCCCGTGAAAGAAGCCCCCTACTTCACCGAGAAGGTGCTGTGGGTGAAGCACTGGACCGACCGCCTGTTCAGCTTCGCCATCACGCGTCCGGCCAGCTTCCGCTTCCGCTCGGGCGAGTTCGTGATGATCGGCCTGCCGCCGCGCGAGGACGAGAAGAAGCCGATCCTGCGCGCCTATTCGATCGGCTCGCCGCACTTTGCCGAGGAACTGGAGTTCTTCTCGATCAAGGTTCCCGACGGTCCGCTGACCTCGCGCCTGCAACAGATCCAGGAAGGCGACGACATCCTGCTGGGCAAGAAGCCGACCGGCACGCTGGTGCTAGACGCCGTGCGTCCCGGCAAGCGCCTCTTCCTGTTCGGCACCGGCACGGGCCTGGCGCCGTGGCTGTCGGTCGCCCGCGACCCCGACGCCTACAGCCGCTTCGAGCAGGTGATCGTCGCCCACGGCGTGCGCGAGGTGAAGGAGCTGGCTTACCGCGACCTCTTCACCGCCGAGATCCACGAGGATCCGCTGGTCGGCGATGAGGCCAAGGCCCAGCTGGTCTATTATCCGACCGTCACCCGCGAGCCGTTCGAGCGTCAGGGCCGCTTCACCGACCTGATCGAGAGCGGCAAGCTGTTCGCCGACCTGGGCCTGGAGCAGGTCAAGTTCGACCCCGAGCACGACCGCGCCATGCTGTGCGGCTCGATGGCGATGATCAAGGACACCGCCCACCTCCTGGAGGCTCACGGCCTGAAGGAAGGCTCCAACGCCGAGCCGGGCGACTTCGTGATCGAGCGCGCCTTCGTGGGGTAGGACTACGCCCTTTATTCAGAAGCAAACAAAACTTGCCTTCCTAGGCCTTGTGCCTAGGACCCATGGTTCGGCTAGGCTCGGATACTCCAGAAGGAGCGCCGCTTGCGTGGGCGACCGCAGGCCAAGTCGTGCGAGCGGAACGCTGGGTCCTAGGCACAAGGCCTAGGAAGGCAGGGTTGTCTGGGTTGGATTCTGAGCAAGCACATGGCTGACCTTCCCAACCTCAAGAACCTCACGGTCGAGGAGGCGCGCGCCCGGATCCTGGACGGCGCCGCGCGGCTTGGCGTCGAGAGCGTCCCGCTCACCGACAGCATCGGTCGCGTGCTGGCCGCGCCCGTCGTGGCCGACCGTCATCAGCCGCCGTTCGACGCCTCGGCCATGGACGGCTGGGCGATCCGGCGGGCCGACTACGCGCCGGGCAGAGCCTTCGCGGTCGCCGGCGAGAGCGCGGCGGGCAAGGCCTATCCACGCGACGTCCAGGCCGGCGAGGCCGTCCGCATCTTCACCGGCGCCCCCATCCCGGCGCACGCTGATCTGGTGATCATCCAGGAAGAAGCCGTCCGCGAGGGCGACACGGTCCGTTTCGAGGCCGGCGAGGATCCCAAGTCCAATCTCCGCCCAGCCGGTGGCGACTTCCGGGCCGGCGATGTCCTGCTTGAGGCCGGCGTCGTCATCGATCCGTGGCGACTGTGCCTGGTCGCCTCGGCTGGCCTCGCGCAGGTCCCGGTCGCCCGCCGGCCGCGTGTCGCGATCCTGGCCACCGGCGACGAGCTGGTCCCGCCCGGCGGCAGCCCGCGCCCGGACCAGATCTTCGAAAGCGGCTCGTTCGCCCTGGCGGCCCTGATCGACAGCTGGGGTGGCGAGGCCTTCCGCCTGACCGCCGCGGCCGATGATGCAGCCGCCATCGCCGAGGCCGCCTCTTCTTGTCTTTCCCAAGAGGGGCCTGTCGAAGCCGACCTGATCGTCACCGTCGGCGGCGCCTCGGTCGGCGACCACGACCTGGTCAAGCCGGCCTTGCGCACCCTGGGCCTGGAGCTGGCCGTCGAGACCGTGGCGGTTCGCCCCGGCAAGCCAACGTGGTTCGGACATCTGGGTGACGGTCGCCGCGTCCTGGGCCTGCCCGGCAACCCCGCCTCGGCCATGGTCTGCGCCGAACTGTTCCTGCGCCCCCTGCTGTCGGCCCTGGCCGGAGCCGATCCCGAGGTGCGCCTGATCCCGGCCCGCCTGGCCGCCCCGCTGCGCGCCGGCGGCCCCCGCGAGCACTGGATGCGCGCGGCCCTGTCGGTCGATCCCGAGGGGCGAACGCTCGCCAGCGTTTTCCCCGATCAGGATTCCTCGCTGGTCGGCGTCTTCGCCCGGGCGGATGCTCTGGTTCGTCGACGCCCCGGCGCGCCGGCCGCTTCGGCGAACGACGTCATTGAAGTTCTGCCCCTGCGTCGCGGCTGAAACCGCGACGGCGACGGATTGCCGTGCTAGTTGCTTGAACGATTCCACCGGGGCCCGCCCCGGCCTTCAGGCTCGAGAGGTTCGTTTCATGGGGCATGTAGGCAAGATCGGAACGCACGTCCTGCTGGCCTTCGTGGCCCTGCTGGTCGGCCGGTATCTCGTCATCGACATGCCCTTCACGCCGGACACGCTGTTGCAGGCGGGCCTGTACGCCCTGGCGTCCCTGATCGTCGAACTCTTGTTCCGCGTCGAGCGCGCGCCCTGGCGCTTCGTGTCGGCCAGCGACCACCTGCGCCTGTTCCGCTCGGCCTTCCTGACGGCCGCGACCTTCATGGTCATCACCCGCTTCGCCCATCCGGGCATCGACGGCGGCCTGCGCACCGTGGCCGGCGCGGCCCTGTTCCAGGGCACCTTCCTGTCGGCCCTGCGCGTCATCCGCCGCAGCCTGCACGAGCGCCAGCTGCTGGACTCGGTGCTGCGCCTGGGTCCGGCCTCGATGCACCCGGCCCTGCCCCGCCTGCTGATCGTCGGTTCGGCGACCGAGGCCGACGCCTTCCTGCGCGCCCCGGCGGGCCTGGGCGAGCGCTACACCCCGATCGGCGTCGTCTCGCCGATGGACCGCGAGACCGGCGACGAGCTGCGCGGCGTCTGCGTGCTGGGCGCCATCGCCGACTTCGACCGCGTGCTGGCCCGGCTGCGCGACAGCGGCCTGTCGCCCTCCGCCATCCTGTTCCTGACCGACAGCGCCATGAGCACCTTTGGCGCCGAACGCCTGGGTCGGCTGAAGACCGAGGGCGTGCGCCTGCTGCGCCGCCACGGCGTGGTCGAGATGGGCGCGGCGACCAGCGCCGAGACCCTGCGCGAAATCAGCCTGGAAGAACTGCTGAGCCGCCCGCCGGTGCGCCTGGATCCCGAGCCCGTCCGCGCCCTGGTCTCAGGTCGCCGCGTGCTGGTCACCGGGGCCGGCGGCAGCATCGGCTCGGAGCTGTGCCGCCAGATCGCCGCCAGCGGCTGCGCCCAGCTGACCATGGTCGACACTTCGGAATACAACCTGTTCCATATCGACCGCGAGATCGCCGACAGCCACCCGCTGCTGCCGCGGCGCGAGGTGCTGTGCGACGTGCGCGACACCGCCCGCGTCACCCGCGTCTTCGCCGAGATGAAGCCCGACATCGTCTTCCACGCCGCGGCGCTGAAACACGTCACCCTGGTCGAGAACCACCCCTGCGAGGGCGTGCGCACCAATGTCCTGGGCACCCGCAACGTCGCCATGGCCGCCAAGGCCTGCGGCGCCGCGCACCTGGCCCTGATCTCCACCGACAAGGCCGTGGCTCCGACCAGCGTGATGGGCGCGGCCAAGCGCGTGGCCGAGGCCGTGGCCCGCCAGTACGGCGGCGGCGGCGACATGCGCGTCAGCATCGTGCGCTTCGGCAACGTGCTGGGCTCGGCCGGCTCGGTCGTGCCGATCTTCCAGCAGCAGATCGCCCGCGGCGGCCCGGTCACCCTGACCGACGCGGCGGTCGAGCGCTACTTCATGACCATCCCCGAGGCCGTGCAGCTGGTGCTGCGCGCCGTCGCCCTGTCGATGATCGCCACCGACGCCGACGAGGCCGGGGTGCTGACCCTGGAGATGGGCGAGCCGGTCAAGATCATCGACCTGGCCAAGCGCATGATCGAGCTGCAGGGTCTGGTCCCCGACCGCGACATCGAGATCAAGATCACCGGCCTGCGCCCCGGCGAGAAGCTGACCGAGACCTTGCTGGACGTGAACGAGGTCGCCCGTCCCAAGGCCCCCGGCATCATGGAGGCCCTGCGCCTTTCGGCCGCGCCGGTCATCGAAGACCAGCGCCTGGATGCGCTGGACGCCCTGGCCGAAGCCGGCGACGAAGCCGCCGTCCGCGCCCAGCTGTTCGACCTGGTCGAGGACCTGCGCCAGGTGGGCCCGTCCAAGGTGGTGAAGATCCGCGCCTCCTGATTGAGCGCCGCAATTTCGCCGCGAGCCGCGTCAAGCTTTCCCTGACCATTCGGGAGGGGACCTTGCGCGCGATTCACTTGGTGTTCCTGGCCGCCATGGCCGCTTCACCGGTCCTGGCCCAGCAGCCCTCTCCCGTCGTCGAACGCGCGGCCGTCGAGGCCAAGGCGATCCTGGCGCGCGAGGACCTGATCCGCGAACTGGGGGCCATGGGCGCGATCGACTACGCCGCCCGCACGACCTTCCTGCGCGCACGCAAGGACGCCTCGCCGGCCGACCGCGAGGCCTTGGACAAGGTCTGGGCCGATCACTACAAGGCCATCGACCACCGCAACACCCAGCGCCTGAAAGTGCTGCTGGCGGACCGGGGCTGGTTCACCGACGACGAGGTCGGCTCGCGCGCCGCCTCGGCCGCGTTCAGCGTGGTCAGCCATGCCGACGACCTGGCGTTCCAAAAGGATGTGCTGGCCAAGATGGAGCCGCTGGTCGCCGCCGGCAAAGCTCCGAACGGCTACGCCAACCTCTATGATCGCGTGGCGCTGCAGGAGAAGCGGTCACAGCGCTACGGCACAGAAGGCACGGGATGCGCCGGAGGCAAACACGCCGTTCCAAGCGACCTTGAAGCCCCGGCAGGCGTCGACCAGCGCCGCGCCACCTTGGGCCTCGAGCCGATGAGCGCCTACCTCGCCAGCCTCGACAAGATGTACGGGCGCTGCGACGGACCGGCGACGTAGCGCCTAGAACTGCTTCCGCAAACTCATCCGCACCGCCCGTCCGCCGCCCGTCTTCACCAGCGCCTCCTGATAGTTCTCGGGTGTCCTCCCCTGGCTGTCTCGCACGTGCATGTAACTATCGAAGGCGTTCTCCAGGCCGAAGTTCAGCTTGGTCCCCTTCAGCCACGGCCGGTCCTTGGCCAGAGCCTTGTTGGCGCCCAGGTCCACTGAAGTCATCAGGATCAGCACCGGCGGGGTCGAGAACCGCAGGTCCTGGCCGCGCGCGCCGCCGTCGACGCGGGTCGGGCTGCGCCAGAAACCCGCCGCGGTAAAGGTGTAGCCGGGTATGCCCAGATTGACCGACAGGTTGATCTCATGGCGCGGCGAGGCGTTGAACTGGCCTAGCGACGCGCCCTTCAGCTTGTCCAGCGGGGCCATGCCCTCGCGGATCGTGACCTCGTCGCGCAGCCGCCAGCGGTCGTTCAGGGCGATGAACACCGAGTTCGGCCCCGTCCCCGGCTTGGGCCCGCCCCAGCGGCGCACATAGGTCACCCGCGAGCGCAGGTCCTCGGTGTCGGCGTGGGCGAAGTTGACCGGCCGCGTGTCGATCGCCGTCAGGCGGCCCTGAGCGTCGCGCATGAAGCGGCTCGGAAAGGCCGCCTCCAGCTCGGCCGAGGCCGACGGAAATCCGCCGATCGGATCATCAATCCGCGTACGGACATAATTCGTCGACAGCCGCAAATCCCGCGTCTCGAACGGCCTGTAGTTGACGCCCAGCTTGATCAGCTGGCGGCTGTCGGGCCGCAGGTTCGGATTGCCGCCCGAGGTCAGGGTGACGAACGCCGTCTGGCCGGTGGCGTAGTCATAGACCGGCGTGGCGGCGGTCTGCTGGACGGGGTTGTTCACCTGCTGGGGCGTCGGCTCGCCTTCTTCCCAGCTGTAGTCCGCCGAGACGTTCAGACCCTTGACCGGCGTCCAGTTCACGCCACCGCCGGCCGTCAGCAAGCCGCCGATGTCGGAGAACCGCTCGTACTGGCCGTTGGCGTTGACCGACAGCTTGCCCAGGAAGGCCAGCGGCCCGGCGCCGTTGACCAGGGGCGTGTCGAGACTGGCCTGCAGGGTCCCGCGATCGCGGGTCAGCACCTGGTCGATGCGCACGCCCGAGCGGACACTCTCGGACTCGAACTGGCGATGATCGGCGCCGAGGCGGACCGTGCCTCGCATGCGCCCCGCCGGCAGGCCCGCGAACGTGCCGTTCAAGGTCATGTCCAGCTTGGCGCTGGTGGCCACGGAGTCGGCGGTGTCGCGCGGGGCGTAGCGGATCAGGCCATCGGGGATCGCCGCCGTGGGATCGACCTCGCCCGCCGCCACGGCCGCACGCAGAGCCGTCGTGTCCAGGCCCCGACCGATCCGCGAGGCGCTCTCGCTGCGGTCGACGCCGCCGTCCAGGTTCCAGCGCCAGTGGGTCTTGCGCCCCGAAAGACCGGCGACCAGGCCGATCCTGCGGGTGTCGTTGCGCACCTTCAGGGCCTCGGACGCATCGATATAGCGGTAGATGTCGAGATCGCCGGGCGGATCCAGGGCCACGGCCGGCAGGCCCCGGAAGCTGACGCTGCTGCCCACCTGCAAGTCGCCGCCGAGAGTCGCGATGGCGCCGCCGCGCAGAGGGCGGGTATGGGTCACGTCCAGCTTGGCCTGCTCGGTGCGCGGCAGCAGGGTGCGTGAGGCGGTCAGGTCGCCGCCCACGACCTGGTCGGCCAGGGCTTCGGAGCTGCCGGCGACCGGCGTGCGGACCGCGCCGCGCTCGTCTTCGAACAGCGGCGAGTCACGGTGATAGCGGGCGCTGGCCAGGGTCCGCCCCTCGCCCTGCACCTTGAACAGGTTGAGCAGCTGGTCGCTCGACGCGCGACCGCCTTCCGCCAGCCACAGGCCCTCGTTGGTCACGGTGATGGCGTTGAACCGCTTCTTCAGGACGATGTTCAGGACCAGCTGGTCGGCGCGGTAGCCATGGGCCAGGGCCTCCTCCTCGCGCAGCGGCGCCATGCGCAGGATCGCCTCGGTCGGGATGTCGCTCATGTTGCCGGTCGAGCGCTGGCCGTTGATCAGGATGACCGGCGGCTCGTCGCTGCGGCCACGGGCATTGGACAGGACCGGCGCCAGCTTGGCCATCAGCTCGCCCAGCGTATTGGCCCCCAGGGTGCGGATCGCCTCCTCGTCCAGCTCCAGCTCGGGCTCGATCAGGCCTTCGGTGTCGCCGGGCTTGGCGCCCTTGATGGTCAGGGGATCCAGCTCGTTGCGCTCGCGTCGGCACTTGGCCTTGGCGGCGTCGCCCTCGAGCTCGTCGCAAGACACCGGTGTCTTGCGCGGCGCCGCTGGAACCGGATCAGGCGCCGCATCCAGGGCCATGGCGGCCGCCAGGCCACCCAGCGCCAACAGGCTCAAGTCCATTACGCGTCCCCCTACGCCACCCCCATGGCTTCAACCCCAAGAGCACATTCGCAACCAGACATTGATTCGACTGAACGGTGACGCTTTCACGGCCGACGCGACACAGCTTGGCCATAAACGGTAAATTCGCGCGGGCGCGGTGAGCCTGCTAAACCGGGCCATGGCTCAGCTCGACGACACCTATGATCCCCTGACCCCGGTGCCGGCCGAGCGCCGCGCCTTCACGGCCCGCGACGCCTTTTCGTTGTGGTTCAGCCTGGGCATCGGCCTCTTGGTCCTGCAAGCTGGCGCGTTTCTGGTTCCAGGCCTCAGCCTGGGCGCGGCCCTGGCGGCGATCGCCACGGGCTCGGTCCTGGGCGCCCTGTTGCTGGCCGCCGCCGGCGTGGTCGGGACCGACACCGGCCTGTCGTCGATGGGCGCCCTGCGCCTGACCCTGGGCGCGGGCGGGGCCCGCGTGCCGACGGTGCTGAACGCCGTGCAGTTGGTCGGCTGGGGCGCGTTCGAGATCATCGCCATGCGCGACGCCGCCGACGCCCTGGCCAGGCAGACCTTCGGCCTGTCCAGCCCGGTCGTCTGGACCCTCGTCTTCGGAATCCTCGCCACCTGGCTGGCCATCGTCGGACCACTGTCGTTCGTGCGCCGGTTCCTGCGCGCCTATGGCCTGTGGCTGCTGCTGGCCGGCGCGGGCTGGTTGAGCTGGCGACTCCTGGCCGAGCACGATCTGGCCGCCCTCTTCGCCAAGGCCGGGACCGGCGGGATGAGCTTCGGCGCCGGCGTCGACCTGGTCATCGCCATGCCGCTGTCGTGGCTGCCGCTGATCGCCGACTACACGCGGTTTGGGCGCACCAGCGGCGGCATGTTCAAGGGCAGCGCCCTGGGCTACCTGCTGGCCAATATCTGGTTCATGGGCCTGGGCGCGGCCTATGCCTTGGCGTCTTCTACGCATCTTGGGGGTGGCGGCGACACCCTACTGCTGACCGCCCTGGCCGCCAGCGGCGGAGGCATTGCGCTGTTCCTGATCGTCATCGACGAGACCGACAACACCTTCGCCGACATCCACTCGGCCGCCATTTCGACCGCCACCCTGGTTCCGGCCAAGTCCGCCAACCTGGCCCTGATCTTCGGCGGCCTGTGCACCACCATCGCCCTGTTCGCGCCGCTGGCCCGGTACGAGGGCTTCCTGCTGCTGATCGGCTCGGTGTTCGCGCCGCTGTTCGGCGTGCTGTTGACCGACCACTTCGTGATCCGTCGCCGCGCGAGCGTCGAGGCGTCCAACGGCTTCCGCTTCCAGGCCCTGCTAGCCTGGGTCGCCGGTATCGCCGCCTATCAGGCCTTGAGCCGCCTGGTCCCGGACCTGGGCGCGACCTTGCCCAGCTTCATCATGGCGGGGGCGGTGTACTGGGCGCTGCGGCGGGTGTGGAGCGGTGCGGCGTCGTAGCCGTTCGCTTTGGGGTGGGAAGCGGACTTCGGCTCAGAAGCGCCCCCTCCGTCTCGCTGCATATCCGCAGCGATCCACCTCCCCCGCAAGCGGGGCGGGAGAGTGCAGCTTCCTCCTCCCTCGTGAAACGGGGGAGGTGGCGCGGTGCCGATAGGCGACTTGACGGAGGGGGCGCTCCGCAAGGACCTAGTGGAAGTCCCGGCTCCGCAGCAGCCGCCCTGACACTTTCTGCCGAACGCGCGGAGCCGGCGCGCCGGGTTCGTCCCTCAGGGTCGACAGGTGCGCCGACAGGTCGGTGAAGCCTTCGGCCACCACGTGGATGACATTCTCGGCCCGCTGCACCCGGCCATGGACGACCAGGAACGAGGCGGTCATCACCACATTGCGATCGGCCTCGAAGCGGTCTTTCCAGACCACGGCGTTGGCCACGCCCGTCTCGTCCTCGAGAGTCACGAACACTACGCCCTTGGCCGTGCCCGGCCGCTGGCGGATCAGGACCAGCCCCGCCACCGACACCTTGGTCCCGTCCTTGACCGTCAGCAGCTGCTCAGCCGTGATCACCCCGCGCCGCGCCAGCATCGACCGATAGAAGCCGACCGGATGGGCCTTCAGCGACAGGCTGGTGGTGCGGTAGTCCTCGGCGACTTCCTGCGGGTTGCCCATGGCTGGCAGGGCGACCTTGTCCTCGAACAGCGGCAGGCCGGCCAGCAGCGGCGCCTGCACGGGCGCCTTGTGCTCGCCCTTCAGCCCCTTCACCGCCCACAGCGCCTCGCGACGGGTGAGCCCCACCGAGGCGAAGGCGTCCGCCTCGGCCAGCAGCTCCAGCGCTCGCTGCGGCACGCCGCCTTGAGCGAACTCGGCAGGGGTGCGGGCGCCCTCGGCGCGGGCCTTCAGCAGCGGCTGGATGTCGATCTTCTCCTTCAGTCCTTTGATCTGGCGGAAGCCCAGGCGGACGGCCTTCCAGCGCTTGCGGCTGTCCTGGCAGGCGATCTTGTCCTCGCGGATCCGGGGGGCGCGGAAACCCGAGGTCATGGCCTCCAGCGTGCAGTCCCAGTCGCTGGCCAGGATGTCGGGCGCGAGCACCTCCACGCCGTGCTCGCGCGCGTCGCGCACCAGCTGGGCAGGCTGGTAGAAGCCCATCGGCTGAGAGTTGATCAGGGCCGCGCAGAACACGTCCGGCCAGGCCCATTTGATCCAGGCCGAGATGTAGACCAGCTTGGCGAAACTGGCCGCGTGGCTTTCCGGGAAGCCGTAGTGGCCAAAGCCCTCGATCTGCTTGAAGCACCGCTCGGCGAAGTCGCGCTGGTAGCCGCGCCCGACCATGCCCTCGACGAAGCGGTCGCGATATTCGTCGGGCGTGCCCAGGTTGCGGAAGGTGGCCATGGCCTTGCGCAGACCGTCGGCCTCGTCGGGCGTGAACTTGGCCGCCTCGATGGCCAGGCTCATGGCCTGCTCCTGGAACAGCGGCACGCCGTAGGTGTTGCCGAGGATCTCTTGTAGCTCGTTCTCAGGGCCGTGCTTCGGATCGGGCTTCGGCCATTCAACCGGCTCGATCCCGTTTCGCCGCTTCAGGTAGGGGTGCACCATGTCACCCTGGATCGGACCGGGCCGGACGATCGCCACCTCGATCACCAGGTCGTAGAACCGGCGCGGCTTCAGGCGCGGCAGCATCGACATCTGGGCCCGGCTCTCGACCTGGAACACGCCGACGCTGTCGGCCTTGCACAGCATGTCGTAGACGCCGGGCAGTTCGACGGGGACGTCGGCCAGGTCGTGGATCGGCTCGCCATGGTCGGCGCGCAGCATGCCGAAAGCCCGCTGGATCGCCGTCAGCATGCCCAGCGCCAGCACATCGACCTTCATCAGTTTCAGGCTGTCGATGTCGTCCTTGTCCCACTCGATGAAGGTGCGGTCGTCCATGGCCGCATTGCCGATCGGCACGGTCTCGTCCAGCCGTCGTTTGGTCAGGACGAAGCCGCCGACATGCTGCGACAGATGGCGCGGGAACCCCATCAGTTCGGTGGCCAGGGCCACGGCGCGGGCGATCTCGGGCGCGTCCGGATCCAGGCCCGCATTACGCAGGTGCTCCTCGGGCAGGCCCGAGCCCCAGCTGCCCCAGACCGTGCCGGCCAGCAGACTGGTGACGTCCTCGGTCAGCCCCAGGGCCTTGCCGACGTCGCGGATGGCGCTGCGCGGGCGGTAGTGGATCACCGTACCGCAGATGGCGGCGTACTCGCGGCCGTAGCGGCGATAGACGTACTGCATCACCTCCTCGCGCCGCTCGTGCTCGAAGTCGACGTCGATGTCGGGCGGCTCGCCGCGGTTTTCTGAGATGAAGCGGGTGAACAGCAGCCGGTGCTCGGTCGGGTCGATCGCCGTCACGCCCAGGCAGAAGCAGACCGAGGAATTGGCCGCAGAGCCACGCCCCTGGCACAGGATGCCCATGCTGCGCGCCTCGCGCACGATGTCGTGCACGGTGATGAAGTAGTTGGGGTAGTCCATCTTGCCGATCAGCCGCAGCTCTTCCTTCAGCTGCTTCTCGACCTTCTCGGGCACGCCGGCCGGATAACGCCAGGCCGCCCCGCTCCAGGTCAGGTCGGTCAGGTGCTGCATGGCCGTCTTGCCTGGCGGCACGGGCTCGTCGGGATATTCCTCCTTGATGTGTTCGAGGTCGAAGTCGATCCGTTCGACGATCTCGACGGTGCGCCCGACCGCGCGCGGCCAACGCTCGAACAGGCGGGCCATTTCGGCGGGCGCCTTGATGTGCCGCTCGGCGTTGGCCTGCAGGCGAAAGCCCGCCTCCTGGATCGTGCAGTGCTCGCGCACGCAGGTGATGACGTCCTGCAGCGGCCGGCGTTCGGGACCGTGGTAGAGGACGTCATTGGTCGCCACCATCGGCGCGCCGGCCTCGCGCCCCAGGGCGTCGAGACGAGAAAGGCGCTTCAGATCCTGGGCGGCGTAGGCGCGGTTGGCCGCCAGCCACGACCGGCCGCGCAGGTCGCCGGCCATGCGGACGAGGTCACGCTGGAAGGCGTCGTCCAGCGTCCCTGGCGGAATGATCAGGCCCAGCTGGCCGTCCGAATGGTCCAGGAAGTCCTTCCAGGTGAGATGGCACTCGCCCTTCTCCGCACGGCGCTGCCCGACCGTCAGCAGGCGCGTCAGGCGACCGAACGCCTCTCGATCGGTGGGGTAGCAGAGCAGGCTGGGCGTGCCGTCCATGAAGTCCAGTCGGCAACCGGTCAGGACTCGGACCTTGCGTGTCTTGGCTGCTGTCCAGGCGCGGACAACACCAGCCAGGCTGTTGCGGTCGGTGACACCGATCGCCGTCAGACCTAGTGCGTCGGCCGCCAGCGCCAGTTCGCCCGCATGCGACGCCCCGCGCAGGAACGAGAAGTTGGTGGTGGTCTGCAGCTCGGCATAGGCGGGGGTCATGGCGTGGCCCCTCCACCGGCGTTCGCCGGTTCCCCTCCCCCAAAGGGGGAGGAAAGATGGTTCTGTCGCGAGGCGCTCATCCGAATAACCCGTGGATCCACCACTTCGGCGTCTCGTCCTCGCCGAACAGCCCTTGCCGATAGATCCAGAACCGGCCGCCGGCGTCGTCCTCGACCCGGTAGTAGTCGCGGATCCTGTCCGGTCCCGTATCGGTCTCGCCCACCCCGGCGCGCCACCACTCCTGACCGATGCGTTCGGGCCCCTCGGCGCGGCGCACGCGGTGGGCGCGGCCGCGCCAGGTGAACTGCATCGGCGGGTCGTCGGGCAGTTTGGCGATGGCGGTGATCGCCTCCGGGCGCTTGAACAGACGCACCGGGCGCGGGCGGTCGGGATCCCAGCGCGCGACGACCGGGGGATCGAGCGGCGCGTTGCGGACGACCGAGCGTTCGGGGACGTGACTCTCGAACGGATCGGCGCGCCAGACGCGGTTCTCGCCCAGGCGATTGACCAGGCGGTCGACCAGCGGCGCCAGGGTCTCGTCGAGCGTGGCGTCCGCATCCGCGTCGAGGCGCTCCTGGGCCGCGGCCAGGGGTTCGACCGCCCAGGCGTGGACGGTGACCACCTCGATACCGAAGCCGGGATCGACCTTGTCCAGCTTGGGGACGATCAGCTTGGCCAGCCGCCGGGCGTCGCGGCCGAGGCGGGCCAGGCCGGCGCGCACCGGATAGGCCTTGCCGTCCAGGCGGTGGAACACGACCTCGAAACGCTTGGCGCCGCGTCCCTGGGCCTCCAGTCGCTGGCAGATCAGCGCCAGGGCGTCGCCGGCCACGCGGGCCAGATCTTCCGGCGCGCTGATCGGCTCGAAGAAAGCCAAGCGGTCGAACCAGGGCGTGGCCGGGCGACGAAAGGTCAGGGCCTCGGCCGCCATGCCCAGGGCCTGGTCCAGGCGCAAAGTCGTGGCCAGACCGAAGCGCTTGGCCAGCTGGGCGCGCGGCAGGGCCAACAGCTGACCGACCCGGTGCAAACCAAGGCGCGGCAGCTGGGCCTCGGCGGCGTCCTCCAGGCGCAGGGCCGCGACCGGCAGGTCCTCGATCGCCGCGCGCTGCTGGCCGGGCGGCGCGATGGAGAGGTCGTCGCCATAGCGGGCTAGGGCCCAGGCCGCGCCGGCCGTGTCGGCGATCGCCGCCCGCGCCGGCACGCCCCAGCGCGCCAGCCGAGCGACGAGATCGACCAGCATCTGGTCCTCGCCGCCCCACAGGTGGTCGGCCCCCGTGATGTCCAGGAACAGGCCGTCGTCGCCGTCGATCGCCACGGCCGGCGAGAACCGCACGCACCAGTCGCACAGGGCTTCCAGCGCCGCGCGATCGGCGGCGGGGTCGTGATCGAAAGTGACGAGGTTCGGGACCAGGGCCATGGCGTCGGCGGCCTTCTGGCCGGGGGAGAGGGCCAGGGCGCGAGCGGTCTCGTCGACGGCGGCGAGGCGGCGGGTTCCGTGCTCGGAGACCAGCAGGGCGAAGGGGGGAGCCAACTTGCCCCCTCCTGATGCTACGCATCCTCCTCCCCCGGAGGGGGAAGAAGGAGTGCGGCGGTCTTTCCCTTCCGGAGGAGGAGCGCCAAAGGCGCGGAGGGGGCCAGGCGCCTCACCCGACCCGTCGTAGCCCGGGTTCCGCCGGCGCCACGTCGTGATCGGCCAGTTGGGACACCAGACGGAAAGGATGCGGGCCATGGCCGGCCTCCTGTGCTTCCAAGATCCAGGCGCCGGCGCGTCCGCCCCGGCAGCGTTCCAGTTCGACCCGCCAGCGCGGCGGACCCAGGCCGATGTCGTCCGGCGGCGGCGGGGTCGGGGATGGCCCGATCCGCCAGCGGCTGAACGAAGCCGAACCGGACACGGCCTGCGTCTTCCCCGTCCGCCCGCCATAGGGCCGGCGATGCAGCACCACCCCGAGGCCGCCGCGCTTCTCGCACGCCAGCTGCAAGCGGCGACCGGCGGTCAGGTCCGGGGCCTCGGCCTCGCCGACAGCGGCGGCGACGCCCTGGGTGGACAAGGCGTCCTCCAGCACCGACAGGGTCTCGGCCTCGTCGCGGGTGCGAACCTGGATCAGCCGGTCGGCCGGGAAACCCAGACCGAACAGGCCCGGCGCGAACAGGTCGTTGCGCCGCGCGACCCAGACGATCGCGCCAGTTCGCACCAGAGGCCTGAGCAGGAGGCCGACGAAAGCAGCCGTCGCCGCGCCCGTCTCGTCCTCCAGCCCCGCGCCCGCCACCTCATGCCAGCCGCCCAGCGGCAGGCCGCCGCCCGGGAAGCAGCCGTCGATGGCCAGATCACCGAACGGCAGGACCGGAGTCGGAGTCCGAGTCCCCGCTTGGATAGCGGCGATCTGGCCTCTCAGGGCCGCAAGACGCGCTTCGCGCGGTCCGGCCATTTCCCAACTCCATGTTCCACTTTTGTTCTGATCTTTCATGCTTGGAGAGTCAAGCTGGCTGGGTGAAGGTGCGTCAAACGGCCGTATGAAGCCGACCCATTTCCGGGAGCCCGCATGTCCCCATCTCGCGCTAATTTGGCCCGCGTCCTGATCGCCAACCGTGGCGAGATCGCCGTCCGCATCGCCCGCGCGGCGGCGGAGGCCGGGATCGAGAGCGTGATGGTCCATGCGGAAGGCGACACGGCCCATGTCGCCGGCCCTGCGGTCGCCCTGCCCGGTATCGGCGCCAAGGCCTATCTGGACATCGCCGCGATCGTGGACGCCGCCAAGGCGCAAGGCTGCGACGCCGTGCATCCCGGCTACGGCTTCCTGTCGGAAAACCCCGCCCTGGCGCGAGCCTGCGACGAGGCCGGGATCGTCTTCGTGGGTCCGTCGGCGGAGCACCTGGAAGTCTTCGGCGACAAGGCTCGCGCGCGGGCGCTGGCGGCGGAACTCAACGTGCCCCTTATCCCCGGCACGGGCGCGATTTTGCTGGAAGACGCGCTAGCGTTCCTGGCCCAGCACGGCGCGATCATGCTGAAGGCTCGGGCTGGCGGCGGCGGGCGCGGCATGCGGGCGGTGCGGGATCCGGCCGAGCTGGACGCGGCCTTCGCGGCCTGCCAGCGCGAAGCCGAGGCCGCGTTCGGCGACGGCGGGCTCTATGCCGAAAAGCTGGTCGAACGGGCGCGGCACATCGAGGTGCAGATCGTCGGCGACGGCGCGCGAGTGCTGGCCGTCGGCGACCGCGACTGCTCGTTGCAACGCCGGAACCAGAAGCTGGTCGAGATCGCGCCGGGCGTCCTGCCAGAGACGCTGCGGGCCCAACTCTGGAAGCATGCCGAGGCGCTGTGCGCCGGCTATCACGGCCTCGCCACGGTGGAGTTCTTGGTCGAGGGCGACGCGCCTTACTTCCTGGAGGTCAATCCGCGCCTGCAGGTCGAGCACACGGTGACCGAAGAGGTCACGGGCCTGGACCTGGTCCGGCTGCAGTTCGACATCGCGGCGGGCAAGCCCCTGGACCTCGACGTCCCACCTGCCTTCGGCGTCGCTATCCAGGCGCGGGTCAATGCCGAGACCCTGACCGCCGACGGTCAGGTCAAGCCTTCCAGTGGGACGATCGGCGTCTGGGGCCCGCCGGGCGGTCCGGGGGTTCGGGTCGACGCCGGCGTCACGGCCGGGACGTCGGTCGGTGCGGCCTATGACAGCCTGCTGGCCAAAGTGGTCGCGCGCGGCCGGACCTATCTCGAGGCCGCCGCGCGCCTGGACCGGGCGCTGGCGGAGTTCCAGGTCACGGGCGTGGCGACCACCGCGCCGCTGGTGCGCGCCATCCTGGCCACCGCGCCGGAGACGCCGACGACGCGGTTCATCGAGAACCACGCCGCCGAACTGGTCGCCGGCCTGCCTTTGCCTTCGGAGGGCAACGCTCACTTCGAGACCCTTGATGGCTCCATTGCCGTCGCCGCACCGCTCGCGGCCACAGTCGGCTCGATCAGCGTCTCCGAAGGCGACTTCGTCCGCCCCGGCCAGGCGCTTGCCGTGCTGGAAGCGATGAAGATGGAGCATCTGGTCCATGCCGCGTCCGGCGGCCGGGTGCTGAAGATCGCCGCCGCGCCCGGCGCAACCGTCACCGAGGGCCAGCCGCTGGTGTTCCTGGAGCCGATGGACATCGAAGGTGGCGAAGCGACCGAGACCCTCGAAGAGAACCTGGACGCCATCCGCCCCGACCTGGCCGAAGTCATCGCCCGCCACCGCTACACGCTGGACGAGGCCCGTCCCGACGCCGTCGCCAAGCGCCGCAAGACCGGCCATCGCACGGCGCGGGAAAATATCGACGACCTGGTCGATCCGGGCAGCTTCCTGGAATACGGGGCCCTGGCCATCGCGGCCCAGAAGCGGCGGCGCTCGGTCGAGGACCTGATCGCCAGCACCCCGGCCGACGGATTGATCACGGGGATCGGCAGCGTCAACGGCGCCCTCTTCCCGCCGGACAAGGCGCGGACGGCGGCCCTGGCCTACGACTTTACCGTCCTGGCCGGCACGCAGGGGGCGAAGAACCACCGCAAGTCCGACCGGCTGATGAGCGTGATCGCCGACCAGCGCCTGCCGGTCGTGTGGTTCGCCGAGGGCGGCGGCGGGCGGCCGGGCGACACCGACACCACGGCGGTGGCGGGACTCGATGTCCCGACCTTCCGCAGCTTCGCCCAGCTGTCGGGCCTGGTCCCCAAGATCGCCATCGTCGCCGGCCGCTGCTTCGCTGGCAACGCCGCCATCGCGGGCCTGTCGGAGATCATCATCGCCACCCGCGACAGCAATCTGGGCATGGGCGGGCCGGCCATGATCGAGGGCGGCGGGCTGGGCGCCTTCCGGCCCGAACAGATCGGGCCGTCGGCGCATCAGTGGGCCAACGGCGTCATCGACATCCTGGCCGACGACGAGGCCCATGCCACCCGGCTGGCCAAGCAGGCGCTGTCCTATTTCCAGGGATCGCTGGCGTCGTGGACCGCGTCGGACCAACGCCGGCTGCGGAACGCGATCCCCGAGAACCGCCTGCGAGTCTACGACGTCCGCGCCCTGATCGCCGGCCTGGTCGACGAGGGCTCGTTCCTGGAACTGCGCGGCGGCTTCGCGGCCGGCATGGTCACCGGCCTGATCCGCATCGAGGGCCGGCCGATGGGCCTGATCGCCAACGATCCGCGCCATCTGGGCGGGGCCATCGACTGCGAGGGCGCCGAGAAGGCCGCGCGGTTCCTGCAGCTGGCCGACGCCTTCGCCCTGCCGGTGCTGAGCCTGTGCGACACCCCCGGCTTCATGGTCGGCCCCGACAGCGAAGACGCCGCCGCCGTGCGCCGGGTCAGCCGCCAATTCATCGCCGGCGCCAAGCTGCGCTCGCCGCTCTTCACCGTGGTCACCCGCAAGGGCTACGGCCTGGGCGCCCAGGCCATGGCGGGCGGCAGCTTCCACGCCCCGGCCTTCATCGCCGCCTGGCCGACCGGCGAGTTCGGCGGCATGGGGCTGGAGGGCGCCGTCAAGCTGGGCTACCGCAAGGAGCTGGAGGCCGAGACCGATCCCGTGAAACAAAAAGCTCTCTACGACCAGTTGGTGGCGCGGCTCTACGCGGCCGGCAAGGCGACCAGCATGGCCGCCGCCCTGGAGATCGACGCGGTCATCGACCCGGCCGACACCCGGCGCTGGATCGTCGGCGGCATGGATGCGGCGGCTGGGATGAGCCGGCCCTGGGAAGTGCGGGTGGATAGCTTCTAATCCCGGTCTCCCCGGCGAAAGCCGGGGCCCAGATTCACCTGGAGAGTTTGGGGATGATCCGAGATACCGCCCTATCGAGTAGGCGAACGTTTGTGGGTTCGATCTGGGCCCCGGCTTTCGCCGGGGAAGTCGGAGTTCAAGGGGCATGAGTACGATCAAACACGCCCGCCTCACCCGCGAAGAGCTGCCGGTCGACACCGAGACCCTCGCCCGCTTCCTGATCGGCAAGGTCGTGGTGCGCGAGACGCCGGACGGCGTGATCAGCGGCCGCATCGTCGAGACCGAGGCCTACATCATCGGCGACGCGGCCAGCCACACCTTCAAGGGCATGACGCCCCGCACGCGGCCGATGTTCCTGGAGCGCGGCCACGCCTACATCTATCTGAACTACGGCGTGTCCTGGATGCTGAACGTCTCCAGCGAGGTCGAGGGGGTGGGCGCCGGCGTCCTGATCCGGGCGCTGGAGCCGCTGGAGGGGGTCGCGTTGATGCAGGCCCATCGCCGCACCGAGAAACTACGAGACCTGGCGCGAGGCCCCGGACGACTGACCCAAGCACTACAGATCGGCCCGTGGGCCGACGGGATGGACTTGTGCGCCGAGGGGCCTTTGTGGCTGGCGCGCGACGACCACGAACCCGCCGACATCGGCGTCGGCATCCGCATCGGCATCACCAAGGACGCCGACCGGCCGTTGCGGTTCTATGTGCGTGGCAACCCGTTCGTCAGCGGGACGAAGGCGCTGAATGCCTAAGCCCCTCCCCGACATCGTCGCGCCGGGACTGTCCGTCGTCTTCGTAGGCCTGAACCCCGGCTTGTCGGCCGCCGCCGAGGGCCATCACTTCGTCGGGCGCAGCAACCGGTTCTGGAAGGTGCTGCATCTCTCCGGCTTCACGCCGCACCTGGTCGCCGCCCAGGATGACGCCAGCCTGCTAAACTACGGCTTGGGCATCACCAGCGTGGTCGAGCGCCCGACCGCCGGGGTCGACGACCTGGCCCGCGCCGAGTTCGTACAGGCCGCCGCCGGGTTCGAGGCCTGGGTTTGCCGCTGGAAGCCGGCCTATCTCGCCTTCCTGGGCAAGGCGGCCTATGGCGCGATGCTGAACCGCCGATCGGTGGACTGGGGCCGGCAGACCGAGCCCTTCGCCGGCGCCATCGCCTGGGTGCTGCCCAATCCCAGCGGGCGTAACCTGGCCTTCAGCCAGGACGCTCTCGTGGCTGCCTATCGTGACCTTCGCCTGGAGATCTCGCCATGACCGAAGTGCTGGTCGAAACCGACGGCCCCGTCTGGACCGTCACGATCAACCGCCCCGACAAGCGCAACGCCGTCGATCCCGAGACCGCCCTGCAACTGCGCGCGGCGTTCGACGCCTTCGAGGCCGATGAGGTCGCCGCCGTGGCGATCCTGACCGGCGCGGGCGGGGCGTTCTGCGCGGGCTTTGATCTCCACGTGGCGGCGTCCGGCGAAGGCGAGCACTACGACCCGGAAGGCGAAGGCCCGATGGGCCCGACGCGGCGGCTGCTGTCCAAGCCGGTGATCGCCGCCGTCGAGGGTCATGCGGTGGCCGGCGGGCTGGAACTGGCCCTGTGGTGCGACCTGCGGGTGGCGGCGCAGGACGCGACCTTCGGCGTCTTCTGCCGGCGTTGGGGCGTGCCGCTGATCGACGGCGGGACGGTGCGGCTGCCGCGCCTGATCGGCCAGGGCCGGGCGCTGGACATGATCCTGACCGGCCGTGCGGTCGGAGCGAGCGAGGCGCTGTCGTGGGGTCTGGCCGATCGCGTGGTTCCGAGGGGCATGGCCCTGGCGGCGGCGCATGAGCTGGCCGGGCAGATCGCGGCCTTCCCGCAGCTGTGCCTGCGCGCCGATCGCGCCTCGACCTATGTCCAATGGGATGTCGACCTGGCCGAGGCGCTCAAGGTCGAGGGCCGCGGCGGGCTGGAGCCGCTGCGCCGCGAGGCCCGAGCGGGCGCGGCGCGATTCCGGGATGGAGCCGGACGCGGCGGAACGCCGGCCTAGTCTTCTCGGTTCATCCACTGGGTGACGATGATCGGGCCGAAATAGAAGCCGATCCCCAAGGTGTCGGCGACGATGTCGAACACGTCGGCGTCGCGGCCGACCATCGGCAGGCCTTGCAGGATCTCGATGGCGACGCCAAAGCCCAGCAGCACCACGCCGATCTTCCACGGCCGGCTGCGCGGCAGGGCGATCGTGGCCAGGAAGGTCAGGCCGTAGAAAACGATGAAGTGCTTGGCCTTGTCCCACGGGATCAGGCCGGCCGTGTCGTCGCCGGGCGCCAGGGCCGCGTACAGCGTGAACACCACGGCGCCGAGGAAGACCAGGAAACCCGGCCAGCTGATCTTGCGGGGGATGAGCAGGGACATGCGGCGCCTTTGGAAGCTCCTCCCCCGCGATGCGGGGGAGGTGGCCCAGAGGGCCGGAGGGGGCCAGCTCGGCCTAAGCCGCATTAGCCCCCTCAGTCACTCCGTGACAGCTCCCCCGCATCGCGGGGGAGCATCTTTTCCTCAGAACGTCAGCGCGCGCGCTTCCTTCACGTGCGGCAGGGCCTGGATCTTGGCCAGCAGGTCGGCGGCCGGGGCCTGGTCGACGCCGACCAGGGCGATAGCGTCCTCGTCGGCCGAGACGCGGCCCAGGTTGAAGGTGGCGATGTTCACGCCCGCCTCGCCCAGCAGCATGCCCAGCGCGCCGATGAAGCCCGGCTTGTCCAGGTTGTTGATGTACAGCATGGCCGGCGAGAAGCCCGCGTCCAGTTCCATGCCCTTGACCTCGACGATGCGCGGGGCGCCGGCGATCACCGTGCCGGCGAAGGCGCGCTTGCCCTTCTCGGTGGTGATGGTGACGCGCATCAGGCTGTCATAGGTGGGGCTGAGCTCCTGGCGGCTTTCCGAGACGGTGATGCCGCGCTCTTTCGCGATGGCCGGAGCCGAGACCATGTTTATCTCGGCCAGCATCGGCTTCAGCGCGCCGGCGAGAGCCGCCGAGGTCATCGGTTTGACGTTCAGGTTGGTGACTTCGCCTTCGTAGGCGATGTCGATGGCCGTGACGCCGAAGTCGACCATCTGGCCGGCCAGGGCGCCGATCTTCTCGGCCAGGGCCACGAACGGCTTCAGCTTGGGGGCTTCTTCGGCCGTGATCGAGGGGCTGTTCAGGGCGTTGGTGACCGCGCCGGTCAGCAGATAGTCCGAAACCTGCTCGGCGACCTGCAGGGCCACGTTCTCCTGGGCTTCGTTGGTGCTGGCGCCCAGGTGCGGGGTGGCCACGACCTTGTCCGAGCCGAACAGCGGGTTTTCCTTGGCCGGCTCGACCGTGAACACGTCGAAGGCCGCGCCGCCGACATGACCTTCGTCCAGCAGCTTGCGCAGGGCGGCTTCATCGACCAGGCCGCCGCGGGCGCAGTTGACGATCAGCACGCCCTTCTTGGTCTTGGCCAGGTTCTCGGCCGACAGGATGTTGCGGGTCTTGTCGGTCAGCGGGGTGTGCAGGGTGATGACGTCGGCGCGGGCCAGCAGCTCTTCCAGCTCGACCTTCTCGACGCCGATCTCGACGGCGCGTTCCGGCGACAGGAAGGGGTCGTAGGCCACGACCTTCATCTTCAGGCCCAGCGCGCGGTCGGCGACGATGCCGCCGATGTTGCCGGCGCCGATCAGGCCCAGGGTCTTGGCGTACAGCTCAACACCCATGAAGCGGTTCTTCTCCCACTTGCCGGCCTGGGTCGAGGCGTCGGCGGCGGGGATCTGGCGGGCCAGGGCGAACATCATGGCGATGGCGTGCTCGGCCGTGGTGATCGAGTTGCCGAAGGGCGTGTTCATCACGACGATGCCCTTGGCCGTGGCGGCCGGGATGTCGACATTGTCGACGCCGATGCCGGCGCGGGCGATGACGCGCAGCTTGTGGGCGGCGGCGATCACGTCCTTGTCGAGCTTGGCGCCCGAGCGGATGGCGACGCCGTCATAGTCGCCGATCACGGCGATCAGTTCGTCCTTGCTGAGGCCGACCTTGATGTCGAAGGCGACGCCGCGGTTCTTGAAGATGTCGACGGCGGCGGGGCTGAGCTTATCAGCGATGAGAACGCGAGGAGCGGTCATGTGCGGGATTCCTTGCGGAGAATGTCTGTGAAGGCCCCTCCACCGCCGTTCGGCGGTCCCCCTCCCCCAAGAGGGGGAGGAGAATTTCCCTCCGCCCCGTTTGGGGGCGGACAGACCTGCGCGAGCAGGTCAGGTGGGGGCCAGTGCTGAGTCTTAAGCAGCGGCCAGTTCGGCCGAGACGGTGGCGAAGGCCCAGTCGAGCCAGGGCGTCAGGGCCTCGAGGTCCGAAGCTTCCACCGTGGCGCCGCACCAGATGCGCAGGCCGGCCGGGGCGTCGCGATAGCCGCCGATGTCGAGGGCCGCGCCCTCCTTCTCGAGCAGGCTGGCCAGCTTCTTGGCGAAGTCGGCTTGAGCGTCTTCCGGCAGGGCGGCGATCTTGGGATCGACCACCTTCAGGCACACCGAGGTGTTGGAGCGGATCTCAGGCGTCGCCGCCAGGAAGTCCACCCACGGGGTCTTGGCGACCCAGTCGGCCAGCACGGCCAGGTTCTGGTCGGCGCGGCCCTGCATGGCGTCCAGACCGCCAATCGAGGCGGCCCACTTCAGGGCGTCCAGCGCATCCTCGACGCACAGCATCGACGGGGTGTTGATGGTCGCGCCTTCGAAGATGTCGGCGGCGATCTTGCCGGCTTTCGTCATGCGGAACAGCTTCGGCATCGGCCAGGCCGGCGTGTAGCTTTCCAGGCGGGCCACGGCGCGTGGCGACAGGATCAGGATCCCGTGCGCGCCTTCGCCACCAAGCGCCTTCTGCCAGGAGAAGGTCACGACATCGAGCTTGGCCCAATCCAGGTCCTGGGCAAAGGCCGCCGAGGTGGCGTCGCAGATGGTGATGCCTTCACGGTCGGCCGAGATGAAGTCGGCGTTCGGCACGCGCACGCCCGAGGTCGTGCCGTTCCAGGTGAAGACCAGGTCCTTGGCCGGGTCGACCTTCGAAGTATCCGGCAGCTCACCGTAGGGAGCGCTCAGGACTTCGACGTCGGGCAGCTTCAGTTGCTTGGTGACGTCCGTGACCCAGTCCTTGCCGAAGGATTCGAAGGCCATCAGTTGCATGGGGCGAGCGCCGAGCATCGACCACATGGCCATCTCGACGGCGCCGGTGTCCGAACCGGCGACGATGCCGATCAGGAAGTCGGCCGGCACTTCCAGCACTTCGCGCGTCTGGTCGATGGCGGCCTTCAGGCGCGCCTTGCCCAGCTTGGAGCGGTGCGAACGGCCCAGCACGGCGTTTTGAAGATTTTCGGGGGTCCAGCCGGGGCGCTTGGCGCAGGGGCCGGAAGAGAACTCGGGGCGAGCCGGACGGATTGCCGGCTTGGCGAGGGTAGTCATAGCGATGTCTCCCATCCTTACAGATGGACTGCATCCCGTTGGGGGGATGTGGCCCGCCGGCGAAGAACCTCGTTTCGCGGTGGATTGCAAGGAGAGATTTTGCGAAAGGCGCGACCAATCGTCCGGTCGCGGCAATTATCTTGCCGTGGCTCGGCTCCGACGCCAGGCCAACAGCGTGCCGACCAGGATGCAGAGCAGCACACCGATTGAATCCAGATTGTTGATCATCGCATAGGTGCTGTCGCGCCGCAGCCCGCCCACCAGATAGTAGGCGTGCAAGCTGAACTGGATCGCCTGCAACAGCATGGCCACACCCAGCCAGGCGCTCATGTGCCGTAAGGCCAGCAACAGGAAACCCGCGCCTATCAAGCCCTCGCCCAGCAAAAGCAGCGACGGCACGAGGCTGCGCGGAACGAACTGGTAGACCAGCATGGCGTAGATCGCGCCCGCCAGGAAAATCGCCACGCCAAGGCGTTCGGCCTGGCCGCCTTTCCAGCATGCCAGCACCAGGACGATGATCAGCACCGCCCAACCTATCCAGGCTGCGACTAAGGGACTCATGTCAAAAGGCCTCTAACCGGAATTAGAGGCCTTAGGTATTAAAGTATTGCAATGTTTGCTTAGACGGCTTCTCGCACGCTGGCGACTTCGCGAAGACCGCGCGTCTCGATGCCGTCGCCTTTGTCGAAGCCGATCATCTTGGTGCGGATGCCCAGACGCAGCTTGACGCTGTCCAGCTCGCCGTGAGCATCGACCACCGCCGTACGCGCCGTCGCCAGCGCCTGAACGGCTTCGGCGAGCTTGGCGCTGGCGCCGTTCGCCACGACCGCCGACAGACCCAGGTCCTTACGGGCCTGCACCAGCTCGGCCATCATTTCCGTGACTTCCATCATCGCCGCGTCCACCGCAGCCTCGGTCGCGTACAGCTTGTTAGCCACGCGCTGAGCAACAAAAACCTTTTCCACGCCCGCCTCCGTTAACGAAACACTAATGGAAAAGGTAAATAGATTGTTAAAGGTAAAGCAACGCAAAAATGCGCCCTAGCGTTGTTTTGTCGCGCAACTCGCACTGGCCTTGGAAGCGAAGCGTTAGGAACCTTCAGGCATACTGTCGCGACGATTGAGTTCCTGAACGCTGATGGGCGAAAAGCACAACAACAGCGCGAGCACTGCCGCGACACACGCGCCACTACAGGCGCGAATCGCTGGCGTGGCCTTGGCCACGACTGTGCTGGCGCTCGTCGCTGCCTGTCTTTGCTTCATGCTGCAGCAATGGAGCGTCGCGAGACAGGAAGCCCGCGCCAATCACGAGATCCTGGCCCAGATGGCCGCCGCCGGCGCCGCCGCGCCGCTGGCCGACCACAACATGGTCGGCGTGTACCGAGCCCTCGAAGCCGTGGCCAAAGCCCCCAGCGTCGCGGCTGTGCGGATCATGGACACCAAGGGACGCACCGTCGCCCAGCTGGGCGCGGCCAATCCGACCGACGCCGACACCCTGACCCGGCCGATCAAGCTGTCCTCGCAGAAGGTCGGCACCCTGGTGCTGGTCGCCCAGCATCCGGGCCTGGGCCAGACCCTGGCTCGCGATCTGGCCTTGACCGGCGCTCTGTTCTTCGGCGCGGCCGGCCTGGCGATCCTGCTGGCCAACAGCCTGGCCCGCCGCCTAGCCCGCCCGATGGAGCGCCTGTCGGAAGCCATGCACGAGACGGCCGTCGGCGGTCGCTACAAGGCCGTCGAGCAGACCGCCGACGACGACGTCTTCCAGAGCCTGACCGACAGTTTCAACCACCTGGTCTGCCGCCTTGAGGCCAACGACCACGACCTGCGCGGCGCGATGGCCGAACTGGTCAAGGCGCGCGACGACGCCAATGCCGCCAACGTCCTGAAGTCGCACTTCCTTGCCAATATGAGCCACGAGATCCGCACGCCCCTGAACGGCGTGCTGGCCATGGCCGAGGTCATGGCCATGGACGATCTGGGCCCCAAGCAGCGCGAGCGCCTGAAGGTGATCCGCGAATCTGGCGCCCTGCTGCTGGGCGTACTGAACGATGTACTGGACCTCTCCAAGATCGAGGCCGGCCGCCTGGAGATCACCGACCGTCCGTTCGACATCGCGCAACTGGCCCAGGCTATCCGCGAGACCTACGCGCCCCAGGCTCGCGACAAGGGCTTGGCCTTCGAGGTCGCCATCGCGCCCGAGGCGCAGGGCGTCTGGCGCGGCGACAGCGACCGCCTGCGCCAGATCCTGGGCAACCTGATCAGCAACGCCCTGAAGTTCACGCTGGAAGGCGCCGTCGCGGTGCGTTTCGCCTCTGCCGAGGATGGTTCGGGCCTGCGCATCGACGTGGCCGACACCGGTATCGGCATCTCGCCCGAGATCCTGCCGCGCCTGTTCGACAAGTTCGTTCAGGCCGACAGCACCACCACCCGCCGCTTCGGCGGCTCGGGCCTGGGACTGGCCATCTGCCGCGAGCTGGCCGCCATGATGGACGGCTCGATCAAGGTCCAGAGCCGCGAGGGCCGGGGCTCGACCTTCACCGTCCTGGTCGGCCTGCCGCGCGAAGAAGCGCTGACCGACGTCCACTATATCGACGACGGCCACGCGCCCGCGCCCGAGCCGCGCGTCGAGACCGAGGCCCCCGCCCCGGCCGCCGAGACGGCGTTCCTGCGCGTGCTGGCCGCCGACGACAATCCGACCAACCAGAAGGTCGTCGAGGCGGTCCTCGCGCCGCTGAACGCCGAGGTGGTGCTGGTCGCCGACGGCGCGGCCTGCGTCGAGGCCTGGAAGGCCGCCAAGTTCGACATCGTGCTGATGGACATCCACATGCCCGGCATGGACGGCGTCGAGGCCGCCCAGGCGATCCGCGCGCTGGAAGCCGCGGAAGGCCGCGTCCGCACCCCGATCGTCGCCGTGACCGCCAATGCCCTGGCTCATCAGGTCGAAGGCTATCTGGCCGCCGGCATGGACGGCCACGTGGCCAAGCCGATTGAGGTCACCAAGCTGTACGCCGCCATCGAAGCGGCCATGACCGCCGCGCGCCTGGCCCAGGCGGCCTAAGTCTACCTTTCGACACAGATGAACAGAACATAACGAGCGGCTCAGAACCGCTTCAGGCTGGACGTGTTTCTCTTAGCTCAACGTCGCTTCCCCCCTTCCCCAGGACAACGGGCGACGCAGAGATTTGAAAGGAACCGAACCGATGAAGAAGATCCTGATCCCGATCGTTGCGGTCTCGGCCCTGGCGGCCGCCACCGTTCCCGCCGTGGCTTCGGCCCAGTCGATCAACCAGCGCCAGGACATGCTGGAGCGCCGCATCGACCAGGGCGTGCGCAACCACAGCCTGACCCGCTCGGAAGCCAACCGCCTGCGCGCTGACCTCCGTCAGACCGCTCGCCTGGAAGCCCAGTACCGCCGCGGCGGCCTGAGCGGCTGGGAACGCGCCGACCTGGATCGTCGCTTCGACCGCATCAGCGCCCAGATCCGCTACGAGCGCCACGACCGTGACTACGGCTATGGCTACGGCCACGGCCCCCGTCGCTAAGACCTAGGTCGGCTCCACCCGGAGCCGGCTCTCCACCACCGTGAAGCCGCGGCCGCGCAACAGAACGCGCGCGCCGCGGCTTTCGCATTCCAGGTCGCCGCCCCGGCCGGGATAGGCCTGGTGGAACTTCAGAACCGTCTGGCCCAGCTTGTCGCCGTATAGCGGCATCAGGATGCAGTGGGCCGAGCCGGTGGTCGGGTCCTCGGGGATGCCGAAACCCGGCGCGAAGAAGCGGCTGACGACGGCATAGGGCTTGTCGGCGTCGGCCTTGGCCACGACGACCGTCTGGCCCGGACCGCCAGTGGCCTCGCCTTCAATCTTCTTGATGGCGGTGAGGTCGGGCTTCAGCCCGCGCACCGTCGTCTCGCTGTCCATCACCGCGATCAGATAGGCGCCGGCCCAGACCTCCACGGGCTTTGCGCCTAGGGCCTCGGCCAGCCCCTCGGGAACGCCCGTCTGGCGCGGCGGGTCGGCCGGGAAGTCCATCTCCAGCCCCTCGCCCGCCCGGCGCACGGTCAGCGGGCCCGACAGGGTGTCGAAGGTCAGCAGCGGGACGTCGACGCCGAGTTCCGCAAACAGCATGTGCGCCGCCGCCAGGGTGGCGTGGCCGCACAGCGGGGCTTCCAGGGTCGGCGTGAACCAGCGCAGGCCGTAGCGGGCCGGGTCGGCGGTCTTCAGCAGATAGGCGGTCTCGGCCTGGTTATTCTCGGCCGCCAGGGCCTGCATCCACACGTCCGACGGCCACGTCTCGAACGGCTCGACCACGCAGGCCGGGTTGCCCTTGAACGGGCCGCTGGCGAAGGCGTCGATGGTCCACTGGCGCATGGGAAGCTCCTCAGATGGACTTCGCTGTTATGCGCCAGCGGGACAGGCGGCAAAGCCTTTATTGTCCCGGTGACAATGAAAACTGTCATCCCGGCCAAGCGCGAAGCGCGCCGAGCCGGGACCGCCGCAAGCTCCGAGCCTGTTGCGGTCCCGGGTCTACGCTGCGCTACGCCCGGGATGACAGCTCTGAACTAGCCTTCGACGCTGATCTCCGGCCAGCGCGCCTTGGCCGAGCCCGTGGTGCGCTCCCAGCCGCCCGCGCCCTTCACCCGCAGCGGGTTGGGCCGCAGACGCATGGCGAACAGGTCTTCCAGGCCGAACGGCGCCCAGACGCTGAGACTGTCGTCCTTCTCCAGCCGCACGCCGACGCAGAAGGCGGTGGCCACGAAGCGCTTCAGGGCCGCGGCGCTGTCCTCCAGCGGCGGATAGGGCTCGTCGGCGCCGAACTTCTTCTCGAACCACAGGTGCACGCGGGCCTGGTTGCGGACCTCGACCAGCTCGCGCAGCGGCGGCGCGAAGGCGGCGGCGACGCGCTGAATAACGACGTCCTCGGCCTCGTAGCTGGTGTCGCTGTCGTCGTGATAGGCGACGTCATAGTCCTTGATGCCATAGGCCAGGTCGCGGCCGGTCAGGTGGTTCCAGACCGGCTGATAGACCGCGCCCGAGAAGATCATCCAGTCTGGCAGGTCGAGGTCGCGGACGGTGTTGAGCACTTCCCAGGTCGTGGGCGTGGCGCGAATGATCTCGCGTAGGCGGTCTTCGAAGCTCTGGGTCATTGGCGAAGGGTCCAGCCGTGATCGAGAGGGCCATGGCCGGCGCCGAAGCCTGGCGCGCGCAGCATGGCCTCATGGACATAGTTCCAGGCGCGGGCGACGGCCTCTTGCAGCGGCAGCCCCTGGGCCAGACCCGTGGCGCAGGCGCTGGCGAGCGTGCAGCCGGTGCCGTGGGTGTGGCGAGTCTGGATGCGCTCGCCCTCGAAGGTGGTCTCGCCCTCGGAGGTCATCAGCACGTCGACGACGCGCTCCCCCTCGACGTGGCCGCCCTTCATCAGGACCGCCTTCGCGCCCATCGCCAGCAGCGCCTCGCCGGCCCGGCGCAGGTCGTCGGTGGTCTCGACGACGAGGCCCGTCAGGGCGGCGGCTTCGGGCGCGTTGGGGGTCAGCAACGCGGCGCGCGGGATCATCAGGGTCTTCACGGCGCCGATCGCGGCTTCGGCCAGCAGCGGCGCGCCGCCCTTGGCCACCATCACCGGGTCGACGACGGCTGGAACCTTGCCCGCGTGATCGATCGCGGCCGCCACGGTCTCGACCACGCCGGCGTCGCCCAGCATGCCGGTCTTGATCGCGTCGGCGCCGATGTCGTCCAGCACCGCGCGGGCCTGGGCGGCGATCACCTCCAGCGGGATCGGATGGACGCCAGTGACGCCGAGGGTGTTCTGCACCGTCACCGCGGTGATCGCGGTGGCCGCATAGCCGCCCAGGGCGGTGATGGTCTTGATGTCGGCCTGGATCCCCGCGCCGCCGCCGGAATCGGATCCGGCGATGACGAGGACGCGGCCTTTTGCTGCGTCTGACATCCCCGCTGTTTAGGCGGGATTCGGAAGGCCCGCTACGCCGCCTGCAGCGCGTGCTGCCAGGCCCCCGCCAGAACGTTCGGACGGATCGGCTTCTGGACCACGACGCCGTCCTTCTGGTCGTCCAGAGCCTTGGCGTGGCCGGTGACATAGACGACCGGGATCGGCCCAAGGTGGGCCATGATCATCTTCACGGCCTCGACGCCGGTGCCGTCGACGATCCGGTAATCGGCAGTGATCAGGTCGGGCTTTTTCCGCAGCGCGCTGTCCAGGGCCTCCAGAGGACTGTCGGCGATGGCGATGCTGGTGAACCCCTGCTCCTTGAGCAGTTCCTCGATCTCCAGCGCGATCAGGATCTCGTCTTCAATGATCAGGGCATGTCGCGAGCGCATCTTGCGGGTGCTTTCGATAGGCCGTCCCCAGATATTTAAGCGCGGTGATTCCCCAACCCGCAAGCGAGGCCGGGAGTCGCGGACAACCCTGACTCGCGCGCGAGCGCACCTATCGCTTGTGGAACAAGGGGTTCCCTGAGCTGTGCTTCAAATAGCTTTGATAGCGGCCTGGACGTCCAGGGCCTGGACCATCTCGCGCACGTCGTGGACCCGCACCGCCGCCACGCCGGCGTCCGCGCCATGCAGATGGACGGCGAGCGAGCCGCCCAATCGATCGGTCGCCTCGCCGGCCGAAGGGTCGATGCCCGCGATGAACCGCTTGCGGCTGGCCCCCAGCAGGATCGGATAACCCAGAGCCACGAAACGCGGCAGGGCCTTCAGCAGAGCCAGATTGTGCTCCACCGTCTTGCCAAAGCCGATGCCGGGATCCAGCCAGATCTTCTCCTTGGCCACGCCAGCGGCCATGGCCGTGAAGGCGCGCGCCAGCAGGAAGGCCTCGACCTCGGCGACCACGTCGTCATAGCGCGGGTCGTCCTGCATGGTCCCCGGCTCGCCCAGCATGTGCATCAGCACGACTTCGCAGCCCAGCTCGGCGGCGACCTCCGGTCCGTCGGGCGACACGCGCAGGGCGGCGACGTCGTTCCAGATCGTCGCCCCGGCCTTGATCGCCGCGCGGGCCACGCCGGGCTTCATGGTGTCGATCGAGATCGGGATGTCGCTGGCCTTGCGGATCGCCTCGATGATCGGGACCACCCGCAGGATCTCGTCGAACTCCGAGACCGGGGCCGCGCCCGGCCGGGTGCTCTCGCCGCCGACGTCCAGGATGTCGGCGCCCTGGGCGATCAGGCGGCGGGCATGCTCGATGCCGTCGGCGGCGGCGACGAACTTGCCGCCGTCCGAGAAGCTGTCGGGCGTGACATTGACGATCCCCATGACCTGAGGACGGTTGGGCGTGACCATCCGGGCGTTCTACGCCTCGCGCAGCATCCGGTCGACCCGGCCGGCCAGGTCGCCGACCGCGAAGGGCTTGGTCAGCACCTCCATGCCGTGCTCGATATGCCCGTGGTTCAGCACGGCGTTCTCGGCATAGCCGGTGATGAACAGGACCTTCAGGTCGGGCTTCAAGGCGCGGGCGGCGTCGGCGACCTGGCGGCCGTTCAAGCCCCCCGGCAGGCCGACATCGGTGATCAAGAGGTCGATCTCGGCGGCCGATTGCAGAATGCGTAGGCCGGCAGAGCCGTCGGCGGCTTCCAGGCAGGCATAGCCCAGCTCTTCCAGCGCATCGACGACCAGCATCCGCACGGTCGGCTCGTCGTCGACCACCAGCACTGTCTTGCCGGCCTTGACCGGCGCGGCGTCGACCGGGCGCTCGACGGCCTCGACCTCGTCCTCCTCGCCCAGCCGGCGCGGAAGGTACAGGCAGACCATGGTCCCCTGCCCCACCTCGGAATAGATCCGCACGTGGCCGTTCGACTGGCGGGCGAAGCCATAGACCATCGACAGCCCCAGCCCCGTGCCCTGGCCGATCGGCTTGGTGGTGAAGAACGGATCGAACACCCGCTCCAGCGTCGCCTTGTCGATGCCCGTGCCGGTGTCGCTGACGCAGACCGAGACATACTGGCCCGGCTCCAGCCCGTGGTCGCGGGCGGTGCGGGCGTCCAGCCAGCGGTTGCCGGTCTCCAGCGTGATCACCCCGCCGTCCGGCATGGCGTCGCGGGCGTTGATGCACAGGTTGAGAAGCGCGTTCTCCAGCTGGTTGGCGTCCACCAGCGTCGGCCATAGGCCCGTGGCGCCGACATATTCGACCTGGATGCCGGGGCCGACCGTGCGGCGCACCAGCTCGACGAACTCGGTCATCAGCCGGTTGATGACCACCGGCTTGGGGGCCAACGTCTGGCGGCGCGAGAAGGCCAGCAGGCGATGGGTCAGGGCGGCCGCGCGACGGGCCGCGCCCTGGCCGGCCGCCAGGTAGCGATCGACATCGGCCGCCCGCCCTTGCGCCAGCCGCGCGCCGATCATCTCGAACGAGCCGGAAATGCCGGCCAGCAGGTTGTTGAAGTCGTGAGCCAGGCCGCCGGTCAGCTGCCCGACGGCTTCCATCTTCTGGGCCTGGCGCAGGGCTTCCTCGGTCTCGCGCAGGCGCTCCTGCTCCACGACACGCTGGGTGACGTCGTAGACGAACTGATAGGCGCCGATCCGCTGGCCGTTCATGTCGTACAGGGGATGGAAGCGCATCTCGTAGTGGCGACGCTCGCGCTCGGAATCGCCGAACTCATCGGTCTCCATGAAGCTTTCGCCCGCCAGGGCGCGCGACCAGACGTCCCGCACCTGGGCCTGGTGTTCCGGATAGTCGGCCAGCAACTCCACCATGTTGTCGCCGGTCTTGGGACGGATGCCGAAGATCCGCTCGAACTCGCCCGCCGAGGCGCTGTTGATGGCCAGCCAGGTCAGGTTCATGTCGACCACCTGGACGAAGACGCTGGCGCCCTCGACCACATCGGCCAGCAGGCGGCGACCGGCTAGCGCCTCGGCAACGCGGGCCTCCAGGGTCTCATTCAGGAGGCGCAGCTCCTCCTCGGCCTGCTTGCGAGCGGTGATGTCCTGGAACAGCACCGCCACCTGGCGCAGCTCGGGCGGCTCGATGCGGAACGACGACAGCGACAGATGCCGGCCAGTGGCCACCAGCTCCTGCTCGAACCGGATCGCTTGGCCCGTGCGCAGCACCTCGCCGTAGCGGGCGACCCAGGCGTCGGCCTCGGCCGGCACCATCTCGCGCAGTTTCTGGCCGACCACGTTGGGGATGCCCGCATGCCGCTCATAGGCGGCGTTGGCCATGATGTGCATGTAGTCGCTGAGCGGGCCGAACGGACCGTCCAGGAACTCGATGACGCAGAAGCCCTCGTCCATCGACTCGAACAGCGCGCGATAGCGGCGCTCGTCCTCCAGGTGGGCCTGCTCGCGGCGGACGCGCTCGGTGATGTCATTGCACAGCACGTGGACGCCGACGACCGCGCCGGTCTCGTCGCGCACCGGCGAGAGCATCAGGTTGCACCAGGCCGCCTCACCGTCGGCGCGGGAGAAACCGATGGACTCGCGCACCACGCTCGTGCCCGCCCGCGCCTGGTCCAGCATCGGCAAGCCAGCGGGGATCGGGAAAACCTCGGCGAACCGTCCGCCCAGGGCAGGCGTGTTGGCGGCCAGCAGCCGGCGCGCGGCGTCATTGTGCAGCAGCACGCCATCGACGCCCCAGGCCAGGAATGACGGGATCGGCGAGGCCAGCATCAGCCCGACCATGGTCTTCAGGGCCGGCGACCAGCCGTCGATCGCTCCCAGCGCTGTCTGCGACCAATCACGGGCCGCAACGGCCGCGCCCATATCGCCGCCTCCCGCCAGGAAGGCGAACACTGCGGACGAGGGCGGGAGCGAGCCAACCGGCTCGTCTTTGGCGGACATGGTTTCCAATAGCAGAGCCCCTCGACCGCGCCTACGCGGCCAAGCTTGAACGGTCGGATGGCCGACAGGTTGCGGCCTTCTTGGGAAAGACGTCTTGGCCTCGGCAGTTCCGGGTGCGGGCGTAAGAAAAAAGCCGGCCCTTGCGAGCCGGCTTCATTCTTTGGATCGGATCCCCGCCTCAGGCGGTGACGCTGGCGCCCGCGCCCGGGGACAGCGGCACCAGGGACGGCGCGGCGACCGTTTCCTTGTTGCTTTCGTCCTCGTCGCGCTTGGGCATCTCGCCCTTCATGACGCCGACGATCTCGTCGCCGCTCAGGGTTTCGAACTCCAGCAGAGCCTTGGCCACCGAGTGCAGGTGGTCCAGCTCCTCGGTCAGGATGCGGCGCGCGTCGTCCTCGCCGCCCTTCACCAGGCGACGGACTTCCTTGTCGATCTTGATCATCGTCTCGGGCGAGACGTTCTGGGTGCGGGCGACCGAGTGGCCCAGGAACACCTCGTCCTGGTTGTCGCCATAGGCCACCGTGCCCAGCTCATCCGAGAAGCCCCAGCGGGTGACCATGTTGCGGGCCAGGCTGGTGGCGGCGCTGATGTCGCTGGACGCGCCCGAGGTGATCTTCTCCTTGCCGAAGATCAGCTCTTCCGCGACCCGGCCGGCCATCATGATGGCCAGGCGCGAGGTCATCATGTCGTAGCTCATCGAGTAGCGATCGCCTTCCGGCAGCTGCATGACCATGCCCAGGGCGCGGCCGCGCGGCACGATCGTGGCCTTGTGGACCGGATCGGCGACGGGGACGCGCAGGGCCACCAGGGCGTGGCCGCCCTCGTGATAGGCGGTCAGCTTCTTTTCGGCGTCGCTCATGGCCATCGAGCGGCGCTCGGCGCCCATCATGACCTTGTCCTTGGCGTGCTCGAAGTCGTGCATGGTGACCATGCGACGGTTCTTGCGGGCGGCCGTCAGGGCGGCTTCGTTGACTAGGTTGGCCAGGTCGGCGCCCGAGAAGCCCGGGGTGCCGCGCGCCAGCGTCTTGACGTCGACGTCAGCGGCCAGCGGCACGTTCTTCATGTGCACGCGGATGATCTTCTCGCGACCGGCGACGTCGGGGTTGGGCACCACGACCTGGCGGTCGAAGCGACCCGGACGCAGCAGCGCGGGGTCCAGCACGTCCGGACGGTTGGTGGCGGCGATCAGGATGATGCCTTCATTGGCTTCGAAGCCGTCCATCTCGACCAGCAGCTGGTTCAGCGTCTGCTCGCGCTCGTCGTTGCCGCCGCCCAGGCCGGCGCCGCGGTGGCGACCGACAGCGTCGATTTCGTCGATGAAGATGATGCAGGGGGCGTTCTTCTTGGCCTGCTCGAACATGTCGCGCACGCGGCTGGCGCCGACGCCGACGAACATCTCGACGAAGTCCGAACCCGAGATCGTGAAGAACGGGACGCCCGCCTCACCCGCGACGGCGCGGGCGATCAGGGTCTTACCGGTGCCGGGAGGACCGACCAGCAGGGCGCCCTTGGGGATCTTGCCGCCCAGGCGCTGGAACTTGGCCGGATCCTTCAGGAAATCGACGACCTCCTGCAGCTCTTCCTTGGCCTCGTCGACGCCCGCGACGTCTTCAAACGTGATGCGGTTCTTGTTCTCGGTCAGCAGGCGGGCCTTGGACTTGCCGAAACCCATGGCGCCCTTCGCCCCGCCCTGCATCTGGCGCATGAAGAACAGCCAGACGCCCACGACCAGCAGGATCGGCAGCAGCTGCACCAGGATGGCCCACGGGCTGATCGAGCCGCTCTTGAACTTCACGTCGGCGTTCTTGGCCACCATGCGGTTGACCAGCTCGTCGGAGTTCAGCGGCGCATTGACCGTCAGCGTCTTGTTGTCCGCCGTCTTGGCGATGACCTGCTGACCCGCGATCTCGGCCGACTTGATCTTGCCGGCGTCGACGTCCTTGAGCAGCTGCGAGTAGCTGACATCGCTATTGGTCTTCGTGCGCGCATTTTGGCTGACGACGAAAACGCCTGCCAGCACCGCAACGATCACCAGCCAGATGGCCAGGTTCCTGAAATTCATACGCGTCGTCTTTCCAACGATAGGCCTTGACCCACCAAGATAGGCGGTTGAACGCGCAAGCGCCATGCACGTGACATCAGGTCACGGATTCTTGGTCGCAAAGGCCGACAGCGGCCTTGAAGCGACCCAGAACGAGCAGGCGCGCGCGCGCCTCTCCTTCGGTTGCAAGCTTCGGGCCGTCAAGCGGGCTTGAGATCAGCGGCAAGGCGGGGCGCGCCGAGGCGGGAATGGCGGTCAGCCTCGCGCGATCGGCGGCGGAGAGGCTGGCCGCCCTGCCCTTCAGCGCGGTGACGGTCAGGGCCGTATCGCCAGCGGTGACTCCCCAGCGGCCGTCCCAGATGCCGGCCTGACCAGGCGCGAGCTCCAGCGCCGCCAGGCCGCCGCGCGCGGTCTCGCCGGCGTCGCGGCAAATCAGGACATCGTCGCCGGCTTCGATCCGCGCACCGGACAGAGTGGCGGCGAAGGTTTCGCCGGATCGGATCCGCTGGACTAGGCGCTCCAGCCGCTCGCCGCGCGGCGGTCGCTCGGTTCCGGCAGCGCATAGCAGGGCGGCGGCCAGATGGGCGGCGGCGACGTCGCGCGGCAGGCGGATCGTCCCGACGGCGTCGACGGTGAAACACGGCGGCGAAAGCGAAGTCGCCTCCATCGGGGATATCTCCCCTGCCCCGGCGGCACGCGCTCGCGCACGGGCGTAGCGCAGATCCTCATTGGCCGGATCGTCCAGCCAGGTCTCGCCCTGATCGGCCAGGGCCTGCCGGATCTCGTCGCGGGACAGGCTCAGCAGCGGCCTCAGCAGGAAGACGTCGCGCCCCTCCGGCCAGACCGGTGACGGCGCCCATTCGCGGGGGTCGGAAACGCTGGAGCCCTCGGCCCGCATGGCCGCGCCCTCGGCCAAGTCGCTGGCGGTGTGGCCTAGCAGCAGGACCTTGGCGCCGGCGGCGCGAGCAGCCTCCGCCAGCAGGGCGTGCCGGGCTCGGCGAGCGGCGGCGGGCAGACCCGTCTTCGGCTTGTCGCCGGTCCAGACCAGGGCTTGAGCCTCGGCGCCCAAGGCGCGCGCCTTGGCGACGGCTTCAGCGGTCCAGCGGTCGCTGCCGGCCTGGAGGCCATGATCGACGACCAGGGCCAGCACGGGGCGGCCCAGATCCAAGGCCGCCTTCAGCAGGAACAGGGAGTCGCCGCCTCCCGAAAAGCCGACGGCCAGCGGAGCGGCGGAGGCCGGATCGAGGCGTTGGTCGAAGATGGCGCGAACATTATAAATTCCGATATCCCCTTCATTGCCTTCCTGGGCCTTGTGCCCAGGATCCATGGTTCCGCCAGGCTCGGCGCAGTAGGTGAGCGCCGCTTGCGTGGGCGCCCAGTCTCCAACGTCTGATCTGCTGAACGATGGGCCCTAGGCACAAGGCCTAGGGAAGCAAGAATTGGATAGGACGCAGTTCGCCTAGGAGCACTTCGCCGCGACGCGGGTCGAGGCCGCGCGCGAGGTCACCTGGGCCGGGGCCTTGGGATAGCGCTTGGAAAGCTCGTCCAGGGTGCGGCAGGCGTCGGTGGTCTTCTTCAGCGCCACCAGCGAGCGGGCCAGCTTCAGCGTCGCGTCCGGTCCCCAGGTCGTCTGCGGCCAGCCGCGGATCGCGCCGATATAAGCGCCGGCGGCGTCGCTATAGGCCTCGCGCACGAACAGGGTCTCGCCCCACCAGTACTTGGCCTCGGCCGAGCGGGTGCTTTCCGGGTAGTTGGCCACGAAGGCCGAGAAGGCCTGTTCGGCATTGGCGTAGTCGCCGGCCAGCAGCAGGTCCTTGGCCTGCTTGAAGGCCACGGCCGGATCGGCCGGCGGCGCGGGCGGCGGCGGGGTGGTCCCCACGGCCGGCGCGGCGACCTGGGCGGCGGCGGCCGTCTGCAGGTCGGCCAGGGTCTTTTCGACGGCGGCCAGGCGCTGCTCCAGCGCGTCGGCGCGGGCCTTCTGGTCGGCGGCGGCGCGATTGGCCTTGGTCAGCTCGAAATTGGCCGTCTCGTTCTGGCCGTTCAGCTTGGTCAGGGTCTGTTCCAGGTCGCCGACGCGCTCGTTCAGCGCGCCGATCTGGGCGTCGGTCTCGGCCGGCTGCACCACGACGGGCTTACCGGTGTCGCGGCCCTGGAAGACGATCGCGCGCAGCTCGCGCACCACCTTCTCCATCCGCTCCACGCGCTTGGCCGAGCGGTCGTCCAGCGGATCGGCGGGCGGCAGCGGGGTCTGGGCCACGGCGACCGTAGCGACCGAAGCGAACAGGGCGGCGAGCAGGACGGATTTCAGCTTCATGACCGTGATCTACCGATAGAGACCAGACAAAACTAGGGCGGCTTCTCGTTGAAGAAGCCGCCCCTGTCTTACTTCAGCTTAGCGAGCGCCGTCCGTGATGGCCGTGCGGCCGTTACGGTTCTTGGCCCAGGCTTCTTCGCTGGTGCCGGCGTCAATCGGACGTTCCTTACCGAACGAGATCGTCTCGATGCGCGCGGCCGAGACGCCCTGAGCGATCAGGAAGTCGCGGATGGCGTTGGCGCGGCGGGCGCCCAGGGCCAGGTTGTACTCGCGGGTGCCGCGTTCGTCGGCATTGCCTTCGATGCGGACGCGGACAGCCGGATAGCGGTTCAGCCACTGGGCCTGACCGGCCAGGACCGGCTGGGCGTCGGCGCGGACCGAATATTCGTCAGTGTCGAAATAGACGCGGTCGCCGACATTGACGACGAAGTCCTGCACCGAGCCGGGCAGCACGCCCGACGACACCGGCGGTTGGGTCGGCGGGGTGTAGGGTTGGCTCGGGGTCGCCGGCGGCGGCTCCGGGGTCGGAGCGACAGGCTGGGGCTTCGGGCGCGAAGCGCAGGCGGCGAGCGAGGCGGCGGCAACGCCGACGAGCGCCAGTCTAAAGGCGCGCTTGGTGTCGAAGCTCATCCAGTTTCTCCTCAGTCTACGAACTCTGGATCTGACCCATACCTAAGCTGCGCTTGGAATGGGTCCTGAAAATGTCTGACCAAACCTCACAATGATGTCAGATGGTCGACACACGATGCGGATTCACTTCCGGCGCGAATAGCCCGCGCCCGGAAACCTGAGCCATGAACGCATTGATCTGGCCCAGGTTGCTCGATTTACCCGGTCTCTATGTCAATCAGTTGAGCAGCGGCGACCACGCCGGGTCCGAGCCCGCGCCCTGATAGGCGGCGGGACGCAGGATGCGGCCGGTGATGTCCACCGTCCACAGGCGCGGATTGCCCGACGACCCCTCACGGAAGAACATCAGCACTCGGCCGTTCGGCGCCCAGGTCGGGCCTTCGTCGAGATAGCTGGTGGTCAAGAGGCGCTCGTCGCTGCCATCGGGACGCATCACGCCGATGTGGAACTCGCCGCCCGTCTGCTTGGTGAAGGCGATGAAGTCGCCGCGCGGGCTCCAGACCGGGGTCGTGTAGCGGCCGCCGCCGTACGAGATCCGGCGCACGCCCGAACCGTCCGTATTCATCACATACAGCTGCGCCTGGCCGCCGCGGTCGGAGTTGAAGGCGATCTTGGTCCCGTCCGGCGAGAATGACGGCGAGGTGTCGATGGCCGGGTCGGTGGTGATGCGGGTCGACGAGCGGCTGCGCAGGTCCATCATGTAGATGTCGCTGTTGCCGGCCTTCTCCACCGAGAACGCCACCTTGCCGCCGTCGGGCGAGAAGCGCGGGGCGAACACCATGCCGGGGAATTTGCCGATGGTTTCCTGGCGGCTGGTCTCCAGGTTCAGCAGGTAGATCGACGACCCCGTCGGCCGCAGGGCCATGTAGGTCAGTTCCTGGCTGGTCGAGGAGAAGCGCGGCGTCATCACGATGTACGAGCCGTCGGTCAGGTACTGCGGGTTGGCGCCATCCTGGTCCATGATCGCCAGGCGTTTCACGCGATTCAGCTTGGGGCCGCTCTCGGCGACGAAGGCCACGCGGGTGTCGAAATAGCCCTTCTCGCCGGTCAGGCGCTCATAGACGGCGTCGCTGATCTTGTGGGCCACGCGGCGCCAGTTGTCCGGCGTCGACGAGAATTGCAGGCCCAGCAGCTGCTGCTGGCTGAACACGTCCCACAGGCGGAAGTCGACGCGCAAGCCGCCGTCGGGGCCGACCGTCACCTGGCCGTTGATCAGGGCCTGGGCCCCGGTCGCCTGCCAGTCGGGGAAGCGCGGCTGGACATTCACATCGCTCAGCTTGTCGGCGACGCTCGAGACATTCAGCGGCTGGAAGAGGCCCGAGCGCTCGAGGTTACCGGTGATGACCTGGGCGATCTCAGCGCCGCGCGTCGCGCCCGAAAAGGCCGGCACGGCGATCGGCAGCGGCTTGACCGCGCCGGCGTTGATGTCGACCTCGATCTGCGCGGCGGCCGGGGTCACGAACGCTGCGCCGCCCAGCAGGACGGCGGCCATGAGCACCAGAGCTTTGAAGCGCATCGAGGTCTCCTTGTGTTTCCGTCCCAGCATCAACGCGAACAGGCCTGTTTTGCGTTGAAGTTGAGGGCGATTTTCTGACCGTACAGGTCCTGCGGCAGGTAGGCGAACGGCGAAGCGGCGAACAGCGCGCGCACGGCGCGGTCCGAGGCCGCCTTGACGACGGGATCGGGCGAAGAGGTGCCCGGCGACTCCGGCTGGCCGACGACGCGGCCGCCCGGGCCGATCACGAACACCACCCGCACGCTGACATTGGCGCCGCCTTCGACCTCGCAGTTCGGGTTCCAGCGGTCCTGAACCTCGCCCTGCAGGCGACCCAGCGCGGCGGCGGAAAGCCCGGTGGCCGCGCCCATGGCCGGACGGGCCGAGACCGAGGTCTCCGCGCGGGCCGGGCCCTTGGGGGCATTGGCGGTGGGCTTGCCTGTCGCCTTCTTGGACTTGGCGATCGACGCTTCCAGCGAGGCGAAGAAGTCGTTGTCGTTCTTCTTGGCCGGCGTCGGCTTGGTCGGCGTCGGGGTCGGCGAAGGCTTGGGCGTCGGGGTCGGCTTGGGCGGCGGCGCGGGAGCCGGGGTCGGCGTCGGCGCGGGGGTCGGAGCCGGCGGCTGCGGCGTCGCCTCCGGGACCGGGTCCGGCGCCTGGGCCGTCTGCTCCTCGGGCGCCTGCTCAGCCGGGCGGACGTTGGTCGGGCCGTTGGTGACGATGGTCACCGGCACCGACTCCCCGATCGTGATCGGCTTGGCCTGCTTCCACGGCAAGCCGAACGCGATCAACGCCGCCACGGCTCCGTGCAGCGCGATCGAGCCGACCAGGCCCGGAGAGATCTGTTGTTCGCGGCGAGCGCTCATGCAGCGCCTATTGAGCCGGCCGCAGGTCGCCCGCGCCCTCCGGCTGGGCGTCCTTGGGCGCCGCGCCCGAGGACGGGCCGCCCGTCTCGGTGATCAGGTTGATCTTGTTGAAGCCCGCGTTCGACAGGCCCGCCATCACCTGGGCGACGACCGAATAGGTCGCCCCGCCGTCGGCGCGGACGAAGATCGGCTTGTCGTAGCCGTCGCCGGCCTTGGCGCGGATGCCCGGCGCCAGGTTCTCGAACGGGATCTGGGTCTCGCCGACGAAGATCTTGCCTTCGCGGTCGATCGAGACGGTGATCGGTTCTTCCTGGTTCTGCAAAGCGGCGGCTTCCGTCTTGGGCAGCTCCAGCGGCACGCCGGCGGTCAGCAGCGGGGCGCTGATCATGAAGATGATCAACAGCACCAGCATCACGTCGACCAGAGGCGTGACGTTGATCTCGGACAGGGCCCCGCGCGAGCGGCGACCGCGACGGCGGCGGCCACGGCCGCTATTGGTGGCGAAGGCGTCGCTGGACGACATCGACATGGGCTTAGACCCGTTCCGACAGGCGGCGCTGGATCGCGGTCGACAGATCGTCCGCGAAGCCTTCCAGGCGGCCGGCGTACTTGCCCGCGTCGGTCGAGAACTTGTTGTAGGCGATGTAGGCCGGGATGGCGGCGATCAGGCCGACGGCCGTGGCGAACAGGGCCTCGGCGATCGACGGGGCGACAACGGCCAGCGAGGTGTTCTTCGAGATCGCGATGTTCTGGAAGGCGTGCATGATGCCCCAGACCGTGCCGAACAGGCCGATGAACGGGCTGGCGGTGGCGACGATGGCCAGGCTGCCCAGGCCCTCTTCGACCTTGCTGGTCTCGCGGGCGATCTGGGTGTCCAGGATGCGGTCGATGCGGGCGACCAGGAACGCGGCCTGGTTCTCGCTCATCGCGCCCTTGGTCTTGGCGTCGCGCCATTCCTTCAGGGCCGCCTGCAGCATGCGCGGCAGGGCGTGGCGCGGATTGGCGCCGGCCTCGCCCGCGACGTCCTCCAGCGAACGCCCGCCCGAGACCTGCTCCTCGAAGCGGTCGGCGGCGCGGTTCAGGTTCGAAAAGCGGAACAGCTTGTCCAGGATCACGGCCCACGAACCCAGCGACGCCAGGATCAGGCCGATCATCACGCCTTTGACGACCCAGTCGGCCTGCATGAAGAGGGCGAAGAACGAGAAATTCGGTGCGGCGGCCGAGGCGTCCATGCGGGTTTGGCTCCGTTGGGGCGTCTGAAAGATCTTACTCTGCGCCGTATGGCATGAAGCGACGCTTGGGTGAAACTATGACAATCGTCGAGCGATCCCGAAAAACGATGTTTGTTTATTCGCTCTCGCTTGCGAGCCAGGGCGCCAGTTGCGCCAACATCTCCGCCGTCGGACGACGCGGGCGGCCGTCTAGGGTGATGCAGACCGCCTCCCCCTTGGCCTCGATCAGCACCTCGTCGCCGCGCGTGACCCGCTGGGTGACGTACAGCCGCGCGCCCTTCACCCGGTCATAGGTGGTGCGCACCACCAGGGCGTCGTCGATCCGCGCCGAGCGTTTGAAGTCCAGCGTCATGTGGATGATCGCGAAAGCCGTATCGGCCTTGGCCAGCTCGGTGTGCGAGATGCCGACCATCCGGAAGAAATCGCTCCGCCCCCGCTCCAGATAGCGCAGGTAGTTGGCGTGATAGACGATCCCGGAGAAGTCGGTGTCCTCGTAATAGATCCGCACCGGCAGCTGATGCTCGCGGCCGGAGAACACGCCGGCTGTGGGTTCGGGCGGGGTGGTCATGGGGACTGCTTAGCGGCTGAGATCGCGGACGTCAGCCCTAAAGAGAGCCTCAACCCATGCGGGTCGCGCTGGACATGTTCTTCTTTTGTGCTAGCCTTTCTGCATGAAGGTCGAGCCCGCCATCTTCGACGAGATTGACGCCGCCGCAGAGGCAGCCGCAGACGCCCGCGCTGAAGCCGATGTCGCCGCTGGGCGGGTAATCAGCCACGAGGCAGTCAGCCGCTGGCTGACCTCGTTGGCCGAAGGTAATCCGCAGCCGCCGCCCGAAGTCGGCGATTAGTGCGGCGGATCGTCTGGCTAGCGAGAGGGTCATAATTTCTGTGTGGCTAGGAAAAGCCGCTGTAGAAATCAAACGACATTTGATCTGGATTGTATTCGGGAGCTTCTAGTGGCTCCCCATCGTTCCAAATCACTTCGATTCCCAGATATTCGCTAAGAACCATCCGAACCATGGCCAAATTCCCGCTGCCAACCGCCATGTAGCGATATCTTCCCGGCTGGATCACAATCCATCCATTCTCATCTTGAGATGGATAATCTTCGAACATTCGGAAAAGGGCCCTAGATCCAACTTCCGGATACCCGGGTAGTTCGGGGACTGTTTCGAAGTGATTCCTATGCGCCGATCTCAACGTATGAAGCGGAAAGAGCGAAACCAGCGAAGGCTCACAGTACGGAGGATCATGTAGCTCGAAGGCGGCATGACCAACGGCAAGCTTCCGAGCGACCCTATCGACACGAACCGTATCAACTCGCCATATCGTCTCGTTAGGCAATTGCTGCTTTGCTTCTTTGAGGATTCTCTGCAGCTTTCTATTATGTGCCAGCGCTACTCGAGCCTTGGGCCGCCACCGATCATCCGGTTCGGCAACACCAGTACGCGCGGCTTCTACAAGACAAGCAAGATACGGCTCATCTACCGAGAAGAAGCTATTGCATGATCTGCAAAGGCCAACGACCGGTAGATCGTCAGGATCAAGGCCCGTTCGGATATTTTTATCCAGAAATATTCTAGATGGATTGTGATCTTTGCTGTCTGGCTTACCGCCACAATGCAGGCAAGACATAAGCGATCGCGCATCGCCATAGTCATATGGATGCAAACCCAAGCGTCCAGCTTCATGGAGCCCTAGCCAGCGCGATATCGAACTCCTCGATACCCCATACTTCTGAGAAGTCGCGGAAACTCCCTCGTATTCCGCAAACGCACAAACACGCTTTTTGAAATCAATCGAGTATGGCGGCTTAGCAGACCCCATCTCAAATCCCCTGGTCTCGCCTAGCCTTCGTCGAACAACCCGCCCTGCGCCGACCCCGGCGGAGCGGCGGGCGGGGTCAGGCCCAGGTGGAGGTAGGCCTTGCCGCAGGCCATGCGGCCGCGCGGGGTGCGCTGGATGAAGCCTTGCTGCATCAGATAGGGCTCGATGACGTCCTCGACGGCGTCGCGGGCCTCGGCGATGGCGTAGGCGATGGTCTCGACGCCCACGGGGCCGCCGCCATAGTGCTCGATCATGGCGCGCAGGTAGCGGCGGTCCAGGCTGTCCAAGCCCACTTCGTCCACTTCAAGCCGGGCCAGGGCCATGCCGGCGGCCTTGCGGTCGATGACGGTCGCGCCGTCGGCGGTGGCGAAGTCACGCACCCGGCGCAGCAGGCGGCCAGCGACGCGCGGCGTGCCGCGAGCGCGCTTGGCGATCTCGTCGGCGCCGTCGTCGGACAGCGGCGCGCCCATCTTGCGAGCGGCGTGCAGCAGGACGTGGCGCAGCTCGGCCGGAGTGTAGAACTCCAGGCGGATCGGAATGCCGAAGCGGTCGCGCAGCGGCGTGGCCAGCATGCCCGCTCGGGTGGTCGCCGCCACCAGGGTGAAGGGCGCCAGGTCGATGCGGATCGAGCGCGCAGAGGGGCCCTCGCCGATCACGAGGTCCAGCACGTGGTCCTCCATGGCCGGATAGAGGATCTCCTCGACGTTCGAGGACAGCCGGTGGATCTCGTCGATGAACAGGACGTCGTTCGGCTCGAGATTGGTCAGGATCGCGGCCAGGTCGCCGGGCTTGTTCAGCACGGGCCCCGAGGTGGCGCGGAAGTTCACGCCCAGCTCGCGGGCGACGATTTGGGCCAGGGTGGTCTTGCCCAGGCCCGGCGGGCCGAAAAGCAGGACGTGGTCCAGGGATTCGCCCCGGCCCTTGGCGGCCTCGATGAAGATGCGCAGGTTACCCTTGGCCTGTTCCTGACCGACGAACTCGGCCAGGGTCTGGGGCCGCAGAGCGCGGTCGGCGGGGGCCAGGTCGCCGTGCTGCTGGTCGCCGGAGATGATGCGGGTCACTGGCCCCCTCCGCGCTGCGCGCTCCTCCCCCGGAGGGGGAAGAGGGAACCTTCCGCCCGCCTTTGGGGGCGGACGACCGCGAAGCGGTCAGGTGGGAGGAGCCTCATCGCCCCAGCTCCTGCAGGCCGGCCTTGATGAGGGCCTGCACGGTAGCCTCTTCACCCAGCGCCGCCGCGGCGGCCTCGACGACGCGGCGGGCGTTCACCTCGGCCACGCCCAGGCCCATCAGGGCGGCGACGGCGTCGCCCGTGGGCGCGGGCTTGGCGGGCGCGGACGGCGTCGACGAAGTCGGCGCGGCCATCAGCACCGGCCCGTCGGTGATCGGCTTGTCCTTCAGCTCCGTGACGATGCGCAAAGCCAGTTTCGGACCCACGCCGCTGGCGCGACCGACGGCGGCCTTGTCCTCGCGCGCGACGGCGGAGGCCAGCTCGGCCGGCGACAACACGTCCAGCACCGCCATGGCCGCCTTGGGCCCAACGCCCTGGATGGCCTGGAGCAGCACGAAGGCCTTGCGATCCTCGCGGGTGGCGAAGCCGTAGAGGCGCAGGCCGGCGCTTTCGCTCCACTGGCTCTCGATGTGCAGCAAAGTCTCCTCACCCAGGGCCGGCAGGCGTTGCAGCGTGCGGTGACCGCAGCGGACGACATAGCCGACGCCCATGACGTCGATCAGGGCTTCTTCCTCACCGACCTCGGCGACAGCCCCTCTGAGACGACCGATCATGCGACTCTCCGGGCCGTACGGGCGTGGGCATGGGCAATGGCCACGGCTAGCGCGTCGGCGGCGTCGGCCGTCGGCGAGCCGGCGGTCGGCAGCAGGCGGGCGATCATGAAGGCGATCTGGGCCTTGTCGGCGCCGCCGGTCCCGACCACCGCCTTCTTGACCATGGCGTTGGAATACTCCGCCACCAACAGGCCGGCGCGAGCGGGCGCTATCATCGCCGCCGCGCGGGCGTGGCCCAGCTTCAGGGTCGACTGGGCGTTGGTGTTGACGAAGGTCTCCTCGACCGCCGCCTCGTCAGGCTTGTGCTGCTCGATCACCGCGCAGATGCCTTCGAAAAGATGCAGCAGGCGATCGGAGAAGGCGGCCTTCTCGTCAGGCGCGATGACCCCGTGGGCGACGTGCGTCACCCGCGAGCCGAGCACGCTGACGACGCCCCAGCCGGTGCGGCGGAGGCCAGGATCAAGTCCGAGGATGCGAATGGCGTTCATCATGTGTTCTCGCAACATCGTCTGATCCGCCCCCGAGGAAAAGCCCCTGTATTGCTAACGAGCGGTAAACGACGCCCCTTGCGCACCCCCGTCAGGCAAGCTCTGTTCGCACCCAAGCTTCATTGGGGAGAGTACGGATGAAACGGTCGGTGTGGATGATGGCGGCGGCGCTTCTGGCCGCTCCGGTTCTGGCCAACGCCCAGACCGCGCAGCCGCCCAAGACCGTCCGCCCCGACCAGCTGGCCTTCCGCGACCTCTACAAGGAGCTGGTCGAGATCAACACCACCCTGTCGGTCGGCAGCTGCACCGCCGCCGCCGAGGCGATGGGCGCGCGACTGAAGACGGCCGGCTTCCCCGAGGCCGACGTCAAGGTCGTGGTCGCCGACGGCCATCCCAAGGAGGGCTCGCTGGTGGCGATCCTCCACGGGACCGATGCGAAGTCCAAACCGATGCTCCTCCTGGCCCACATCGACGTGGTCGAGGCCAAGCGCGAGGACTGGACCCGCGACCCGTTCAAGCTGGTCGAGGAGAACGGCTACTTCTTCGGGCGCGGCACGTCGGACGACAAGGCCCAGGCGGCCATCTGGGTCGACAGCCTGATCCGCCTCAAGCAGTCGGGCTACAAGCCCGGCCGCGACATCAAGCTGGCCCTGACCTGCGGCGAGGAGAGCGAGGCCTATAACGGCATCGAAGACCTGGTGAAGAACCACCGCCCGCTGGTCGACGCCGAGTTCGCCTTGAACGAAGGCGCCGACGGCCTGCTGGACGAGAACGACAAGCCCGTCGTGCTGGAGGTCCAGGGCGGCGAGAAGGTCTATCAGGACTTCACCCTGACCGTGACCAATCCCGGCGGCCACTCTAGCCGCCCGGTGCCGGACAACGCCATCTACCAGCTGTCGGCGGCCCTGGACCGCATCGGCGCCTATGGCTTCCCGCCCCGCTTCAACGACGCCACGCGCGGCTACTTCACCAAGATGCAGGCCCGCGTGAACCCCGCCCAGGCGACGGCGATGAAGGCCCTGGTGGCCGACATCAACGACCCGGCGGCGCTGAAGGCGGTCACGGCCGACCCGATGTGGAACTCGATGCTGCGCACCACCTGCGTGGCGACCATGGTCAATGCCGGCCACGCGCCCAACGCCCTGCCCCAGCGCGCCACGGCCAACGTCAACTGCCGCATCCTGCCCGGCACGCCCGTCGAGGAAGTCCGGACCAAGCTGGCCGAACTGGCCGGCGCGCCGACCACCGTGACCCTGGCCCACGAACCCAACAGCGTCTCGCCGCCGCCGCCCCTGACCCCGGCGATCATGGGTCCGATCGAGAAGCAAGCCGCCAAGCTGTGGCCCGGCGTGCCGGTCGTGCCGATCCTGCTGACCGGCGCCACCGACGGCGTCCACACCAATGCGGCGGGCATCCCGACCTACGGCGTCTCGGGCCTGTTCGGCAGCTCGGACGGCGACGGCATCCACGGCCTGAACGAACGCATGCGGGTCAAGTCGCTCTACGAAGGGCGCGACTTCCTGTACGCCCTGATCAAGGACTATGCGGGCGGCAAATGAGCGCCCAAAGCGCTCATCCCGGCGAAGGCCGGGATCCAGCGAAAGAATGCTCCGCCGCACTCTGGAACCGTCGTCCGGCGTCCCTATTTCCCCTCCAGCGTAAAGGGAGACGGACGATGGTCGAGACATCGGACGACGGCATCCTGGCCGAGTACATGGTCAGCTACTGGTCGATGAAGCACGAGAAGATCGACCGCCCCACAAAGCTCCTCGAGACCCTCTACATCACCGAGCGCTACCAGGCCGGCGAAAGCCTGCGCGAGGCGCGGTCGGTCTATGACCACGCGATCTGGAACGGCGTGTCGGTGGCGGAGATGGATCGCCGTCTGGCCGATCTGGAGCAGTTCATGCGGGATCTCGTTCGCGAACGCGCGGCCCAGTGGGGCCAGCCGCACTAGGCTTCCATCTGGGCGGCTTCCACCGCGCTCCAGCCGAACAGCCCGGCCAGGATCAGGCGCTTGACCGCCGCGATGTCCAGGCCCGTGCACAGCTCGGCATTGGGCGCGCCGTCGAAGCGTTCGACGCGGCCCAGGCGCTCGCCGTCGACGATCACCCGCAGGCGAGCCGGCTCGAAGGTGAAGAGCTCCGGCGCGACCAGGCTGGCGGCGGCCACGGCGTCGTGCGGCCGGCAGCCCTCGCCGCCCCAGACCTGGCGGTGGAAGGCGATATAGCCGCCGGCGGCCTTGGTCAGGCGCTGCGACAGCGGCGAGCCGCAGCAGACCGCGCCCTTGGCCAAGTCCTCGGCCGTGACCTCGACCTGGTGGGTGATGTCCAGCGGCATCAGGCGCGGCATGGTTCCGGCCTCCAGCGTGCGCTGCAGGGCCTCGGGATCACTCCAGGTGTTGAAGTCGGCGCCGCCCTTGGCCTTGCCCTCGACGGCGAACGCGCCGGCGACGATGGTCGGGCGCCAGCCCCGGAAGGCCACGGGGTCCTCCAGCAAGCTCTTGCCCAGGTTGGTCAACGGCCCCAGGAACAGGCCGCTGATCTTGCGGCGGGCGGCGAAGGCCAGGAAGTTGGTGGAGTGGCCGCGATCCAGTTCCGGCAGCTTCCAGCGCTGCGAGAAGCCCGCGCCGTTCAGACCGTCGACGCCGTGGGCCGGCCGCATGCGCTCGACCCGGCGCTTGGCCAGGCCCGCGCCGGCGCCGATATAGACCTCGGCCCCGCAACCGGCCAGGCGCAGCACGCCCCGGGCGTTGGCGGCGGCCTGGTCGACATAGGTGTTGCCGAACACGGCCGAGATCGAGACCACCTCGACGGCCTGTCGCGACCGGGCCAGCAAGGCGAGCGCCAGGGCGTCGTCCACGCCGCAATCGGTGTCGATGTGAACCCGCAGGACCATGCGACGCAGTCTAGCCGCGCGGTGTGACGGGGAGAAGATCAGTCCTTACGGGGAAGAATATCGAACTCGACGATCCGAGGGTCCTCGCGCAGGCGATCGGCCACGGCCGACAGCGGCAGGGTGTCCTTGCCCGAGAACATCCCCGACAGCTCGAAGATCGCCCCGCCCTCGACCAGCCGCTGATCCAGGCGCGCCCCTTTCAGTTCGAAGGCGCCCAGCAAGTCGCGGAAGTCAGTCTCGCGCAGCATCGCCTCGCGCCGCGACCGTACGCGGATCTCGGCGAAATTCTTCTGCGGCAGGCGATGGTCGAGGAAGCGGGCGGCGCTGAGAACCACCAGGGCGATCACCGTGCCCACCACCGCCAGGCCGTAGAGGCCGACGCCGAACAATGTCCCGATCGCCGAAGTTATCCACAGGGAGGCGGCGGTCGTCAGACCATGGACCGAGAAGCCCTGCTGGAAGATCACGCCGCCGCACAGAAAGCCCACGCCGGTCAGCACGCCGTGCGCCATCCGCACCGGATCGATACGCACGACGTCCATAGGCGTGTCGCTCATCCACCGCACCTGATGCACGGCGGCCATCATCAGCAGCGCGGAGGCCAGCGCGACCAGCACATGGGTGCGCAGGCCCGCGGGACGGCTGCGATACTCGCGCTCCAGCCCGATCGCGCCGCCGGCGATCACCGCGCCGACGATGGGGAGGTAGTCGTAGGGAGACAGCAGCCAGTCCATGCCCGCTGTAACGGGCGGGAAGCTCCAGTGATCCCTAGTCGGCCAGATAGGCGTCGAGGTTGCGCCGCACGCGGTCCAGCACCGGCTCGGCCGCGTCAGGCTTCACGAAGGTCTGGCCGGTGATGGTCTCGAACGCCTCGATATAGACGTCCGAGGTCTGGGCGATCAGCGCTTGCGGGATCTCCGGGATCTCGTCCTTGTAGGGATCGCAGCGCTCGGCCACCCAGGCGCGCACGAAGTCCTTGTCGAAGCTCTCTGGACGCTCGCCGGCCTCGAACCGCGCCTGGTAGGTCGCGGCCTTCCAGAAGCGGCTGCTGTCGGGGGTGTGGATCTCGTCGGCCAGCACGATGCGGCCGTCGGCGTCCAGGCCGAACTCGTACTTGGTGTCGGCCAGGATCAGGCCGCGCTGGGCGGCCAGTTCCTGCCCACGCGCGAACAGGGCCAGGGCGTAGGCGCCCAGCGTGTCCCACTGCTGCGCCGTCAGCAGGCCCTGTTCCAGGATCTGGGCGGGCGACAGCGGCGCGTCATGGTCGCCGTCGGCGGCCTTGCTGGTCGGGGTCAGGATCGGCTGCGGCAGGCGCTGGTTGGCGCGCAGGCCGTCGGGCAGGGTCACGCCGTACATCTGGCGCTCGCCCTTGTTGTAGAGGGTCAGGATCGAGGTCGAAGTCGTCCCGGCCAGATAGCCGCGCACGACCAGCTCGACCGGCAGCATCTCCAGCCGCTGGCCGATCAGCACGTTCGGGTCGGGATAGGCCACGACGTGGTTGGGGCAGATGTCGCCCGTGACGTCGAACCAGTAGCGCGCCGTCTGCGTCAGCACCTGGCCCTTGAACGGTACGGCGCACAGGTTGCGGTCAAAGGCGCTGAGGCGGTCCGAGGCGACGATCACCCGGCGGCCGTCCGGCAGGTCGTAATTGTCCCGCACCTTGCCGCGATAGTGGTTGGGCAGGTTCGGCAGGTCGACGACAGCCAGGGCGTTGGAGGAGACGGTCACCGGGGCCTCGATCACTGGAAACACAAACACAGAGGGGAGGCCCGCAGGACCTCCCCCAAATTCATCAACCCAGCTTGGCCAGGTCTTCGTCGCTGATGTCTTCGTTCGAATAGACGTTCTGGACGTCGTCGTCCTCGTCCAGCAGGTCGAGCAGCTTCATCAGGGTGGCCACCGAGTCGCCGGTGACCGGCACCTGCATCTTCGGACGCCAGGCGATCTTGGTGTTGCCGGCCGGGCCGAACTTGGCTTCCAGGGCGGCCGCCACTTCGTTCAGGCTCTCGAACGCGGTGTAGATGGTGTGGCCTTCGCCTTCCTCGTCCATGTCCGAGGTGACGTCATCGGCGCCGGCCTCGATGGCGGCTTCCATCATGTCGTCTTCCGACGCGGCCTTGGCCGGGTAGGTGATCTGGCCGACGTGATCGAAGTTGAAGGTCACCGAACCGGTGGCGCCCATGTTGCCGCCGATCTTGGTGAAGTACGAGCGGACGTTGGCGGCGGCGCGGTTCTTGTTGTCGGTCAGCACCTCGACGATGATGCCGACGCCGCCGGCGGCGACGCCTTCGTAGCGGATTTCCGAGTAGTCGGCCGCGTCGCCCATCTGCGACTTCTTGATCGCGCGGTCGATGACGTCCTTGGGCAGGCTTTCGGCCTTGGCGTTGTTCACGGCCAGGCGCAGGCGCGGGTTCATGGCCGGATCGGGCAGGCCGGTCTTGGCCGCGACGGTGATTTCCCGCGACAGCTTGGAGAACAGCTTGGAGCGCGCGGCGTCGGCGCGGCCCTTGCGGTGCATGATGTTCTTGAATTTCGAGTGGCCGGCCATTCGGAGGCTCTGTCTCTGATCTGAAAATGAAGTGTGGCGCGCTTCTAGCGCCCGGAGGCGGGTTTTGTCACCCCCGCCGCCAGGGTTGCGCGCCAGTGCCGTCCGATATAGTTAGGCAATGACTTAAGTATTTGGAGTGCCCGATGAGCCTGACGCTGCACGCCCACCCGCTGTCCTCGTTCTGCTGGAAGGCGCTGATCGGCCTCTACGAGATGGGCCCGGCGTTCGAGAACGCCATGGTCAATCTCGGCGATCCGGCCGCTCGCGAGGCGTTCCTGAAGCTGTCGCCGATGGGCAAGATGCCCGCCCTGCAAGATGACGCCCGCGGCGAGACGGTGCTCGAGAGCAGCGTCATCCTCGAATATCTCGACTTGCACTATCCGGGGGCCGTCCGGCTTGTGCCAGCGGATGCGGACGCGGCCCTGCAGGCAAGGTACTGGGACCGCTTCTTCGACCACTATGTCCACCACCCCATGCAGCGCATCATCGCCGACCGCCTGCGCCCGCCCGAGGCCAAGGACGGCTTCGGCGTCGACGAGGCCTACAGCCAGCTGGCCAAGGCCTGCGATCATCTGGAGACGGTGCTGGCTGATGGCCGGACCTGGATCAGCGGCGACTTCGGTCTGGCCGACTGCGCGGCGCTGCCGGCGCTGTTCTATGCCGACAAGGTGCAGGCGTTCGAGGGCCGCTGGCTGCTGTGCCTGTCGTACCTGGAACGACTGAAGGCCCGGCCATCGGTGCAGCGCGTGCTGACCGAGGCCGAGCCCTTCTTCAAATATTTTCCCGCCCAGTAGTCCACAACACCCGTTCTTCCCGGCGAAAGCCGGGACCCAGATGGAAGAGCGCTTGGGCAGGCGCTAAGAGCTCTGAGCCCCTCCAATCATCCCCAGCGCTTTGAGATCTGGGCCCCGGCTTTCGCCGGGGAGACGGAGAGTGGGAAAGGCTCAGGCGACCTCGAGCGACACATCGACATTGCCCCGCGTCGCCTTGGAGTACGGGCAGACCTCGTGGGCGGCGTGCAGCAGCTTCAGCGCCGTGTCGCGGTCCAGGTCCGGGGCGTTCAGCTTCAGGCGCACGGCGATGTGGAAGCTGGTCTCGTCCTTGATCAGGTCGACTTCGCTGTCCAGGCTGTGCTCGCCCAGCTTGACGCCGGTGTTGCGGGCCACCAGGCCCAGCGCGCCCAGGAAGCAGGCGCCATAGCCCGCCGCGAACAGCTGCTCGGGGTTGGTGCCGCTGCCGTCGCCGCCCAGCGACTTGGGATAGCCCAACGTCACGTCCAGGTGGCCGTCGTCGGTCTTGGCGGTGCCTTGGCGGCCGCCCACGGCGTGGGCCTTGGCGGTGTAGAGGGCGTCGGTCATGGCAGGTCTCCTTTGGCGTGAAGCCTGATCAGAGACCCGTTCCATGACAGCCGCAAGAACCGGCTTGCACGGATGTGCCAAGAACCCCCGGCTAGACCTCGGGGATGCTCTGCTTCAGACGCCCGCCCACCCGGATCGGCTCGACCCGGACGGCCAGGCCGGTGCGATCGTCGGTCTCGACGAAGACGCCGCACACCGTCGCCGGCCCCGAGGCTGGCGTGTAGCGCCCGCCGCTGATCTTGGTGGTGAAGCGGCGCAGCGGCTCTTCCTTCTGGTTGCCGATGACGCTGTCATAGTCGGCGCAGGCGCCGGCGTCGGTCTGGTAGGCCGTACCGCCCGGCAGCACCTGGCAGTCGGCGGTCGGGACGTGAGTGTGGGTGCCCACCACCAGCGAGGCGCGGCCGTCGCAATAGTGACCCATGGCCATCTTCTCGGAGGTGGCCTCGCAGTGCATGTCGACGATCACGGCGTCGGCCACCTGGCCCAGCGGCGCCTTGTCCAGCTCGCGGTCGGCGGCGGCGAACGGGTCGTCCATGGCGTCCATGTGGACGCGGCCCAGCAGGTTCACCACGAACACGGTCTTGCCGCTGTCGGTCTGGAACAGGTGGCTGCCCCGACCCGGCGCGTCCGACAGGATCGGATAGTTGGCCGGACGGATCAGGCGCGGCTCGCGCACGATATAGGTCAGGGCCTCGCGCTGGTCCCAGCTGTGGTTGCCCAAGGTCAGGCAGTCGGCGCCGGCGTCGAACAGCTCGCGCGCGGTGTTCTCGGTGATGCCGAAACCGGCCGCCGCGTTCTCGGCGTTGATGATCACGAACTCGAGCCCGAGCCGGCGGCGAAGATCGGGCAGATGGTCGGCCAGGCCGTCACGGCCCGACTTGCCGACGACATCGCCGAAGAAGGCGAAACGCATCAGAAGTCCTTGAGGGGGGCGCTAACGGCCCATGTCTTTGACGGCCATATACTCTTTTTCGGTGAGAATGGCGTCCAGCCTTTGATCATGCGGCTCGTGCGGCAGATTCTCCGCCTGCTGACCGCTATAGGCCAAGCCCAGCACGAAGACCTCCGGCTTGCGCGCCCGCAGGTCCTCCAGCGCCCGATCGTAGTAGCCGCCGCCCTGCCCCAGCCGCAGGCCATCGCGTTGGAAGGCCAGCAGCGGCGTGATCACGAGATCCGGCTGGACCACCGGCGCTTCCGGCGAAGGGCTGCGCAGACCGATGGCGTCGTGGACCAGCGGCGCCGCGCGGTCCCAGCGCCGGAACACCATCTCGCCGTCGTCCTTGTCAAGCACCGCCGGCAGGGCCAGGACCCAGCCCGCTTCCGCCATCTGATCGGCCAGGATGCGCGGCGAAATCTCCGAGCCCAGGCCGTGGTACAGCGCCGCGACCTTGCCGGCGGGATTGGGGAACAGCTTTGCCAGCGGCTCGCGCGCGACCTCGGCGATCATCCAGTCGGCTTCGGGATGTTCGAGGGCCAGTTGCTTGCGCTGATTGCGCAGAAAGACGCGCAGCGCGATCTTGGCCGCGAGGGGGTCGACGATGGTCATCGCCCGTCTATAGCGCTTTTCAGGGGAAAGGGTGGCGGCGCCGCGAAGAACCGTGAAGACGTTTCAATCCACTCGAACCTGTCAGTAACAGGTGGGCCCCGTATTCCCGCAGCCACGGCCACGGGAGGGAACAGGTCCCGATAGAGAGATTAAGGTCCCTGGGATAAGAAATCTTCGACGAGAGCCACAGCATGACCCGCCGTCTGACAAGATAGGGGTTCGAAGGGTGGATTGCTAGCGGCGCGGTGACGCGGCTCGTTATTCCGCCGCCAGCTTCTCGATCTTCTCCGCCGCCGCATCTAGCGCCCGGATCGCCGCGATCTCGGCCTTGGTGCCTTCCTGGTTCAGGCGGCTGATTTCTGCGTTGGCGTGGGCCAGGCGCAACTTCATGTCCGACAGCTCGTCGGCCAGCAGCAGGGCGCCCATCAGGAAGAGGCGGGTCTCGCCCAACTGGCCGACGTCGCTGCTGACCTGGCGGACCTGGCGGTCGAACAGGCGCGCCAGCTCGGTCAGGTGCGGCTCCTGGCCGTCCTCGCAGCCGACCATGTAGGGGCGGCCGTTCACGTGGATGGTCACCTGGGCCATCGGTCAGCCCTCCTTGGGATCGTCGAACAGATCCTGGTCCTGGTCGGGCGCGCCGACCTCGTCATCATGCTCGTGGTCGTCATTGGCCACGGCCTCGTCGCCCAGAGCCGAGCGGATCTCGGCGATAGCGCGGCCCAGAGCCGCCGAAGCCTGCTCGCCGGCTTCTTCCAAGGCCCTCTCGCGTTCACGGGCGGCGTCCAGGTCGGCGATCAGGCGCGCGCGCTCCTGGTCCCCAAAAACTTCAGGGAACAGGCCCGGCTCGGCCGAGGTCGCGACGGACACAGGCGTGCGAGAGGCTTCGGCCGCCTTGGCCGCCAGACGCTGTTCGAGCGAGGCCATCGCGCGCTCCAGGCGGCGCACGGCGAGGTCGAGGGCCGTACCGTCGGCCGGGATCATCGGCGGTTTCCAATCATGCAACGCAACATATAGATCGAGCCCGTCTATGCCAGACGCAGGGGCGAGATTTGGGCGACGCGGAGCCCATAGCAGCATTTACGAAAGGCGTGTCAGTTTCTGAGGCCTTGACTTCGCGCCTTTCCCCCGCAAAACGCGCACCCAAATAGGGAACGCCGATCGCATCAGATCCGGCGGCCATAACAGGAGAAAGACCCATGGCTATTCGCGTCGCCATCAACGGCTTCGGCCGCATCGGACGTCTGGTCCTGCGCTCCATCGCCGAGCATGGCCGCCGCGACATCGAGGTCGTCGCGATCAACGACCTGGGTCCGGTCGAAACCAACGCCCACCTGCTGCGCTACGACAGCGTCCACGGCCGCTTCCCCGGCACGGTCACCTCGGGTGAGGACTGGATCGACGTCGGCATGGGCAAGATCAAGGTCACGGCGATCCGCGACCCGAAGGACCTGCCGCACAAGGAACTGGGCGTCGACATCGCGTTCGAGTGCACCGGCATCTTCACCGCCCGCGACAAGGCCGCCCTGCACCTGGAAGCCGGCGCCAAGCGCGTGCTGGTCTCGGCTCCGGCCGACGGCGCCGACAAGACCATCGTCTACAAGGTCAACCACGAGACCCTGACCGCCGACGACATCGTCGTCTCGAACGGTTCGTGCACCACCAACGCCCTGGCTCCGGTGGCCAAGGTCCTGCAGGACCTGGTCGGCATCGAGCGCGGCTACATGACCACGATCCACAGCTACACCGGCGACCAGCCGACGCTGGACACCATGCACAAGGACCTCTACCGCGCCCGCGCCGCGGCCCTGAGCATGATCCCGACCTCGACCGGCGCCGCCAAGGCCCTGGGCCTGGTTTTGCCGGCCCTGAAGGGCAAGCTGGACGGTTCGTCGATCCGCGTCCCGACCCCGAACGTTTCGGTCATCGACCTGAAGGTCGTCCCGTCGCGCGACACCACGGTGGACGAGGTCAACGCCGCCCTGAAGGCCGCCGCCGACGGCGCCATGAAGGGCGTGCTGTTCACCACGACCGATCCGGTCGTCTCGTCGGACCTGAACCACATCGCCGCCAGCTCGACCGCCGCCCTGCCCCAGACGCAAGTCATCGAAGGCAAGCTGGTCCGCGTGCTCAGCTGGTACGACAACGAGTGGGGCTTCGCGACCCGCATGAGCGACACGGCCCTCGAGATGGCCAAGTTCCTCTAAGGAACTGAACGACCCAGCCCCCGCTCCGCAAGGAGCGGGGGTTTTCCTTACCCGCTACTCAGGAAGCTCCATGCCCTTCCGCACTCTCGACACCGCCGATCTCGCCGGCAAGCGCGCCCTCGTTCGCGTCGACTTCAACGTCCCGGTGGACGGCGGCAAGATCACCGACGACACCCGCCTGCGCGCAGCCCTGCCGACCATCCACTATCTGTCCAAGCAAGGCGCCAAGGTCGTCCTGCTGGCCCACTTTGACCGCCCCAAGGGCAAGGTCGTGCCGGAGATGAGCCTGGGCTTCGTGGCCGAGCCACTCTCCAAGCTGCTGGAACAGCCGGTCGCCTTCGCCAGCGACTGCATCGGCGATGAAGCCGCCAAGGTCGTCGACGGCCTGGAAAACGGCGGCGTCGCGCTGCTGGAAAACGTCCGCTTCCACGCCGGCGAAGAGAAGAACGACGCCGACTTCGCCCAGGCCCTGGCCGCCAACGGCGACATCTATGTCAACGACGCCTTCAGCGCCGCCCACCGCGCCCACGCCTCGACCGAAGGCCTGGCCAAGCTGCTGCCGGCCTATCCGGGCCTGTCGATGCAGCGCGAGCTGGAAGCCCTGGACGCCGCGCTCGGCAACCCGAAGAAGCCAGTGATCGGCATCGTCGGCGGCTCCAAGGTCTCGACCAAGCTGGACCTCTTGAACAACCTGGTCGCCAAGCTGGATCGCCTGGCGATCGGCGGCGGCATGGCCAACACCTTCCTGTTCGCCCAAGGCCACGATGTCGGCGGCTCGCTCTGCGAAAAGGACCTGGCCGACACCGCCCGCGAGATCATGAAGAAGGCCGAAGCCGCCGGCTGCGAGCTGCTGCTGCCGGTCGACGTGGTCGTGGCCAAGAAGGTCGCGCCTGGCGTCGAGACCGCCGTCCGTGCGCTGAACGAAGTTCAGGCCGACGACCTGATCCTGGACGCCGGCCCGGAAAGCGCCAAGCGCCTGCTGGCCGCCATGGATTCAAGCATCACGCTGATCTGGAACGGTCCGTTGGGCGTTTTCGAAGTGCCTCCGTTCGATGAAGCGACGGTTTCGGCGGCAAAACACGCTGCATCCCTGGCGAAATCGGGTAAGCTTGTGGCGGTTGCGGGCGGCGGTGATACTGTCGCTGCACTGAACCACGCGGGCGTGTCGGCCGATTTTACTTTCGTCTCGACCGCCGGCGGCGCGTTCCTCGAATGGATGGAGGGCAAAACCCTTCCGGGCGTCGCGGCGCTCGAATCCTAAGATACTCATCCTGGCGCGGATCGTGCAGATCCGCGCCGGACTGACTAATGACTGACCCGGGCAGAGAACGCACAAGCGTCACGGCCCCAAAAACAAGAAACGACCCAACCCTACTTCACGCTTGCAGGAGAGAATTACGTGGCTCGCATCACGCTGCGCCAGCTGTTGGACCATGCCGCCGAGCATGAGTACGGCTTGCCCGCCTTCAATATCAACAACATGGAACAGGGCCTGGCGATCATGGAGGCGGCCGAAGCCGTCAACTCGCCGGTCATTATCCAGGCCTCGCGCGGCGCGCGGAACTACGCCAACGACATCATGCTGGCCAAGATGATCGACGCCCTGGTCGACATCTATCCGCACATCCCGGTCTGCATGCACCAGGACCACGGCAACGGCCCGGCCACCTGCGCCACGGCGATCCAGTACGGCTTCACCTCGGTGATGATGGACGGCTCGCTGATGGAAGACGCCAAGACCCCGGCGACCTACGAATACAATGTCGATGTCACCCGCAAGGTGGTCCAGATGGCCCACAGCTGCGGCGTCTCGGTCGAGGGCGAGCTGGGCGTGCTGGGCTCGCTGGAGACCGGCATGGGCGAGGCCGAAGACGGCCACGGCTTCGAAGGCAAGCTCTCGCACGACGAGTTGCTGACCGATCCGGACCAGGCGGTCGACTTCGTCCAGGCCACCGGCGTCGACGCCCTGGCCATCGCCATGGGCACCAGCCACGGCGCCTACAAGTTCACGCGCAAGCCGGACGGCGACGTCCTGGCCATGAACGTGATCGAGGAAATCCACCGCCGCCTGCCCAACACCCACCTGGTGATGCACGGCTCGTCCAGCGTTCCGCAGGACCTGCAGGACATCATCAACGCCTATGGCGGCGAGATGCCCCAGACCTGGGGCGTGCCGGTCGAAGAGATCCAGCGCGGCATCAAGCACGGCGTGCGCAAGATCAATGTCGACACCGACAACCGCATGGCCATCACCGGCGCCATCCGCAAGATCCTGGTCGAGAAGCCGCACGAGTTCGACCCGCGCGCCTATCTCAAGCCCGCCAAGGAAGCCATGCGCAAGGTCTGCCAGGCCCGCTTCGTCGAGTTCGGCTCGGCCGGCCACGCCGACAAGATCAAGGCGCTGTCGACCGCGACCATGGCCAAGCGCTACACGGCCGGCGAACTGGACGCCAAGTTCGGCGCCGGCGCGGCCAGGGCCGCCGCCGAGTAAGGCGCTCTAGAGCTTGAAGATGAAGGGCCTCCCGGAGCGATCCGGGAGGCCTTTTCTATTCCGCCGGCAGGAGAAAGCGGCGGCGACGGGCAAGCAGCTTGATCGCGCCGGCCCCGATCCCCCCGCTGACCAGCATGGCCAGGGTGAACCAGGGACCGACGAAGGCGTAGGTCCCCTGCCAGCAGTGCAAGCCGTCGACCGTCGCCGCTACGCCCCCACAAAACAGTCCGCAGGCGAAGCCGGTCGGCGCGGGTCGCAGCAAGTCGACGTCGCGCAGGCCGAAAACGGTCAGCGCCAGCATCGGGGCGGCGATGACCAAGATATTGCCTAGGCACACCAGCGCGTTGGGCCAATGAAGCGTGATCAGCGTGGCCGGGCTCATGGCCGCGCTCTGGACGCCGGCGGCGATCAGCATGGCGACCGCGGCCGCGCCGGCCAGGCTCAGCACCGTCAGGCCCCCCGGCCGTCCGCGCGCCAGCCAGGTGGCCGCGACCAGGGCGCACAGGGCGACGCCGGCCGTATAGGCGGCCTTGATCCAGAAGAAGGCCTGCCCCGCCGCCCCGGTCAGGTCAGGCCGCACCTCCAGCCAGACCAGGATCATCAGCACGCCGGCCAGAGCCCCCGCGCCGCCAATCTCGGCCAGCCGCCAGGGCAAGGTCGCGGTCGACCATATGGGTGCGCCAAGGCTTTCGCCGCTCGCTCCCGCGTCCAGCGGAGCAACGGTGTCGTCGATCGTCACGCGCCTCTCCCCACAGAGCCGGCTGGCGTTTCAGTGAAGCTTTTCGCGTCTCATTCGCGAAAAGCGGCGGCACTTCATTGGCGGAACGATGGTTTGTCAATCGACCCTAAGGCGACGATACGAAACGTGATCGTCACTACTTCTGGGGACGCGTCATCTGCCTACCAGCGCAGCGCCCAGCGCCCGATCAGTGCGCCAAGAACGGCCAGCGACAGCACGCCGAGGCTGTACCAGAGGGCCACGAAGGTGAAGGTGTTCTCGGCGCAGTGCAGGCCATAGACGGTGGCCGCCACCCCGCCCGCGAACAGGCCCGTGGCGAAGCCGGCGGCGACGGGCCTTGTCGGAGCCATGCCGCGCACGGCCCACAGGCCCAGGCCCAGCATCGGCAGTCCCAGCATCAGGATGTTGCGGCTGCAGACGTGCCACGAGTGCCCGCGCAGCATGTGCAGGGCCATCTGGATGTCGGGACTCATCATCGCCTGGACGACGCCGGCCAGGGCGAAGAGGCCCAAGACCACGCCGCCCAGCATCCAGCCGCGCCGGCCCGAGCCCGCCGGCCGCGACAGACGCTCGATCGCCAGATAACCGGCCAGGCCCAGCGCCCCCGTATAGAGCGCCTTCATCCAGAACATGCCGCCGCGCATGGCCTGCATCAGGTCATGGCGGGTGTGCAGCCAGGCCAGCACCAGGATCAGAGCCGCCAGGGCGCCCAGGCCCGCGACGATCGCCAGACGCCTGGGCGGCGCACGGCTGGGGCCCGCGTCCTGGGCCAGGGCGTCGATCAGGTCATCCGTCCGCACGGCGCATCCTTTCGGCCAGGGACTTCAGCGCCCGGTGCAGGGCGACCTTGGCCGCCCCTTCGGAAATGCCCGCGCGGGTCCCGGCCTCGGCCAGGGAAAGACCCGTCAGCTTGACGTCGGTGACCAGGATCCGCTGCTTCTCCGGCAGGGTGGCCAGCGCGCGATCCAGTTCGAGGCCGACACCCGGATCCGGCTCATCGGCGGCCAGAAACTCGATGTGGTCCTCGATCGGCAGGGTCTGGCGGATCTTTCGCCGCCGCCAATGGTCGATCAGCTTGTAGCGCGCCACCGCATGCGCCCAGGCGGTGAACGACTGGGACGGGTCCCACGTCGACCGCTTGAGATGCACCGCCAGCAGCGTCTCCTGCACAAGATCCTCCACATCGCCGGGCGCGCCGGACATCCGCCGCGCGAAATAGGCGCGAAGTCGAACGCCGAGACCGGCCAGACACTCGCGATAGGCCGCGGCGTCGCCGTCCAGCCCGCGCAGCATCAGCGCCTTCAAACGGGTTTCGGTATCCGTCACGCAAGCCCCTATTCGCGCGCGAGGGGCGGATGGTTACACGCCCGCGCGCCGCGCCGGAACCTAGGCCGTGAAACCGCGCCGAAATTTTGTTCGTCGATCGTTGTAACCTTCCCCGGTGTCGCTTCGTACTTCCCCATCGACCGGGCGGCGACAGAGCCGCCTGGTGTGAAACAACACCGAGGAGAAACCCCATGAACCGCACCGCTGCCACCGCCGCCCTCGCCGCCGTCCTGGCCCTGTCGGCCGGCGTCTCGATCGCCGCCGCCGACGACCACGGCAAGGCCAAGGGCGACCAGGAAAAGTGCTACGGCGTCGCCAAGGCCGGCGAGAACGACTGCAAGGCCGGCGCTGGCACCTCGTGCGCCGGCACCTCGAAGGCCGACTACCAGGGCAACGCCTGGAAGATGGTCAAGAAGGGCACGTGCATCACGATCAAGACCCCGACCGGCATGGGTTCGCTGACCCCGAAGATGTAATTCCACATCCCCTAAGTTCCGATCTCCCCGGCGAAAGCCGGGGCCCAGATGGAAGAGCACTGGAGTGGGCTCCAATACCCCCGAGCCCCTCCAATCAGCCCAAACGCCCTGGGATCTGGGTCCCGGCTTTCGCCGGGAAGATCGGATTTGGAGAGTTTCCCCGTGATCACCGCCGGCCTCGGCCTTAAATCCCAGCACTATGCCGACGCGCTCGGTTGCGACGCCGAGGGGCTGTGGTTCGAGGTCCATCCCGAGAACTACATGTCGGCCGGCGGGCCGCGCCTGGCGGCGCTGGAAGCCGTCCGCGCGCGCCGGCCGCTATCGTTACACGGCGTGGGCCTGTCCCTGGCCGCCGACGCCGATCCGGATCCCGACCACCTGGCCGCCCTGAAGCGCCTGGTCGACCGGTTCGAGCCGTTCGTGGTGTCCGAGCACCTGGCCTGGTCGACGCACCGAGGTGCGCACCAGCCCGACCTGCTGCCCTTTCCCCGCACCCATGCGGCCCTGGCCCGCATCGCCGCCAACATCGGCCGCATGCAGGACGCCCTGGGCCGCCGCGTGCTGATCGAGAACCCCTCGCTCTACCTGCCCCTGACCGGCCACGACCTGGACGAGGTCACGTTCCTCACCGCCCTGGTCGAGCACACCGGCTGCGGCCTGCTGGTCGACGTCAACAACGTCTTCGTCAGCGCCAGCAACCTGGGCTACGCCGCCGAGGCCTATCTGGACGCCCTGCCCGCCGAGGCGATCGGCGAGATCCACCTGGCCGGCCACGGCGCCGACACGGGCGGCTCGTCTCTGCTGATCGACACCCACGGCGCGCCGGTGGCCGAGCCCGTCTGGGCCCTCTACCGCCGCCTGATCCGCCGCATCGGCCCGCGCCCGACGCTGATCGAGCGCGACGACGACATTCCCGCCTTCGCCATTCTCATGGCCGAGCGCGACCGCGCCGCCGCCGAGCTCTCCGCGCTGGAGGCCGTCCATGCCTGAGCTGCTGGATTTCCAGGACGCGTTCGTCGCCGCCCTCGCCGGCAGCCCCTCGGCCCTGTCGCCCTGGCTCGCGCCAGGTGAAGGCGCGGCGGGCCTGTCGGTCTACCGCAACACCATCGCCAAGGGCTGTGTCGACGCCCTGGCCGCCAATTTCCCGACCGTGCTGTCGATGGTCGGCGAGGACTGGTTCCGCGCCGCCGCCGCCCTGTTCGCACGCGAGGCCCCGCCGGCCAGCGCCGCCCTGCTGGACTATGGCGAGGCCTTCCCCACCTGGCTGGAGCGCTTCCCCCCGGCCGACGACACGCCCTATCTGGCCGGGATCGCCCATTTGGACCGCCTGTGGACCGAGGCTCTGTTTGCCGCAGAGGCGCCGGTCCTTACCGCCGAGGCGCTAGCGGCCCTGCCGCCCGAGGTCCTGGCCGAGACCAACCTGGCCCTGCATCCCAGCGTCCGCTTCGCCAGCTTCGAGGCCGGCCTGCCCAGCCTGTGGGTCGCCGCCCGCGAAGGGCGCGAGGACCTGGAACTGCCCGATCAGCCCGAGACGCTGCTGCTCGTTCGCGACAAGGGCGCAGTTATGCATCGCGTGATCGGCAACGCTGAAACAGCCTTCCTGCGCGCCTGCGGCGACGGCCTGAGCTCCGCCGAAGCCGCCGGCCGCGCCTTCGAGGCCGATCCCGATGTCCAGCTTGCCCCACTCTTCGCCGCCCTGATCGCCCGGGGCGCCTTCATGGAAACCGCCCGATGACCGCCCTCTCGCTCCGCGCCCCGTTCGACGCCTTCGCCCAGACCGCCCGCAAGCTGTTGAGCGAGGACGTCCTGGCCCTGGTCACCCGCTTCGGCGTGGCCGCCATCTTCTTCCAGTCGGGCCGCACCAAGGTCGACGGCTTCCTGCACATCACCGACGGGACCTACGCCCTGTTCGAGAGCGAGTACCACGTGCCCCTGCTGCCGCCGGACGTGGCGGCGCACGTGGCGACCTATTCGGAGCACCTGTTCTCGGTGCTGCTGGTGCTGGGACTGTTCACGCGACTCTCCGCGCTCGCCTTCCTGGGCATGACGGCGGTGATCGAGATCTTCGTCTACCCGGACGCCTGGCCGACCCACCTGTCGTGGGCGGGCCTGCTGCTGTTCCTGATCGCCCGCGGCGGCGGCAAGTTCAGCCTGGATCGGGTGCTGAAGATCGCCTGAGCCCTCCTCTATTCCGTCTTCCCGGCGAAAGCCGGGACCCAGATCGTAAAGCTGTGAGGCGCATGCAGAAACGCCCGCAATTCTGACCGGATCGCGGGCGTTCTTGCATCTGGGCCCCGGCTTTCGCCGGGGAAATCGGATGGTGGGATTAGTGGATGGTCGGGACGCGCGGAACCATCGGACGCCGCCACAGCTGGGCCGTCAGGGCGTTAGCGATGCCGACCCAGCCGAGGTCCGGGGCAGCGGCGCCGCCGACCTTGCGCGCCTCAATGGCATAGGCCGCCGAGGCCGCCAGGGAGGCCGTGGCCGCCCCCAGCTGACCGCCGACCCGCTTGGCGCCCAGGCCCAGCCACAGGGCGTTGAAGCCTTGCACCAGGCTCCAGATCGTCAAGGCGCGGGTGCGGGCCGGGCTGGACGGCGCGTTCCAGGTGCGCAGGCCCGACAGGGTCATGGCGATGAACAGCGGCGGCAGCAGAAGGCTGGTCAAGGGCTTGGGCTGATGGGCGACCGGCTCGTGCATCTCGGCGAACTCGACCGCGTACATCTCGTCGTCCAGCACACGCTCGTGGCGACGGCCCATCATCAGGGCCGCGACGATCGCGCCGCCGGCCAGGGCCGCGCCAACCGCGACCTGCGCCGCCGGATGGACGCCGCCCTCCCGCCGATCAAGCTCGAACGCTTCGCGACCGGCCAGGGCGCGCTCGCGCGACTTTCCGTTGGCGATATGCATGGCGGGACTCCCTCGTGAACTCGCAAGGTCAAACAGCCCAGCTGAGCCTTGGTTCCAGCTTCAGCAGGGCCTGACGCCCATGATGGCCTGATCCTCGCGCCGCGCCACCTCAAAACGCCCCTAGGGTGTCGGGAGCACGACTCCCACGAGCACAGCCCTGACTCGATCTATCCTAAAGTCTCGTGCGACCGGATGCCGCGTTAAGGAAAACGCCGCGTTTAGCAAAAGGCATCATCTTGCTGTTTTTTATGGGATTTTTTAGATACCGAGATTTTTGAAATTCAACCGCGAGCTTCACCGCGTTAAGGCTCTTTTTGAATTTGGGCGCGCAACCTGTCGCCGAACCGCGAGAAGCGGGCTTCGCCAGGGTGGTGAAGTTCGGGGGCCTCGCGATCAGGGAAAACGCCGATGTCCTTCTTCCGGACGCGCCAGGACGACGCCAAGGCCACGGGCCAGACCGCCGAGATGGAGGCCGTCATCGCCGCCATCCACCGCAGTCAGGCGGTCATCGAGTTCAACCTTGATGGCACGATCGTCACGGCCAACGACAACTTCCTGAAAACGCTGGGCTACGGCCTGCAGGAGATCCAGGGCCGCCACCACAGCCTGTTCGTCGAGGACGACTACGCCAAGAGCGGCGAGTACCGCGAGTTCTGGCGCCGCCTGAATGCCGGCGAGTTCTTCTCGGACAAGTTCAAGCGCGTGGGCAAGGGCGGCAAGGAGATCTGGATCCAGGCCTCCTACAACCCGCTGTTCGACAAGAACGGCAAGCCGGTGAAGGTCGTCAAGTTCGCCTCGGACATCACCGCCGTCGAGCTGGAGCGCGCCGCCGCCGAGGCCGCCCGCAAGAAGGCCGACGAGGACAACAACCTGGTGTCGGTGGTGGCCGAAGGCCTGCGCCGCCTGGCGCGCGGCGACGTCAGCGAGCACATGACCTCGCTCGTGGATCCGCGCTACGTCCAGATCAAGGCCGACTTCAACACCGCCGTCGACAGCCTGCGCGAGACCGTCTCGATCATCGCCCAGCGCACCAACACCATGCAGGCCGGCATCGACGAGGTCTCCTACGCCTCGGACGACCTGTCGCGCCGCACCGAACAGCAGGCCGCCAGCCTGGAAGAGACCGCGGCCGCCCTGGACGAGATCACCGCCACCGTGGTGCGCAGCGCCGAAGGCGCCCGCCGCGCCTCGCAGGCCGCCTCGGCCGCCCGCGTCGACGCCGGCCGCTCGGGCGAGGTCGTCCAGCAGGCCGTGGCCGCCATGGGTGAGATCGAAAAGTCCTCGGCCCAGATCGGTCAGATCATCGGGGTGATCGACGAGATCGCCTTCCAGACCAACCTCTTGGCCCTGAACGCCGGCGTCGAAGCCGCGCGCGCCGGTGAAGCCGGCCGTGGCTTCGCGGTCGTCGCCCAGGAAGTTCGCGCGCTTGCCCAGCGCTCGGCCGATGCGGCCAAGGAGATCAAGACCCTGATCGCCAACTCGACCGCCCAGGTCGATCGCGGCGTGAAGCTGGTCGGCGAAAGCGGCGCCTCGCTGGACGGCATCGTCAGCAAGGTCGGCGAGATCGACGGCCTGATCTCCGAGATCGCCCGCTCGGCCCAGGAGCAGGCCACCGGCCTCAACCAGGTCAACAGCGCCGTGAACCAGATGGACCAGGTGACCCAGCAAAACGCGGCCATGGTCGAGCAGACCACCGCCGCCGCCGCCAACCTGCGCGTCGAGGCCCATGACCTGGCCGACCTGGTGAAGCGCTTCAACACCGGTCAGGACCATTCGCAGCCCGTCGCCCAGAGCCGCCGTCCGGGCGCCCGCGCGGCCTAGACCCCGCGCATCCGGCAGGTCAGCATGGCGGCATGACCGTCGCCATCCGCCCTGCTCTCGCCTCCGAGATCGAGGCCGTTCGAGACATCGAGCGGGCCTCGGCCCAGCGTTTCATCGGCCTGATGGACGCTCTGGCCGCTGATGAGCCCTCGCCAGCGTCGGTGCTGTCTGATCGGATCGCGACGGGCGGCCTGCTGGTCGCCGAGATCGACGGCGCGCTTGCGGCCTTCGTGATGTTCCGTCCCGTCAGCGATGGCCTCTATATAGAGCAGATCGACGTGCTGCCGGCCTTCGAGCGCCGGCGCCTCGGCGCGACGCTGATCGATGCGGTCGGCGAGCGGACCCGCCGCCTGCTGCTGTCGACCTTTCGCGACGTCCCCTGGAACGCGCCCTACTATCGCCGCCTGGGCTTTCGCGATCTCGACGACCAAAAATTAGCGCCGGACCTCACGGAGATCCGGCGCGAACATCTGGCGCGCGGGCTGGATGAGAGCCTGCGGGTGTTCATGGAGCGGGTCTAACCCCACCTCCGATTTCCCCGGCGAAGGCCGGGGCCTGGATCTCGGAGCGCTGGGGCTGATTGGAAAAGCTCGGAGCTCCTAGAACCCGTCCCAGCATTCTTCCATCTGGGTCCGGCTTTCGCCGGGAAGACGGTGTAGATTTACGCCGGCAGCTCGCCCACAGCCGACTGCAGGTAGTTCTGCTCGCCCAGCGACTTCACCAGGCCCAGCTGCATTTCCAGGAAGTCGATGTGCTCCTCGGTGTCGCTCAGGATCACGCGTAGCAGCTCGCGGCTGACATAGTCGCGGGCCTGTTCGCACTGGATGATGCCGGGGATCAGGGTCTCGCGGCCGGCCAGTTCGACCTGCAGGTCGCTGTTCAGGCATTCCGGCACGGTCTCGCCGATCTTGAGCTTGTGCAGGTCCTGCAGGTTGGGCAGGCCTTCCAGGAACAGGATGCGGTTGATGAGCATGTCGGCATGCTTCATCTCGCCGATGGATTCGTCGTAGGTGATCTTGCCGAGGCGCTTGAAGCCCCAGTTGTCGTACATCCGCGCGTGCAGGAAGTACTGGTTGACCGCCGTCAGCTCGTTGGTGAGCACCGCGTTGAGCAATCGGATGATGCTGGGATCGCCCTGCATGGCGGCCTCCTTAAGGTTCGTCTGTCGGCGGGAACCTGGGGCAAGCCGAAACGGGGTTCAACTTGAATGTGTGCGAGTGTTTCGCGCTCTCACAGAAATCTGTGAGAGTGCTTCGCGATAGCTGAATTTATTGGCTTTTCGGCCGTTACTCGGCTGCGAATGCAAGCGCCTCGCGATTGTCTTGGATCATCTGGCGCATCTCGCAGACACACTTGGCGCACTGGGCCTGGCAGCCCTTCGAGCGGAAGATGTCGGCCGGACGGGTGGCGCCAGCGTCGATGGCGGCGCGGACTTCGCGCTCGCGGATGCCATTACAGTTACAGACGTACAAGGAACGAACGCCCTACACGATTGAGTGTCATTCTCATCTAGCTGGTCGCGAGAGGTTTTGCAACTGACTCTCACTCTGGTTAGCAGCGGCCAGAGGTCGCATCTGTCCCCAAATTGGCATAAAGCCCGCCCTATGACGCTTCCCTGCCGCCTCTATCTGATCACCCCGCCCGCCCTGGACGACCTAGCCGGGTTCGGCCGCCAGCTGGCCAAGGCCCTGGAAGGCGGCGACGTGGCCGCCCTGCAGATCCGCCTGAAGGACGTCCCTGACGACGTGATCAAGGCGGCCGTCGACGTGCTGGCGCCGATCGCCCAGGCCCGCGACGTGGCCGTCATCCTGAACGACCGCCCCGACCTGGCCGCCCGCCTGCCGGTCGACGGCGTCCATGTCGGCCAGTCGGACATGGCCTATCGCGACGCCCGCAAGCTGATGGGCGAGCGCATGGTCGGCGTGACCTGCCACGACAGCCGCCACCTAGCCATGGAAGCGGCCGAGGCCGGCGCCGACTACGTCGCCTTCGGGGCCTTCTTCCCGACCTCGACCAAGGACGCCCCGACCACCGCCGAGCCCGACATCCTGACCATCTGGCAGGAGACCATGGAGGTCCCGTGCGTGGCCATCGGCGGCATCACCGCCGCCAACGCTTCGCCCCTGGCCACGGCGGGCGCCGACTTCCTGGCCGTCTCGGCCGGCGTGTGGGCGCATCCGCAAGGTCCCGATGCGGCTGTCGCGGCCTTGAATACGGCTATCGCCGAGGGTCTCGCCGCCCGCTGAGCTTGGAATAACAGTGATATTGTGACGCACTGCACACAGGCATAGCGTCTTCCCCAGCGAACAACAGGTAAGGGGGAGACGCTGACATGAAGCGGCTCGTAGTGTGTTTGCTTAGCGTACCGGTCGTGGCGTTTTCCGCAGGCGCGACCGCCGAGACCTGGAAGCTGGCTCCGGGCGAGACCAAGACCTACTACGACGCGGACTTCACCCGCGTCGACCAGACCAGCGGCCTGATCGTCACCCGCATCGCTGAAGGCAAGGCCAACGGCGCCTACCGCAACTGGCCGGCCAGCAAGGGGCCGATCCTGGTCTTCGCGCTGGACTGCGCGGCCGACAAGTGGATGGACCTCGGGATGGACTTCGACGGCTCCAAGGGCCTGCCCAAGGGCTGGCGCAAGGAAGCCAAGATCGAGGACATCTCCGGCGCCGTCGGCAAGGCCGGCAAGCTGGCCTGCGAGACCAAGGACACGCTGCCGAAGGCCGAGCTGCCTTAAGGTCAGGCGTCCAGCCCGACCAGCTTGTCCGGGTTGCGCACCGTGTAGACGGCGGCGATACGGCCGCCCTCGATTTCCAGGCTCATGGTCTGGAAGACGACGCCGCTTGCCGCCAGCACCAGACCCGGCTGACCGTTGACCCGGGCCAGGCGCGCGGTGGCGTCGGCCGGCGGCGGCCACTTGCGCCGGATGCCCAGCAGCATGGCGACCAGCTTCTCCATCCCATAGATCGGATTGAGGTTGGCGTTGGCCTTGCCGCCGCCGTCGGCGTGCCAGACCACGTCCTCGGTCAACAGGTCGCGCAGCGCGACCTCGTCGCCGGTCAGCAGCGCCTGGAAGAAGGCCGTGGTCAGCTTGCGCTCCTCGTCGGCGCTGGGCGTGTAGCGCGGGCGGTCGCGGCGCACATGTTCGCGGGCCCGCGAGGCCAGCTGTCGACAAGCGGTCTCGCTGCGGCCCAGCACGGCGGCGATCTCGGCGAAGGGCGTGTCGAAGACGTCGTGCAGCAGGAAGGCCGCCCGCTCCAGCGGGGTCAGCCGCTCCAGGGCCAGCAGGAAGGCCACCGACAGGTCGGCGTCGCCACCGGCCTCGAAGTCGGGCTCGACCACCGGCTCGGGCAGCCATTCGCCGACATAGACCTCGCGCCGGGCGCGGGCCGACTTCAGGCGGTCCAGGGCCAGGCGAGTGACCACGCGGTTGAGATAGGCGCCGGGCTCCTCGACCGTGTCGGCGTCGACCTTGCGCCAGCGCAGCCAGGCGTCCTGCACCACGTCCTCGGCCTCGGCCCGTGAGCCCAGCATGCGGTAGGCCAGGCCGGTCATGGCCGGGCGCTTGGCCTCGAAGATCGCGTCAGACGCCGTCATGCCAAGCTTTCTGAGCCCGAACCGCCGCGACCGCCAGCCAGATCGTCAGCAGGGTCGGCAGGAAGACGCCCGGAAAGTCCCGCGCCAGCAGCGGCCACGGCAGGCTGGTTCCGCAGAAGGGCGTGATCACGTGGATGATCGCATGGGCGCCCTGGAACGCCGCCGCCACGACCACCGCCCCGGCGTGCCGCCGCAGGTTCAGAGCCCCCAGCAGGGTCCCGATCCCGCAGGCCAGATAGGTGGCGCCGATGTCGCGCACGAAATGGTCGTTGAACGGCCCGGTCTGGATGACGCCGGGAATGGTCAGGTACCAAGGGTAAGGGACGGTCAGCATCACCAGGCCGTTGCCCAGAAACAGAACCGTCAGTCCGATCGCGATCCAGCGCATGTCGCCCTCCGAAAATGGTTCGAAGGCAGGACGAGACAGACCCCGCCCGTGTGACATGGTTCGGCGAAAAATGCCGTTAAGCCTGTTGAATCAGGCCCATCTTGCCATTCCGCCTGTGGACGACTAGGTTCCGCGCCCGTTCTTTCACACCGTCGACCTACCGCTCCGCCGCCGGACTTTCCGGCGGGCGTCGACGGCATTTCCTTGAGGATATCCGCCCGTGGCCACGCCTTCCGCCCTCCTGAACGTCATGATCGACGCGGCCCGGAAGGCCGCCCGCGGCCTGGCTCGCGACTTCGGCGAAGTCACCGAACTGCAGGTCTCCAAGAAGGGCGCGGCCGATTTCGTCACCAATGCCGACATCAAGGCCGAACAGACCCTGTTCGAGATCCTGACCAAGGCCCGCCCGGGCTACAGCTTCCTGGGCGAAGAGCGTGGCATGATCGAGGGCACCGACAAGACCCACACCTGGATCGTCGATCCGCTGGACGGCACCACCAACTTCATGCACGCCATCCCGCACTTCGCGGTCAACATCGCGCTGCAGCGTGAAGGCGAAGGCGTCGTCGCCGGCGTCACCTACAACCCGATCACCCACGACCTGTTCTGGGTTGAAAAGGGCAAAGGCGCGTTCCTGGGCGCCGAGAAGCGTCTGCGCGTCGCCGCCCGCCGTCACCTGGACGAGAGCATCCTGGCCACGGGCGTGCCGTTCGCCGGCAAGCCGGGCCACGGCCAGTTCCTGAAGGAGCTGCACCAGGTCAGCCAGAAGGTCGCCGGCGTGCGCCGCTTCGGCTCGGCCGCCCTGGACCTGGCCTGGGTCGCCGCCGGCCGCTTCGACGCCTACTGGGAGCGTAACCTGAACCCGTGGGACATCGCCGCCGGCGTGCTGATGGTCCAGGAGTCGGGCGGCAAGGTCACCACGATCGACGAGAACGACCTGGACGTCGTGGGCGGCAAGTCGATCCTGGCCAGCAACCAGGACCTCTATCCGCAGATCCTGGAACGCCTGCGGGCGGCCTAAGGCCGTTAAAAACTGTCATCCCGGCCAAGCGCGAAGCGCGCCGAGCCGGGACCGCCGGAAACTCCGAGCCTGTTGTGGTCCCGGGTCTCCGCTACGCTGCGCCCGGGATGACAGGTTTTAAGGGCGGCGATCCATCCGCAGGATGTCGCCGGGCTCGCAATCCAGATAGTCGCAGATCTTCTCCAGGGTCTCGAAACGCACGCCCTTCACCTTGCCCTGCTTAAGCAGGGAGAGATTGGCCTCGGTGATGCCGATATGGGCCGCCAGGTCCTTGGACTTGACGTTCCGCTCGGCCATCATCACGGCCAGCTTGACCACGATCGGCATCAGACGATCTGGGCGTGGTCGTCGGCGATCGCGGCCGCCTTCACCATGATCAGGGCGATCAGGGTCAAGGTGACGGCATAGATCACGGTCAGAACGTTCGATACGCCCGCGTAGCTGGCGGTGTAGGTGCTGACCGAGAACAGCACCGAGCGGTCGCCGGTCACGATGTCCATCAGCTTGCGCGAACCGTCCGTCGCCAGACCGCCCAGCTTCGCGGCGAACGGTGACAGCAGGACGAAGCCCAGCCCGGCCAGCGCGAACCGCACCAGTTGGTCCACCGTGCGCCGCGCCAGCAGTCGCCCGCGAGCGAAACCGACGAAGCAGGCGCAGGCCTGGAACAAGCCATAGGCCAGGGCCGCAAGCGGCGCCTGCATGACCGCCTTCCCGATCAGGCCGCTGACATAGGCCTTCAGAGTGGGGCGCGCTGTGTCGGGCTTCAGGATGGGACAGGGGGACGGCTTGTCGGGCCCGCAGACCTCAGCCGTACTGGTCACCTTCGCCGCGACGTTCATCTTGTCGTTGCCGGCGCGCCAGGTCGCTTGCTGATGCGTCCAGTCCGCGATCGCCGTCAGGACCAGCATCCCCGCCACGATCATGGTCAGCGCCGTGGCCATCAGGCCGCAGAAGCCCGCCATCGCCGCGCTAATCCAGCGTATCCCACGACCCACGCTCGCGCCCTGCCTGTCCATAGCCCGCCCCTCCGCTAAAGTTGAAATTATCGTCATACAATAATTTATTCTCGTCAAGCGGTGGAAATTCAGATTCCTCGTCCCTCTAGCCAAACCGTCACATCCGAGCGCTAAATCCGCGCCCATGACCCTGCTTACCCGTCGCGCCATGACCACCGCCGCGCTCGCCGGCACGCTGCTGCCCGGCTTCGGCTTCGCCCAGACGAAAAAGCCGATCGTCATCGGCCATCGCGGTTGCAGCGGCGAGCGACCCGAGCACACGGCGCTGTCGTACGAGCGCGCCATCGAGCAGGGCGCCGACTTCATCGAGCCGGACCTGGTCCCAACCCAGGACGGTCACCTGGTGGCCCGCCACGAGAACGAGATCGGCGGCACGACCGATGTGGCCAGCCGTCCCGAATTCGCCGCCCGCAAGGCCACCAAGACGATCGATGGCCAGCAAGTCACCGGCTGGTTCACCGAGGACTTCACCCTGGCCGAGATCAAGACCCTGCGCGCCCGCGAGCGGCTGCCGCAACTGCGTCCGGCCAGCGCCGCGTTCGACGGCCAGGCTCAGATCCTGACCTTCGAGGAGGTCGTGGCCATCGCCCGCGCCGGGACCCAGCGCACGGGCCGCACGATCGGCGTCTATCCCGAGCTGAAGCACCCGACCTACTTCGCCTCGATCGGCCTGCCGACCGAGGACCGCCTGGTCGCCAAGTTGAAGGCCCTGGACCTGAACTCGGCGACCGCGCCGGTGTTCGTGCAGTGCTTCGAGGTCAGCCCGCTGAAGAAGCTGAAGGCCAAGACCGCCGCGCGCCTGGTTCTACTGGTCGATGGCGAAGGCGGCCCGGCCGACCTGCCGAACGTCAAATATGCCGACCTGATCACCGCCCAGGGCCTGAAGGACGTCGCCGTCTATGCCGACGGCCTGGGCCCGAACTGGAGCCTGGTGGTTCCCAACGACAAGCAGGTCCTGCTGCCGGCCACCGACTTGGTGAAGAATGCCCACGCCGCCGGCCTGGCCGTCCACCCCTGGACTGTCCGCGCCGAGAACTACTTCCTGCCCGCCAGCCTGCGGAAAGGCGATCCCCAGGACCCGGCCTTCCTGGCCCTGCACGGCGACGTCGCGCCGGTGTTCAGGGCCCTGTACGCGGCCGGCGTCGACGGGGTGTTCAGCGACTTCCCGGGCCTGGCCGCCGCCGCGCGAGGCTAAATCGTTCCTCGATATTGCCGAAGCGGGGCGAGACGGTGCAGCGTGCGCGCCTGTCCGTTCAGGGGAACTCCATGAAGCTTCGCCACGCCGTCTCCGCGGCCGCCCTCGCCGCCGTCATGCTGCTGGGCGCGCCCGCCTTCGCCTCGCCGGGTTCGGACCTGCTGGACAAGATCGCCGTCGACTTCGTGCGCCTGACCCTGGAGGCCGGCGAGCGCGAGCCCGGCTATGTCGACGCCTATTACGGCCCACAGGCGATGCAGGACGCCGCCAAGCTGGCCCCGCGCCCCGTCTCGGTGCTGCGCAAGGAAGCCAACCGCCTGCAGCTGCTGCTGGCCAAGGTTCCCAATAAGGATCTCGACGCCGACCAGCTGCGCCGCAAGGCCTTCCTGAGGGGTCAGGTGAAGGCCGCCCAGACCCGCCTGGCCATGATCGCTGGCGACAAGTTCAGCTTCGAGGACGAGGCCGAGGGCCTGTTCAGTGTCCGCCCAGTGCTCAAGCCCCTGAAGAGCTACGATCCGATCCTGGCGAAGATCGAAAAGCTGGTCCCCGGCAAGGGTGACCTGGCCGCCCGCGTCGACGCCTTCCAGAACCGCTACGTGATCCCGACCGACAAGGTCGAGGCCGTGATGCAGGCCGGCATCGCCGCCTGCAAGGCCAAGACGGAAGCGCACATCAAGCTGCCGGCTGGCGAACGCTTCGACATGGAGTTCGTCACCAAGAAGCCCTGGAGCGGCTACAACTGGTACAAGGGCAACGCCCACAGCCTGATCCAGATCAACACCGACCTGCCGATCTACATCAGCCGCGCGCTCGATCTGGGCTGCCACGAGGGCTATCCGGGCCACCACGTGCTGAACGCCCTGCTGGAGCAGAAGCTGACCAAGGACAAGGGCTGGATCGAGTTCTCGGTCTATCCGCTGTTCTCGCCGCAGTCGTTCATCGCCGAGGGCAGCGCCAATTTCGGCATCGAGTTGGCCTTCCCCGGCGACGCCAAGACGCAGTTCGAGCGCGACAAGCTGTATCCGCTGGCGGGCCTGGATCCGGCGACGGCGAAAACCTACGGCGAACTGCAGGCGGCCAAGGGCGCGCTGGCCAGCAGCGGCAACACGGTCGCGGCGCTGTATCTGTCGGGCAAGATGACCAAGGAACAGGCTGTACAGGCGCTGATGAAATACAGCCTCTATTCGCGCGGCGGGGCCGAAAAGCGGGTGTCTTTCATCGAGACCTACCGCTCGTACGTCATCAACTACAACATCGGCCAGGACATGGTCCGCGACCACGTCTACCGCGCCGGCAAGACCGAGGACGCCCGCTGGAAGGCGATGGAACGCGTGATCAGCGAACCGACGACGCCGGCGGATTTGCGAAAGTAGGTCGGGCTTCGGGGGAGGCTCTCAGTTCATGGTCGACGCTCCGGCGCTGATCCTGTCTTCGGCGACGGCCGCGATCGGGCTGTTCGCGGCCGCGCAGCTGGGCGTGCGGCGCGACTGGAAGGACGCGCCGGCGACGGCCTTGGCGGTGTTCCTGGCGCTGAGCGGGATATCCGGCATCGACCTGCTGCTGGACCGCACCGGGGTCTATGGCGCCCATCCGTGGACGACCGGGATCCTGTGGGCGCTGTCGTTGTTCTTGGGACCGTCGATCCTGGCCTATGTGCTCGCCATGACCGGCGAGCCCGATCGCTGGACCTTCGCCCGCGCCTGGCGGATCGGTTGGCCGGCCAGCGTGGCTGTGCTGATCGCCTCGCCGTTCTTCCTGCTGCCAGCGCGGACGCGGCTGGCGGTCTATGGCCTGGCCGAGACGGACACGCTGGCGGGCATCCTGCAGCTGTTGTTCGTGGCCCTCTTCCTGCTGGTCACCTTGGGCTATCTGGCGGCCGCCCTGGTGGTGCTGAGCCGGCACGTGCGGCGGGTGCGCGATCTCTTCTCCAACATCGAGGACCGCACCCTGAGCTGGCTGCGGGCGCTGGTGCTGATCATGCTGGCCGCCTGGGCCTGGGGCGCGGTGAAGTCGGCCTTGTCCCTGGGCGCCAGCACCCACTGGCTGGACGTCGCGGCCGCCGCGATCGAGCTGGGCTGGACCGCGGCTATCGGCCTGTTCGGCCTGTCGCAAAAGCCGATCTACACCCGCGAGACCGAGACCCCGAAGGTCCTGCCCTCGCCCGAGAAATACGCCCGCTCGGCCCTGCCCGAGACGCGCCAGGTCGAGATCGCGGTCAGGCTGGAGCAGGCCATGCGCGCCGACGCCCTCTATCGCGATCCGCTGCTGTCGCTGAGCGCCCTGGCCAGCCGTATCGCCATCACGCCCAACCATCTGTCCCAGACCCTGAATGAGCACCTGGGCCAGAGCTTCTTCGACTACGTCAATCGCTGGCGGGTCGAGGAGGCGGTCGAACGCATCAAGAGCTCGGACGAGCCGATCCTGACCATCGCCTACGACGTCGGCTTCAACTCGCGCTCGACCTTCAACGCCGCCGTCAAGAAACACGCCGGCCAGCCGCCCAGCGCCTTCCGGGCCTGATGTCCGAACGGGACGGCCCGGAAGCTTCCGAGCCTTCGAGCCTACCCGTCCGGAAGGCGCCTAGGCGCAAGCTGAGCCAGTTAGACGACTGTTCCTCCCACTGCATGAGAACAGTCATGATCCTTCGTTTTTCCCTGGCCGCCTGCGTCCTGGCCCTGGCTCCCATCGCCGCCCACGCCCAGGAAACCGAAAAGCCCGAGCGCCTCTTCCTGCTGGGCGCTGGCGTCTACGCCACCACCAATCCCTACGCGACCGCCAAGAAGAAGACCCAGACCGGCGTGCTGCCGCTGTTCGTCTACCAGACCGATCGCCTGACGGCCGACCTGTCGGGCCTGGCGGTCAAGGCCTGGGGCAATGACCACTTCAAGCTGGAGGGCCGCGTCGCGCCACGCTTCCAGCTGGTCGATCCCAAGGACACCCGCGACTTCGCCTTCCTCAAGCGCAGCACCGGCGTCGACCTGGGCGGCCGCTTCAGCGGCACGACCGGCCCCGCGACCCTCAGCGTCGAATACCTGCGCGACGTCAGCTGCGAGACCAAGGGCCAGGAGATCAACCTGGACCTGACCCTGTCGGCCCAGCCCTCGGAGAAGCTGTCGGTCGACGTGGTTGCCGGCGTCTCGTGGAAGGACAAGAAGCTGGCCACCTGGCTGTACGGCCTCAGCGTCAAGGAAGCCGGCGTCGCCCGGGCCTACGAATACGGCCGCACGCCCAGCGCGGCATCGGGCGGGGTGCTGGTCCCGTCGCTGGGCGTCCAGGCCCGCTACCAGGTCACCGACCGCCTGTTCGTGATCGCCGCAGGCGAGGTCGAACTCTTCGACAAGGACATCACCGACAGCCCTCTGATGGCCAAGGACCATTCGGCCGGCGCCTTCGTCAGCCTGGTGCGGCGGTTCTAGTCGTGAGCGCGATCGACCGCTCCCACGCGCTCGTGCCCGTCTCAGCGCCCGCCAGGCCGGCCAGCGGGACGGCGGCCATCCTGGTGATCTGGTTGGCCGCCGCCGCGCCGATGGCGGTGCTGGCCTGGGTCGTCGCGCCCCGGCTGATCGCGCCCGGCGATCCGCTGCCGGGCCTGGTCTTCTGGCGGCTGATGGTCGTCGGCATGGCCTGGCAGGGCATGCTGTCGGTCATCGTGCTGAAGCTGGAAGGCGTCCCCTTCCGGCCCGCCGCTCTGGCTCGGCGACTGTGGCTGGCGACGCCGACCTGGAGGGGACGGCCGGCGATCGCGGCCTTCCTGCTGGTCCCCGTGTTCGCCGCCGTCGGCTTCGTCGGCGACGACGCGGCCGGCGCCTGGTTCCAGGGCACGGCCCTGGGCCAGGCCCTGGCGGCCCACACCCCGTCCTTCGCCTTCATCGAGCACCTGGCCACGCCGGAAGCCCGAGGACGCTGGGACATCCTGGCGCTGGCCGTGGTCTCCAGCGTCTTCAACTACGGCCTGGGCGAAGCCTTGCTGTTCCACGGCGTGCTGCTGCCGCGCATGGAGAAGGCCTGGGGCCGATGGGCTTGGCTGGGCAATGGCGTGCTGTTCACCGCCTACCACGCCCACAAGTTCTGGATCATGCCGGGCCTGCTGATCAGCTGCCTCTGCTACAGCCTGCCGGCCCAGATCTTCCGATCCAGCTGGCTGGCGGTGCTGATCCACGCCGTCGAGGGCGTGGTGCTGATCGTGGCCGTGCTGGCGGTGATCCTCGGGGCCGCGGTCTAGGCCGCCTCGAAGCCGAACTGCAGGCTGGCCAGGCGGGCATAGAGGCCGCCCTTGGCGAAGAGTTCGGCGTGCGTGCCCTGCTCGACCACCTTGCCCTCCTCCATCACCACGATCCGGTCGGCCTTCAGCACCGTGGCCAGGCGGTGGGCGATGACCAGGGTGGTGCGGCCTTCCATGGCCGCGGTCAGGGCCTGCTGGACCAGGCGCTCGCTCTCGGCGTCCAGGGCGCTGGTGGCCTCGTCCAGCAGCAGGATCGGCGCCTGGCGGACCAGGGCGCGGGCGATGGCCAGGCGCTGGCGCTGGCCGCCCGACAAGGTCTTGGCGCGCTCACCGACCGGGGTGTCGAAACCCTGAGGGAGCGCGGAGAGGAAACCGGCGGCCTGGGCGGCGTCGGCGGCGGCGTGGATCTCGGTCTCGGTGGCGTCGGCGCGGCCGAAACGGATGTTGTCCATGGCCGAGCCCGAGAACAGCGGCGAGTCCTGGGCGACCAGGGCCATGCGGGCGCGCACCTCTTCGGGAGACGCGTCGCGCAGGTCGACGCCGTCCAGGCGGATGCCGCCGCTCTGCGGGTCGTAGAAGCGCAGCAGAAGCCGCAGGACGGTGCTCTTGCCCGCGCCCGAGGGGCCGACCAGGGCGACGGTCTCACCCGGCTTTACGCTGAGGTCGAAGCCGTTCAGGGCCGGCAGGTCGGGGCGGCCGGGATAGGCGAAGACCACGTTCTCGAACGCGATCGCGCCCTGGGCCGGGACCGGCAGGGTCTTCGGCGCCGGCGGGGCGGCGATGTCGGGCTTGGCGTTCAGCAGTTCGGCGATGCGGTCCATGGCCCCGGAGGCCTTCTGGACGTCGCCCCACACCTCGCCCAGGGCGCCGATCGAGCCGGCGGCCATCACCGCCAGCATGGCGAACTGGGCCAGGGTGCCGCCGGTCATCTCGCCGGCCAGGACCAGGCGCGCGCCGCTCCACAGCAGCAGGGTCACGCCGCCGAAGGCCAGGGTGATGACCATGGCGGTCATGCTGGCGCGGGTGGTGATCCGGCGCACCGAGGCCTTGTAGGCCTCGTCCACCGCGCCACCGAAGCGGCCCGCCGAGGCGCGCTCGCGGCCAAAGGCCTGCACGGTCTCCAGGGCGTCCAGGCTCTCGCCGGCATAACCCACGGCGTCGGCGAACTTGTCCTGGGCGGTGACGGTCAGCTTGCGCACGCGGCGGCCGACCAGGAACATCGGAGCCAGGATTACCGGCACCATCAAGACGATGAAGCCCGCCAGCTTGGGCGAAACCACGGCCATGTAGCCCAGCCCCCCGACCAGGCTGAGGATGTTGCGCAGGGCGATCGAGGCCGAGGCGCCGACCAACTGCTCGATCAAGCTGACGTCGGTGGTCAGGCGCGACAGCACCTCGCCCGTGCGGGTCTTGAGGAAATACTGCTGATCAAGCGTCAGGGTGTGGCCATAGAGCGCGCGACGCACATCGGCCACGACCCGCTCACCCAGGCGGGTGATGAAAAAGAATCGCAGGGCCGTGGCGATCGCCAGCACCATCGCCACCGCGCCCAGGCCCAGGAACGCGCTGTTGATCTCGGCGCCAGCGCCCTTGGCGAATCCGTGGTCGATCACCTCCTTGAAGGCCGCCGTCAGGCCCAGGGTCGCGCCCGTCGAAAACAGCAGGAAGAAGGCCGCGGCGAAGCCGTCGCCCTTGTGGGCCTTGACGAAAGGCAGCAGGTGGACCAGCGGACGGATGTCCTTGCGGCGCGGCCGGCGGGCCTTGGCCTCGGCCATGCCCTGGACCAGTTCGGCCCCCGCGCCGGGGCGGCCATCGGCCTTTTGCTCGCCGGCGTTCACGTCAGTCATCAACAGTCCCTTGCCAAAATCGCGCGGGTTCTTTATAGCCGCCCGTCTTCGAGGGCCACCCCGCGCGTGCGCAGGTTGGCGCTTACCCCAATTCACACTCGCCGGCTTAGTCGGTCTGGATCGCCGCCATGAAACAAGACATTCACCCCGACTACCACTTCATCACCGTCACCCTGACCGACGGCTCGAGCTATCAAACCCGCTCGACCTACGGCAAGGAAGGCGCGAACCTCGCGCTCGACATCGATCCGCGCACCCACCCGGCGTGGACGGGCGGCAACGCCCAGCTGATGGACCGTGGCGGCCGCGTCTCGCGCTTCAACGCCAAGTTCGCCGGTTTCACCGGCAAGAAGGCCTAAGCTTAGACCTTCTCGCCGTAAGGGCGACGAGAGGCCGGCTCCGCGTTTCGCGGGCCGGCCTTTTCTGTTTCTGGGGCTCAGGCGAAGGCCGGGGTCCAAATTGGGTCGGGGTTCTCGGAGATTCGGCCCGGACGGCGAATCCGCCGAGCGCGCACCGCCCTTGGCCTTGGCCGGGAAATACGTCTGACGACGTTACTGAACTGCCCTTTGAACGATCGCCACCCCGGCGCCAGCCGCGTGACGATCAGGGTCGCCGCGAACAGCTCGATCCAGCCGACGATATCGAAGGCCAGCACCCAGACCAGGTCCGCGATGACCAACTCGGCGGCGAAGATGGCGAACGCCATGACGATCGCCCCGGCCAGCAGCGTTCGCCAGCTTGTCGCGTTCAGTCGCTGCGCGGGGGCATCGACGAGCAGTCGCCAGAGACTTCCGCCCGGCGCGCGCGACACGATCACGGCCAGAAGCCCGATCAGGGCGGCGATCAGCAAGGACATGCGAGACTCCGGCGAAGCTCCACCCGAGATGGGGAGAACCAGGACGCTCGCAAGCGCCCCCTTTAGTCTTCGGCTTCCGGCTCGTACGGATCATCCCCGCGATCGCGCATCAAATCCGTCGCCGTGAAATCCAGAGCGTCCTCGGCGTCGTCGAAGCACAGCTCCGAGACCGTCTGGTCGCGCACCGAGACGCCCGCCTTGTGGGTGCTGTCCGGGTCGCCGGTGACCAGCGGGTGCCACTGCGGCAGGTCCTTGCCCTCGTGCAGCCGGCGATAGGCGCAGGAGGGGGGCATCCACTCCAGGTCCTCGATATTGTGCGGCGTCAGCTTGATGCAGTCCGGCACCGTCTTCTTGCGGTTCGGATAGTCCTTGCACTGGCAGCGATGTTCGTCGAACAGCTGGCAGTGCACGCGGGTAGGGACGATTTCACCGGTATCTTCGTCTTCGAAGCGAACGAGGCAGCAAAGTCCGCAGCCGTCGCATAGACTTTCCCACTCGGGGACGGTCATTTCGACGAGCGTCTTCGTCTGCCAGAAATATTTGTGTGGCGTCATGGCGCCGTCCTAAACCCGATTGACCCGGCGACCAAACAGAGCCTGACGCAGACCGTGAACGACTGGACGCTGCCGCCTTACAAGTTCGACGACAAGGATCCGTCCAAGCGTGGGCAGGGACAGGGCCCCGGCGCGCCTGCGCAGCCCCATGATCCGTGGGCTTCCGAGCCGCCGCTGCGCGATCCGTTCAAGTTTTCGGATAGCGCCCCGCCACCTCAATCGCCTCCGCCCCCTCCCCCGCCCGAGGAGCCGTTCCGCGCGGATTTGAAGCACCACGCCGCCAGGAAGAAGGCTCGCAAGTGGGGCTGGATCTGGGGCGTGCTGCTGGTCTCGTTCCTGGTCGGCGTGCTCGCCGTCGGCGGCGGTGCGGCCTATGTCTGGTTCAAGTATCTCAAGGACACCCCGCCGCTGCCCTCGCGCTCGGCGCTGTTCGCGGTCAACCGCGCGCCCGGCATCCGCTTCGAGGATCGCAACGGCCAGGTCATCGCCACGCGCGGCCCGCGCTATGGCCAGCGCATCACCATCGGCTCGGTGCCCAACTACGTGCCCATGGCCTTCCTGGCGGCCGAGGACCGGCGCTTCTACAAGCACGGCGCCATCGACGTCCAAGGCATCGGCCGGGCCGCCTGGATCAACTGGCGCGCCGGCAAGACCCGCCAGGGCGCCTCGACCCTGACCCAGCAGCTGGCCAAGGGCCTGTTCCTCACGCCTGACCGGGTGGTCAAGCGCAAGCTGCAGGAGATGCTGCTGGCCTGGAAGCTGGAGCAGGTCCTCACCAAGGACGAGATCCTCGAGCTCTACCTGAACCGCATCTATTTCGGGGCCGGCACCTATGGCGTCGACGGCGCGGCCCAGACCTATTTCGGCAAGCCCGCCAGCCAGCTGACCCTGTCGGAATCGGCCCTGCTGGCCAGCCTGCCCAAGGCCCCCTCGCGTCTGGCCCTGACCAACGACATGGAGCGCGCCCTGGCCCGCTCGCGCCTGATCCTGGCCAATATGCGCAAGGAAGGCTGGATCACCGCCGAGCAGGAAAGCCGCGCGCTGGACGACACCCCGCGCTTGTCGCCGATGGCCCTGCAGGACGAGGGCGACTACGGCTGGGTGCTGGACTACGCCACCACCGAAGCGGTGAAGATCGCCGGCCAGAACGCGCCCGATCTTGTTGTGCGCCTGACCATCGATCCGCTGCTGCAACGCGACGGCGCCGAGGTCGTGCGCCAGACCATGGCCACCGAGACCACCCGCTCGGGCGCGTCCCAGGCGGCCCTGCTGTCGCTGTCGGCCGACGGGGCTATCCGCGCCATGGTCGGCGGCACGGGCTATGGCGAGAGCCCCTTCAACCGCGCCGTCCAGGCCCGCCGCCAGCCAGGCTCGACCTTCAAGCCGTTCATCTACGCCGCCGCCGTCGAGAAGGGCGTGCTGCCCACCGACATCCGCGTCGACGAGCCCGTGAAGTTCGGCGACTGGAGCCCGGAGAACTACAGCGGCGGCTATCGCGGCCCGATGACTGTCGAGCAGGCCCTGATCACCTCGACCAACACCGTGGCCGTGAAGCTGGGCAAGGAAGCCGGCGGCGCGGCGATCGGCGATCTGGTGCGCCGCTTCGGCATCACCACCCTGCCGCCCGTGCCGGATCTGTCGGTGTCGCTGGGCTCGTACGAGGTGAACCTGCTGCAGCTGACGTCGGGCTTCCAGGTCTTCCAGCAGGGCGGCGTGCGGCTGGAGCCCTACGTCATCGAGTCGATCGTGACCCAGGACGGCCGCGGCGTCTTTCAGCACGCCCCGCCGGCCGCCGAGCGCCGCGTCTACGACATCGGCCACGCCAGCATCATGGTGAAGATGATGAAGAAGGTGGTCTCGGAAGGCACGGCCAAGCGCGCCGCCTTCGGCCGCCCGGCCGCGGGCAAGACCGGCACCAGCCAGAACTGGCGCGACGCCTGGTTCGTGGGCTTCACGCCCGACTACGTCACCGGCGTGTGGGTCGGCAACGACGACGAGAAGCCGATGAACAAGGTGGTCGGCGGCGACATCCCGGCCAGCATCTGGCGGCGCTTCATGATGACCGCCCACCAGACCCTGGCCGTCCGCGACTTCGCCTGGCTGCTGCCCGACCCGGCCCCGCAGACCGAACCCGACCCGCGCAACGGTTACTATGAAACCCTGTCGGCTGAGTTCGCCCGCGCGGCCTCGGAACTGGACGCGGCGGCCAAGGCGGCTGAAACCCTGGCGCCAAGCACACCGGGACAGCCGCCGCCGGATCAGCTGCCTTACTAGCTACAAAACTCCGATCTCCCCGGCGAAAGCCGGGGCCCAGATCGAGCCCACGAGCCGTCGCTATCCAGGCTGCGGTCAGGGGCGCGAACAGCCAAACCGCTCAGGCTGAATCTGGGTCCCGGCTTTCGCCGGGAAGTCGGATGCTGGGAACTACCTGTAAGCCGTCATCGACGTCGGCCGGTCCGCGACCTTCGTCGCCCAGGTCTTGTTGGGCGTCGCGCTCATCGTGAAGACCAGTTCGCCGCCGGCGATGATCTCCTCGTGGCGCAGGAAGGCGCGGGTCAGGGGTTTGCCGTTCAGGGTGACCTTGCCTACGTAGGGCTTGGCGTCGGGCATCCCCTCGGCGCGCACCGTGAAGCGCTTGCCGTTCGGCAGGTTCAGCGCCGCCTTGTCCACAAATGGCCGACCAATCGCGTACTCGTTCGAGGCCGGGGTCACGGGATAGAAGCCCAGGCTGGTGAACATCAGCCAGGCCGACATCTGGCCCAGGTCGTCATTGCCCGACAGGCCGTCCGGGGTGGGCTTGTACTGGCTCTTGATGATCTGGGTCAGCCGGCCCTGCGTCCGCCACGGGGCGCCGGCGTAGTCGTACATATAGGCCACGTGGTGGCTGGGCTCGTTGCCGTGGATGTACTGGCCGATCAGGCCGGCGATGTCCTCAGCGTGGCTGTAGTCGATCTTGGAATTGTCGAAGTCGAACATGGCGTCCAGCTTCTTGACCGTCGCCGCGTCGCCGCCTAGGGCCGCGACCACCCCGCCCAGGTCCTGCGGCGCGAACCACGAATATTGCCAGGCGTTGCCCTCGGTATAGTCCGAGCCGTAATTGATGGCGGTCGGGTTGAACGGCTCGCGATAGGTCCCGTCGCTCTTGCGGGCCCGCAGGAAGCCGGTCTTCAGGTCGAAGCTGTTACGCCAATAGCCGGCGCGCTTCTCGAAGGTCTTGGCGATCGTGTCATTGTCCAGTGCGCGGGCCATGCGGGCGATGGTCCAGTCGTCGTAGGCGTATTCGACCGTCTTGGACGCCGCCTCCGGCTCCTTGTCGATCGGGACGTAGCCCAGCGTCATGTAATCGCCCAGGCCGCCATAGGGGGCATAGGTCGCGCTCTTGACCATGGCGTCCAGGGCCGCCTTGCCATCATAGCCGCGGATGCCCTTCATCCAGGCGTCGGCGATCACCGGCACGGCGTGGTAGCCGATCATCGTCCAGGTCTCCTGGCCGTGGAACTGCCAGACCGGCAGGATGCCGTACGGGCTCTGGCGCTGCGAGGCGATCAGCGAGTTGACCACGTCGTTGGTGTAGTCGGCCGGCTGCACCAGGGTCAGCAGCGGATGCTCGGCCCGGAAGGTGTCCCACAGTGAGAAGGTCGAGTGGAAGGTGAACTTCCGCCCGTCCAGCTGACCCTCGTGCACCTGGTCGTCGGGACCTCGGTAGCGGCCGTCGGCGTCGGCGAAGACGCTGGGGGCCAGGAGGGTGTGATAGAGCGCCGTGTAGAGCGTCTTCTTCATCGGGGCCGGGGCCTGGATGTCGACCGCCCCCAGGGCCTTCTCCCAGGCCGCCTTGGCCCGTCCGCGCTGGGCGTCGAAATCGAAGCCCGGCTCGTCGCTGGCCAGGTTGGCGATCGCGCCGTCCTCGCTGACCGACGACAGCGCCACCTTCACGGTCAGCGGCCCGTCGATCTGGCCGAAGTCGAAGACCCCGACCAGCGCCCGCCCTTGAATCTGAGCCCGGTCATTGGGCGTGCGGCCCGGCTGGGCGAAGCCCTTGTAGGGGATATCGGCCTCGGTGTTGTTGAACGACTGCCCCACCAGCGGACGGTCGAACTTGATGGCGAAGAACAGCTTGCGCCCCGGCGCCCAGCCGCGCGTCTCGCGATAGCCGGTGACCACACCCTCCGGCGATACACGGAGACGCGACCACAGCACCTTGCCCGGATAGTTGTAGATCGAGCTGCGCAGGTCGATCAGCACCTGGGCGCGGTCGCCCTTCTGGAAGGTGTAGCGGTGCAGGCCGGTGCGCAGACCCGCCGTCAACTCGGCCCGCACGTGGCTGTCGTCCAGGGTGACGGCGTAGTAGCCCGGCTGGGCGACCTCGCTGGCGTGGCTGTAGCGCGAGCGATAGCCCGAGCCCGGCTTGTCGATCTGGCCCGGCTCCAGCTTGGCCTCTCCCGAGACCGGGGTCAGCAGGATGTCGCCGAGGTCGGAGTGCCCCGCGCCCGAGAAATGAGTGTGCGAGAAGCCCAGGATGGTCGGGTCGCCGAAGCGGTAGCCGGCCGCGCGCGCATAGCTCTGCTTGAACGGCAGGATGTCGGTGTCGGGGCTCAGTTGCACCATGCCGAAGGGCACGACCGCGCCGGGGAAGGTATGGCCATCGCCACCCGTGCCGATGAAGGGATCGACGGACTCGTACGCCGTCTGGGCCAGGACGGGGCTCGCCGCCAGGATGGACAGGCTGGCGAGCAGGGCGAGGCGCAGACGCATAGGGGAAACTCCGCAACTAGAGCGAAGCGGCACCCTATCGGCTAGCCGGCGCCTTTCAAGGCGTGGTCGACGGCGGCCATGGCATGCAGAGTCGTGGTGTCGAACACCGGGACCGGGCTGTCCTCCTGGCCGATCAGCAGCATGATCTCGGTGCAGCCCAGGATCACCGCCTGCGCGCCGCGCTCGACCAGCCGCTGGATCACGGCCTTGTAGACCTCACGCGAGGCGTCCAGCACACGGCCGGCGACCAGTTCCTCGTAGATGATCCGATGCACGGCGGCGCGGTCGTCGGCGTCGGGGGTCAGCACGGTCAGGCCGTGCTTCTTCTCCAGTCGGCCGCGATAGAAGTCGTGCTCCATGGTGAAGGCCGTGCCCAAGAGGCCCACAGTCGTCACGCCGGCGGTCTTGATCGCCGCGCCGGTCGGGTCGGCGATGTGCAGCAACGGGATCTGCACCGCCGCTTCGATCTCGTCGGCCTCGCGGTGCATGGTGTTGGTGCACAGGACCAGGAAGTCGGCCCCGCCGGCCTCCAGCGCCCGCGCCGCGTCGGCGAGGCGTCGCGACAGCTCGGGCCAGCGGCCGGCATGCTGCAGATGCTCGATCTCGGCGAAGTCGAACGACCACATCAGGGTCCGCGCCGAGGCTACGCCGCCCAGCCGCTCGCGCACCGCCTCATTGATCAGCCGATAGTACTGGGCCGAGCTTTCCCAGCTCATGCCGCCGATCAATCCGATGAGCTGCTGCTCGGCCATGGGCGTCCCCTGTTCGTCAGGAGATGGTCCTAGAGAGCCCGGCGCGGCGTTACAACACCTCGCGGCGCGCCAGGTGGGCGATGGCGGCCGCCAGGGCGAGCAGGCCCAGCCCGCCGCCCAAGGCCAAGGCGGTCTCGACCCGCCAGGCCTCCTTGGCCAGCATGTTGACCGGCATCTGCCAGGGGAAGAACACGCCCTCCTTGGCCGAGGTCGCCACGACCGAGAAGAAGGTGCCGCCGATGCCGACCGCCAGGGCCGGCACGAAGCTGGCGAAGCGCAGGGCGATCCACAGCTGGATGGCGATCACCAGCACGGCCGCCGCCAGCACCTTGGCGTTCAGCACGGCGAACCGCGTCAGGTCGGGCTCACCCACCGGCGCCACGGCGGGCTTTATCGCGCCGGCCAGGTGGATGGCGGCGAGGGTGAATACGAGGTTCAGCACGGTCATGATCGCCACGACCCCGACCACGCAGATCGCCTTGGCCGCATAGAGCCGCCAGCGCGGAACCGGCAGGGCGCGCAGGTGGTCCCAGGCGCGGGGTCCATGCTCCATGTGGGCGACCAGCGCGGTCAGGGCCGTCACGCTCATCGGCAGCATGAAGTAGGCCCAGATGCCGGTCGAGGCCTGTAGCAGCATCTCCCAGGGCGGCGGCTTGCTCCCGCGCAGCAGGACGAAGAAGGCGAAGACCGCGATCAGGGTCGGCGCGGCCAGCGCCAGGACGGCGGCGAGCGAACGGTTCAGCTTGCGCAGTTCGACAGACAGGACGGCAAGCATCAGACGACCTCGACTTGGCTTTGGGGAGCGGAAACCTGGCGATAGATGTCTTCCAGCGACCGATCACGCGGGCCGATGGCGAAGACCGGCAGGCCGGCCTGGACCAGGGCCTGGTTCAGCGCGGCGGTCGTCCGGTCGGCGTTCTCGCCCGGGCGTAGAGGAACCGCCAGCCCCGCCTCTGTCGCGACGGGTGACAGATCATGACCGACCAGCAGCTGGGCCGCCTTGGCGTCGTCGCCGGTGCGCAGCAGGATCTGCGGCGCCAGGTCGGCCTTCAGCCGCGATAGCTCGCCCTCCAGCACCAGCCGGCCGTCGTTGACGACGCCGACATGGGTGGCGGTCTGCTCGATCTCGCCCAGCAGGTGGCTGGACAGCAGCACCGTGGCGCCGGTGCGCTCGGGCAGGCTTTTGAGGAAACGACGCATGTCGGCGATGCCGTCGGGGTCCAGGCCGTTGGTCGGCTCGTCCAGCACCAGCACCGGCGGCGCGCCCAGCATGGCCCGCGCCAGGCCCAGGCGCTGGCGCATGCCCAGCGAGTAGCCGGCCATCTTGCGGCCGGCGTCGGCCGTCATCTCGACCACCGCCAGCACGCGGTCGATCTCGCGGGCGGGCAAGCCCAGCAGAGTCGCGGTCAGGGCCAGGTTCTCGCGGCCCGTCAGGTTGCCGTAGAAGCCATGCGCCTCGAGCAGCGCCCCAATCTTGCGGGCCGCACCGATGCGGTCGCGGGCGACGTCCAGGCCGCAGACCCTGGCCACGCCGGCGCTCGGCCGGATCAGGCCCAGCACCATTTTCAGCGTCGTGGTCTTGCCCGCGCCGTTGCGGCCCAGGAAGCCGTACACGGCCCGCTCGGGCACGGTCATCGACACGGCGTCGACCGCCAGGCGGAGGCCGAAACGACGGGAAAGGCCTTCGGTCTCGATAGCGGCGGGCATGGGCCGTCGCGCTCCATTCGTTTAAGTTAGATATAAAGTTGCGAAGCGATCGTCTTTAAGTCAAGATTAAAGATGGGACAGGATCGGAGGGGCGCCGTGGGCACAAAGGACATCGAAAAATTCCGCCGCATGTGCCGCCAGTTCCGGGCGCTGGCCATGTTCATGGTGATTAGCGTCGGCCTGCTGCTGGCCTTCATGGTCTGGGTCGCGCCGCTGCTGCTGATGGCCTTGCACCGGCCCTCGCTGACGCCCAACCAGATGCTGGCCTTCACGATCCAGTACATCCCGGCCGCCTGCTACCTGTTCGGGGTGTGGTCGATCGGCCAGGCGCTGGGCGAGGTCGCCAAGGGCCGGCTGCTACAGGCCGCCCTGCCCTCGGCCCTGCGCCGCGTCGGCCTGGCCCTAGGGATCGGCGGCGTGGCCAATGTCTTCGTGGTCATCAACCTGATGCGGCTGGTCGGGGCTGACAAGCGCAGCTATCTGGACTTCGACGTGGCCGGCATGACGCTGGGCATGATCGGCGGCGCCCTGTTCCTGCTGGGTCGCGTGATGGACCAGGCCCTGGCGGCGCAGGCCGAACTCGACGAGATGATCTGATGCCCGTTCGCGTCACCCTGGACGCCCTGATCGTCGCCAAGGGCCTCAAGGCTCGCGACCTGGCCCAGGAGGTCGGCCTCAGCGAGACCCAGCTGTCGCTGTTCCGCTCGGGCAAGGTGAAGGGCATCCGCTTCCGCACCCTGGCCCGCCTGTGCGCGGCCCTGGACTGCCGCCCTGGCGACCTGCTGGACTACGACTTCGACGCCGCCGACCTGGCCGCGCCGGACGAGGACGACTGAGCCGCACGCCAATCGTCGGCGCTCTGCCCCCACATCTGGGTCGGTCCGGCCGCATCCATCGGCGGCGGCAGGCTGACCATCTCCAGCATCCGCGACCCGATCCGCTGCGCCACCGCCTGCGAGCCGACATTGTCGGGATGGATCATGTGGGCGACCGAAGGCCAGCCCAGTTCCTCGAACGCGAACCGTATCCCCGCGCTCGCCGCCTCGGTGGCGTAGCCCTTGCCCCAGGCCGAGCGGTGCAGCATCCAGCCCACCTCCCGCGCCGGCCAGCCCTCGGGCTCCCACGGACCTGAGCGTCCGACCCAGCGGCCGGTCTCTTTCTCGATGATGGAGAAGGTCCCAAAGCCCCGCAGCGGCCACATGCCCACCACCTGGGCCAGGGTGCGCCAGGCGATGCTGCGCGGCATGGCGCCGTTCAAATAGCGCATGCACTCGACGTCGCCGTGGAACTCGGCCCAGCCGGCGTCGAAGTCCGCCTGCTGGGGCACACGCAGGATCAGGCGTTCGGTTTCGAGGATGGGAGACATCGGCGGCTCCAAGGCGGAAAGCTCCACCTTAGGCTGCCGAGCGCCGGTGGCTAGTCCCGCCCTCTTAGTCTCTTAGGGGGCGCAGCCGGTTCACGTGGCCCATCTTGCGCCCGGCGCGAGCTTCGCCCTTGCCGTAGAGGTGGACGCGGGTCTCGGGTTCGGCGGCCAGCTTCTTCCAGGCGTCGACATCGGCGCCCAGCAGGTTGGTCATCTCGACATGGTGGTGCGGGGCGGTCGGACCCAGCGGCCAGCCGGCGACGGCGCGGATGTGCTGCTCGAACTGGTCGACCTCGCAGCCGTCCTGGGTCCAGTGGCCGGTGTTGTGGACACGCGGGGCGAACTCGTTGACCAGCAGCTTGCCGTCGGAGAGTTCAAACAGCTCGACGCCGATGACGCCGACATAGTCCAGGGCGGTCAGGATCTTGGCGGCGATCTTCTCGGCCTGGTCGCGGGTGGCCTGGGTGATCTTGGCCGGGGCGACGGTGCGGCGCAGGACGCCGCCCTCGTGGTGGTTCTCGGCGACCGGATAGCAGGCGATCTCGCCGTCGCGGCCCCGCGCGGCGATCACCGACAGCTCGCGACCGAAGTCGGCGGGGGCCTCGAGGATCGCGGCCTGGCGGCCGATCTTGTCGAACGAGGCTTCCGCGTCGGCGGCCTTCTGGATCCAGGCCTGACCCTTGCCGTCATAACCTTCGCGGCGGGTCTTCAGCAGCGACGGGGCGCCGATCTTGGCCAGGGCGGCGGCCAGGCTTTCGCTGTCATGGACGGGGGCGAAGGCCACGGTCGGCACGCCGATCTCGGCCAGGAAGCTCTTTTCGACCACGCGGTCCTGGGCGGCGGCCAGGGCCTTGGCGCCCGGCGAAACCATCGCGCCCAGGGCGGCCAGTTCCGACACGGTGTCGGCGGGCACGTTCTCGAACTCGTAGGTGACCACGTCGCAGGCCTCGGCCAGGCGCTTCAGGGCCCAGCGATCGTCATAAGCAGCAACGATCTGGCGAGCGGAAACGCGGCCGGCGGGCGAGCCCTCCTCCGGGTCCTGGATGACCACGTCGAAGCCCAGGCGGGCGGCGGCCAGGGCCAGCATGCGGCCCAACTGCCCCCCGCCGAGGATGCCGATGGTCGAACCGGGAACGAGAGGGAACTCAGCCATAGGTCTTTAGTCCTCGACGCTCTCGACGACGCTCTCGGTCTGGGCGGCGCGGAAGGCGGCCAGGCGTTCGCCCAGCGCCTTGTCAGACAGGGCCAGGATCTGGGCGGCCAGCAGGCCGGCGTTCTTGGCCCCGGCCTCGCCGATCGCCAGGGTCGCCACCGGGATGCCGCCCGGCATCTGGACGATCGAGAGCAGGCTATCCAGGCCGCTCAGCGCCTTGGACTGGACCGGCACGCCCAGCACCGGCAGGTTGGTCATCGAGGCGGCCATGCCCGGCAGGTGCGCCGCGCCGCCGGCCCCGGCGATGATCACCTTGTAGCCGGCCGCCTCGGCGCCGGTGGCGAACTCGAACAGGCGCTGGGGGGTGCGGTGGGCCGAGACGACCTTGGCCTCGTAGGCCACGCCCAGGCTGTCCAGCGCGTCGGCCGCGCCCTTCATGGTCGGCCAGTCCGAACGGCTGCCCATGATGATGGCGACGGGCGGGGTGGTCGAAGTCATCGCGTCGTCCCTGGCGCGGTGAATGAAGGCCGCCCCGTATGCGTCTCCCCCCATCCGCGCAAGCCCAAAACGACACAAACCGCCTACGGACTGCTCATTCAATCACCCATAGGTCGAGCATGCGACCCTTTGCGCGTGTGACCAATCAGCACCCCCGATTGCGTCGAACGCCGTTCCCGTTAACCATGGTGGAGCTGTGCCATTTCGATTCCCTTGTAGGCCATGAAGATCACCGGCGCCCGGACCGAACCTTTCGCTGCCATCCGCAAGCGCGCCCTGGTGCGCGCCGGAAACCAGGTCGTGGCCCGCGAGGTCGCCGCGCCTGACAGCGCCGCCTTCCTGGGCCTGACCGAGGCGGACATGTCGCCCAAGGTCATCGAGGCGCTGCAGACCCTGATGACCGAGATCGACGACCTGCGGAACGAGGTCGCCATGCTGAAGCTGCGCCTGAACGAGGCGCAGGGCCTGGCCGACATGGACGCCCTGACCCCAGTCCTGAATCGCCGGGCCTTCCTGCGCGAGACCAAGCGCGTCTCGGCCTTCGCCCAGCGCTATGGCTCGTCGGCCAGCCTGGTGTTCTTCGACCTGGACAACTTCAAGAGCGTCAACGACCGCTTCGGCCACGCCGCCGGCGACGAGGCGCTGAAGGCGGTGGCCAAGCGGCTGCTGGCCAATGTCCGCGAGAGCGACCTGGTCGGCCGCATGGGCGGCGACGAGTTCGCCGTGCTGCTGGCCCAGGCCGACAAGGAAACCGCCCTGGCCAAGGCCCAGAGCCTGGCCGAGGCGATCCGCAGCCAGCCCGTGGAGTTCGGCGAATGGTCGGCCCCGCTGCACGTCTCGTACGGCGTGCGCGAGATCGAGCCCGGCGCCGATCCCGAAGTGTCCCTGGCCGAGGCCGACGCGGCGATGTTCGTCCGCAAGCGTAGGGCTGTTGGTTAGACAACCGTCAGTCATGCGACCTTATCGCACGGCGACTGGAACCCGGTGGGTGCGGTAACACGTTCATAGTCTGTTAAGCATGACTGGGCGGGTTACATGCAGCGCATCTTGGTCGCAGAGGACGATCCGGTTCTCTCGATGATCTACGAGATCACCCTGACCGAAGCAGGGTTCGACGTCCTGTTGTGCCAGGACGGCCAGGAGGCGTTCGAGGCTCTGGACAGCTTCGCGCCCGACCTCGTCATCACCGACCACTCGATGCCGCGCATGAGCGGCGGCGAGCTGGTCAGCGCCGTGCGCCGGGCGCGCCCGAACGCGGTGACCCTGATGGCCTCGGCCTGCGACGCCCGCCTGCTGAAGGACGACCAGCACGCCGACGCGCGCCTGGAAAAGCCGATCACCCCCGGCCGCCTGCTGCAGACGGTGCGCGAGCTGGAAGCCGCCCGCATCGCGGCCTGAGCTGCCTGATGCTGACAGAACTTTAAGCTGACCGCTCCTGACCCTCGCCCCTAAGGTGGCGTCGGTTCGGGGAGCCTTCACGTGATCATCAAGATTCTGGCGGCCGGCCTGGCCGCCGCCCTCGTCTGCGCGCCCGCCTGGGCCGCGACGCCCATCAACGCGTACCGCCTGTCGCCCGTCGTCGAGGGCGGCAAGATCACGGCGCTGTCGATCACCCTGACCCTGCCCGCCGACGCCGATGGCGAGACACGGCTTGAGTTGCCCGACGCGTGGGGCGGCGGCGAGAAGCTGTGGCGCTTCGTGAAGGACCCGGTCGTCACAGGTGGAACGCTGTCGGTGCACGACGAGAAGACCTGGGTCGTCCGCTCCAAGCCCGGCGCGCCCCTGACGGTGCGCTATCGCGTGGTCAGCGCCTATGACGGCGAGCCACCGGTCGACAGCGTCAACTATGGACAGCCAATCGTCGGCCCCGCCGGCTTCTATGTGATTGGCCACACCGTCTTCATCCGTCCCGAGGGGCGGGACAACGACCGGGCGCGCTTCGCGTGGGACCCGGCCGGCTCGGACCTGGTCTTCGCCTCGGATCTGGAACCGCTGATCAAGGCGCCGGGCAAGCTGGACGACCTGCTGGCCAGCGTCGCCGTCGCCTACAAGGACCTGACCATCCTGACGCGCCAGGCCGCCGGCGCGCCGTTGCGCCTGGCCGCGCGAGGGCAGTTCGCCTTCACGCCCGAGGCCTTCGCCGACATGGCCGCCCACACCATCGCCGACAGCCGCGCCTTCTGGGGCGACGGCAAGGAGTCCTTTCTGATCACCCTGACCGACCAGGACGCCCCGAAGGGCTGGACGTCCTATCGCGGCACGGGCCTCGGCGACGCGTTCGCGGTGATCTCGACCCGCAACGTCCCGCTGGACCAGTACAAGCTGTTCCTAGCCCACGAGTACTTCCACACCTGGAACGCCAACCGCTTGGGCGGGTCGAAGAGCGGCCCGCAGGAGCCGGCCGGCTACTGGTTCAGCGAGGGCTTCACGGACTACTACGCCCGCCGTCTGTCGCTGCGGTCGGGCTTCGTCAGCCTGGAGGCCTTCGTGAAGGACTGGAACCAGGCTCTACAGGCGTATGGCCTGTCACCGCTGCGGGCCGCGCCCAACGCCAACATCGTCGCCCGCTTCTGGAGCGACAAGACCGTGCAAAAGCTGCCCTACCATCGCGGCGCCCTGTTCGCGGTGCTGATGGAGACGCAACTGAAGGCGAAGGGGGGCCTGGATCCGGTGATGCTGGCCATGCGCGACGACGCCAAGGGCCGCGACCGGGCCGACTGGGACTTCGCCGCCGCCAACCTCTTCCCGCGCATCGCCGAGGCGCGAACCGGGATCGACGTGACGCCCGAGCTCGACCGCTACATCACGCGCGGCATGCCTATCGCCCTGCCGCCCGACGCCTTCGGCGGCTGCCTGACGGTGGAGACGGTGATCCGCCCCGCTTACCATCCCGGCTTCGACGAGGCGGCGACCCGCAAGACCCGGATCGTCACCGGCGTCGTCCCGGACGGTCCGGCCTGGGCGGCGGGCCTGCGCGACGGCCAGAAATATCTGGGCCGCGCCGCGGGTCAGGAGGGCGACGGCTCGGTCGAAACCGGCCAGGCGGTCGAGGACGCCAGCGGCAAGCGGGTGATCCGCTACCTGCCCGCCGGCAAGACGACAGTGGGCTTCCAACGCATCGCCATGCCCATGGACCTGACGGACCAGGCGCGGGCGGCGTGCGTGAAGGCGGTCGCCGGCTAGACCCGGAAACTAGGCGATGATGTCAGGAGTCAGCTGGTCTTCCAGCCGGCCGATCTCGTCCTTGAGGATCAGCTTCTTTTTCTTCAGGCGCGCGATCTGCAGCATGTCGGGCTGGTAGCGTTCTTCCAGCGCCTGGATGGCGTCGTCGAGGTCCTTGTGCTCCTCGCGCAGGTCGGCGAGGCGACGTTCGATCGCGATGTCGGTATCTTCCGACGGATCATCGTCGTTCATGGACGTCATCTCGGTGGGCCCCCTCTCAAGGGGTGATAGATAGCAAAGGCTGACAGCGGGTAAAGGCGCTCAGCCCAAAGGTTTAGCAAGGGCCTCGGCGAGCTTTTCGAGCGCGCTCCGGCGCGGCGGGTCGCCGGACGCTTCAGCCGCGGCGATCAGGCCGTCCAGGATCGGGATCGGGGCCCCCGGCGGACTGCTTAAAGCCTCCAGGCTTTCCATCAACACGCGCTCGCCCTTCAGCTCGACGGCCTTCACGGCGTCACGCAACGCCTCCTTGGCGGTCTCGTCGACGGGCGGGCGAGCAGGCTTGAGCGCCCGGCGGACGCCGCGCAGCGGCGCGCCGATCTCGGCGTCCCAGGCGCGCATCATCCGGGCGGCGTCCTCGAGGTCGGCGGAGCGCCCCTCCCCAGCCATCCAGGCGGCCCAGAGCAACCAGGGGACGTTCTGGCCGTGGGCGTCCTGCAGGTGCAGGCAAGCGTCCGCGACAGGTTGTCGCGCATAGACCTCCAGCGCCCAATCCCAGAACCGCACGGCCGTTAACCTTCCCCCTTGCCGGCGAGGGTCGGCAGGTCCTCGCCCCAGCGCTTCACGGGCGTCCAGGAGAGGTCGAACAGGTCCAGCGCCCGGCCGACCGACTGGTCGACCATCTCGGCGATCGTCGTGGGCTTGGCGTAGAAGGCCGGCAGCGGCGGGGCGATCACCGCGCCCATCTCGGCCAGCTTGGTCAGGGTGCGCAGGTGGCCCAGGTGCAGCGGCGTCTCGCGCACCATCAGCACCAGGGTGCGGCGCTCCTTCAGCGTGACGTCAGCGGCCCGCGTCAGCAGCGAAGACGTTACGCCGGTGGCGATTTCGCTCATCGTCCGGACCGAACAGGGGGCGATGATCATGCCCAAGGTTTTGAACGAACCCGACGCGATCGAGGCCCCGACATCGGCCGTGCGGTGCACGATGTCGGCCATGGCGTTGACCTCTGCGACGCTGAGATCTGCTTCCTGGGCGAGCGTCAGCGCCGCCGATTTGGACACCACCAGATGGCTCTCGACCCCCAGTTCGCGCAGCGCATCCAGGGTTCTGAGGCCATAAACGACGCCCGAAGCGCCCGTGATCCCGACCACCAGCCTTTGGCGATCAACGGTCTTCGAAGCATCCGTCATGGTGAATTTTCGTCCGTCTTGGGAGCAAACTGGGCCACGTCAAGCGGGGCCGCTTGCAATCATATGTGATCTGACAGCGCCGCGCAGCGGGTGTTCACTTTCTTCTCCAACAGCAATGGAGCCGAGAGCCATGGCCATCGAATCCCGTATCCGCGAGCTTGGGTCCCGTCACGAGAACCTTGATCGCAAGATCCAGGAGGAGACCAATCGACCCGGTAGCGACGCAACGATGCTTATGGAGCTCAAGCGGCAGAAGCTTCGGCTGAAGGAGGAGATCGAGGGCCTTAGGGCGCGACTTCACTAGCTGCTGAGACAGCAGCCGAAAAACATGAGGCCCCGCTCCGGCAAGGAGCGGGGCCTCTGCTTTTTATACCCCAATCCCGTCTCCCCGGCGAAAGCCGGGGCCCAGATGGAAAGGCGCTGGAGCGGGCTCCAGAAGCTCGGCGTTCATCCAATCAGCCCAAGCGGCTCGGGCTGGGCCCCGGCTTTCGCCGGGGAAACGGAACTTCCTTAGTCCTCGTCTTCCTCGTCCACATAGCCCGACGACTTGCCGAACACGTCCTCGGCCTTGATGTCGCCGCGGGGCGCGCGGAAGTCTTCTTCCTCTTCCTCGACCTCCGGCTCGAACTGGCCGCCTTCCGAGGCGGGGCGCAGGGTCGGGTCTTCCGGAACGATGCCGCGCTTGGCGTCGTCCTTGGCCTTCTTCTCGGCGGCCTTCTTGACCAGGCTGTCCAGCTCCAGCTGGCCGACCAGGCCCAGGGTCACCGGGTCGACCGGCTTGATGTTGGCGGCATTCCAGTGCGTGCGGGCGCGAACCTGCTCGATCGTGGCCTTGGTGGTGCCCAGGATCTTCGAGATCTGGGCGTCGGTCACTTCGGGGTGGTGGCGCAGGAACCAGGCGATGGCGTCCGGGCGGTCCTGGCGACGCGAGACCGGCGTGTAGCGCGGGGCCTTCTTGGCCGGCTTCAGCAGCTCGGCGTGACGGCTCACCTGGGCCTTCATGCGGTAGTCCGGATTGCCCTGGGCCTTGTCCAGCTCTTCGCGGGTCAGCTGCCCATTGCCGATCGGGTCGGCGCCGCGGATGTCGCGCGCCACTTCACCATCGGCGATGCCGCGCACTTCCAGCGGGTGCAGGCCGCAGAAATCGGCGATCTGCTCGAAGCTGAGCGAGGTGTTGTCCACCAACCAGACGGCGGTCGCCTTGGGCATCAGGATGTCGGACATCGGTCCTCCAGAAATGACGGCGCCCGGCCTTTCGGCCGGGCGGGATGTGGCAAAAGCTATAATCCCCTTCTCGCAAAAAGGGAACGGGGATCAAGTAGATCCCGAGATTTCAGGGCTCTCCATCAAGCCAGTTCGCCACGACGTCACGAAGCCGAGGCACAAACGCGATCCATGCCGCAAGCGCCGGACCGCCCAGGATCCCGGCCGCCAGCGCCGCCTCCGCGGACCCACCGCTTCGCGCGACAACATAGAAACACACCGGGGCCAGCGCGGCTGTCCATGCCAGCCACCAGATCTTCTTGTCGTTCTGGACCAAGTTGACCATCCAGGCGCCCATCGCCGCGAGCGCGAAGAGCACGATGGCCAGTCCGTCATACCAGCGCATGATCGCTAGACCGTCAGCACCACCTTGCCCACGTGTTCCCCGGCCTCGAGGTGCGCATGCGCCTTGGCCGCGTCGGTCAGCGGGAAGGTCTCGTCGACGATCGGCTTCAGCTTGCCCGCCGCCACCCAGGGCCAGGCGACGCGCTCGACCTCGGCGGCCAGGCGGGCCTTTTCGTCGGCCGAGCGGGGGCGCAGGGTCGAGCCGGTGATGACGGCGCGCTTCTGCATGATCTTCATGACCGGGACTTCCAGCACCGCCCCGCCAAGGCTGGCGATGTAGACGATGCGGCCGCCAACGTTCAGCGCATCGAGGTTCTTCTCGAAGTAGCTGGCCCCGACCATGTCGAGCACGACATCGGCGCCGCCGGCGGCCTTCACCACCTCGGCGAAGTCCTCGGTCTTCGTATCGACGGCGATGTCGGCGCCCAGCGCCAGGGCCTTGGCCTTCTTGTCGGGGCCACGGCCCGTGGCGATGACCTTGGCGCCCGCCGCCTTGGCCATGGCGATCGCCGTTGTTCCGATTCCGGACGTTCCACCATGAACGAGCAGCGTCTCGCCGGCCTTCAGGGCGCCATGCTCGAACACGTTGGCGAAGATGGTGAAGACTGTCTCGGGCAGGGCCGAGGCGTGGATCAGGTCCAGATCGCCCGGGATCGGCAGGGCGTGGCGAGCGTCGACCACGACATAGTCCGCATAACCCCCGCCGCCGACCAGGGCGCAGACCTTGTCGCCGACGTTCCAGCGCCCCGCCGCGACCACCACTTCACCCGCCACTTCCAGGCCCAGGGTCGCCGGCGCGCCGGGCGGCGGCGGGTAGAAACCCATGCGTTGCAGCAGATCAGGACGGTTCACGCCGGCGGCGGCGACCTTGATCAGGATCTCGCCCGGTCCCGGCGCGGGACGCTCTAGCTGGACGGGGTGAAGGGCTTCGGCCGGGCCTTTTCCACCCTCGATCGCGATCGCCGTCATCGTCTGCGTCATGGACCTCAAACCTCGTGAAGCTTGCCTTGGGACGTAGGTAGGCGTCAGATATCGCCCGGAAAAGGGAGAAAAGCCGATGTTCGAAGAGCCTGCGGAAGCCCGCGCCTTCAGCGGACGCGCTTTGAACGAGACGACCCACGAGGACCTGGAGGTCTATGGCGTCGCGGAACTGGAGGAGCGGATCGAGGCCCTGCAGGCCGAAATCGAACGCACGAAAGCCCAGCTGAGCAAGAAAAAGGCGGGTCGCGACGCGGCGAATGCGCTGTTTGGTCGCCTGGACTAAAAGCTCTTTTAAGGTTTCGGTGAGGTTACTGGCGTCTTAAGCGTTCATCCGCTTTCGGACGCAACTCAACAGTAAGAGTGTCGTCGGTTCGAAAGGGGGCGGGTCGCGAAACGGGACGGTTGGTCTTGGCACGGGCGTTGCAGCTCCGTCGCAAAGGCGAGACGTCCTCGCGGCCTTTCGAAGGGGCATTGAGTAGCTATGACCGAAGTGAACGCGTTCGCGGACACGCCTTGGCGCGCCGGAGTGATCCAGGACTTCGCGCGATCGGAACTGTTCGACCGCACGTTCGAGGAAGGCATGCAGCTGGTCGAAGAGACCGCCGCCTATCTCGATGGCGCTGGCCGGCATGACAGCAAGATCCTCTCGCGCAACGCCGCCTTGGGCTACGCCACCGAGAGCATGCGCCTGACCACCCGCCTGATGCAGGTGGCCTCGTGGTTGCTGGTGCAGCGCGCCGTGCGCGAGGGCGAGATGCCGCCGGAAGCCGCTTGCGCGGAATCCTACCGCCTGGGCGAGGAAGCCACGGGCGAGCCGGCGGCCATCGAGGAACTGCCCTTCGGTCTGACCCACCTGCTGACTCGCAGCGAGCGCCTTTACGAGCGCGTCCGCCATCTGGATCGCCGCATGTACGTGGAATCGCCAAACGAAGAGGCCCCGCGTCCCGTTCAGGCCCACTTCGACCGCCTCACGGCCGCCTTCGGGGGCTGAGTTACAGCCCTCTCGTTACAAAACATCGCCTTCCTGGGCCTTGTGCCCAGGACCCATCGTTCAGCCGGCTTTGATCTGAACGGAGCGCGCCCACGCTGCGGCGCACTGAAATCCAACGTCGAGCCCAGCCGCGCCATGGGTCCTCGCCACAAGGGCGAGGAAGGCAATGGAGTGAATTCTGAGGGCGGTTACTTCCCGTACCGCATCCGCGCCAGCGCGGCGACGACCTCGCTGGCCAGGTCCATGGGTTTCAGGCCCGCCTTCCACTTCTCGAACGCCATGACGTTGTCGATGCGAGCGTCCAGGTGCGTCAGGGCCGAGGCGCGGCCCGAGGCCAGGTCGACCGCCAGGGTCGAGATCAGGATCCCCGACAGGATCGCCCGCTTGGAATAGTGGTTCTCGTCGGTGGCCGTATCCCCAGCCCAGCGCCAGATCATGTCCGCCGATTCCCAGGTCAGCCGCAGGGCCAGCGCCAGGTTGGTCGGAAAGGCCAGGAAGGCGGCCAGCGGACGCATGACGTCGGCATGTTCCTGAGCCGCGTCGAGGCGGGCGACCACGCCTTCACGGATTCGCTGACGAATCTTCAGGGCCGAGACATCGAACGCTTTCAGACGCCCAAGCGCCGCCGCGTCATGGCGTCGCGAGAGCAAGGCGGCCAGGTCGCGCGGGCCTTCGGGCAGCAAGAGCTGGCCCTCGGCGTCGCTGAATCCCGCCGCCGCAAGGGCTCGCGAGACGAGCCCTGCGTTCCAGCCGGCCTTTGGCGCCAGGCGTACGGCCTCATCCAGCACGCGCTGTTCGGCGTCGTCGGCCCAGGTCCGGCCGGAAGCTTGACGGGTGGAGTCGGCGGTTTGGTTCATAAATCCGAGTCTACACCGGTGTTTAGGCCGCGTCGCGCATGGACAGAGGCCGTCTGCTCTGCTATCAGCCCCGCCTCATCGCCTGGGAGCACCCCTTCCAGGTTACCCGGTTTTGTTCGCCCGCCCGGCCCCTCAAGAGGGACTTGGGAAATTGGTCGGGCTGTCGAATGGAGAGATACCCCTGGTCCAGATTTTCGTCCGCGACAACAACGTCGATCAGGCGCTGAAGGCCCTGAAGAAGAAGATGCAACGCGAAGGCTCGTTCCGCGAAATGAAGCGGCACGTGCACTATGAGAAGCCGTCGGAAAAGCGCGCTCGCCAAAAGGCTGAAGCCGTCCGTCGCGCTCGCAAGCTGGCCCGCAAGCGCGCTCAGCGCGAAGGCCTGCTGCCGATGCCGAAGAAGCCGAGCCGGTAAGACCCGCTCTTCTTCGCTGAAGATTTCGAAAGCCGCGCGGCGATCCGCGCGGCTTTCGTCGTTTCTGGGCCCTAGCCCGCCTGCTTCCTGACGATCAGGCCGATCAAGGTCTTCAAGTCGATCTTGCCCGTCGCCAGCGCGCCGACGTGGAAAGCCCGCGTCGAGAAGGCGATGATGCCGACGACCGTCACGGCCATCAGCGCCGTGGTGCCGATCACCTGGACCAGCGGCGGATCGCTGGCGATGCGCACCGGCATCAGGAACGGCGTGAACGGCGGGATCCACGACAGGGCGTTGAGAATCGGCGCCTCGGGCGAGCGGATCGCCTGGCCCATGAAGACCACCGGGATGGTCATCACCATCATGATCGGCCCCAGCAGGGTCTGGGCGTCGCGCTGGCTTTCGCAGAAGGCCCCGACGCCGGCGAACAGCGCCGCGTACATCAGGTAGCCTCCGACCAGATAGGCGCCGAAATAGAACAGCAGGCCCTTGCCCAGCAGCACGGCCACCAGGTCACCGGCCAGGCCGGGCGCGAAGTTCAGCAGGGCCAGCCAGCCGCCCATGGCCCAGACGCTCAAGACCGTCAGGGTCAGGCCCGCCACGCCCAGGATCTTGCCGCCCATGATCTCGGGCACCGAGGCCGAGGACAGCAGCACCTCCAGGATCTTGGACGACTTCTCCTCGATCACGCTGTTCAGAAGGATGCTGGCGCCGGTCAGGATCATCGACCACAGCAGCATGCCGGCCGCGAAGCCGACGATGGTGGGCAGGCGGTCGCGCAGACTGACCTTCTCGCCCGAGGCGGCCTTGGGCGACAGGCTGTTGAAGGCGGGCTTGAGGTCGTCGGCGGCCTTCAGGGTCTGGGCCGAGACGCCGGCGCGGGCCAGGGCGCGTTCGCGCATGATCTCACCAACGGCGGTCTTCAGATCGTTCTCCAGCACCGGGGCGGCCAGGTTGCGGCTCCACAGGTCCATGACGATGGCGTCGTCGCGGCCGCTGAGGATCAGTACGGAATCGAGCCGCTTCTCGCCCACCTCTCGACGCGCGATCAGGCCAGCCGCGCGCGGGTCGGCCGCCTCCTGAGCCTGGACAGGCGGCGGCAGGACGATGACCTTGGCGCGGGGCGGCTTGTAGCGGGCGGCGGCCGAAGGATTGTAGCGCGCCAGGACCTCGCGGCCGGCGGCGTCTCCACCCTGCGCCTGGGCCTTACGGACCTCTTCCTGCGCCTTGGGGCCGCCCGCCGACAGGGCCGCCGCGCGCAGGGCCCGGGCCGCATCACGGTTCTGGTTCTGGACGATGGCCTTGGCCAGGGCGGGGCCCATGGTCTGGCCGGTCAGATCGACAATGGCCAGGCGCTCGGGCTTGGCCGACTTCATCATCATCATCGGCGCCAGGGCGGTGATCCCGATCACCAGCGGCAGGGCCACGATCGACAGCCAGAAGCCGACGGTGCGGACATAGGCCAGGTATTCCCGGCGAGCGATCTTCAAGAGACGGCTCATGCCTGGCCTCCCGTCAGGACGATGAAGGCGTCATGCAGGCTGGGTTCCTTGAGCTCGAACCTTCGCAAGGAAAGATCACGGGCGAAGGCGGCCTTCAGGGCGTCATGGCCGCCGCTCGTCTCCGACAGCACGGCGACGTGCCGCCAGCCGCCGTCGGGCAGCGCCTCGGAGGTCACCGCGCCCAAGCCCGGCAGCGCCATGACCTGCTCGGCCGAAAGATCGCCCTCCAGCACCAGCGCCCGAGGCGCGGCGCAGCGGGCCGTGGCGACATCGCCGTCGAACACCTTCCGGCCGCGCGCCATCAGCACGACCTTGTCGCACAGCCGCTCGGCGTGCTGCATCACGTGGGTCGAGAACAACACCGTCGCCCCGCGCGCGGCGATCTCGCGGATCATCGCCTCCAAGGCCTGCTGGTTGACCGGATCCAGGCCCGAGAATGGCTCGTCCAGCACCACCAGTTCCGGCTCGTGCGCCAGGGCCGAGATCAGCTGGACCTTCTGGGCCATGCCCTTGGACAGCTCCTTGATCGGCTTCTTCATGGCGTAGCCCAGGCCTTGCGCCTCCAGCATCGCCTTGGCCCGCTTGCGCCCCTCGACCTCCGGCACGCCCTTCAGCCCCGCGAAGAAGGCGATGGCGTCGATCGGGGTCATGCGTTTGTAGAGGCCGCGCTCCTCGGGCAGGAAGCCGATCCGCGAGCGAACGCTCGTGGCGTCGTTCTCGCCCAGCACCGTAATCTTGCCCGCGCTAGCCGGCAGCAGGCCCAGGATCATGCGGATGGTCGAGGTCTTGCCCGCGCCGTTGGGGCCTAGGAAGCCGGTGATCCGGCCGGCGGGGACCTCGAAACTGACGTCCCGCACGGCGTGGAACTCGTCATAGGTCTTGCTGACGCCCTCCAGGGTGACCGCGTTGACCATTGGACGACCTCCGAATCGGACCTCTCGAAAGTTGTATCAGCCCTTTTTGTAAGCGTCGGCCACGAACGCGACGGCCCGGACGATGTGGTCGGCGAAGCGCCGACCGATCAGCAGGGTGTGGCTGGCGGCCTCGACATGGTCGACCATGCCGTGCTGCGAACGACGCGCCGGGCCGGCCTGCATCTCCTTGCGCAGCTCGCGGCCCGCCACCGGACCGGCGGTGACCACGGCGACCGGCCACTTGGGATCGAAGTCCGGCTGCTGGGCGGCCTGGTCCGAGGCCTGCTTCCATAACCCGACCTCCTCCGCCGCCGTGCGGTTATGACGACCGTTGGCGAAGGCCCAGCTCTTCTCGGCCTTGGCGGCCGGCGGCAGGTCGATCTTGTCGCCCAGGCGGGTGTGAACCAGCGGCTTGTACAGGCCCAGCGAGGCCCCGCGAGCCGCCCACTTCGAGGCCCTGGCAAAGGTCTTGATGAAGCCCTGCATGGACGGGTTCTGGGCGGCCTCGGGCGTGGCGGCGTCGACCAGGACGATACCGGCCACCTTGTCCGGATTACGCCCGGCATATTCGCGCAGGCGCAGGCCGGCCATCGAGTGACCGACCAGGATGTAGGGACCAGTCTCGCCGGACGCGGCGACCAGCTTCTCGAAGTCGGTGACGATGGCGATGCCGTCGCGCGGGCTGGGGCCCTTGGGCGAAAAGCCCATGCCTGCGCGGTCATAGGCGCACGAGCGCCAGCCGGCGGCGGTCAGGGCTTCCTGCGTACCGCCCCAGTCGGCCGCGAAACCGAAGGCGCCGGCCTCCAGCCAGATGACGGGACGATCGCTCCTGGGCCCTTCGCAGACCAGCCGCAGCATGCGCCCCGGCTCGATCTCGACCATCTGCCCCCGCATCTTGGGGGCGCCGGTGGCGCTGACGATACCGCCCACGGCGATGTACGAAACCAAAAGCAGGGCCAAGCCCGCGACGCCGCGACCGAGAAACTGGATCATGGCGTTCAATGTAGTGACGCTTTGTGACGCGTCGAGGCGCGTTGCACCGACGACGGAGCTTTAAGTGCTCGAACCCACCGATGCGCTCACCGCCTGGACGGCCGGCGCCGGAACCGTGGCGACCGGAATGGTGGCGCGAACGCGGCCGTTCTTCAGGCGGGCGACCTTGACGCCGCCAGCGGCCCCGGCCTTGGCCAGAACACCCGGAGGCCATTTCGAGACCGTGGCCTTGTGCACCTTGCGCGAGACCCGGCCGGCGGCCTTCAGCGGCAGGTCCGAGGCGTCGGCGAAGCTGCGGTCCAGGAAGAAGGTCGGGTTCAGGGCCTTGTCGCCCTTGCGGATCTCGAAGTGCAGGTGCGAGCCGGTCGAGCGGCCCGAATTGCCGACGAAGGCGACTGTGTCGCCGCGATGCAGATAGGTCCCGCGCTTGACGCCCGTCGCCGGCTTGGCCAGGTGGGCGTAGAGGGTCGTCAGCCCTCCCTTGTGCATGACCAGCACGTAGCGGCCGTAGCTGGGCGACAGGCCCGTGGCCTTGACCACGCCGTCGGCGGCGACCTTGACCGCCGCCCCGCCGGGCGCGGCGATGTCCACGCCCTCATGCAGACGGCCGTTCTCTTCCCAGGGCAGTTGGCGCAGGCCGAACGGCGAGTTGATCACCCGGCCGGGCAGCGGCGCGGCGAACTGGAAGGCGGGCGGCGGCGTCTCGGGCTCGGCCTCTTCGACCGGCGGCGCGATGGGAACGATGGCTGGGGTCGGATCGGCGACGGGCGCGGTGCGCGCCACCCAGTCGCCCAGGGCCAGAGCCCCGTTCAGGGTTCCGGCCATGGCGGCGACGCCCAGCATGGTGAAGAACGCGACGCGCAGATGCTGGGGCGGGACTGCCAGGCTCTTGGAGATCAAACCGCTTCCTCTTCGACGTTCGGTCAGGTCGAGAGGACCGCGCGCAGGCGGCTTTACTCTCACACCTGACCTTTCGGCTTGGTGAATGGCGGCGGTCTATGAAGGTCGCGTGAGGCGAAAACAGGGCGCAGCTTAACCATTCACTAACCACGCGGCGTATCGCGGAGTCCATTACAGAAATAGACATTGAACATTACGCCAAGTTCATATCATTAAACGCGCGTCACTTCTTTAATTACACGTCATGAAGGAGACGTAACGGGACTTCGAGAACTCTGGACATTATTCAATATTCATCGGCGCACAAGAACAGCGCCCAACCAGAGGGATCTTCGAAATGCGCAAGTTCATCATGAGCCTGACCACCGTCGCCAGCCTGAGCCTGGCCGCCGTCCCGGTCCTGGGCCTGACCCAAGCCGCCAACGCCGCCGAGCCCGGCGACCCCACCGTCACGGTCTCCTTCGCCGACCTGAACCTGGCCAAGCCCGCCGACGCCAAGATCTTCAAGGCTCGCCTGCAAGCCGCCGGCGAAACCGTCTGCCGCGCCAAGATGAACCGCGGCGAGCTGCAATCGACCGTCCGCGCCTGCATGACCGAAGCCCATCAGGACGCCGAGCGCCAGCTGTCGCAGCGCCAACGTAACGCCCTGGCCTTGGCCAACACCGCCCCGGTCGAAGTCGCCGCCCAGTGATCTTCGGCCCCACGAACTTCAGTACCGCGTACCCCAAAACGCCCCACCTCCCCGCACCCCGCGACAGAGGCCCCAGGTAACCCTGGGGCCTCTGTTTCGTTAGGGGGATTGCGCAGGCAAGAAAACTAACGCCTGGATTGCACCATGGCAGCGAATACAGACCTCCCAGCGGCTTTCAAATTTGTCCGCGCCGTTAGCATCAAGGCCCTTCAAGGCTATCGGCTGAACGTTGCCTTCTCCGACGGCTCGTCTGGGATCTGCGACTTCAGCAAAACGGTGATGTCCAGTGCCGAGATGGTCCAACCGCTACGCGACGAAGGATTCTTCAGCCGCGTCTTCCTAGAAGCAGGCGCGCCAACCTGGCCCAATGGTTACGATGTCGATCCCAGCAACATGCGCATCGGGCTGGTGCAAAGCGGCCTGCTTCGTGGCGGCAACGAGCCGCTTTTGATCAGGCTACCCTCGCCCGTCGCGGCGATCTTCAAGGCCGTTGAAGACCTGGAAAAGCTCTATCCGGGCCGCAAGTTCACGCCCGATGGACACCTCGTCGGTTCCATTGGCGAGGTCATAGCCGCTGAGGCTCTGAGCCTCGTTCTTCACCCTGCATCGCACCCCAGTCATGACGCCCATGATCCACGCACAGGACGCGATGTACAAATCAAGCTGACAGGCGGGAAATCCGTGTCGCTCTACGACACGTGCGATCGATTGGTCGTTCTAAGGGTACGCGACGCCGAGCATGCGGAGGTGGTCTACGACGGTGACGGTCATCCAGCGTGGGAAGCGGCCGGAGCGAAGCAGAAGAACGGACAAAGGCGCATCAGCATCGCGAAGCTGAAACGCCTCATAACCTGATACGAAAAAAGGCCCCGGACATCGCCCGGGGCCTTCGTCGTTCTAGCGGTGATGAAGACGCCCTAGAGCCCCTTCACGATGCCTTCGACCATCTTCTTGGCGTCGGCGAACAGCATCATCGTGTTGTCTTTGAAGAACAGCTCGTTCTCCACGCCGGCATAGCCCGAGGACATGCCGCGCTTCACGAACAGGACCGTGCGGGCCTTCTCGACATCCAGGATCGGCATGCCGAAGATGGCGCTGGTCGGATCGGTCTTGGCGGCCGGGTTGGTGACGTCGTTGGCGCCGATCACGAAGGCCACGTCGGCGGTCGAGAACTCGCTGTTGATGTCCTCCAGCTCGAAGACCTCGTCATAAGGTACGTTGGCTTCGGCCAGCAGCACGTTCATGTGGCCCGGCATCCGGCCCGCGACGGGGTGGATGGCGTACTTCACCTCGACGCCCTCTTCCTTGAGCTTGTCGGCCATTTCGCGCAGGGCGTGCTGGGCCTGGGAGACGGCCATGCCGTAGCCCGGGACGATGATCACCTTGCTGGCGTTCTTCATGATGAAGGCCGCGTCGTCGGCCGAGCCCTGCTTGACGGGACGGGTCTCGACCTTGCCGCCGGGGCCGGCGGCCGCGGCGTCGGCGCCGAAGCCGCCCAGGATCACCGAGACAAACGAGCGGTTCATGCCCTTGCACATGATGTAGGACAAGATCGCGCCCGACGAGCCGACCAGGGCGCCGGTGATGATCAGGGTGGTGTTTTCCAGCGTGAAGCCCAGGGCCGCCGCCGCCCAGCCGGAATAGCTGTTCAGCATCGACACCACGACGGGCATGTCCGCGCCGCCGATCGGGATGATCAGGGTGACACCGATCAGCAGGCTCAGGGCGAAGATGCCCCAGAAGGCCCACTTGGCTTCGCCGCCACTGATCACCAGCACCACGATCAGGGCCACGATGGCGGCCGCGATCAGGATGTTCAGCAGGTGACGGGCCGGCAGCAGGATCGGCGCACCGCCCATGTTGCCATTCAGCTTGGCGAAGGCGATGACCGAACCGGTGAAGGTGATGGCGCCGATGGCCAGGCCCAGCGACAGCTCGATCAGGCTGTTGAGATGCACATGGCCGTCCTCGCCCACGATGCCATAGGCGGCGGGCGTGTAGATGGCGGCCACGGCCACCAGGCAGGCGGCCATGCCGACCAGCGAGTGGAAGGCGGCGACCAGCTGCGGCATCGAGGTCATCGGCACCTTGCGGGCGATCACCGCGCCCACGCCGCCGCCGACGGCGACGCCGCCGATGATCAGGCCCAGGGTGACGGCGTCCAGCGCGCCTTGGGTCCACAGGGTTGCCAGCACGGTGGCCACGGCGATGGCCATGCCGACCATGCCGTAGGTGTTGCCCTTGCGGCTGGTCTCAGGGCTCGAGAGGCCCCGTAGCGCGAGGATGAAGAGCACCCCGGAGACGAGGTACAGGATGGCGGCGAGATTGGCGTTCATGATGATGGTCCCCCTATCCCGGCCGCTTACTTCGACTTCTTCTTGTACATCGCCAGCATGCGCTGGGTGACCAAGAAGCCGCCGAAGATGTTGACCGCCGCGAAGGCCGCGGCGATCGCGCCGGCCCCCTTGGAGATCCAGGTCGAGCCGGCGATGGCGCCGCCGGCCAGGTCGGAATTGGCGCCATGCGCCGCGGCGGCCAGCAGGGCGCCGACGATGATCACCGACGAAATGGCGTTGGTCACGGCCATCAGCGGCGTGTGCAGCGCGGGCGTCACGCTCCAGACGACGTAGTAGCCGACGAAGATGGCGAGCACGAAGATCGCCAGACGGAACACTGTGGGGTCGACGGCTTCCATGGGAGCCTCCCTTCTGTTGGTGCGCTTAGGCGGTCTTCAGGTTCGGATGGACGATCTCGCCGCCGCGCGTCACGACGGCGGCTTGCAGGATCTCGTCCTCGAAGTTGGGCTCGAACGCGCCTTCCTTCGTGGTGAACAGGGTCGAGAGCGCCACCAGGTTGCGCGAATAGAGCGCGCTGGCGTCGGCGGCGATGCGGCCCGGCAGGTTGGCGTGACCCAGGATCTTGGCGCCATTGGCGGTGACCACGGTCTCGTTCAGCTTGGCGCCTTCGACATTGCCGCCCTGCTCGATGGCCAGGTCGACCAGGATCGAGCCAGCCTTCATCGACGCCACCTGGGCGGCGCTGACCAGCTTGGGCGCCGCGCGGCCCGGGATCAGGGCCGTGGTGATGACGATGTCCTGCTTGGCGATGTGCGAGGATACCAGCTCGGCCTGCTTGGCCTGGTATTCCTTGGACATTTCCTTGGCGTAGCCGCCGGCGGTCTGGGCGTTCTTGAACTCTTCGTCCTCGACGGCCAGGAACTTGGCGCCCAGCGACTCGACCTGCTCCTTGGTGGCCGGACGCACGTCGGTGGCGGTGACCACCGCGCCCAGGCGACGAGCCGTAGCGATGGCCTGCAGGCCGGCGACGCCCACGCCCATGATGAACACCTTGGCCGCGGCGACGGTGCCGGCGGCGGTCATCATCATCGGCAGGGCCTTGCCATAAGCCTCGGCGCCTTCGATCACGGCGCGGTAACCGGCGAGGTTGGCTTGCGAGGACAGCATGTCCATCACCTGCGCACGCGTGATGCGCGGGATGAACTCCATGGCGATCGCCGTGGCGCCGGCCTTGGCCAGGGCGTCCAGCGTTTCCTTGTCCTGGTATGGATTGAGGGCGGCCGCGACGATGGCGCCCTTCTTCAGGGCCGCGATCTCGGCGGCCTCGGGCGCGCGCACCTTGAACAGCACGTCGGCGTCCTTCAGGGCGTCCTTGGCGGTCTTGGCGATCTTGGCGCCCGCCGCCTCGTAGTCCGCGTCGAGATAGGACGCGGCCGTCCCCGCCCCCGCCTGCACGACCACCGAGAAGCCGGCGGCGCCGAGCTTCTTGACGGTTTCAGGCGTGGCCGCGACCCGCGTCTCGTTCGCGCGGGTTTCTTTCGTGACGGCGATGACAGCCATCGGCATACCCCTCCCCAGAGCGCTGTTTGCGCATCAGCATGGGGCGCTCTGTAGGGGATAGTCTTGCCTCTTGTCGAGGCACGACGTGCTGTTCAGGGAAAAATTATGCCGATGGCCACCGGTGTCAGTGGGCCGGAGCGGGCTTTTCCTTCAGGGACACCACGCCCAGAACCGTAAGCACCACGGCGGCGATAGCGCTACCAATGAAACCAGCCGGCGTGCAGAACAGCAGGGTGATGAAGAGCAGCAGGACCGCGACGGCCAGCGAGCCCCACTTGGTCATCTTGCCGAAGGCCTCGTAGGTGGCAGCTTGCTCTTGGATATCCATTTCACCGCGGTGATAGTCGCCGGCCATGTGTCGTCCTTAAAAGAAAACGGAATTACCGAGGCCCGCCCGATACAACGGGGGCGTCCAGGGCTCAAGCGGGCGAATTGCCCCAGCCTTCCTTAAGGAACCGGCTGCGTACGGTTTCGACGGCCTGATCTGTCGTGATGTCCGCGATTCGACCTCCGCCGCCGTCCAGGCGCGAGAGCCACTTTGAATAGGCGGGTACGGGCGCGGTGCCCATCAGGCCCACGCACGGCGTGCCGACGGCGGCGGCGACGTTCAGCGCCCCCGAGTCGTTGCCCAGGAACCCCGCCGACAGCGAGATCAACGCCGCCGACTGGTCCAGCGGCAGATCGCAGGCCACGACATTGCCTGGCAGGTCGCCGATCGCGGCCTTGGCGGTCTCGGCCTCATGCGGTCCACCAACCCAGAACACCGTGCCGAAGAGGTCGGAAAGCTGCCGGGCGGCCTCCGCGAAACGTTCGGCCGGCCAGGTGCGGGCGGGTTCGCTGGCGCCAATGCCGAGGCTGAGCCACGGGCCGGGCCGATCAGCGTATTTGGCACTCACGGCCGCGATGGCTTGGGGATCCAGCTTGAGCTGGGGCTCGCGGCTGGTCACGACCAGGCCGTGGGCCTTCTCGAAGGCCTCCAGCTTGTCGATCCGATGGGCGGGCCGCATGGCCTTGGGCAGGTATGGGCCGGTGGTCAGGAAACTCTCCTGGCCGTGGCCCAGGCCAAAGCCCCGCCGCTCGGGCACACCGGCCAGGAAGGCGGCGATGGCGGGGCGGTCGATCTTCTCCAGGATCCAGACGGCGCGCGGCTTCTCGGCTTTGCACAGCCGGTAGAAGTCCAGCGTCTCGCGCACGCCCTTCAGCTTGTCCTTGTAATGCGGGGCGTGCAGCACGCGCTCGACGCTGGGCTCGACCTTCAGCACCTCCGAGGCCCGACTGGACGGCCGCGCGACCAGCACGACCTTGCCCTCCGGCGTCGTCGCCGCGATCGCCCGGATCGTCGGCAGGTGCCACATCAAGTCGCCAATCCCGCGATCGGGGGCGTAGACGAGGACAGGGCCTGGGGTGGTGCTCAAGCGGGATCTCAACGCGAAAACCCTCTCTCTTTGAGAGAGGGAGGGGCCCGCCGCGAAGCGGTGGGAGGGTGAGAGGTTATAGTCTCGCAGAACCAAGCGCCGATAGGGCTTCTCCGGCCAGCGGTGAAACCTCTCACCCTCCCACGCCTGCGGCGTGGGCCCCTCCCTCTCTCTATGAGAGAGGGTTTTCTAGGCCCACCCCGCCAGCAGCCCGCGCAACCCCGCCACGAAAGCCAGGGGCTGGTCGATCATCACGTGGTGATCGGCGTCCGGCAGCGGCAGCAGCAGCACGTCCTTCGGCATCTGTGCGAGCATGTAATCCAGCGTGTCGGCATGCATCAGGTTCGACCGCTCGCCCCACATCAAGGCGGCCGGACACGCGATCTCCGGCAACAGCAGCCCCAAGTCCGGCATCCGGAAATTGTGCCAGAGGTCGGGGTCGAACTTCCACGTCCAGCCGCCCTCGACCTCTTTCAGGGAGCGCCGGGCGATGTAGTCGGCGATGTAGAGGTTCTCGCACGGCTGCGGCGGGGCCAGGCGGAAGCGGGTCAGGGCCTCCTCCAGGGTCGGATAGACCCGCTGGCCCAGGCCCGAGCGCGGCGGCGGGCCTTTCCAGCGTTTCTCGGGCGGCTGGATGCTGCTATCGACCATGATCGCCCCGCGCAGGCGCTCGGGATGACGCGCCGCGCAGTACAGGGTGGGGAAACCGCCGAACGAGTGGCCGACGACGATCGGCTTCACACCGCCCGCCTCGAGGCCAGCGGCCTCGACAGCCGAAAAGATCTCGGCCGCGAACAGTTCGGCGCTATAGGCCTCGCGCCAGTCACTGCCGCCCATGCCAGACCACGAAATCGCCGCCACCCGCCAGTCTTTCGCGAAGAACGGCGCGATGAAGCTCCACCAGTCGGCATGGGCGCCGTTGCCGTGCAGGAACAGCAGGCCCGGCTTGCCGACCTCGCCCCATGTCAGGAGTTCGATGTCGGCGCCCTCGACGGCGATCTTCGAGCGCTCGGGCTCATGGGCGATGGCCGCGTCGAACCAGGCCGGCGCGGGCGGCGGCTCCCCCGCGAACGGGGCCAGCAGCGAGGACGGCGAGGCCTGGTCGTCAGCCATCGGCGCCCTCCTTGTAGTTCAGCTCGCCCGGACGCGGCTTGCGGGGGGAGAGCGCCTTGAAGACGCCAGTGCCGGTGATCAGCGTCCGATCACCCGCCCAGATCCGGCCGCGCACGGTGAAGAGGAGATCCTCCTCGCCGATCAGCTCGCCCTCGCCCTCCACCCAGTCGCCCAGCTTGGCGCCCGACAGGAAGTCGCACATCAGCCGCACCGTGACCCAGCTGTAGGACTTCTGCAGCGAGATGATCCGCCCCCAGGCCATGTCGGCGAAGCTCATCAGCATGCCGCCGTGACAGTTTCCAAGCCCATTGGTGTGGTGCTCCTCGACCCGGAAGGCCAGGCGCGCCAGGCCGGGCCCTTCGCGGTGCTCGAACAGCGGACCGATCTGGCGGCCGAAACCTCGGGACCAGTTCAGCTGGGAAAAGCCTTCGGGGATCGCCGCTGTCTGGGCGTCTGTCAGGTCGTCGGACATGGGATCAGACTAACGAGCGTTTGAAAAAAGCAAAGCCTTCCGTAAGGACGACGCCCCGGCCGGCATCTAACCTTTCGAAACGGGGGACAGATGGGCCGCACTAAGGACGATTTCGCGAACTGGCTGGCGCCGCATCTGCCGATGCTGCACCGGACGGCCCGCGCCTTCGCCCAGCCGGCGGACCAGCACGACCTGCTGCAGGAGCTGACCCTGGCGCTGTGGAAAGCCCGGCCCCGGTTCGACGATGTGAGCGTCGCCGCCGCCTTCGCCTACCGCGTGGCCCACAACGCCGCCCTCACCTGGCGGCGAGGAGAGACCCGCCGGCGGCTGCGCGGCGTCGCGATCGAGGCCGAGCTGCTGATGCGCGACGCCGGGTCCGATCCGCAAGGTCCGCTGCTGGAGCGTCTCTACGCGGCCATTCGCCGGCTGGAGCCGGTCGAGCGGTCGCTGATCCTGCTGTCGCTGGACGGGATTTCGTACGCCGAGATCGCCCGCCTGCACGGCCTGACCGAAACCAATGTCGGGGCGCGCCTGACCCGTATCCGTCAGCGCGTCTCCAAGCTCGTGGAGGGCTCCGGCGATGGAGTTTGAACACCTGGAAGCCGCCTGGAACTCGCCGGCCAATACGCCGGACGACAAGGCCCGGGCCTATCTGATGGAGGAAGTGATGAAGACGCTGAAGGCCCGCCGCCGCCGCGAGGTGCTGCTGTTCGCCGTGCCCGTGACCGCCATGTCGATCTTCACCGCCATCGCCGTGCAGGCGGTGTCGACAGGCCGCATGGACCCTGCCCGCGAGTGGGGTGGGCTCGCCATGATGGGCGTCTGCTGGCTGATCATCGTCGCCATGCTGATCGTCGCGATCCTCATGCGCCATCGCGGCCGTTCGGACGGCTCGGTGCGCGACACCCTCGCCGCCATGCTGACCGCCAACCGCCGGGCGCGGACCAATATGAGGATCTTCTGGATGATGCTGCCCGTCTTCTTCGCGCCGATGATCGCCGGCGTCTGGCAATTGCGCGACGTCGGCAAGGCCACCGAGCGCGACACCTGGCAGATGCTGTTCGTGTTCGGCGTCGCCATGGTCGCCAGCATCGGCTGGAACCTGGGCCGCTACTTCCTGGTCATGAAGCCCGAGCAGCGCCGGCTGGAGGGGTTGCTATCGGAATATGAATAACCCCCGATCCGATTTCCCCGGCGAAAGCCGGGGCCCAGATGGAAGAGCGGTGGGGCTGGTTCCATGGGCGCGGCGTTCTTCCAACCCGTCCAAGCGCTTTGGGATCTGGATCCCGGCTTTCGCCGGGAAGATCGGGTTATTGGATGCCAACCTCTTTGAGCGCTCTGGCCTGCCGCTCGGCCACGGCCTCTTCGGAGAACCCCTCCAGCGACGCCTCGAACAGCTGCTTCCAGTTATGGCTAGCGCCCAGGTGCAGGAACGCCGCGCCCAGGCCGATCGCCGCCCGGTCCATGAACACGAACTCGCGGGGAATGGTCACCGGCCCCTTGGCCTTCAGGGCCTGGCGCACCTTGAAGGCCTCGCGGCGGCCGTACTCGCCGGGCGGCACGTCGTCGGCGACGGTGCGGACCCGGTCGTCCAGCAGCGGGCCGTAGATGAAGCGGGCCCAGACGTTCAGGGTGTCGACCAGGTCGTCATTCAGCCCGGTGAAGCCCCAGCTGCGGTAGGACTCCAGCTGCTCGGCGCGGTCGTCATTGGACAGCGCCCGATAGAGCCGCACCACCCCGGCCACGAACTTCGGCGGGAACACCCGGATACAGCCAAAGTCCAAGAGGTTCAGGTGCGCCGCGCCCTCGCCCGCGAAGCTGTAATTGCCCAGGTGCGGATCGCCGTGGATGACGCCCAGATGGGTCATCGGGCTCCACCAGGCCTCGAACAGCAGGGCGGCGATGCGGTCGCGAACCTCTTGCGGGGCGCTCTTGAAGGCCAGCAGGCCCTGCCCGTCCAGCCAGGTCATCGAGAGCAGGCGCCCTGTGGATAACTCCGGCACGGGTGTCGGCGTGCGGATGTCGTCGCGGCCGGCGAAGAAGTTTCCGTACAGCGACATCATCCTGGCCTCGCGGCCGTAGTCGAGCTCCTCGCGCAGGCGGTCGCCGATCTCGACGATCATCTCCGACGGGTCGATCGAGCCGTCCATGCGCTTGAAGAGGCCGATCAGAGCGCGCAGCTGGCCAAGATCGCTTTCAACCGCGCTCTGCATGTCGGGATATTGCAGCTTCACGGCCAGGGCCCGGCCGTCATGGGCCACGGCGCGGTGCACCTGGCCCAGCGAAGCGGCGGCGGCGGCCTCGTGCTCGAAGCTCGCGAACTTGGATTGCCAGTCCGCGCCCAGCTCGGCGGCCATGCGCCGGCGCACGAACGGCCAACCCATGGCCGGCGCGTTGGTCTGCAGCTCGGCGAACTCCTTGGCGAACTCGGGCGGCAGCAGGTCGGGCACCGTGGCGAACATTTGGGCCGCCTTCATCAGCGGACCTTTGAGGCCGCCCAGCGCCGCCTTCAGCGCCTTGGCGTTACGGGCATTGGCGTCGTCGCCGGCGAAGACTCTGTTGGCGCCATAGGACACGGCAGCGCCCGACAGCCCCGCCCCGACCTTGGCGAAGCGGGACAGGCGGCCGGACAGCCGGTCGCGTTCAGGGTCGTTCCGATCGTCAGCCAACCAAAGCCTCGAACTCGTCCACCAGGCGTTCCAGCTGCACGCAGCCGGCGGCCCAGAATGCCTTGTCCCTCGGGTTCAGGCCGAAGGGCTTCAAGGCCTCGACATAGGTGCGCGTGCCGCCCGCCGCGAGCAGGTCCTCGTACAGCGGCGCGAACGTCTCGGGATTTTCGCGGCGCTTCTCCATCAGGCCGCGCACCAGCAGGTCCCCGAACGCATAGGCGTAGACGTAGAACGGCGCGTGGCAGAAGTGGCTGACATAGGCCCAATAATGCTCGTAGCCGGCGTTCAGCTTCACGGCCGGACCCAGGCTCTCGCCCATCACCTCAAGCCACAGGCCGCCGATCTGGTCGGGCGACAGCTCGCCTTCCAGGCGGGCCTCGTGGAAACGGCGCTCGAAGCGATGGAAGGCGATCTGGCGGACCACGGTGTTGAGGCCGTCCTCGATCTTGCCGGCCAGCAGACCCTTGCGGTCTTCGGGCGTCGCTTCGGCCAGCAGGCGGTCGAACACCAGGCCCTCGCCGAAGATCGAGGCCGTCTCGGCCAGGGTCAGGGGCGTGTCGGCCAGCAGGGTGCCTAACGGCTGGCACAGGGTCTGGTGCACGGCGTGACCCAGTTCGTGAGCCAGGGTCAGCACATCACGGCGCTCGCCCATATAGTTCATGAACACGAACGGATGGCGGTCGGCGGTCACCGGATGGGCGAAGGCCCCCGACTGCTTGCCGGCGCGCGGGCGGGCGTCGATCCACGGGCGGTCGAAGAACACCCGAGCGGCGTCGGCGAACTTGGGCGCCAGGTCCTGGAAGCTCTCCAGCACCATGCCCTTGGCCTCGTCCCAGGCATAGGCGCGCGGGGCGGCGGCGGTCAGCGGGGCGTTGCGGTCCCAGTAGTCCAGCACGTCCAGGCCCATGACCTTGGCCTTCAGCGCGTAATAGCGGTGCGACAGGCGCGGATAGGCCTCGACCACCGCCTGCTCCAGGGCGTCGACGGCGTCGCCATCGACCTCGTTGGCCAGGTGGCGCGACTGGGCGGGGGTCTCATAGTGGCGCCAGCGATCCTCGACCTGCTTCTCGAAGGCCAGGGTGTTGAGCGCCAGGGCCTGGGTCGAGCCGCGCTCTTCCAGCGCCTTGGCCAAACCGTCGGCGGCGGCCTTGCGACGCTCGACACTGGGGTCGGACAGGCGGTTGAGCGCCTCGGGCAGGGTCAGGGTCTCGTCGCCCGCCTTGGCGGTGAGTTTGGCCAGGGTCTCGTCATACAGGCGCACCCAGTTGGCGACGGCCGGGGCCTTGTCGACGATGAAGCGCTCCAGCTCCGGCGACAGCTCGTGCGGCCGCGACAGGCGCACGCGGCGCAGCCAGGGGGCCCAGCGGGCAGCGTCGGGATGGACGTCCAGCGCCTTGGCGATCTCGGCGTCTTCCAGCTGATTCAGCTCCAGCGTGAAGAACAGGCTCTCGGCGGCGATCTGGGACGAGCGGGCCCGCAGGTCGGCCTCGAACTTGGCCCAGGACGGGTCGTCGCGGGCCACCGAGGCGGCCAGGCCGGCATAGGCGCCCACGCCCCACAGGCCGTTGGTGGCCTGCTCGTAGAGCGTGATCCCGCGATCCAGCAGCACGCCCAGGCGCTGGGGCTCCTTGCGGGCCTCCAGGAACATGCCCTCCAGCGAGGCCAGCTCGTCATTGGCGGCCTTGGCGGCGGAGAGGTCGGTCTCGATGCGCGGATCGTCTCGACCGACATACAGGTCGGCCAGGTTCCATTCGGGCGGGGCTTCGGGCTTGAAGGGGGCGTTCATGCCCTAGGAGATAGGCCTCCTGCCCTACCCTGCGCAACGGTCGGCTCGGCCATCCAGGCGGCGATGCAGGTGACGAGGTAGGCGACCAGGGGCGAACCGCCCAGCGACAGCCGCCCTTCGCTCAGCGGCGACAGCATCGGCACCACCTGCAGGAACAGCAGGAAGGTCAGGAAACCCAGGGCCGCCTTCCACCCCCGTCCCTCCAGGCCGCGCCGCCAGCCCCAGGCCGCGCCGGCCAGGGCCAGCAAGCCCATCTCCAGCACCTGCTCGGGCAGCGGATAGTTCCACAGGCCCAGGCCCAGCATCGGCCCGTTCCAAAGCAGTGGCAGGTCGGGCCGGTGAACCAGGAAGTCGAGCAGCCAGTGCGAGAACACCACCAGGCCCAGGACCACCCCCACCCGCCGAGGCAGCTTCAGCAGTAGCATCAGCCCCGCCCCGACCGCGATCGACCACAGCACCGCCGTCGGCAGGCCGTGGGTGTAGGGCATGTAGCTGAGCACCAGCGAACTGCCGGGCAGGCTGGGATCAACGCTGGCCTTCTCGACCCCGGCCAGGATCAGGCCGCTCCAGGCGATGTCGATGGCCTGGCAGCCCAGGACATAGCTCCACAGCGGCGCGCGCGGCTCGACGGCGCGTGCAGCCAGGGCGGCGGCGTAGTGTCCGACAAACATGCCCCTCTAGACCTCGTACTTCTTGGCGATCGCCTTGGGGGCCACGATCTTCCAGGCCTGCCGCAGGAGTCCAGCCAACTCGCCGGCATCGATCGCGGAAAGCCGGACCAGCACCGCCGGATAACTTCTATAGTGGTCGTCGGTGAAGAACCGGTCGGGACCGACCTCCAGCAGCAGCTCCTTGGTCTCCATCGTGCAGCGGATGGCCACGACGCCGGGGACCAGCACGCGCTTGGCCTTCGGCGCGGGGCGGGCCAGATAGGCCCAGGCCAGGCCCTTGCCGCCGACCTCGAAGCCGAACTGGCCTTCCGGGCTCACCCCGCCGGTCACCTCGGGCAGGTCCAGGGCCAGCGCCTGCAGTTGTTCCGTGTCGACCATGTCCGCCTCCCCGCAACACACTGTTAAGGCTAAAGCTTAAGGTTCTGGGCACGTCTCCGAAAGCCGGTGTTTACCCGGCTACTGTATCACTCTGAACCAACAAGAGCCCTGCTCCCACGGGAGCGCGGCCAGTATGGTGGATGTGCCCAATGACCAAAACGGTCCTCGTCGTCGATGACGACCCGACACAACGTCGGCTGATCCAGGCGGTGCTCGAGCGCGAAGGCTTCGCGGTCTCGCACGCCGAGGGCGGCGACGCGGCGATCGCGCACCTGACCTCGGGCGCGCCCGCGGACGTGATCCTGCTCGACCTGGTCATGCCCGGCCTGAACGGCCAGGACACCCTGAAGGAAATGCGCGCTCGCGGCTTCACCCAGCCCGTGATCGTGCTGACCGCCAGCGGTGGCGTCGACACCGTGGTCAAGGCCATGCAGGCCGGGGCCGCCGACTTCTTCATCAAGCCCGCCTCGCCGGAACGGATCACCGTCTCGATCCGCAACGCCCTGTCGATGGGCGACCTGAAGGGCGAGGTCGAGCGCCTGACCAAGCGCGCCGGCGGCAAGACCACCTTCGCGGACCTGATCGGCGGCTCGCCCATCATGTCGATGGTCAAGCGCATGGGCGAACGCGCCGCCAAGAGCGGCATCCCCGTGCTGATCACCGGCGAAAGCGGCGTCGGCAAGGAGCTGCTGGCCCGCGCGGTGCACGGCTCGTCCGACCGCGCCGGCAAGCCGTTCGTGGCCGTCAACTGCGGCGCCATCCCCGAGAACCTCGTCGAGTCGATCCTGTTCGGCCACGAGAAGGGCTCGTTCACCGGCGCCTCGGACAAGCACCTGGGCAAGTTCAAGGAAGCCGACGGCGGCACCCTGTTCCTGGACGAGGTCGGCGAACTGCCGCTGGACGTCCAGGTCAAGCTGCTGCGCGCGCTGCAAGAGGGCGAGATCGATCCGATCGGCTCCAAGCGCTCGATCAAGGTCGATGTCCGCATCGTCTCGGCCACCAATCGCGACCTGCAGACGGCCGTCTCGGCCGGGCATTTCCGCGAAGACCTGTATTACCGCCTGAACGTCTTCCCGCTGGAGGCCCCCTCGCTGCGCGAGCGCCGCGAGGACATCCCGGCCCTGGTCGAGGCGTTCATCCGTCGCTTCAACGTTGAAGAAGGCAAGCGCGTCATCGGCGCCTCGCCCGAGACGATCGCGCTGCTGACCGCCTTCGACTGGCCGGGCAATGTCCGCCAGCTGGAGAACACGGTCTATCGCGCCATCGTCCTGGCCGACGCGCCGTATCTTCAGCCCTACGACTTCCCGGCCATTTCGGGCCTGGCCGCGCCGATCGAGGCCGTCTCGGTCGCGCCGAGCCCGCCGCCGGCCGCCCTGCTGCAAGCCGCGCACGCGGCCATGTCCGCCCCGACGGCGGCCGAGGCTCCGGTGCGCATCCTCGACGACCGCGGTCACCTGCGGACGCTGGAAGACATCGAGCGCGACCTGATCCAGCACGCGATCGACGTCTACGCCGGTCATATGAGCGAAGTGGCCCGCCGCCTCGGCATCGGCCGCTCGACCCTGTATCGCAAGGTCCGCGAGCAGGGCATCGAAGTCGACATGAAGGAAGCGGGTTGATGGCGAGCTTGATGATCTTTCGACCCATCTCGCGCGAGCAGCGCCTGAAGGCGCTGCTGAAGCCGGCCCGGCCGGTGTCGGTGAAACCGACCCGCGCTTAAACTTGTCATCCCGGGCGAAGACCCGGGACCGCAACAGGCTCAGAGCTTCCGGCGGTCCCGGCTCGGCGCGCTTCGCGCTTGGCCGGGATGACAGTCCATTATGCTAGTGACCCGGAGCGACCAGGCTGAGGCTCGGTCGCTCTTCGTCGTCCTGGGCCTGATCGTCCAGCCGGATCCAGCCGGGGCCCGACCGCTTGGCCAGGCCTTCGACTTCCAGCTGTTCCAACTCGCGACCGACCTGGACAGGGGTCACGGGACGGCTCCAGCGGTGATCCAGCTGGCGGGCGATCTCGGCCTCGTTGAGGCCCGGCGCCTGGGCCAGGGTCATCAGGATCATGTCGCGGGTCGTACGTCCTCGCCGGCCGCGCTTGGCCGGAGTCGGGGCCGCCGCCGTTGGCAGAGGTGCGAAGGACTGAGCCGCGAAGGACGGGGGTTCCCCCGCCGACAGCCGCTCGGCCATGCCGGCCTGCTTCAGCGCGTCGAGCGCCAGGATGATCGCGCGCAGCTCGCTCTCGAATGGGGCCTGAGCCCGCCGCTGCGCCTCGATCATACGGGTTTCCAGCTCCGCCTTGCGGCGCAGCAGATATTGATAGGTCGTCGCCATTGTCCCTAATCCGAAGGGGCCGTGGTGTCCGCTCGGCGGCCGATCCAGGCTTTCGCCCGCGCGCATCGAGACTGAGGTCGCCGTGAGCAGCCGCGACCTAGAACCCCACAACAGGATAACTGTTAACTATTTACAATCATTCACATTTTCCGCCTGGAGCGTTACCAAGACCTTAACAGCAATGGGCGAACGACAGTTTTTGGTAAGCCTTTGGGACAAACTTCAGGCTGTGCTTGTCATCTTTTCTCGTGACGACGCAATCAAGGCGATAGTGAGGCCCACCAAGAACAGATGCGCCGCTAGACCATTGATGAAGCTTGGCAATACGAACGGTCCGCGCGGTCCCACCTGCGACAGGGGCAGCACCACATAGTTCATCACCACATAGGTCGCGGCCCCGTATCCGAGGCCCATCGGCACAGGCCGGCGCGTTAACACTTTAAGCCTCTGACTGGCCAGGACATAGACGGCGACCATCACCGCCATGATCGCAAAATGCAAAGCGAGGCCCAGGGCCGCGGTCTGCGCGCCGCCCTTGTAGGCCGCCTTGCCCAACAGGCCGCTGGCCACCGACTGGAAGATCCGTTCGGGCGGCACGCCCTTGGTAATCCCCCACCAGAGGCAGGCGTCGGTGATGTCGAGAGTCCCGGCCACCACCGTGGCCAGCAGAATGGTCAACGCGATGTCGCGCCAGGACTTGCGGGTTTCCATGTGTTTTCTCCCCAAAACCCGGGGAGTTAAGCGCGAAACCGTCGCGTGGACGTCCGGCCTGGTCGTGGCGCTGTCAGTCTTCGTCGCTTTCCGGCTCTGGCTCCGGACGCCCACGGCGCTGGAAGCCCTTGCCGCGGCTCATGGGCTTCTTCTCGCCCTTCGCTTTCCGGGCGATTTCCTTGAGCTTGATGGTCTGGTTGCCCGACAGGGCCTGGCCGCGCGCGCCCTTTTCGGGATCGGCGAAGGCCCGGCCGTAGGTCTCGACACGCTGGGCGACGCTGGTCAGGAACTCGCCCTCCCACTCGGAGAGCTCGACGCCAGACTTCTCGGCCGCGCGCTTGGCCCGCTTGAGAGCGTTCAGCGCGGCCTTCTTGGCCTGCTCTTTAGGATCGGGCGGCTTGGCGCGCATCGCGGAGGACTATCCCCGACCACACGCGCCAACGCACCCGGAAAAACTTAGATCTCGCCGATGGCCGAGAGGTACAGGTCCAGGATCGCGTCTTCTTCCTGGCGCTTGGCGCGGTCCTGCTTGCGCAGGCGGACCACCTTCTTCAGCACCTTGACGTCGAAGCCGTTACCCTTGGCTTCGTTATAGACTTCCTTGATCTGCTCCATGATCTCGGCCTTTTCGACCTCGAGCCGCTCGACGCGGTCGACGATCGACTTCAGCTGGCCTTGAGCGGTGCTGTTCAGAACGTCGGCATGGGGAATGGCGTCGTCGGCCATGGGGCAGTCTCGCGGGCTGGAATTGGGGCGCGGAACCTAGTTCGAAGCCGCGCCCCTGGGAAGCGGGATTCAGCGACCTTCCACACGTCCGCGTGCAACCTCGGCCAGAGCGGCCAGGTCGAGGTTCTTTTCGTCGCCGCCCAGCAGCGATTCCAGGCTGGCTTCGGCCAGGTCCGCCAGCGGCATGGACAGGCCCTTGGCCTCGGCGGCGTCCAGCACCAGGCGCACGTCCTTCAGGCCCAGCTCGGCGGCGAAGCCCGGCGGAGTATAGCGGCGCTCGGCGATCATGGCGCCATAGATCTTGTAGATCGGGGCGGCGAACAGGGTGGACGACAGCATGTCCAGCAGGTCGGGCGCGGCGACGCCATAGGCTTCGCCGAGGGCGACCGCCTCGCCCATGCTCTCGATGGCCGAGACGATCATGAAGTTGCCGGCCAGCTTCAGGGCATTGGCGCGAACGGGGTCCTCGCCCAGCGGCCAGACCTTGGCGGCCAGCATCTCCAGCACCGGCTGGGCCTTGGCCGTGGCGTCGGCGGCGCCGGCCGAGAGAACGTTCAAGCCCCCGGCCTGGGCCACGGGCGGACGGCCAAACACCGGGGCGGCGACATAGCCGAGACCCAACTCGGCGTGCAGGCCGGCCAGCTCGGCGGCCAGGTCGGTCGAGATGGTGGCATGATTGACGTGGACCACGCCCTTCCTGGCCCGCGCCAGCACGCCGCTGTCGATCAGCACCTCGCGCATGGCTTTGTCATGAGCCAGCATGGTGAGGACGATGTCGGCGGCGAAGGCCTCATCGGCGGTCGCGGCGGGGATCGCGCCCTCGGCGGCCAGCTCGTCGACAATGGCCCGCGAGCGGTTCCACACCGTCACCGACACGCCCTTGCCCAGCAGGTTACGCACCATGGCCGCGCCCATGGCCCCCAGGCCGACAAAACCGACGTTCATGTGAGATCTCCTACGGAAGTGGGAAGCTTACGTAGGGCCCAATGTGACCGGTATCCACTTTTAGAGAAGGCCGTGGCGCTCGACGGCGGCGCGCAAGGCAGCCGGATCGGTGAAGTGATGGGTGTGAAAGCCCATCTCCGTCGCTGCCTCGATATTGGCGATGCTGTCGTCGATGAACAGCAGGTCGGAGGCTTGCAGGCCCGTGCGCTCCAGCACGATCTCGTAGATCCGCCGGTCGGGCTTGATGACCTTTTCGTCGCCCGAAACTATGGCGTCGCGGAAATAGCCGAAGTGGCGGGGCGAGATCGCCTGCACCCCGGGCCACTTGCTCTGGGGCATGTTGGTCAGCGCGAACTGAGGCACGTCGCGCTCGGCCAGGGCGTCGATCACCGCGGCGGTCTCGGGGATCGGTCCCGACAGCATCTCGTGGAAACGCTCATCCCAGGCGCGGATCGCGTCGGCATGCTCGGGGAAGCGCGCGATCAGCGGCGCGGCGTTCTCCGGAAAGCCGACGCCCTTGTCGTGCTCGACGTGCCAGGGGATGGTGCAGACATGCGAAAGGAACCGGTCGAGATCGGCCGGTTCCTTGAACATCTTCGCGTACGGTGCGCGGGGATCCCAGCGCACAATGACGTTGCCGACGTCCCAGAGAACGGCTCTGGGACCAGCAGTCGTCATTAGCCTTGCTTGGCTTTGAAGCGCGGGTCGGTCTTGTTGATGATGTAGATGACGCCCTTACGACGAACCATCTTGCAGTCGCGGTGGCGACCCTTCAGCGACTTCAGCGAGCTGCGAACCTTCATGACCGTCTCTGTACTTCGGCGGAGAGGTTCGGGCGCGTACAAGATGACGGCCGGAACATCCGGGGTGTTTCGGAGGCGGTGCGTATAAGTGGGGCGCGGCCAGGAGTCAATGCGCGAGCGCCCTCGCCCCTTATGAAAACCGGGCCAGGATGCCGGGTCCCCACGCATAGAGCGTGAAATAATAGGTGCCCAGCCCCACGAAGCCGGCGGCGGCCAGCAGCACCAGCGCCGCGAAACCCTTCGCCCAGGCGTTGGCCTGAGCGCCTCGGCTGCGGATGAACAGCTCCGCCACCAGCAGATTCGGCACATAGAAGAAGAAGGCCATCACCACGTCGAACCAGCCGTGGAAGTCCTTGGTGTGGCCGGCGTCGTTGGCCAGCAGCGACCAGAAGCCATAGTCCATGCGGTAGAGCCACGAGCCGATCGCCAGGGCGAACAGCCGGACCGCCCAGGCCCGGTGCGTGTCCAGGTCCCGCGCCAGGGCGTAGCGCAGGGTCTGGGCCGCACAGATCGCCATCAGGGAGCCGTAGAGCCCGAAGCCGATGTTCATCGCCATCCCGCCGATCGTGCCCTTCAGCAGGATGAAGGACAGGCCGCCCAGACCGGCGACCAGGGCGCAGGTCACGTAGATCCGGCCGGTCCAGCGGTGCAGGGCCGGCGCCCGATCCCGGATCGCTGACAGCAGTTGCACCGGTCCAGCCAGCAAAAGCACCGCGCCGGCGGCGAAGTGCAGGCCAATGCCCAGCATGGCCGCCACCGCGCCGGGCTCGTACAGGCGCGGCAGGACCTTGTTCCAGCGGTCCATGGCTCCGTCCTGCACGGCTCCGCCGTAGTGGGCCAGGATATAGGCGCCGAAGATCATGGCGCTGATCCAGGTGATCGCGACCAGGATCGCGCCCGCGCCGCGCAACAGAGCGCCGCTGATCGTCCGCCCAGGCGGGGTCATGTCGATAGCCGTCATGCGTCCAGATAACGTGAGCGCGACGAGCTTGGCCATTCCCGCGACGGAACTTCACCCGTCTGGCGCGCTTGTGATTGAAGCTTTTACTCGAACCCCGGTAGCTTCCGCCTCATGGCCATGGATCGTCGCGTCTTTCTCGTCCTCTTACTCGCCGGCTGCGCGGACACCTCTCCGCAGGGACCACTGACCGCCGTCAGCCCCCCGCCGCCGCCCGCGCCCAAGCCGCAGCCCAGCGCGCCGGCCCAGGTTCCGGCCACGCCCGTGCCGGCCGGAGAGCTGGCCTTCGACACCTGGCTGATGGACTTCCGCCGTCGCGCCCTGGCCGCAGGCCTGTCGCCGCAGCTGCTGGACCGCGAGCTGTCGGGCGTCACCCCCGATCCCAAGGTCATCAGCCTGGACAGCCGCCAGCCGGAGTTCTCCAAGCCGGTCGGCGCCTATATCGCCGGGGTGATCAGCGACGATCGTGTCGCCGTGGGCCGCCGCAAGCGCGACGAACTGGCCTTCCTGCCGATCATCGAGGCCCGCTACGGTGTGCCGCGCGACATCCTGCTGGCCGTCTGGGCCATGGAGTCGGCGTTCGGCCAGCTGCAGGGCAATTTCGACGTCGTCCGCTCGATGGTCAGCCTGGCCGCCGACGGCCGCCGCCGCGCCTGGGCCGAGGGCGAGTTGATCGCGGCCTTGAAGATCATCGATTCGGGCGAGGTCACCCGCGCCCAGCTCAAGGGCTCGTGGGCCGGGGCCATGGGCCAGACCCAGTTCATTCCGTCCAGCTACCGCGCCACGGCCGTCGACTTCGACGGCGACGGCAAGCGCGACATCTGGGGCTCGGACGCCGACTCCCTCGCCTCGGCCGCCAACCTGCTGGCCAAGGGCGGCTGGAAGCCCGGCGTGGGCTGGGCCAAGGAAGTGATCCTGCCGGCCGGCTTCGACTATTCGGTCACCGAGGTCGAAAAGCAGATCCCCGCCTGGTGGGAAGCCCGGGGCGTGCGCCGCGCCGACGGCCTGCCCTGGACCGCGGCAGACGCGGCCTCGCCGGCCGTGCTGATCCTGCCCTCGGGCGCGTCTGGTCCGGCCTTCCTGGCCCTGCCGAACCACTTCGCGATCCGCACCTACAACAACTCGACGTCCTACGCCCTGGGCATCGGCCTGCTGGCCGACCGCTTCGGCGGCGGCGGGCCGCTGGTCACCGCCTGGCCGGTCGAGACGCCCCTGGCCCTGGCCGACCGCATGGCCGCCCAGATCGCCCTGGCCCGCGTCGGCTTCAATCCCGGCCCGGCCGACGGCGTCATCGGCGCCGGCACCCGCAAGGCCCTGCGCGCCTGGCAGCAGAGCCAGCAGCTGCCGGCCGACGGCTACCTGTCCAGCGACATGGTGGCGAGGCTAAAAGCGCAGGCGGGCATTACGCCGTAAAGAAGCTCCCTCTCTCTTAGAGAGAGGGTTGGGGTGAGTGGTTACGGAGCACGACGGAGTGCCGGCACGCCGTCGACCGGCGTACCCACTCACCCTCCCACCGCTACGCGGCGGGCCCCTCCCTCTCTCCATGAGAGAGGGGTTTAGGCGCGGACTTCCATCCAGATGCTGTGGCTCTCGCCCGGCTGAAGCGTCACCATGCCGGTCTCCCCTTCCCCGAACGGGTTGGGGCGGCTGGCGCAGGGTTCGACGCAGTAGTGATCCTCGCCCGGCGGCACGTAGACGTGCAACCAGCGGCATTCCGGAGAAGCCGTGACGATCGTGTCCGGCTGCCCCGGCGCGCTCAGCACCGCCCGCTGGTTCCAGCCGGTGTAGCAGTGGTCGATCAGGCCATGGCCCTCGACCGCCGCGCCGGCGGCCCAGTCGGCTTCCCACGGGCCCGCGTGGTGGACGGTCGGCAGGACATCGGCGTCGATCATCCAGACCCCGTCATTGGCCGCCGTCAGCACCTCGCCGTCGCGGCGCGGGAAATAGGGGTGGAAGCCCAGGCCGGCCAGCATGGCGGTATCACCCGTGTTGCTAACGGTCAGTTCGGCGCGGAAACCGGTCTCGGACAGCACGATGCGCTGCTCGGCGCGGTAGGCCCACGGCCAGTCGCCGGGCGCGTGGTCGTAGGACAGGACCGCTTCTCCGCCTTCAGCCTTATCGACCGTCCAGGCCGCGCGCCAGCCCTGGCCGTGGAGCGTGTGCGGGTGGCCGGCCAGGTTCGGCGGCAGCACGACCTCGCGGCCTTCGAAGGTGAAGCGGCCATTCGGGATGCGATTGCAGAACGGGACCAGCGGGAAGCTCGACGCCAGCAGGGCGTCGGTCGCGCCGGCCGCCATCGGCCGCAGCACGTCACGGCCGCCGATCGTGAAGGCGGCGATCGCGCCGCCGACCTCAGGGGCGAGCACGAGGCGGGCCTGGCCCTTTTCGATGGCGGTCATGATCTGGCTCCCGATTGTTAGCGGTCTCACTGCCTTGCGCCCCGTCTCGACGCAAGCTCAACTGCCCGCATGGTCGAGACCCTTTCCGCCAAGGACGCGCGGCGCATCGCCCTGGCGGCCCAGGGCTTCGGACGCCCCCGCCCGGCCGCGCCCGGCAGGCGCCACCTGCTCTCCACGATCGAGGCCCTGGGCGTCGTGCAGATCGACTCGGTCAATGTTCTCTCGCGCTCGCACTACCTGCCGTTCTTCTCGCGCCTGGGTTCCTACGACCGGACCCTGCTGGACGACCTGGCTTGGGGGAAGAAGCGCGCGCTGGCCGAGTACTGGGCGCACGAGGCCTCGCTGACGCCGCTGTGGATCCATCCGCAGCTGCGCTGGCGCATGGAGGACGCCGCTCAGGGCGTCGGTGTCTGGAAAAACGTCTCGGCCTTCCTGCACAGCCACGCCGACTTCATCGAGCAGGCCTTGGCGGCCATCACCGAGCGCGGTCCGATGGCGGCTTCGGAGCTGGAACTGGGCGCGAAGGGCGCTGGCGGCTGGTGGGGCTGGAGCGAAGGCAAGCGGGCCATGGAATGCCTGTTCTGGACCGGCCGCCTGACCACCGCCACGCGCCGGGGCAGCTTCGAACGGGTCTATGATTTGCCCGATCGCGTGCTGTGGGCGGTCAGCGAGACGCCGACGCCGGATCGTGGCGAGGCTCATCGTTCCCTGCTCGCGACTGCCGGCAAGGCGATGGGGGTGTCTACCGAACGGGACCTGCGCGACTATTTCCGCCTCGGCGTGGCCGACACCCGCAAGGCCGTGGCTGAGCTGGTCGAGGAAACGATTCTAACGCCCGTCAAAGTTGAGGGCTGGGATCAGCCGGCCTATCTTTGGCCCTACATGCCCGCGCCCCGGCGCGTGAAGGCCAGCGCCCTACTCTCGCCGTTCGACAACCTGATCTGGTTTCGGGAGCGAACCGAGCGAATGTTTGGCGTCCGCGTGCGACTGGAGATCTATACCCCGGCCCACAAGCGCACCCACGGCTACTATGTTCTGCCTTTTCTTCAGGACGAGGCGATCACCGCTCGCGTGGACCTGAAAGCCGACCGCAAGGCCGGCAAGCTGCTGGTGCTGGCCGCCCATGCCGAACCGGACGCCAACGGTGAGACCGCTAACAGGCTGGCGGGCGAGCTAGCCCTTATGGCGTCCTGGCTGGGGCTTTCCGGCGTGGAAGTTCGCCCCACGGGCGATCTCGCGCTCGATCTGGGTTCAATCGTCCGCTCAGGGACGTGAAAGAGACCTCGACCTGACTGTAAAGCATTGTAAAAATGCTGCTCAAAGTCGAGCAACAGGCAGCGGGGCAAGGTACAGATGGATGGCTGGTCGCCTTCTCGTCGCCCCACCGACAGTGAGCTGACCGCGGCGCGTCTCGCTCCCCCGCGAGGCGCGCCACCTCCCAGCTTAATGGACCAGATGAAAGTCGCCCTGCTCGACGACGATCAAAGCCACAATGCGCTTGTCGCCTCTGTGCTCGATCCTGCGGGTTTCACCTGCACCAGCTTCACCCAACCGTCGCGTTTCCTGGCCGAACTGCGCAAGCAGACGTTCGACCTGGTGATCCTGGACTGGAACATGCCCGAGCTGTCGGGCGTGGAGACACTGAAGCTGCTGCGTGAGGATCCGGCCACCGCGCCTCCCGTGCTGCTGCTGACCAGCCGCTCGATCGAGGCCGACCTGGTCGCGGGTCTGAACGCCGGCGCCGACGACTACATCGTCAAGCCGCTGCAACCTCAGGTGCTGCTAGCCCGGGTTAACGCCGTGGTGCGCCGCATCCACCGTCCGCCGGTCCAGCCGCAGACCGAGCAGCACGGCCAGTATCGCCTGGACCCCGGCGCCCAGACCGCCAGCTGGAACGGTCACGTCGAGGCCCTGACGCCCAAGGAATTCCAGCTGGCATCCCTGCTGTTCAACAACCTGTCCCGTCCGCTGTCGCGCGAATATCTGCTGCGCCGGATCTGGGGACAGCGGCCCGATCTCGAGACCCGGACCCTGGACGCGCACGTCTCGCGCCTGCGCGCCAAGCTGCATCTGAGACCCAGCAACGGTTTCAGGCTGAGCACGGTCTACGGTTTCGGCTATCGTCTGGAGGCCTGCGATCCCGAAACGGCGGAAGCAGGCGCCGGCGGAGGGGACTGAGACTATGAACAAGGCTGCGGGGGCGAGCCTCATCCTTCTGGCGTCGGTGCTGGGGGCGTCGAGCGCGGCTGCGCAGGCGCGGCCCAATCCGGCGGGGACGGCCGGCGAAGCGCCGGTGGCCTATGTGGTCAAGCCGGGCGACACCCTGATCGGCCTGGGCCGGACCTATCTGAACAAGCCCGGCGACTATCGGGCCGTGCAAAAGGCCAACAAGGTGCAGCAGCCCAAGCGCCTGCGCCCCGGCTCGCAGCTTAACATCGATCCGAACCTTTTGAAGTCGACGCCGATCGCCGCCAGCCTGTCGGCCTTCACCGGTCCGGTGTTCATCGAGACCAATGGCCAGCGCGCGCCCGCCCGCGTCGGCATGGCCCTGACCGAGGGCCAGGTGGTGATCACCGGCGCCAATGCCTTCGCCACCTTCGAGTTGGAAGACGCCTCGCGCGTCACCCTGCCGTCCAACACCCGCGTGCGCATCGCCAAGCTGCGCCAGGTGCTGATCAACAACGCCCCGCAGCGCGTGTTCCAGCTGGACCAGGGCCGCGGCACGATCTCGGCCACCCCGACCACCAATCCGGCCGGCCAGTTCGAGGTCCGCACCCCGGTGTCGGTCTCGGCCGTGCGCGGCACCGAGTTCCGCGTCGGCGCTGATGGCGACAAGGCCCAGACCGAGGTTCTGAAGGGCGCGGTGGGCGTCGATCCGGGCGCGGTGGCTTCGGCCAATCCGCCCGTGCCGGCGGGCTTTGGCGTCAGCGCCACGGCGGGCGGCGTCAGCGCGCCCGTCAAGCTGCTGCCCGCGCCGAAGCTGGGCGCCGGCGGCCAGACCCAGGGCGACAAGACCGTCCACTTCACCGTCGAGCCCCTTACGGGCGCGGCGTCCTATCGCTTGCAGTTGTCGCGCGACGCCGGCTTCGTCGACATCTTCGCCGAGGCCACGACCAAGGAGCCGGCCGCCGACTTCGGCGAGGTGGCCAACGGCACCTATTTCGTCCGCCTGACCGCCCTGGACGGCGGCGGGCTGGAAGGCTTCCCGGCCGACTACAGCTTCGACCGCGACCTCGACACCCTGGACGCCGGCGCGCCCGCCTCCAGCAGCGAGGGCAAGCACCGCAAGTTCCTGTTCCGCTGGAGCTCGGCCGGCGACGGCGTGCGGGTGTACCGCTTCCAGCTGTTCAATGAGGGCCGGAAGGTTCCGCTAGTCGACCAGCCGGGCCTGTCGGAACCGCAAGTGACCCTGACCGACCTGCCGCCGGGCGCCTATGCCTGGCGCGTCGTCGCCGTCCGCTTCAAGAACGGGACGACGACCGAGAAGGTCGGAGCGCTGCAAACCCTGCAGATCGGCAAGTGACACTGAGCGGCGCCAGGGCCCAGCGCGGCGGCGGTAGGCTGCTGTCGTGGCTGCTGCTGGCGATCGTCTCCAGCCTGGTGTTCGCCGTCTTCGCCGTCTCGCCGCCCAAGCGGGTGGACGACGTGCTGTACGACGTGCTGGCCCGCTCCAACGGCCGCGTACCCGACGCCTCGATCCTGATCGTCGACATCGACGACCGCAGCCTGGCCGAGTTGGGCGCCTGGCCGTGGTCGCGCGACGTCCATGGCGCGATGGTCGACCGGCTGAACGAGGCGGGCGCCAAGACCATCGTCTACGACGTGCTGTTCAGCCAGCCCTCGCCCGATGCATCCCACGACCGCGCCCTGGGCGAGGCGATCGCCCGCTCGGGCAAGGTCTATCTGCCCCAGTTCCTGCAGGACGCCGGGGCGGACGCGCCGCCGCGCATCGTCGGCTCGACGCAGGAGATCGCCCATGGCGCGGCCGGGGTCGGCCTGGCCCACGTGCGGTTCGACGACGACGGCGTGGTGCGCCGCATGGCCCCGTTCGAGGCCAACGGCCCCAATCTCAGCCCCGACCTCATGACCGTGGTCCACCGCGCCACCCGTGCGCCGAGCGACCGCGACCCGACCCGCGGCCTGGACCAGACCCTGCTGATCCCCTTCGCCGGCCCGCCGTCGATCTATCGCCATGTCAGCTTCGCCAGCGTGCTGGAGGGCGAGGTGCCGCCCTCGCTGATCGCCGGCCGCACCGTCTTTGTCGGCCTGACCGCGCCGGGCCTGGGCCCCGCCTTCCCGACCCCGGTGACCCCCGACGCCGCCAGCATGACCGGCGTGCAGCTGCAGGCCTCGATCCTGGACGGCCTGCGCAGCGGCCTGATGGTCAAGCCGGCCGGACCGTGGGGCCGCGTGGCCTTCAGCCTCACCCTGCTTTGGCTGCTGATGGTGGGCTTCCTGGTCCTGCCGCCCCGCGCCAACCTGGTGCTGACCATCGGCCTGTGCCTGCTGGGCCTGGCCTATTCGGCGGCGATGTTCTGGCTGGGCCACTTCTGGCTGTCGCCGATCACCACCGTCATCGGCCTGAAGCTGGTCGCCCTGGTCTGGGGCTGGATGCAGCTGGGTCGGGTCAACGATCTCCTGGGTCGCGAGCTGGCCCGGGTGCGCGGCATCGTGCGGGGTCGGGGCGCGCCTGCTCGCGAGACCGCCAAGGAGTTCGAGAGCGACGTCGTCGCCCGCCAGGCGCTGGACCTGGGCGAGGCGATCACCCGCATCGACGATCTGCGTCGCTTCTCGGCCGACGCCTTGTTCAGCCTGCCCGACGCCACCCTGGTCGCCGACGCGCGCGGCCGGGTGATCGCCGCCAACGCCGCCGCCCAGACGCTGTTTCGCCCTTCGCAGGTCGTACTGCACGGCGCGTCCCTGGCCGACCTGATCAACACCCTGGAGCCGCTGGGGCGCCGTTTCGAGCTGGACTGGCCGCAGGAGACCGAGCGCCACGAGCCGATCGATCTGCACCTGCCCGACGGCCGCGCCTACCAGCTGCAGACCGTGTTCCGCACCAACGAGGTCGGCGCCGGGGCCGGCTGGATCGTACGCCTGGCCGACATCTCGATCCTGACGGCGGCCATGCGCCAGCGCGAGCAGGCCCTGCAGCTGCTGACCCACGACATGCGCTCGCCGCAGACCTCGATCCTGGCCCTGCTGGCCACCACGCCCGACGCGCCCCCCGAACTGGCTCAGCGCGTGTCGGCCTATGCCAAGCGCACCCTGGCCCTGGCCGACGGCTTCGTGCAGCTGGCCCGGGCCGAGGTGACGCCGGTGTCGCTCGAGCCGGTCGACCTGTCCGACGTCGCCATCGAGGCCATCGACGAAGTCTGGCCCCAGTCGGCGCAGCGCAAGATCAAGATCAAGCAGGTCGGCGATGACATCCCGCTGATGGTGCTGGGCGACCGCAGCGTCCTGGCCCGCACCCTGGTCAACCTGCTGGGCAATGCGGTGAAGTACAGCCCCGAGGGCTCGACCATCACCGTCACCCTGTCCGAAGAGCCATCGCCCAACGGTCCGACCGCCAATGTGGCCATCGCCGACCAGGGACCAGGCTTTTCACGCGAAGAAGCGGCGACCGCTTTCAGGCCCTTCGAGCGTTTCGAGCGCCCCGGCCACGACTTCGCGACCAATGGCGTGGGTCTGGGCCTGGCCTTCGTGCACGCCGCCGTCGCCCGCCACGGCGGCGAGGTCTCGTGCCGCAGCGAACCGGGCGTCGGCGCGGAATTCACCGTGCGCCTGCCGCGTCACGGCCTCAGCGTGGAACCGGCCTCAGCTCTTGGCGGGCGCCTGTAGGGCGTAGACCAGCAGGTCGGCGACCTCGGCGGCCTCGCCCTTGCGGACGCGGATCGACGACCAGGCCGTGGTCTTGCCGGTCTTGGCGTCCACGACCGCCAGGGTGACCGTGCGCGCCGGACCCTTGCCGCCCCAGAACTGCCACCAGCGCCGCTTCTCGGCCTGGCTGCGCCACGCGGTCGTATCCAGGGCGCCAGCGGCGGAGGAGACGCCCATGGCCGGCGGCGCGACCGCGACTCCGACCTGGACAAGATAAGCCGGCGAGCCGCCGGTCACCCCGCCAAGGCGACCGATGGCCTGGGCCTGCACGGCCTTTGCGAAGGCGGCGTCATCGCCGTCGGCCTGGCTGGCGAAGGCGGCGACCGCCGCGCCCTTCACGGCGGACACATCGCCCTGCCCCACCGCATGCGGCGTGGCGCAGGCGCTCAGCGCCAGGAGCGCCGCTCCGGCCAGGACAAGCTTAGGTGCGCGCATGATCTTTTCGCCCCCGAAAACCACGATCGTTCAGAAGATAGCGCGGCTTGGCCGCCCGGTCACGCTAGCCAGGCGCCCAGGAGCGCGGCGATGACCAGCCAGAAGAAGGCCGCCAAGGCGAAGGCCAGGAACAGCGGCGCCAGGCGGCGGCGACGGCCCGGGGGCTGCGACATGACGCTGGTCCGGCTCATTCTTGTTCCGCGCTCCCAATCGCGTTGAACAAGGTTAAAGAGCAGGATGGGAAGCGCGGCCAGAGGTTGCGGCCCTGTTTTTACAATGGATTACATTATCTAGACGCGCCGAACTCGGACATTTGGCCCTTAACAAAGGCTTCGCGCGAGACGCCGCCCGTCGCGCCCTGCCGCCGCGGCATTTCGCCACACGACATCCGCCGCCCGTCGAGGCGCCTCCTTGCCGCGCGCTGAAATAATTCGAAGCTTCGGTAGGAAAACGCCGCCATTGGACCACGCAAGCGCCTTTTCCCCGCCCGCGCCGTGGCTTATTCCAGCGTTCCGGGTGTGGGGACGGATGGTCGAACAAACGATCGTCTTTCCGCCGAAAAGATGGATAGTGCTGCGCCCTGAGGGGCGGCGAACTGGCGGATGTGGGTGATCTTTTGAGCGTAGCGGACTCGGACAAGGCCGCACTGCTGGGCCTGTACGAGGAAAAGCGCGCCAATCTGGTGCGCTTCTTCGCCGCGCGCCTGGGCTCGCGCGCCGAGGCCGAGGACCTGATCCAGGACCTGTATCTCAAGATCAGCGGCATGGAGGCCGTGGGTCCGATCGACAATCCCTCGGCCCTGCTGCACCGCATGGGCCAGAACCTGATGCTGGACCGCCTGCGCAGCCAGAAGCGGTCGGGGACGCGCGACAATGACTGGCGCAGCGTCAATACGACGAGCTTCGCCGGCCAGGAGGTCGCCGACGAACCAGCGGCCGACGAGGTCGTCGCCGGCCGTCAGCGGCTGAAGGCCCTGGTCGAGGCGGTCGAGGACCTGCCCGAGAAGACCCGCCAGGCCTTCCAGCTGCATAAGCTGGATGGCCACAGCCACGTGGAAACCGCCAAGCGCATGGGCATCAGTGTCAGCACGGTCGAAAAACACATAAGCTCGGCCTTAAAGACCCTGACGAGGCGCCTCCGGTGATTTATGCATTCGCACATGGGGGACGATGCTCATCGGCGCCGTCTACGGTCTGGGGGATGATGGATCCTCGTCGGAGCAACGCCGGATGAGCCGGTCAGCGCAACATCTGCAAGAGGCGGCCGATTGGCTGACCCGACTGCAGCGGCCGGAGGTCGATGAGACCGACTGGCTGGCGTTTGACGCCTGGCTCAATGAGCCCGGCGCGCAGGAGGCGTATGACGCCATCCAGGCCGTCGACGAGGAGATCTTCCAGCGAGGTTCGGCCGTCCGGGGGGAATTGGCCGTACCGAGGCGCGCCGTGGCGGCCAAGCGAGCTTTCACGATCGACTGGCGTTGGCTGGGCGGTCTGGGCGCCGCGGCCGCCGCGGCGGCCGTCGCCATCGTCGTCGCACCCTGGGGCGAACTGCTGCCCCAGCCCGACACGCTGTACACTACGGGCAAGGGCGAGAACCGCGCGGTCCAGCTGGCGGACGGCAGCCACATCGACCTGAACACCGACTCGCACCTGTCGGTCCGCTTCGACAAGGAAGCCCGCCGCGTCACCGTGCACGACGGCCAGGCCCTGTTCGACGTGGCCCATGACACGGCCCGCCCCTTCCTGATCACCGCCGGCGACGAGACCGTGCGCGTGGTCGGCACCAAGTTCGACGTCCGCCGCCGCGACGGCCAGCTGACCGTCACCGTGCTGCGCGGCCTGGTCGAGGTCTCGACCGACGGCGAGGAATCACCGGTGCGCCTGCGTCCCGGCCAGATGCTCGAGCACGTCGAAGGCGCCAACGGCATCGTCGTCCGCAACGTCGCGGCCGAGGATCAGGTAGGCTGGCGCTCGGGCCGTCTGGTCTATCGCGACCAGTCGCTGGGTCGCATCGTCAGCGACATGAACCACTACTTCGAGCGTCCGCTTCGCCTCGAAGGTGAAAACACGGCGAATCTCAAGTTCTCCGGCGTATTGATCGTGGATGGGCAGGATGCGATGGTCCGCCGCCTGACCAGCCTCATGCCGATTTCGGCGACGCCGACTGATGATTCGATTGTCCTGCGCGGAAAAGCCTCCACGCCGAATTGACGTTCGTCCGCGAGCCCGATCCTGAGACGGGCTTCGCATCTTCTTGCCGCCAGCATTCTGGGTCTAGGCGTCAGCGCGCAAGCCGCGACCGCCGCACCGACGCGCGCGCGCCTGGACATCCGCAAACCAACCGTCGCCGAGACCCTGATCGAGCTAGGCGTGCGCATGGGCGTCACGATCGGCGGGGTCGAGGCCTGCAAGGGTCCCGGCGTTCCGCTGGTGGGGACTTTCGACCTGCGCCAGGCCCTGGATCGCACCATCGCCGGCAAGGGCTGCGCCTATAGCTTCATCGACAGCCAGACCGTCCGCCTGTCGCCTATCCGTCCCGTCCCACCGCCGCCCCGGCCCGTCGTCACGGCCCGCGCCACGGTCACCACGCCCGAGCCGGTCGCGCCCCTGGCGCCCCTGATCATCAACGCCGGCAAGCGCCCCCTGCGGCTGGGCAGCCTGCCCGGCGGGGTCAGCGTCATCGGCTCGCCGCAGCTGCAGGACACCGGCGTCGGCGAGACCGGCTCGGTGGCTCGCCAGACCGCCGGCTTCATCACCACCAACCTGGGCGCGGCGCGCAACAAGATCCTGCTGCGCGGCCTGTCGGACGGCACCTTCACCGGCCGCACCCAGTCGACGGTCGGCACCTATCTCGACGACGTGCCGGTCAACTACAACGCCCCCGATCCCGACCTGCGCCTGATCGACGTCGACCGGATCGAGGTGCTGCGCGGGCCGCAAGGCGCCCTGTACGGCGGCGGCTCTCTGTCGGGCATCTATCGCATCGTCACCCGTCAGCCGGAACTGGGGACCTACTCGGCCTCGATCGGCTCGACCATCGCCACCACCGAGTCCGGCTCGAACAGCTATCGCTTCGAGAGCGTGGTCAACGCGCCGATCGGTCAGAAATCGGCCTTCCGGGCGGCGGCCTATCACGATGTCGACGGCGGCTATCTGGACGACGTCAACCTGCGCCTGTCCAACGTCGACAAGACCACGCGCCAGGGCGGCCGCGCGGCCTGGCGGCTGGACCTGGGCGACTGGCAGGTCAAGCTGGGCGGCGCGGTGCAGAACGTCTCGTCCAAGGACACCCAGTACGTCACCCTGGCCCCCGGCGGCCCCCGCCGCGCCAACCAGGTGCGCGAGACCCACCGCAACCGCCTGTCCGAGACCTCGCTAAAGATCACCGGCTCGGGCGATTGGGGCCAGCTGGAGTCGGTCACCGGCTACGTCACCCACCGCTACGCCAGCCGCTACGACGCCACCCTGGCCCTTACCGAGTTCGCCGAGGAGGCCGTGGAGCTGGGCCTGTACGACGAGTCCGCGCGCGTGCGCATGGCCGTGCAGGACCTGATCTACACCGCGCCCGAGATCGGTCGTCTGCGCTTCATGGTCGGCGGCTTCCTGGCGACCAGCATCGAGGAAGGCGACGCCGACCTGCGCGCCCGCGTCGGCAACATCTCCCGCAGCTACTACGACGAGGATCGCAAGGACCGGCTGAACGAATACGCCCTCTATGGCGAAGCCACCTACGACCTCGGCGCGGGCTGGAAGGCGGCCGTGGGCGGGCGGGCGTTCAAGACCACGGTCCACACCCGCTCGTACGTGACAGCTCCTTATCCCGGCAATTCGCGCGACCTGGACCGCGAGGCCGGGTTCAGCGGCTTCTCGCCCAAGGTCTCGGTGCAGCGCGACCTGTCCGGCGGCGGCTTGATCTATGCGCTCAGCTCGGAAGGCTATCGCGCCGGCGGCTTCAACTCCGGGGGCCTGACCACGCCCAGCGAGACGCGGCGGACCTTCCGGCCCGACCACTTGCGCAACTATGAGATCGGCGCGACGCTCAATCCGTTCCGGGGCCGCGTGAACCTGCGGGCGGCGCTGTTCTATGACGACTGGCGCGACATCCAGACCGACCAATACTTCGCCTCGGGCCTGTCCTACACCGCCAATATCGGCGACGGCCGCAACCGGGGCCTGGAGGTCGAGGCCGCCTGGCGCGCCACGCCGCACCTGACGATCAGCGGCAACGCCCTGTTCAACGAGCCCAAGCTGACCCGCATCGAGCCCGGATACGGCATAGCCGACACCGCCAGTCTGCCCGGCGTGCCTGACGTCTCATTCGGCAGCCTGATCACCTACCAGCGCCCGATCACGGCCCTGACCACGCTGATGCTGACCGCCGAGACCGGCTATATCGGCGAGTCTCGCCTGACCTTCGACCCGCGCTACTCGCCGTCGATGGGCGGCTACTACACCGGCAAGCTGTCGGCCCAGCTGATGACCGACCGCTGGCGCGCGGCGCTGTTCGTCAGCAATCCCTGGAACAGCTCCAGCGACACCTTCGCCTATGGCAACCCCTTCAGCTTCGGCCAGGTTCGCCAGGTGACGCCGCAGCGTCCCCGCACCTGGAGCCTGGCCCTGACGGCCAACTTCTAGAACCCGCGCGTTCCGTTTGTTTCAAAGCTTACACATTTCTTGACGCGCAGGCGGGGGGCGACGCCGCGCGGCGACGTCATCTCATCGAGGCGGCTGCGGGGGCGTGGCTGTTCGATCGAGGATAAAGCCATGGCCAAGCTCTCGGCCCTGATCTGCGCGCACAACGAAGAGCTGCGCTTGCACGCCTGCCTGTCGGCCCTGTCCTTCTGCGATGAGATCGTCGTCGTCGCCGACCGCTGCAGCGACGGCACCGAAGGCGTGGCCCGCCACTACGGCGCCAAGGTCGTGTCCGGCATCTTCCCGATCGAAGGCCCGCGCAAGCACGCCGGCATCGCCCGCTGCACCGGCGACTGGATCCTGGAGCTGGACGCCGACGAAGGCGTGACCCCCGAGTTCGCCAAGGAAATCCGCGAGACCATTGAAGCCGCCGACGCGGCCGACTGGTACCAGATCCCGGTCGACAACTATGTCGGCGACCAGCTGGTCCGCCATGGCTGGGGCGGCTCGTTCGGCACCTCTTCGGTCGCCCGCCTGTTCCGTCGCGGCCACAAGTCGTGGAAGGCCGAGCGTGTCCATCCCGGCGCCAAGCTGGAGGGCCGCTTCGGCGGTCGCCTGACCCAGCCGATCAAGCACATGGTCGACGAGGACATCGCCGACATGTTCGCGCGCCTGGGCCGCTACACCGCCCTGCGCGCTCAGGACCTGGCCGACAGCGGCAAGATCAAGAGCGTGCCCGACGACGCCTTCCGCGGCGTGCGCCGCTTCTTCAAGTGCTACGTCTCGCGCAAGGGCTACAAGGAAGGCGAGCTGGGCTTCCTGATCTCGCTGATGGCCGCCCTGTACCCGATCCTGTCGAACCTGCGGGCCCGCGAGATCCTGCGCAATCGCGCCAAGGCGGGGGCCGAGGAACGTCCGGCCCTGGCGCCGGCGCCCGTGCCGCTGCGCCGCGCCGAAGCCACTCAATAAGGGCCTCAACCGTGTCGGCCCGCCTGCCCCTCGCCTTCCGCCTGGTGCTGGGTTCGGAGCTGCGGCTCTGGGCCAAGGCTGGCCACACGCCTGTGCTGTGGTGGCGCGATGACGACGCCCGCGGCCCGACCGGGGCGCTGGAGCAGCTGTTGAACCTGGCGCGCCGTCACCAGGCGCCGCTGACCCTGGCCGCGATCGCCGGCCCGCACCTGCCGCTGCTGGTTCGCCGCATCGAGCGTCACCCGCACGTTGAGATCGCCGTCCACGGCTTCACGCACCAGAACCGCCAGCCGGAAGGCCGGGGCTTTGGCGAGATCGTCGAGACCGACGAGGTCGAGTGGGTCCGCAACCAGTTGCGCGCCACGGTCATGGCCTTCCACCGCGCCGGCGTCAGCCCGTCGCTGTTCGTGCCGCCGTGGAACAATCTCCAGCCGCAGTTGCTGGCCGCCCTGCCCGATTCGCCCCTGCGCGCGGTCTCGGGCTTCGACCAGTACGCTAGCGTCGAGAATGGCGTGGCTCGTCTGGACACCCATCTGGACGTGCTGCGCTGGAAGGACGGCGCTCGCTTCCGGGGCCAGTGGAAGTTCCTGACCCGCATGCGGCGACTGCTGCAACAGCGTCGCCTCACCGGACAATGGGGCGAGCCGATCGGCCTCCTGACCCATCACCTGGATCACGATCACGCCACGTGGCTGTTCCTGGAACGGTTCCTGGCGGTGTTCCCGATCAAGGCGCGCGCCGACCTGATGGGCGACGCGGCGGTCGAGCCGGAAGCGCTCAGAGCTTAAGCCTAGGCAGGCTCGGGGCGGTCGCGCAGGCACTCACCAATGGCGCGGAAGCAGCCCGGAATGCCCAGCGCGCCCATGAACGACATGGCCACGGCGCAGACCAGCATGATCGGTTGGAAGATGCGCATCGGGACTCTCCGGCCGGCGTTCGTCGAGGGGCACTGTGCCGGAGTTGTAAGACGGAACCTTGACGGTTGTTCCGCCGGCGAACGAAAATTTTCAGGGTGCGGCGTTTTTGTCGCCCTGCTTTCCCAGGGCGTAAGCGGAACGCGCGGCCTCGATCCGGTCCAGCTTGGCATGCAGCGGCGACCAATCGTCGTCCTGTGCGATCGGCGCCCACAGGGCCTCGACTTCCTCGATCAGCATCTCCTCCGGCTCCGGACGCTGGAAGACCGGATCGGCCAGCCGCTCGGGCCGGTCGGGCTCGAAGCCGGCCAGCTGGCGACGGAAGGCCTCGAAGGTCTCGGTGCGATAGAGCTCGGCGCGCGGACCATCCATAGCCCGGCCCGTCGAGGCTTCGCCGCCGAACCAGTCGAAGAAAAACGGCTCCCAGCGCAGCCCCTCGCCGCCTTCGGCCAGGGCGCGGAAAGCGGCGTTGACCAGCTCGACGTCCGCGTCCGGATCGCGGCTCTTCACGCCCAGCCGGTCCAGGATCGCCCCGCGCAGGGCTAGGCGATAGGCGTCGCTGAAGCCGTTCAGCGCTTCCAGCAGCCCGGCCTGGTCGGTGACAAGGGTAAGGCAGGCCGCCAGTTGCTGCAGGTTCCAGAACATCGCCTCGGGCTGGCGACCAAAGCTGTAGAGCCCCTGATGGTCGAAATAGGCGGCCACGAAATTGGGATCGTTGCGCGGCAGGAAGCGCCAGGGGCCGTAGTCGAAGCTCTCCCCCGTCACGACCATGTTGTCGGTGTTCAGCACGCCGTGCACGAAGCCCGCCGCCATCCAGCGCGCCAGCAGCTTCGCGCTGGCCGCGATGGTCGCCTCCAGCATCGCCGCCGGGCGGTCGGGCGCATCGGCCAGGTGCGGGTAATAGGTCTCGATCACATGGTCGACCAGCACGCCGATCAGGTCGGGGCGGTCGAAATAGGCCTGGCGCTGGAAGGTCCCGAAGCGGATGTGGCTGTGCGACAGCCGGGTCAGCACCGCCGAGCGGGTCGGGCTGGGCTCGTCGCCGCGGGTCAGGGCCTCGCCGGTCTCGATCAGCGAGAAGGCGCGCGAGGTCGGCACGCCCAGGGCTTCCAACATCGACGCCGCCAGAATCTCGCGCATGCCGCCCTTCAGGGTCAGGCGGCCGTCGCCCGATCGCGACCACGGCGTCTGGCCTGAGCCCTTGGTGGCGAGGTCCAGGAGCCGGTCCGTCCCCTGCTCCCGCAGCTGGGCGAACAGGAAGCCGCGCCCGTCGCCCAGGTCGGGGTTGTAAACGCGGAACTGGTGGCCGTGATAGCGCATGGCCAGCGGCAGCGGCTGGTTGTCCGGCAACGGCTGGAAGCGACCGAAATGGCGAACCCAGTCATCGTCGCTTAACGCCTCCAGCCCCACCGTTGCGGCGGCGCGATCGTTGCGGAACCGCAGGATCGCCTGCGGGAAATCGGCCGCCTCGACCGGATCGGAAAAGTCGCGCCCTAGGGCCTGGAAGCGCGGATCGGGACGGTAGGCGGACGAAAGGCTCATGGCCGCCAGATGAGAGCCCGCCGGCGACCGCGCAAGCCCTTTTCGAATTTCGATGACGGCGAATGAGCGCTGTCGCTTCCGGGCAACAGAAATCTCCCGAACCTAGCCACGACAAGGGATTTTGCTTGCCGAGCCCCCATGCGGCGCCTAACCCTTGGCCATCCATTCGAACAATCGTTCGACGGACCAACGAAAAACAAGCCGGGGGCGGGCAAGCGCTTTCGGCCAACGAACCGAGGTAGGAAATGCGCTTTACCCAGGTGCTTTGCGGCACTGCGTCCGCTGTTGTCCTCGCCGGTCTTGGCGCCACGAGCGTCGCGCAGGCTCAAGAAGCCGACTCCCAGACCATCGACAGCATCATCGTCACCGCCCAGAAGCGGGAACAGAACCTGCAGGACGTCCCGGTGGTGGTCACCGCCGTCGGCGCCAAGCTGTTGCAGGACACCGGCGTCCGGGACATCAAGGATCTGACGATCCTGACTCCGGGCCTGACCGTCACCTCGACCTCGTCGGAAGCCTCGACCACCGCCCGCGTGCGCGGCGTCGGCACCGTCGGCGACAACCCCGGCCTGGAAAGCTCGGTCGGCGTGGTGATCGACGGCGTCTATCGCCCCCGTAACGGCGTCGGCTTCGGCGACCTGGGCGAGATGGAGCGCATCGAGGTGCTGAAGGGCCCGCAAGGCACCCTGTTCGGCAAGAACACCTCGGCCGGCGTCATCAACGTCGTCACCAAGGAGCCCGAGTTCGGCTTTGGCGCCAATGCCGAGCTGACCTTCGGCAACTACGACGCCAAGGGCGCATCGGCCTCGGTCACCGGCCCGCTGTCGGGCGACAAGCTGGCCGGACGCCTGTACGTCGCCGCCCGCAAGCGCGATGGCTTCAACGACGTCGTCACCGGCCGTGGCCCGTCCACGCGCGACCAGGACGCCGATTCCAACTTCTACACCGTGCGCGGCCAGCTGCTGTTCGTGCCGGACGACACCTCCACCTTCCGGGTGATCGCCGACTACAGCCGCCGCGACGAGAACTGCTGCGGCGCCGTGCAGATCCGCACCGGTCCGACCGCCGGCATCCTGGCCCTGGTCTCGGGCCAGGCCGCGCCGATCGCCATGACCGCCGATCCCTATGAGCGCGTGGCCTATTCGAACCGCGGCGCTCCGGCCAAGATCGAGGACATGGGCGTTTCGCTGCAAGGCGACATGGACCTGCCGATCGGCACGCTGACCAGCATCTCGGCCATCCGCAACTGGCGCACCGACAACGGCCAGGACTCCGACTTCAGCCTCGCCGACATCGCCTATCGCAACAAGGACGGCACGAACTTCTCGGAGTTCCGCACCTACAGCCAGGAACTGCGCCTGGCCGGCAAGAGCGACAAGCTGGACTGGATGTTTGGCGCCTTCCTGGCCGACGAGCGGCTCGAGACCCGCGCCAACTTCCTCTATGGCAACGACTACGAGCAGTATCTGGGCCGCCTGCTCTCGCGCTCGGCCGCCAATCCGGCCGGCGTGGCCAACTTCATCGCGGCCCTGACCGGCCGCGCCCCGAACACGACCTTTACGCCGGGCCAGGGCCTGTATGACCGCTACAATCAGCGGGCCACGACGGTCGCCCTGTTCACCAACGACACCTGGCACGTGACCGACGCGTTCGAGATCACCGCTGGCCTGCGCTACACGTCGGAAGAAAAGAAGCTCGACACCTATCAGACCACCAGCGACGGCGGCATCGGCTGCGGCACGGTGCTGACGCCGGCCGGCCAGGCGCGCGTCGCCGGCATCGTGGGCGCGGCCAACGCCGCCACGGTCATCGGCAACATGTGCCTGCCCTGGGCCAACCCGCTGTTCAACGGCCGCGGCACCCAGCAGACCCGGACGGACAAGGAGTGGAGCGGCACGGTCAAGGCCTCGTACCGCTTCTCGCCGGAGGTCTTCACCTACGCCTCGTTCGCGCGCGGCTATAAGGGCGGCGGCTATAACCTGGATCGCACCCAGTCGTCGAACGGCCTGCCGACCGGCGGCTCGGGCGTGACCCCGATCCTGGACACCTCGTTCCCCGCCGAGTTCGTCGACAGCTATGAAATCGGCGTCAAGAACACCCTGTTCAACCGCACCGTCCTGTTCAACGTCAGCGGCTTCTATCAGAAGTTCACCGACTTCCAGCTGAACACCTTCCTGGGCACCTCGTTCGCGGTGCGCTCGATCCCGGAAGTGAAGTCCAAGGGTATCGACGCCGACTTCCTGTGGTTCACGCCGATCAAGGGCCTGATGGTCCAGAGCGGCCTGACCTACGCCCTGACCAAGTACGGCAACCAGCCGATCCCGAACGACCCGACCAACGCCCTGGCCCTGCTGCCGGGCAGCCGCATGTCGCTGGCCCCGAAGTACTCGGCTTCGGGCTCGTTGACCTACGAGACCCCGGTCGGCGGCGACCTGAAGGCTCGCTTCAACATCGGCGCGAAGTACTCGTCCTCGTACAACACGGGTTCGGACCTCTTCCCGCCGAAGATGCAGAAGGCCTTCACCGTCGTGAACGGCCGCGTGGGCCTGGGCTCGGCCGACGATCGCTGGACCGTCGAGCTGTGGGGCCAGAACCTGCTGAACGAGAAGTACACCCAGGTGGCCTTCAACGGCTTCCTGCAAGGCTCCTCGGGCCTGGGCGCCACCCAGGCGACCTATGTCCCGGCGAACGACACCATCACCTACGATGCGTTCCTGGGCGCGCCGCGCACCTACGGCGTGACCCTGCGCTCCAAGTTCTAGCCGGGAGGGGGAACCGGCGGCGCGCCAATCGCCGCCGGCTTTCGGAAGAGGGAAAGGGCGATCCGGGCGACCGGGTCGCCCTTTTCTTTTTCCTGGATCGGAGGGGTTTGCGATCCGGCCGCATCACCTCAGCATGGCCTGGGGGATTCGTAAGACACGCCGGAGCCGCGCCCATGAAGACGATCCGCTTCCTCGGGTTCTGGATCTGCCTCGTGATCGGCCTGGCCTTGGGCGCCTGGAGCCAGCGGCCGCCCGCGTCCGTGTCGGTCAGCGCCCCGGCCACGGCCTTCTCGGCCGATCGCGCCATGACCGACGTCGCGGCCATGGCCCAAAAGCCCCACCCGACCGGCTCGGCCGAGATCGCCAAGGTCCGCGACCACCTCTTGGCCCGCATCAACGGCATGGACCTGGAGGTCTCGGTGCGGCCGGGCGAAGGCTTCCTGCCCTATTCCAAGGACGGCCGCGCCCTGGGCGTGGCGGCGGTGCAGAACCTGGTCGGCGTGCTGCCGGGCAAGGACCGCACGCTGCCGGCCATCCTGGTCATGAGCCACTATGACTCGGTCCACAACTCGCCCGGCGCCGCCGACGACGCCACCGGCACGGCCGCCGCGCTCGAGATCGCCCGCGCCCTGAAGGCCGACGGGCCGCACCTGCGCGACGTGATCTTCCTGTTCACCGACGCCGAGGAGCCGGGCCTGCTGGGCGCCGACGCCTTCTTCGCCCGCGACCCGATGCTGGCCCGCGTCGGCCTTGTCCTCAACATGGAAGCGCGCGGCGACGCCGGCCGCGCGGCCATGTTCCAGACCGGTCCCGGCAACGGCGCGCTGATGAGCGTCTTCGCCCGCGAGGCCAAGGGCCCGTCGGCCAATTCGATGGCCTCGACCGTCTACGAGAAGATGCCCAACGACACCGATTTCACCCACGCGGTGAAGAAGGGACTGCCGGGGCTGAACCTGGCCTTCATCGACGACCAGCTGGCCTATCACACGCCGCTGGCCCGTCCCGACCATCTGGAGCGCGGCAGCCTGCAGCACATCGGCGATCAGGCCCTGCCGACCCTCCGCGCCCTGGCCGACGCGCCGAGCCTGCCGGCCAAGACCGACAATGCGATCTATTCCGACGTCCTGGGCCTGTTCCTGATCAGTTATCCGCCGGTCGTCGGCTGGGTGCTGCTGGGCCTGGCCGCCGTGCTGATCGGCGTCACCGCCTGGCGCACGCTGAAGCTGGGCGCGGCCAGCGGCTGGGAAATCGCTCGCGGTGCCGCGGGCCTGCTGCTGATCGCCTCCAGCGCCGGCCTCGTGCTGCACCTGGCCGGACGGGCCCTGATGATCCAGGATGTCCAGCGCTACTACGGCCTGCTGGTCCGCTTCGATCACCTGCTGTGGGGCGCGGGGATCCTGGCGGTCGCCGCCGGCTTGGGCGTCGCCACGGCCCAGGCGCGAGGGGCCAAGCGGGTCATTCCGTGCGTCGTCGCTCTAGCCTTGGGCGGCGCTTGCAGCCTGGCCGGCGGCTTCGATCCGATCGGCCTGGGCCTGGGCGTGGCAGCCTGCTTGTTCGCGGCCCTGGCGCTGGGTTTCAAGACCGACGCCCTGGGCGCCTGGATCGGCGGGATGATCGTGCTGCTGCTCCTGGCGGTCGCCGCCCAGGTCCTGGCCCCCGGCGCGACGGTGATGCTGACCTGGCCGCTGCTGGTCGCCGCCATCGGCGCGGCCCTGGTCATCGGCTTTGGCGGCACGCGGGACAAGCGGGTGGCCCTGGCCCTGACGCTGGCCCTCTGCGTGCTGGCTACCCTGTCGACCGCCCAGCTCAGCGCCTGGGGCGCCTGGACCTTCGCCGGCGTCGGCCTGCTGGAGCCGGCGATCCTGGCGTTGTTCGCCATGCTGGCCGCCCCCGCTCTGTCGCCCCTGGCCCATGACTTCGCCGCCACCCGCTGGGCCTGGCGCGCCGCCGGCGTCCTGGCCATCGCCGGCATCGCCCTGATAGCCAACGCCGCCCGCCTGGGGGGCGAGCCCGAGCGCCCGGCGATCACCACGGCCCTGCACGTCGCCGACCTTTCGACCGGCAAGGCCTGGCGCGTCGCCGACCAGCCGCGCCTGGACGCCTGGACGAAAAAGACCCTGCCCGACGATGGCGGCTCCGAGCCCAAGAAGGAGGCTCTGGCCCCGTTCTGGCGCGAGCCGGTGTGGATGTCGCAGACCCGCGCCGTCCCGGTCGCCGCCCCGCAGCTGACCGTCGACCGCGCCGAGGACCGCCTGCTGGTCCGCCTGATCCCCGCGCCGGGGGCCGAGATGGTCAGCATCCGCCTGCGCCCCAGCGCCCCGCTCAGCACGCCGCGCCTGAACGGTCGCCCGATCACCCTGGCCGCCGAGCCCGGCAAGTGGTCGAACCTGACCTATCACGCCCCCGACCCGAACGGCGTGACCCTGAGCTTCACGACCACGGGGACCGGCAAGGTCGAGGTCGCGGCGCTGGAGTATCACGACGGCTGGCCGCAGCTGGCCAAGGCCCCGCCCGCCAAGCCGCCCGAGCTGATGGCCTATGGCATGTCGGACAAGACCGCCGTGCTGGTGCGCGGCGGGCTGAGCTGGTGACCTCCTCAAACCCGTTCTCCCCGGCGAAAGCCGGGGCCCAGATCTCAAGGCGCTTGAGCTGATGGGAAGAGCGCCGCGCTGATAGAACCCGTCCCAGCGCTCTCCCATCTGGGTCCCGGCTTTCGCCGGGAAAATCGGAGATAGGGTTAGACCGCGAACACGCCCTCGCCCGGATCCTTCGCGTACAGCGCCTCCACCCGCTCCACCCGGCGGTCCAGCGTGCAGCGCTGATTGACGTAACCCTTGTCGGTGATCTCGCCAGCGTCGATCGAGGGCGGCTCGGTCAGGATCGTGAAGCGCCCGATCCGCCGCGACGAGCCGCCGGCCGCCGCGTTGAAGGCGCCCAGCCGCTCGCGCAGGATCGAAACGAGCTTGTCCAGCGGCGTGCCCGGCCCCGGATCGGCGACCAGAGCCGCCAGCCCCGCCGGCGAAGGCCACAGCATGGCGCCGATGAACGGCTTGTCCTGGCCGGTGATCACCGCGTCGTGGATGTAGGGACTGCAGGCGGCGACAATGTCGGGCCGCAGCACGCCGACGCTGACCCAGGTGCCGCTGTCCAGCTTGAAGTCCTCGGTCACCCGGCCGTCGAAGACGAGGCCCTTGGCCGGGTCCTCCGGATCGACGAACCGCGCCGCGTCGCCCAGCTTGTAGAAGCCTTCCTCGTCGAAGGCCGCCGCCGTCCTTTCGGGATCCTTGTGATAGCCGGCCGCCACGGTCGGGCCCTTCACGCGGACCTCGTACTTGCTCCCGCTGGGCGCCAGCTTCAGCTGGATGCCCGGCAGCGGCAGGCCGACCAGGCCGACCCGCTCGGTGATCCAGTGGGTGACGGTGATGCCTTGCGTCTCGGTCGCGCCGTACATCGTGGTCAGCGGGATCCGCTGCCCCGTCTCGGCCACGGCCAGGGCCTGCATCCGGTTGTAGACGTCGTTGCTGAGCGTCGCCCCGCCATAGCCCATGTAGCGCAGGTTCTTGAAGAACGAGGCTCGCAGCGCCGGGTCGTTCTCCATCGCCTCGGCCAGCATCGAAAACGCGATCGGGGCCGAGCCGAACACGATCGGCGAGACCTCGTACAGGTTCTTGATCGTCGTCTCGAACATGCCCGGCAACGGCTTGCCCTCGTCGATGTGCAGGGTGCCGCCGGCCCAGAGCACGCCGTTGAAGCCGATATTGCCCGCCGAGATGTGGCTCCAGGGCATCCATTCGAGGCTCTCTGGGATCTCGCCCGTCGGCTCGTCGGTGCGGATGCCCTCCTGGCCGGCGATGACGCCGGCCATCATGCCGTGGGTCTGGGGCACGGCCTTGGGCAGGCCGGTCGAGCCGGAGGTGAAGAGGTATTTGGCCACGGTCGAAGGGCCGACCGCCTCCCGCGCCGCCGCCACGGCCGGGGTCGGCTCAGTCCCCGCGACCTCGGCGAAGGGGATGGCTCCCTCGCCGTCCAGCGTCACGACGGCGATCGTCGGGTCGATGGCCTTCAGCGTCTCCAGCGCCTTGGCGAAGAGCGCCCCGTTCTGGGCGAAGACGACGCGGGGCGCGACCTTGTCGAAGCAGTGTTTCAGCTTGGCGTGATCGGTCGAGATCAGGCTGTAGGCCGGGCTGATCGGCGCGGCCGGGACGCCGGCGGCATAGGCGCCCAGGGTCATCAGGGCGTGCTCGATCGAGTTGCCCGACAGGATCATGACGCTGTCGTTCGCGCCAAGCCCACGGTCGAGCAGCCATTGGGCGATGCCCTCGACCGCCCGCAGCGCCTGGCCGTAGGTCACGCCGCGCCAGGGGCCGTGGCCGGGCTCGCGCTGCTTGATGTAGGGCCGGTCCGGGTGCTCGGCGGCCTTCTGGGCGATCAGGTGGGCGATCGAGCGGGGGCCTTCGCCCGGCGCGTGGTTGGAGGTGATGACGATGGTCCCGTCGGCCCGGCGCTCGACGCTGACGTCGGGGCCTTTCATGGCCAGGGGCTTGAACGGCACGCTGGATACGTCGCGCGAGGGCGACGCGCCGTCTGGCGGCGACATGGTCTCACTCCCTCAGGTTATCGTTGTTATCCTGACGGTAGCGGAAACCTGTCGCGCGGCAAGGTTGCCCTTCGGGGAAGCGCCCCTAAGCCTTGCGCCGCTTCCGGGCCGCCTTGGCCGCCGCCTCGGCCTGGGTCACCTGGACGCTGAAGGCCTCCAGGTCGACGCCGAACCGCTGGCCGCAGGCCGGGCAGTCCAGCACCGGCAGCATGCGCACCGCGTCGATCGCCGCCTGCACGGTCCCGCCGCATCCGGGGCAGGTGAAGTCCAGTTCTACGCCGCCAACGTCAACGCCCGCCATCCGGTCGCTCCGCCGATCCTCGTCACCGACTCGCGAGGAGATCATGCAAACGATGACAGGGCGATGGCAGGCTTGCCCTGCGGCAGGTTGTCTCTCCCTCCCTAAGCCACGCCGAGCCCGCGCCAGCACGGCAGGTCGTTCTCGGCGAAGGCCCGCGCCTGGGCCTCCAGCGCGCCCAGCACCGCGTCCGGCGACATCGGCGCGCCGCCCGAGACCAGGGTCTGCCCTTGCCGCGCCAGCACCCCGTCCGCGTACCGCGCCCAGTCCTCGGGCCCGCCGCCCTCCTGCATCCCCAGCCAGAACAGCTGGTCGAAGCGCGAGGCGTTCAGCGCCCCGCCCGTCACCGGCGCGGCCAGGAAGCCCAGATTGTCCGCCTCCGCCGCCCGCCGGGCCAGTTCCAGGTTCAGCGCCCGCGCCGTGCCCGCCGAACGCGTCGCCGCCTGGGCGGTCTGGGCCGGCAGCACCGCGCCCTGGCTCATCAGCGCCACCAGCGCCTGGGCCATATCCGGGAAGGGCGTCCCTTCGGGCATCGCCGCCTCCAGCTCGCCCAGCGTGCGGGGCTGATGGTCCTTCAGGGCGTCATAGAGGGCGTCGTAGCCCGGCCCCTCCAGCCGGGTCTCGGCATAGGTCCCCGTGGCGGTCGCCGGCCGTTCGGAGGCCGGCCTGGCCAGCACCACCCGCTGGTCGCGCAAGGCGCGGCGCTGCTCGGACGGGTTCAGCGTTTGGGCCCCGCGCAGCCAGTAGTCACGCCGGAACTGAGCCTGCACCGCCACGTCGCGGAAGGTCTCGCGCAGCGACGGGTCGGGCAGCTCGGCCAAGAAGCCCAGCATGTCGGGCGACAGGTTCAGCCCGTCGATATGGTCGGTCATCCAGGCCGAGGCCCCGAACGACAGCTTGGCCGCCGCCAGATGCTGCTCCAGCTCGGCGAACCACATCGGCTGCCAGTGGCCGCCCAGATATTCGTGGACCAGATAGGTGCGGTCCTGGCTCAGCAGCCCGTTCAGCCGGTCGACCACGCCGGGGACGATCCGCGAATAGGCCGGGTCCAGGGCGAAGAACCGCTGCATATCCGACAGGGCCGCGCCCAGATTGGCCTGGGGCCCGCGCGCCGGGACGCCCATCAGGTCGACATGGCGCTTCATCAGGTGGCGCAGCGGCGCGGCGACCGCCCAGCCGGGCATGGTGTTGTAGGTGATGTAGACGATGCCGCCGGGCTTCAGTTTCCGGCGCAGGAAGGCCACGATCTGCCCCCGGGTCTCGTCGCTGACCCAGCTCCAGATGCCGTGCAGCGCGATGAAGTCGAAGTCCGGCAGGTCGGGCTGGGCCGCGAACTCCTCGAACGAGTCATCGGTGAAGTGGGCTGGAGCGCCGCTGGCGCTCACCAGGTCCCGGGCGAACACCGCATGGGCCGGGGCGAAGTCGCAGCCCCACCATTCGATATCGGCCTGGGCCGCCGCGTGCACCGCCGCCGAGCAGCCCTGGCCGAAACCCAGCTCGCAGGCCGTCTCGATCTTCGGCGCCCGCACGCCCTTCAGCAGCAGCGGCAGGGCGGCGCGGACGGGGTTCAGCTCCGGATAGGTGTGGTAGGTGTAGCCCGTCTCGACCGCATAGCCGCCGCTCCAGTCCGCGCTCATGAAACCTCTCCGCGAGTCAGTCGGGCGACCGTGGGCTGGCGGGGTTGGAAGGGCAAGGGTTCTCGGCTTCACGCGGCGACGGCCGCTGAAGGCATGTGGGGAGGCGACGGAGCGGCCGGGCGAACCCGGGGACCGTGATTGGTTTGTGTGTTTCGGCTCGGACGACCGCTCCGCCAGGCTGTTCTTGCCCGTGAGGATGGCCGGCGTGAGCGTTATCTG